>NZ_JAJPWT010000003.1:0-729300 GCF_046548975.1 Amycolatopsis sp. lyj-346
GTCCAGCGCGGTCAGCTCGGCGTCGACGGCCTCGGGCAGGATCTTGCGCAGCACCGGCGCGGCCCGCTCGACCGCGCGGTCGACCATCCGCCGGGTCTGCACCTGGACCCCCAGGTAGACCTCTTTTTCGGCCATCGAGCGGCCCATCAGCTGCTGCTGCTCGCCGATCAGGTAGTCGTCGAACGACAACGCGCCCGGGACGTCCTGCGGGCGGCCGTGCGCGTTGTAGACGTGCGCCTCGGCCCACATCCGGATCGGGTACGGGCGGTTCGTCACGCGCAGGTGCAGCCAGCGGCCCTGCAGTTCGGCGTACTGGCCGGCGATGGCGGCGATCAGGTCGCGCCGCTGCGAGTCCGAGCGGAACGACCACCGCTGGGGCGCCAGCCGGTACCAGGCGTAGACCTCGACGCCGGTGCGGACCAGGTGCCCGTCGATGCTTCGCACGGCGATCGACGGGGTATACGCCGGGATCGCCTGCTCACCGGGCAGGCGTGCCTTGTTCCCCGAGCCGTTCCGCGACGCGCGGACCTGCTCGGGCGGTTGCCATGCGCCCGAGTGCGAGTCCCGACCCCGTTTTCCTCGGCTACCGCCGCGACCGAACAACGACTACCTCCCGGCCCGAGCCGCGTTGCCGCGGCTCCGGCGCGCTCGTGGTGTTCCCTGGAAATCCGGCGCAGTGGCGCGCTGCGCCCCCGTCGAGAGCGGCGGGGGCAGGGGTGGAGCGGCGCCCGGCGGGCCGCCGTGGTGCTGGTACTGCCGCCTTCGCCGGTGCTTAGGCAACGGGCGCTCGGCCCGCACCCGGACACGGCTGGCGCTGACCGCGCCGCCGGTGCCCGTGGTCCGTTCTCTCGGCGTGTTGAGCTCGCGCCCGGCCATCGCGACCACGGTGCCGAGCGGGCGCTCGTGGCTGATCTTGGCCGTGAGCAGCCGGGTGATCACGATGGTGGCGACGAACGCCCACGCCGTCGAGAAGAACCCGAAGCTCCACCCCGCCCAGCGTTCGACGCCGAGCACGACGAAGAACGTCGGGATGCCGATGAGCCAGGCGACGTACCGGGCTCTCCAGGGAAAAGTCGCTTTCGGCGGGCCGAGCCACACGGCGTCGACCCGGTAAACCTCGTCATCGGTCCTGATGCGCACGCGGGCCCCGCCTCAGCCGGTGAACAGGCCGGCGATCCACTGGCCCACGTTCACGCCCGCGCCGCTGACCGCGAGACCGATGATGGCGAGCGCGATGACCACGCCGGCGAGCCGGCGCATGACACCGGCGTTGTCGCCCTTTCCGCCGCCCAGCCACAGGAGCAGGAGCGCGACGGACAGCAGCACCAGGGGGATGACGTTGTCAAGCAGCCACTGGCGCACGTTCCCCGTGCCCAGTTCGCCGGCGGCCAGCGTGTCGAGGGTGGTCAAGGTCATCATCGCGATACTCCCGGTGCGCGGTGGGGGCCGCGCGGTTCTGGCTCAGGCGGTGCTTCGAACAACATCATGGGGGCTACGAGGGGTAGTGGTCAAAGTGCACAGCGTAGAGACCGGCTGGCTCGTCAACCGGCGTGGTGCGGATGGCACGCGAAAACTCCACGCCCACCATCATCGCGGCAAGGGCGCTCGGGTTGAACCCCGGCCACCCATACTTCTCAGTGTGCTGACGAACTCACCCCATTGCCCGGGATTTGCTCACTCTGGGTACCGACAGCGGAGCCGTTGTGCGGCCTGGAACAGTGTTGCATGACCCGAACGGCCGCGTCCCGCGAGTCCGTTCCGTGACAGCCGCCCGCCGGTCGGCGCCCATGTCGATCTTGAGCCTGAGTGCTGTCCGTCACGGGGGGCGCGATACTTCACAACTTTTTCACTACATAGCGTGATCTTGATCCGCCGGTCAGGTGGTGGGCCGTCGGAAAACACCCTCCGGGAAGGCGCCCGCCTCGACGATCCGGCGGCTCAGCCCGCGGCACAGTTCTTCGAGCCGGGCCGACCGCTCCGCACCGAGGTGCAGCCACGGTCCCCGCGCCGCGGCCTCGGTGGCGACCTCGACGCGGTCGCGGACGGCGACGCCCGCCTCCGTGAGCCGGCCGTCGGCGCCGAGGATCCCGCGTTCGGTGAGCGCGGCTTCGGCGGCCGTCCACTGCTCGTCGCTCCAGCCGCGGGTCAGCTTGGCCGCGTCGGCGGCGAACCCGCGGCCGGTGGCGACGTGGGTGATCAGGGCGTCCAGGCCGCCGAGGCCGTTCAGGACCAGGGCGGCGATGTGGCCGTCGCCGCGGTATTCGCGGAGCAGGGTGATGGCGTGCCAGAGGACGAGGTGCGGCTCCCCCGGCCAGCCGAGCCCCGCGTGGGCGGCGTACAGCGGACGTCCTTCACCGGTGCACCCGGCGGCGGCTTCGCGCGCGAGTTCGGCGGCCTCGGCGACTTCGTCGCTCTTCACGTGGTCGCCGAGCAGGCGGGTCAGCGCCTTGCCGGTGCCGTCGAGCCGCGCTTCGAGGACCTGCTCCGGCGTCGCCAGGGTCCAGGCGCGCGGGATCACGCGGGCGACGACCTCGGGATTGAAGTTGTAGAAGGTGGCCGCGACGACCTCGGGCCCGACCGCGCCCATGGCCGCCGACCGGCTCGCGAAGTACGGCATCCGGCCCGGCCGGAGACCGGCGCCGGTGAGCGCGGCATCAACTTCGGGCACGAAGTACACGAAGGCGTGCAAGGAATCGAATGCCGACTTGAACCGCTTCTCGTCACCCGCCATGCCCGCACCCTACTACCGGGTAACCAAGCACGGGAACCACGAACCCGGCACCCGGAGGGTCGGCTCGCGTACCCGAAGAGTCGGCTCGCGTACCCGGAGGGTCGGCTCGCGTACCCGAAGGGTCGGCCGGTGAGCCGACCGGCTGGGTACGCGGGCCGACCTTCGGGGTACGCGGGCCGACCGGCTGGGTACGCGGGGCGACCCCCGGGGTCCGGGTTGGTGGGGCGGACGAGCCGGCATGTAAGCCGGATCCTGTTCCCCGGTCGCCTTGCGGCTTCCGGGGCGGCGGCCATCCATCTCGGCCTGCCGTCACCGGCAGGCTCCAGCGGCCTACCCGCAGGCTCGGACGGGCCGTCCTCGAACGCCTGCGCAGGAGCCCGCAGGCTCCCTCTTGGCCTTGCTCCGGGTGGGGTTTACCTAGCCGTCCCGGTCACCCGGGACGCTGGTGGTCTCTTACACCACCGTTTCACCCTTACCCCCGTCCAGGACGGGGGCGGTCTGTTTTCTGTGGCACTTTCCCGCGGGTCACCCCGGGTTGCCGTTAGCAACCACCCTGCCCTGCGGAGTCCGGACTTTCCTCGGGCCGGGTCGCCCCGGCCCGCGACCGCCCTGCCAGCTCGTCCGCAGGCTGGATGGTAGCTCAGTAACCGGCCACCGCCTCGGTGTGGTGGCGGGGCCGGGCTGCGGGCGGCGACTCGGCGGGCACCGGGTGCTGGCGGGCCAGTTCGGCGGTCCAGTGGAGGACGGCGGCGGGGCTGTCGAGGCCGATCAGGCCGACGAGCCTGCCCTGGCGGACGAAGCCGGTGATGGGCCGGGTGCCCGGGACCGGCGATTCGAGCAGCACGGTGTCACTCGCGAGGGACGGCCGGCCGGCCACCTGGATGCGGACGCCGTGCTGTTCGGACCAGTAGCGCGGCACCGGCGTGTAGGACGGCGACCCCTGGGGGCCGGCGAGGAGGTTCTCGGCGGCGGCCCGGCTCATCTCGACGGCGTTGAGCCAGTGTTCCTCCCGGTGGGGCGCGGGGTCGAAGCGGAGGTTGGGCCAGCGGGCGACGTCGCCGGCCGCGACGATCGTCGACGAGCCGACGACGTGGCAGGTGGGCCCGCAGACGACGCCGTCGTCGAGCGGCAGCTTGGCGCCGCGCAGCCAGGACACCGCCGGGACGCTGCCCACGGCGACGACGACGCAGGCGACGTCGAGGGCGCGGCCGTCGGCGAACTCGAGGCCGACGTGCGTGGGCGCGGGCCGCCAGCGGCGGATCGTGGTGCCGAGTTCGAGGTGGACGCCGCGGGCGGTGTGCAGCGCCGTGAGCCAGTCGCCGATGTCGGGCCCGAGGACGTCGGCCAGCAGGGCCCGCGCGCGGCCGAAGAGGACGACCTCGCGGTTCATCTCGCGGAGGCTGGAGGCGACCTCGCAGCCGATGAAGCCGTCGCCGATGACGGCGACCGGGCCGGGGCTGGTGGCGAGGGCGCGCTGCAGCGCGATCGTGTCGGCGAGGGTGCGGACGACGACCACGCGCGGGTGGCCGTGCGGCGCGCCGGGCATCCGGCGCGGTTCGACGCCGGTGGCGATGATCAAGCCGTCGTAGGGGAGTTCTTCGTCGCGGAGGTGGACGACCTGCCGGTTCGGCGAGACCGCGGTGACCGGCGTGCCGAACCGCCATTCGGCGTCGACTTCGAGGGGGTCGGCGAGCAGGGTGTCGGCGCGGCTCACCGCGCCGGTGAGCAGCTGCTTGGACAGCGCCGGGCGGTGGTAGGCGATGTCGGGTTCGGCGCCGAGGACGACGACTTCGCCGTCGAACCCGAGTTCGCGCAGCCGTTCGGCGGCGCGCAGGCCGGCCAGGCCGGCTCCGGCGATGACGATGCGTTCGCTCATCGGGTGGCTCCCAACAGGTGGATGGCTCGCATGGGGCAGGCGCGCGCGGCGGCCTGGACGTGCGGGACCAGCTGGGCACCCGGGCGCCGCTCGTAGGCGAGCTGCCCGTCCTGGCCGAGCTGGAAGACCTGGGGTGCCTCGGACTGGCAGACCCCGTAGGCGTGGCAGCGCTGGCTGTCGACGTCGACGCGCACGGTGGCCGGTTCCGGGTCGTCGCCGGCGGGCGGCGGCGCGACCAGCCCGGCGCGGGCGAGCACTGCCGCGGGCAGCACGCGCAGGACCGACAGCAGCACCGGCGGGACGAGCAGCGTGATCCCGGCGAGCCAGACGACGGACAGGTGCCCGCTCGCGATGGCGCCGAGCCAGGCGTGCCCGGCGAGCAGGCCGATGGCGAGGTACCCGGCCTGGTGGAAGCGCAGCCACCGTCCTTCGCGGGCACTGCGGCGCAGCCCCGCGGTCACGGACACGGCGATGACGAGTTCGAGGCCGACGATGCCCAGTGCGTGCCGCGGGGTGCCGTCGTAGAAGGGGACGAGCAGGTCGGCGACGCCGAAGGGATCCTCCTCCAGGAAGAGGAAGGTCAGCCCGTGCAGGGTGCCGGTGGCGAGGGTGAACGCGGCGAGCACGACGTGCCCGGTGCGGATCGCGTCCTGGCCGCTGAACCGGCGGACCCAGCCGGTCGCGGCGAGGACGCCCCAGCACAGCGTCAGGCACATGCAGAGGTAGGTGAGGCGGCCGGACAGCGCGGCGGCCTCGGCGATCCCGGTGTCGTGCGGCGACACCGGGATCAGCGCGGCGGAAAGGGACATGGGGCGGCTTACCTCCGGGTGCGCGGCGAGGTCCTGCCGGGGGTCCCGAGCAGGCGGAGCAGGCCGAACGTGGCGACGGCGGCGAGGGCCACGAGGACGGCGCCGGCGGCGATGGCGCCGCCGCCGAGGGTGTCGTCCTCGGTGGCGGAGACGAGCAGGGACGTGGTTTCGGCGAGGCCGGTGCTCTCGAGGAGCGTCAGGTGCCCGAGTGAGGTGTCGACGGCGGTCTGGGCGAACGCGCGGACGTCGTCGTCGCGGGTGCCCGCGCGGACGTCGGAGGCGAGCCCGAAGAGCGTGCCGTATTCGGCGCGGAGGCGGTTGACGTAGGTGCGGTCGAACGCGTCGCCGGAGCCGGCGGCGATCTCGTCGGCCCAGTCGCGCTCCTGGCCGGTCGGCTCGCCCGGGAGGGTGACGGCGAGCCGGTCGGCGACCGCGCGCAGGGCGACGTCGAGCCGGGCCTGGTCGTCGGCGATGCGGACGGCGACGGCACGCACGCGCCGGTTGGTGGCCCGCTCGACGGCGAGCCTGCTCGACGGCACGGCCCACAGCGTGTGCTGCTTGAGCCGGGTCAGCAGGGCGCGGTCGGTCTGCTGCAGTTCCCCGGCCGACGCCGGCAGTGCGCAGCCCAGCACGAGCACGGCCGTGGCGGCCAGCAACGCCACGAATCGGAGCGGCATCCCCGTTGTCCCTTCGCAAAGAAGTCTTCACCTCCTGGTACGGGGAGAAGGTGTGATCCGGTTCTCGTCGTCACCCTTTAGTGACCTGTGACGTACATCACAAGTCACATTGTGAACCAGTTCGCGGCGTTCGTGGACGGCACGACGTCGAATTGAGGGGGAAAACTAATGCATATGGCCTATTAAGTCGTTTTGCGCTACGCTCCGATGACCCCACGATCCGTCAGTCAGGTGAGGTTGCGAGCTTTATGGAAGCACCGGGAAGAGAAAGTCGCGGCCACGTCGGCTACGCGTCGTCCGCCACTGCGGTCGACACCGGCCTCGCCGCGGGAGACGACCTCGTCCCCCTGCTCTACAAGGACTTCCGCGCCACCCTGTTTGCGCAGGTACTGGCCTTGACCAACCATGACCGGCAGTGGACCGAAGACGTGGTGCAGGAGACCATGATCCGCGCCTGGCAGCACTCCGACACGCTCGAGCGCGAGCCCGGAATGCTCCGCGGATGGCTGCTCACGGTGGCCCGGCGGATCGTCATCGACGGCTGGAGGAATCGCCGCGTCCGCCCGCAGGAGGTCGCTCTGGAGATCCCGGAAAACGCCGAGTCCAAAGATCGCGCGGACAGCTCGTTAGCGGCGCTAACGATTACTCGGGCATTGCGGGAACTGGACGCCAAATATCAGTCCGTCATCTATGAGACATATCTCGCCGGAAACACCGTTCGGCAAGCGGCGGAAATTCTCGGAATTCCGGAGGGAACCGTTAAATCGCGGTTGTACACGGCGATGCGGCAATTGCGGAAGGCGCTCGGGGAAGTGACGATCCGATGAAGGGCCGGAGGGGCGACGCCGCGGCCTACGGGCTCGGTGTCCACGACGATCCGGAGGGGTTCGAGGCCCACCTGCTCGGCTGCGCCCGCTGCCGGAGCCGGGTCGCCGGGTTCACCCCGGTGACCGGTGCGCTGGCGGAGGCGGTGCGGCTGGGCTACCTGCCCCCGGGTGACGGTGCGGCCCGGCGCCGGAAGCCGGCCGGGCCGGCGGCCCTGCGGGGGCCGGCGGCGGGCCCGCTCCTGCTGCTCGCGCTCGGCGTGGCCGCGATGGCCCTCTGCGCGCATCGGCCGGCCGTCGGGAAGATCGGGTTCGCATCCGCTGCGTCCATCGTCTCCCCTGGTCAGGTCGTCGCCGGTACCGGCCGCGCTCCGCGGTGTCTCCCGTGGTCGGCCGGTTTCCAGTAGTCTGCCCCAACCCAACATGAAAGTCCTTACGGTGGATACCGAAGTAAATCCCGAGCACCCCGCCAGCGGGGCTTCGGTACCGAAGCATCCCGCCCCGCGGCTCCCCGGCCGCGAGCCCGAGCTCGGCCGCCTGACCGGTCTTTTCCCGGTCGTGCTGGACGGCACGGCCGCCAGTGCGGTGGTGGCCGGCGAGTTCGGCATGGGCAAGAGCGCCACCCTGCGGACCGCAGGGGCGCTGGCCGCGGACGCGGGCTTCACCGTCGCGACGGCCACCGGGTCGCGGCTGGAGAGCCACCTGCCGGGCGGGCTCGTCCGCCAGCTGGCCGACGCGCTCGAGGAGCCGGGGGCGCCCCCGCGCCCGCCCGTCACCGAGCTGTGCGGGACGGCGGGCGAGAGCGAAGCGCTCGACCTCTTCTTCCGGATCGTCCGCGACGCCACCGAGCGCGGTCCGCTGTTCCTCGGCATCGACAACATCCACCTGGCCGACGCCTGGTCCATGCGGTGCCTGGCCTACCTCCGCAACCGCGTGCTCGAGCTGCCGGTGCTGCTCGTCCTGACGTCGGTCATCGGCTATCCCCCGCACCGCGAGGTCGCGCTGCTGGACATGGTGGGCAGCACGCCGGTCACGATCACGCTGAACGGCCTCGGCGCCGCGGCCGCGGCGGAGATCCTCGGCCTCGCCCCCGGGGAGCTGGCCTCCGCCTGCCGCGAGGCGACCGGCGGCAACCCGGTGCTGCTGCAGGCGCTGCGGCCGCGGCTGCTGCCCGGCGCGGACCCGCACGAGCTCGGCTCCTCGCTGATCGGGCAGGTGCTCACCACCCGGATCCAGGAGTTCCCGCACGCGCCGGCCATCCTGCACGCGGCGGCGATCCTCGGCGAGGACGCCGGCTTCGACCTGCTGGCCCGGCTGGCCGGCGTCGACGAGCTCGACGCGTTGCAGGCGATCGACACCCTGGTCCGGCTGCACGTGCTGAACAACAGCGACCAGCCGACGCTGACCTACTCGTTCGTCCGCAACTCCCTGCTGAAGGACATGCCGCAGACCACGCGGGCGGTCAACCACTCCCGGGCGGCGAAGCTGCTGACCGAGGCGGGGGCGCCACCCGAGCGCGTGGCCGCCCACCTGCTGGAAGCGACGTCGATCCGGATCCCGTGGGCCGTGGACGTGCTGCGGCTGAGCGCGCGCGACGCGGTGTTCTCCGGACGGCCCGAGCTGGCCGCGCGGCACCTGCGGCGGGCGCTGGAGGAGCGGCTGACGTCCGGGCGCCGGATGGCCGTGCTGCTGCAGCTCGCGCACGCGGAGTTCCAGTTCGACCCGCCCGGCGCGGCGAAGCGGGTGCGGGAGGCCGTCGACACGGTCGGCAACCGCGAGACGGCCGCGTACATCGCCACGGCGATGCTGCTGTCGCTCTGCGGCGGCCAGGACGCCCGGCTCGGGATCAGCGCGGCGGGCCAGATCGCGGCGCGGCTCGACGCGGGCGGCCCGGACGCCGTGTGGCCGCTGCTGTGCATGACCTACCTCGCCGAAGCCGGCAGCAGGCTCGGCCCGCCCCCGGAGTTCCGCGACTTCGAGGAGCAGTGGGCCCCGCTGACCGACCCGGCGGCCCAGCGGAGCCGCTCGGCGCTGCTGGCGCTGGACGCCGTCCGCAGCGGCGAATCGGCGCAGGACGCCGTCGGGCACTTCGCGGACGCGCTGAGTCAAGCCGGGGCTCCGCCCCGCGCCGAGGCCCCCGCTACCCGGAACCCCCGGGAGCTGGTCGGCGACGACGGCGAGCTGTTCGAGCAGCACTACTTCTTCACACTGGCGACGGCGGTGCTCGCGGACGAGCCGGCCCACGTCGACCGGCTGTGCCGGGTCCTCGACGTCGAGCGCGAGCCGTGGGACGTGCACGTCCCGCACGGCGCGCTGCCGACCCTGGCCCGCGGGATCGCGCTGCAGGCCAGCGGCGACCTGCAGCGCGCGAGCGTCCACTTCGAATCGCTGCTGCGCCGCTTCGACGAGCGCGGCGGCACGACGACCTGCCCGGTGGGCGTGCTGTGCGCGGCGAAGCTCGTCGAGTGCTGGGTGGACCTGGGCCGGTTCGAGGCGGCGACGTCGCTGCTGGACCGGATGGACTTCGTCGCCAGCCAGGGCCTGTTCACGCACACGTACCTGCTGTACGCGCGCGGGCGCCTGCGGGTCGCGACGGGGTACACGCGCTTCGGGTTCGAGGACCTGCTGAGCTGCGGGCGCCGGCTGGCGCACCACGGCATGCGGTTCCCGGGGTTCGTGCCGTGGCGCGCGCACGCGGCCCGCGCGGCGCTGGCCCTCGGCCAGACCGACGACGCGGCCCGCCTGGCCGAAGAGGACATGAACGCCTCGGCCCGCTGGGGCGCGGCCCGGCCGCTGGGCACGGCGCTCACGACGCTCGGGCTGGTCCGCGAGGACGACGAAGCGGAGCGAGCACTGCAGAAGGCGATCGCGACACTGCGGTCGTCGCCGTCCCGCCTGCAGCTGGCCACGGCCCTGACGGAGCTCGGCACGCTGCAGGCCCGCCACGGTCAGTCCGAAAAGGCCATCGAGACGCTGCGGCAGGCGGTGGAGCTGAGCGAGCAGTGCGGCGCCCGCCCCCTGGCCCGCCGCGCGGCGGAGGAGCTGCGCTCGTCCCGGCGTGCGTTGACGCCGGCGAAGGACAACGAGCACGGGCTGACCCGCCAGGAGAACCGGATCGCGGTGATGGCGGCGCAGGGGCTGACCAACCGCGAGATCGCCACGGCCCTGCACCTGACGCGGCGGACGGTGGAGCTGCACTTGTCCGGGGCGTACCGGAAGCTCGGGATTCCCGGGCGGGCGGAGCTCGGTGGGGCGCTGGCGAAGTCTTCGCAGCGGGTGGAAGGTCGTTGAGCCGGGGTCGTTGAGCCCTGCCAAAGGGGTGGACGCTGGTGCGTCCACCCCTTTGCCGCTGTTCGGCTTGGTCAGCTGGTCAGGCGGAACGTGGCGTCGCTGCGCGCGATCGCGGTGGTGATCGGGTCGAGCTTGAGCTGGTGGTCGTAGTGGCGGAGGTAGCGGTCGGGGTAGTTGTAGGACTGGAAGGAGCTCCACGTCGAGGACGCCAGCCCGGTGACTTGGCGGAACGTGGCGTCGGCCTGGAACTGCGTGGTGCCGTCGTAGGAGGCGAGCACGAAGTCGTAGTTGAAGTGCCGCAGGTAGTGGCCGGGGTAGTTGACCGACTCGAACGACACCGCCGAGGAGTCGGCCAGGCCGGGCGTGATCCGGAACTGGGAGTCCTGCAGCGGGCTGACGTTCGGGTCGATGCGCACGTCGAAGTTGGCGTGGCGCACGTAGCGGTCCGGCAAGTTGAACGACTGCAGGCGGTTGACCGGCCTGGTCACGCCCCACTTGGCCAGCACGCGGCTCTCCTCGGCGGCGGTCAGGCTCATGATGCCGCCGTGGCGCTTGAGGGTGCTGCCCAGCGCGTAGTCCGACACCGTGCGGAAGTTGTTCGTGCTGCCGAGGTTGGCCGACGTCAGCGGCATGTACCCGCGGCCGGTTTTGAACTGGTCCAGCCACAGGCCCCATTCGGTGCGGCCGTTGATCGGCATCCACATCGGGCCCTCGACCACGTTGCCGTCGTCCGCCCAATCGTTGGAGATGCCCATGTGGGACAGGTCGCCGATCCGCGTCCACGTCCCGAGGATCGCATTGCTGCCCTCGATGGTGATCTGCCCGTCGGCGGAGGCGCGGTAGTAGCGGAAGCCGCCGACGCTGGTGGGCGACTCCACGATCTGGGTGTCGATGATGCCCTGGCCCGCACCCCGGTCGATGTAGAGCGTCGGCGCGGTGACCGTCCGGAAGTCACGGGTCCGCGTGTAGTAGATGCGGTGCTTCTTGACGCCGCCGAGGGTGGCGTTCGTCGCCCAGTAGACAACGTAGTCGCCGGTCGCCGGGTCGAAGATCGCCTCCGGTGCCCACGCGTCACCCGCGCCGGAGATCGCGCCGGCCACGTCGAGCAGGCGCGGCGCGGACCAGTTCACCAGGTCCGCGGACTCCCACACGACGAGCTGCCTGCTGCCCCGGTCGGCCGCGTCGCTCCACGACGTGCCGCTCGCGATGCGCAGGTCGGTCGCGATGATCCAGAACTTGTCGCTGTTGGGCGAGCGGACGAGCGCCGGGTCGCGCACCCCGCCGGTGCCCACGGTGGACAGCAGGACCGGAGCGCCGTTGTTCAGGTCGTTCCAGTGCAGGCCGTCGCGGCTGTGGGCGAGGTAGATCTGCTCACCGGTAGTGCTTTCCCCGGTGAAGTGCACCATCAGGTAGCCGGTGAACGGGTCCGCGGCGGCCGCGCGGTCCACGGCGAACAGGACCTGGGCGCTGATCACCATGAGGATCGCACCCAGCATCGCGCCGATCCGCGACAGTGTTCGTTTCACTGGTTCTTCTCCTCGAACTGCGTTGGTCGGGGCGATCAGCTACGTGCGCCGGAGCGTCACGGGGAGTCTGCGGTTACGCTGGGCGACGACAGAGAGTCGATTCGGGGCCGTTAAGTGAGCGCTAACATCGGTGTCGCGACGGGCACGTGACCACATTGCGTTCATGCCGTCGACTCCTCGCGCCGCTGCGGTTCGCCAGAGTATGCGTGGTGTTCGCGTTAACATCAAGGGGTCGTCACGGCACGGTCCTGGCAGCGCGCAGGACACAGGACCAACCGGACTGCAGACGCCACCCGCGTTTCCGGCGGGCAAACCGCCGCACTCCGCGGCCCGGTCCCGAAGTCCACTTCGGACTCCCGCCCGCGGGGGCGCCCCCCGTTTTCCACGCTACCCGGAGGCACCGACAAGATCGGGGCGCGGTTAGCGTGAACGCGTGAACTTCCTCGCGGGCGCGGCAAGCCTGGCGCTCCTGGCCGGTGTGCTCGTCTTCGCCATTGTCCGGCCGCGGGGCTGGCCGGAAGCGGTCGCCGCCGTTCCTGCCGCGGGGGTTGCTCTGCTGCTGGGGCTGGTTCCGCCGGCCGCGGCCGGGGAGCGGGCCGTGGAAATCCTGCCCACTCTGGGTTTTCTCGCCGCCATTCTGCTTTTGTCCTTTTTGGCCAGTGTCGACGGGGTCTTCGCGTGGCTCGGCAACCGGCTCGCCGAGGCGTGCCACGGCCGGCCGCGGCGGCTGCTGATCCTGACCTTCGCCGCCGCGGGCGGGGTTACCGCGGTCCTCAGCCTCGATGCCACCGTCGTGCTGCTCACCCCCGTCGTCCTCGCCACTGCCGCCAGTCTCGAACTGCCCGCGCGGCCGCACGTCTACGCCTGCGCGCACCTGGCCAACTCGGCGTCGACGCTGCTGCCGGTGTCCAACCTGACGAACCTGCTGGCGTTCGCCGCGTCGGGGCTGACCTTCGCCGGGTTCACCGCGCTGATGGCGTTGCCGTGGCTGGTCACGCTCGCCGTCGAACTGGTCGTGTTCCTGCGGTTCTTCGCCGCCGACCTGCGGCCGCGCGAAACGCCCGAACCGCGGCAGCACCTCGAGCCGCCGACGTTCGCGCTCGTCGTCCTCGGTTTGACGCTCGCCGGGTTCGCGGTCGGGCAGCTCGGGCACGTCGAGCCGGTCTGGATCGCCGCGCTGGCGGCGCTCGTCCTCGGCGTGCGGGCGCTGGCGCGCGGCAAGATCCGGCCGTGGCAGCTGGTCACCGAGGCGGCGCCGCAGCTGTGCCTGTTCGTGCTGGGACTGGCGGTCGTCGTCGAGGCGGTTTCGGAGCACCTCCTCGGCGGCGTGCTGCGCGAGGTCCTGCCGACGTCGACGGGCCTGGCCGACCTGCTGGTGGCGGCCGGGGTGGCCGCCCTGCTCGCCAACCTGGTCAACAACCTGCCGGCCACGCTCATCCTGCTGTCGGTACTGGGCCCGCACCCGGCGCCGGGTGTGCTGCTGGCCGTGCTGCTCGGCGTCAACATCGGCCCGAACGCGACCTACCTCGGCTCACTGGCGACCCTGCTGTGGCGCCGGACACTCCCGGAGCCACCCTCCCCCAGGACGTTCCACGCACTGGGGGCGCTCACCACCCCGCTGAGCCTGGCGGCGGCGACCGTCGCGCTCTGGCTCAGCCTCGGGGTGGCGTCATGATCATTCGGGCAGCTTGATCGTCTGACCCGGGTGCATCGTCGCGCCGCAGTCGTCCAAGGGGCCACCGAAGCGGTCCGCGGCCACCGCCGGGATCGTCTTCGCCGCGTACTCCTGGGCCGCCTTCAGCTTGGCCGGGTCCGGCACCGCGTCGCGGCGGACCCAGTCGCCGTTGCGGAGGCCTTCGATCGGGGAGCTGTAGATCAGCAGGTAGTCGCGGTCGAGACGCGGGTCGAGAGCGATCCCGTTGCCCGCCGCCCAGGGGCCCCACGAGTGGATGAACGTCGGCTTGACCGTGTCGAACACGTAGTCGCGCAGACCGGCGAGGTCGTTGTCGTGCACCAGGTCGGCGATCGGCTTGTTCACCAGGCCGGCCATGTCGACCAGTTCGAGCCTGCTGGTCATCGACGAGCCGCCGAGGTCCGGCAGCAGCAGCGACGCCTTCTGCAGGCCGAGGATGTCGGCGTAGGTGTTGAAGCCGCGGCCGAAGCGGTCGGCCACCAGGCACGCTGTGATGTTCGGGTTCTTCGCGAACTTGTCCGCCGCGGCCGCGAAGCCGACGGCCGACGGGACGAACGCGCCGACCAGCACCACGACGATCCCGGCGCGCAGCAGCGCCCGCCGGTGGCGCAGCAGCTCACCGGCCGACAGCGTGCCCGCGATGACCGCCAGCGCCCAGATCGGGCTGGCGAACCGGTGCTGGTACATCCAGTCGGCGACCATCACGCCGTACGCGACGATCCCGAGCCCCAGCGGCACGAGCAGCGCGATCAGCGGCCGCCGCCAGGGCGCCTTGGCCAGCGCGAACGCGATCACCAGCGCCAGCACGATCACGCCGGCCCAGCCCGCGTAGCCGACCAGCTCGAACGGCCGCTTCACCGCGTCGAACCCGGGCAGGCCCTGCTGCTTGGCCACCGACGGGTTGGCCAGCAGCCGCCCGAACTCCGCGTACCGCCAGACGACGTACGCGCCGAACGGCACGGCGAACGCCGCCACCGACAGCAGCGCGAGCCGGAAGCTCTTCCAGAACAGCCCGGACCGCAGCAGGAACAGCGCCGCGAGCGGGTACGCGCCCGCGTAGATCAGGCCTTCGGGGCGGGTCAGCGCGGCGAACGCCACCATGACCCCGCACCACAGCGCGACCTTCGGCGTCAGCAGCACGTCTCGCTTGACCGAGACGAACAGCGTCACGCCGAGGGTGACGACCGCGAACGCGAACAGCGAGTTCTCCAGGCCGGAGACGACCCAGATGACGTACGACGGGATCGTCGCCAGCGTCAGGCCGGCGATCAGCGTCGCCAGCCACGCGAAGCGGGTGAAGATCTGCTTCGCGGCGATGTGGCAGGCCGTCAGGACGCCGCCGGTGAACAGCAGGCCCAGCGCCTTCGGGAACAGCACGTAGTCCGGGATGCCGAACAGCGCGCCGTGGTCGAAGAGGCCGACGAGCTTGCCGAGGCCGAGCAGCACCATCCACGTCGGGTCGGAGAAGCCCTCGACCGGCGGGGCGCCCGGCTGCAGCACCGGGCCGAGGCCGTCGGCGAAGCTGCGGGCGTAGGCGAAGGTGATGGCGGCGTCGTCGACGATCCAGTGGCCGTAGCGGGTGGCGTGGACGGCGACCGCCGCGACGCCGGCGAGCACGGCCAGCACCGGCGCCAGGCGCGCGCCCCAGCCGCGGGCGGCCGTGGTGGCGGCCGGGTCCTCGGGCACGTCGCTGGGAGAGGTCTCGGTGAGTGCGCTAGCCGTCATGTCCTCGTCACTGTTCCGCCCGCAGGCTTCTGCCGGTGGGATACGCGCGAGCCGGCGCCCCCTGACGGGACCCGGGAGCCGGGTCCGCCACCGCGGCGACGCGGTCGAGACACTGTAGCCAATACCCCATCCGGGGTCCGCCAGGCGTCGGGGTTGAGCGTGATCCGCCCCACATTTCCGCCGGTCAGACCAGGTGCGAGGTGTCGTTGACCAGCCGGACCGAAGCGTTCCCGTCCGGGTAGAACTCGACGATCGACAGCGCCGCCAGGTCCAGGTGCAGCCGGAACAGCAGCTGCGGGCCGGCGTCGAGGCCCATCCGGAGCAGGGTCTTGATCGGCGTCACGTGGCTGACCAGCACCAACGTCCGGCCGCCGTGCTCGGCGATGAGCTCGTCGCGGGCCTTGCGGACGCGCCGGTGGACGACGTCGAAGCTCTCCCCGCCGGGCGGCGGCACCGAGCTGTCGCCCAGCCAGGACCGGTGGAGCTCGGGGTCGCGGTCGGCCGCTTCGGCGAACGTCAGGCCTTCCCACTCGCCGAAGTCGGTCTCGATGAGCCCGGGGTGGGTCTCGACGCGGCCGCCGAGCGCGTCGGCGACGGCCTGCGCGGTCTGCTTCGTGCGGGTGAGCGGCGAAGAGATGATCGGGACGGCCTCGCCGTCGACCACCAGGCCCTCGGTCTCGGCGAGCCGCTTCGCCGCCGCGGCGGCCTGCGTCCGGCCCAGTTCGGTCAGCGGGACGTCGCCGCGGCCGGAGTAGCGGCGCAGCGCCGACATCTCCGTCTGGCCGTGGCGGAGCAGCAGCAGCCGGGTCGGGGTGCCGCGGGCGCCGGTCCAGGCCACCGCCGCGCGGTCGGGTTGCCGGGTCGGCAGCTTCGGCTTTTCGGTCTTCGCGGCCTTGCCCGGCCGGCCGGCGGCGGGCTTGCCGGTGGCCGCGTCCATGGCCTCGTTGGCCAAGCGGTCGGCGTGGGAGTTCTCCGCCCGCGGGATCCACGCGTACTTGACGCGGGAGAAGCCGGAAGCCAGCTCCTTGGCCCGCTCGGCCAGCGGCTGCATGTCCGGGTGCTTGATCTTCCAGCGCCCGGACATCTGCTCCACCACGAGCTTCGAGTCCATCCGGACGTCCACAGTGGACGCTCCGAGCTCGGCCGCGGCGGCGAGACCGGCGATCAGCCCGCGGTACTCGGCGACGTTGTTGGTGACGACGCCGAGGCTTTCCTTGCGCTCGGCGAGCACCTCGTCGGTGACCGCGTCCTTGACGACCGCGCCGTAGCCGGCCGGGCCCGGGTTGCCCCGCGAACCCCCGTCGGCTTCGACCACCACATGCGACGTCACAGACCCGACTCCAGGGTCCGGACCAGGATCGCCCCGCAGTTCTCGCACTGGATGACCTCGTTCTCCGGCGCGGCCTTGATCTCGTTGACGGTGTTGCGGTCCAGCTCCAGCTGGCACGCGCCGCAGCGCCGCGCCCGCAGCAGCGCGGCGCCGATGCCCTTGTGCTCGCGGACGCGCTCGTACAGCTTGAGCAGCGGCTCCGGGAAGCGCGGCAGCAGCTTCACGCGGTCTTCGTCGCGGCGCGCGCGGGTGGTGTCGAGGTCCTTGAACGCCTCGTCGCGGCGGGCGATCGCGGCGGCGACCTCGGCTTCGGCCTTGTCGACCTCGGCGCCGGTGCGCTGCGCGTCCAGGCCGAGGGCCTCGCGCTGCTCCATCAGCTCCAGCAGGTCGTCCTCCAGCGCGCGCTGACGGCGTTCCAGCGAATGCAGTTCGTGCTCGATGTCGGTCATCTGCTTGGAGTTGACCGAGCCGGAGGCCAGGAGCTTGCGGTCGCGGTCCTCGCGGGCGCGCACCGACTCGATCTCCTTCTCCTGGCGGGCGATCTCGCGGTCGAGGTCGGAGGCGGCGGTCTCCACCGACACGAGCGCGTCGCGGCGCTCGCGGGCGGTCTTCTCCCCCGCGTCGATCTCGGCCAGCTCGGGCAGGGTGCGACGGCGGTGCGCGGTGCGCGAGAGCTCGGCGTCCACCTTCGCGAGCTCGAGCAACTGGCGCTGCACGGCGGGTTCGGCCTTCACGGTGCTCCTCTTAGATCGATGTGCGCTCGGCGCGGACGTTCCACGGGTCGGTGCACCGCGTGGAGACGTGAACGTCGACGTTACCCGCAAACGCCTGCGCCACGACCGCCGAGGCTTGCCCGCACCAGGGCCACTCGCTGGCCCAGTGGGTCAGCCCGACCAGCGCGGGGACCGGGCCGCGGCCCGCGAGGTGCTCGCCGGCGGGGTGATGCCGCAGGTCGGCGGTGACGAAGGCGTCGACGCCGGCGTCGGTGGCCTGCTTCAGGTAGGAGTCCCCGGCACCGCCGGACACCGCGACGGTGCGGATCGGGCGGTCCGCGTCGCCCGCGCCGAGCACGCCCGGCACGGTCGCGGGCAGGGCGTCGGCGACGCGCTGGACGAACGCCGCGAACGGCTCGGCCTCGGGCAGTTCGCCGAGGCGGCCGATGCCGGTGACGCCGTCGGCCTTCGGCTCCAGCGGGCCGGTGACGCGCAGCCCGATCGCCTGCGCGAGGGCGTCGGAGACGCCGGGGTCGGCGGAGTCGGCGTTGGTGTGCGCGCAGTAGAGGGCGATGCCTTCGCGGATCATCCGGTGCACGAGCGCGCCCTTGGCGGTGTCGGCGGGCACGCCGTGCACGCCGCGCAGCAGCAGGGGGTGGTGCGCGACGATCAGCTGCGCGCCGAGTGCGGCGGCTTCGTCGACGGTCTCGGCGACGGGGTCGACGCAGAACAGCACCCGGCTCACGGGTTCGGCGGGGTCGCCGCAGACGAGGCCGACGGCGTCCCACGACTCGGCGAGCTCGGGCGGGTAAGCCCGCTCCAGCACGGAGATGACTTCGGAAAGGGCGGAGGGCGCGGACACGCGGTGATTTTCGCATGTACCTTTCCGGATCATGCGCCTTCGGTCCTTGCTCGTCTCGGTGACGGCGGTCCTCGCCGGGTCCCTGCTCTTCGCCGCGCCCGCCTCGGCGTCGGACACGTCCACGTCGTTGTGGCGGCTCACCGATCTGGCGGCGCAGCGCGTCGCGATCGCCGACCAGGTGGCCGCGGCCAAGTACGGCACGCCGTCGCCGATCGACGACCCGGCGCGGGAGCAGCAGATCTACGACTCGGTCGCGGCGCGGGCCCCGCAGCTGGGCCTCGCCCCGGCGGACGCGGTGCGGTTCTTCCGCGCCCAGATCGAGGCGAACAAGCTGGTGCAGCGCGGCCTCTACGCACGCTGGGACGCGCACCCCGCGGAGGCGCCGTCGACCCGCCCGGACCTCGGGCAGATCCGCCCGGTGATCGACGGGCTCAACACGGGCCTGCTGACCGAGCTGGCGGCGACGATCCCGGTCCGGGCGGCGCGATCGTGCCCGCTCCGGCAGCTGGTGACGGCGAGCATCGTGGACGGTTTCCACCGGTTCGGCGCACTGCACGCGCGCGCTCTCGGCGAAGCGACGTCGGCGACCTGTACGGCGGGTTAGGGGCGCCCCGGCGGCGTCGAGCCGCCGCGGGCGCCGGAGCCGGTCAGTTGCAGTTGCCGCAGCAGCCGCAGCCCAGGCCGGTGCACTTCGAGCAGCACCCGTGCATGATCGCTCTCCTTCCGGTTCGCGTCCTCGCCCGATCGACGCTAAGTGCGTGCCGCGCGCCGCGGATACCGCCGAGCGGGCGGGTGACCGGGTGAACCCGCTGGTTACGCTCGGGGCGTGACGCACATCGTCTTCGTCTGCTCCGGCAACATCTGCCGCTCCCCGATGGCCGAGCTGGTGTTCCGGGCCAAGCTCGCCGACGCCGGTCTCGACGGCGCCGTCCGGGTGACCAGCGCGGGCACCGGCCCGTGGCACGCCGGGGAGCCCGCCGACAAGCGCGCCCGCGCGACGCTGAAGGCGCACGGCTACCCGGCCACGCACGTCGCGTCCGAGGTGTCGGACGAAGACCTCGCCGCCGACCTGCTGCTCGCCGCGGACGAGGGACACCTCGATTTCCTGCGGTCGCGGGCCGGCGACCCGGCGAAGGTACGGCTGCTGCGGTCGTTCGACCCGTCGGCACCCGAGGGGGCCGAGGTCCCGGACCCGTACTACGGCGGCGACGAGGGCTTCGAAGACGTCCTCGGCATGATCGAGCGCGCGGTGCCCGGTTTGCTGGATTGGGTGCGTGCACGCGGGTAGGAGTCACCGGTGACGGAGGTCGGCGGGCGGCCCGGACGGGGCACGCCTTACCGTGGTGGGGTGCGGTTGCGGTTCCTGCTCCGGCCCGGCTGGCTGGCTCTGACGGCGGTGGTGTTCACCTTCGCCGTCTGCTGCTTCACGCTGCTTTCACCGTGGCAGTTCAGCCGCAACACCGAGCGCGAGCAGCAGAACGCCTCGCTGGAGACGTCGTTCACCGCGGCGCCGGTGCCGCTGCCGCAGCTGCTGCCGCCGGGGAGCGTGCCCGACCAGCGCACCGAGTGGCACCTCGTCTCGATCACCGGCCAGTACCTGCCGGACAAGGAGGTCATCGCGCGGTTGCGGACGGTCCAGGGCGAAGGGGCCTTCGAGGTGCTGACGCCGATGCGGACCACCGACGGCACGATCGTGCTGATCGACCGCGGCTACGTCCGGCTGGACAGCAAGTCGGCCGCGCTGCCGTTCGCGCCGCCGCCGGCCGGGACCGTCACCGTGACGGCTCGCGTGCGCGCCGACGAAAACGACCCGAAGCACCGCGACGCCTTCGCCGACGCCTCGACCGGCGGGCGGCTGCAGAGCTACGTCGTCGACTCCCGGGTGGTGGCGCGCGCGGGCGGCCTCGACATCCGGCCGGGCTACTTCCAGCTCGACGTCGGCCAGCCCGGCGTGCTCGGCGCGTTGCCGCTGCCGCAGACGGATTCGGGACCGTTCCTGTCGTACGCGCTGCAGTGGATCGCGTTCGGCGCGATGGCGCTGCTCGGCTGGCTGTACTTCACGGTCCGCGAGCTGAAGCCGGGCGGAGCGCTGGACGCGTCCTCCTCGGCGGCCCCTTCGCGCCGGAAGTCGGTCGCGGAGATCCTCGCCGACGACGAACTCGCCGAAAGTGGCCATCAGAAGTAGGCCGGAAATGGCCCTGGGGTGAGGCCACTTGCCGTGGCGACACTGGGGCCAACGACGTCATGAACGGCGAGTGTCAGCGGCGCCCGAAACCCGCCACCACGGCGACCACCACCGCGGTCGCTCCCGCCAGCCAGCCGACCACGCGGGACAGCTCCACCGCGCGCGTCACGTGGCCCGCGTCCGGATTCCGCCCGACGCCCAGCACCGGCAGCTCCAGCACGCCGTGCGGGTACACCGTGCGGCCGCCGACCCGGATCTCCAGCGCTCCGGCGAACGCCGCCTCCACGCGGCCCGCGTTCGGGCTCGGGTGGGCGATCGTGTCGCGGCGCCAGGCCCGCCAGGCGCCGCCCGCCGAGCCGCCGACCACCGGGGCCGCCAGGACCGTCAAGGCCGCCGCCACGCGGGTGGGCACCAGGTGGACCAGCTCGTCCAGTCGGTCCACCGCCCAGTGGCCGGGGCGGCCCGCTCGCGACCGGCGCAGCAGGCTCACCGCCCGCGCGCCCAGCAAGCCCGGCACGCCCGCGAGGGCGCCCCACACCAGCGGGGCCACCACCGCGTCGGACGTGTTCTCCGCCAGCGTCTCCACCGAGGCTCGGGACAGCGCGATCGCGCCCAGGCCGTCGGCCACCCGGGGGTCCAGTTCGGACAGTGTGGTCCGGGCCGGCTCGAAGCGGCACTCCTCCAGGTCGCGGGCCAGTTCCGTGCCCTGCTGAGCCAAGCCCGCCGCGCCGAGGACCGCCCACGTCGTCACCGCCGTCGCCGAGGCCTGCACCAGCGGGCGGCCTCGGCCGGCTCGCTCCAGCAGCGCGCCGCCGACCACCGCCGCGGCCGCGACCAGGACGCTCGAGCGGTGCGGGAGACGGCGGAACGCCGTCACCGGGAGGCGACGGCGGGGGTCGCCGAGGGCGCCGTCGGCCGCCACGCCCAACACCAGTCCGATCGCGCGCGCCGCGCTCACCCGTGCCCCCCGGCGGAAGTAAGTCCAGTTCCCCAGGAGGCTACTCGACCTCGGCCCCCTCCTCCGCCACCAGGGCGGCGATCTCGTCACGGGCCTGGACGACGATGTCGCGCATCGCCCGCTCCGCCCGGTCGGCGTCGCCGTCGGCCACCGCCGCGGCCACCGCGACGTGCAGCGCGACGGCCTCGGGCTGCGGCTCCGGCGGCATCAGGCCGTGCCCGGTCCGCCCGGTGAGCACCTCCGCGACGACCTCCGACAGCTGCCCGAACATCGGGTTCCGGGACGCGGTCAGCAGCAGGTCGTGGAAGGCGATGTCGAACCCGAGGAACGACGAAAGGTCACGCGCCCTGGCCGTCCGCGCCAGCCGCTCCGCCAGCGCACCGAGGCGGCCGCGTTCCTCCGGCGTCGCGCGCAGGGCCGCGAACCGCGCCGCGCACGGCTCGATCGCCGAGCGCAGCTCGTTCAGCGTGGCGAGCGCCGCCGGGCGGGCCGGGCCGTCGAGCTGCCAGCGGATCAGCCGCGGGTCGTAGTGGTTCCACTCCGCCGGCTCCCGGACGGTCACCCCGACCCGGCGTTTGCTGGTGGTCAGCTGCATCGTCTCCAGCACGCGCACGACTTCGCGGGCCACGGTCCGCGAAGCGCCGAAGCGTTCTTGCAGCTCTTCGGAGCGCAGCACGGTGCCCGGCGCCAGCGATCCGTTCGCGATCGCCGCACCCAGCGCGTCCAGCACCTGTTCGTGCCTGTCGGTCCCCACTCCGCGAGGCTAACGTCTGATTCGATTAAGTAGTACTTCATCTTGAATAAGTAGTACTTTTGAGTTTCACTCGCCTGGGCACAACGAAGTGGGAGGTGCGGATGACCGTCATCGTGGTGATGGGGGTGTCAGGCTCCGGGAAGACGACGATCGGCACGGCGCTCGCCGAGGCCCTCGGTGTCGAGTACGCGGAAGCGGACACGTTCCACCCGAAAGCCAACATCGACAAGATGACCGCCGGCACGCCGCTGACGGACGAGGACCGCGCGCCGTGGCTCGAAGCCATCGCCGGCTGGATCCGCGAGCACCAGGCCGCCGGCGGCGTCGTGACGTCGTCCGCGCTCAAGCGCCGGTACCGCGACGTCCTGCGCAGCGGCGGCGACGTCTGGTTCGCCCACCTCGACGGCCCGCGCGAACTGCTGGCCGAGCGCATGAAGACCCGGTCGGGCCACTTCATGCCGGTGTCGCTGCTGGAGTCGCAGCTGGCCACCCTCGAACCCCTGCAGCCGGACGAGCCCGGCGCGATCTTCGCCATCACCGGCACTCCGGAGGAGATCACCGAAGCCGCGCTGGCCGCCTTCCGGGAGCACGCGTGAACGCCGTCCTCGCCGCCGGCTGGACCGGCCACTCCACGCGCCTGATCGTCGCGACCGTCGTCGCGATCGCCGTCATCGTCGTGCTGATCACGAAGGTGAAGCTGCACCCGTTCCTGTCGCTGGTGCTCGGTTCGCTCGCGCTCGGGCTGACCGCCGGGATGCCGGTCGACAAGCTGCTGAAGAGCTTCACGACCGGCGTCGGCAGCACGGTCGCGTCCGTCGGCATCCTCATCGCCCTCGGCGCGATGCTCGGCAAGCTGCTGGCCGACTCCGGCGGCGCCGACCAGATCGTCGACACCGTGCTCGGCAAGGCCCGCGACAAGAGCCTGCCGTGGGCGATGGCGCTCGTCGCGGCCCTGATCGGGCTGCCGATGTTCTTCGAGATCGGGCTCGTGATGTTGATCCCGGTGGTGCTGCTGGCGGTCAAGCGCACCGGGAAGCCGTTGATGCTGCTGGGCATTCCCGCCGTGGCGGGGCTTTCGGTGCTGCACGGCCTCGTCCCGCCGCACCCCGGCCCGCTGGCCGCGGCCGGCGCGCTCAACGCGAACGTGGGTGTCACGCTGGCGTTCGGCCTGCTCGTCGGCATCCCGACGGTGGTCGTCGCGGGCCCGCTGTTCGGACGGCTCGCGGCCCGGCTGGTGCCGGACGCCGTGCCGCCGGAGCGGCTGATCCCGGAACGCGCCGACACGAGCAAGCCGCGGCCGAGCTTCGCCGCGACGCTCACGACGGTGCTGCTGCCGGTCGTACTCATGCTGGCGAAAGCCCTGTCGGACATCCTGCTGGCCAAGGACAACCAGGCCCGCAAGATCCTCGACTTCGCCGGCGACCCGCTGATCGCGCTGCTCGCGGCGGTGCTGGTGGGCATGGTGCTGCTCGGCCGCCCGGCCGGGCTCGGCCGGGACAAACTGTCCACTGTGGTCGGTGATTCGCTCGGCCCGATCGCCGGGATCATCCTCATCGTCGGCGCGGGCGGCGGGTTCAAGCAGACCCTGGTCGACGGCGGCGTCGGCGACGTCATCACCGGCCTGGCCGAGGACGCGAACCTGTCGCCACTGCTGCTCGGCTGGCTGGTCGCGGTGGCGATCCGCCTGGCGACGGGCTCGGCCACGGTCGCGACGGTCTCGGCGGCGGGCATCGTGGCCCCGCTCGCGGCGACCATGGACCCGTCACAGAGCGCCCTGCTGGTCCTGGCGATCGGCGCCGGCTCACTGTTCTTCTCCCACGTCAACGACGCCGGGTTCTGGCTGGTCAAGGAGTACTTCGGGCTCTCGGTCGGCCAGACGCTGAAGAGCTGGTCGGTGATGGAAACCCTGATCTCCGTGGTCGCCATCGCCCTGATCCTCCCCCTCTCCCTCCTCGTCTAAGACGGAGCTTTCGCCGTGAAAGTGTTCCGGAGGACACACCTCCGGAACACTTTCACGGCGAAAGTGACGTCTGTTGACATGTGACCTTTTGGTCACCTATCTTGGGTGGGTGCCCGACGACGACCTGGTGTTCAAGGCGCTGGCGGATCCGACCCGCCGGTTCCTGCTCGACCTGCTCTTCGAGCGCGACGGCCGCACGCTCACCGAGCTGGAGACCCAGGTGGAGATGACCCGCTTCGGCGTCATGAAGCACCTGAAGCTCCTGGAAGAGGCCGGGCTCGTCGTCGCGCGCAAGGAAGGCCGCGAGAAGCGGCACTTCCTCAACCCCGTCCCGATCCGCCAGATCCACGACCGGTGGATCGACAAGTACACCGAGCGCCAGGTCACCGCGCTCCTCGACCTCAAGAACGAGCTGGAAGGCGAAGACCCATGACGAACACCGTGCAGGTCCACCGCGTCTACATCAAGGCCACCCCGGAGCGCATCTGGGAAGCCATCACCAAGCCCGAGTGGACGCAGAAGTACGGCTACACCGGCCTCGTGGACTTCGACCTCAAGCCCGGCGGCAAGCACCGCACCCGGCCGACGCAGGACTTCATCGACGCCGGGTTCACCGGCGACCTCGTCGACGGCGAAGTCCTCGAAGCCGACCCGCCGCGCAAGCTCGTCGTCACCTGGAAGCTGCTGATGGGCCAGGAGGTCGCCGAGGAGCCCTACAGCACCCTCACCTACGACATCGAGGAGACGAAGACCGCGGGCACCCGGCTCACGGTCACCCACGACCTCACCGGCGCCCCGAACACCGCCGCGCTGGTCAGCGGCGAGCTGGAGGACATCAACGCCGGCCCGGGCGAGAACGCGGGCGGCGGCTGGGCGTGGATCCTGTCCGACCTCAAGTCGCTGCTGGAGACCGGCGAGATCCTGGTGCCGTAGGGGTCTGGCGGAGCCTGTCCCGCGCCGCTTCGGGACAGGCTCCGCCAGAGTCTTCAGACGCGCTGGGTCGCCGCCTTGAGTGCCGCCTTCGCGGCCTCCGGCGCCCCCAGCGCGTCGAGGCCGAACAGCGCCGCGCCCACCACGGGGTTGACGTCGACCACCCGGACCACCGCGCGCGGCGCCACCTTGAGGCACCGGCGTTCGATCTCCGCGATCACCGTGGCGCCGACCCCGGTCAGCACCCCGCCGCCGAGGACGATCTCGGGCGCGTCCTCGGTCAGGTCCAGCTCGCGGAGGATCACCGCGGCGAACACGCTGACCTCCTCGACGAACCGCGTCACGATGTCCTGCGCGACCTCGTCCCCCGCCGCCGCGACTTCGAACAGCAGCGGGCACAGGCCGTGGATCGAGGCGGGGTCGATCTCCTCGAAGTGCAGGCCCTGCACCACGTCCAGCAGGGTCGGCTTGGCGAAGTACGCCGCCACCGCCGGCCTCAGTGCCGTCCGCGGGCCGCGGCCGTCCTCGGCGCGCACGGCCCACCACAGGGCCTCTTCGCCGAGCCGGTAGCCGCCGCCCCAGTCGCCGGAGATCTTGCCCAGTGCGGGAAAGCGGTGCACGCGGCCGTCGGGGCCGACGCCGGCGCCGTTGATCCCGGCGCCGCAGACGACCGCGACGCCCACCCCCGCGCTGCCCGCCCGGAGCAGCGCGAGGGTGTCGTTGCCGACGGTCAGCGTGTCGCTCCAGCCGCGGGCCGCGAGGGCCGCGTGCAGGGCTTCCTCCTCGCGCGGGAAGTCGAGCCCGGCCAGGTAGGCGGAGGTGTGGACCGCGTCCGGCCGGGTCCCGGACGCCGGGTACGCCTCGAGCACCAGTTCTTCCAGCGCCGCAACACATCCTGCGACGCCGATGTTCTGCGGCGAAGCGCCGGGACCGCGGGACGACCCGAGCACCACGCCGTCTCCCGAGATCACCAGGACCTCGGTCTTGCTGTTGCCGCCGTCGATCGCGATGACTGCAGGCCTCATCCGCGCGCCCAGGGCAGGTACTCGCGGTTGATCTGCACCAGCGAATCGGCCAGCGTGTCGGCCTTCGTGTACTGCCCGACCAGCGGGTGCGCCAGCAGCGCGTCGGCCACCCGGTCCCGGCCGCCCTTCACCGCCGCCTCCAGCGCCAGGAACTCGTACGCCGTCGTCGCCGCGATCAGCCCGGCGAAGTTCGGCTCCACCGGCGGTTGCGGGATCGGCGTGGCCCCGGAGGAATCCACAGTGGACCGCGTCTCGATGACGGCGTCGTCCGGCAGGAACGGGAAGGTGCCCCCGTTGCGGACGTTCACCACGTGCTCCTCGGCCGGGCCGTCCGCGGTCAGCGCGTGCACCAGCTGCACGGCGGCTTCGGAGTAGTACGCCCCGCCGCGCTTTTCGAGGGACTCCGGCTTGGTCACCTGCTCCGGGTCGAGGTAGATCTTCAGGAGCTCTTCCTCGACGTCGGACACGACGTCCGCGCGCGGCCGCTCGGTGCGCTGCTTGGTGACCTGCTCGTCGTGCGCGTAGAAGTACTTCAGGTAGTACGACGGCACGACGTTCAGCCGCCGCAGCCACTTCTCCGGCACGCTGACCTCGTTGGACAGGTAGTCCAGGTGCTGCTCCAGCAGCTCGGGCAGGCGGTCGACGCCGTCGACGAGCGCGCCGCGCTCCCAGCTCAGGTGGTTCAGCCCGGTGTGGACGAGCTTGACGTCGTCCGCGCCGACACCGAGCAGCTTCCCGAACTGCCGCTGCAGGTTGATGGCGACGTTGCACAGCCCGACCGCGCGGTGGCCCTCGTTGAACAGCGCCCGCGTGACGATGCCGACCGGGTTGGTGAAGTTGACGATCCACGTGTCGTCGCCGGCGATCTTGCGGACGCGCTCGGCGATGTCGAGCACCACCGGCACCGTGCGCAGCGCCTTCGCCAGCCCGCCCGCGCCGGTCGTCTCCTGGCCGACGCAGCCGCAGACGTGCGGGAACGTCTCGTCGGAGCGCCGCGCCCGCTGCCCGCCGACGCGCAGCTGGATCAGCACGGCCGACGCGCCGTCGACGCCTTCCTCCAGCGACTGCGTGGTCCGCACCTCCGCCGGGTGCCCGGCGTGCGCCAGCAGCCGCCTGCTGAACCCGCCGACCGCCTCGACGCGGTAGGCGTCCGGGTCGACCAGCACGATCTCGTCGACGTCCAAAGTGGATCGGCGGCCGGCGATCCCGTCGATCAGCTCCGGCGTGTAGGTGGACCCGCCACCGACGACAGCCAGCTTCATCCCTTGACCCCCGTGAATGTGATGCCCTTGACGAACGACTTCTGCGCGAAGATGAACAGCACGATCACCGGCGCCATGATCAGCGCGGTCGCCGCCATCGTCATGTTCCACTCGACGTGGTGCATGCCGCGGAAGGACGCGATGGCCAGTGACAGCGGCCAGTGGTCCTGGTTTTCGCCGGTGTAGAGCAGCGGCCCGAAGTAGTCGTTCCAGGTGAACAGGAAGCAGAACATGGCGGTGGCCGCGATCCCGGGCTTGGCCATCGGGATCAGCACGCGGTACATCGCCTGGAACTCGTTGCAGCCGTCGATCTTCGCCGCTTCGAGGTAGTCCTTCGGAATGGTGAGGAAGAACTGCCGGAGCAGGAAGATCGAAAACGCGTCGAAGAAGAAGTACGGCACGATCAGCGGAACCAGCGTGCCGGTGAGGCCCATCCGGACCCACAGGTCGTACAGCGGGACGACGGTGACCTGCGGTGGCAGCAGCATCGCCGCCACCGTCAGCATGAAGAACAGGTTCTGCCCGCGCCACCGCAGTTTGGCCAGCGCGTACGCCGCCGGGATCGCCGAAAGCAGCGCGCCTGCCGTCGCCAACGCCGAATACAGCAGGCTGTTGCCGAAGTATTCG
Organism: Amycolatopsis sp. lyj-346; assembly: GCF_046548975.1. Lineage (NCBI taxonomy): Bacteria > Bacillati > Actinomycetota > Actinomycetes > Pseudonocardiales > Pseudonocardiaceae > Amycolatopsis > Amycolatopsis sp. lyj-346. The sequence continues at coordinate 27,759 of NZ_JAJPWT010000003.1, forward strand.
AGCAGCGGCGCCTTCTGGAACACCTTGACGAAGTTCTCGAAGTGCCATTCGCTCGGCCACAGGCTCGCCGTCATCGCCTGGTCGCTCTTCATCACCGCGGTGAGGAACACGAACAGCAGCGGCAGCATGAAGATCACGCCGAGGGCGATGCCGATCGCGTGGGTGGCGATGAAGGACAGCCGCTTGTCCCAGGTGCGCTTGAACTTCACCTTCGGTGGCACGCCCGCCGGTTTCTGCGGCGCTTCGGCCAGTGCGGTCATGCCCCCACTCCGATCTTGCGGGACACCCGCACCCGATCGGGGGCATGAACAGGCTGTCGCAAGGGTATGTTCATGCCCCCTCCTCCTGGTGCTGGGACTTCCGGAGCTGCCGCACGAGAATCCACGTGAAGCCCGACGAGACGATGAACAGCAGCACCGCCATCGCCGCCGCGTAGCCCATGTTGAAGTAGCGGAAGCCCTGGACGTACAGCCAGATCGGGTAGGTCAGCGTCGAGTTCTGCGGTGCGCCGATGAGCTTCGAGTTGCCGGCGACGTCGGCTGTTCCCGCCGACGCGGACGCGGCGACGATCGCCTGGGTGAAGAACTGCAGGGCGTAGATGATCGAGTTGACCACGCCGAACAGCAGCACCGGTGAGATCGACGGCAGCGTGACGTGCCAGAACTTGCGCACCGCGCCGGCGCCGTCGAGCTCCGCAGCCTCGTACTGCTCGGCCGGGACGTCCAGCAGCGCGGCGAGGATGATGATCATCAGCTCGCCGGAGCCCCACAGCGCCAGCAGCGTCAGCGCGGGCTTCGACATCTCCGGGCTGTTGAACCAGAGCCCGCCGTCGATGCCGACGAACCGCAGGAACCGGTTGACCGGGCCGAACTCCGGGTTGAACACGAAGACGAACGCCAGCGTCGCGGCCGCGGGCGGGGCGAGCGTCGGCAGGTAGCAGAGCGTCCGGACCAGCCCGACCCCCGACTTGAGCCGCGAGATCACCGACGCGATGCCGAGGGCGAACGTCACCCGGCAGACCGTCAGGACGACCACCAGCCACAACGTGTTGTACGCGGCCGTGCCGACCAGCGGCTCGGTGGTGAACATCCGGACGTAGTTGTCGAACCCGATGAACTGCGGCGGGTTGATCAGGTCGTAGCGGGTGAAGGAGTAGTAGACCGTGGCGATCAGCGGGTAGCCGAAGAAGATCAGGAACCCGAGGAACGCCGGGGCCATGAAGAACAGGACGGTCCGGCGGCGCTTGGCCCGGCGGGCCCCCGCCCGCGCCTTGTCCGGCGCAGGCGAGGAACCGTCGGTTTTCGCAGCAAGAGTCGAGGTCATCCGCCCGCGCCCTTTTGCTTCAGTTCGTCGTCGATCTGCGCGTCCACCTTCTTCAGGCCCTCGGTCAGGTCGGGCACCGAGCCGGCCTGCCACTTCTCGGCGAAGTCGTTGACCGCCTTGAGGTGCGCGTCGCCGATCGGCGTGGTCTGGTTGGCCACCAGCTTGCCGCTGTCGTAGATGTCGAGGAACGTCTTGAACTGCGGCTGCAGGTCCAGGCGCGGCGAGGTGAGCGCCGCCTTGGTGCTGGGCACGTTCTTCAGGCCGTTGGCCATGTCCACCAGGGTGTCGGTGTCCAGGGTGACCTGCTTGATGAGCTCCCAAGCGGCGCCGGGGTTCTTGGCGCCCTTGGGGATCGCGATGATCGTGCCGGTGGTGAAGCCGCCGCCGTAGTGGCCGGCCATGGTGTCGAGCACCGGTGCGGGTGCAGTGGCGTAGTTGAGGCCGGGTGCCTGGTCCTTGAGGAACGCGGTGCGGAACTCGCCGTCGTAGATCATCGCCAGCTTGCCCTTGTGGAAGCCGTTGTCGGCGGAGTACTCGTCACCGAGGCCGGCCTTGAACTGCTCGACCTTGTCGTGGCCACCGAGGAAGTCGATCATCTTCTTCTGGAACTCGAACATCGCCTTCCAGCCGGGGTTGGCGGCGAGGTCCGACTTGCCGTCCGGGCCGAGGAACGGCGCGCCGAAGTTCGGCGCCCAGTACTGGGCCTGGTTGGCGTAGAACGGCATCGAGGGCAGGAAACCGGCGACCTTGATCGAGCCGTCCGGGTTGAACTCGGTGAGCTTCTTGGCGTCCTCGAACCACTCCGTGGTGGTCTTCGGCGGCGAGGTGATGCCCTTCGCCGCGAACATGTCCTTGTTGTAGTAGAGCCCGTAGACGTCGGCGAGCATCGGCATCGCGCACCGCTTGCCCTGGTACTCGGTGTAGTTGCGGACCGCGTCCGGGATCTGGGTCAGGTCGATCTTGTCCCGGTCGATGTAGGGCTTGAGGTCCTGGAAGCTGCCGGTGGAGCACCAGGCACCGAGGTTGTCGGTGTAGAAGGAGATCGCGACGTCAGGCGGGTTGCCGCCGCGGATCGACTGGGTGAGCTTGTCGTCGTCCTGGTTGCCCTCGTGCTTGATCTCGATGTTCGGGAACTTCGCCTTGAGCTTGTTGAGGCCCGCGGTGACCACGCCGTACTCGCGGTCGGTGAACTTGGAGTAGACGGTGAGCGTGAGCTTGTCGTCCTTGCCGGGCGCGGCCGCCGCGTCCGTCCCGCTCGGGGCGGCGGCACCGGAGCAGGCACTGGTCAGCAGGACAGCTGCCGCGGCTGCGACGGCCAACAGGGAGCCGCGGCGGATCCGGGTGGTAGGGGGCATGGCCCTCCTCCTCATCGGTTGGGGCTACTCGGTCGGGGACGGGTGCTGCCGCCCTCGGGCCGGCGCGACCCGAGGAGCGTGGGGGTGACGACGCCGAAGACGTCCTCACGGGTGGTGGCGAGCGCCGACTGGAGCGCGCCCGCGCGAACGGCGTTGCCCTGCACGGACGCGCAGCCGACGGGTGTGCGCGGCAGGACCAGTTCGTGCAGCTTTTCCTGGACGAGCGCGGCGAACTCCTCGCCGCCGGCCCGGCTGGTGTCGCCGCAGAGGAGCACGAGCTGCGGGTCGGCGACCGCGACGAGGTTGGCGACGCCGCCGGCGACCCTTCTGGCGAGATCGTCGAGGAAGTCCGGATTCCCGGCGGCTTTCGCTTGGGTGACGGCATCCCAGGCGGTTTCCGCCGCGATGCCGTGCGCGGCGGCGAGGCGGCAGATGGCGGGCGAGTCGACCAGGTTGCCGAAGCGGGCGCCGGCCTCGGGCCAGACGTCGCCGGTGTCCACAGTGGCCGGATCGGGCACGCGCATCCAGTCGATCTCGCCGCCCCCGCCGGTGGCGCCGCGCAGCAGCCGCCGTCCGATCACGACGGCACCGCCGACGCCCTCGGACAGCCACACCATGACGAAGTCGTCGACGTCCTGGGCCAGCCCGGCGGTCATCTCCTCGACGGCGACGAGGTTGACGTCGTTCTCGATCAGGACGTCGACGCCGAGTTCGTCGCTGAGCTTCTGCGGGACGTCGAAGCCGAGCCAGCCGGGGATGTGCGGGGCGGAGGAGAGCAGGCCGGTCCGCGGATCGAACGCCCCCTGCGCGCCGATCACCACGTGGGCCAGGTCCTCCCGCTTGATCCCGGCTTCCCCGGCCACTTGGCTGAGGGCTTCCCCGAAGGTCCCGACGACGTCGGCACCGGCGTGCACGGGCAGCGGCGTCCGGTGTTCGGCGAGCACGACCCCGGCAACGTCGGCGACGACGAAGTCCGCCACGTGCGGCGTGAGATCGACGGCGGCGACGAAGGCGAGGCCGCCGTTGGCCGCCCAGAGCTGGGCCCGCGGCCCGCGGCCACCACCCCGCACCCCGGCTTTGACGACGAGAGCGTCCTCTTCGAGCCGGGTGAGCAGCTGCGCGGTGGCGGGCTTGGAGAGCCCGATGGCGAGCTCGAGTTCGGCCCGCGTGAGCGGGCCCTCCCGCAGGAGGACCTCGATGGCGGCGCGATCGTTGAGTTCGCGCAGCATCCGCGGGCTACCGGCTCGCACTCGTTCCTCCGGGCTTAATTAGGATACTTTACAGACGGTTTCCGGCGACTGTAGTGAGCCGGGGCACAGCCGTCAACACGGTCCCGCGAAACGGCCAGGTAACGCTTGGGCCGACGTTGGACCAGGTGGCAGGCGTACCGGTGAACGAGTTACGCCGCGGTGCCGGACCCGGCCAAGAATCCCCGCTCCTCTCCAGCGCCCCAATGTGGCCTTGGTTGCGTTGAACGCACCGAAGGCCACCTTGGGTGCGTTCAACGCACCGAAGGCCACATTGGGGCGCTTGGGCCGGGGCACAGGGCGCAACGGAAACGGCCCCGGCGGGTAGCCGGGGCCGTTCTTCGTGGTCGCGCTCGGTGGCGGCGGTTACTCCTCCGCGTCCGCCCAGGCCTTGAGCATCACGCGGGCGATGGACGAATTGCCCGGCAGGATGATCTCCGCCGCGCCGTTCGCGATCGGGGTCGGGCGTGCTCCCTCACCGCGGGCCGAACTGTTCTCGAACGCCGCCCGGACCTCCGCGCGCGAGACCCACAGCGCCTCTTCGATCTCGCCGTCCGCCGGGACCAGCGGCAGAAGCCGGTCCGCCCGGGCCGTGAACCCCAGCATGATCGAGCGCGGGAACGGCCACGGCTGGCTTCCCAGGTACCGCACGTCCGAGACGTCCGCACCCACCTCTTCGCGGATCTCGCGGACCACGCACGCCTCGAGGGACTCCCCCGCCTCGACGAACCCCGCCAGCACCGAATACCGGCCCGACGGCCAGATCGGCTGGCGGGCCAGCAGCACGTGGGAGCCGTTCGTCCCCTCGAGCGAGTGGACCAGGCAGATCACCGCCGGGTCCGTGCGCGGGTACTCCTCGCGCCCGCAACCCGTGCACTTGCTCGCCCAGCCGAACTGGATCAGCTCCGTCGGGTTGCCGCAGCGGGTGCAGAACTTGGCCTGGCGGCGCCAGAACCGCAACGCCTGCGCCGTCGTGAACAGGCCCGCCGACGTGTCGTCCAGCAGGTCGCCGTACCCGCGCAGCTCGACCCAGATCTCGCCGTCCGCGCGCGGGACCTCCTCGACGAAACCCCAGCTGCCCGCCATCTTCACCGTGTCGGCTTCACCCGACGGGCCGCCCGGCAGCGACCAGTAGTCGACGTCCTGCCACTCGCCGAGGAACACCGCGTCCGCGGGCGGGGAAGCCCCGAAGTCGACGGCCTTCCGGAACGCCAACGTCGACGCGCCTTCGACGACCGGCGTGCGCCCGGTGTCGTCCAGGAGGACGACCCGGGCGTCGGCCCACCGCGACGACAGCCGCGACGGGTTGGTGCGCAAACCTTCCTGACGGTCCACTGTGGACCGCGAGAGGGTCGGCAGGGCACCGAGGGAGAACGGGACGGACATCAGGCCGGCTCGCCCACGACGACGTCGCCGAGCGCCAGCAGCTTCCGCTCCAGGATCGCCGCGTCACCGACCACCACGCCCGTGAACCGCTTGGGGGCGAAGTACTTCAGCGCCGCTTCGGCCACGTCGTCGGCGGTGACGGCGGCGACGCGCGCCGGGTGCTCGTTCAGCCACTCCAGGCCGAGGCCCGTCGACGCCAGCGCCAGCACCTGGCCGGCCAGCCCGGCCTGCGACGACGTCGAGGTCAGCAGCGAGCCGATCGCGTACTGCCGCACCGACTCCAGCTCGTCGCCGGACGGCGGGACCTGGCCGAGGCGGCCCAGCTCGTAGCGGGTCTCCAGCAGCGCCGGGGCCGTCGCATCGGTCGCGGTGTCCGCGTCGACGTTGACCACCGCGGTGCCGTCGGTGAACTCGAACCCGGAGTGCGCGGAGTACGTGTACCCCTTGTTCTCGCGGATGTTCTCCACCAGCCGCGACGAGAAGTACCCGCCGTAGGCCAGGTTCGCCAGCTGCAGCGCCGCGTACCCCGGGTCGGTGCGCGGCACGGTCTGCGCGGAAAGGCGGATCTGCGACTGGACGGCGCCGGCGCGCGGCACCAGCAGCACGTCCGGCCCGGTCAGGTCGGGCAGCGGCGGCAGCCGCACGGCGGAGCGGTCCGACGCCCAGCCGCCGAGCACCTTCTCCAGGTCGCCGACGACACCGGCCGGGTCGAGGTCGCCGACCAGCACCATGACCGAACCCCGCGGCAGCACCGACGCCTGGTGCAGCGCCCGGACCTGCTCGGGGGTCACGACGGCGACGTCTTCGGCGCGCGGGACCTCGCGGGTCGCCGGGTGGTCGCCGTAGCGGTGCTTCTGCAGGGCCTCCCGCGCGATCGTGCGCGGCTGGGTGCGCGAGACGGCGATCCGCTCGACCAGCCGCTCCTTCTCGCGCGCGATCTCCTCGTCGGCGTAGGTCGCCCCGGTGAGGACGTCGCCGAGCACGTCGAGGAACGTCGGCAGCTTGTCGGCCAGCGCGGACCCGGTGAGCACCAGGCGCTCCGGGTCGACGCCGGCGCCGATGTCGCCGCCGATGAGCGCCAGCTCGGCGTCGATCTCGATGCGGTTGCGGCGGGCGGTGCCGGTCAGGAGCGTCTCGGCGAGCACCTCGGCGGTCGCCGGGTGCAGCGCGTCGTCACCGGCGAACGGGATCCACAGGCGCGCCTCGACCATCGGCACGGTCGCCTTGCGCACGGCCACCACGCGCAGGCCGTTCGCCAGCTGGGTGTCCACATGGGACAGATCGCCGGCGGCCCGCTGCTCGCCGAGCGGCGGCAGCGGCCGCGGCCCCCGCGCGGTGCGGCCGATCTCCTCGGCGCTGCGGTGCGTTGCTGAAGTCACTGCTCGTTGTTCCCTTCCGAAGCGGGCTTGACCACCAGCACGGCGCGCGCGTCCGGGCGCAGCGCCTTCGCCGCCGCCGACACGGCTTCCGCGGTGACGGCGGACATCCGGTCCGCGAGCCGGTACACCAGCGACGCGTCGCCGTAGAGCAGTTCGAACGAACCGAGGGCCAGTGTCCGGGAGACCAGCCGGTCGTGCTCCGAGTGCAGGCTCGCCGTCCAGCGGGCGGTGACCTTGCGCAGGTCTTCCTCGCTCGGCGGGGTCTCGGCGAGCTTCTCGAGCTCGTCGTCGAGCGCGGCGAGCACGCGCTCGCGGGACACCTCGTGCGGGTGGATCAGGGTGATGGTGAACGTGTCGGGGTCGCGGGCCTCGAACGGGCCGAACAGCCCGGCGCCCGCGCCGATGTCGACGACCAGGGGCTCGCGGTGCACCAGCCGCTGCTGCAGGCGGGAGCCGTCGCCGTCGGTGAGCACGCCGGCCAGCACGAGGTAGGCCAGGTAGCTGTCGACGTCGTTGATCGGGTCCGGCATCCGGTAGCCGATGCCGAGCGCGGGCAGCGGGGCGTGCGCGTCTTCGATCTCGTCGCGCAGCTCGGTGGTCGGCAGCGGCTCGGCGAAGGACGGCCGCTGCGGCGCCGGCCGGTGCGGGACGTCGCCGAAGTGGTCCTCGATCAGCTTCTTGGCGTTGTCCACTTCGAAGTCGCCCGCCACCGTCAGCACGGCGTTCGCCGGCGAGTAGTAGGTGTCGAAGAACGCCGCGCAGTCGTCCACCGTGGCGCTTTCGAGGTCCTCGAAGCCGCCGTAGCCGTTGTGCGCGTTGGGGAACGTCGAGTACAGCACCGGCGGCAGGGTGATCCACGGGAACCCGCCGTACGGCCGGTTCAGCACGTTGAGCCGGATTTCTTCCTTGACGACGTCGATCTGGTTCGCCAGGTTCTCCGCCGTCAGCTTCGGCGCGCGCATCCGGTCGGCTTCGAGGAACAGCGCACGCTCGAGCGCGGCGCTCGGGAGCACCTCGAAGTAGTCGGTGTAGTCGGGGTGGGTGGACCCGTTGAAGGTCCCGCCGCTGGACTGCACGTGCCGGAAGTGCGCGAGTTTCTCCAGGCTCTCGGAGCCCTGGAACATCAGGTGCTCGAAGAGGTGGGCGAAACCGGTGCGCCCCTCCGGCTCGGAACGGAAACCCACGTCGTAGTGCACGCTGACGCCGACCACCGGCGCGGTCGCGTCGGGGGCGAGAACCACGCGCAGACCGTTGTCTAGGGTGTATCGGACGAGCTCGGGATCGGCCATGACCCCACCCTACGACGGCGGGGCGGTCGTCTGCGTCTCGGCTGGCTGGTGAGAACGGGTGTCCCGGCCGACGTCGTCGAGGAGGCGGCCGCGGCGGGTGGCGGCGAACGTCCCGGCCAGCGCCGTCGCGAAGGCTCCGGCCTGGTCAGGCGTGCCGTCCCCGGCGTGCCAGTAGATCGGCGGGGGGTGTTCGAGCCCGTCGAACGCGGCCACCCAGGGCGCCAGTTCGCCCAAAGCGAGCGCGTACGGCAGGCCGCGGGAGAAGACCTGCTCGCGCTGCGGCTTGTCCAGGTCCTTCGCCTTCACCGACGCGAGCATCTCGCCGACGCCCCGCAGACGTCGCGCCACGTCGGCGCCGGCCCGCCGCCGCGCGGGCAGGGCGGCCGAAGTGGCGACGGTGGCGGCCCCGGCCAGCACGACCACGACGCCGAGCTGGGCGTAGCCGACCGTCAGGGCCAGCAGGACGGTGAGGAACACGCCGTAGCAGACGATCCGGACCCCGGCGCGGCCGAGGCGCCGGGGCCGCGGGGCGAGCCAGCCGCGGCGGACGGCGTCGGCGTACAGCTCGGCCGGGCCGACGGTGACGTGCCGCTCCCGCAGTTCGGCGAGGGTCACCGGCTCGTCCGGGACGACGGCCGCGTAGACCGCACGCTCGAAGACGGTGAGGTGCTCGTCGGGCGGGTTGCGGCGGGCCAGCCGCCAGCCGCCGTCCTCGGCGCTCACCCAGAGGTAGTTGCGGACGGCGAGGTCGAGCACGGTGGCGGCCAGGTCGGCGGCCCCGGGGCGGCCGTGCAGGAGGACACCGGTGTGCCCGGGCAGCACGCCCTCGGGCGAGGCGAACTCACCCGTGGCTTTCACGTGAAAGCTCCCACCTGGGCGGGGCACTTTCACGTGAAAGTGCCGCCGGCGGGCGAGGAGGACCAGCGCGGTGAGGGTCAGGAGCAGCGCGGCGAGGGCCGCCCAGGCCCAGCCGACCGGGGCGGTGAGCACGAACGCGCCGGCGATCGTCTTCGACGGCACCAGGACTTCGTTGGCGGGAACCGTGCCCGCGGGCAGCTCGACGGTCGCCGTCATCCGGTCGCCCGCGGCGAGGTTCTGCTGGCTGAACCGGGTCAGCCCGGCGTGGTCGATCTGCGCGGCCCCGCACCGGAAGTCGGAGTCCGGCGGGCCGGCGAGGCAATCGACGGCGGTCGGGATCTCCGGCGCCGCGAAGGAGGCGCGGAGGAACTTCAGCTCGGTGTTCCAGCCGCCGGCCAGCTCCCAGGTGACGCGGTCCCCGGCCACCGCACCGTCCACTGTGTACCGGACGATCGAGGTGCCGGACGGGAGGTGGACGGTGAAGGCGTCTTCGTCGACACTCGCCGTCCCGCGGCCTTCCAGGACGACGTCGCGGATGCCGTAGACGCGGTCTCGGTGGTGCGGTGCCGCGGCCCGCAGCGCGATCCGGCGGTCCATCGTGACGCCGCCGGGGACCGAGATCGCTTCGACGACCGACAGCGAGCCGTCGCGCTGGACCTTCAGCTGGATCTCCGCGCTCTGCGGCACGGTGGGGAGAGGCGGCTGGTCCGCGGGCCCGGCGGTCAGCGCGAGCGCCAGCAGCGCCCCCGCGAGCACGGTCAGCGGGCCGCGGCGGCGGTGAGCACGCCGTCGAGCGCGGTCAGGAAGGACGGGAAGCGCGCGCCGAACCGGCGCAGGTCGGGGTCGGCCTCCATGCCGCCGTACCAGTACAGCCCGGCCGAGCCGTCGGCCGACGGGTTGAGCCCGGCGAAGGCGCCGAGCCAGCGTTCGGTGTCGCCCAGCACCACCGCGTACGGCAGCGAGCGGGAGAACACGAGCTCGCGGTCGGCGGGCGGGATGTCCTCGGCCCTCGCGGTGTGCAGGTAGTCGAGCAGGCCGCGGACCTGGCCGGCCAGCGCCCGGCCGCGGGCGGTGCGGGACGGCAGCAGCGCGGCCACCGCGGCGACCGCGAGCCCGGCGAGCGCGACGGCGACGCCGAGCAGCGCGTACCCGGCGGTGAAGGTGAGCACCGCGGTGGCGACCAGGCCGAGGGTGAACAGGCCGGCGCCGAGCCAGGTCAGCCGGCCGCGGGCGGTGTCCGGGCGGCGGGAGAACCAGCGCTTGGTGACGACGTCGGCGTACATCGCGTCGCTGATCCGGCGGAGGTCGAGGCCGCCGCGGACCCGCAGCTGCGACACGAGCACGGTGTCGGTGCCCGGCGGCAGCAGGGTTTCGCAGACGGCGCGCTCGAAGTCGTGGAGGTGCTCGTCGGGCGGGTTGCGGCGGGCGAGCTGCCAGTCGGGTCCCGGTACTTCCGCCAGCCACAGGTAGTTGCGGACGGCCAGGTCGACCACGGTGGCGCTGATGTCGACGACGTCGACCGTCTCGTCGACGACGGTGCCGACCTGGCCGGGCAGCACGCCGTCGGGGCTGGCGAAGACGACACGGTCGCCGTCGCGCAGGAGGACCTCGACCGGGCCGGTGGCGGTGCGCAGCGCGCCGGCGTCCTGCGTGCGGCGCCGCCACACGAAAAGGGCGGCGGCGACGAGGAAGGCGAGCAGGACGGCGAAGGCGATTCCGATCGGCGGCGTCAGCGCGAAGGCGTTGGCGAGCAGGCCGATGCCGGCGAACTTCGCGTTCGCGGGGGTGGTGCCCGCGGGCAGGCCGACGAGGAGGTCGACGCGGTCGCCGGGGCGGACGTCGTTCTGTTCGAGCCGGACGACGCCGGTGTGGTCGAGCTCGGCGAGGGTGCAGCGCTGGTTCGAACCGACCGGGCCGGCCAAACAGTCCACAGGGGACAATTGGGGCGTCGGGGCGAGCAGCGACGCGGTGAGCTTGGCCAGCGGCGTGTCGAAGCCGCCGGCGACCTGCCAGCGGGCCTGCTGGCGGCCGTTCTGGTCGGCGATGGCGCCGTCGACGGTGAAGGTGACGCGCGCGGTGCCGCCGGTGAAGGTGAGGACGAGCTGGTCGCCGGTGAGCTCGCTGGTGGCCGCGCCTTCGGTCTTGACGTCGCGGACGGCGAAGACGCGGTCCTGGTCGTCGCTCGCGGGCACCCGGAGGGGAACGCGCGAGACGAGCCGCTGCCCGCCGGGGACGGTGACGTGTTCGGTGACGGAGAGGGTGCCGTCGCGCAGGACCTTGAGGGCGACGTCGGCGGTGGGTCCCGCCGGGGGCCGGACGTCCTGCCCGGTGAGCAGCTGGGGTTTCTTGGCCTGGTCGGCGGGCAGGTTCGGCAGGACGGGCCCGGCCGACGGCCCCTGCGCGGCGGCGGGCCCCCCGGTCACCAGCACGGCCGCGACGGCGATCGCGGCGGCGGCCCCCCATTTCATCGACACAGCACCACACCCTAGAGCACTCGATCTATGCTGACGCCCGGAACGGCGCGATCACCGCAGGTACGCCGCTTCCGACGGGGAAATCGCACGGGGGGTTCCACTCGATGACGCACGGCCCGCAGGGTCCCGGTGCCGGGCCTGGTCCTGGTCCTGGTTCTGGCGCTGGTCCGCACGACCCGCGCCGCCCGCAGCCGCCGGGCCGGCCGCAGCCGCCGGGCCGGCCGCCGTTGCCGCCACCGGGCGCGCGGCCGTTGCCACCACCGGGTGTGCGGCCGCTGCCGGGGCGGGGTGGGCCTTCACGGCAGGGTGGGCAGTCCGGCCCGTTCGGCGCGCCCCCGCAACCGCCGCAAGTTCCCGGCGGCACCGGCACTTCCGGGCCGCCGAACCCCTTCGGTGCACCCGCACCACAGCCGCCCGGTTCTCGCGGCGCAGGCCGGCCGGCCCCGGGTGTCCCGCAGCCGCCGCGCGGTCCCTACGGCCCGCCGACCGGGCCCTACGGCCGTCCTCTTCCACCGCCCGCGCGGGCTCCTCTGCCCGCCACCGTCCCGCCCGGATTCACCCCCGGTTACGCCGGGCCGCCGGGTTTCGGTCCGCGGTTCGCGCCCGGCTACACCCCTTACGTCGCCAGGAAGTCGAACGCCGGGGTGATCGTCGCCGTGGCCATCTTCGCGATCGTCGCCGTCGCCGGTGGGCTCGTCGCCGCCGTTGCGCTGTCCGGGAACCACCAGCGGCACGTGGCCGACGCCGGGTACTCCAGCACCTACCCGACCACCACCGAAGAAACCGAAGCGACCATCGCCACCACCTCCTCGGCCGAGGAAACGACCACGCGCCCGAGCCGCACCACCACCGCGCGCGAGACACCGACGTCGCCACCACCGGCCGGGCCCCGCCCGGTCGCCGCCACCGGGAACAACCCGCTCTTCGGCCGCGCGGACTACGGCCTGCAGAACATCCCGTGCTCGCTGAGCCGCTGGGCGACCGACCAGAACAGCGTCACGCGTTTCTTCCAGTCCGGCATCGGCTGTCTCGACGCGATGTGGTCACGCATGCTCGGCGCCGTCGACCTGCCGTTCCGGACACCGAACCTGTCGGTGCCGCGGTCGTTGTCGGAATCGTCGACGCCGTGCGGCAGCGGCGGCACCACCACCGGCGTCACGCCGTTCTACTGCTCGGCGAACAACACGATCTACATGCCGATGGACCGGATCGAGCTCGACGTGTGGGGCAACCACCCCGGCCCGTACCTGTCGATCCTGGCCCACGAATACGGCCACCACGTGCAGAACCTGTCCGGCATCACGGAGGCGTTCGCCGGCCAGCGCTACGACGCGGGCGCCGACTCGGCGGCCGACCTGGAACTGTCGCGGCGGATGGAACTCGAGGCGCAGTGCTTCTCCGGCATGTTCCTCGGCTCGGCCTCGGTCTCCGGCGGCTCGGTCGACAAGAACGTCTACAACGAAGCCTGGAACGCCCAGGACCGCGGCGACGACTACGCCCGCAACGGAAAACGCGACCACGGCAGCGCCAAGCACAACATCAGCTGGTGGCAGCACGGCGCCACGAAGAACCGCAACCAGCAGTGCAACACCTGGCTTTCGCCTTCGGCCGACGTCTCGTAGCGCCTGCCCCAGCGCCCCAATGTGGCCTTGGGTGCGTTCAACGCACCGAAGGCCACATTGGGTGCGTTCAACGCACCGAAGGCCACCTTGGGTGCGTTCAACGCACCGAAGGCCACATTGGGGCGCTCGGGGTGACCGTCAGCTGGGTGGGGTGAACGGGTTGTCGTCGGGTACCGGTGTTCCGGACGGCGGGGTCGGCGGTTCCGCCCCGCCCGCGGCAGCCGGCCAGGGCGGCGGCGCGGCGGGCGGCCCACCGGTGACCATCGCCGACTGAGCCGCGTAGCCCGCCCGCAGGAATCCCGGCTGGTCCGGCCCCGGGGTCTGCGGCAGGTAGCCGGGACGCTGCTGCGCCGCGTACGCCTGGAACGCCCGGGCGTGGTCGCGGTTGCGCCGCTCCGCCAGCACCGCCGCCAGGAACGCCCACGGCGGCACCCCGGGCGGCACCGGCGTGCCCAGCGCGTTGCCCATCTGCTGCGCGAGTCCCCACCCGAGCGCGTGCGACGCCTCCGGCCGCAGTTCGCGGAACCGGGCGAGGAACTGGCGGCTGGCCAGTGCGAGGTCGTCCGGCAGGCGGGTCAGGTCGAGCTGCGCCGCCCAGCCCTCGAGGCCCGGTGGCATGCCGACGGCCGCATACGCGGGGCCCTCCGGGGCGCGCTCGCGGATCACCAGCGTGCCGGCCAGGAAGTCGCCGACGCGGCGGCCGTTCGACGAGCACAGCGACACGATCACCGCGACCGCGCCGAACAGCCCGAGTGCCCAGAAGTCCACGACGAAGCCGGCGAGCCCGCGCACCAGCGCGTGCCGGAACCGGATCGGGCCGCCGTCGACGCGGACCACCCGCAGCCCCACCGCCATCTTGCCCAGCGAGCGGCCGCGCGAGAGCGTCTCGAACACGACCGGGTAGCCGACCATGATCAGCACCACGAACACCAGCATCAGCGCGAGGAAGAGCGACTCGTCGGCGAACGGCACCGCGAACGACAGCACCACGGCCGCCCCCAGCAGCAACGCGAACTGCAGGACCACGTCCAGCGCCATCGCCAGCGCGCGGCTGGCGAGCTTGGCCACGCGCAGGTCGAGAACGACCGCTTCGCCGGTGACCAGCTCCGATTCCTCGTGCACGATGTCCAGCGTATAGACCGATAGGGTGGTCGGCGTGGATGTGGACGTCTTCGTCGCTGCACACGCGGCGGAGTGGAACCGGCTCGGCGAGCTGACCCGGCGCGGCGGCAAGCTGACCGGGCCGGAAGCCGACGAGCTGGTGACGCTCTACCAGCGGACCGCGACGCACCTGTCGATCGTGCGGTCGGTCGCGCCGGATCCGGCGCTGCTCGGCAGGCTCTCGGATCTGGTCGCCCGCGGCCGGTCGGCGGTCTCCGGGTCGCACAACCCGGCCTGGCGCGAGGTCGCCCTGTTCTTCACGCGCCGGTTCCCCGCCGCGGTCTACCTGTCGCGGCGCTGGTGGATCCCGGCCGCGCTGGTGTCGATCGCGGTGATGGCGGTGATCGCCGTCTGGGTCACGCGCGACCCGCTCGTCCGCGCCTCGCTGGGGACCCCGGACGAGCTGCGCGAGCTGACCAAGCCCGGCGGCGAAGCGGAAACCTACTACTCGACCGGGCCGGCGGCGTCCTTCGCGGCGCGCGTGTGGACGAACAACGCGTGGGTGGCGGCGACCTGCCTGTTCCTCGGCGTCGCGCTGGGCCTGCCGGTGATCGCCGCGCTGTGGCTGAACTCGCTCAACGCCGGGGTGATCATCGGCGCGATGAGCGCGGCCGGCCGCGGCGACGTGATGATCGGCCTCCTGCTGCCCCACGGCCTGCTGGAGCTGACGGCGGTGTTCGTCGCGGCGGGCACGGGGTTGAGACTCGGCTGGACGGTGATCGACCCTGGCCGCCGCTCCCGCACGGCGGCGCTCGCCGAGCAGGGCCGGTCGGTGGTGGTGATGGCGCTCGGGCTGACGTGCGTGCTGCTCGTGTCCGGGGTGATCGAGGCGTTCGTGACCCCGTCGGGCTGGCCGACGTGGCTGCGGGTGGGCATCGGCGTGGTGGTCGAGATCGCTTTCCTGGGTTACGTCTTCACGCTCGGCCGGCGCGCGGCGAAGGACGGCGAGGTCGGCGACCTCGACGCCCGTGACGCCGGCGACGCCCTCCCCGAGTCGGGGTGAACCGAAGGCGGCCGACGCGCTACAGCCGGCCGGCGGCTTTCAGGGCCAGGTAACGGTCCGCCAGTGCCGGGGGCAGTTCCTCCGGGACCGCGTCCACCACGCTCACCCCGTGCCGCACCAGCCGCTCGGTCACCCGGAGCCGCTCGGCCGTCGTCCGGGTGGCCGCCGCCGCGTCGTAGACGGCTTCCGCGTTGCCGCGGGCCGTCAGCATCTCCGCCACCCTGGGGTCCGCCACCGAAGCCACCACCAGCTCGTGGCGTCCGGTCAGCGAGCTCAGCACCGGGAACAGGCCCTCTTCCATCGGCGCCGCGTCCAGCCCGGTCAGCAGCACGACCAGCGCCCGGCGGCGGGTCCGCTGCAGCACCTCCGCGATCATGCCGCGGGCGTCCGTCTCGACCAGTGACGGCTCGAGCGGCGCCATCGCGTTCACCAGCGACGTCAGCAACGACGCCCCGGACGACCCCTGCACCGCCGCCCGCAGGCGCCGGTCGTAGGCCAGGAGGTCGACGCGGTCGCCGGCCCGGGACGCCAAGGCCGCCAGCAGCAGGGCCGCGTCCATCGCCGCGTCGAGGCGGGGTGCGTTGCCCACCCGGCCCGCCGAAACGCGGCCCGTGTCGAGGACCAGCACCACGTGCCGGTCGCGCTCGGGGCGCCAGGTCCGGACCATGACGTCCGCCGCCCGCGCCGTGGCGCGCCAGTCGATGGACCGGACGTCGTCGCCGATGACGTACTCGCGCAGCGAATCGAATTCCGTGCCCTGGCCGCGGATCAGCACCGCGTTGCGGCCGTCGAGCTGCTGCAGCCGCGCCAGCCGCGACGGCAGGTGCTTGCGGCTGTGGAACGGCGGCAGCACCCGGACCGTCCACGGCACCGCGTGCGAACCCTGGCGGGCAGCCAGGCCCAGCGGCCCCACCGACCGGACCGTCACGCGCGCCGCCGTCCGGTCGCCCCGCCGGGACGGCCGCAACGCGGTCACCAGCGCCCGCCGCTCCCCCGCCGGGACGCGCACCGGATGCCGGTCGAGCGCGCCCGCGCTCGGCGGCCACGCGTCCCGCAGCTGCCCGCGCACGGCCCGCCGTCCCGGGTTGGCCACCACGAGCGTCACCTCGCACGGCTCGCCGAGCCGGACCGACGTGTCCCCCGAGCGCGCGAACGTCAGCGACCGCACGCTGCCCGCGAGCGCCAGGTCGGCCACGACGAGCACCAGCAGCACCGCGCCGACCGCCAGCACTCCGGCCGCGGACGGCAGGAGCAGCCCGACCACCAGCGCGCCGAACAGCGCCAGCAGCCCGAGCCTTCCGGTGACGGCCATGTCAGCGCGGCACGGGCACGGAGGCGAGCACGCGGTCCAGCACGCCGTCCGCGGTGACGCCTTCGAGCTCCGCCTCCGGCCGCACGTCGAGGCGGTGCCGCAGCGCGGGCCGGGCGAGGGCCTTGACGTCGTCGGGGGTCGCGTAGTCGCGGCCCGCGAGCCACGCCCAGGCCCGGGTCACCGCGAGCAACGCCGTCGCACCACGGGGGGAAACGCCGATCCGCACCGACGGCAGCTGCCGCGTCGCCCGGCACAGGTCGACGACGTACCCGATCACCTCGGGCCCGATCGTCACGCGGGCCACGGCTTCGCGCGCCGCCGCGAGTTCCGGGGCACCGGCGACCGCGCGCAGGCCCGCCGCCGCGAGGTTGCGCGGGTCGAAGCCCTGCGCGTGCCGCCACAGGATGCCGATCTCGTCCTCGCGCGAGGGCGCCGGCATGGTCAGCTTGAGCAGGAACCGGTCCAGCTGCGCCTCCGGCAGCGGGTAGGTGCCCTCGTACTCCACCGGGTTCTGGGTGGCGATCACGATGAACGGGTCCGGCAGCGGCCGCGACTTGCCGTCGAGCGAGACCTGCCGCTCCTCCATCGCCTCCAGCAGCGACGACTGCGTCTTCGGCGGCGTCCGGTTGATCTCGTCGGCGAGCAGCAGGTTCGTGAACACCGGCCCCTCGCGGAAGGAGAATTCGCCGCTGTGCGCGTCGTAGACGATCGAGCCGGTGACGTCGCCGGGCATCAGGTCCGGCGTGAACTGCACGCGGGTGGTCTCCAGGTCCAGCGCCGCGGCCAGTGCCCGCACCAGCAGCGTCTTCGCCACGCCGGGGACGCCTTCGAGCAGCACGTGCCCCCGGCAGAGCAGCGCCAGGATCAGGCCGGTCACGGCGGCTTCGTTGCCGACGACGGCCTTGCCGACCTCGGCGCGCAGCGCGATCAGCGCGTCGCGGGCCCCGGTCGCGTTCTCGGTACCGCTGGTCAAGTTCGCCCTGCCTCTCGTTCCACCTGATCGAGTTCGCCCGCCAGCCGGACCAGCGCGGGGTCGTCCGGCACCGGCGGGCCGTAGAGGACCGCGCCGACGTCGTTCGCCGCCCGGCCCGTCCGCGTGCTCACCGACGCCACCAGGGCCGCCGGATCGGCGTCGCGCGGCAGGCCCAGCGCGGTCCGCAGCCGGGTGCGCGTGCCCTCCCGCAGCGTCTCACCCGCGTGCCCGGCCGCCTTCGCCCGCCGGTAGAGCCGGGCGCGGCCCTCGGCCGTTTCGGCCGCGCGGACGACGATCGGCAGCGGCTCGGTGACCACCGGGCCGAGCCGGCGGGCCCGCCACAACGCCAGCAGGGCGACGGCGACGAACGCCTGCGCGGCCCCGTAGTACCAGCCGTCCGGGATCAGCTCGAAGATCGACCGGCGGGAGTCGTCCAGCGCCGGGTCCGACGTGGTCGGCAGGTACCAGACGAGCTTCGGGTGCGCGCCGAGCAGGCGCAGCCCCAGCGCCGCGTTGCCCTGTTCGGCGAGCCGGGCGTTGGTCAGCGGCGCCGGCGAGCCGAGCAGCGTCGTCGTGCCGCCCCCGTCGGCGAGCTGCAGCAGCGTGCCGCCACCGTCTTCACCCGGGTAGCACGAGCGCGCGCCGGGCGAGGAGTAGCCGATCCCGCCGAGCGTGACCTCGCCCGCCGCGACCGCCGCGGCGACCGTGCACTGCGGCTTCAGGGTTCCGACGTCGCTGCGGCCGGCCGGGCGCACGAGCGGCAGCGAATCACGCAGCGTCGGTTCCCCCGGCGCCACCAGGACGACGTCGGCGGCGCGCTCCCGCAGCGCGTCGAACCGCTTCACCGGGGCCAGATCCGGGGCGGTCACGAGCAGCGTCGCGTCGTCGCCGACTTCGGCGTCCGCTTCGGCGGCCGTGTGCGCGGTCCGGACGTCCACGCCCTGGTCCTTCAGCAGCTGCGCGAGGGCGTGCGCACCGCCGGGTTCGTACGAGCCGGGTTCGAGGGCGCCGTGGGCCTGTTCGCCGCGGCCGAGCAGGAGCAGGGCACCGGCGAGGAAGATCAGGACGAGCAGGGCGAGGGGAATCCGGGCACCGCGCCAGATCCGGCGCAGGTCGGGCGATACCGAGGTGCTCACGGGCCCGCCATCGCGACCGGCCGCTCCCGGCGGCAGCGTTCGTCCAGCTCGGTCAGCGCCTGGTACGCCGCCTCGGAGCCTTCGCGGCCGCCGTAGTGCACGTCGTCGAAGAGCCGCGCCCCCTGCCGCAGCCGGTCCGCGACGTTCGGCAGCAGCAGCCCGGCCTCGGCGGCGGCCTCGTCCGCCGTCCGGCCGGAACGGGTGTCGAGCAGCGCGCGTTCCTCCAGGGCCCGCACGACGGCGCGGAACCGGTCGCGGACGGCGTCGTCGAACCGGCCCGCGGCGGCGGCTTCCGCGGCCGACCGGCGGTAGTCGGCGGCACTCCGGCGCTGCCCGCCGAACACGACGCGATCGGCCCGCGCCGCGCGGGCGATCTTGCCCGTGCGCAGCCGGATCACCACGACCAGCACGATCAGCAGCACGACGATCAGCAGCACCCCGAAGATGCCGCCGGGGACGTCCGAGGACAGGCTGTTCAGCAGCTTGTCCAGCTGCTCTCCAAGCCACCGGCCGATCTCCTGGAGGAGGCTCGGCCGGGCGTCCCGGTACTTCGGGTCCGACAGCTCCTCTTCGGCCGCGCGGCGGGCCGCGTCCCGGTCGATGCCGACCGGGACGTCTTCGAGCCGGAAGGTCACCATGCCTGCGGCGGCTGGACCCCCGCGGCGCGGGCCAGCTCGATGTCCATGCCTTCGCGGCGCATCCGCTGGTCGAGGTAGACGATCACGGTGACCAGCGCGACGAACGGGATCGCGATGGTGCCGGCGATGATCTGCCCGGCCGACGCCAGCAGCAGGTCACCGGTGCTCGGCACGGTCACCTTGCTCGGGTTGAACATCTGGCTGAACGCGCCGCTGCCCAGCGTGAACGGCAGCTGGATGATGTTCTGGAAGAAGCCCTCGATGATCCGCGCCAGCAGCAGCACGCCGAGCACCCGCCAGAACGCGCCGCCGACCAGCTTGACCGAACGCGCGAACGCCGCCCGGAACGTCCCGCGCTCGAGCACGAGCGCCGGCGCGGCCAGCGCCCAGAACACCCACGCGAGCACGCCCGGGATGATGCAGAGCAGGACGCCGATGGTGCTGAGGAGCGCGTAGACGAACGCGAGGCCGAGCAGCGGCAGCAGCCGGGGCTGCACTTCGCGCCAGGCGATGCCGAAGGTGACCTCGCGGCCCAGCGCGGCGCGGCCCATCACCGCGGCCATCAGGCCGGTGGTGACGGTCAGCAGGAACGTCGAGACCAGCGTCGAGGAGATCAGCACGATGAAGACGTCGCCGAACGTGCCGAAGAGAGCGTTGCGCAGCTCCGCTTCGGTCGCCGCGGGGCCGAGCTCGATCGTCGAAGCGAAGCTCTCCAGGTCCGTGAGGATGTACTTCTGCAGGACGAACGTGATCGCGGCGCTGATCACCGCCACCACCGCGCCGATGCCGAGCACCAGCAAGGCGTGCCGGCGGATCGCGGTGATCGCGCCGTCGAGGATGTCGCCGATGTTGAGCGGCCGCAGCGCGATCACGCCGGGCTTGCCGAGCCCGTGCGGGTTCCAGCGCGGCGGCTGGTACTGCGGCTGGTACTGCGGCTGCTGCCCGGTGAACGGCGGCGGGGCGTCCGGCCGGTGGCCGGGCCCGTGCTGCCAGCCCGGGGGCGGTGCCGGCGGGGTCGCCTGCGCGTCCGGCGCCTGCCAGCCCCGCGGCGGCGTCGCTGGTGACGCCGCGTGATCGGGCCGCTTCGGCTCACCCGATCCGGGAGGGGAAGCCGAGGGCACGCCCTGGCTCGGAGTCGGCGTGTCGGCGCCATTGCCGCCGGTGTCTGTCATCGAAGCCCCTCGCCTGCGTCACCTATCTTGACCACACTCTTCCAGAGCCGGTTGCACCCGGCCAGAGCTGGGGTGACGTCGCTGCGCCGTGACACCGCGCGCACGGACGGGTGCGAGACGACCCGTTCCCCCGATATGCTGAATGGCGGGATCGGGTACCCCCGGTCCGTACCGAGACCCTTCGGGACTGCCTAGTGACGCAACCGCCCCCCGGCCAGGTACCGCCTCGCGGAACCGTCCAGCCGCCGCCGGTGCCGGATGCGCAACCGGATCTCCCGTGGCTGGGCCGCCCCCACACCGTGTCCGCACCGAGGCGCCGGTCGCCGGCCGCGGTGATCGGCGTCTGCCTCGGCGCGGTGGCCGTGCTGGTGCTCGGGCTGGTCGCGATCGTGGCCCTCAACCGCGACAACACCCCGCTGGCCAACCCGAACCTCCGCGACGTCCCGTCGTCACAGGACGTTCCCCCGCAGCAGCTGCCGCCCGGCGGCGCGGGTGCCCCGGCGTCGGCGTCGAACCCGCCGGCCGAGCTGTCGACACCCAGCCCCACCGGCCCGCAGAAGGTCCTCAAGCTGGCCGACCACCCGATCCTGCAGGACCCGAACGCCGGCCTGCAGAACCGCGTCTGCACGCTGCCGGCCTGGCAGAGCACGCAGGCCGGCGCGGAAGCGTTCTTCACCTCGGCCAGCAAGTGCCTCGACGCGGCGTGGGGCCCGTTCCTCGCGGCCTACCGCCTGCCGTTCACGCCGCCGTCGCTGCACTTCCCGACGGGCGCGAGCTTCGAGACCGAGTGCGGCACGATCCAGGTCGGCATCGCGACCGCCGCGTACTACTGCGAAAACAACCTGTACGTCCCCTTCCGCGGCCTGCAGACCGACCAGTACGGCAACAACCCCGGCGTCTACCTGGCCCTGTTCGCCCACGAGTACGGCCACCACGTGCAGGAGGTCGCCGGGCTGATGGACGCGGCCTGGCAGAAGATCTACGAGGCGGGCCAGAACAGCCCGGCCGGGCTCGAGATGTCGCGGCGCAAGGAACTGCAGGCCCAGTGCTTCTCGGGGATGTTCCTCGGCGCGCACGTCGACCAGGGCGGCACGATCACCCGCGACATGTACAACAAGGCCTGGAACGACCAGGAGACCCGCGGCGACAACACCTCCCGCAGCCACGACCACGGGACGAACGCGCACTACGCGTCCTGGTGGCGGGCGGGCGCGACGAGCAACCGGATCGCCGACTGCAACACCTTCTCGGCGCCGTCGTCCGAGGTCAGCTAGCCGGTTTGGGTTGGGGACGCAGCGGGATGCTCAGCCAGAGGTAGGCGAACATCCCGCCGGAGAAGCACGCGAACACCAGCAGCGCCAGGCCGAGCGGGCGCCGGGCGTCCGACGCTCCCATCGACGTGTCCGCGACGTGGACGGCGACCGGGCCCTGGTCCGGCAGCACCTCCGGGACGGCGACCTCGACGCGTTCGCCCTGGCCGTGCCCGCAGCCGTCGAGGGTGCCTTCGTGGACCTTGCCGGTGACGGTGAACTTCACGGTTTCCTTGGTGTCCGCCCCGCCGCACGGCGCCGGCTTGGTCACCTCCGCCTGCACCGGCGCACCCAGGACGTCGTTGCCGATGCCCAGCAGCCCGGGCCCGGCCAGCCAGGCGAGCAGCACGACGAGCACACCCGCCGCGGCGGGGATCGCCACCGTGGGCCACTTGAGGGCGAGGGATCGCGGGGGCACCCGGTCATGCTTCCAGATCCCGGGGGCAAAACCCAGGTCCCCTGGTCAGTCCCCCCGAGCGCCCCAATGTGGCCTTCGGTGCGTTCAACGCACCCAAGGTGGCCTTCGGTGCGTTGAACGCAACCAAGGCCACCTTGGGGCGCTGGGGCCTAGCGCTCGATCTTCTCCGCCTGCGTCACCTTCTTGACGTACAGCAGCTTGTCGCCCGGTTCGATGGCGTCGGCCTGCGGGGCGTCGACGCGGTAGAGGACGCCGTCGCGGACCACGCCGAGCACGAGGTCGGACAGGTGCCGCGGCGACCCGCCCTCCTCCGACGGCTCGACCGCCCGCTCGGCGATCGCCAGACCCGATTCGGGGGTCAGCAGGTCCTCCATGATGTCCACGACCAGCGGCGTCGACGTCGCCATGCCGAGCAGCCGCCCGGCCGTCTCGCTGGAGACCACGACCTGGTTGGCGCCCGACTGCTTGAGCAGGTGGACGTTCTCCGCCTCCCGCACCGACGCGACGATGTGCGCCTTCGGCGCCAGCTCGCGGGCGGTGAGCGTGACGAGCACCGCCGTGTCGTCGCGGTTCGGGGCGACCACGACCGCCCGCGCGTGCTGGACCGCGGCGACGCGCAGGACGTCGGAACGAGTGGCCGAGCCGTACACGGCGACGAGGCCGAGCGCGCTCGCCGCGTCGAGGGCCGCCTGGTCGGTGTCGACGACGACGATCTGCTCCGGGGCGATGTTCTCGTCACCGAGCAGCGCGTTGACGGCGGACCGGCCCTTGGTGCCGAACCCGACGACGACCGTGTGGTCGCGCACCTTCGACCTCCACTTCTGGATCTTGAACGCTTGGCGGGAGCGCTCGGTGAGCACCTCCAGGGTGGTCCCGACCAGGACGATGAGGAAAAGCACCCGCAGCGGGGTGATCACCAGGACGTTCACCAGGCGCGCGGACGACGTGGCCGGCGCGATGTCGCCGTAGCCGGTCGTCGACAGCGAAACCGTGGCGTAGTACAGGCTGTCCAGCAGGGACAGGCCGTCGCCGTTGGCGTCGCGGTAGCCGTCGCGGTCGAGGTAGACGATGATCACGGTGGCCAGCAGCGCCAGCGTCGCGCCGATGATCCGCTTGACGATCGCGCGGAGCGGGCTGGTCGTCAGCTCGGGCATCCGCAGGATGCCGACGAGCTCGTGGTCGGGCCGATCGGTGAGGCTGCCCAGCGGCAACCGCCTGAGGGCCTTCATGCTGGCTCGTGTCGAGCGTCACTCACGCCCGGAGGATAGCCGAACCGGACACCGCGCCGCCGCGTGAAACGATGAGTTCATGGCAACCTCGCAACGGCCCGCGCACCTGCTGGCGGGCGCGCTGGGCTTCATGGGCGTCCTGCACTTCGCCGTCCCCAAGCCCTTCGACGGCCTGATCCCCGCTTCGCTGCCGGGGTCCCGGCGGGCGTGGACGTACGGATCGGGGGTGGCGGAACTGGCGGTCGCGGCCGCGGTGGCCACCCCGCGCACCCGTCGTCTCGGCGGGCTGGCGGCGGCCCTGCTGTTCCTGGGCGTGTTCCCGGGGAACGTGAAGATGGCGGTGGACGCCCGCCGCGCCCCGCTCCCGAAGCGCGCGATCGCCTGGGCGCGGCTGCCGCTGCAGTGGCCGCTGATCGCGTGGGCGCTGAAGGTCCGCGACGCCGCCTGATCGTCGGCGGGCGCCACGGTCCGGGCCCACCGCAGCCCCGAACTCCAGCTCCGCAGCACGTGACCGAAGGGTCGGCACGCGTGTTTGGAGCGCCGACTCACGTGATTGACGAGTCGACACGACGCCACCCCGAAGTTCCGTCGTGTCGACCCTCGAATCACGCGTGTCGGCTGTTCAATCACGCGTGTCGGCTGTTCCGTCACGCCTCGGGGATGTCGCGGAGCAGCCCGCGGAGGGCGTCCGGGTCCAGGAGGTCCGCCGGGCGGATCGTGCGGTTCGCGCGGACGTAGTGGAACGCCGCGCGGACCCGCTCCACCGGGACGCCCTTCAGCGCCGCCCAGGCCATCCGGTACGCCGCCAGCTGGACCGACAGGGCCGGGATCCGGGACTCCGGCGGGACCGAGCCGGTCTTCCAGTCGACCACCGTCCAGCCGCCGTCGGGGTCGGCGAAGACCGTGTCCATGCGGCCGCGCAGGGTGATGCCTTCGACGTCGGCCGAGAACGTCACCTCCACCGCCACCGGGACCCGCGACGCCCACTCGCTCTTCTCGAACTCCGTCTGCAGTTCCTCGAAGTCCGCGTCGGGGGCCTCGCCGAAGTCGGCGGCGCCCGGGAGGTCGTCGATCTCGATAAGCTGGTCGCCCGCGAACCGGCGTTCCAGCCAGCCGTGGAACTCCGTGCCGCGGCGGGCGAAGCTGTTGGGCGCCACCGGGAGCGGACGGCGCAGGTCGGCGGCGAGGCGGGCGGCGTCGTCGGCCAGTGCGACCAGCTGGCTCACCGAAAGCCGCGAAGGCAGCGGGACCCGCTTGACGTGGTCGTCCTTGCGCGCCCACTCCTCCAGCAGGACGTCGGTGTCGGTCGTCCACCCGTCCGGGTCGTCCTCTTCGGGCTCTTCCTCGTCCGGTGGTGCGGCGAGCGCCTCGGTCACCAGCTCCACGCCGGTCTGCACGCCGGTGCGCCGGTCGGCCAGCGGGTCGACCGGCCAGCGCCCCGCCCGCGAGTCCGACACCAGCGGGTTTTCGTCGTCCTCGGTGGGTTCCGGCGCCCACTCGGCGAGCTGCCCGGCGCCGGACTCGCGCACGACGTCCGCGATCTCCGTGAGGAACTCCGACGGCCCCTTCACCCGGCTGCTGCTTTCGTTCCACCAGTGCCCGGAGACGATCAGCGCGTGCTCGGACCGCGTCAGCGCGACGTAGCAGAGCCGCCGTTCCTCCGCCTGCTCCCGCTCGACGAACCCGGCCTCGTGCAGCTCCAGTCCTTCTTGGACTTCCTTGCGGTCGTAGCCCTCGGCGATCCGCAGCTCGGGCAGGTCCTCGGCGTCGCCCCGCAGCTTCGCCGGCAGCGACGTCGCCGTCCGCAGCCACGACGACGACCGCCGCCGCCCGGGGAACACCTCGTGCACCAGGTGCGGCACGGCGACGACTTCCCACTCGAGGCCCTTCGCCGAGTGCACGGTCAGCACCTGCACCCGGTCCGGCACCACCTCGACCTCGCCCGGGGTGAGCCCGTCCTCGGCGTGCGCGGCGGTGTTCAGGTAGTCCACAAAGGACAGCAGGGTCGCCGTCGGCGCCGTCTCGGCGTAGTCGGTGACGACCTCGGCGAACGCGTCCAGGTGCGCCCGCCCCGCGGAACCGGGCCGGGCCAGCGATTCGACGTCCAGGAGCATCGTGCGTTCGACGTCGGCGACGAGCTCCGGCAGCGACTGGTCGAGCCGCCGCCGCAGCGCGGCCAGCTCCCAGCCGATCCGCCGGATCCGCTGGTAGCCCTCCTCGGAGTACCGCGCCGGGTCACCCGGCTCGTCGATGGCGTCGATCAGCCCGGCCTGCTCGACGCGCTCGACGACCAGCTCCGGCGTGTCCGCCTTTTCCGGGCTGGACAGCTCGCCGGCGCGCCGCCACAGCGCGGCGACGTCGGCGGCCGAGAGCCGCCAGCGGGCCCCGGTCAGCAGCCGGGCCGCCGCGCTGCCGGACAGCGGGTCCGCGAGCACCTTCAGCGTCGACACGAGGTCCGCGACCTCGGGCTCGTCCAGCAGCCCGCCGAGCCCGACGACCTCGACCGGCAGCCCGCGCGCCCGCAGTTCGGCGGCGATCGGGGCCATGTCGGCGCGGCGCCGCACCAGCACCGCGGCGGTGGGCGGCTTGCCGGCCTGTTCCTGGTGGACGTACCACCGCCGGGCGAGGGCGTCGGCGACCCACGCGCGTTCGGCGCGGATGTCCGGCAGCAGCGCGCACGCGATGTCCGCGGGGCCGGCGCCTTCGCGGGCCCGCAGCCGTTCGACGCCGAGGCCGCGGGCACGCAGTGGTTCGGCGATCGCGTTCGCGAGCTCGAGGATTTCCGGTGGGTTGCGGAAACTGGTCAGCAGCCCGAATTCGTGCGCGGGGACGAGCCGTTCGCCGTCGAAGCGCGGGAAGTCCGTGGTGAACCGGGGCAGGTTCGCCGCGCTGGCGCCGCGCCAGCCGTAGATGGCCTGCGCGGGGTCGCCGACCGCGGTGACCGGCATCGGCGGGTTCTCGACGCCGCCGAACAGTGCCCGCAGCAGCACGCGCTGGGCGTGTCCGGTGTCCTGGTATTCGTCGAGCAGCACGGCGCCGAAGCGGTCCCGCTCACCGCGCACGACCGACGGGTACCCGCCGGCCAGCTGGGCGGCGAGGGACATCTGGTCGGCGAAGTCCAGCGCGCCTTCGTTGCGCTTGCGGCGGTGGTAGTCGTCGACGAGCGGCAGCAGCGCGAGCCGGAAGTGCTGCGCGGCCATGATTTCGGTGAGCTTCTGCGGCAGCGCGGCCCGCTGTCCCTTGGCACGCGGCGCGTTCTCGATGACGCGGCACAGCCACGTCGTGTATTCGGCGAGCTCCTCGGTGGAGACGAGGTGCTCGCCCAGCTCCCCGGCCAGCTGCAGGACGTCCGCGGTGACGGTCGGCGGGACGCGGTCGGTGTCGAGATCGTTGTCCCAAGTGGACACCACGCGGTGCGCGATCTGCCACGACGAGGTCTCGGAGAGGAGCCGGACGCCGGGCTGGACCGGGAGGCGCAGGCCGTGTTCGGACAGCAGCCGGCCGGCGTAGGCGTGGTAGGTCAGGACGGTGGGTTCGCCGGCGACCACGGTGGACCGCAGGCCGCCGGTCGGGTCCAGGCGGTCGAGCAGCCCGGACCCGGCGAGGCGGCGCAGCCGGGCGCGGACGCGTTCGCCGAGCTGGCGCGCGGCCTTGCGGGTGAAGGTGAGGCCGAGGACGCGGTCGGGGCTGACGATCCCGTTGGCGACGAGCCAGACGACCCGCGCGGCCATGGTTTCGGTCTTCCCGGCCCCGGCCCCGGCGACGACGAGCGAGGGTTCGACGGGCGCGGCGATGACGGTGGCCTGTTCGGGCGTGGGCCGGTGCAGCCCGAGCGCATCGGCGAGTTCGGCGGGCTCGACGGGGTTCGCGATGAGGAGCGGGCTCACGGGCGCGCTCCACGGACCCCGCGCACCCACAACGCGGCGACTGAACTCACCAGGTAGTTCACAAACCCACCACCCGGCCACCGCCCCACAGCACCGACCGAACTCACCAGGTAGTTCACGGGCCCGGCACCTGCCGCCCCTCGGGCCGCAGCGGGCAGCACCCCCGCGCCGGGCACCGGTCGCAGTCCGGGTTCTCCTGGGCCTGGTAGTCCGGCCCCGCCGCGGAGGCCGCCGCCTTCTGGACCAGCTCCAGCCACTGCTTGCCGCCCACCTCGTCGAGCGGTGGCTGCGACCGTTCCGTCGATCCCGTCTTGTTGTTGGCCTTCGCGACGTACACCAGCCGCGCGCCGCCCGCCTCGGTGCGGCCCTCGATCGCCCCCAGCAGCACCGCCAGCTGGTACGCCGCCAGCTGCGGGTGCGCCTCGGCCTCCGCGCCGGACACCGGGACCTTGCCCGTCTTGATGTCGACGATCACCGGCCGCCCTTCGGAATCCAGCTCCACCCGGTCGACCCGGCCGCGCAGCAGCACCCGGACCTCGTCGGCACCTCCCGCGGGCAGCTCGACCTCGATGTCCTGCTCGACCCCGGCTTCCTTCAGCTCCGCCCGGCTGCGCTCCAGCCACGTCGTGAAGTTGCGCAGCATCTGCTCGACCCGGCGCCGCTCACGCCGGGAGAACCACGGCGCGCCCGCGTCGACGCGCACCCAAGCCTCGTCCAGCGCCGTCTGCAGCTCGGCGCCGGTGCTTCCCGAAGCGACCGCCTGGGCGAGCCCGTGCACCAGCGTCCCCGTCACCGCCGCCAGCTGGGCCGGGTCGCTGCCGCCGTGGCGCTCGATCATCCAGCGCAGCGGGCACTTCGTCAGAATCTCCACTGTGGACGGTGAGATCCGGATGAGGTCGCCCGGCGGGTGCACCGGCTCGTCGCTCGACGCCGGGAGCAGGCCGTACCACGTGGCGGGGTGCGCGCCGGGCACACGAGCCTCGGCCAGCCGGGCCAGCTGCTTCGCCGCGCGGCGACGGCGCGCCGGGTCGGCCTTGTCGTCGCAGACGACTTCGCGCAGCTCCCCGACCAGTTCGGCGAGCACCAGCGACCGGCCCGGCGGCTTCATCCGCGAGTCGAGGCCGCCGTCGTCGGCGCCGTTCTCCTCCAGGTCGTCGAGGAACCGGGACGGCTGCTCGTCCTCCCCCGACACCGCCGTGACCAGCAGCGTCTGCTTCGCCCGGCTCATCGCGAGGTAGAACAGGCGCCGCTCCTCGGCGAGGATCGGCGCGGTCTGGGAGACGGCGTCGTCGTCGACCCCGGCCATCAGGTCCTTGAGCCGCTCCACGCCCAGCACGGACCCGCGCAGCCGCAGGTCCGGCCACGCGCCCTCCTGGACACCGGCGACGGCGACGACCGTCCACTCGCGACCGGCGGCGGCGTGCGCGGTGAGCAGCGAGACGCCGTCGGCCGGGACGGCCGCCGGGGCCAGGGTGTCGCCCGCGATCCGTTGCGCGCCCAGGTAATCCGCGAAGGAGGCGACGCTCGCGCGGGGCAGCCGGTCGACGTACCGGCCGGCGGCGTCGAACAGCGCGACGACGGCGTCGAGGTCGCGATCGGCCTGCGCGCCCAGCGACCCGCCCCGCTCGGCCTGCTTCAGCAGCTTGTCCTGCAGCCCGCTTTCCCGCCACAGCTGCCACAGCACCTGCTCGACACCCTCGCCGCGGGTCACGGCCTGGTGCGTGATGCGCAGCAACCCGCCGACGCGCCGCACCGGCTCGGCCTCGGCGTCGGCCAGTCCGACGAGGATGTCCCCGCCGCGCAACGCTTCCACGAGCAGTTCGTCGCTCGACCGCTGCCCGCCGCCGGCCAGCTCGAGCCGACGGAGACCGCGCCGCAACCGCCGCAGCGCCAAGGGATCCGCGCCGCCGAGCGACGACGAAAGCAGCATTTCCGCGAGGTCGATGTCGAGCAGTTCGGGTGACGGCGCCAACTTCAGCACGGCCAGCAGCGGCCGCACCGCGGGCTGCTTGGCCAGCGGCAGCTCTTCGGTCGCCGACCCGATCGGGACGCCGGCCGCGCGCAACGCGCGTTGCAGCACCAGGAAAGTCCGCGCGGGCGACCGGACGAGCACCGCGATCTCCGACCACGGCACGCCGTCGACGAGGTGCGCGCGGCGGAGCTGGTCGGCGATCCAGCTCGCCTCGGCGGCCGGGGTCGGCATCACGCGGACGCGGACGTTCCCCCCGGAAGCACCCGCGGGCGGGACGATCTTGCGGTGCGGCGACGCACCCGGCAGCGTCGCCCCGATCTTGGCCACCGCGAGCCGCACGGCCGGGGCCAGCCGGTGCGCGGTGGTGAGCGTGACGGTCCGGCTGCCGTCCGGGTCGGCGTCGGCGAACAGGCTCGCGTCGGCACCCCGGAAGGAGAACACGTTCTGGTCGGGGTCGCCGGCCACGACGAACTCGGCGGCGGTGTGCCCGACCATCCGGACCAGGCCGGTCTGCAGCGGATCGAGGTGGTGGGCGTCGTCGACGAACAGGTGCCGGACGCGGGTGCGTTCGCGTTCCCGCAGCTCGTCGTCGTCCTCCAGGGCGAGCAGCGCGGAGGTGACCAGCTCGGCGGCGTCCAGCGCGGGCGCGCTCGCCACGCCCAGCGCGTTGCCGCCCGCGCCCTGCAGCTGCGTGACCTCTTCGTACTGCGCCCAGAACTGCCCGGCGGCGATCCACTCCTCGCGGCCGCGGCGGCGGCCCAGCTCGGCGAGGTCCTCGGGGCCGAGCCCCCGCTCGGCCGCGCGCATCAGCAGGTCGCGCAGCTCCTCGGCGAAGCCGGGGACCATCAGGGCGGGCCGCAGCTGCTCGGGCCAGTACTCGGCTTCTTCGTCGAGGTCACCGGCCAGGAGTTCGCGGACGACGACGTCCTGTTCCGCCCCGGCGAGCAGCCGCGGCGGCGGCAGCTCTTCGGCCATCGCCTCCAGCCGCAGCAGCGAATAGGCGTAGGAGTGCACGGTGCGCACGAGCGGTTCGCGCACGGTCCGGGGCAGCGGCCGCGCCAGGTCGGGGTCGGCGGTGAGCCGCCGCGTGATGTCGGCGCGCAGCGCGTCGGCGGACTTGCGGGACGTGGTGAGCACGAGCACGCTCTCCGGGTCCGCGCCCTCGGCGATGCGGCGGGTGGCGGCCGAGGCCAGCAGCGCCGTCTTGCCGGTGCCGGGGCCGCCGAGCACGCGGAGGAACCCGCCGGGTGCGGACAGCACGCGCCGGGCGCCTTCGTCCCAGGTGAACGAGGGTGTGGCGGTGTTCGGCGTGCGCACCAGCCGCGCGTTCGCCTGCGCCGTTCGCCTCCCGTTCACCCCGCGATGGAACCACGCCGGGTCCCCCAGGTGGTGCACCGGCACGGCTTAGCGGGGGCGCGTTCGGTGAAGGCGCCCGGCGGTGCGGTGGATGGCTTCCCGAAATGTCGTACCCGTGCGGCAGAGTGTCGGTATGGACGACGTTCTGCACGAGCGCGTGCGGGAAATCATCGGGTCCGTGCCGTCCGGCACGGTCGCGACGTACGGCGACATCGCGGCCCTGGCGGGAGCGCCGTCGCCGCGGATGGTCGGCGCGATCCTGGCCGAGGACGGGCACGACCTGCCGTGGCACCGCATCCTGCGCGCGAACGGCACCCCGGCGCCGCACCTGGTCCACGACCAGCTGGAACGGCTGCGCACGGAAGGCGTGCTGGCCGATGGCCAGCGGGTCGACCTGCGGAAGTACCGGTGGAAGCCGGACGGAGAGGAGGACACCGGACCCGAAGGACTGTTCTGAACCGGCCTTATTAGGTTAGCCTCGCCTAATGACAACTGAGGTGGAGCGGCCGTCCCTGACGTACCACCGGGCGCTGGTGACCGCGGTCCGGCCGGTGACGCCGCACATGGTGCGCGTGACGTTCGCCGCGGAAAGCTTCCGCGACGTACCGGCCGGGGCGCCCGACCAGTACGTCAAGGTGTTCTTCCCGCTGCCGGGGCAGGCGGCGCCGGTGCTGCCGGAGACCGGCTCCGACGTCATGTCCTGGTACCGGACGTACCTGGCGATGCCGGACGACGTCCGCCCGCCGATGCGCACGTACACGGTCCGGGCCCACCGCCCGGAGGCGGCGGAGATCGACGTCGAATTCGTGCTGCACGGCGATTCGGGACCGGCCTCGGCGTGGGCGTCGCGGGCGGAACCGGGCGACCGGGTGACGTTCACCGGGCCGTACGGGCTGTACGCGCTGCCGGAGAGCTGTGACTGGCAGCTGCTCGTCGGCGACGAGACGGCACTGCCGGCGATCGGCGCGATCATCGAGCAGCTGCCGCCGGGCGCGCGGGCCTCGGTGTACGTCGAGCTGGCGGACCGCGCGGATCGGCAGGCGTTCGAGACGAACGGGGCGGTGGAGATCCACTGGGTGCTGCGCGGCTCGCGCCCGCTGGGCGAGGCGCTGCTGGAGGCTCTGCGCGGGGCGAAGTTCCCGGCCGGGACGCCGTACGCGTGGGTGTCCGGCGAGGCGGGCGTGGTCAAGTCGGTGCGGCGCCACCTGGTGCGCGAGCGGGAGGTCGGCAAGCGGCTGATCTGCTTCACCGGGTACTGGCGGCAAGGGATGAGCGAGGAAGCGGCGGGCCGGGAGGCGGTCCGGGCCGCGGAAGCGGGCGAGCTTCCGGCCGACGAGGACTGACGGCTCCCGATCGGACGCTAATCCGGCGGCGCGAGCTTCGTGACCAGCAGCTTCACCAGCGCGCCCAGCCGCTGGCGCTCCGGCTGCAGCGTCCTGACGCCTGCCTCCTCCAGGGGCGCCGCCGTCACCGGGCCGACGCACGCGCAGACCAGCGGGCCGCGCAGGACCGCCATGAGCTCGTCGTAGTGCCCGGACGTGCGGGCCAGCGTCAGGAAGTTCGCCGCCGCCGGGGCGCTCGTGAAGGCCAGCGCGGCCAGGTCGCCGGCCACCGCCGCGTCGATCAAGCCGTACACCGGGGTCACGTCCGGCGGTGAATGCCAGCGGTACGGCTGCACCTCGACCAGCGACGCCCCGGCGTGCACCAGCGGATCGGTGAGTTCCGGCAGCGGCGTTCCGTGCAGCTGGACGGCCACCCGCGCGCCCTCGATCCCGGCCGCCGCCAGCGCCCCGAACAGTTCCGCGTTGCTCTCCGAAGGGGCCGAAAAGGACTCGCGCAGGCCGGCCCCGCGGACCGCGCCCACCGCCTTCGGGCCGCGGGCGTAGATCCGGGACTCCCCCAGCGCCGCAGCGAGCCGGTCACGCAGGCCCCAGGTCTCGGCCGCCTCGAGCCAGCCGCGGAACCCGGCGCCCGTGGTGACCACCGTGAAGCCGACCGGCTCCGCCAAGACCGCCTCGGTGCCCGCGCGCAACGCAGGGTCGCGGTCCAGGGGCACGATGGTGATCGTCGGCGCGTGCCGGACTTCGGCGCCGTAGCGTTCGAGGGCGGCGATGAATTCGCCGGCTCGCCGCTCCGCCGTGACACCGATCGCGATGCCGCTCAGCTCACCCATAGAACGCGCCCATCTCCTCGATCGCTTCGGCCAGTTCCGCCCGCAGCTCCTCCGGTGCCAGGACCTCCAGGTGCGGCCCGAAGCGCAGCAGCTCGCCGATGGCCGGTTCGCCCGGCTCCACCGGCAGCTCCACGGTGAGCCAGCCGTCCGCGTCGGGCTCGTTCCGGCACTCCCGCAACGCGAGGGCGCCGACGGAACCTGCGTAGAACGGTACGAGAGCCTGTGCCCGCGGCGAAAGCCGCACCACCGCGACGCGCGGGAACATCCGGCGTTCGAACTGCTCGGACCACTCCTGCCAGTACCGCGCGAGGTCGAAGCCGGCCGGCCGCTCGAAGACTTCGCCGAGGTCGGTCAGCTCCAGCACGCGCGAAATCCGGTAGGTCCGGTCGGTGCCGTCGCAGCGCCCGGCGAGGTACCAGTTGCCCGCCTTGAGGATCAGCCCCAGCGGCTCCAGCTCGCGCTCGACGACCCGCTGGCCCCAGCGTTCGTAGCGGATGCGGATCCGGTGCGACGACCACACGGCGTCGGCGATCGCCGACAGCACCGGCAGGCTTTCGATGCCCCGGTGCCAGCCGGGGACGTCCAGGTAGAACCGCTCGGCGACACGGCCGGCGCGGTCGCGCAGCTCGGCAGGCAGCGCGGCGTACAGCTTGAGCTGGGCCGCCGCGAGCACCGTGCCGAGCCCCAGCTCGGCCGCCGCCACGGGCAGGCCGGCCAGCGAAAGCGACTGGGCCTCTTCTTCGGTCATCCCGGTGAGCCGGGTGCGGTAGCCGTCGACCAGCCGGTAGCCGCCGGTCCGGCCGCGGTCGGCGTACACCGGGACGCCGGACGCCGAAAGCGCGTCGATGTCCCGGTAGACCGTCCGCACCGAGACCTCGAGCTCGTCGGCCAGCTCCTCGGCCGTCATCCGGCCGCGGTTCTGCAGCAGCAGGAGGACGGACAGGAGGCGGCTCGCGCGCATCATCCGATTCTGGCAGAAATACCTGACACGAGCTGACAGGTATGCCCGGCAGGGTGGTCCCCATGAACGGATTCAAGACGAAGAACTGGGACGAGAAGATCGTCAGCGGCACCGAGGGCGGTCCCCGGGTGGCCTACGCACACGCCACCTTCGCGTACGAAGGGGTCATCGAGGGTGAGTCGATCTGCGACCTTCTGCTGAACTACGTGGGCGAAGGGTACGAAAGCGGCCAGACGACGGCGCCGTCTTTCGAGCGCTTCGAGGGCAAAGTCGACGGTCGCGAAGGGACGTTCATCGTGCGCCACGAGTACACGTTCGACGCCAAGGGCATCGCCTCGACGTTCACCGTCGTCCCCGGCTCGGGCACCGGCGGGCTGGCCGGGCTCACCGGCGGCGGCACCGTCCGCGGCGCGACGGGCGAGGAGAAAATGGGCTACACCTTCAAGTACGCGTTCTAGGAGCCGCACATGGACCGCCGCCAGGTACTGGCCTACCGCATCGCCGAGCACGGCCTGCACCGCTCGGCGCGGGACGTCGCCGGCCTCGCCGTCGTCCGGGCCGGGCTGCAGGACAGCATGCGCGACACCGCGCTGCTCGCCCTCGCCGCCCGGCTCGACGGCCCGGTGTCCCTCGAGGACGACGAGCGGCTGGTCCTGGCCTGGACGTTGCGCGGCGCGCCGCACCACCACCTCCGCACCGACCTGCCGGAGACGATCCGCGCGCTGATCCCGCTCGACGACGCCGACGCGCTGGCCCGGATGCTGTGGCAGCGCAAGGAACTGGCGGCAACGGGGCTGGCCGCGTCCGAAGTGGTGTTCACCGCGGCCGCCGCGCTCCGGGAGGTCGTCACGAAACCGATGACGAAGGGCGCGGTTTCGGCGGCCGTCACCCGGCGCCTGCCCCCGGCGTTCGCGCGCTGGTGCCGCGGCTGCAACGCGACGCACATCCACGAGCAGCTGATGCGCATCGCCGCTCCCCTCGGCGGCCTCCGCCTGGTGGCGGGAGCATCCCCGGCGACCTTGGCTCCGTTGGCGGGTCGTGGCCGGTTGCGGAAGACCCCGGACCCGGCGGCGGCGACGGCGGTGCTCGAGCGGTACCTGCGCCTCAACGGCCCGGCGTCCCCGGGCGAGGCGGCGGAGTTCGCGGGCACGGCCCGGGCGGTGGTCGACCGGACGTGGCCTGCGGGCCTGGCCGAGGTGCGGGTCGAGGGCAAGACGCGCTACCTGCCCGCGGACCGCGTCGCGGCGCTGGAGAACCCACCGGAGCCGGACGTGGTGCGCCTGCTGCCGCCGCTGGACCCGTTCATCCAGGCCCGCGACAAGGCGTTGCTGGTCCCGGACCCGCTGCGGCGCAAGGAAGTCTGGAAGATGCTGGGCAACCCGGGCGTCCTGCTCGCGGACGGCGACGTCGCGGGCACGTGGCGCACGAAGGGCAGCGGCACGAAGCTGACGATCACGCTGACGGCATTCGACCCCCTGCGCCCGTCGGTCCGCGAAGAAGCGGAAGCCGAGGCGGCCCGCGTGGCCACAACCCGCGGCTTCGAGAAGCACACGGTCACCTGGACCGCCTGACCTCACCCGCGGGGCGCCGCCCCCCGATCTCCACACTACCGCCGGGCACCGACAGTTCCGGATCCCCCCAAGCGCCCCAATGTGGCCTTGGGTGCGTTGAACGCACCCAAGGTGGCCTTCGGTGCGTTGAACGCACCGAAGGCCACATTGGGGCGCTCCAGGCCGGCCTCACCGGCTGTGGGCGTCGATGTCGCCGTAGGACGTGGTGGCCTGGATGGTCAGGGCCGCCGTGCCCTCGTTCTTGAGGGCGTTGCGGATCCGGCCGTACGTCGTCCCGGCGTCGAGGGATGCCGAGACGCCGGTGGCCGCGCCGACCGTGATGTCGCCGGCCTGGGTGCTCAGGACCAGGCCGCCGCTCGCCGCTTCGGCGATGCGGATGTCGCCCTTGCCGGTGGTGATCTCCGCGGAACCGGCGAGCCTGCCGACCGACACGTCGCCCGCGTGGGTCGTCAGGCGGAGGGTCGCGGCCTCGTCGAAGACCACCTCGCCGTGCGCGCCGTCGACGGTGACGTCGCCGAGGCGGCCGACGCCCCGCAGCTCGATGCTCGCGGACTTGGCCTCCACGCGGGAGCCGGCGGGCAGCTCGACCGTCACGTCGACGGCGCCGGACGGGCCGAAGTACTGGTTCTTCGCCGCGATCTCGATCCGCAGGACGCCGTCGTCGAAGGACACTGCCGCCTCCGAGGCCGCCTTCACGTCGCGGCTCTTGGCGGGGTCGGCCGGGTCGACCCGGACCGTGGTGTCCTCGCGGAGAGCCGCGACGAGCCGGACGCGCCCGGCGGGGACGTCGAGGACGGTGGTGATCGGGGCGGGGGTGGCGAACTTCTGCATCGGATTCTCCTTGCCGAAGGGGTGGTGTGAAACCACCTTCGCCGGGCCCGCTGACACCGGAAGGCCACCGCACTGACACGGCCGCTGACACGCCGGTCAGGCGTCGACAGCCAGCCGGTATCCCCGCTTCACCACCGTCTGGACGACCTTCCCGCCCCCGAGTGACGTCCGCAGCCTGCCGATCGCCGTCTCCACCGCGTGCTCCTCGCCGCCGCCCGGCAACGCCGAGATCAGCTCGCGCCGCGACACCACCCGCCCCGGCGACGCCGCCAGGGCCCGCAGCAGCGCCATCGGCGCCGGGGCCACTTCGCGCCACTCGCCGTCCACGATGGCCGCCTGGCCGCGGAGCTCGATCGAATGCCCGTCCGCCCGCAGGCGCGGGGAGCGGGCCACCAGGGTTTCCGCCACCGTCCGGGCCAGTGCGCCGATCCGCGCGCGGTGCGGCTGGACCGTCGGCACCCCCAAAGCCGCCAGCGGGCCGGCCGTGATCGGGCCGACGCACGCCGCCACCACCGGGCCGGACAGCGCGGTGACCAGTCCCGGCAGCCGGCCCGTGCGCCGGGCCAGTGCGATGAGCGACGCCGCCGCCGGCGCGCTGGTGAACGGCAGTGCGTGGATCGAGCCGTCCAGGACGCCGTCCAGCAGCCGGTCCACCGGGCCCGGGTCGACCGGGCCGACCCAGCGGTACACCGGGATCTCGATGACCTCCGCGCCGGCCGCGCGCAGCGTGTCGACGAAGTACGGCAGCGGCTCGCCGTGCAGCTGGATCGCGATCCGCAGCCCGTCGACCCCCGACGAGAGCAGGTGCTGCAGCAGTTCCGCGTTGCTTTCCGAAGCCGGCGAATACGACTCCGAAAGCCCGGCCGCGCGCAACGCGCCGGTCACCTTCGGCCCGCGGGCCAGCAGCGACGCCGCCGAAAGCCGCGCCAGCAGAGAATCCCCCAGCCCCCACCCCTCGGCCGCCTCGAGCCAGCCGCGGAAGCCGATGCCCGTCGTCGCGACCACCGCGTCCACCGGCGCCTCCAGCAGCCGCGCCGTCGCCGCGTGCAGCTCGCGGTCGTCGGTCAGCGGCACGATCCGGATCGCCGGCCCGTAGCGGACGCTCGCCCCCTTGCGCACCAGCAGCGCGCCGAGCTCGTCAGCCCGGCGCGCCGCGGTGATGCCGATCACGAAACCGGCCAACGGGAGGACATCTGTCACGGACTCTCCACTTCGACAACGCCTTCCCGCACGCGCACCTCGTAGACCGGCACCGAGACGTCCGAAGCGTCCAGGCACCGGCCGCTGTCGAGGGCGAACCGCTCTTTGTAGACCGGCGAAGCGACCACCGGCACGCCGTCCGCGTCACCGACGATGCCACGCGAGAGCACCGCCGCGCCGCTGCACGGGTCCCAGTTCGACAGGGCGTACCACCGGTCGCCGGGCAGCCGGAAGATCGCCACCTGCACGCCGCCGTCGAGCAGCGCCGCCACCCCGGCGTACTCGGGCACCGCACCGACGGGGCAGACCGCCGTCCAGGTTCGTTCGATCGACGTGGTCATCGCCGCACCTCCGGGACTCCCAGCATGACGGGCACTTTCTGGGCACGCTCTTCGCGGAACGAGATGGCCGGGTCGGGCGCGCCCGGCGCGTTGACGAACGAGGTGAAGCGGGCCAGCTTCTCCGGGTCCTCCAGGACGCCCTTCCACTCGTCGGCGTAGTTGTCGACGTGCTTGGCCATCGCCGCGTCGAGGTCTTCGCAGATGCCGAGCGAGTCGTCGACGATCACCGCGCGCAGGTGGTCGAGGCCGCCGTCGAGCTCCTCGATCCACGGCGCGGTCCGCTGCAGCCGGTCGGCGGTGCGCACGTAGAACATCAGGAACCGGTCGATGGTCCGGATCAGCGTCTCCGTGTCCACATCGGACACGAGCAGGTCGGCGTGGCGCGGGGTGGTGCCGCCGTTGCCGCCGACGTAGAGGTTCCAGCCGTTCTCGGTGGCGATGATGCCGAAGTCCTTGCTGCGCGCCTCGGCGCATTCCCGGGCACACCCCGAAACCGCCGACTTGAGCTTGTGCGGCGAGCGCAGGCCGCGGTAGCGCAGTTCCAGCTCGATCGCCAGCCCGACGCTGTCCTGGACGCCGTAGCGGCACCACGTCGACCCGACGCACGACTTGACCGTCCGCAGCGCCTTGCCGTAGGCGTGCCCGGACTCGAAGCCCGCGTCCACCAGCCGGCGCCAGATCAGCGGCAGCTGGTCCACGGTGGCCCCGAACAGGTCGATCCGCTGCCCGCCGGTGATCTTGGTGTACAGCCCGAAGTCGCGCGCCACCTCGCCGATGACGATCAGCTTGTCCGGGGTGATCTCGCCGCCGGGGATCCGCGGCACCACCGAGTACGTGCCGTTGCGCTGCAGGTTCGCCAGGTACCGGTCGTTGGTGTCCTGCAGGGTCATCTGCTCGCCGCCGAGCACGTGCCCGTTGCCCAGGGTGGCCAGGATGGACGCCACCGCCGGCTTGCAGATCGCGCAGCCGCTGCCCGAGCCGTAGCGGCCGATCAGCTCGCTGAACGTCGTGATCCGCGTGGCCTGGACGATCTCGAACAGCTCCGCGCGCGACTGCGTGAAGTGCTCGCACAGCGCCTTCGACTGCTCGACACCGGCCGCGGTGAGCAGCCTGCCCAGCAGCGGGACGCACGACCCGCAGGCGGTGCCGGCGCGGGTGCAGGCCTTCAGCTTCGGGACGGTGTCGCAGCCGTCCTCGTGGATGGCCTGGGTGATCGTGCCCTTGGTCACCGCGTTGCACGAGCAGATCTGGGCCGCGTCGGGCAGCGCGTCGACGCCGACCGCGGCACCCCCGCCCGCCGGGGCGAGGATCGCGCCCGGCTCGGCCGGCAGCGGACGGCCGACCAGGGCACGGAGGGTGTTGTACTCGGTGGCGTCGCCGACGAGCACACCGCCGAGCAGCGTCTTGCCGTCGTCGGTGACCACGAGCTTCTTGTACGTCCCGGCGACCGCGTCGTTGACGGCGACCTCGAGCGCCCCTTCGGTCGCCGCGTGGGCGTCCCCGAAGGAGGCGACGTCGACGCCCATCAGCTTGAGCTTCGTGGACGTGTCCGGCTCCGGGAACGTCCCGGCCCCGCCGGTGAGCTGGGCGGCGACGATCTCCGCCATCGCGTACCCGGGCGCCACGATGCCGTACACCTTGCCCTCGACCGCGGCGCATTCGCCGATCGCGTAGATCGACGGGTCGCCGGTGCGGCAGGAGGCATCGGTGAGGACGCCGCCGCGCGGGCCCAGCTCCAGGCCGGACTGCCGGGCGAGGTCGTCGCGCGGCCGGATGCCGGCGGAGAACACGACGAGGTCGACGTCGAGCTCCGTGCCGTTGCCCAGCTTGGCCAGCAGCCGCGAGCCGTCGGCCTCGATGGAGCTGGTGGACGTTCCCGTGTGGACGGTGACGTCCAGCGCCGTGATCATCCGGCGCAGCATCGACCCGCCGCCCTCGTCGACCTGCAGCGGCATCAGCCGCGGCGCCATCTCGACGACGTGCGGGGACAGGCCCATGTCCCGCAGCGCCTTCGCGGCCTCCAGGCCGAGCAGGCCACCGCCGATGACGACGGCCGAGCGCCGTCCGCGGCCCGGCTTCTCGACCGCGGCGGCGCGGATCGCGTCGAGGTCCTCGATGGTCCGGTAGACGAAGCAGCCGTCCAGGTCGTGCCCGGGCACCGGCGGCACGAACGGCCGCGAGCCGGTGGCCAGCACGAGCGCGTCGTAGGAAACCGATGCACCGGACGCGGTGGTGACCGTCTTCGCTTCGCGGTCCACCGAAGTGACCAGCTCACCGAGCCGGAGCTCGACGTGCGGGTCGCCCTCGTAGTCCGAGCCGGGGAGCGCCAGCGAAGCCGGGTCCCACGTGTCCACGTAGGACGTCAGCGCCACCCGGTCGTACGCCGGGCGCGGCTCCTCGGACAGGACGACGACGTGCCAGGTGCCTTGTGGGTCTTCCGCGCGCACCGCCTCCACGAGCCGATGGGCGACCATGCCGTGTCCGGCGACGACCAAGGTGGGCATCTCAGACCTCCGCTCCCGCGAGCGCCAGACCGCGCTCACTCGTGGGCTGTTCGGCGGGCTTCCGCAGGTAGACCGCCCAGGTGACGGCGAAGCAGAGCCCGTAGAAGATCAGGAATCCGACGAAGGCGGGCACGCCGCTCTTGGCGTCGGCGAACGACTGCCGGAAGGCGAGGTTGATCAACAGGCCGCCTTCGGCACCGATCGCGCCGGCCAAGCCGATCAGCGCGCCGGACAGCCGCCGGGCCTTGAGCAGCTCGGCCGCCTCCTCGGCGCCGTTCGAGATGGCGATCTTCGCCTTGGCGCGGAAGATCGCCGGGATCATCTTGTACGTCGAGCCGTTGCCGATGCCGGCCAGCACGAACAGCACCACGAACGCGACCGTGAACAGCACCAGCGACTTCGAGGTCGAGGCCAGGATCAGCACGACCGTGGCCAGCGCCATGCCGATGAAGGTGACGAAGGTGATCTTGCCGCCGCCGATCCGGTCGGACAGCCAGCCGCCCACCGGCCGGGAGAGCGAGCCGAGCAGGGGACCGAGGAACGTCACCGCGGCCGCCTGCAGCGGGGTGCGGCCGAACTGGTTCTGCAGCACCAGGCCGAAGGCGAAGCTGTAGCCGATGAACGAGCCGAATGTGCCGATGTAGAGGAACGACATCACCCAGGTGTGCGGCTCCTTGACGACCTCGCGCATCGCCTTGGTGTCGCCCTTCATGCTGGCGAGGTTGTCCATGTAGAAGTACGCGAGCACGGCGGCGACCACGATCAGCGGGACGTAGATGTAGAGCACCAGCCGCGGCGCGGTCGCGCCCGCCGTGCCGATCACCAGCAGGCCGACCAGCTGGATCGCCGCGACGCCGAGGTTGCCCCCGCCGGCGTTGAGGCCCAGCGCCCAGCCCTTGTGCTTCTCGGGGTAGAAGGCGTTGATGTTCGTCATCGACGACGCGAAGTTGCCGCCGCCGACCCCGCCGAGGGCCGCGACCAGCAGGAACGTGCCGAGCGACGTGCCGGGGTGCAGCACGATCGCGGCCAGCACGGCCGGGATCAGCAGCAGCACGGCGGACACGACCGTCCAGTTGCGGCCGCCGAACTTCGCCACGGCGAAGGTGTAGGGCAGCCGCATCAGGCCACCGATCAGCGTCGGCGTCGAGACGAGGAGGAACTTGTCCGCGGCGGAGAAGCCGTAGTCCTTGCCCATGAACAGGACGATGACCGACCACAGCGTCCAGATCGAGAAGCCGATGTGCT
Source organism: Amycolatopsis sp. lyj-346 (assembly GCF_046548975.1). Taxonomy (NCBI): domain Bacteria; kingdom Bacillati; phylum Actinomycetota; class Actinomycetes; order Pseudonocardiales; family Pseudonocardiaceae; genus Amycolatopsis; species Amycolatopsis sp. lyj-346. Next base: position 69,085 of record NZ_JAJPWT010000003.1, read on the forward strand.
CGGCGAAGACGGAGAACCACAGGTTGCGGCGAGCGATCTTCTTGCCCGTGGACTCCCAGAACTCTTCGTTCTCGGGTTCCCAGTGTTCGATCCAGTGCTTTCCTTGGTGGGCCACGGGGTTCTCCTTCGTGCGGCGGTTCGTGGTGGTCATTGCGCGGCGAGCCAGTTGGCGATGCCGCCGACGGCGTCCGTGCACCCGCCGCATCCCGTGGTGGCTCGCGTGGCCCGCGCCAGTGCGGGAGTGTCGGTGGCCCCGGCCTTCCAGGCTTCGATCAGCCGGCCCTTGGTGACGTTGTTGCAGCGGCAGATCACCGCGGCCGCGGGCAGGTCGGCGGGACTGGCCGCGGGGGTGCTGCCGCTGGGCAGCGCGCGGCCGAGCAGGACGGCGAGCCGGTCTTCCGGCAACAGCGTCCCGCGGTCGTGGAACTGGGTGATGGTCGCGGCCGCGTCGGGCAGGCCGAGCAGGATCGCCCCGGTCACGCGGTTTTCGCGGACCACGAGCTTGCCGTACCGGCCGCCCGTCGGGTCGTTGAACGTCAGCACCTCGACGTCGGCGTCCCCGGATTGGAGCTGCGTCTCGCCCAGCGCGGCCAGGTCGATGCCGCGGGCCTTGAGCCGGGTCACCGCGGTCGTGCCGCGGTAGCGGGCGGCCGCGTTGGTGCCGGTCAGGACGTCCGCCAGCACGGACGCCTGCTCCCACGCGGGCTGGATCAGCCCGGCCGGGGCGCCGGGGTGGCGGGCGCAGTCGCCGAGTGCGTGGATCCGGCCGTCGCTGGTGCGCAGCGTGTCGTCGACCAGGATGCCCATGTCGACGTCCAGCCCGGCTTCGGCGGCCAGGCTCGTCTCGGCGCGGACACCGGCGGCCACGACGACCAGGTCGGCCGGGACGAGGCTGCCGTCGTCGAGCTTGAGCCCGTCACCGGGCAGGTACCGGGCGGCGGTGGCGCCGAACTTGAACGTCACGCCCATGTCGGTGAGCTGCCGGGCCAGCACGTGCCCGGCGGCCGGGTCGAGCTGGCGTTCCATGACGTGGCCCAGCGGGTGCACGACGGTCACCTGGTTGCCGCGCCCGGCCAGGCCGCGGGCGGCTTCGAGGCCGAGCAGGCCGCCGCCGAGGACGGCGACCGGCGCGCCGAAGCGGGCGGCGTCGAGGATCTTGGCGCAGTCGTCGAGGCTGCGGAAGGCGACCACGCCGGGCCCGGCTTCGAGGCCTTCGACCGGCGGGATCCACGGGTTGGCCCCGGTGGCGAGCACGAGGGCGTCGTAGTCGACGGCGGATCCGTCGGCCAGCTCGACACAGCGCTTCTCGCGGTCGATGCGGGCGACGTCGACGCCGAGCCGCAGGTCGATGTTGTGGCGCGTGGCCCACTCGTCGTCGTGCAGGCGAACGCTCTCGGCGCTCATGCCCCCGGCGACGACGGCGGACAGCAGCACGCGGTTGTAAGCGGCGTGCTTCTCGGCACCGAGCACGGTCAGCCGGACCCGCTCGGCGATCGGGTCGCGGCGGCGGATCTCGTCGGCCAGGCGGGCACCGGCCATGCCGTACCCGACGATCACAACTTCACGGGGGCTCATGCGCCCACCTCGCTGGCGCTCAGTGCGCCATAAGCCGAAGGCGCAGTGTTGAATGATTCGCTCGCAAGCTCGCTCATGCGGCACCATCCACAGTAGACAGAGACACGGCACACACCTTGAACTCCGGCATCCGGGAGACCGGGTCGAGCGCCGGGTTGGTGAACAGGTTGGCGCGCTGCTCACCGGGAAAGTGGAACGGGAGGAAGACCAGGTCGGGCTTGAGCGACTGGACGAACCGCACCTTCGCGACGGTCTCGCCGCGACGCGATCGGATCCGGGCCGCGTCGCCCTCTTCGAGCCCGGCGCGCTTGGCGGTGTCCGGGTGGACCTCGACGAACACCTCCGGGACGACGTCGTTCAGCTCGTCGATCAGCCGCGTCTGCGCGCCGGACTGGTAGTGCTGCAGCACGCGGCCGGTGGTGGCCTGCAAGGGGAACTCCTCGTCCGGCACCTCGGCGGGGCCGGTGTGCTCGACCGGCACGAACCGCGCGCGGCCGTCCGGGTGGGCGAAGGTGTCGAGGAACATCCGCGGGGTGCCGGGGTGGTCGTCCGACGGGACCGGCCAGTGCAGGGCCTCGCCCGCACGGAGGCGGTCGTAGCTGACGCCGGCGTAGTCGGCGATGCCGCCCTTCGACGCGATCCGCAGTTCCTCGAACACCGTCTCGGCGTCGGCCGGGAACCGGCCTTCGGGCTGGCCGAGGCGGTCGGCGAGACCGTTGAGGACGTCCAGGTCGGACCGGACGCCCGGCGGCGGGGTCAGCGCCTTCCGCCGCAGCAGGATCCGGCCTTCGAGGTTGGTGAGCGTGCCGTCTTCCTCGGCCCACTGGGTGACCGGGAGGACGACGTCGGCCATGGCCGCGGTCTCCGACAGCACGAAGTCGGCGACGACCAGGAAGTCCAGTGAAGCCAGCCGGTCCTGGACGCGCTGCGAGCGCGGTGCCGAGACGACCACGTTGCTGCCGAACACCATCAGCGCCTTCGGGCCGTTCTCCTGCCCGAGCGCTTCGAGCAGCTCGCTGGCCGAGCGGCCGGGGCCGGGCAGGCTGTCGGCGTCGACACCCCACACCCCCGCGACGTACTCGCGCGCGGCCGGGTCGTCGAGCTTGCGGTAGCCGGGCAGCTGGTCGGCCTTCTGGCCGTGCTCGCGCCCGCCCTGGCCGTTGCCCTGACCGGTGAGGCAGCCGTAGCCGGCACCCTTGCGGCCGGGCAGGCCGAGGCTCAGCGCGAGGTTGATCCAGGCACCGACGGTCGCGGTGCCGGTGGCGTGCTGCTCGGTGCCGCGGGCGGTGAGGATGTAGGCGTTGCGGGCGGCGGCCAGCTTTTCGGCGGCGAGGCGCATGTCGGCGGCCGAGACACCGGTGACGCGCTCGGCACGCTCCGGCCACCAGCTCGCGGCGATCCGCCACATCTCGGCGAACCCGCTCGTCCGGTCGTCCACATAGGACTGATCGAGGTGGCCGCCTTCGACGACGGCGTGCAGGATGCCCAGTGCCAGCGCGAGATCGGTACCGGGCGCGGGCGCCAGGTGCAGGCTCGCCAGCTCGGCGGTCGGCGTGCGGCGCGGGTCGACGACGATCAGGTCGGTGCCGCGCAGGTGCTGGGTGAACGGCGGCATCGTCTCGGCCGGGTTCGCCCCGGCGAGCAGCACGACGTCGGCGGTCTTCAGGTCCGTGACGGGGAACGGCATCCCGCGGTCGGCCCCGAAGGCCTTGATCCCGGCGGCGGCGGCCGACGACATGCAGAACCGGCCGTTGTAGTCGATCTGCGAGGTGCCGAGCGCGACGCGGGCGAACTTCCCGAGCAGGTAGGCCTTTTCGTTGGTCAGCCCGCCGCCGCCGAAGATCGCGACCCCGTCCGCGCCGTGGGTTTCCTGCGTCTCACGCAGTTTCCGGGCGACGTGGTCGAGGGCGAAGTCCCAGCTGACCGGCTCGAGCGCGCCGTCGACGCGCAGCATCGGGGTGGTCAGCCGCTTCGGGCTCGTGAGGAGGCTGCCGGACGTCCAGCCTTTCTGGCACAGACCGCCGGCGTTGACCGGGAAGTCCCGCGGCGACACGCGGGTGCCGTCAAGGCTCATCCCGCACTGCAGGGCGCAGTACGGGCAGTGGGTGTCGACCTGCGGCATCGGGCACCTCCTCGGCGTTTCGGGCTTGCCCTGACGCTAAGGAGGCCGTGTTAACCGGATTCGACCGAATGTTTCAGGCAGTTGACATTGCGGCGGTGTTTCCGCCGCCCGCCCGGTGAGATCGGCGTCCACGGACCGGGAGTCCGGAGGTCAGCGGGCCGAAAAGGGGCATGACGCGCAATCGTGCGACGTCGGTCACAAGGGACACTCCAGCACTTTGGCGAGCATCCAGCGGGTGCCGACCGGATCGACCAGGGAGTGCGGGCAGGGGTTCCGGCAAAGTCGTGTCGTTGCAGGCAGCGCCGCAAAGCGCTATCAACCCACCACCCCGAAGCCCGATTGTGACTACGGCCGGTAGCACCGCGTCAAGGCGGGAAAGCGTGCCTTGACCCGGCACCACCGGCCGCGTTCTGGCTTCGTATCGGGGTGGCGGGGGAGTCTGGGTGGGGTGCCGGTCACAAGACTCCGGACACCTCACGCGCCGCCGCGCGCAAGCCGTCCAGTGACGCCTGCGTCGAACGGGGGTTCAGCGCGTTCGACGCGAGCCGGAACAGCACCGCGCGCAGCAGCAGCTGCGGCCACTCCGGCAGGTGCGCCCAGCGCTCCAGGAGGTCACGGCCCGCGCCGCCCCAGGCCAGCGCGTCGACCGCGACGATCGCCGCGCCGTACTCGCCCGGGCGGTAGTACGGGACGAAGTCGACGATGCCCGGCACGTCGTCGCCGTCGAAGAGCAGGCCCGCCAGCAGCTCGCCGTGGGCCACCTGGGCCGGCAGCCGGATCGGGCGGCGGGCGCCGGCCAGCACCTCGAACCAGCGGCCGCCCTTCGTCTCCGCCAGCGGGACGTCGAGCTCTTCCCAGGCGACGCGGTCGGCGACCGCGTCGACGTCGGTGCGCGTGTCGAGGAACTCCGGCCGCGGCAGGCCGACCGTGGCCCGGTGCAGCTTCACCGCCGCCAGCACCGACGCGTCGCCGCGGTGCTCCGGCGTGCCGGGGACGAACCGCGACGCCGTCCAGCCGCCGACGATCCAGCGGCCGTCGGAGGACCGGACCGGCTTGCCGACCCGCAGCCCCGGCTCGCGGACGTAGTCGAGGGCGTGCGCGGTCCACAACGTCCTGGCCTTGTCGGTGACCGGCTTGAGCACGAGGTCGCCGCAGTGCCACGCCGTCGAATCCGGCAGCCGCTCACCGCCGTCGGCGGGACCGCCGAAGGCCGCGCAGACGTGCGCCGGAGGACGTTCGAGGGTTGACCGCACGAGCGTGACGTTACCCGGCCGGGTGTTCCACGATCGAGAAGACGCGCTGGTCACACACCGTTTCCCGGACCACCCGAAGCGCCCCAATGTGGCCTTGGGTGCGTTCAACGCAACCAAGGTGGCCTTCGGTGCGTTCAACGCACCGAAGGCCACCTTGGGGCGCTTGGGCCACTGTCAGTAGGTCGGCAGGCTCGGGTCGATCTGCTTCGCCCAGGCGAGCACGCCGCCGCCGAGGTGCGTCGCGTCCTTGAAGCCGGCCGCGTGCAGGGCGGCGAGGGCTTCGGCGGACCGGGCCCCCGACTTGCAGTGCAGGACGATCGGCTTGTCCTGCGGCAGCTCGGACAGCGCCTCGCCCGAAAGGATCCGGTCCTTCGGGATCAGCGTCGCGCCCTTGATGTTGACGATCTCGTACTCGTGCGGCTCGCGGACGTCGATCAGCGCGAAGTTCTCGCCGCTGTCGAACTTGGCCTTGAGCTCCGCCGGGGTGATGGTGCTGCCCGACGCCGCCGAAGCCGCCTCGTCGGAAACGACACCGCAGAACGCCTCGTAGTCGATCAGCTCGGTGATCTTCGGCGTGTCCGGGTCCTTGCGGATCTTGACCTCGCGGTACTTCATCTCCAGCGCGTCGTAGCTGATCAGGCGGCCGAGCAGCGGCTCGCCGATGCCGGTGATCAGCTTGATCGCCTCGGTCACCATGATCGAGCCGATGGACGCGCACAGCACGCCCAGCACGCCACCCTCGGCGCAGGAGGGAACCATGCCCGGGGGCGGCGGCTCCGGGTAGAGGTCGCGGTAGTTGAGGCCCTTGCCGTTCGGCGCGTCCTCCCAGAACACGCTGACCTGGCCCTCGAACCGGAAGATCGAGCCCCAGACGTACGGCTTGCCGAGGAGCACCGCGGCGTCGTTGACCAGGTAGCGCGTGGCGAAGTTGTCGGTGCCGTCGACGATCAGGTCGTACTGCTCGAAGATCTCCAGGGCGTTCGACGAGTCCAGCCGGTCGGTGTGCAGGTGCACCTTCACGAACGGGTTGACGTCGGCGATCGACTCCTGTGCGGACGCGGCCTTGAGCTTGCCGACGTCGGCCTGGCCGTGGATGACCTGGCGCTGCAGGTTCGACTCGTCCACGACGTCGAAGTCGACGATGCCGAGCGTGCCGACCCCGGCGGCGGCCAGGTACAGCAGCGCGGGGCTGCCGAGGCCGCCGGCCCCGATCACCAGGACCTTGGCGTTCTTCAGCCGCTTCTGCCCGGCCACCCCGACGTCCGGGATGATCAGGTGACGGCTGTACCGGGCCACCTCTTCCTTGGTGAGCTCGGCAGCCGGCTCGACGAGCGGCGGCAGTGCTGACATGGGTCCTCCATCTCGCGCGCGTATCGCGTCCATCCCACTATGCACAACGCGCGCAGGCAAATAAGCCTTCCCGCGTCCGCATGCTGGGACAACCGCGGGCCGATGGCCGCTACGGCGTCGGGTTCGGCCAGGCGTTGGTCTTGCAGATCCGGCCGTCCTTGGCCACCTTGCCCTTGTCCCCGCCGGGGATGTCGTTGAGCATCGCGACGTAGTCGTCGTTGACGCCGAAGGACTGCTGCATCATCACCGGCGCCGGCTGGTCGTTGCCGCCGCAGCCGACGTGCTTGTTGCCCAGCGCGTGCCCGACCTCGTGGTTGATGGCGTACTGCCGGTACCCGGTCATGTCGGCGCCGTAGGCCTTCGCGCCGCGCACCCAGCGGGCCAGGTTGATCAGCACGCGGCCCATGCTCTTGCGGTAGCAGGACGCCTCGAACTTGATCTGGAAGCCGCAGGCGTCGGCGCGGTGCGTCGTGTCCGGCGTGGTGAGGCTCACCCGGAACGAGGGGTTCGGGAAGTTGGCGTCGACGCGCTGGAAGGCGACCTTGCCGTCCCACGTCCAGCTCTTGGGATCGGACAGGGTGCCCTGCACGGCCGTCGCGAAGGCGTCGTCGCCGGCGTAGCTCGACGGGTCGATCCCGTCCTCGACCTCGACGGTGTAGGTGTACAGCGTCCCGCTGCCGATCTTCGGGCCGCTGCCCGGGACGACGTGCCACTTGCCCTGGCCGGTCTGCGTGTACGGGCTGCCGTTCGGCAGGTCCGCCGTCGGCACCTTGAGGTCGACCGGCGTGGCCGGGTTCTCCGGGATGCCCTGGTCCCCGTTGCCGTCGATGGCGCCGCCGGAGGTGTCGCCACCCGCCGACTCGACGCCGGGCACGCCGCCGCCGGCGCCCTGCTCGGCGATCGGCTGGGCCGGGCTGTTGGCGGTGTTGACCACGACGAGCACGGTCAGCACGACCAGGATCGGCAGGGCGTAGACGCGCCAGCCGTAGGTCTTGGTCAGCTGCGCGATGCCCGACTTCGGCGCCTCGGCCTGCTTCTCCCGCGGGGCTTCGACCTGCGGCTTCCAGGAAGCGCTCAACGGCTCGGCGCTGGTCCGGCGGCCGCCGGGGCGGTAGCGGTCCTCGTCGACGCGCAGCGCGGGCGCCTTCGACGGGCGGTACTGCCCGGTGCGGGGGTGGTCCTCGGCGTCCGGCGCCCGGCGGGCCGATGCGCGGTGGGGCGGCCGCCGATCGTCGCCTCGCGCGTCCTGCTTCACCCGGTCCACCGCACCAGGGTGCCACAGCGGCGAGGCGCCGCTCGCGCCGACTGGCGGATCATCGAGTGAACTCGCCATCCCCCGATCGGCCTACCAGGTGCCCGCTTCGACGTGCTCCCACATGCCCAGCACGGCCTTCGCGACGACGACCGGACGCTCCATCTGGGCCACGTGCCCGGTGCGCGGGAGCACCAGCAGCCGGGCCCGCGGGATCGCCCGTGCGGTCCGCACCGCGCGCTTCACGGAGATGACGCGGTCGTCGCGGCCCCAGACGACCAGCGTCGGCGCCTTGACGCGTGGCGCGGTCGACCACAGCGACGCCTTCCCCCGCGTCGACCAGGCCCGGAAGATGGCGAACGTGCTGCGGGCCATCGCGGGCGCGGCCCAGGCGAACCCGGCGCGGGCGCCGTGTTCCTCGGTGAGCTCGTCGAGCCGGCTCTCGGGGAACCGCGACGGGTCGGCGAAGCACAGCTTGATGACCTGGGCGGCGCGTTCCCGCGGCCCGAGCGCGGCCAGCTGGGCCCGCACGCGCGCGCCGACCAGCGGCAGGTAGGCGAACGCCATCCGCGGGTCCGACAGCCGCCGCGGGTCGAGCCGCAGATCCGGCACCGCCGGCGAAATGAGCGTCAGCGTCTTCACCAGCTCAGGCTTCTGGGCGGCGACGAGCAGCGCGATCGCCCCGCCCATCGAGTTGCCGAACAGGTGCACCGGGCCCCCGACGGTGACATCCGGGGTTCCGCCCCGGGCCGGGGGCTCCGCCACCCGGACCCCCGAAAAGCCGGTTTCGATGTGCCGCGTGACGACGTCCGCATGCGCCTGGAGCGTGAAGTCGAAGCCCTCCTCGGGCTCCGAGTAGCCGAAGCCGGGCAGGTCGAGCGCCGTGCCGGCGGCGACCGGCGCGAGCAGCGCGGCCAGGTCGGTCCAGTTCGTCGACGAGCCGCCGAGGCCGTGGACGTACACGGCGGGCACGCCGTCCGGGCCCGGGGTGCGGCGGACGTGGACCCGGGCGGTGCCGACCTCTTCGAAGGTCGCCGGCCAGGGCGGCGGGACCGGGTCGAGCGACGGCAAGTCCCTGGTCGAGAGCGGCACGTGGGTCAGTGGCGGCCGGGCCTGCACGGGGGTGTCCACGGGTCCAGAATGCCCGACCCTTGGCGCGGCACACGTACCGGCGAGTAATCTTCAGGGCGACTTCACGCGGTGGCGACCCCGCCCGTCGAAGAAGCGATGACGGGAGGACGAGCATGACGGAGATGACGCGGGTGCAGCAACGTGGGGTGCGGCTGCCCCGGACCGAGCGCCGGGCCCAGCTCCTCGCCGCGGCGCAGCGGGTCTTCGCCGAGAACGGCTACCACGCCGCCGCGATGGACGAGATCGCCGAGGTCGCGGGCGTCTCGAAGCCGGTGCTGTACCAGCACTTCCCCGGCAAGCTGGACCTGTACATCGCGCTGCTGGAGAGCCACGTCGACGAGCTGGTCAAGCGCGTCCAGAACGCACTGGACTCGACGACGGAGAACAAGCAGCGCGTCCCGGCGACGGTCGGCGCGTTCTTCGACTTCGTCAGCAACGACGCGGGCGCGTTCCGGATGGTGTTCGAGTCCGACCTGCGCGGCGAGCCGGCGGTCCAGGAAGCGGTCGACCGGGCGACGTCGGCCAGCGTGGACGCGATCACGGAGACGATCACGGCGGACGCGGGCCTCGACGAGGACAAGGCGCGCCTGCTGGCGGTCGGCTTGGTCGGGATGAGCCAGGTCAGCGCCCGCTTCTGGCTGGCCCACCACCAGTCGATGAGCCGCGAGGAAGCGGTCGCCCTGACGGCCAACCTCGCGTGGCGCGGCATCGGCGGCGGCTTCCCCCTCAAGGACGGCTGAGGACGCATCTTTCCTAGGGAAAGTGCCGCTTTCGGCCCTCGAAGGCGGAGCTTTCCCTAGGAAAGATGCATTGTTTACCGGGCGTCAACGAGGGGACGGCGGCACGGACCAGGGTGGAGATGCGGCGGGCGACCTCGAAGGGGCGTTCCTGCGGGAGCATGTGACCCGCGCCGGGGAAGCGGACGAACTCCGCGTGCGGCAGCTCCTCCGCGATCACCTTCGCGTGCGCCAGCGGGCAGAGCCGGTCCTTCTCCCCCGCCAGCACCACCGATGGCACGTCGCACAGTGCGCCGAGGCCGCCGACGCCGCGGTGCGACGCGATCGCGTCGAGGAACAGCCCCGCGCTCGCCGGGTGCGCCGCCAGCAGCTGCTCGACGACGCTGTCCACCTGCTCGCGTCCCGGGCGGACGCCGAAGACGAGCCGCCGCGCGCCCGAGCGGACCAGTCCCGGCCGCAGCCGCAGCGTGTCCGACTTCAGCCCGGCCAGCAGGCGGGCCACCCGCGGTTCGAAGCGCGTCACGCTCCGGCCGACCAAGCCCGGGAACCCGAGCGTCAGCTGGTCCATGTCCCCGGACGACGTCGCGACGAACGCCGCGCCCGCCAGCCGCGAGGAGACCAGCGCGGGGTGCCGTTCCGCGAGCACCATCAGCGTCATGCCGCCCATCGAGTGCCCGGCCACCACCAGCGGGCCGGCGGGGACGCGGTCGGCGATCAGCTCGGCGAGGTCGTCGGCGAGCCGGGCGATCGTGGCGCCGCCGGGCCGGGCGGGCGCCGACCCGCCGTGGCCGCGCAGGTCGTAGCGCAGCACGCGCAGGCCGGGGTCGAGGTGCGGCAGCACGAAGTCCCACGTCCGGTGGTCCTGCGTCCAGCCGTGGACGAGCACCAGCGTCACCGCCGAGTCGGCGGGCCCGGACTGCGCAACGTGCAGTGCGGCGCCGTCGCTCGCGACGAACCGGTGCGCGGCCGCCGGGTTCCGCAGGCGCGCGGCGGTCGTCATCGGCCCGCCGGGAGCAGGAACGACTTGCGCCAGAAGTACTTCCCGGGCAGTCCGACCAGGCCGGATTCGGCCAGGAACGGCATGATCTTCTCCCCCGCCCACGCGATCGTGCCCTGCCAGTGCGGGTTGTTCAGCGCCGCCTCGACGCCGTCGCGCGGCCGGATGCCGACCGCCTTGTAGACGTCCGGGTTGATGAACGCCCGCGTCACGAAGTACGAGATGACCGCGATGATGAACTGCTGGTAGGCGATCTCGGCCTTCGACAGCTTCGCCATCCCGCGTGTGACCTCTTCGCGGGCGAAGGTGACGTGCCGGGCCTCCTCGAGCACGTGGATCCGGTTGACCATCCGGACCAGCGGCTGGACGCCGTCGTCGTTCATCTGCTCGCGCTGCAGCCGGTCCAGCACTTCCTCGGCGACGAGGATCGCGCCGTAGCGCGCCGGGCCGTAGGAGATCGACGGCATGAGTTTCGCGAGGCGCCGCAGCCACGGCACCGGGCCGTACGCGGGGCAGCCGATCCGCGACGCCATCCGCGCGAACATCGTCGAGTGCCGGCATTCGTCGGCGATCTCGGTGAGCGCGAACTGGGCGTGCGCGGACGTCGGGTCCTGCTCGTAGACCTCCTTGAGCAGCATCTGCATCAGGAGGATCTCGAACCACAGCCCGGTGGTGGCGACGCTCGCGACCTCGTGCTTGCCCAGCTCGATGCGCTGCTCGGGGGTCAGCTTCTCCCACAGTTCGGTGCCGTAGAGGGAGGACCGCTCGTCGAGGATGAACCGCTTGCCTTCGACCAGCGGCGCGGCCCAGTCGATGTCCACGTCGGGGTCGTAGAACTTGTTCGCCGACGACTTCAGCAGGCGTTCCGCGGTCTTTTCGCGATCCGGTTCCTTCAGCGTCCGCGTCATTGCCGACACCCCTTCCGCCGTGTGTAACTTGAGGTAACAGTTACCTGTGCGTAGCATGACTCTCGTGATCGAACGTGTCAAGCGCACCAAGCAGGCCGGCAAGTCCTCCCGCAGCGACGAGGCGACCGGCGACGCCCGGCGCGACCGCTGGCGCAAGCACCGGATCGCCCGGCGCAAGGAGTTCGTCGAGGCCGCGCTGCGGGCGCTCGACACGCACGGCCCCGACCTGGGCATGGAGGACGTCGCCGCGGAAGCCGGTGTCACCAAGCCGGTGCTGTACCGGCACTTCGACGACAAGGCCGACCTCTACGTGGCGCTCGGCCAGCGCGGCACGGAAATCCTCTTCGAGCGGCTCATCCCGGCGATCAACGCCGAACTCGCGCCGGTGCCGCGGATCCGGATGGCCCTGGACGCGTTCTTCACCGTGATCGAGGAGCACCCGAACCTCTACCGGCTGCTGGCGCACGGACGGCCGGAGAAGCCGGTGTCCTCGGACGTCGTGGCCGAGGACAAGGAGCTGATCGCGACGGCGCTGACCGCGCTGCTCGGCGACTACATGCGGATGTTCAACATGGACTCCGGCGCGGCCGAGCCGTGGGCGCACGGCATCGTCGGCATGGTCCAGAACACCGGCGAGTGGTGGCTGGACCGCCGTTCGATGAGCCGCGACGCGGTCGTCGAGTACCTGACCCAGATCATCTGGGCGGCCATCGACGGGCTGACCCGCCAGAACGGCGTGGTCATCGACCCGAACCTGCCCTTGGAAGCCAACAAGGTGGTCCAGCTGGGCCGCGCCCCGGAGTCGTTGGAGGAAACCTCATGAGCGAGCACGACGAAGACGGCTACAGCGGTCCGGCCACACTGGTGGTCGACGGCGTTTCCCTGCCGGTGACGGTCGAGCTGCGCGGCTACTTCCAGCCGATCGACGGCTACTACCGCTGGTACGGCCGGGTGGCGGTGAACGAGGAGCTGACCCGCCTGGCGGGCGGCAAGAAGAAGGCCGTGACCATCCAGGCGGCCGAGCACACCGCGGACGGCGAGCTGTCGGACCCGGACCCGTGGGGCCGCTACCGGATCACGGGCACGAGCACCCCGCCGTTCCACGTCCCGACGACGCTGGAAGAGCTGAACGCGTAGCCGTCAGGGCCGGCGCGGACCCGGCAGCTCCACACCGGGCAGCAGGCCGTTCGCGACGTCCGTGGCCCGCCACTTCGGCACGGTCAGCCGGACCGCCGTGACCGGTGCGGCCAGGAAGGGCGCGGCCTCCGGGACCTTGCCGACGAGCAGCTCGCGCACCCGCGCGTCCTCGTCGGCGGTGAGGATCTCGGCGACGGCCTGGGCCTGCAGGAACGGCTGCATCGGCGAGCCCGTCGAGACGACGACCGAGACCAGCGGGTTCTCCCGGATGGCGGTCAGCGTCCGGCCGCGGTCCTCGAGGACGAGGTTCAGGGTGAACTCGTCGCTTTCGGCGAAGTACACCCCACCGACCCACGGTCCGGTGCTGCCCGAGGTGGCGAGGAACAAGGACTTGTGCGCGGCGAGGGTGTTCCGCACGAGATCGGCGACGGCGGCCGGTTCGAGAGTGGTCACCGGCCGAAGCTAGGCGGCGGAAAAGCGACACTCCAAGCAGAACACCACAATCCGGTGAAACCGCGAAAGGCCACCTCGAGAGCTCGAGGTGGCCTTTCGCCCGGGATCCGTCAGTCGCCGACGCCGAAGCCGACCTTGCGGACGTCGGACGGGGCGATCTCGACGTACGCGATGCGGTCGGACGGGACGATGTACTTGCGCCCCTTCTCGTCGTTGATGCGGAAGAGCCCGTCACCGGCCGTCAGGGCCTCGGCGACCAGCTTCTCCACCTCTTCGGGAGACTGGCCACTGGACACCACCAGCTCGCGCGGCGTGTCCTTGATGCCGATCTTGACCTCCACGTGGGACCTCCGCTGGAAATTCGTAAGGGATGTGCCGGCCAAGGCTAACCGAACCGGCTCGTTCCGGTGGCGCATGTCCGCGCCCGACCGCGTCGTCACTTCCGGGTACTCCATCGGGTTCAGCCCAGGCCGAGCGCCTGCATGCGCTTGGTGTGCCCCTGTTGCAACCGCCGGAACAGCGCGGCAATTCCGGAGAGGTCGCCCGAGCCGTTGACGATGAGCTCGGCCAGCCCGTCACGCTCGGCGACGACGTACTGCGCCTGGGTCAGTGCCTCGCCGAGCAGGCGGCGGCCCCACAGGGCGAGCTTGTCGCGGCTCTTCGGGTCGGCCTCGATGCCGGCCGCGACCTCGCGTTCGGCGAAGGCCGAGTGGCCGGTGTCGGCCAGCACGGTCAGCACCAGGTCCTTGGTCTCCGGGTCGAGCCAGCTGGCGATCTCCCGGTAGAGGTCGGCCGCGAGCCCGTCGCCGACGTAGGCCTTGACCAGCGACTCCAGCCACGACTTCGGCGGCGTCGACGCGTGCCACGCGTCGACCTGGGCCACGAACGGCGTCATCGCGTCTTCGATCTTGACGTCGTGGGCGGCCAGGTGCTGGGCGAGCAGGCCGTAGTGACCGATCTCGGCGGCCGCCATGGTCGCCAGCGCGGCGCGCCCGGCCAGCGTGGGCGCACTGTGCGCGTCCTCCGCCAGCCGGTCGAACGCGGACAGTTCGAGGTAGGCGATCACACCCAGAAGGTCTACTACGCCCTCGGAGATCTCTTTCGGCTCGGTCACGGGGGCAGGGTATCGCCGAAGCACCCGGGCGTGTCGGGACGAGACCGATCACACTGGCTCCGGCGCGCCGGGTACTGTCGAAAAACTGCTGACCAGGTACACTGCTCTTGATGTAGAAGCTTCCGTACGCCATACCGGCGTCGGGAAACAGGCAGGTCACGCGGCCTGTCGACGTACTGCAATGTGCGTGCACGCCTCTTCCGGCATTCCCGGGACGGACCGGTTCCGCGCCTCCAATCAGCGCCAGGGACCAGGGTTTACTCCCGGTCGAGTGTCGAGCGGACCCACGGCTGTGCGCGCTGGTCACGAGAGAGGCGATCACCCTGACCGCAGAAATTCCCACAACCGAACAGACCCCCGCCGTCGCGCTGGAACACAGCGAGACCGGCCCGGCCGCGCTCGACACGTCGCACCCGCTGCAGGCGGGCGTCGAGGTCGAGCCCGAGGCCCCTACCTTCGCTTCCTTCGGCGTCAAGCCCGAGATCGTCAAGGCCCTCGGCGAAGCCGGCATCGAGCGGACCTTCGCGATCCAGGAGCTCACGCTGCCGCTCGCGATGGCCGGCGACGACCTGATCGGCCAGGCCCGCACCGGCATGGGCAAGACGCTGGGCTTCGGCGTCCCGCTGCTGCACCGCGTGCAGGTGCCGGGCGACGGCACCCCGCAGGTGCTGGTCGTGGTGCCGACCCGTGAGCTGTGCATCCAGGTCGCCAACGACCTCAAGGGCGCCGGCAAGCACCTCGGCATCCGCACGCTGGCCATCTACGGCGGCCGCCCGTACGAGCCGCAGATCGAGGCCCTGCGCAAGGGCATCGACGTCGTGATCGGCACCCCGGGCCGCCTGCTCGACCTGGCCGAGCAGCAGCACCTGGTGCTGGGCAAGGTCCGCGGCCTGGTGCTCGACGAGGCCGACGAGATGCTCGACCTGGGCTTCCTGCCCGACATCGAGCGCATCCTCCGGATGGTGCCGGACGAGCGGCAGACCATGCTGTTCTCGGCCACCATGCCCGGCCCGATCATCACGCTGGCCCGCACGTTCCTGAACCAGCCGACGCACATCCGCGCCGAAGAGAACGACGCGAGCGCGATCCACGAGCGCACCACCCAGTTCGTCTACCGGGCGCACTCGATGGACAAGCCCGAGGTGATCGCCCGCGTGCTGCAGGCCGCCGACCGCGGCCTGACGATGATCTTCAGCCGCACCAAGCGCACCGCCCAGAAGGTGGCCGACGACCTGGTCGAGCGCGGCTTCGCCGCCGCGGCCGTGCACGGTGACCTGGGCCAGGGCGCCCGCGAGCAGGCGCTGCGCGCGTTCCGCTCCGGCAAGGTCGACGTGCTGGTCGCCACCGACGTGGCCGCCCGCGGCATCGACATCGACGACGTCACGCACGTGATCAACTACCAGTGCCCGGACGACGAGAAGACCTACGTCCACCGCATCGGCCGCACCGGCCGCGCGGGCCGGACCGGGGTCGCCGTCACCCTGGTCGACTGGGACGAGATGCCCCGCTGGAAGCTGATCTCGGACACCCTGGGCCTCGACAAGCCGGAGCCGGTGGAGACGTACTCGTCGTCCAAGCACCTGTTCGAGGACCTCGGCATCCCCGAGGGCACCAGCGGGCGGCTGCCGCTGGCCAACCGCACCCGCGCGGGCCTGGCCGCCGAGGAGGAAGAGGACCTGGGCGGCAAGAAGCGCGGCCGTGGCCGTGGCCGGCCGGGCGAGCCTGCCGCGGAGGCGGAAGAGGCGCCGCGCAAGCGCGCCCGGACCCCGCGCAAGCGGACCCGCGGTGGCTCGCGGGCGGCCGAGGCGATCGAGGCCGCGGACAACGCGGCCGAGTCCCCGGCCTCGGAGACCGAGGCTCCCGCGGAGGGGCGCACCCGGACGCGCCGGCGCACCCGCACCGGCAACGCCCCGGAAGCGACCGGCCCGGCCGTCGAGAAGGAGGCCGGCGAGAACGCCGAGCGTCCGGCTCGCCGGCGCCGCCGTCGCCGTCCGGCCGCGACGTCTGATACACCTGCGTCGGCAGACTGAAGCTTCTCCATCGGGGGTTCGGGTACGTGAGCGACGTCGAGAAGGCGGCTGAAGAGGCGCCTGCGTACGGATCCGAGGACGTACTCGAGGACGCTCCCGAAAGCACTCCGCCCGCCCCGCGGGTCAAGGCACGCCGATCGCCTTGGAACCGGGGGCGGGACCGGGTGATCGCCGCGGTGATCGCGGTGGGCGTGGTCGCCGTCGCGCTGGTCGTCGGCGCGACGAGCGACAGCGCGGCCACCGACCACACCAAGGCGGCGCCGCCCCCGCCGTTGCCCGCGGCCCCGGACAAGGTGCCGGGGTCGCTGGCGGAGATCTGGAGCGCCCCCAGCGCCGCGACGCCGGTCCCGGTCGTGGCCGGCGACTCGGTGGCCACCGCGAACGGCGGCGAGGTCGCCGCCCGCGACCCGCTGACCGGGCAGATCCGCTGGCACTACACGCGTGACCTGCCGTTGTGCACGCTCGAGCAGGCGTGGGGACGGCTGAACGCCGTCTACCACAAGAGCCGCAACTGCAGCGAGGTCACGCAGCTGGACCCGGGCACGGGCCGGATCACCGCGCAGCGCAACGGCAACGCGGAGCTGGGCACCCGCCTGATCAGCGACGGCTCGCACGTCACGGCGACGGGCAAGCAGCTCCTCACGACCTGGCGTGACGACCTGGTGCAGAGCGCCGAGTACGGCCAGGTCCCGGCGCTGGTCAACGCGGGCAAGCAGCCCCGCACGGGCTGCACGTACGGCACGGTCGCGACGGCGTCGGGCCGGATCGGCGTGATCGAGCGCTGCCCGGGCGACCCGGCCGACCGGCTGACGGTGTACAAGTCGGCGCCGGAGAAGGACGACGAGCCGCAGGTCAGCTTCAGTTCGGTGCTGGCGGGCAAGCGAGCCCGCGTGATCGCGATGTCGGGTGACCTGACGGCGGTGATCCTCCCGGACCAGAAGCTCCTGGTCACGTTCAACGGCGACGGCACCCAGCGCGCGGCGTACCCGCTGGACGTCCCGGCGGGCGACCTGGCGGCCGACCCGCCGTCGGGTACCGAGGCGACGACGCAGACGGCCCAGAACCTGTACTGGTTCAGCGGGTCGAAGCTGCTGGCCCTGTCCCGCGACGACCTGTCGCCGCGGTGGACGTTGAGCAGCGCGGCGGGCCCGGGAATCACGTTCGCCCAGCAGCTGGTGGTCCCGATCAAGGGCGGCTTGGCGGTGCTGAACGAGAACGACGGATCGACGATCCGCACGGTCGGCGTCGAGCGCCGGGGGTACACGGGAGTGGTCCGCTTGAGCGCGGCGGGCCCGGTGCTGCTGGAGCAGCGCGGCCCGACCCTCACCGCCCTGAAGTAGCACCGCCCCCGACCTCCAAGCAGCCGAGCCGCTGGGCCAACTCGCGAGTTCCGCCTCCAGTCACGCGAGTTCCGGTCTCAATCACGCGAGTTCCGGCCCGGATCACGCGAAGTGAGGCGAGACCTCCGGGACCGAAGGTGCCTCAGCCGTGCTTGGGCGACCTCTCGTGTGCGGGGAGACGGAACTCGCGTGATCGAGTTCGGAACTGGCGTGATTGAAGGCGGAACTGGCGTGATCGGGGGCGGAAGCCGGAGGTTCCGGGTCAGGTGAGCCAGAAGATGGTCGCCGCGGAAACGGCGAACAGCACGACGGCGGCACCCCCACCGGCAGCGGGAAGCCCGCTACGCCGGTCGGCCACCCGCTGCGCCACGAGAGCGAGCACCGCGGCGAGCGGATGCCCGATCAGCGAGGCGGCCCCGGGCCCCGGAGCACCGGTGAAGAGACAGATCACCCCGACGACGAGCACCCCGACCGCGAGAACCACAAGGCCGGCGGCCATTGACCCGGTAAGCCCGCGCCACCACCGGCCCCGGTCTTTCACGGACCCGGCCGGCGTAGCCACGTCGGCCTCCGGCGAGGCACCCTGAGCGGCATCCGGACCGGCATCGGCGGGCGCGATCCGCGTGGGAGCGACCCGCTCTTGCGCCACGACCGGCGCTTCGGCCACGACCGGCAAAGGTTCGGTCTTCCCGGGTTCGACCTGCTCCTGCCGCGCCACCGGCACCTCGCCTGCGCCCTGCCCGGCAACCCCCGCCCGGCCCGAACCCGGCCGTGCCTCTGGTTCCCCCGCCGGCAGCGGGATGGTTGCCAGTTCGTCGGTGTCCGGTGAAGCCACGTTCCCTCCCGTTCAGGGCGCGAGCAGGTCCCAGGGCTGCGCCGCCGGGGCCGCTTCCTGGCCCGCCGCGCAGCTGGGCCTGAAGTCGCACCAAGCGCACCGCCGGTCCGGGCGGGGCGGGAACAGCACGTCCCCGTCGCCGCCCGCGTCCAGGGTATCCGTGGCCAGCCGCAGGTCCCCGGCGGTCTCTTCCGCTCGCAGCAAGTGCCGCTGCAGGCTCTCCGGTGTGTGCTCGGCCGCCGCGATCGTGCCCGTCGGCACGTGGTGCAGCTCCACCGTCGTGCACGGCATCCGCAACGTCCGCGCCGCCGCCACGGCGTACAGCGCAAGCGCTTGCGACGCCCGTGCTTCGTACTCGTCCGGCGGACGGCGGCCCGTCTTGTAGTCCACGATGACCAGCGAGCCGTCGCGTGCGTCGATCCGGTCCGCGCGGCCCTCGATGATCATCGACGGCCGGTCCCCCGGTGTGCCGCTGACCGGCGCCGACACCCAGCGCTCCAACCCGACCGGGTCGTGGCTCACGTCGTTGTCCTCGACGTACTCCGCCACCCATCCCTTGGCCCGCGCCCGGTACCGCGCCGCCTGCTCCTCGCTCTCGAAGCCCGCGTCCTTCCAGAACTCCGCCACCAGCGCCACGGCCCGCTGCGGCACCCGCTTGAGCACCGGCAGGTCGAACAGCGCCCGCAGCGCGTTGTGCACCACCGCGCCCAGCGTGCTGTGCGCCCACGGCCCGGTGCGCTGCGGTGTCGGCCGCTGCAGGTACGCGAGGCGGTACCGGCGCGGGCAGTCGTCGAAGGTCGCCAGCCGCGCCGGCGAGACCTTCGTGAGCCGCACCGGTTGCGCGACGCCGAAGTCGAAGCCCATCTGCTCCTTCACGCCGCCCACGCTACGCACCACCACCGACACTTTTTCCGGGGGCTCGGGTGGCGGGCCCCCACCTCCGGCTACCGCACGACGAGCACCGTGTGCGTCCCGCCGGAGACCGGCAACGCACCCGCGGCACGCACCGCCCGGCCGTCCAGCAGCACCAGCCGGCCGTCGGGCACCACCAGCGACCCGGACGTCCCGCGCGGCGCGGTCACCGTCAGCGAAAACACCGAACCCCGCTGAGACCACGAAGCCGACAACGCGCCCTTCGGCGTCGGCACCGCTCCTCGCGCCCACGAAACCGAGCCCGGGTGCGGCGAAACCGTCCACGTCGCGAAGCCCGGCGAAGTCGGCGAGACGCCCAGCAGCTCGTTCGTCAGCGCCGGCACGACACCGGTCGACCAGCCGTGCGCGGCCGAGGTGTATCCCTGCTGGTAGTGCGAGCCGCCCTCGCCGATGCCCTCCCAGGCCGTGATGCCCGGGTCGTGCGTGGCCATCCAGCCGTACATCCGCTTGATCTGGTCGATCGCCGACGCCGTCTGCCCGGTCCGGAACCGCGCCTGCAGCTCGGGGAACGACGTGAACGCGTACACGCGCTTCGTGCCGTCGCCGACCAAAGTGTCGTTGTCCATGAACGGGTTCCCGTACGGCAGCGCGCCCGCCGCAAGCCGCGCCAGCGCCGAAGTGGCCTGCGCGGGCGAAGCGATCCCGGCGAGGATCGCGTGGCTGTTGCCGTCCTGGCCGTGGCGCACCGCGCCCGTCGCCGAGTCGAGGTACGCGCCCGCCGCCGGGTCCCACAGGTACTGGTTCACCGCCGCCGAGACGCCCGAAGCGCGCGAAAGCCACCGATCCGCGTCGGCCGGGTGCCCCGTCGCGCGCGCCAGACCGGCAGCGCCCTGAAGCGCCCGGACGTACAACGCGTTGTAGTACGTCACTTCGCCTGTACGCGGCAGGAACGCGTAGTCGCCGTAGCCGCCTGTGCCGTTGAGGCCCTTCGAGAGCAACCCGCGCGAATCGGTGACCGACGGGTACCAGCTGTCGAGCGTCTTCACGAGGTGCGAGTAGTACGAAGCCGCGTACGCAGTGTCGCCCGTGTAGAGCACGTAGTCCCAGCTCGAAGTCACCCACCAGAGCGGATAGTCGAACAGCGGCAGCGTGTAGCCGTTGATCGACGCGGGCGGGATCCAGCCGTCGGCGCGCTGGTGATCGGCCAGGTCGGCGAGGACGGTGCGTGCCGCCGTGCCGTCCTGGTGTGTCAGGTACTGCGTCAGGCCGGAGACGGCGACGTCGCCGACGTACGGGTCACGGTCGCGCTTCGCGCCGTCGTGCAGCACGAGCTTTCCGTCCAGCGAAGGCGAGAACGCGCCGCGAGGGTCCACATCGGACTCGCGGAAGGTGTCCATGCCCAGCTCGTTCGTGTAGGACGCCGCGTACCAGTACTCGTTGAGGTCTTCGTCGGACGACTCGAACCAGCCGCGGTAGGTCGACGGCGTGCCGAGGAACGGCGTGAAGTCGAGCGAGACGCCGCTGATGCGGACCTCGCCCGAGGGCTGGGCGAGCGGGGCGTCCGACGCCAGCGCGTCGAGGCTGATCCGCAGGTAGCGGAACCCGTGCAGACCGTCCGCGCACACCTGCGTCCCGCTCAAGCAGCCCTTCGTGTCCCGCCAGACGGTCGGCGCCGCGGGCACGGCGTACTGGTCGGTGCCCGGCCCGCCGGCGAAGTCCGAGCGGGTGAAGTCGGAGCGTTCGCCCAGGTACTGCCGGGTCTCGGAGAACGCGAGCCGGACGCCCGGCCGGTTCGCCGACGCGCCCGCGAACGCGATCTTCGGGTACCCGGCGACGACCTTGCCGAAGTCGATGACCGCCGACGGCACCGGCGGGTCCGCGACCAGGCCGGGCCACACCTCGGCCACGCGGCTGAACTCGCCGGACGGGGTGTTCTGGTCCTTGGTCACGGTGATCCGGACCTGCGCGGTCGTCACCGGCCGGTCGAAGGTCACCGCGCGCTGCACGGCCGTGTTGCCGCTGACCGTCGCGGCCACCCGCCACGCGCCCGCGTCCGGCACCTCGACCGTGAAGTCCTGCGGCACGCCGTCCACATTGGACAACACGGTGACACCGGGCAGCGCGACCGGCGCGACCGCGGTGATCGTCAGGACGTCGGGGTAGGCGCCGATCGTGTCGTCGTTCCAGAACGTCGCGGGGTTGCCGTCGACGGCGTTGCCGGGGTCGTAGGTCCGCGGCTGCCCGTTCCCGCCGTTGTTCGGCGCGTGGAACGACGACGCGGCCGCGGTGGTACCCGCGGGCCACACCGGCTTCGGCGGCGGGGCCTGCCGCTTGAACGTCGCGACCCCGCGCCCGAGCAGGCCGTTCGGGTTCGTGACGTCCCCGGTGGTGGTCAGCACCCGCACCGGGCGGACGTCCCGGCTCGCCGGTGCGACGACGTACTTCTGCCAGCTTGGCGCGGCATCGGCGGGTGCGGCGACCACGCCGCTCGCCACCAGCACCGTCACCGGCAGGACTGCTCTGAGCCACTTCATCGAGGCCTCCGCAAGCGTTGAATCGTTTCAAGCGCTGAGCTGAGATTCAGGCTGCGGGAGCGGTGCCAACGATGTCAACGAACCGGGCGCATCCTGTCCGGCAGGACAACCCGGGCGGCGGTCTCAGCCGGCGCCGGAGATGAACCCCCGGACGGAATTCGCGACGAGCTCCACGGCGATGGCCGCGAGCAGCAGACCGGCCACCTTGGCCAGCAACGTGATGCCGCTTTCCTTGATCAGCCGGATGACGAGGCCGGAGTAGCGCATGCACAGGTAGATGACGAGGTGGGTCGTGACGATCGCCAGCGCCAGCGCGATGTACGCGCCGATGTGCCCGTCGGCCTGCCGGACGAAGACGATGGTCGCGGCGATCGCGCCGGGCCCGGCCAGCAGCGGTGTGCCGAGCGGCACGAGCGCGACGTTGACGTCTTCGGCCGCCGCCTCGGTCTCGTGGCCACTGCCGGTGAGCAGCTGCAGCGCGATCAGCAGGAGCAGCAGCCCGCCCGCGCCCTGCAGCGCGGGGATGCCGATGCCGAGGTACGCCAGGATCGCCTGGCCCGCGACCGCGAACAGGGTGATGACCAGCAGCGACACCAGGACGGCCTGCCGCGCGGCGCGCGCCCGGGTCGCCATCGGCTTGCGGCCGACGAGGCTGAGGAACACCGGCACGGTGCCGGGCGGGTCCATGATGACGATCAGGGTGATCGTCGCGCTCATGAAGAGCTTCGCGTCGAAGACGTCGGCGAGCGCCATGTCAGCCCTTCACGACCTGGAACCCCGTGGCGCGCGCGGCGAGCTCCTCGAACTGCCCGGGGTCGGTGGTGCACTCGCCGAGCGCGATCGTCTTGTTGGTGCCGTGGTAGTCGCTGGACCCGGTGACGAGCAGGCCGAGCTCACCGGCCAGCTCGCGGGTGCGGGCCCGGGTCGGCGCGTCGTGGTTGGGGTGGTCGGCCTCGACGCCGGTGAGCCCGCGGGCGGCCAGCCCGGCGAGGGTGTCCTCGCTGATCGTGGCGCCGCGGCTGAAGGCGAACGGGTGCGCGACGACCGTGACGCCGCCGGCCGCGGCGATCATGTCGATGGCTTCCTCGACCGGCGTGTCGCGCCGGGCGACGTAGTAGCCGCGGCGGGGGCTGAGGTAGTCGGCGAAGGCCTCGTCGACGGACTTGACCAGCCCGGCCCGGACCAGCGCCTGGGCCAGGTGGGGCCGCCCGGGCGGCGAGTCTTCGGGCAGCAGGCCGAAGATCTCGTCGGCGTCGATCGGCAGGCCGTCGGCGGCCATCCGCTCGGCCATCCGCCGCAGCCGGGTGCGGCGCTCGAGCCGCAGCCGGGTCTGCTCGGTGACGATGGCCTCGGACGTCGGGTCGAAGAGGTAGGCGAGCAGGTGGACGCTGATCTGGCGGCCGGTTCCGGGGTCGATCGAGACGGTCGAGAGCTCGGCACCGGGAACGAGCGTCAGGCCTGGTGACACCGCTTCGGAGGCGGGCGCCCAGCCCGCGGTGGTGTCGTGATCGGTGATCGCGACGACGTCGAGCCCGGCTTTCGCGGCCGCGGCGACGAGCCCGGCCGGCGTGTCGGTGCCGTCGGAAGCGGTGGAATGGGCGTGCAGGTCGATGCGCATCGTGTCCATTGTCGACGATGCGGTGCGTCACACGCGCGGCGGGACTGTCAGCCGACCGGCTTCTTGCCCCGGGCAGCCCGCTGAGCCTTGATCATCGAGAAGCGCTCGGCCTGTTTCTGCTTGTCGCCGAAGACCAGCTCGGAGATCGTGTCGTAGAACTCTTCGGGCCGCGGCAGGAAGTCGATCTTGTTCAGCGCCTGGATCTGACCGGCGGACTCGACCACCATCGTGCCGTAGCCCATCATGCGGCCGGTCGCCGTGCGGACGTAGCTGAGGTCGGTGACCTTGCTGATCGGCATCATAAGCACCTTGGTGGTGAAGACACCGGTGGTCATGACGAACCGCTTGTCGGTGACCACCAGGCGCTCGACCCACCACTCCATCACCACGTACGCGAAGCGCAGGACGACGAGCAGCGCGACGTACCAGAGGATGTTCTGGCCGATGTACAGCGCCGGTGGCAGCAGGTAGGACACCAGCACGCAGACGGCCAGCAGGGCGGCCGCCTCGAAGGTGTCCCACAGCAGCACCGCCCAGTGGCGGCGGATCCGGATGACCCGCCGCTCGGTGTCGAGGAGGTACTCGTCGGGATCGCGTGGCGCGAACATGGTTCGAGGGTAACCCCGCGATCAGCCGCTGAACACGTTGCTGACGAAAGTGATCACCGATTCGGCGGAGCTCCGGAGAAATTCGATGATGTTGCCGACGAGGCCGGCAGCCTGCCCAGGCTGGGCGATGACGAAGAACAGCACCAACGCGATACCGGCGAGGCCCGCAATCTTCTTCACGTTCACCGCGATCAAATCCCGTCTCTTACGGTGACACCGGACAACAGCAGAGATCCTGACGTTTTACGTTGTACCGCACCGAACAGGCGCAGGGGAGGAAAGTCCCGCGCTTGGGTCAGCACGCGGTCCGAAGTGTACCGCACGGCTACTCTCCGTGTACAGGACATCCGTTTTCAACTCGGTTACGTCTACCCTTCGGGACATGGACGGCCGCACCACGACCACGATCCGCTGCGTCGGCGGGATCGCGTTCGATCCACGAGGCCGTTTGCTGCTCATCAGGCGCTTGAACGACCCCGGTTCGGGGCAGTGGTCGCTGCCGGGCGGCCGAGTCGAACCGGGCGAAACGGACAAAGAGGCCGTGGTCCGGGAGCTTTTCGAGGAGACCGGCCTCGACGTGATTCCCGGCACACTGATCGGCTCGGTGCGCCGGGGACCGTACGAGATCTTCGACTACGCCTGTGACGTGCAGGGCGGGACACTCACGGCTGGTGACGACGCCTCGGAGGTCCGTTGGTCCGATGCGGCAGACCTTGCGGGCTTGGAGGCGGATGGAGAGCTGGTGGACCTGCTTTTCGTGACACTGCGTGAGTGGGGAGCTTTGCCGCGGGCCTGAGGCCGCCGAAACATCCCCGCCCATCCCCGGCAGGGTCCCGGCGAAGTTGCCTGTCTGCGTTTCGCGTCGTCCGTCGCGGGCCGGGGTGGGGTGGTCGCTGCGGTGTCATGACCGACTCTTTCGCGGCGTCCGATGTCAGAAAGAGTCGTTCATGACGTCGTTGGTGGCAGTTCGGCGGAGTCGGGGCCCTCGCCGACGGCCGGAACGCTCCGGCGACCGCCCGGGCTCGTGGCCAGGGGACGGCCGGACCTGGACTTTGCCGGTTGCGGACCGGGCGGCCCCTGAGGCCGCCGAAAAACATCCCCCGCCCGTCCCTGGGGGGCGTCCCCAAGTCCAGTCTATCGGCCCCCACCGACAAAACCGGCCCGCGCGGCAGGTTGTCCACAGCCCGGCCCGACTGTGGACAACGACCCGGCTACCGCGGCAGCCAGGTCATCCGCTGCCCGTGCGGTGCGGTCCGCGCCAAGGCGTGCGCCTCCGGCTTCCCGTCCTCCCACCGCACGACGCCCAGCGTCGCCAGCCCGTCCGCGCCGGAGAGGTCGGACCGGTCCGGCAGGACGAGCTCCAGCCCAGCGCCGTAGAACTCCTCCGAGACCCACCAGAGCGGCCGCGAAGCCGCCAGCTCGGCCAGCGCCGCCACGAACGCGGCCCGCTTCTCCGGCGAGAAGTACGCCAGCGCGTGGCTGGTCAGCACCACCAGCGGCCCCTCTAACGCCGCCGCCGCCGCGGCCAGGTCGTCGACCCCGTCGCCCGTGATCAACCGGGGGCGGTGGCGGGCCTGCTCGGCCGCCGCCGTGCGGAGGAGCCTGATGCGGTCCGGCTGGTCGGCCCAGACGCAGGCCTCCAGCCACGCCAGCTCGTCCTCGTCCGACACGTCCACCGGTGCCCGGTCGAGGCCGGCCCGGTCGAGGAGCGCGAGTTTCTTCGGCAGCTTGGGCACCGCCGCGCCCGGGGCCAGGTCCAGCGCGCAGTGCAGCCCGACCGCCGCCTTCGCCGGGCCCGCCGTCAGCTGGTCGCCGCCGTCGCACTGGTAGCGGTAGCCGAAGCGGTCCAGGCCCAGCAGCAGCCCCGCGCTGCAGCCGACCTCGAGCAGGGAGACCTTCCCACCCGCTTCCCTGGCCGCCTGGGTCACAGCCGGGTACAGCAACGCCGCCCGGCGGACCTCGTTCGTCTGCGTGTAGCGCGAGGCGATCAACGCCCGCGCCTTGTCCGCCCGCTCCAGCAGGAACGAGCGGAACAGCGGCCACGTGTCGGAGTCGACGCCGTCGAAGCCGCCCAGCGACGGGTAGTACCGCGAGAGCGGGTGGATCGGGTCGGCCTGCACCAGCCGGTGCGCCACCGCCATCAGCAGGGTGCCGCGCACCTCGCCGTCGCGGGCCGAGGCCAGCAGCCCGGCGACGTCGTCGTCCGAGGCGGCCTGCAGCGCCAGGTGCTCGTACAGCGGCGAGACCCCGCGGGCCTCGGCTTCCGCGAACGTGCGGAGTATTCCCTTGATCCGGTCCAGGTCCATCAGCGCCTCATTCGTGCGGCACCGGACGGCCCGGCTGCTCGCCGCCCCGAGTGTCCCCGTACGAGCGTTTCGGCACCATCACCTTGCGCCGGAAGGTGCACACGATCAGGCCGTCCTGCTTGTAGCCGCGCGTCTCGACGTACACCACGCCGCGGTCGTCCTTGGACTTCGACGGCGTCTTGTCGAGCACCTCCGTCTCGCCGTAGATCGTGTCGCCGTGGAAGGTCGGCTTCACGTGCTTCAGCGACTCCACCTCGAGGTTCGCGATGGCCTTGCCGGAGACGTCGGGCACCGACATCCCGAGCAGCAGCGAGTAGACGTAGTTGCCGACCACGACGTTCTTGCCGAAGTCGGTCGTCTCTTCGGCGTAGTGCGCGTCGAGGTGCAGCGGGTGGTGGTTCATGGTGATCAGGCAGAACAGGTGGTCGTCGTATTCGGTGACGGTTTTGCCCGGCCAGTGCTTGTAGACCGCACCGACCTCGAACTCCTCGTAGTACCGACCGAACTGCACTCGTCTCTCCTAGTCGCGTAACACCGCGTGAGGCTGGTACGACACGCTTCCGTGGTGAGGAGTACCCTCAACCATCGGTGTTCGTGCGTCAACGCGAGCCCCGCCACTGTCGCACCCGGCCCGAAGGAGGTGAGGAACTCGATGAGTAGTGGCGATAGTCCGCTCCCTAGTAGTCCCAGCGTTCCCACCTCACCGGCCGGCCGGCTCATCTCCTGGTAGGCCTTCTCTCCCCCGGGAACGCTGGTGTGTCGCCGGGCGGACGCATTTCCGCCCCTGGTCAGTCGTCTCGCACGACCACGCACGACACCAGGAGATCCCATGCCTGCCATTCCCTCGCTCGGCGGCCTTCGCGGCCGCGGCAACAAGGCCGCCGTCCCGGTGCGCCCGGTCCCGGTGCCGCTGTCCGCGTACGTCGTCGACTGCGCGGTGTACGTCGGCGGTGAGCGCCTGCCCGGCCGCTGGACCCACTCCGAGGCGATCAAGGAGGTCCGGAAGCGGCACGAGGGGTTCGTCTGGATCGGCCTGCACGAGCCGGACGCCCAGCAGATCCAGGGCGTCGCGGACACGTTCGGGCTGCACGAGCTGGCGGTCGAGGACGCGCTCGAAGCGCACCAGCGGCCGAAGCTGGAGCGCTACGACGACACGCTGTTCCTCGTCGTGAAGACCGTCCGGTACGTCGAACACGAGTCCCCCACCACGGCGAACGAGATCGTCGAGACCGGCGAGCTGATGGTGTTCCTCGGCCGCGACTTCGTGATCACCGTGCGGCACGGGAACCACTCGGGGCTGGCGCGGCTGCGCCGCGAGCTCGACGAGGATTCCGAGCGGCTGCTGCTGGGCCCGTCCGCGGTCGTGCACGCGATCACCGACCACGTCGTCGACCACTACCTCGACGTCACGGGCCGGATCGAGAACGACATCGACGTCATGGAGGCGCAGGTCTTCGCGCCCCGCTCGCAGGTCAGTGCCGAACAGATCTACCTGATGAAGCGGGAAGTCCTCGAGCTGCGCCGCGCGGTGATGCCGCTGGCGACGCCGATCCAGCGCCTGGCCGAGGGCTACACGCGGCTGGTGCCGGACGACGTCCGCTCGTACTTCCGCGACGTCGCCGACCACCTGACGACGGTGTCCGAGCGGGTCGCGGCCTTCGACGAACTGCTGTCCACCCTGGTCGACGCGACGGTCGCGAAGATTTCCCTGCAGCAGAACACCGATATGCGCAAGATCACGTCGTGGGCGGCGATCATCACCGTGCCGACGATGATCGCGGGCATCTACGGGATGAACTTCGACTACCTGCCCGAGCTGCACTGGAAGTTCGGGTACCCGCTGGTGATCAGCGTGATCCTGGCGATCTGCCTGTTGCTGTACCGAATATTCCGGAAGAACGGCTGGCTCTAGTCCCCTTTTTCCCCACCGGATTTCGTTCGGAGAACCGCCATGTCCAGGCTGCTGTCCAACCTGAAGTTCTGGGCGCTCGCGCTCAGCGTGCTGTGGATCGTCGTCATCACTTTCGTCATCGCCGCCGACCCGGGTTTCGCGCACGGGATGAAATGACGGCCCGGCGTCCTATCCTGGGCGCATGCCGAAAGCGCTGGTCGTCTCCGACGAGGTCGACGAGCGGTTGTGGACCGACGCGGTCCGCAGCCACTCCGTCGACCTCGTCATCGGCGCCGGCGACCTGCCCTACGACTACCTGGCCTTCCTGGCCGGCGCACTCGACGTGCCGTGCGTGTTCGTGCCCGGCAACCACGACCCGGACCTGAGCGGCTACACCCGCTACGGCGGGCTGTCCATGAAGGACGGTTTTCCCACGGTCTGGCCCGGCCCGGCGGGTGGCATCAACGCCGACGGGCGGCTCGTCGACGTCGCCGGCCTGCGGTTCGCCGGGCTCGGCGGCTCGATCCGCTACAACGAAGGCCCGAACCAGTGGACGCAGCGCCAGCAGGCGCGGCGGGCCCGCGGGCTGGTCCGGCGCGCCCGGCTGCGGCGGTGGCGCGACGGGCGCGACGTCGACGTCCTGCTGACGCACTCGCCGCCGCTGAACCTGGGCGACCGCGCGGACCCGCCGCACCGGGGGTTCGCGTGCCTGCACCGGACCATCGAAGCGCTGCGCCCGAAGTGGCTGCTGCACGGGCACATCCACCCGCACGGCGAGCCGGTGCCGGACCGGGTCGTCGGCACGACCCGGATCCGCAACGTGGTGGGCCACCGGATCATGGAGTTCTGATGAAAGAGACGGGATTCCCCCGCGCCGACGCGGAGAACGACTTCCTCCGCGCGCGCCGGGGCCAGGTGCTCTCACGGCTTTCGACGTGGCTGCGGCGTGAGCCCGACGACGTCAACATCATGCTGCCCTTCCACGAGGTGGTGGAGGCGCTCGGCTACCTCGGCGAGCACCGGATCGGACTGCGGGTGATCAAGCTGGAGTCGATCGTCGGCACGGTCGACCGCAGCCGCGACTTCGACCGCCGCTTCCGACCGACGTCCGCCCGCGTCCGCGAACGCTGGGAACGCCTGGCCCTGGCCGCCCGCCGCGGCGAGGAGATCCCGCCGATCGAGGTCTACCGGGTGGGCGAGCTGCACTTCATCATCGACGGCCACCACCGCGTCTCGGTCGCGATCGCCCATGGACTGTCCACAATAGAGGCCGCGGTCACGGTGGTCCGGACCAAGCTGAACCCGGGCGGCATCCGCCACCGCGGCGACCTGATCGTCAAGGACTACCGGCGGCTGTTCCTGGAACGCGTCCCGCTGACCGGCCACGCACGGGCGTCGGTGATCGTGTCGGACCCGTGGGACTACGCGAAGCTGGGCGAGCACGTCGAGGCGTGGGGTTTCCGGTTGATGCAGGACGAAGGCAGGTTCTGCGACCGGGCGAGCGTGGCGCAGCGCTGGTTCGAGGAGGAGTTCGTCCCGGTCGTGGGGATGCTGCAGCAGGCGGGGCTGATCGGCGACCGCACGGACGCCGAGGCGTACATGTGGGTGGCGGCGGAGCGGTACCGGCTGATCAGGACGCACCGCTGGGACGACGACGTGATCGAGGCGCTGCGGTCGCGGCGGCCCTAGCACCGCAACCCGGCGCGGCGTCCCCCGTGCGAGCTACGCGCAGGTGTCCCCTCGATGGTGACGATTCTCCCCCGCCCGCTCCCTAGCGTTCGTGGCAGCCGCGGGGCACCTGCCGCGGGCGAGCGAAGGGGTTTTCATGAGGGTCGTTGGGCAGCTGCTGGCCGTCGCGGCGGTCGCGTTCATCGGTGGTCAAGGTGCCGCGGCGGTAGCGGGCAATCCGTGGCTGACGCTCGTCATCGGCGCGGTGACCGCCGTGCTCGGAGTGGTCGTCTACCGGTGGGTGGTGGCCAAGACCGAGCAGCGCCCGGTCACCGAGCTCGCCGGGCCGGGCGCCGGGCTCGCGCTCGGCCGGGGGACGGTGATCGGGGTCGCGCTGTTCGGGGCCGTCATCGCCAACATCGCCCTGCTCGGGAACTACGAGGTCCGCGGCTGGGGCACCGCGTCGGGCGCCGCCGGGCTGCTCGGCTTCATGGCCGCCGCCGCGGTCACCGAGGAACTGCTGTTCCGCGGCATCCTGTTCCGGGTGGTCGAGAAGCTCACCGGCACGTGGATCGCGCTGGTGCTGACCGGCGCGCTGTTCGGCCTTTCGCACCTGTTCAACCCGCACGCGACGCTGTGGGGCGTGCTGGCCATCGGGATCGAAGCCGGTGGCCTGCTGACCGCCGCCTACATCGCGACGCGGAAACTGTGGCTGCCGATCGGCGTGCACTTCGGCTGGAACTTCGCCGCGGCCGGGATCTTCGGCACGGAGGTCTCCGGCAACGGCACTCCGCAGGGCCTGCTCGACGCCGTGACGTCGGGGCCGACGCTCGTCACCGGCGGCAGC
This sequence comes from Amycolatopsis sp. lyj-346, assembly GCF_046548975.1. Classification (NCBI taxonomy): domain Bacteria; kingdom Bacillati; phylum Actinomycetota; class Actinomycetes; order Pseudonocardiales; family Pseudonocardiaceae; genus Amycolatopsis; species Amycolatopsis sp. lyj-346. The sequence continues at coordinate 99,664 of NZ_JAJPWT010000003.1, forward strand.
TTCGGCCCGGAAGCCAGCCTCTGTTCGGTGCTGTTCTGCGTCCTGGCGACCGGCGCGTTCCTGTGGCTGGCCCACCGGCGCGGCCGTCTGGTGCCGCGTCGCCGGGCCGAGCGCGTCGCCGACGTCACTACACTTTCCCGGTGATCGATCACCGGGCGGCACTGGCGCGGTGGCGCCGGCTCGACGTCATGGTCCGCGACCTCCCGCTCGGGCTGCTGTTCCTGGCGACGTCGTTCCTGCCGGTGCTGCAGAGCCACGGAACGCAGGTCGGCGGTGTGCCGGAGCGCCCCTTCGACGCGCTGGCCGTCGTGGTGATCGCCGTCGAAAGCCTGCCGCTCGCCGTGCGGCGGCGGTGGCCTGCCGTGTGCCTGACGCTGGTGGCGATCGGGTTCGCCGTCGACCAGCTGCGCGGCTACCACACGGTCGCCGGGACCGCGCTCGGCTTCGCGCTGGTGAGCGCCGGAGCCCACCTGGACCGGCGCCGGGGCCGCACCGCCGTCCTGTTCTCCGCGGCGTACGTGGCGCTGGCGATCGCCCTCGCCCGCTTCGGTTCGGAACCGCCGTCGGAGTTCGTGACGTTCTTCCTGCTGCTGGTGTTCGCGTGGGGCATCGGCGCCTGGCTGCGCACCACCCGCGCCGCGGAAGCCGGGCACCGCCGCCGCGTCGCCGAGAACACCCGGGCCACCGAACGCGCCGCCATCGCCCGCGAACTCCACGACGTCGTCACCCACCACGTGACGGCGATGGTCGTGCAGGCCGAGGCGGCCCGGTACCTCACCGCCGCGCCGGACCGGCTCGAGGCGACCCTGACGGCGATCACCGACACCGGCCGGCGGGCCATCACGGACCTGCGGCACCTGCTGGACCTGCTCAACCCCGGCCACGAGACGAGGACGCCGTCCCCGGGCGGGCTCCGCGCGCTCGTGGAGCAGGCCCGCCAGGCCGGGCAGCCGGTGGAGTTCACCGAGGAGGGCACGCCCGCGGAATCGGCGGGCAGCGCCGACCTGGTGGCCTACCGGGTGGTGCAGGAGGCGTTGACGAACGCCCTCAAGCACGCCCGCGGCAGCCGGACCGCGGTCGAGGTGCACCACGGCGACCGGGAAATCGCCGTCGAGGTCAGCACGGCAGGCTCCGGGAGCACGTCGCCCGGCGGGAGCGGCCGCGGCCTCGCCGGGCTCCGGGAACGGGTCGGCGTCCTGGGCGGCGACTTCAGCGCGGGCGACGGCGACGGCACCGGCTTCGTCGTGCGCGCCCGGATCCCCACGGGGAACCCGTCGTGAGCGCGCCGATCCGGGTCCTGGTCTGCGACGACCAGATGCTGATCCGCACCGGGCTGGTGACGATCATCGGCGCCCAGCCCGGCTTCGAGGTCGCCGGCGAGTGCGGCGACGGGCGCGCCGCGGTCGACCTCGCGCACCGGCTGCACCCGGACGTCGTCGTGATGGACGTGCGCATGCCGGTGCTCGACGGCATCGAGGCCACCCGCCTGCTGGCCGGCGCCGGGGTGCCGCACCCGGTCAAGGTGCTCGTGCTGACGACGTTCAACCTCGACGAGTACGTCTACGAGGCCCTGCGCGCGGGCGCGAGCGGGTTCCTGCTCAAGGACGCACCGCCGGACCGGCTGCTGCACGGGATCCGGACCGTGGCCACGGGCGCGGCCCTGCTGGACCCGGAGGTGACGCGCCGCCTCGTCGGACGGCACGCGGCCCGGATCCGGCCGGCGCCGGACGCCGCACCGGAGGTCTCGCTGACGCCCCGCGAACTGGAGGTCCTCCGCCTGCTCGCGGACGGCCTCTCCAACAGCGAAATCGCGCAGCGGCTGGTGATCAGCCAGGAAACCGTCAAGACGTTCGTGTCGCGCATCCTGACCAAACTGGACCTGCGCGACCGCGTCCAGGCGGTCGTCTACGCCTACCGCCACGGGCTGGTGACGTGAACGGGCCTCCCGGAAAGTCCGGGAGGCCCGTTTCACCCGACAGGAACTACAGGTGCACGGCGCCCGGCGCCGCTTCGCCCTTCGGGACGCCCGGGCGCAGCAGCAGGCCGCTGATGACCGCGCCCGCCACGTAGATCACCGCGGCCCAGGTGAACGCCGTCGTGTAGCTCTCGATCGAAGCCTCGGCCGCCAGCTGCGGGGTCGGGGTCTTGCCCGCGAGGTAGGCCGTGGCCGCGTTGCCGGCCAACGTCGACAGCAGCGCCGTGCCGATCGAACCGCCGACCTGCTGCATCGTGTTCACCGCCGCCGACGCGACGCCCGCGTCGTGCGCCTCGACGCCGAACGTCGCGACGCTCATCGCCGGCGCCATCGCCAGACCGATGCCGAAGCCCATCACCAGGAGCGGGCCGAGGACGCCGGAGGCGTACGTGCTGTCGAGGCCGATGCCGCTCAGCCAGAAGAGGCCGGCGGCGGCGATCGCCATGCCGGTCGGCACCAACGGCCGGGGCCCGAAGCGCGGCAGCAGCACGGCCGTCGCCGTCGTGGCCGACAGCATCAGCGTCGCCACCATCGGCAGGAACCCGACGCCGCTCTGGATCGGCGTGAACTGCAGGTTCTGCTGCACGTAGAAGGTCAGGAACAGGAAGATCGCGAACATCCCGATGGCGAGCAGGAACATCGCCAGGTACGAGCCGCCGCGGTCCCGGTCGAGCAGCACGCGCAGCGGCAGCAGCGGGTGGGCGACGCGCTGCTGCAGCCACACGAACGCGCCCAGCAGCACCACGCCCGCAGTCAGGAAACCCCAGACCGACACCGACGACCACGAGTCCGACTCGGCGTTCGCGAAGCCGTAGACCAGGGCGAACAGGCCGGCCGACGCCGTCACCGTGCCCGGCAGGTCGAGCTTCGGCCGCGGGCCATCGTCCTTCTGGTTGCGCAGCAGGACCGAGCTGCCGGCGAAGGCGATCACCGCGAAGATGATGTTGACGAACATGCACCAGCGCCAGTCGAGGTACTCGGTGAGCACGCCGCCGAGCAGCAGCCCGACCGCCGCGCCGCCACCGCCGATGGCACCGAACACGCCGAACGCGCGGCCACGCTCCTTCGGGTCGGTGAACGTCGTGGTCAGCAGCGCCAGCGTGGCGGGCGCGAGCAGCGCGCCGAACACGCCCTGAGCCGCCCGGGCGGCCAGCAGCATCTCGATGTTGGTCGCCGCGCCCCCGAGCGCGGAGACCACGGCGAAGCCGGCCAGGCCGACCAGGAGGGCGTTCTTGCGGCCGAACAGGTCCGCGAGCCGCCCGCCGAGCAGCAGCAGGCTGCCGAACGCGAGCGCGTAAGCCGTGACGACCCACTGCCGGGCGTCGTTGGAGAAACCCAGGTCGACCTGGGCCGACGGCAGCGCGATGTTCACGACGGTCGCGTCGAGCACGACCATCAGCTGCGCGATGCCGATCATCACCAGGATCAGCCAGCGTCTGGCGTGGTGCGGGTTTTCGCCGGCGCGCGCGTCCCCCGACGGCGCGACGGCGAGTGTGGACTCGGGCATGAATGTCCTCACAGAACGTGATCAAAAGATTATGTGGAGTAGGTATCTCCCCTTACGTCGCCCAAGGTACACAAGAACCGGAGGTGATGCCTCTACTTGACCGGCTAGACTGGTGCCATGGCACGGGACGCTGGTCCCGCCGCACCGGCGCGGCCGCTGCGGCGTGACGCTGAACTCAACCGCCGTCGCATCCTGGCGTCGGCCCGCGAAGTGTTCGGCCTGCGCGGGCTCGAGGCCACGCTGGACGACATCGCGCACCACGCCGGCCTCGGCGTCGGCACGGTCTACCGCCGCTTCCCCAGCAAGGAACACCTGGTCGAAGCCATGTTCGCCGAGCGGATGGAAGAGATCGGCACGCTGGCGGAGGAAGCGCTGAAGGCCGAGGACGCCTGGCAGGCGTTCGTGGACTTCACGTGGCAGGCGGCCGAACTGCATTCCGGCGACCGCGGCCTGCGCGAGATCATGCTGTCCAACAAGTTCGGCCACGACCACGTCGCCGAAGAAAAAGCCCGCATGGTGCCGTTGATCACACAGCTGGTGGAGCGGGCGAAGGCGGCGGGCGGGCTGAGGACCGACTTCGCCCCGACGGACATCCCGCTCGTGCACATGATGATCGGCTCGGTGGTGGAGTTCACCTGCGCGGTGGAGCCGGGGCTGTGGCGCCGCTGCCTGGCGATGCTCCTGGACGGCCTCCGCGCCGAACCGGGCCGGGCCACGGAGCTGCCGCACCCGCCGCTCGACGAGCAAGAGGTGGACGAAGCGATGTCCTGCTGGCGCCGCTGACCCGGGCGGGCGCCCGGGTCAGCGTTCCGCGGAGGTCATTCGGACGGGACGACCGCCCACATGACCACGTAGGCGACGAACTGCGGCCCGGGCAGCAGGCAGGACAGCACGGCCAGCAGCCGCACGGTGCCGGGCTTCATGCCGTACCGCCGCGCCAGGCCCGCGCAGACGCCACCGATCATGCGGCCGTGGTGCGGGCGGGAGAGCCGTCGGGTGACCGGTGCGCTCATCGTCGTTTCCTTTTCCTCGAAGTTCCGATACCTCCACTTCACCACCGGAGTACCCGCTTCCGCATCGCTCGCGGGGTGGATCGCCCCCCTAGGGGACGGCAAATCCGAAAAACGTTCAGCCGACCGGCGAAACCCGCGTGCACCCCGCGAAAACCGCCTGAACTGCCCGTTTGCCGGGAGCGGCGCGAAAAGATTGAGAGATGTCCCCGTCAGGGCTGGTTTTTCGGCGCGATGTGGTGATACTTGCACCCCGTGAACCCGCGTCCGAAAAGCTTGGCCGTCGCGATGCTCTGCGCCCTCCTCGCCGGTGGCTGCACCACCACCCAGGCCGCGCCCGAGCCGGATTCCGGGCCCACGCCGCTGACCGCCGCCGACGCGCTCGGTGACTTCGGCAGCATCGACTACTGCAGCCTGCTGAACGTGCCCGAAGTGGCGCCCGGCGCGGTCGCCGTCCCGACGTTCGAAAGCTGCTACGCCGAAGCCGGGCGGCGCACGATCCTCGTCGGGCCGCTGGCCTTCGACTCCGACCCGAACATCAAGCCCTACGACGACTACCCCGGCCCGGTGCCCGACGGCGTCGCGGTCCAGCAGTCGATGTTCAACGACCGCAGCGCCTGCACCCGCGCCATCACCTTCGCCGACGGCAACCGGCTCGACCTGTCGGTCACCGACGACGCCGGCGACCAGGCCGCCCGCTGCGGCGTCGCGGACGCCGCCGTCGGCTCGGCGCTGGCCGCGATCACCGCGCGCAAGGTCGGGCGGCTGACGTTCCCGGACCGCTCGTGGGGCCGGGTGGCGCCGTGCGTCCCGCTGGACAACCACGCACTCGACGCCGCCGCCGGCCCCGGCAGCCGGCCGGCGATCGGCCTGTCCGGGCACAGCTGCATCCGCGGCAAGGTGAGCTTCAAGCTGACGGTGGAGACGACGGAACCGGCCGGCCCGGCCGAGAAGCTCGGCGGCCGCGACGCCCGCGTCCGGGTGGCCGGCGCGTTCTGCCTGGTCGACGCGACCCAGCCGGCCCCCGGCCTGCCGGGCCGCCGCGAGCTGGCGGAGATCAGCGTGGTCGAGACGGCGGGCACGGCGAGCGACGGCACCTGCACGCTGGCCCGCGGTGCGGCGAACTCGATCCTCCCCCGCCTCCCCACCCCCGGACAGCCGTGAAGGCCACCCAGGTTTCCCGGGATGGCCTTCACGAACTGCGGACTCAGTCCTCGTAGGTGAGGTTCTTGCCGTTCGACGGGTCGAACAGCTTGATCTTGTCCGCGTCGTACCAGACCTCGAGGTCGGCGTTCTCCGCCGCCGACGACTCCGCCGACAGCCGCGCCACGATCTGGGACTCCGCGCCCGGCACGTCCGCGGACCCGCTGTCCGCGGCCAGCTCGGCCAGCTCCGCGGCGGTGGCGGCTTCGCCCTCCACCGTGAAGTGGGCGAACTTCTCCGAGCCCATCGACTCGAGCACGTCGATGTGCGCGGTGAACGTGCCGCCGCCGGTCTTCTGCCCGGCCTCGACCAGCGCCGCGTCCTCGAAGTGCTCCGGCCGGATGCCGACGATGACGTCGCGGGGCGCGTTCGCCCGCTCCACCAGCTGCCGGACCCGGTCCGTCAGCGGCGTCGTGCCCAGCGCACTGCGCAGTTCGTTGTTCTCCAGCGTCGCCGGGACGAAGTTCATCGACGGCGAGCCGATGAACCCGGCCACGAACAGGTTCGCCGGGTTGTCGTAGAGGAACTGCGGCGAGCCGATCTGCTGCACGTACCCGGCCCGCAGCACCACGACCCGGTCGCCCAGGGTCATGGCCTCGGTCTGGTCGTGCGTCACGTACAGCGTCGTCGTGCCGAGCTGCTTCTGGATCTTCGACACCGACGTGCGCATCTGGCCGCGGAGCTTGGCGTCCAGGTTGGACAGCGGCTCGTCCATCAGGAACGCCTTCGGGTTCCGGACAATGGCCCGGCCCATCGCGACGCGCTGGCGCTGGCCACCGGAGAGGTTGGCCGGCTTGCGGTCCAGGTGCGCGGTCAGGTCGAGGATCTTCGCTGCCTCTTCGACCTTCGCCCGCACGGTCTTGTCGTCCACCTTGGCCAGCCGCAGCGGGAAGGCCATGTTCTCGCGGACGCTCATGTGCGGGTAGAGCGCGTAGGACTGGAACACCATCGCGATGTCCCGGTCCTTCGGCGCCTTCTCGTTGACGCGCTTCCCGTCGATGCGCAGCTCACCGGACGTGATGTCCTCCAGCCCGGCCACCATGTTCAGCATGGTGGACTTCCCGCAGCCGGACGGGCCGACCAGCACGAGGAACTCGCCGTCCCCGATCGTCATGTCCACTTCGGACACCGCGAGCGCGCCGTCGGGGTACTTCTTCGACACCTTGTCGAGCACGATCTCTGCCATAGCGCTACCCCTTCACCGCACCGGAGGTCAGCCCCGCCACGATGCGACGCTGGAAGAACAACACGAACACAATGATCGGGATGGTGATCACGACCGCGGCCGCGCTCACCTGCCCGGTCGGGTCCTCGAACTGCGAGGACCCGGTGAAGAACGACAGCGCCGCCGGCACCGTGCGCGACGACGTGGTCGACGTCAGCGAGATGGCGAACAGGAAGTCGTTCCAGCAGAAGATGAACACCAGGATCGCGGTGGTGAACACGCCGGGCGCGGCCAGCGGCGCGATCACCCGCCGGAACGCCTGCGCCGGCGTCGCGCCGTCCATCTTCGCCGCCTTTTCCAGCTCCCAGGGGATTTCCCGGAAGAACGCCGACAGCGTGTAGATCGACAGCGGCAGCGCGAACGTGATGTAGGGCAGGATCAGCCCCGGCCACGTGTCGAACAGCCCCAGGTTCCGCTCGATGTTGAACAGCGGCGTCACCAGCGACACCTGCGGGAACATCGCGATCAGCAGCGAGAGCCCGACCAGCAGCCGCTTGCCGGGGAACTCCAGCCGCGCGATCGCGTACGCGGCCATCGTGCCCAGCACCACCGCGATCACCGTGGAGATGATCGCGATGCCGATGGAGTTGACCAGCGCCAGCAGGAACTCCGAGGTCTGGAAGATGTCCGCGTAGTTCTGCCAGGTCCACGACTGCGGGATGAAGGACCCGTCGGTCAGCGTGTCCTTGGTCTTGAACGACAGCGAAACCACCCAGAGCACCGGCACCAGCGCGAACACCAGCACGAGGATGTCGACCAGGCCCCACCTGACCTTGCGGCCCGTCGTGACGGTTCCCATCACCATCAGCGCTTACCCCCGTTGTCCGAACCCGGTGCGGCCGTGCCGAACACCTTGATGAAGATGAACGCGATGATCGCCACCGTGATGAAGATCAGCACCGCCATCGTCGAGCCGATGCCCAGGTTGAGGCCCTTCACCAGGTTGTTGTAGGTCTGCATGGACACCGACCCGGTGTCCTGCGCGCCACTGGTGAGCACGTAGATGTTGTCGAAGATCCGGAACGCGTCGAGCGTGCGGAACAGCAGCGCCACCAGGATCGCCGGCTTCATCACCGGCAGCATCACCTTCGTGAACCGCTGCCACGCGCTCGCGCCGTCCATCGCGGCGGCCTTGAGCAGGTCGTCCGGCACCAGCGCCAGCCCCGCCATCAGCAGCAGCGCCATGAACGGCGTGGTCTTCCACACCTCGGCGCCGATGATGATGAACAACGACGGCCACTGCTGGGTCAGCGGGGCCGCGTCGGCGGCGAGGAAGTTCGCCAGGTAGCCGGTTTTGGGCGTCCACGCGTAGTACCACGAGAACGCCGCGACGACCGTGACGATGCCGTACGGGATCAGGGCGACGGTGCGGACCAGGCCGCGCCCGACGAGCGTCCGGTGCATGACCAGCGCCAGCGCCATGCCGAGCACGAACTCGATGGCCACCGACACGACGGTCAGGAACATCGTGGTGCCGAACGCCGTCCACCAGTACGAACTGGACAGGACGGCGGCGTAGTTGTCGAAGCCGACGAATTCCTGCTGTGCCGGGAATCTCAGGTCGTACCGCTGCAGCGACAGCCAGACCGAGTACAGGATCGGGTAGCCGGTGACCGCGATCATCACGATGAACGCGGGCGCGCATAGCCACAGCCCGAGCCGCCGCTCGGCCTTCTTCCCTTCAGACAGGACGGGTTTGCCCGGTTTGCGGGCCGTCGCCTCCCCGGCGACCGTGGCCCCGGTGTCGGCCGGGGTCGAGTCCTGGACGGTCACGGGATCACTCCCTTCGACTGGAGCGCGTCACCGAGCTGCTCGCGCAGCTTGGCCGCGGTGGCCTGCGGGTCGATCTCCGACGGCGGCGAAAGGATCTTCGACATGACCGTCGAGGCGTTCTGGTACGCCGGGGTCAGCGGGCGCACCGCGGCGGTCTTGAGCGCGTCGAGGATCGCGTCGCGCATCGGGTACTGGATCGCCATGTTCGGGTTGTCGGCCGAAGCCGGTTTGCCCGGGTCGAGCGGGACGTCGTTGTGGTACACCGATTCGATGCTCGGCGGCACGCCGTCGTTGATCGCCGAGATCTTCTGGCTTTCCGGGCTGCGCAGGCACAGCGCCGCCTCGAAGGCCTCCGGCTTGTGCAGCGAATAGGTGCTCACCGCCAGGTCGAACCCGCCGATCGTGGTCCGGGCGGGCACGCCGGGCGCGGCCGCCGGGTAGACCGCCCACTTGAAGTGCGGGAGGTCCGCCTTCTTGTCCTTGGCGTAGGCGGCGTAGACGTACGGCCAGTTGAGCTGGAACGCGGCCTGGCCGCGCTGGAACGCCTGCCGGATGTCGTCTTCCTTCATGTTGCTCAGCGACGGGTCGGTGAGCCCGGAGGTCGAGATCTTCTTGAGCAGTTCCAACGCCTTCACGGCGCCTTCGTCCATCACCACGGACTTGCCGTCGTCGGACAGGATGTGCCCGCCCATCGACGCGACCAGCGTGTTGTAGAAGACCACCAGGCCTTCGTACTGCGCGCCGGTGAACACGATCTGGTAGGGCTTGCCCTGCCCCTTGAGCTCCTGGGCCTTCTGCATCATCTCGTCCCAGGTCGCCGGCGGTTTCGGCGTCACCCGGTCGTCGTACCAGAGCAGCTGCACGTTGGTGTTCTTCGTGGCCGCGTACAGCTTCCCGTTGTGGGTCGCGGTCTCCAGCGGCCCCTGCAGCACGCCCTCCGTGGCCTCCGCCTTGTTGCGGCCGGTCCATTCCTCGGCCCAGCCGGCTTCGGCGAACTCCGAGACCCAGGTGACGTCGAGGCCGAGGATGTCCATGGCGGTGTCACCCGCGGCCAGCCGGCGCGCCATCTGCAGCCGCTGGTCGTCCGACCCGCGGGGCAGCTTGTTGTAGATGATTTCGTACCTGCCGGCCGCCTTCGCGTTGCAGCCGTCGACCACCTTCTGGAAGTTGTCCTCCGGTGACATGTACACGTTGATCTTGAGTCCGGAACTCGTCGCGCAACCGGCGAGCATGCCGGTCACCAATGCCCCTGCCCCCAGCAGGACGGCGGCACGGCCAGGCGAACGTCCACGTTTGCCCGCGCCGATCCTCTTCCCCATCAGGCCTCCTCACCCGCGTGCACGCCGGTTACCGCGGTACCCGGTGGGCACCGCGACGCGATGAGGCGAAACCGCGCCAGCACCCCGACGTGCTAGTGCTCGGGCCGCCGCGCTGTGGGGCGAGGCCGCCCGACTGGTGTCGGCCAACTTATGCCGGGCGATCACACCCCGCAAGCAGTATCGGTAACGATCCAGTGCACCGCGCGTCGAATCGTGATTCTTCCCTGGTACAGATGCGGTTTTTCAGGGGTTCGCGGACGGCCGTTTCAGGGCCAGCTTCGCGAGCAGTTCCCGGCCCTGTTCGGCCGAGCGCGGCTGGCACAGGACGTCGTAGCGGCCGGCGACGAGCTGGCTCGCCGAGGAGAAGTCCCGGCGGCCCCGCGACATGCCGTAGCCGATCGCGGCGAACGTCAGCCCGGACAGCACCCCGAGCACGAGCCCGGTGAGCACCTGCAGCGCGAACCCCTGGTTGACGAACAACCCGAGCAGCAGCCCCGCGAACAGGCCGAACCAGGCCCCGGACACCGCGCCGGTGCCGAGCACGCGGCCCCAGCTGAGCTTGCCGATCACGCGCTCGACGAGCATCAGGTCCACCCCGACGATCGTGACGTCGCCGACGGCGAACTCGCTGTCGGCGAGGAAGTCGACCGCCTTCTGCGCCTCGCCGTAGGTCGCGTACGACCCGATCGGCCAGCCGGTCGGCGGGGTCGGCAGCCGCGGCAGGCCACCGGGCGCCCGCCCCCCGCCAAAGGGACTACTCACCATCATCACCTGCGCACTCATGGGTCCGGGCGTCCATCTTGTCAAGAACGCCCGGACGGTGCGAGCCGCTTACCCCGAAAGGCCCGAGCAATTTGTCGCCCTGTCGACAAGTCGCTTATCACTTTCCCCACGAAAGCTCCGCCTGGGGCACTTTGACGTGAAAGTGCCCTTACGAGCGGGACTTGTACTCGCGCAGGAGGCCGCGGCTGATGATGGTCTTCTGGATCTCGCTGGTGCCTTCGCCGATGAGCAGGAACGGCGCCTCGCGCATCAGCCGCTCGATCTCGTACTCCTTCGAATACCCGTAACCGCCGTGGATGCGGAACGCGTCCTGCGTGACCTCCGCGCAGTACTCGGACGCGATCAGCTTCGCCATCCCGGCCTCGACGTCGTTGCGCGCCCCGGAGTCCTTGAGGCGGGCCGCGTTCACCATCATCAGGTGCGCGGCCTCGACCTTGGTCGCCATCTCGGCCAGCTTGAACGCCACGGCCTGGTGTTCGGCGATGGCCTTGCCGAACGTCTTGCGCTGCTGGGCGTACTCCACCGCCAGCTCGAACGCCCGGATCGCGATGCCGCAGGCGCGGGCGGCGACGTTCACACGACCGACCTCGACACCGTCCATCATGTACGCGAAGCCCTTGCCCGGCGCCTCGCCGAGCACCATGTCCGCGCCGATCTCGTAGCCGTCGAAGACCGCTTCGGTCGTGTCGACGCCCTTGTAGCCCATCTTGTCGATCTTGCCGGGGATGGTGAGCCCGGGCGCCACCTCGCCGAAGCCCTCCGGCTTCTCGACCAGGAACGTCGTCAGGTTCTGGTGGGGCTTCTCCGCGCCTTCGTCCGTTTTCACCAGCAGCGCGATCAGGTTGGACGAGCCGCCGTTCGTCAGCCACATCTTCGAGCCGTCGATGACGTACCCGTCGCCGGTCTTCTTCGCCTTCGTCTTGATCGCGGCGACGTCCGAGCCGAGGTCGGGTTCCGACATCGAGAACGAGCCGCGGACCTCGCCGGTGGCCATCCGCGGCAGGAAGTGCCGCTTCTGCGCCTCGGTGCCGTGCCGGGAGATCATGTGCGCCACGATGAAGTGGGTGTTGATCACGCCGGACACGCTCATCCAGCCGCGCGCGATCTCCTCGACGACCAGCGCGTAGGTCAGCAGCGACTCGCCGAGCCCGCCGTACTCCTCCGGGATGGTGATCCCGAACAGGCCCATCTCCTTCATCCCCTCGACGATGTCGGTGGGGTAGGCGTCGGCGTGCTCGAGCTCCTGCGCGTGCGGGATGACCTCCTTGTCCACGAACTGGCGGACGGTCGCGAGGATCTCCGACTGCACGTCGGTCAGGCCGGCGGTCTGGGCGAGACGGGCCATCACGGCTCCCTTTCCGGAGTACGACGCCGCTCCCGGCGCTGGGTTACCGGTGAGTATGACCCGAAAGCCCCGACGCTGCTATGAGGGCGCTCACGCTCAGCGGGTCCAGCCCCGTAAAGTGCGCTGGGAGGGGAGAGATCATGACTTATCCGCAGGACCCGAACAATCCGTACGGGCAGCAGCCACCCTCGGGTGGCTACCAGCAGCCCGGCTACGGCCAGCAGCCCGGCTACGGTCAGCAGTACCCGAGCGGCGGCTACCCGCAGTACCCGGGTTACCCCGGAATGCCGGGCCCGCCACGGGAAGGCTCGGGCCTCGCGGTCGGCGCGCTCGTCTGCTCGATCCTCGGCATCTTCCTGTGCTTCCTGGTCGGCATCGCCGGCATCATCATGGGCCACATCGCCCACGGCAAGGCGAAGCGCGGCGAGGCCGACGGCCAGGGCATCGCCATGGCGGCGATCGTCGTGGGGTACGCCGGGATCGTGCTCAACATCGGGTTCGTCGTCCTCGGGTTCACCCTCGGCTACCTCGGCTACGCATGACCGGGGCAGCACCGTTGGCTTCCCACCCGCACCGAGGGGATCCGTCATGACCGACCCGTCCGGGGACAAGGACCGCCCGGCCGCCGACCCGACCGTGGCCTACGACGCACCGCCGGCGGCGGACACCGCGCCGTACGAGCCGGAGAACTACGACCCGCCGTCGCCCGACGCCACGATCGCCGACGCGACGGTATCGGACACCGCGGCCGCCGAAGCCCCCGCTGCCGAACACCCGGCGGCCGGGATCCCGGCCGCCGCGGACACGACGGTCGCCGCGGAGCAGCCCGGGCAGCTGCCGCCCGGGTCGTACGAAACCCCGGCGGCGTACATCCCCGGCACGCCGTACACGCCGCCGGGGCAGCCGATCCCCCAGGCCTACCAGCAGCAGCCGTACCCGCCCGCCTACGGTCAGCCGTACGCGTCGCCGGCACCGTACGGACAGCCCGCGCCGTTCGGGCAGCCCCCGCCGTTCGGGCAGCAATACGCGGCGCCGCGTACGCAGGACAACGCCCTGGCGATCGGCGCCCTCGTGTGCTCGATCCTCGGCTTCTGCTCCGGGCTCACCGCGGTCGCCGGGATCGTGATGGGCCACATCGCACTCGGCAAGACCAACCGCGGCGAAGCGGGCGGCCGCGGGCTGGCCACGGCCGCCGTGATCGTCGGCTACGTCGTGGTCGCGCTGTGGGTCGGCTTCTTCACCACCCTGATCATCCTGGGCAGCAACGGCTACCTGGGCGGCTAGTCCGCCGCCGGCAGCACCGCGTCGCCGGGGCTGCGCGGCGACGGCGTCGCGTGGCCGTTCACCTCCGGCTTCGCCTCGTCCTGCTCGAGCTCGGGTTCGGTTTTCCCGGCCGGGGCCGCCGGCCTCGGCGTCTGCGCGTCGAGGAACCGCAGCAGCTCCACCGGGAACGGCAGCACCAGTGTCGAGTTCTTCTCCGACGACACCTGCACCACCGTCTCCAGCAGCCGCAGCTGCAGCGCCGCCGGGGTGTCGGCCATCTGCGCGGCCGCCTGCGAAAGCTTGTACGACGCCTGCAGCTCACCGTCGGCGGAGATGACGCGCGCACGCCGTTCCCGCTCCGCCTCGGCCTGCCGCGACATCGAGCGCTTCATCGCCTCCGGCAGCGCGACGTCCTTGATCTCGACGCGGTCGATGTGGATGCCCCAGTCCAGCGCCGGGCTGTCGATCATCAGCTCCAGGCCCTCGTTGAGGCGCTCCCGGTTGGAGAGCAGGTCGTCGAGGTCGCTCTTGCCGATGATCGAGCGCAGTGACGTCTGCGCGACCTGGCCGACCGCGGCCCGGTAGTCCTGCACGTTGACCGCGGCGACGACCGGGTCGATGACCTTGAAGTAGACGACCGCGTCGACGCGGACCGTGACGTTGTCGCGCGTGATGCCGTCCTGGGCGGGCACCGGCATGGTCACGATCTGCATGTTGACCTTCTGGAGCCGGTCCGCGAACGGCACGAGCACCGCCAGCCCGGGTTCGCGGACCCGCGGCCGCACCCGCCCGAACCGGTAGATCAGCCCGCGTTCGTACTGCTTCACGACACGCACGCTCGACGCGAGCCAGACCCCGCCCGCGAGGACGACGGCGCTGAGAATCTCCACCACCATGACTGCTCCCGGGGTTGCGTTTCCCCTTGAAAGCCCAGCGTACGCCCGCTGGGCAGCCGACGAAACGCACTGGACGCGGCTGCCAGGCTGAAGGGGTGACCGACCTTCGCATCCCGCCGCTGTTCGCCGCCCGCGCGCCCCGCGTGCTCGGCGACGACGCCGTGCCGTGGCTGGCCGCCCTGCCGGAACTCGCCGCGGAGTACGCCCGGAAATGGGGCCTGACGTTCGAGGGCGAGGCGATGCACGGCTACGTCGGCGTGGTGCAGCCCGCGCGCCTCGCCGACGGCACACCGGTGGTGCTGAAGCTCGGCTGGCGCGACGAGGAGTCCGCCGACGAGCCGCTCGCACTGTCCACATGGGCCGGCCGGGGTGCGGTGCTGCTGCTGGATTCCGCGCCGGACGACGGCGTCCTGCTGCTCGAACGGCTCGACGCCGGGCGCACCCTCGACGACCTCCCGCTGCGCTCGGCCATCCCGCTCATCGGCGGCCTGGCACGGCGCTTGGCCGTTCCCGCGCCGGCGTCGATGCGACGGCGGCTGCGCGCCGAAGCCGAAGCGCTGGCCGGGGAACTGCCACGGCGGTGGGCAGAACTCGGTGAGCCGTTCGAGAGGCGGCTGATCGCCGACGCCGTCGCGATCTGCCGCGAACTCGGGCCGACCGCGGGTGAACTGCTGGTGAACGAGGACCTGCACTTCCAGAACGTCCTGGCCGGCACCCGTGAGCCGTGGCTGGTGATCGACCCGAAGCCCCTCGCCGGTGACCTCGAGTGGGGCGTCATCCCGCTGTTCTGGAACCGCTTCACCGAGTCCACACTGGACGAACGGTTCGCGCTGATCGTCGCTTCGCAGG
Organism: Amycolatopsis sp. lyj-346; assembly: GCF_046548975.1. Classification (NCBI taxonomy): domain Bacteria; kingdom Bacillati; phylum Actinomycetota; class Actinomycetes; order Pseudonocardiales; family Pseudonocardiaceae; genus Amycolatopsis; species Amycolatopsis sp. lyj-346. Next base: position 114,812 of record NZ_JAJPWT010000003.1, read on the forward strand.
AACTGGACGCTTCGAAGGCGCGGGCCTGGACGCTGGTGCGGGCCGTGCAGAACTGGATCTGGATGATCGAGGAGTACGAGGAGTCCGGCGAAGACAGCGACGACCCGGCCTTCGTCACAGTGGCGGAAATCGCTCCGTGGGCGGCCAGCCGATAGTGTCAGCGGCATGGCCGTCGTCAACAGGGTTTTCGCAGCTCAGCTGTCCGGGTTGCCGGTTTTCGGCCCCGATGGCGAGTCGATCGGCCGCGTCCGCGACCTGGTCGCCGGGCTGCGCCTGGACGCGCAGCCGCCGCGGATCCTCGGTCTGGTCGTCGAACTGAGCACCCGGCGGCGCGTCTTCGTCCCGATGCTGCGGGTCACCTCGATCGAGCCGACCGCCGTCACGCTCGCGACCGGCTCGGTCAACATGCGCCAGTTCAACCAGCGGCCCAACGAGGTACTGGTGCTCGGCCAGCTGCTCGACGCGCACGCCACGCTGGCCGGCTCCGGCACGCGGATCACCGTCGTCGACGCCGGGATGGAACCGACCCGCACCCGCGACTGGGTGCTGGCGAAGCTGGCCATCCGCGAGCGGCGGGTCGGGCTGGGCCGCCGCCGCGCGGCGATGCAGGTGCTGCCGTGGCCGGAGGTGGCCGGTCTCGGCCTCACCGACCTGACCGGCCAGCCCCAGGGCGCCGGCCAGCTGCTCATGCTGTTCGACACGATGCGCCCGGCCGACATCGCCGCGACCGTGCGCGACCTGCCGCTCAAGCGGCGGCACGAGGTCGCCGACGCGATGGACGACGAGCGGCTCGCCGACGTCATCGAGGAACTGCCGGACGACGACCAGAAGGAACTGCTGGCCTACCTGGCCGAGGAACGCGCGGCCGACGTGCTCGAGGCGATGAACCCCGACGACGCCGCCGACCTGCTGGCCGAGCTCGCCCCGGCCGACCAGAGCCGGCTGCTGGAGCTGATGGAGCCGGAGGAGTCGGCGCCGGTCAGGCGGCTGCTGGAGTACTCGTCGGACACCGCGGGCGGCCTGATGACCCCGGAGCCGGTGGTGCTGACCCCGGACACGACGATCGCCGAGGCACTGGCCCACATCCGCAACGCCGAGCTGCCACCGGCGCTGGCGAGCATGGTGTTCGTCTGCCGCCCGCCGACCGCGACCCCGACCGGGCGCTACGTCGGCGTCGTCCACTTCCAGCGGCTGCTGCGGGAGCCGCCGGCGGAGCTGGTGGCCAGCGCCGTCGACACCGGGCTCCCGCCGCTGAAACCGGGGGCCTCGCTGGCCGAGGTCACGCGGTACTTCGCGGCCTACAACCTGACCTGCGGACCGGTCATCGACGCCGAGGACCACCTGATCGGCGCGGTCACCGTCGACGACGTCCTCGACCACCTGCTGCCCGAGGACTGGCGCGAGACCGGTCTCCACGACACCTTGGAGGAAGACCGTGCCTGAGCTGACGTCAGGACGGCGGCTCGACCAGCCCCGCGGCCAGAACCGGTTCAGGCTGAACATCGACCCGGACACGTTCGGCAGGCTGTCGGAACGGCTGGCGCGGTTCCTCGGCACCGGCAAGTACCTGTTCTGGCAGACGATGCTCGTCATCATCTGGGTCGTGCTGAACATCACGGCGGTGTCGCTGCAGTGGGACCCGTACCCGTTCATCCTGCTCAACCTGGCCTTTTCGACGCAGGCGGCGTACGCGGCGCCGCTGATCCTGCTGGCGCAGAACCGGCAGGACGACCGCGACCGCGTCTCCCTGGACGAGGACCGCAACCGGGCGGCCCAGACCAAGGCCGACACGGAATACCTGGCCAGGGAGCTGGCGGCGCTGCGGCTGGCGATCGGCGAGGTGGCGACCCGCGACTACCTCCGCAGCGAGCTGGACCGGCTGCGGGAGGACCTGTCCATCCAGCCCAGGAAGTCCCGCACTCCTACCGGCTCGTAACATGGACGGGGTGACCAGCACCCAGCAGCTCCCCAGCGTCGACGACGTCCGCAGCGCGCTGAAGAGCGTGCAAGACCCGGAGATCCGGAAACCCATCACGGACCTGGGGATGGTCAAGGACGTGGTGGTCGGCGACGACGGCGTCGTCACGGTCGGGATCTACCTGACGGTCGCGGGCTGCCCCCTGAAGGCGACGCTGACCAACGACACGAAGGCCGCGGTCTCGAAGCTCCCCGGCGTCGCCGACGTGCGGGTCGAGCTGGACGTGATGAGCGACGAGCAGCGCACGGAGCTGCGGAAGTCCCTGCGCGGCGACGCGGCGGAGCCGGTGATCCCGTTCGCCCAGCCGGGCTCGATGACCCGGGTGTACTGCGTGGCCTCGGGCAAGGGCGGCGTCGGCAAGTCGTCGGTGACGGTCAACCTGGCGGCGGCGATGGCCGCGCGCGGGTTGTCGGTGGGGGTGGTGGACGCGGACATCTACGGCCACTCGATCCCCCGCATGCTGGGCGCGCGCGAGAAGCCGACGAAGGTCGACACGATGATCATGCCGCCGCAGTCCCACGGCGTGAAGGTGATCTCGATCGGCTTGTTCACCCCGGGCAACACCCCGGTCGTCTGGCGCGGCCCGATGCTGCACCGCGCGCTGCAGCAGTTCCTCGCGGACGTGTTCTGGGGTGATCTGGACATCCTCCTGCTGGACCTCCCCCCGGGCACGGGCGACATCGCGATCTCGGTGGCCCAGCTGATCCCCAACGCGGAGCTCCTGGTGGTGACCACCCCCCAGCAGGCGGCGGCCGAGGTCGCGGAGCGGGCCGGCGCGATCGCGCTGCAGACGCGTCAGCGCGTGGCGGGCGTCATCGAGAACATGTCCTGGCTGGAACAGGCGGACGGATCCCGCCTGGAGCTGTTCGGCGCGGGCGGCGGCTCGACGGTGGCCGAGTCGCTGTCGAAGTCGATCGGCTCGGAGGTGCCGCTGCTGGGCCAGGTGCCGATGGACCCCCGGATGGTCGCCCAGGGCGACTCGGGAACGCCGTTGGTGCTGGCGGAGCCGGAGGCCCCGGCGTCGCTGGTGCTGAAGGAAGCGGCGAAGAAGCTGACGGTCCGGGCCCGCGGGCTGGCCGGGATGATGCTCAACGTGACCCCGGCGGGCCGCTGAGCGAGTTTCCGGCAGCGGTGTTCGCGGCAGCGGTGTTCGCGGCAGCGGTGTCGGATCGGCCCTGACCTACCGGCGGACCCGGCCCGGCTGAGCCGCCCCAATGTGGCCTTGGGTGCGTCCAACGCACCGAAGGCCACCTTGGGTGCGCTCAACGCACCGAAGGCCACCTTGGGTGCGTCCAACGCACCGAAGGCCACCTTGGGTGCGTCCAACGCACCGAAGGCCACCTTGGGTGCGTCCAACGCACCGAAGGCCACATTGGGGCGCTAGGTCGCGTCCGGGTCGATCGGCGGGCGCTCGCCCGGCTTGAGCGGCTCCGGCGCCGACTGGGTCTGGCCGGCCAGGTAGCCGTTCGATCCGTTGGTCCCGTTCGCCGGGGTGCTGCTGCCGTTGGTGATGCTCTTCAGGCCGAGCGGGTCGGCGTCGCCGTCGAACAGGTGCTGCGTCACGACCCGCTTCGGGTCGAAGTTCCGCAGTCCGCGAAGGTCTTCCAGCGGCTTGCGCAGCTGGTCGAACTCCGGGCCCATCTCCTCGCGGAGCTGCTCCTTCGCGCCGGTCGCGAAGTCGCGGACCTTGCGCAGGCTCTTCGCGAGCCAGGACGCCGCCTCGGGCAGCCGTTCCGGGCCGAGGATGAACAGACCGGCGATGATGAGGACGAGGATCTCCCCCCACCCGACACTCTCGAACACCCGTCTACCTCCACTCGGAACCTACCCGCCCAGGGTACCCGCCGCCCGCCGCACTCCGGCAGGCCGAACACGGGAACTCAGTCGGAAGCCAGGGTTACGTCGACGACGAAACTGGCGCCGTCGCGGGCCAGCTGCACCGGAACGACTTCGCCGACGTCGTGCGCGCGGACCGCGACCGTCAGTTCCGCGGAGTCGCGGACGAGCCGGGTGCCGATCTTGGTGATCACGTCGCCCTCCTTGATGCCCGCGTTCGCGGCCGGGCCGCCCGGGGCGACGTTCTTCACCTGGGCCCCCATCGTGGACGAGCCGGCGACCGTCGACGACGCGTTGATGCCGATGTCGGCGTGCTGGACCTTGCCGTCCTTGATCAGCGCCTTGGCGATCTTGATCGCGTAGTCGCTCGGGATGGCGAAGCCGATGCCGATGCTGCCGCCGTCCGCGCCCGCCGAGCGGATCGACGAGTTGATGCCGACCAGCGCGCCGGTGGAGTCGACGAGCGCGCCACCCGAGTTGCCGTGGTTGATCGCGGCGTCGGTCTGGATGGCCTCGTAGGTGACCGGCGGGGCGCCGTTGTCGCCGCCCGCGGTGATCGGCCGGTTCAGCGCGCTGACGATGCCGGCGGTCACCGAGTTCTGCAACGCCAGCGGCGAGCCGATCGCCATCACGGTGTCGCCGACCTGCAGTTCCGCGGACTTGCCGACCTGCAGCACGGTGGGGTTGGTGACGTTGACCTTCACGACGGCGAGGTCGGTCTTCTGGTCGGCCCCGACGAGCTTGGCCTCGGTGCGGGTGCCGTCGATGAAGACGGCCGTGACCTTGACGCCCGGGTCCGCGGCGGCGGAGGAAATGACGTGTTCGTTGGTGAGGATGTAGCCCTGGGGGTCGATCATGACGCCGGAGCCCTGTTCACCGGACTCGGCGCCGGGCTTGAACACCTCGAGCGAGACGACGGCGGGCGCGACGCGCTTGGCGATTTCGGCGACGGATCCCGCGGGGCGTTCCTTGCCGGCCTCGGCTTCGGAGATGGTGGCGGAGCCGGTGAGCTCGGTGCCGGTGTCGGCGGCCCACCACCCGACGACGCCCCCGGCGGCACCGATGAGCAGCGCGACGACGCCGAGCAGGACGAGCGCCTTCGGCTGCACGCGTCGTCCGAAGATCACCTCGGGCAGGCTGAGCAGCGCGCCGGGTGGCCGTTTGGCGGGCTTTTCCTCGTCTTCGGCGGGCATGGCGGGCCCGGCGAGCACGGCGGCGGCCCCGGGATCACGCCACGGGTCGCGGGTACCGGTCCACAGGTGCGGTTCGGCGTCCGGCACGTCGCCGGTGGCTTCCCGCGGCCGTTCGAGCAGCACACCTTCGGCCCCGGGCGGCCGCCGGAAGGCCTCGGCGAGCGACTCGGGCGCGGGCGGAGCGAGGTTGACGCCGTTGGCCTTCTGCGGGGAGTAGAGCTTGTCGAACGCACCGTCGACCCCCTGCGGCCGCCCGAACACGGCGGCCTGCGCCGGATCGACGGCGGGCCGCGCGAGCGGCCGCGGGCCCAGCCGGTCGGCTTCGCGCGCGCCGGGCTGCTCGGGATTCACGTTCGGCTCGGTCATCATTCCCCGGTGCAGAAGATCAGGTGGCTGGGCGTGACGATACCCAAGCCCAGTGCTCAGAGTCTGCCGGTCCACGGGTGAAGTGGCTGTTTCTTGGGCCCTTGTCCACAGGGCGGAGGCGATGTGGACAAAACGGCCGCACAAGCGCCGTGAACGGCAGTTTCCGTCCGAGGGTGGCGATAGGCTGGACAAGGGCACGCCCCCCAGGGAGGGCGGGGGCTGCGCTGGGGGCGGTTGACCGGAGGCTGCCCAGCCGAGAGGGCTTCTCGCTCACCGGCCAGGCCTTCCAGCCGACGCCGAGCGGTGAAGTCGAACCTCGGGCACTCCCAGCAGGGCTCCTCGGACTCCCCCACCTCGGGATGAAGTCGCCGGGCGGATAACCCCTGGGGGAGGCTCAGCAGCCTCGTCGGACACACCGAAGGCCGCCGCGAAGGGGTTCGCAGCGGCCTTCAAAGGTCAACTCAGCGGATGCCCGCCGGCACCGCCACCGGTGTCGTGCTCGCCGGTGTCGAAACCGGGGCCGGTTGCTGGGGAACCGCCATCTGGGCCGGCAGCAGGTTCGCCGGTTGCGGCACTCCGCCGCCCGTCTCCGGGGATCCGTCCCCGTCCGCCGATGTCCCCACCAGGGCCAGCGCACTCAGCACCAGGCCCGACACCACGACGCCCGCCCCCTGCGCCGCGCGGCGCTTGAAGCGGCCGCCGCCGAGGACGTTCGGCGACTGGCCCAGCGGGGGCGCTGATCCCAACGGCGCCACACCACCCAGCACGCCCGCGTCGCGCAGGCCGGCGACCCGGTCGGGGCGCTGGACCGCGACCAGCTGGCCGTCCGCCGTGATCGCCAGGTTGTCCGGGGCGCTCGGCAGCTCCGTGTGCTGCGGGATCGACTGGAGGCTCGCGAGGAACCCCGCCGACATCGACGGCGCCCCCGCGCGGCGGATCGCTTCGACGGTCTGACGCTGCGCGCGCACCTCCGCCGCGCACGCGCTGCAGCGGGTGATGTGCGACGCCGCGCGGTCGCGCGCGCTGTGGGACAGTTCGCCGTCGACGAATGCCACCACGACGTCCGGCAGCAGGTGCGACTCGGGCAGCGCCCAGCCTCGCGGTGCGGTCATACCGTCACCTTCGCAGACTGCGGTGCGTAAGCGCGGCGACGCTCGAGCGACGCGCGCAGCGCCTGACGCCCGCGGTGGATGCGGCTGCGGACGGTGCCCAGCTTGACACCCAGCGTCGCGCCGATCTCTTCGTACGACAGCCCTTCGACGTCGCACAGCACCACGGCGGCGCGGAACTCCGGGGGCAGCTCGTCGAGCGCCGCCTGCAGGTCCGGGTCCAGGTGGGTGTCCGAGTAGACCTGCTCGGGGCTCGGGTCGTCGCCCACGATGCGGTCGGTGTCCTCGGGCAGGCCTTCCATCCGCACGCGCGAGCGGCGGCGGGCCATGTCCAGGAACAGGTTGGTGGTGATCCGGTGCAGCCAGCCCTCGAACGTGCCGGGCTTGTAGGACGCCAGCGACCGGAAGACCCGGATGAAGGTCTCCTGCGTGAGGTCCTCGGCGTCGTGGGTGTTGCCGGTCAGGCGGTAGGCGAGCCGGTAGACCCGGTCGCCGTGTTCACGGACGACCTCGTCCCAGGACGGTGGCGTCCAGGCCGCCTCGTCCAGGGTCACGGGCTGGGCCCCGGTGTCGGCAACGGCGTTCTGCATCGCGGGAGCAGGCACCTCCATCAGCGTTTCTCCTGTCTGCTCCACCCAACGCGGGCTGTGGCCACGGTGTTCCCGTGTGCTCGGATTTCAGTCTCTCCGGGCTCCTTATGGTTCTAGTGAGACTGGACTGAGAGCAGGCTGAGAACTTCTTCCCGGGTGCTTACCAGGGAGCCTGCGCGGATTTATCGACAACCAACGCTAACCTCCGTGCGTGAACACGCCCACCCCTGCGGCCGCACCGGCCGATTCCGGGTTCGTCGACGGGTACCTGCCCGACGACGAGGTGCTGTCTTCGGCGCGGGCACGGGCCGAAGACCTGGGCTGCACCCCGCTCAGCGCGGGTGCGGGAGCGACGCTGCGGTTCCTGGCCGCGACGCTGTGCGCGAAGGCCGTCGTCGAGGTCGGCACCGGCGCGGGGGTGAGCGGCCTGAGCCTGCTGCGCGGCATGGCCCCCGACGGCGTCCTGACGTCGATCGACGTGGAGCCGGAGTACCAGCGGGCGGCGCGCGCGACGTTCCGCGAGGCCGGCTTCGCGCCGGGCCGCACCCGGCTGATCATCGGCCGCGCGTTGGACGTGCTGCAGCGGCTCACGCCGGGTGGCTACGACCTGGTGTTCGTCGATTCCGCGCACATCGAGTACCCCGGCTGCTACGAGCTGGGCGTATCGCTGCTGCGGCGCGGCGGGATCATCGCGTTCCACAACGTGCTGGCCGGCGGCCGGGTGATCGACCCGGCCCACCGCGATCCGGAGACGATGGCCCTGCGCGAGGTGGCGCGGGCGTTCCGCGAGGACGAACGCCTGGTCCCGGCCCTGCTGCCGGTGGGCGGCGGGCTGCTGGTCGGTGCCGCTACCTGAGTACTTGTCCACAGTCTCGCCGGGCTGTGGACAAGTCGCTGTTCGCGGAGGTTTTGTCGGTGGGGGCCGATAGACTGGAACTGGGGACGCCCCCCGGGAGGGCGGGGGACTTGCCTGGGTTCTGTGGGGCCTGCCTCAGCCCGCCTTGACCAGCTCAAGCCGTTCAGCCCGGACCCGGCGGGTCCCGATCCCCACCCCAGCCACCGCGAGCAGCAGCCACGCCGCCACGACCGCGATCAGCCACGGCCACCCCGCGTGCCCGTACACCCAAGCCCCCGCGGCGCCGCCGACGCTGCTGCCCAGGTAGTACGCCGCCGTGTACGTGCCCCCGACCTGGCCGCGGGCGGTCTCGGGGGCGTCCGCCGCCGCCCAGCCGTTCGCCACCGCGTGGGCTGCGAAGAATGCGCACGTCAGCACCAGGAAGCCGGTGATCACCAGCGGCAACGAGTCCGGCAGTGTCAGCGCCGCGCCGGACGCCGTCAGCAGCAGGGCCCCGACCAGGGCTCGGCGGCGACCCACCCGGGCCACCAGGCGGCCGGCCGCCGCCGAGGACACCGAGCCCGTTGCGTACGCCAGGAAGACCAGGGACGCGATTGCCGGCGACAGACGCAGATCGCCCGTCAACCGGAAGCCGGCCGCGTTGTAGAGGGCCACGAACGAGCCCATCGCGAGCAGCGCCACGCCGTACTGGGCCAGCAGCACCGGTTTGCTCAGCGCCGTGACCAGGCCCCGTCGGACGTCCCGCAGCCGCGCGTTCCCCGGCGGCCGCGTGCCCAGTGGCAGCGCCACGACGGTGACGGCCGAACACACCGCGCCCACGCCCGCCACGACCAGCAGCGCGCCGCGCCAGCCGAGGGGGCCCGCGGTGAACCCGCTGGCCAGCCTGCCGAGCATGCCGCCGACCGTGTTGCCGGCGATCATCGCGCCGACCGCCGCCGCGACACCCGCCCGGCCGAGGCGTTCGGCCAGGTAGGCGGCCGCCACCCCCGGGAACCCCGCGATCGCGACGCCCTGCAGCGCGCGCAGGACGAGCAGTGCCGGGTACGTCGGCATCAGCGGCAGCAGCAGGCCGAACACGACCGACGCGATGACCGACGTCACGATCACCGGACGGCGGCCGACCACTTCGGACAGCGCCGCGATCGGCAGGACGGCGATGGCGAGCGCCCCGGTCGCGACGCTGACCGCGAGCGCCGCGCCACCGGGGTCGAGGTGGAACTGCGCCGCCAGCTGCGGCAGGACCGGCTGCGGCGCGTAGAGCAGGGCGAACGAGGAGATCCCGGCCGCGGCGACGGCGGTCTTGACTCGGCGCGTGGAAGTCACCTCCTGAAAGTAAGGAGCCCTAATCAATACGTCCAATGCGGCCATCGGGCAGAATCGATGCGGTGACGTATGACTCGCTGTCCGCGCAGGTCGCGCCCCACCTTCCGTTGCTCGCCGCCCTCCGGGAGACGAGGAACGTCACACGCGCGGCCGAACTGCTGGGCGTGCCGCAGCCGACCGTGAGCCGCCGGCTCGCGGCGCTCGCGGACGCGCTGGGGGCGCCGCTGACGGTCCCGGACGGCCGCGGCATCCGGCTCACGCGCGCGGCGGAACTGCTGGCCGAGGCGGCCGAGCGCGGGCTGGCGGCGCTCGACACCGGCGTCCGGCTGGCACGCGAGGAGGTGTCGCCGGAGTCGGGGCACGTGGTGCTGGGGTTTCTGCACTTGCTCGGGCGGTCGCTGGTGCCTTCGCTGCTGCGCGGGTACCGGGCGCGTTACCCGGACGTGCGGTTCACGCTGGTCCAGGGCTCGCGGCAGGACATGGTCGACCGGCTGGCGGGCGGCGAGCTGGACCTCGCCCTGGTGGCGCCGCTGCCCGACGTTCCGGCGCTGGCCTGCGCGGGGCTGGTGGACGAAGAGATCCTGCTGTCGGTCCCGGCGGGCCACCGGCTGGCAGACCGGCAGTCGGTGCGGGTGGCGGAACTGGCTTCGGAGGAATTCGTGCTGCTCGAGCAGGGATACGGCGTCCGGACACTGACGGACGAGCTGTGCGCGGCGGCGGGCTTCACACCGCGGATCGCGTTCGAGGGCCAGGAGTCGGACACCGTGCGCGGCCTGGTCGCGGCGGGCCTGGGGGTGGCGCTGCTGCCGCGGTTCGGGCCGGGCACCCCGGCGGGGGTGGCGGAGGTACCGCTGTCACCGCGGCCGTACCGGACGATCGGGCTGGCGTGGCGGGCGGAGGAGCCGATGACGCCTGCGGTGACGGAGTTCCGGGACCACGTCCTGGCCACCGCCAAGGACTGACCTCCGCAGCCTCGGCGGCTTGTCCACAGTTCGGCCGGGCTGGGGAGAACCGGCCGCTCGGGGCTAAGCCTTATGAAGATCAATAACCAGCGACTCGTACACCGGTGCATCCTCGAACGGTTGCAACTGCCCGAATCGCTGCCACCCCCAGGACAGGTAGGCAGTGCGTGCGGGGAGGTTGCCGGGCTTGACGAGCAGGGTGGCTCGTTCCTCCGGGCGGTTGGCCATGAGCGCGTCATGCAGCTGCCCGGCGTAACCACGTCGCTGGTGAGCGGGAAGCACCATCAGCTGCGTGACGGCGAACGTCCGTTCGCCGTCTTCTTCGAGCGCGCCGGCCGGGACGTCGCTTTGGAAGCCGCGCCACCAGGCCGAGGCCTTCGGCAGGGTGTAGCCCAGCGTGTAACCAATGAGGTCATCGCCGAGCCAGCCCGTGACCAAGGCGAAGCCCGGCCACTTGGCATAACTCTCCAGCCGCTGCCAGTACCGCTCCGGCGAGAAGAAAGGGTCCGACAGTAGATCGGCGTAGACCCGGGTATAGACCGCGATAAGCAGGTCGCGCAGCTCATGCATCCCGGCAGCGTCGTGATGATGCAGGATGAGCGGCGGCGGCGCAGCGGTCATCCCGCGATCGTAGTGGCGTAGCGCTCTTTGAGCGGCTCGACGCCGGGCGCTCCGGGGTAGGCCTCCAGCGAGTCCATGACCCGGCTCAGCTCCAGGCTGACGCGCCAGCTGTCGAGGCCGTCCGCGATGGTGTCGAGCACGTCTTCGGCGGCTTCGGTCGCGCCGTCGATGGCTCCGGCCTGGACACGGGCGGCGGCCAGGCGGACCCGGTAGAGCGCGATGTTGCGGGCGAAGCTGTCGCCGTACCCGGCAATGGCCTGCTCCAGCAGTTGCTCAGCGCGGGCCGACTTGCCGACCTCCACCGCACAGGTCGCCTCCACCGCGTCGATCTCCATCGGGCCCATGAAGGCGGCCCACGGAGCAGCCTCCTCGCCCCGGTCGGCATCGAGGGCTTTGCGCGCCCGCGAGATGGCGGCTTGAGCGTCGCTGTAGTCGTCATTCCGGGCGTTGGCCACGGCCAGGTGCAGAAGGGGCACGGCGGTCATCCGCGAGGACGGCCCCAACCGGCGCACCGCGTCCTCGGCGGCCCCGGAGAAACGCCGGCCTTCACGGGGTCGGCCGACGAGGTTGCTGTGGAAGCCCAGCCCGGCGAGCGCGCGGGTTTCAATCTCGGGGTCGCCGGCCTGGCGGGAGATGGTCAAGGCTTCGGTGAAGCTCGTACGGGCAACGCCGTGTTGCCCGATCTGGCCGAAGACTTCAATCCCGAAGCCGGAAGCGGCGGTGGTAGCTACACCCCACTTCATGAGCGTCCGTCGCTTCACGGGGTCGGACGCTACCTCCGCCGTCATGGGTTCGCCGTCTTGCTCGGCGAGCGCGGGCGGTGACGGTTCAGCCTGCCCCTCCGCCAGCAGCTCTTCGAGTTGTTCCCGGCTGACGCCTAGCAGCTTTGCCAGCTTCGGGCGCTTGTACGGCAGGGGTTCGGACCGGCCGCGTTCCCAGTGCCCGACGGTGGTGGGGTCGACGTTCAGGGCACAAGCCAAGGACTCTTGGGTGTAGTAGGCCGCCTTACGAGCCCGGATGAGCCCGTTGCGTCGGCCACCCATGATCGTCTCCTGTCGTCACGCACCGGGATCGACACATTACCGCAGGTCAGACGGCCCGACGCAAGATCTGCCCCGGATTCGGCCCTTGACCACGCCCTGGTGGGGCGGGAGACGGCCCGGCAGGGTCGGTCCTGGCATCCCGGCGGCCGGTCGACACACCTCATTCCTCCCTCCAGGCCGCGGGCGAACTCCCGCACGCATCACCGTTCCCCGCCGGAAATTCCGGTTGCCGGGATGCCACCCATTGCATCCGACCACCAGGACGACACCCCATGACTGCCTCGACATTGCCGGCTCCGCCCCTGCCGGACCCCGAACTCGCCACGCTCGTCACCGCCCCACTGGCGTACGGCTACATGCGGGTACCGGCCCATGTTCCGGACCCCGAAGTGCGCGGGCTGGAGCAGGCCGTGGCCAGGTACGCGAAAAGTCTGGGGCTGTACTTCGTCAGCTTCTTCTTTGAGTTCGACTGCGGGTCACGCGAAGGCTTCGACGAGCTGGCGAGCGAACTCGTCCGAGCCGACGCCCACCATGTCGTGGTGCCGAGCCTGCGGCACCTTGCCCTGAACACGCTGCTGCAAGACGCCATGTGCGAGCGACTGGCGCTGGATGCAGGCGCCGAGGTTCACGCCATGCGCAGCCGGACGGCGGAGTAGCCGGCCGATGGACGAGCAAGCTGCCGAACTGGTGCGGGCGCTCGCCGGGGTCAACAACCACGTGCCCCGGGTCAGCCGCGAACTCCTCACCGGCACCATGCCGCCTGAACGGGAGCGAGCCTTTGCCGCCCTCCTCATGGAGTTGGCCGACGTCCTGGTGACGCACGCCAACGCTCAGGAGGAGCCGACCGCACCTGTCACCCTGGCCGACCGAGTAGGTGTCACTGGCCGCCGGCTGGTGGCGGTCAGTGCCCGGCTCCGGACCGACACAGCGACCGGCGACCAGCTCCACGAGGTGGCCCGGGTGCTCGAAGCGTTGGCCGGAGGGCTCGACCTGTATGCCGGCAAGCTCCCGTCCCGCCGGTCTCCGCGGACCCGCCTGACCCGTCCGAGCCCTCCGGCCCGTGACCGGCGGGGCGCCGGCGTGCTCGTCGTCCTGGCGGTGCCCCGTGGTGTGGGTGGCCGTGCTACTCGTGAGCGACGCGCGGCACCCACCGTGCCCCCGCCGAACCGGGCCCTGGCGCGTCAAGCCAGCGAAGCCGCCAGCTCCACGAGCGTCCGCGCCGCGAAGCCGGTTGCTCCCGGCACCACTTCGTCGTAGTTCTTCTCCGACCGGGCCGGGCCCGCGATGTCCAGGTGCGCCCACGGCAAGCCCGAGGTGAACTCCCGCAGGAACAACGCCGCCGTGATGCCGCCCGGGCCGCCGGGGGTCTGGCGTACGTCGCCGAATTCGCCGCGGACGTTGTCCGCGTAGTCCTCCACCAGGGGCATGCGCCACCACGCCTCGCCCACTCGTGCGCCCGCCGCGGCGACGGCGGCGGCCAGCGCGTCGTCGGAGGCGAACAAGCCGCCCGTGCGCACGCCCAGGGAGACCTTCATCGCGCCCGTCAACGTTGCCGCGTCGACCACGTAGTCCGGGGAGAACCTGCGGATTCCGTAGACCAGCGCGTCCGCCAGGACCATCCGGCCTTCCGCGTCCGTGTTGCTCACCTCGGTCGTCTTGCCGCCGTAGTGGCGGACGATGTCGCCCGGGCGGTACGACGAGCCCGACACGTGGTTTTCCGCGCACGGGACCAGCGCCGTCACTCGCACCCCGAGCCCCAGCGCCGCGATGCCGCGGATCGCCGCGATCACCGCCGCGCCGCCCGCCATGTCCGTGCGCATCAGGTGCATGCCGTCGGCCGGCTTGATCGACAGGCCGCCCGTGTCGAACGTGATGCCCTTGCCGACCAGCAGCAGGTGCCGGGTGGCGCCCGCCGGCTGGTACGCCATCTCGATCAGCCGCGGCGGCCGCGCGGAACCGCCGCCCACCGCCAGGATGCCGCCGAAGCCCTCCGCCGTGAGCCACTTCTCGTCCCGCACCGTCACCTCGACGCCGGGGCCGGCCACGCGAGCAGCCGTGTCCGCCAGCCAGGCCGGGGTCTTCACGTTGGACGGCGTGTTCGCGAGGTCGCGGGTCAGCGCCGTCGCCGCGGCCAGCGCCGAAGCGCGGGCGACCAGCGAGGACAGTGCGGGGTCTTCCGCCACCAGCCGGACCGACCGCACGGACGGCGCGGGGTCCTCGCCGGTCACCTTGAACCGGTAGCCACCCAGCAGCAGGCCCAGCGCGAGCTCGGTGACGTGCTCGCCGGAAGCCTCCTCGGGCAGCGCCAGCTGCACCGAACGGAACGCCTTGCCGCCGTGCCCGACGTCATCGGCCAGCGCCGCGTTCACCACCCGGACCAGCGCCGCGCCGGTCTTGCGGTACTCCTTCGGCTCGCCGCCGCCCAGTCCGGCGATCCAGCGCGGCCCGCCGCCGGGCACCGTCTGGACGTCGCCCGCCTTGCCGGTGATCCGGACGCCCTCGATCTCCAACGGCTCGACGTCATCGTTGTCGGGCGCGGCCACCAGCCGGGCCGTGGGGACGCCGCGGCGGAGCTCGGACGTGACCTCGATGTGGAGCAGGGTAGCCGGAACGGGGGGTAGCGGATTACGCACAGTGAGCAACCTTCAGGCGCAGAGGAACCGCGACCCCGGCCTCCGAAGGGAGACCGGGGTGCGACGGAAGGACGGATCGGGAAGGGCGGCTCAGCCGGTGACCTCCGCCAGTGCGGCGCCGAGGTCCTTCGCCTCTTCCGCGGAGAGTTCGACGACGAGTCGCCCACCACCTTCGAGCGGTACGCGCATCACGAGGCCCCGCCCCTCCTTAGTCACTTCGAGGGGACCATCTCCGGTCCGGGGCTTCATGGCCGCCATAGCGTGCTCCCTCCGTCTCAACCGGCGCGCCCGGGTCGCGCTCGCGTGAAAGCCAGCCGGGTCTGCTGTCCATTGTCCCTCATCAGCGGCCGGGCGCATCAGCGGACCGATCTTTTGCCGTCGTATCGGTGCTGGTATGCGGCCCGCGGGAGGTGAAAGACTCTCGGCCGACCGAAGTTTTCCGCGCAAGGAGAAGACGTGACCACATCCGACGTCCTGTTGACCGCCGACGCCGACGGGGTGCGCACCCTCACCCTCAACCGGCCGCAGGCGTACAACTCGCTGACCGTCGAGCTGAAGGAAGCACTGCTCGCGGCACTGCGCGAGGCGGCGGACGACAAGGGAGTCCGCGCGGTCGTGCTGACCGGTTCCGGCAAGGCGTTCTGCGCCGGGCAGGACCTGAAAGAGCACGTGGGACTGCTGCAAGCAGGTGACCCCGCCCCGCTACACACCGTGAAGGAGCACTACAACCCGATCGTCCGGACGATCGTGGCCATGCCGAAGCCGGTGATCGCGGCGGTCAACGGCACCGCCGCCGGCGCCGGGGCCGCCTTCGCCTACGCCAGCGACCTGCGGATCGCCGCCGAGTCGTCGTCGTTCCTGATGGCCTTCGCCAACGTCGGGCTCGGCCCGGACTCGGGCGCGTCCTGGACGCTGCAGCGGCTGGTCGGCTACGGCCGCGCCGCCGAGCTGATGCTGCTGGCCCGGACCGTCGACGCGGCCGAGGCGCTGCGGCTCGGCCTGGTCGGCGAGGTCGTGCCGGACGAGGAGCTCGCCGCCCGCGCCCAGAAGGTGGCGGCGAAGCTGGCGGCCGGGCCGACCGTCGCCTACGCGAAGATCAAGGGCGTGCTGAACCTGGCCGCGCAGTCGACGTTCGACGAGGCCCTCGACGCCGAGGACGCCGCCCAGACGGCACTCGGCGCGACCGCCGACCACACCGAGGCCGTCGAGGCCTTCGTCGGCAAGCGCAAACCGGCCTTCCAGGGCAGGTGAAGCCGCGGCTGCTTCCGGGCTCAGCCGGCCCGGAAGCAGCCGGCGACGTGGTCGTCGACCATGCCGGTCGCCTGCATCAGCGCGTAGCAGGTCGTCGGGCCGAGGAAGACGAAGCCGCGCTTCTTCAGCTCCTTCGCCATCGCCTTGGACTCGTCGGTGATCGCCGGGACGTCGGCCATCGTCGCGGGACGCCGGTGGGACGCGGGCGCGAACGACCACAGCAGGTCGTCCAGCGGGGTCTCGAGCGAAGCGATCGCCTGCGCGTTCTTGATCGCGGCCAGGATCTTCGCCCGGTTCCGCACGATCGACGCGTCCTGCATCAGCCGTTCGACGTCGGCGTCGCCGAACTTCGCCACCTTCGCCGCCTTGAACTGCTTGAACGCCTTCCGGAAGGCTTCGCGCTTGCGCAGGATCGTGATCCACGACAGGCCCGACTGGAACGATTCGAGGCACAGGCGCTCGTACAGCTCGTCCTGCCCGTGGAGCGGCGTGCCCCACTCCTCGTCGTGGTACGAAGCGTAGTCCGGGGTCGAATTGCCCCAGCTGCAGCGCGCGACGCCGTCGGCGCCGACCCGCTCACTCATCCCCACCCACCGAATAGTTCTCCGCGAACCGCGCGAACCGCCGCAGCGACTGGCGCACCCCCAGCGCGAACGCCGGCCGCACGACCGGCCAGCCGAGCCGGCCCACCGGGCCGAACGGCAGCCGCAGGTGCTCGGCCCAGACGAACGTCGAGCGCGTCGCGCCCTTCGGGACGACCTGGAAGACGCCGGTGCCCTGCACGATGCTGCCGAGGTGCCGGACGCCGCACCGCACCGGCGGCTCCCAGCTGGTGATCTCCATGGTGTCGGTGAAGCCGAGGCCGGCCACGCCGGTGAACGCCGACAGCCGCGACCCGACGCTGCGGCCGTTGCCCTCGACCACCTCGACCTCGGTGCCGAGCATCCACTCGCCCTGGCGCGTCCAGTCCGTCAGCGCGAGCCAGGTCGTCCCCGCCGGGGCGCGGACGTCGACCGAGAGGATCAGGTCCGTCACGGGGACGCCTCTGGCGAGCTCTCCCGCTCGCGTTCGCGCTGCTCCAGCTCGGCGACGCGGGCGCGCAGCTCGTCGAGCTCGACGCCGAGCCGCCGCATCACCCAGTCCACTTCGGACATCTTGTAGCCGCGCAGCACCAGCTGGAAGCGGACCTCGGCCAGGTCCTCGCCGGTGATGTCCTCGGCGGGCAGCCGCGTGGGCGAACTGCCCGGCGGCAGCGGGGCGAGCTCCTCACCCCGGCCGAAGACCACGGCGGCGAGCAGGAACACCACGGCCGCCACCAGCAGCATGACTACGAGGTAGATCAGCGCGGTCGTCACGCAACGATCGTGGCATACCCACCCCAGGATCGTCTCGCGAGCACGACGAGCCGGACGGAAAGCGCCACCCAGGCGACCATCAGCAGCGCGCACGGGACGCTGAGGAACAGCCTCGAAACGTCGACCACGCCGGTCGCCGCGATCAGCATGCCCATCGAGCCGAGGTTCACGCCGACGGCCACGGCGATCAGCACGCCGCAGAACCGGGCGAGCCCGGCGCCGTCGAGGCGGCGGCTCAGCCAGCGGATGCCGAGCAGGGCGAGCACGCCGATCACCGGCACGACGAACACCGCGCCGTGGGAAGCCTGCGCGACGACCTTGTACCACTCGGGCGTCGGCGTCGAGAGCCTCGTCCACTCGCCGAAGGTGAGGATCCGCGCGTAGTCCCAGAGGATCTGCATCGCCGGGACGCCGATGACGAGCTTCCACAGCGTGCGGACGCCGCTGAGCATGCCCAGTTCGGCCTGGTAGTCGTGGGCGACGACCGCCGCCGGGCCGAAGTCGGCGACGGCGCGGCGCTCGGCCTCCTCGTCGTCCCACCCGCCGGCGCGGTAGGCGTCGGCGGCGTCGTTGAGACCGTCGCGGGCCTCTTCGAGGAGGTCGGCTTTGAGACGGCCGCAGCCGTGCAACCGCCGGTCGAGGTCGGCCAGGTATCCCTCGATCATGCTTCCAGCACTCCCCCGATGACCGCGGTGAACTCCCGCCACTCGATGCGTTGGGCGGCCAGTGCCTGCTCGCCGGAGCGGGTGAGCCGGTAGGTGCGGCGCTTGCGGCCGGACACGACGTCCCATTCGCTGGCCAGCCAGCCGGCCCGCTCGAGCCGGCGCAGCGCCGGGTACACGGTGCCGGTGGGCAGGTCGAGCGCGCCGTCGCTGCGCAGCTGGAGCGCCTCGATGATCGCGTAGCCGTGGAGTTTCCGGCCGTCGAGCACGGCCAGCAGCAACGCGTCGAGGTGCCCGCGCAGGTTGTCCGCTTTCATGGGTACGCAGTCTACACGTCGGCTCGCTACATGTAGGCACGCTATGTGTAGCCTGTCTACATGAACGCTCTTCCGATCGCGAGACTCCAGTTCGCGACGACGACTTCGTTCCACTTCCTGTTCGTGCTGCTCACGCTGGGGTTGGTCACCTTGGTGGCCGTGATGCAGACGCGGTGGACGCTCCGCGGCAACCC
Source organism: Amycolatopsis sp. lyj-346 (assembly GCF_046548975.1). Lineage (NCBI taxonomy): Bacteria > Bacillati > Actinomycetota > Actinomycetes > Pseudonocardiales > Pseudonocardiaceae > Amycolatopsis > Amycolatopsis sp. lyj-346. The sequence goes on from NZ_JAJPWT010000003.1 coordinate 133,101, forward strand.
GGAACTGCTGCGGATGACGCGCTTCTGGGGCCGCCTGTACGTCATCAACTACGCGCTGGGCATCGCCACCGGCATCGTGCTGGAGTTCCAGTTCGGGCTGACCTGGACCGGGCTGTCCGCCTTCGCCGGCGACGTCTTCGGCGCGCCGCTGGCCATCGAGACGCTCGTCGCGTTCTTCCTCGAGTCGACCTTCCTCGGCCTGTGGATCTTCGGCTTCGGGCGGCTGCCCCGGTGGCTGCACCTGACGCTGATCTGGCTGATCACGCTGACCGCGTACGCGTCGGCGCTGTTCATCATGCTGGCCAACTCGTTCCTGCAGAACCCGGTCGGCAGCCGGCTCGAGGGCGGCACGCTGCGCCTCGACGACTTCGGCGCGCTGTTCGCCAACCCGGCGCTGGCCGCGTCGCTGCCGCACGTCGTGGGCGCGGCGATCGTGACCGGCGGCTTCTTCGTCGTCGGTGTCAGCGCCTGGCACTTCCTCAAACGCACCACCGAGGTCGAGTTCTTCCGGCGCTCGATGCGCGTCGGCGTGGTGGCGGCGCTGCTGGGCTCGTTCCTGGTGATCGAGCAGGGCTTCGCGCAGTTCGGCGAGCTCGCGAAGTACCAGCCGGACAAGCTCGAGGACGCCGGCGTCGGCGTCGGCCTGCCGCTCGGACTGATGATCATGCTCGGGTTCGTCATGTTCCTGTGCGCGCTGCTGGGCGCGCTGCTGCTGATCCGGAACTGGATCACGAAGGCCCGGTTCCTGCACTACCTGATGGTCGCGGCGATCCCGCTGCCGTTCATCGCCGCGATCCTCGGCTGGCTGGTGCGCGAGATCGGCCGCCAGCCGTGGCTGATCTGGGGGAAGCTGCGCACCGCCGACGCGATCGCGGGCGTCCCGGCCGGTCAGATCCTGTTCTCCTTCATCGCTTTCTCACTGCTGTTCGCCGCGCTCGCGGTAGCCGACTGGGTGCTCATGGCGCGCGTCGCCAAGCGCGGCCCGGACCCGGTCGACGAGCCCGCCGAGCTGCCCGTCCTGAGCGGAGTCTGACCGATGACGACCTTCTGGTGGTGCTTGCTGGGCCTGCTGACCTGCGGCTACTTCGCGCTGGCGGGGTACGACTACGGCGTCGGCATGCTCCTGCCCGCGTTCGAGTCCGGTGAACGACGGCGGCGGCAGACGCTCGGCGCGCTCGGGCCGTTCTTCCTGGCCAACGAGGTGTGGCTGGTGGCGGCCGTCGGCCTGCTGTTCGGCGCGTTCCCGCACCTGGAGGGCAAGGTGTTCGCCGGGGCGTACGTCCTGGTCGTGACGCTCCTGCTCGGCCTGGTCACCTTCACGGCGTCGATGCAGCTGCGCAGCCGCCGCCCGGACGCCCGGCGCGGTGCCTGGACGGCGGGCATCGTCGGCGGCGCGCTGGTCACGGCGCTGTCGTGGGGCCTGTTCCTCGGCAACCTGGTCGGCGGGCTGCCCCTGTCCCCCGACGGCTCGCCGTCCGGGGACGTCCTCGCGTTGTTCTCGCCCTACGCGGTGCTGTGGGGCCTCGGGTTCGTCGCGCTGTTCTGCCTGCAGGGCGCGGCGTTCCTGGCCGTGCGGGCGCCGGCCGAGCTGACCGGCCGCGCGGTGCGGCTGGCGCGCGCGTTCTCGGCGCCGGTGTTCGCCTTCCTGGTGATCGCGTCGGGGTGGGGGTTCTTCGCGCTCGACGGCGGTTCCGTGCTCGGCGGGGCGGTGGCCGCGCTGGCCTTCGCGGCGTTCGCCGTCACCCGGCTCGGCCTGGCGCGGCGGCGGTACCGGGTCGCGCTCGTCGGGTCGATGGTGCTGTCGGCCTGCCCGGCGCTGCTCGCCGGCACCCTGCGGTTCCCCACGGTGCTGGCTTCGCCGGGGTACACGTTGACGCTCGACCAGGCGGCGACGGCGCCGGAGACGTTCGCGGTGCTGGCCTGGTTCGCGCCGCCCGCGGTGCTCGTGCTGCTGGTGGTGCAGTGGCTGACCTGGCGCGCGCACCGCCGTCCCGTCGACCAGCGCTCGCTGCTGCACTTCTAGGGGGACGCCGTGCCTGCTCTGCCCGGACTCCGGCGGTACCTCGTCGCGCTGAGCTTGCTCGGCGTGCTCACCGCCGCTTCGGTGCTCCTCCAAGCCGAAGGGCTCGCCACGCTGCTCACCGGTGGCGGGGTTTCGCTGTTCCTGGTCGTCGCCATCGCCGCGCGGGCGGCGCTTTCGTGGGGCCACGGTGTCCTCAGTGGACGGTATGCGGCGTCGGTCCGCGGTGCCCTGCGCGTGCGGTTGCTCGGGTCCGCTTCGGACCGCGCGGGCGTCGTCGCGACGCAGGTCACGCGCGGGGTCGACGCCACGGACAGCTACCTGACCGGGTACCTGCCGTCGCTGGTCGTGTCGGTGGTGGTGCCGGTCGCGGTGATCGTGCGGCTGGGCACGGCGGACCTGGTCTCCGCGCTCGTCGTGGCCGGCACCTTGCCGCTGATCCCGGTGTTCGCGATCCTGGTCGGCAAGCACACGCGGGCGTCCACCCAGTGGGAGCTGCTGACCAAGCTGGGTGGGCACTTCCTGGACGTCGTCCGCGGGCTGGGGACGCTGAAGGTGTTCGGCCGCGCGGCGGCCCAGGCGGCGACGGTCCGCGCGATGGCTGCCGCCCACGCCGACGCGACCATGAAGACCCTGCGGGTGGCGTTCCTGTCGGCGCTGGTGCTGGAACTGGTGGCGACGCTGTCGGTGGCGCTGGTGGCGGTGCCGATCGGGTTCCGGTTGCTCTCGGGCGAGCTGACGGCCCGGACGGCGCTGGTGATCCTGTTGCTGACCCCCGAGGCGTACCTGCCGCTGCGGGCGGCGGGCGCGAAGTTCCACGCGGCGGCGGAGGGGCTGGCGGTGTTGCGGGAGGCGGTGCCGGTGACCCCGGCTCGGCCGGGCGTGCGCACCCGGCGGCGGGGCGCACCTTCAGTGGTGTTCGAGCGGGTCTCGGTGACGTACGACGGAGTTCCGGCATTGTCCGAAGTGGACTTTTCCGTGCCTGCCGGCGCGCGGGCCGCGTTGGCCGGCCCGAGCGGGTCGGGGAAGAGCACGGTGCTGGCGGTGCTGCTGGGGTTCGTGACGCCTGCTTCGGGACGGGTCCTGGTGGACGGCGTGGACCTGCGTTCGCTGTCTTCCACGGATTGGCTGGCCGAGGTGGCGTGGGTCCCCCAGCGGCCGACGCTGTTCCGGGGGACGTTGGCCTCGAACATCGCCCTCGGCGCCCCCTCGGCGGACGTCCGCTCGGCGGCCCGCGCGGCGGCGCTGGACACCGTGGCGGCGGGGCTGCCGTCGGGTTTTGCGACACCGGTGGGCGAGCTGGGCGAGGTGCTGTCCGCGGGCCAGCGGCAGCGGGTGGGCCTGGCCCGGGCACTGGCCCGCACGTCGGCCGGTCTGGTGCTGCTCGACGAACCGACGGCCCGCCTGGATTCCCGCACCGAGGACGCGGTGCTGTCGGCAACCCGGCGGCTGCTGCCGGGCCGGACGGCGGTGCTGGTGGCCCACCGCCCGGCGATGGCCGCCCTGGCGGACCGGGTGATCGAGCTCCGCGGCGGCCGGGTCGTTACGGAGGTGAAGGCGTGATGTCAAGTTCGCCATCCACAGGCAGGCAGTTGTCCACAGATCGCCGAGCGGCCGTTGTGGGCGAGCCACCGCCGGTAGGATGGAACTGGGGACGCCCCCCGGGGAGGGCGGGGGCTGCGCTGGGGGTCTGGGGCGTGTCCACAAAGGACTCGATCCGCCCCCTCCGTGCCATCCTCCTCGCCGCCGCAGGCACCCGACGGCGATCGCGGTGAACGGCGAACCACCGCGCGGCGCATTCGCCCGCACCAGCGGCGCACAGGTCCCTCTGCCGTCCGCCCCCGGACTGTGCTTGCCCAGCAGCAGACCGCCCTCGGGAGCAGCGGGACGCGGCCACCGCCGGACACTCGCAACCTGACCAGCGCCGTGGTCACCGCCGACCCCCTGCGCATTGCCGGCCACACCACATCGCTGCGGCACTGCGACACCGACCCGGAACACTCACACGATTCGGAACCGCCACATGATCAGCAAGAACGACTGTGCCGAGGCCCGGCCGGGAAGGGCGGGGACCGACTGGGGCGTGTCCACAAAGGATCGGATCCGCCTCCTCCGTGCCACCCTCCTCGGCGCCGCCGCCGAGCTTGCCGGGCTCGTGCTCATGGCCACCGCGGCCTGGCTTCTCCTCCGCGCCGCCGAACGGCCGCCGCTTGCCGCGCTCACCGTCGCCATCGTGGCCGTCCGGACGCTCGCGCTGCTTCGAGGCGGTCTGCGGTACGCCGAACGGCTTGCCGGGCACGAGGTCGTCCTGCGGTGGCTCGGCTCCCTGCGGACCCGCGTCTACCAGGCCCTCATTCCCGGCTCGCGGTACTCCGGTGGCGATCTCGTCACCCGGGTCGTGTCCGATGTGGACGCTTTGCAGGACGCCGTCCTGCGGTGGCTGCTGCCCGCCGGGGTGGCCGGGCTCGTCGGGGCCGCCGCCGTCGCCGGGACCGCCGTCACCTCGGTGCCGGCCGCCGGTGTGCTCGCCTTGGGGCTGCTCGTTGCCGGGGTGCTGCTCCCGTGGCTGGTCGTCCGCCTCACCGCGACCGCCGCCCGGGAGAGCGCTCCCGCTCGGGCCGAACTCGCCGAACGTGCCGTCGAGCTCGTCACCGGGCACCGGGAGCTCGTCGCCGCCGGCGCGCTGGCCGAGCACCGGGCCCGGGCGACCGGCGTCGTCGACGGGATCGCGGCCCGTGAGCGGGCCACCGCCGGGAAGACCGCCCTGCTGACCGGCGCCGGTGTGCTCGTCCAGCTGGTCACCGCCGTCGGCGTCGGGCTGCTCTGCCACGCCTCCGCGCCCTGGACCGCCGCCCTCACCCTCGCCGCCGTGACGGCCTTCGAGGTCGTCCTCCCGCTCATCGGCGCCGCGCGGCGCGTTCCGGAGATCCGCGCCTCCGCCGCCCGGGTGCGAGCCGTGCTGAGCGAACCCGCCGTCCCGGAGGGGACCCGCACCGCGAGAGCAGGCCGTTTCCGGCTCGAGAAAGCCGGGGTCCGGCACCCCGGCCGGGCCCCGGCGCTCAAGGACGTCGACCTCGACCTGCCACCCGGCAAGCGCGTCGGGATCCTCGGCGCCAGCGGGGCCGGGAAGACGACCCTCGTCCGCCTGCTGCTCGGCAGCCAACCCCCCACGGAAGGCCGGGTCACCCTCGACGGCCACCCGCTCGGCGAGTACGCCGACCTGCCGAAGGTCATCTCGGGTGCCGAAGCCGACGCCCACGTCTTCCACACGACCGTCCGCGAGAACCTCCGGCTCGCCAAGCCGGACGCGACCGACGACGAACTCCGGGCCGCCTGCGCCACCGCCGGGTTCGACCTGGGCCTCGACCGCGGCACCGGCCCGGACGGCGACGCGCTCTCCGGCGGTCAGCGGCAACGGCTGATCCTCGCCCGGGCCGTCCTGGCCGCACCGGACGTGCTCGTGCTCGACGAACCGGTCGAAGGCCTCGACCTGGCGCACGGCGACGCCGTCTTGGCGAGCGTGCTCGCGCAGGCGAAAGGCAGCGTGGTGCTCGTCACCCACCGCCCCGAACACCTCGACGGCTTCGACGAGGTCCTCACCCTCGAGGACGGGCGAGCACTTCCCGCATCGGCGGCCGATCGGCGACGCGGACGTGCGTGATGTCCGGCAGCCACTCCTCGTCCACCTGGACGAACTGCGTGAACGGCGCGTCGGCGGCCGGGACGCCGCAGCGGTCCAGTGCCGTGCCGAGGATCTGCCGGGACATCGCGCCGAGCTGGGGCAGCGACCGGTTCCGGTGCTTGCGGACCCCCAGGTTGACCTGCGCCAGCCCGTCGAGGCCGTACCGCGTCTCGGCGTCGAGCAGCAGCCCGATCTCGACGCCGTAGCCCGCCGCGAACGGCACCGATTCGAGGAATTCGCGGGTGCCCGCGTACTCGCCGCCGAGGGGCTGGATCAGCCCGCCGAGCGCGGGGCGCAGCGCCGAGAGCACCGGCCGCGCCAGCAGCTCGGTCACCCGGCCGCCGCCGCTGCTCTCCAGCCGCAGCGGACGGCGGTAGAAGCCCTTGACCAGGTGGACGCCGGTTTCCGACAGCAGCGGCCCGAGCAGCGACGGCACGAACGCCGGATCCGGGTCGACCAGGTCGGAGTCGAGGAAGACGACGAAGTCGCCGCTGGTCGCGGCCAGCGAGCGCCACAGCACCTCGCCCTTGCCGGGCACCGGCGGCAGGTCCGGCAGGACGTCCTCGCGGCGGACCACCCGCGCCCCCGCGGCCTCGGCGGTTTCGGCGGTCGCGTCCGTGGAACCCGAATCCATGACGACCAGCTCGTCGACGACCGAACCGACCAGCGGCCGCACCGAGGCGACGACGTCACCCACGGTCTGCTCCTCGTCGAGGGCCGGTAGCACGACCGAAACCGTCCGGTCACCCTTCGCGGCGACGATGTCCGCGGGCGTCCAACCGGGTTCCTGCCACGTGCGCCGCTCGAACCAACTCACGAGTAACGATCGTGCCATGCTGGTGGCACCGCCACCGAGGAGGAGGACCACTTGATCGCGCTGCTTGTCCGGTTCGTGCTGGGACCGCTGGTCAGGGCGGTGTACCGGCCCGAAGTGCACGGCGTGGAGAACGTGCCGCCCAGCGGCCCGGTGCTCCTGGCGGCCAACCACCGCGCCGCCCTCGACACCGGTGTGATCACCTTCGCCACCCCGCGGCAGGTCAAGTTCCTGGGCAAGGCGGAGTACTTCGCCGGCAAGGGCCTCAAGGGCAAGGCGCTGGCCGGCTTGCTCGGCGGCCTCGGGTACGTCCCGGTGGAGCGCGGCAACGCCCAGGCCGGGCTCGCCGCGCTGGAGGCGGCCCGCAAGGTGCTCGACGCCGGCGGCGTCTTCGCGATCTACCCGGAGGGCACCCGTTCACTGGACGGCCGGCTGCACCGCGGCCACACCGGCGTCGCGGCACTGGCCCTGGCGACCGGCGCGAAGGTGGTTCCGGTCGCGCTGACCGGCACCGAGCACCTCCAGCCGAAGGGCACGAAGATCCCGCGCCCGGCGAAGATCGGCATCAAGTTCGGCAAGCCGCTGGACTTCTCGCGGTACGAAGGCCAGGACTACGCGCCGGCGATCCGCCGGTCGGTGACCGACGAGGTGATGTACGCGATCCTGGAGCTCTCCGGGCAGGAGTACGTGGACACCTACCACAAGCGCCCGAGCGAAGGCGTCGCCTAGTTCACGAGGTTCGCCGCGTGGCCGTAGCCGATCGTCGGCGACGGCCGGCCCGGCGGCCGGTAGTAGTAACCGATGCCGCGGGCGGTGACGATCACGTCGTTGCCGAGCCCGTGCTCACGCAGCTTCGAACGCAGCACGTTCACCAGGACCGGCAGGATCCGCTTGCGGTCGACCACCGACACCGGGTCCCCCCACACGTGCGCGACGATCGCGGCGGCCGGCTGGGCGACGCCGGCGCCTCGGATCAGCAGTTCGAGGAGCCGGAACTCGCGGTCGGACAGGGCCAGCCCGGCGTCCCCGACGCGGATCTCCCGCAACGCGAAGTCCGCGCGCAGCACGCCGTCGTCGTAGACCGTGTCCGGCCGGGGAGCGCGGTGGCGCAGGACGCTGCGGATGCGGGCGAAGAGCTCCTCGACGTGGAAGGGCTTGACGAGGTAGTCGTCGGCGCCGCAGTCGAGCCCGCGGATCTTGTCGTTGTCCGCGCCGCGGGCGGTTGTGATGATCACCGGCAGGTCGCTGACGTCGCGGAGCTTCCGCAACACCACCAGGCCGTCGGTATCGGGCAGGCCGAGGTCGAGCAGCACCAGATCGGGGCGCCGTTCCAGCGCTTCGCGCAACCCCGTCGCGCCGTCGGGAGCCCGCCGGACCTCGTAGCCCCTGCTCCGCAGAACGACGCCGAGGGCCTCGGCCACGGGGTCGTCGTCTTCGACGAGCAGCACGGTCCCGCGCTCGGTGGGCCGCGGCGCCGGTTCGCGGTCCGGGGTGCCGATGCGCCGGGTCTCGACCGCCGTCGCGGCCGCGCCCTGGCCGACCAGGAACGACAGGGCCAGTTCGCGGCAGGCCGGGCAGACCTTCAGCTCACGCCCGTCCACGGCCAGCGCGAACACCGCTCCACGCGAGCAGCGGCTCCCGGCCACTTCGATCTCGCACCGGCGGGCCAGCCGGGCTTCGGCCCGCCCGGTTTCGCGTTCCCGGGCGCGGTGGGCCTTCGACCGGCACCTGTCGGAGCAGAACTTCCGCGGGCGCCCGGTGTCGGTCGCCCCGGGCAGCGGCTCGCCGCAGACGGTGCAGGAGGTCGTCATCGGGTGGCCCCCTCCCCGATTCGCCGCAACGAAACCACTTTCGTGTCGCTCCCAGGATATCGGCGCTTGGCGCCCGTCCGCCGGTGCTGTTCCCTGGTGGGGGAAGGCCCGGCCGCCTCGCGGCGGCCGGACCCGGGGTCACGATCGCCCGTGCTTGCCGGCGTCGACGATCGTGTCACCCACCAAGATGAGCGCCCTCGCCGTGCCGGCGAGGGCCTCGTCCTTCTTCAGCGGCGCCACGACGGCCTCCACGACCACGAGGACCACGCGCACCGCCCGCCAGGCCGGGCGGACCCGGCCGTGGCACCACTTCGCGACCCGGCGCAGCTTCGACCGGGCCGTCCGGTTCGGGGGAACGACCACTTCGGCGACCTCCTCTCGACAGCGGCCGCGACCATCGCGGGCTGTCGCGACGAGCCCCGCGGCGACGGAAGCTGCGGGAGGAGATCGTCGGTTGTTCCTTCTCGGACCGGGTGGTGGAGCTCACCGTGCCGCGCCGGGAGGCGGGCGCACAAGATCGGGCGAACTACCTAACGAGCGGCGGCTAGATGCCCGGCGCGTCCTTCGCCCACTTCGGCGGCGCGGGCGGTTCGTACGTCTCGAACTTGTCCAGCAACGCGGCCGGGTCGGCGTCGGTGAGCAGGAGCTGCCGGTAGCCGTCCTTGAGGAAGCCCTCGGTGACCATGTGGTCGGCGAAGGCCATCAGCGGCGCGTAGTACCCGTCGACGTCGACCAGGCCGATCGGTTTGCCGTGCAGGCCGAGCTGGGCCCACGTCCAGACCTCGAACAGCTCCTCCAGCGTGCCCGCGCCGCCCGGCAGCGCGAGGAAGCCGTCGGACAGGGCCGCCATCTTCGCCTTGCGCTCGTGCATGTCGGCCACGACGTGCAGCTCCGACAACCCCGCGTGGGCGATCTCGACGCTCGACAGCGCCTCCGGGATCACGCCGATCACCTCGCCGCCCGCGGCCAGCGCGGCGTCGGCGACCACGCCCATCGTGCCGACGCTCGCGCCGCCGTAGACCAGGCCGATGCCGCGCTGGGCCAGCACCTTCCCGAGCGCGGCCGCCTGCTCGGCGTAGCGCGGCGAGAAGCCCATCGACGACCCGCAGAAGACGCAGATCCGCCGCATCAGTGCGTGTCCTCCCACGCCTGGTAGGACTCCTGCACCACGCGGACGGCGTCGTCGATGTCGTCGGTGACGTGCAGCAGGTCCAGGTCGTGCGGGCTGACCTTGCCTTCGGCCTGCACGGTCTTGGCGATCCAGTCGTAGAGCCCGCCCCAGTAGTCGCTGCCGAACAGCACCACCGGGAACTTCGTGACCTTCTTCGTCTGCACCAGGGTCAGCGCCTCGAACAGCTCGTCGAGCGTGCCGAAGCCGCCGGGCAGGCAGATGAAGGCCTGCGAATACTTGATGAACATCGTCTTGCGGGCGAAGAAGTAGCGGAAGTTGACGCCGAGGTCGACCCACGGGTTCAGGCCCTGCTCGAACGGCAGCTCGATGCCGAGCCCGACGGAGAAGCCGCCGGCTTCGGCCGCGCCGCGGTTGACCGCTTCCATCGCGCCTGGTCCGCCGCCCGTCATCACCGCGAAGCCGGCGTTGGCCAGGGCCCCGCCGATCTTGCGGCCGAGCTCGTACTCCGGGTGATCGCGCTTGGTGCGGGCCGAACCGAACACGGTGACCGCGCGCGGGACCTCGGCGAGCGCGCCGAAGCCCTCGACGAACTCGGCCTGGATCCGCAGCACGCGCCACGGGTCGGTGTGCACCCAGTCGCTCGGGCCGCGCGAGTCGAGCAGCCGCTGGTCGGTCGTACTGCCCTGGTCACGGCGGTCGCCGCGCAGCACGACCGGGCCCTTCTGGCGCTCCACCGGGCGTTCGGGGTATTGGCCGTCCGGCCATTCAGACTGATCGCTCACCTCGCCATGCTACGGCCTTCCCGCCAGCGAGAATGCGAGAAGCGCGGTAGAGGTGAAGTCAATGGCGGGCTCGTTACTGGGCCATGAACTCAAGTCGTCGGCGTAGCGGCTTCCCTGGCCGTCGAAGGATTCATACGGACGGGTGCATTCCTTCGCCCCCGCCGGGAACGGCAGGTCGGCGAAGTTGTCCGCGCCGTTGGGGCCGTTGACGACCGCGCCGAAGAGCACTTTCGAAGGTCCGGCAAGGTTCGCGGCCTGGTGGTGCGGGCACTGCGGGAACGTCGTGCCGGCACCGACCACGAGCGACACGCCCCAGGCGTTGGCGCCGAGGGTGAAGTTCCGTTGCCGCGCGCCGAACGCGGCGTACCGCGCATCGCCGGTGACGCGCTGGTAGAGCCGCGCGGTCGCGGCGAAGCCGAAGCTCTTGCTGGCGGCGTCGAAGTCGGTGACGGCGACGGCCGTCCGGAATGGACTCGTCTTCGCCGCGGCGACCCCGGAGTCGAGCTGGCGCCGGAGGTCGGCGGCCAGTTCGCGGACGCCGAGCGCCGCGCCCGGGACACCGGTGCGCAGCAGGACGGCCAGGTCGGCGTGGGCGAGCGCGCTGGTGTCGTAGAGGTTCAACGTGCTCGTGTCGCCGCTGCCGATGTAGGCCTTCGCCCACTTCGCCGCGTCGCGGGCCCAGCCGTTCGCACGCGGGTCCCGCAAGGCCCGCGCCGCCAGGGCGAGCTGCGTCGCGCCCAGCTCCAGGTCGTCCTCCCACGACGATTCCGGGTAGTAGGCGTGCGGGAACGCGGTGACGAGCTCGCCGACGTCCGCCGTCTTGGCCTGCGCGAAGACGGCCGCCGCCTCGGCGAGGTAGTGGCGGGCGAGCCGCGGGTCGCGGTGGGCGTACACCTGCGCGCCCAGCGCGAACGCGGCCGCGACCCGGCCGGCGAGGTTCGGGGACAGCGGCGCGCCCGCCGGGGCCGCGGGGAACACCGGCCGGTGCTTGACGAAGTAGGCCGGGTCGCCGGGCTTGACGGCGAGGGCGTCGTCGTCCTGCGGGTTGCGCCAGACGTCGTGGTCGCCGAGGAAGCCGAACTCCTCGCTGCCCGTGCCGATGCCGACCTGGGCGTAGAGCGTCCGGGTGCGGCCGTCCCAGACCTTGTCGAGCCAGTCGAGGCCGAAGCGGACCTCCTTCGCCAGCACCGGATCGGAGTCCTCGCGCAGTACGAAACCCAGCTCGGCCAGCGAATACGCGGTGTTGGACGTGAACTTGACGAAGTCGCCGGCGTCGAACCAGCCGCCTTCGACGTCGACCGGGCCGCCCTGCGGTTTCAGCGGTTCGACGATCTCGTCGCCGCCTGCACCGGCGAACTTCGGCTCCGCGTAGACGGTCGCCGTCCGGTCGGCCAGGTGCGACGGCTTGCGGTCGAGCCGGCCGGGGATGACGTCGTGGCCGTCGCGCTGGGCCTGGAAGAACTCGGTGGCGGCCCGCACGAGCGGGCGGAACAGCCGTCGCGCGGTGTCGATCCGGAAGGGTGGCGACGTCGCGCCCGCCGCCTTGACCCGATAGGTGCCTGGTCTCTCCAAAGTGGACAGATCGAGGTCGAACACCGCCGGGTAGCGCGCGTTCCAGGCGCCGAGGCTGGCGCCGGTGCGGCCCTGGCGAACGGGGTGCCCGCGTTCGTCGACGACGGTGAACGTGCCCGGTGCGCCGCCGAGCAGGTACGCGTGCTTCGCCTCGCCCAGCGCGTAGCCGACTTGGTCGACCCGTACCTCCGCCGGCGTGGTGGCGGCCTCGGCCGGGATCGCGGCGAGGGGCACGGCGAGCGCGGCCGCCGTCGCGAGGGGAAGCAGGCGCATGATCGGCCTCCGCTTTGTTAGGAAAGTTTCCTATTTAGCGGAGAACGCTAGCCCGCCCACCCCGGAGCGTCAATATGTCCGTTTCCGCAGTGGCCGCACCGATGACCTACCGTGGGGAGATGACCAGCGCCCCCACCGAACCGCTCGGCGCGCGGATCCGGCGGCTGCGCACCGAGCGCGGGTGGACCCAGCGCGAGCTGGCCGAGCCCGGGTACGACCGGGGTTTCCTGGCGAAGGTCGAGACCGGCAGCCGTCCGCCGTCGGAGGAGATGCTGGCGTACCTGGCGCAGCGGCTCGGCCTGACCGTCGACGAGCTGCGGTTCGGCCGCCCGCCCGGCGTCGCCGACGAGCTGCGCGCGGCGCTGGACGAGGGCTACCGCGACCTGGAGCAGGGCCGGATCGCCGCCGCGGAGGAGCGGTTCGCCGCCGCGGGCAAGCAGGCGGCGGGCTACCACCTCGACGACGTCGAGTGTTACGCGCGGTTCTGCCAGGCCGAGGTGAAGTGGCAGCTCTTCGACGTTTCGGGCGCGCAGCGGGCGCTGGAGCACGCGGAGGAACTGGCCGGGGCGGCACCGCCGTGGCTGCGGGCGATGATCGTGCACCGGTGGTCGGGCTGCCGGTTCCAGCGCGGCGACGCCGGCACGGCGATCGCGCGCGTCGAGGCCGAGCTGGCGGCCCGGCCGTCCGACCCGGACGCCGAGTTGTGCCTGCTCACGGCGTTGATCCACCCCTTGGTGGAGATGGGCGGCCTGCACCGCGCCCGCCGCGCGGCCGAGGACGGACGGCGGCTGGCGCGGGCGGCGACGCGGCCGGACTTCGTCGCGCGCTTCCACCGACAGGCGTCACAGGTGTGGCAGGCGACCGGCCACGCGGACCGGGCGGACAAGGACCTGACCGAGGCGTGCCGGCTGTTCGCGTCGGTGGGGTTCGACCGCGACGCGGCCCGCTGCCGCTGGGCGCGCGGCTACCTGCTGCGTCACCTGGGCCGGCTGGACGAGGCCCGCGCGGAACTGACGGCCGCCCGCGACCAGCTGGCGGCGATCGGCGCGGAGGAGGGCTTCGCCGGGGCGACGCTCGAGCTGGCCGAGGTCCGGCTCCGGCAGGGGGCACCGGACGAGGCGGCGTCGCTCGTCGCCGAGGTCCGGGAGCTGCTGTCCCGCGACGTCGAGTCCCTGGGCGAGGCGACGAGCCTGCTCGGCCAGATCGCCTCGGCCCAAGGGGACGTCGAGACGGCGACCCGGCTGCTGCGCGAGGCCTTCGAGATCCAGACGCGGGCGTCCCTGCACGGCGCGGCGGCGTCGACGGCCCTGCGGCTCGGGGACACGCTCCGGCACCGTGGTCACCTCGGCGACGCGGTCGAGGCCTACCGGCGCGGCCTGGACTCGGCGGCAGGCACCGAGCCGTAACGGACCAGCGGGGGCAGTGGTCCGGACCAGACCGGTTCCCTACGAAAGTTGGGTGAATTGGTTCAGACCACGACGTTCTATGCACACCACCTGCAGTTTCCCGCCGATCGCGGAGATCTTCCCGAACGGCCACTGCTCTGTTCGGCCCATTGACCTGTGGGCGGGTGGAACCTTTACTCGGACGCGTCCGGCGCAATAACACCAGTTACTCCGCCGGGCACACGTCTTCGGAAAGGTCCCCATGAGATCCCCACGTGGGCCGGCGATCCCGGCCGCCGCCGCTCCCGCACCTCCCGCCGCCACCCCGCCCGCGGCGCTCGCCGCCCGCGCCGCCGATCAGGCCGCCCTCAACGGCGCCGACCGGCTCGCGAAGGGCACCGGGGAGGCCTTCGCCCGCACCGGAGTCACCCCGGGTGGCGGCGGGCTCTACACCGAAGCCGCGCACACCACTCCCAGCACCGTGGACACGCAACGGCGACCACCCGGATCACCCCGTGGGCCGTGTGGAGCGACGCCGACGCCCGCAACTTTCATAGGGAAAGTGACGTTTTTCGGGGCTGGTGGGACTCGTGGGGCTGAGGGGGTGTTGAGCGCGCGGCTTACCCTGGATGTCCACGGCGGAAAGGCACCTGTGTGAGCGAGAGCGTCGGCGAACGCCTGCGTGAGCTGCGCACCGAACGCGGGCTCACGCAGCGCGAACTCGCCGGGCCGCAGTACTCCGCGGCGTACGTGTCGTCAGTCGAGACCGGCGCGCGGACGCCGTCGGGGGACGCGCTGCGGTTCTTCGCCCAGCAGCTCGGCATCGACCCGGACGAACTGCTCGGCGGCCGGTCCCCGCGCGAGCTGATCGAACTGGACCTCGAGCTGATCGAGACGGCGGAACGGTTCCTGAACGGCGACGCCCGCCGGGCGACCCCGCGGATGCAGCGGATCCGGCGCCGCGCCGAGCGGCTGGACCGGCCGCGGCAGGCCGGGATCGCGCTGCTGTGGCTGGCCGGGTATTCGACCGGCGACGTCCGCACCAAGTACGTCTCGGACGCCGAAACGGCCCTGTCGGGCGAGCCGCCGCCGGTGCGGGCGATGGTCGTGCCGCTGCGCGCGGCGGTGCTGACCGCCTGGGGCGAGGTGCAGTACTCGGTGCACCTGCTGGAAACCTGCCACGCCGAACTGCTGCGCGACGGCTACCCGCAGCCGTCGATGCTGCTGACGCTGCGGGCCTGCCTGGCCGAACGGCACCTGCGCCAGGGCGACCTGGAGCGGGCGGCCGAATACGCCGATTCGGCGTTGCGGCTCACCCGGGGTGGCCCGGCGGTGCTCGCGGAGCTGACCCGCAGCCACGTCGAGGTCTGCCGCAGCCACCTGGCGGCGGACCGGTTCGCCGACGCCGCCGCGTCGGTCGCCGCGGCCTACGACGTCATGCAGGAACGGGCCCTGCACCCGGCGATGGCGTACTGCCTGCTGGCCAGGGCCCGGATCCGCGGCCGCTCGGGTGACGTCGAGGGCGCGCTGGCCGACCTCGGCGCGGCCCGGGAGACGGCGTGGCCGGACGACGTGCCGTCGATCACCGTCGAGCTCGCCGCGGAGTACCTCGCGGCGGGCCGGCTGGAGACGGCGGCGGCGCTGCTCGACCAGATCCGGCCGTCGGTCGTGGCGGGCACGCCGCTGGCCGCCGAGCTGCGGCTGCAGCTGGGTTCCCTGGCCAGGGCCCGCGGCGACGTCCGCCGCGCGGCCGAGGACCTGCGGGCCGCCGTCGAGCTCGCCACCGGCCTGGGCGCCCGCGGGGTGCTGGTCCGCGCACTGCGGCCGTTGAGCGAGCTGCTCGACGAGACCGGGAAGCAGGCGGAAGCGGCCGACGTGCTGCGGAACGGGCTCATCGCGCTGGGCGCGGAAGCCGGCTGAAGCGGTTCTGAGCGGTACTAACGAATCCCGTTGATCGAGATCGTCCGGCGTTCGGATGGTGTCGCCGACAATCCCTACGAAAGTCGTTCCGGCGCGGAACGTGGCGAGAATCCCCTGCTGTAGCGGGGTTTGCACGAATTGATCCCCGAATCCCGAACGTACTGTTGGTCCGTTCGGCGCATTGACGGCCCGATCCGCTGATCCTTTACTCGGATGCGTCCGGACGCATACCTCCTGTTAGCACCCCGGACACGTCTCCCCCTTTCCCCTTACCGGACCTCGATTCTGCCTTCATGGAAGGACGACCTCGATGACCCATCGTGGGTTCAGCACGGGCTTGGCGGCTGCCGCCGGGCTCGCCATGACACTCGCGCTACCGGTGACCCCGGCGAGCGCAGCGTCTCAAGCACAGCCCGCCGCCCCGGAAGCGGCCGCCGCCCGTGCCGCCGACCAGGCGGCCGCCAGCGGTCTCGACGCCCTGCGCCGCGGCGCGGGCGAATCGTTCCAGCGCATCGGCCTGACCGCCGGTGGGGCCGGTCTCTTCTACGGCGCTTACCAGCGCACCTACCAAGGCCTGCGGGTCGTGGGCGGGGACGCGGTGGTCGTCGCCGACGGCGCCGGCCGCGTCCGCGGCACCGAAGCCGCGGAAACCGCGCCGATCTCCGTCGGGACGCAGGCGCTGGTCGACGCGGCGAAGGCCACCGCCACCGCGCGCGCTCAACTGCCCACTGTGGACAGTGTGAGCACGCCGGAGAAGGTGGTGCTGGCCGGGGCGAGCCCGAAGCTGGCCTACGAGGTCGTCGTCGCCGGGCGCACCGCCACGGCGCCGAGCAACCTGCACGTGTTCGTCGACGCGGCGACCGGTGCGGTGCTCGACAAGCGGGACGACGTCCGCACGTTCGACTCGGGGGTGAAGCGGCAGGCCCAGCCCGCCACGGTGAACGTCGCCGGCACCGGCAACAGCTACTACGTCGGCAACGTCTCCATCGACACCACGCAGTCCGGCAGCACGTACACCATGCGCGACCCGGCCCGCACGAACCTCAGCTGCGGCCGCGAAGGCGGATCCGTCTACAGCGGCCCGGACAACAACTGGGGCAACGGCTCCGGCACCGACCTCGAAACCGCCTGCGTCGACACGCTGTTCGGTGCCCAGGCCGAGTGGAAGATGCTGGCGGAGTGGCTGGGCCGCAACGGCATCAACGGCAACGGCGGCGGCTACCCGGCGTCGGTGGGCCTCAACGACGTCAACGCCTACTGGAACGGCTCGTCGACGCACTTCGGCCACTCGCAGGACAACCAGCGCCAGGTCACCCCGATCGACGTCGTCGCACACGAGTACGGGCACGCCATCTTCCAGACCACCCCGGGTGGCGCGGGTTCCGGCAACGAGAACGGCGGCCTCAACGAGTCGACCGGTGACATCTTCGGCGCACTGACCGAGGCGTACGCCAACAACGCCAAGGACACCCCGGACTACGAGGTCGGCGAGGGCGTCAACCTGGTCGGCCAGGGCCCGATCCGCTACATGTACCAGCCGTCCAAGGTCGGCGACCCGAACTGCTACTCGTCGTCGATCCCGAGCACCGAGGTGCACGCCGCGGCCGGCCCGCAGAACCACTGGTTCTACCTGCTCGCCGAGGGCTCGAACCCGGGTGGCGGCAAGCCCGCCAGCCCGACGTGCAACAGCTCGACGGTGACCGGCATCGGCATCCAGAAGGCCGGCAAGATCTTCTACAACGGCCTGCTGAAGAAGACCTCGTCGTGGAACCACAAGGCCGCCCGCAAGGCGACCCTCGAAGCCGCGATCGCGCTCTACCCGGGCAGCTGCGCCGAGTACAACGCGACGAAGGCCGCGTGGGACGCCGTCTCGGTCACCACCGCCACCGGTGAGCCCACCTCGTGCAGCGGCGGCGGGCCGGACTTCTCGGTCGCGCTGAACCCGGCTTCGGGTTCCGTGCAGCCGGGCGCCTCGGCGACCACGACGATCAGCACCGCGATCACCTCGGGCGCGGCGCAGTCGATCACGCTGTCCGCCTCGGGCCTGCCCGCCGGCGCGACGGCGACGTTCAGCCCGGCCACCGTGCAGTCGGGCGGCTCCTCGACGCTGACCATCGCGACTTCCGCGTCGACCCCCACCGGCACCTTCCCGATCACCATCACCGCCGACGGGGCCAGCACCGACCACACCGCGACGTACGCGCTGACCGTGGGCACCACCTCGTCGTGCGCGCCGGTGACCAACTCGACCCGCCTGAACATCCCGGACTACCCGGCAAGCGCGGTCAACAGCACCAGCACCATCAGCGGCTGTGCCCGCAACGCGTCCGGCACCACCAAGGTCGAAGTCCACATCACCCACACCTACCGCGGTGACCTCGTCCTCGACCTCATCGCCCCGGACGGCACCGCCTACCGCCTGAAGAACTCCAGCAGCGACTCCGCCGACAACATCGACACCACCTACACCGTCAACGCCTCCACCGAAACCGCCAACGGCAACTGGCAACTCCGCATCCGCGACGTCGGCCCCGCCGACACCGGCTACCTCTCCACCTGGACCCTCACCGTCTAACCCACCCCCGGGGCGGAGCTTTCACGTGAAAGCTCCGCCCCGGTTCTTTTTCCCCACCCACCGAAGGAATTCACCGCCATGAAGTGGAAGAGCAAACTCGGCGCCGGGGTCACCGCCCTGGCCGCCGTGCTGGGTGTCGTCACCGCGCCGGCGGCCACCGCCGCACCCGCCACGGCGCTCGCCGCGCCGGACATCTCGCTGGCCAACGTCAAGGCCCACCTCAACCAGCTGCAGACCATCGCGGACAACAACGGCGGGACGCGTTCGCCCCGCGGCGGTGGCTACGCGGCCTCGGTGTCCTATGTGGAAAACCTGCTGAAGAACGCCGGCTACACGACGACCCGGCAGACGTGCACCGGCTGCATCGGCCAGTCGCAGAACCTGATCGCCGAGTGGCCGCAGGGCGACGCGAGCCAGGTCATCATGCTCGGCGCGCACCTCGACAGTGTCAACTCGGGCCCCGGCATCAACGACAACGGCTCGGGCAGCGCGTCGATCCTCGAGGTCGCGCTGACGCTGGCCCGGACCAACCCGGCGATGGCCAAGCGCGTCCGGTTCGGCTGGTGGGCCGACGAGGAGTCGGGCCTGGTCGGCTCGAAGCACTACGTCAACAACCTGCCGAGCACCGAGCGCACGAAGATCAAGACCTACCTCAACTTCGACATGATCGGCTCGAAGAACTGGGGCTACTTCGTCTACGACGACGTCGCTTCGGTCAAGGCGGTCTTCGACGAGTACTTCACCTCCATCGGCATCCCGACCGAGGGCGACCGAGAAGGCGACGGCCGGTCCGACCACGCGTCGTTCAAGAGCGCGGGCATCCCGGTCGGCGGACTGGCCACCGGCGCCGGCGCCATCAAGAGCTCTTCGCAGGCGCAGAAGTGGGGCGGCACCGCGAACGCGGCGTTCGACAACTGCTACCACAGCGCCTGCGACACGATCTCCAACATCCCGGACGCGCCGCTGGAGAAGAACGGCGACGCCATCGCCTACGCGCTCTGGAAGCTGGCCGTCGGCACGCCGCAGGGCAACGACTTCTCCGTGACGCTGAACCCGGCGTCCGGGACCGTCCAACCCGGACAGTCGCTGCAGGTGGCCGTCAGCACCGCGACGACGTCCGGCTCGGCGCAGTCGATTTCTCTCTCCGCCTCGGGCCTGCCCGCCGGCGCGACCGCGACGTTCAGCCCGGCCACCGTGCAGTCGGGCGGCTCCTCGACGCTGACCATCGCGACGTCCGCGTCGACCCCCACCGGCAGCTTCCCGATCACGGTGACCGCGGACGGCGCGAACGCCGACCACACGGCGTCGTTCTCCCTCGGCGTCGGCAGCTCGTCGTGCGCGCCGGTGACCAACTCGACCCGCCTGAACATCCCGGACTACCCGGCAAGCGCGGTCAACAGCACCAGCACCATCAGCGGCTGTGCCCGCAACGCGTCCGGCACCACCAAGGTCGAAGTCCACATCACCCACACCTACCGCGGTGACCTCGTCCTCGACCTCGTCGCCCCGGACGGCACCGCCTACCGCCTGAAGAACTCCAGCAGCGACTCCGCCGACAACATCGACACCACCTACACCGTCAACGCCTCCACCGAAGCCGCCAACGGCAACTGGCAGCTCCGCATCCGCGACGTCGGACCGGCCGACACCGGTTACCTCTCCACCTGGACCCTCACCGTCTAACCCACCCCGAGGGCGGCACTTTCACGTGAAAGTGCCGCCCTTGAGTTGTCTAGACCACCCGATCGTAGGTAGTCACCGGTTCCCCGCGGCGCTTATGTTGGGCGGACACGCCGCGTTCGCCCTTCAACGACGATGGGAGCCGGTATGTCCGGTCGTTTGTGCGCAACCCTGCTGGCCACCGTGCTGGCCCTCCCCCTGTTCGTGACAGCTCCCGCGCAAGGGGCGGTGCAGGCCGACACGTGCGCGGTGAAATCGCGGCCCGCGGGCAAAGTCCTGCAGGGCTACTGGGAAAACTGGGACGGCGCCGCGAACGGCGTCCACCCGGGAATGGGCTGAATCCCGATCACCGACAGCCGCATGGCCCAGCACGGCTACAACGTCGTCAACGCCGCCTTCCCGGTGATCCGCTCCGACGGCACCGTGTTGTGGGAGAACGGGATGGACGCCGGGGTGAAGGTGTCCACGCCGGCCGAGATGTGCGCGGCAAAGGCCGCGGGCGCGACGCTCCTGCTGTCCATCGGCGGCGCGGCGGCCGGGATCGACCTGTCGTCGGCGGCGGTGGCCGACCGGTTCGTCGCCACGGTCGTGCCGATCCTGAAGCAGTACAACTTCGACGGGATCGACATCGACATCGAGACCGGGCTCGTCGGCAGCGGGAACATCAAGACGCTCTCGGCGTCGCAGAGCAACCTGATCCGCATCATCGACGGCGTCCTCGCGCGGATGCCGTCGAACTTCGGGCTGACGATGGCGCCCGAGACCGCGTACGTGACCGGCGGCAGCGTCGCCTACGGCTCGATCTGGGGCGCGTACCTGCCGATCATCAAGAAGTACGCGGACAACGGCCGCCTGTGGTGGCTGAACATGCAGTACTACAACGGCTCCATGTACGGCTGCTCCGGCGATTCGTACCAGGCCGGGACCGTGCAGGGTTTCACCGTGCAGACGCAGTGCCTGAACAACGGCCTGGTCGTGCAGGGCACGACGATCCGGGTGCCCTACGACAAGCAGGTCCCGGGCCTGCCCGCCCAGCCCGGCGCCGGTGGCGGCTACCTGTCGCCGAGCCTGGTTTCCCAGGCGTGGCGGTCGGTTCCGGGCCTGAAGGGCCTGATGGACTGGTCGATCAACTGGGACGGCTCGAAGGGCTGGACGTTCGGCGACAACGTCAAGTCCCTGCAGGGCCGCTAGGAGGCGCCGGCCGGGATCGGGTCGTCGTACTCGCCCGGCGGGCCGGTGTATTCGCGGCCGCCGCCGTCCGGGAACGGCCACGGGTTCGGGACGCAGCCGTGCAGCCCGAGGGTCTGCTGCTCCATCACCGGCGCCGGCTTGCCGGGGCCGGGGCACAGCTCGTGGCCCTGACCGAGCCGGTGCCCCGTTTCGTGGGTGACCATGTACTGGCGGTAGACCTCGAGCGGGGCGCCGTAGTTCGGGACGGCGTTGGCCCAGCGGGCCACGTTGAGCACGACGTTGCTGCCGTTGCGGCAGGAGGTGTAGCCGTCCGGCGTGCCGCCGCACAGCTTGTCGCGGCTGGCCGGCGTCGCGAGGTAGAGGGTGAAGTCGGCGCTGTCGGCCGGGCCGACCTGCTGCAGCCGCCACTGCCCGCCGGCGGTCCAGCCACGCGGGTCGCCGAGGATGGCGCGGATGTCCTTGGCGAACCCGGCGGGCCCGACGCCGTCGATGTCGGTCTCGATGGCGATCCGGTAGCGCATCAGCCTGCCGCGGCTGCCCGCGATCTCGGCACTGCCCGGGGTGAACATCCACTGACCGGACCCGGTCCGCGGGAAGGTGATGGCGGCCTCGACGGGCGCGCTCTGCGTGACGGGCTGCTCCCGCACGGGTTCCCGCTCGGCCGGCGGCGGCGGGATGGCGGTGGCCTCCCCGATGGCGGTGATGACCGGCCCGGCCGCCGGCGCGGCCATGGGCTGCCGTTCCCCACCGCATCCGCTCACCGCCAGGGCGAGCACGGCCGCGGCCGCGGCTCGTCTCGCGGTTTTCGGCATGGGTCCTCCCGGGTGCGCGGCTTCAGAAGGACATACGGGCCGCGACCGCGAAAAGTTGCCGTGACCTGCGGTCGCGCAGCGTCACCGCAGCTCAGAGCCCGCCCATGTGACGACCGCCACAACGCCCCAAGGCGGCCTTGGGTGCGTTGGGCCTGAACACCACAAGTCCCACCAGTCCCACAAGTCCCAAAAAACGTCACTTTCCCTAGGAAAGATGCGTCTTTGGGCGCACCGAAGGCCACCTTGGGGCGCTGGGGGCTCAGGTCAGGAACTTGCGGAGGACTTCCGTCACCTGGCGGATCTCCGCCGTCCGGACGTTTTCCTGCTTCGTGTGCGCCAGCGTCGGGTTGCCCGGGCCGAAGTTCACCGCCGGCATGCCGCGGGCCGCGAAGCGCGCCACGTCGGTCCAGCCCAGCTTGGCCGCCGCGCGGCCGCCGGCCGCCGCCACCAGTTCCGCCGCCGCCGGGGCCGACAAACCCGGCAGCGCGCCCGGCGAAAGGTCCACAACGGACAGTTCGAAACCGTCGAATACCTCGCGCAGGTGGCGCTCGGCCGCCGCCGCGTCGCGGTCCGGGGCGAAGCGGTGGTTCACCGTCAGCACGGCCGCGTCCGGGACGACGTTGCCGGCCACGCCGCCGCTGATCGAAGTCGCCTGGAGACCCTCGCGGTAGGTGAGGCCGTCGATGTCGACGATGCGCGGCGTGTACTCCGCCAGCCGTCGCAGCGGCTCGGCCAGCGCGTGGATCGCGTTCTCGCCCATCCACGCCCGCGCGGTGTGCGCCCGCGTCCCGGAAAGACGCAGCTCGACGCGCATGGTGCCCTGGCAGCCGGCCTCGATCACGCCGTTCGACGGCTCGCCGACGATCGCCAGGTCGCCGGCCAGCCACTCGGGCAGCTCGCGCTCGATCCGGCCGAGGCCGTTCTTGACCGCTTCGACCTCTTCGTTGTCGTAGAAGACGAACGTGACGTCGTGCTTGGGCGAGGGCAGCGTCGCCGCCAGGTGCAGGAAGACCGCGTCGCCGCCCTTCATGTCGACCGTGCCGAGGCCGTGCAGGATCTCTTCGTCGCCGGTGCCTTCGCGGCGCGAAGGGAAGTTGCCGTTCTCCGGCACGGTGTCCAGGTGCCCGGCGAGCACGACCCGCGATCCGCGGCCGAGGTTGGTCCGCGCGAGGACGGCGTCGCCGTTGCGGACGACCTCGAGGTGCGGGGCCTGCGCGCGCAGCGCGTCCGCCACCGCGGTGGCCAGCTCCGCCTCGGCGCCGGACACGCTGAAGGTGTCCACGAGCGCTGCGGTCAGGTCCACGGGGTCGGCGTGCAGGTCGAGGCTCATGACCCGCACGCTACCGTGGGGGTGTGCTTAGGTTCCCGGTCGCCGTGGGCGGCGCGTTGCTGGTCCTGGTCCTGTCGGGCTGCGGGACCGAGGCCGGGCCCACGCCCCCGCGCACCCGCGGCGAGCCCAGCCCGGACGCGCTCCCGACGAAGCTGGCCGCGCTGACCGTCGACCAGTGCCACGCGAGCCCGCGCACCCAGCTGCCGAAGGGCTGTGAGAAGTACGTCACGGAGGTCGCCAACGTGCCGGGCGCGGCCCGCAAGCGCGCGGACGACCGCGACCCGCAGCTGACCGCCGAGGCCGCCAAGCTGGAGCAGGCCGTCGGGGCGTTCCGGAGCGCGGGATGCACGACCGTCCCGGCCGCGGGCGGTCCGTGCTCGCAGGCGCTGGTCGACATCGCCGCCGCCCTTTCGGGCCTGAAGAAGCAGGTAGACGCGCGGCCCACGAGTGGTTGATCCGCGTCACTCCACTACGGTGAGGGCCGTGAGCGAGCAGAGCCCGAACCCCGAAACGACCGGCGCCAGCGGCGTCGGGCTGGCCACCGTCACGACCGACGGGACGGTCCTCGACACCTGGTACCCGCACCCCAAGCTGACCGAGAACGACACGGCCGGCACCCAAGGCACGGAACGCCTGAGCGCGGACGAGGCGAAGGAGCTGCTCGGCGAGGCCGCCGCGGCGCTGCTCGGCGAGGACACCGACCGCGGGGTCGAGGTCGTCGCCGTGCGCACCACGATCGGCAAGCTCGCCGACGCCCCGGCCGACACCCACGACATCTACCTGCGGCTGCACCTGCTCTCGCACCGCCTGGTCCGCCCGCACGGCCAGAACCTCGACGGCCTCTTCGGCCTGCTGGCCAACGTCGTGTGGACCAACCACGGCCCGTGCCCGGTCGAGGGCTTCGAGACGACCCGGCTGCGGCTGCGGGCGCGCGGTGCGGTGACCGTCCACAGCGTCGACAAGTTCCCGCGGATGGTCGACTACGTCCTGCCGTCCGGCGTGCGGATCGGCGACGCGGACCGCGTCCGGCTCGGCGCGCACCTGGCGTCCGGCACGACCGTGATGCACGAGGGCTTCGTCAACTTCAACGCCGGCACGCTCGGCGCGTCGATGGTCGAGGGCCGCATCTCGGCCGGTGTGGTCGTCGGCGACGGCTCGGACGTCGGCGGCGGCGCGTCGATCATGGGCACGCTCTCGGGTGGCGGCAAGGAGACGATCTCGCTGGGCGAACGCTGCCTGATCGGCGCGAACGGCGGCGTCGGGATCTCGCTGGGCGACGACTCGGTCGTCGAGGCGGGCCTGTACGTGACGGCGGGCACGAAGGTCGTCGTCGAGGGCAAGGTCGTCAAGGCCCGCGAGCTCAACGGCATTTCGGGCGCGGTGTTCCGCCGCAACTCGGCGACCGGCGCGGTCGAGGTCGTGCCGCGGACCGGGTCCGGCGTCGAGCTGAACGCGGCACTGCACGCCAACGACTGAGGGCGATCGTTCACCTACCATTCGGGGGGTGACCACCGAATCGCTGCGTCGCACGGCGGCCGAGCTGGGGCTGCCGGACGCGCCCGTCGAAGCGCGTCCGGCCGACCCGGCGGTCCACCACGTGCGGGCCAAGCTCGACCGCGAGATCCGCGCGCTGCTGGCGCACGAACCGGGCACGCGCTCGGGCGCGGACCCGGAGGACCTGCACCAGATGCGCGTGGCGCTGCGGCGGATGCGCAGCGTGCTGAAGCTGTCCGGACGGCTGGTCGGCGACGGCGCCGAGCCGGTGCGCGCGGAGCTGGGCTGGCTCGGCCAGTCCCTCGGCGAGGTCCGCGACTTCGACGTGCTGATCGGGCACCTGCGCGAGGTCATCGCCGGTTTCGAGGTCCGCGACCAGGCGCCGGGCCGCCGCCTGGTGGCGAAGTTCGTCCGTGAGCGCGCCACGGCGAAGCGGCGCCTGACGCGGGCGCTGTCGAGTGCCCGGTATTCGACGTTGCTGCGCGAGGTGAGCCTGCTGACGCGGGCGGAGTTCACTCCGGAGGCCGCCCGCTCGCACGACCTGATCGCGGGCCTGGCGAAGCCGCACCGGAAGCTGGCGAAGGCGGTCCACGCGTTGCCGGCGGACCCTCCGGACGACGACCTGCACGCGTTGCGCATCCACGGCAAGAAGCTGCGTTACGCGGCTGAGCTGGCCCAGACGTCGGCGAAGAAGAAGCAGGCGGCCCGGATCAAGCACCTGCTCAAGGCGACGAAGGACTTCCAGACCGTGCTCGGTGACCACCAGGACGCGGTGCTCGCGGCCGAGCGGATGCGCACGGTCCTGGAGTCGGCGGACGGCCCGATGGGGTTCGTCGCGGGCCGCATCGCCGAGCGCGAGCTGACCCGCCGCGCCGAGGCCCGCGCCACCTGGCGAGCCTCCTGGGCCGCGGTCGACGCGGCCGCGAAGGCCCTCCACGCCTGACCCACCCTGCCCTTCGAACGTCGCCGTCAGGAGATCGACCAGACGTAACCGTCCGGCCGGATGAGCACCCGGCGGCCACCCGAAGCCTCGTAAGCCGCGTACGCGTGGCCGCCCTCGTCGACCAGGTCCGTTCCCGTCGCCACGCTCCCCGCCGGCAGGATCCGGTAGCCCGGAGCCGGGCCGTCGCCGAAGAGCAGTTCCGTCGCGTGCGGGCCGCGGAACAGCTCGAACAGCCGCACCGGCTTGCCGTTCGCGTCCACCAGCGGCGCGTCCGGTGCCCGGTCACCCGGCCGCAGCTGCCCCGTCCCCGGCGGCGACAGCGGGCCACCCCGGTACGTGATGTCCAGCTGCTGCGTGTCCTCGCCACGCCGGTGGGCGTCCTCGTCGCCGTCGACGTACTTCTGCAGCAGGCCCGCCGAGACCCCCAGCACCCGGGCCGCGACCGTGCGCCGTTCGATCTCGTAGCTGTCCAGCAATCCGGGTGAACCGTCCGCGAGCTTCCAGCCCAGGTTGTAGCCGTCCTGGACACCGGTGTTCAGGCCCTGGCCGCCCGTCGGCGGGTGGACGTGCGCCGCGTCGCCGGCGAGGAACACCCGGCCGTCGCGGAAGCGGGCCGCCAAGCGGATGTTCGGGCGCCACACCGTCGACCAGGCCAGGTCGGACAGCCGGACCGTGCCGCCGCTCAGCGTGTCGAGCCGGGCCTGGACCGCGGGCAACGCCGTCTCGACGTCGGTCTCGCCGTCGCCGAGGGCCGCGCCGAACTGGAAGTGCGGGGTGCCCGGCAGCGGGCTGAACACCATGCCGCACATCGGCTCGTCCGGAGTCGCGAACCAGTGGCCGTAGTTGCGGTCGAGGCCCTCGGCCCGGACGTCGCCGAGCAGCATCCGGATCGACTCGTCGGTCGTGCCCTCGAACGCGATCCCCAGCGTCTTGCGCACGAAGCTCTTGCCGCCGTCGGCGCCCACCAGGTACTCCGCACGGACGGTCTCGCCCGTGCTCAGCGTCGCCGTGACGCCGTCGCCGTCCTGTTCGAAGCCGGTCAGCTCGGTCGCGAGCTCGACGCGCACGCCGAACTCGGCCAGCCGGTCGCGCAGGATGCCCTCGGTCTGCGACTGGCCGAGGAACCAGCCGGTCGGGTACGGCTTCGACGGCGTCGGCTCGACCGGGTCGAACATCATCCGCTCGCCGACCACCTCGCCGCCGAGGTGGATCTTGATCGGCACCGGCGCCATGCCCGCGGCCAGCACCGCGTCGAGCACGCCCAGGTCCTCGAAGACCTCCAGCGTGCGCGGCTGCATGCCGTCGCCGCGCGAGCCGGCGAAGTACGTCTCGGCCTTGTCGATGATCCGCACGGCGACGTCGCGCCGCGCCAGTTCGATGGCCAGCGTCAGCCCGGTCGGTCCCGCTCCCGCGATCAGCACCCGTGTGTCCATGCCACCCTCTCAGTGAATCTGAATTCAGTGAATCCGAATTCAGAATGGCGCTGCTAGCGTCCCGTGTCAAGGGAGGTGGCGATGACGGCGACGAGCCGCAAGGAGAAGGCCGCGGAGACCGAGGGGGCGCTCAAGGCCGCGGCCAAGCGCGTCTTCGCCCGGAAGGGCTACCTGAACACGAAGATCACCGACATCACCGCCGAAGCGGGCCGGGCCGCGGGGTCGTTCTACAACCACTTCGCGAGCAAGGAGGAGCTGCTCGAGGCGCTCCTGGCCGACATCGCGGCGTCCGGGGACGAGAGTGCCGAGCGCGCCGACCACCTGGCCGACTTCGGCGATCCGGCGGCCGTGCGCTGGCACGTCAAGCAGTACTGGGACTTCTACCGGGAGAACGCCGCGACCATGCTGGCCCTGCGCCAGGCGGCGATGGTCAGCGAGTCGTTCGCGCGCACGATCGCGCAGTTCGGCGCGTCCCAGGCGGCCGACCTCGACGACCACCTCGCGCACATCACCCGCGCCGGGCTCCGGCTCCCGGCGGAACCCGACCGCTGCGGCATGCTGATGTACAACCTCGTCGACTCGTTCGCGGCGACGTGGCTGCACGGCTCACCGCCGGACTGGGCACCGCCGACCGACGAAGAGGCGGTCGAGATGCTCACCCGGTTCATCTACCGGGGCCTCACCGGCCGGGACTACTGAGTCAGCCGCTCCACGGCGGCGTCGACGCGCTCGTCCGTCGCGGTCAGCGCGACGCGGACGTGTTTGCCGCCCTTCGGGCCGTAGAACGTCCCGGGCGCGACCAGGATCCCGCGGCCGGCCAGCCACCGGACCGTCGTGGCGGCGTCTTCGTCGCGGGTGGCCCACAGGTAGAGCCCCGCTTCGGAGTGGTCGATGCGGAAGCCGTTGTCCAGCAACGCCTTCCGCAGGACGAGCCGGCGGCGGGCGTAGCGCTCGCGTTGTGCGTGCAGGGCCTCGTCGTCGGTCAGCGCGGCGACCATCGCCTCCTGGACCGGGCGCGGCACGATCATGCCCGCGTGCTTGCGGACTTCCAGGAGCTGCTTGATCAGGCGGGGGTCACCGGTCAGGAACCCGGCGCGGTAGCTGGCCAGGTTCGCCGACTTCGACAGCGAGTGCACCGCGATCAGCCCGTCGGTCCGGCCGTCGCAGACGTCCGGGTGCAGCACCGACAGCGGGGCGGACTCCCAGCCGAGCGCCAGGTAGCACTCGTCGGAGACCACGACGACGTCGCGCTCGCGCGCCCACTCGACGACCTTGCGCAGGTGCTCGACCGGCAGCACCCGGCCGGTCGGGTTGGACGGCGAGTTCAGCCAGATCATCGCCGGCTTCTGCGGGCCGAGTGCGGTCAGGCCGTCGGTCCGCAGGATCGACGCGCCCGCCAGCAGCACGCCGACCTCGTACGTCGGATAAGCCAGCTCCGGGATGACGACGACGTCGCCGGGCCCGAAGCCGAGCAACCGCGGCAGCCAGGCCACGGCCTCCTTGGACCCGATCGTCGGCAGCACGGCGTCCGGCTCGATGCCGTCGACGCCGTGACGCCGCGAAAGCGCCCCGCGCGCGGCTTCACGCAGGGCCGGGATGCCGTGGGTGGTCGGGTACCCGGGGATCTCCGAGACCGAGGCCAGCGCCTCGCGGATGCCCTCCGGGACCGGGTCGACCGGCGTGCCGATGGAGAGGTCGACGACCCCGCCGGGATGCGCCTGGGCCGTGGCCTTGACCTCGGCGAGCGAATCCCAGGGGAAGTCGGGCAGGGCGATGCGGTTCATTCGCCCTGCGGGGGCAGCGCCTTGATGAAGGCCGGGTCGTGGGCCGTCTTGCCGACCTTGGACGCACCACCGGGCGAACCGAGCTCGTCGAAGAAGTCGACGTTCGCCTTGGTGTAGTCCGACCAGTTGTCCGGGACGTCGTCCTCGTAGTAGATCGCCTCGACCGGGCAGACCGGCTCGCAGGCGCCGCAGTCGACACACTCGTCCGGATGGATGTACAGCATCCGCTCGCCCTCGTAGATGCAGTCCACGGGGCACTCGTCGATACACGCCTTGTCGAGCACGTCGACGCAGGGCTCGGCGATCACGTAGGTCACTGCGCACTCCCGCATATCTCTGCAAAGACAGTCTCTGCAAACAGCCAGTCGGTGCCGACATTACGCGGCGTCGGCACCCGTTCGGTCGGTGAGGCAAGCCTTAGCCATACTCCGGGTATGGCGCTCACCTCGCCCGGCGGCGCGGGGGCGGGGTGGCCCGGGCGTCACCGGTGATGACGAAGCGCGGCTTGGGGGCTTCGTCTGTGTCGATTTCGGGCTTCTTCTCCCCCACGGCTCGGTTGAACCCTTCGGCGATCTCGTCGACGAGCTTCTCGTTGTGCCGCTCGTCCTTGCGCTGGATACCCACGGTCACCTCCTGCCGAAATCCACTCCGCGACTTTCACCGCCTCCGTCACAATCTAGCGGTGAACGCCCCCGAGACGCTCGAAATCACCTGCAGCAAAGCATGGCAGCCCCTGGTGGAGGATCCCTTGGGTGAGTGGCGCTTGCGCTGGGCCGGCGGCTTCACCGGGCGCGCCAACAGCGCGCTCGCCGTAGGCGACCCCGGCCGCCCGGCCGCCGGGGCCCTGCGCGCGGTGTGTGATTTCGCCCACGACCGGGGCATCGCCCCGATGGTGCAGGTGGTCCGCGACAGCCCGAACGAGCAGGCGATCGCCGCGGCCGGGTGGCTCCCGGCCACCGGCCACGGCGCCGGCCACGAGGTCGTCGTCCTCACCGCCCCGCTCGCCGCCGGACGCATCTTTCCTAGGGAAAGTGACGCCTCCGGCCCCTCGGACGCATCTTTCCTGGGGAAAGTGGCGGATGAGCCGGTGCCGGAGTGGTGGGAGCTGGCGCTGCGGCCGGGCGAGGACTCCCCGGCCGCGCGGCAGGTGCTGACCGGCGGGAAGGTCGGCTACGGCGTCGCGGAGCTCGACGGTGCCGTCGCCGGGGTCGTCCGCGGCGCGCTGGTCGACGACTGGCTGCACGTCGGGCGCCTCGAAGTCGCCCCGGCCCTCCGCCGCCGCGGGCTGGCGTCGGCGCTGATGGGCGCGGTGCAGACCTGGGGCGTGGAACACGGGGCGGCGGGCGCGGTGTTGCAGGTGGCGGAGGGGAACTCGGGCGCGCTCGCGCTCTACGCGGGGCTCGGCTACGCCCCGCACCACAGATACCGGTACTGGGTGCCCGCACCCGGCTCGTGCGAGGATTCGACGTCGTGAAGATCGTGGTAGTGGTCGGCGGAGTGGGCGGGGCCCGTTTCCTGCTGGGTGTGAAGGCAGCGCTGGGCATGCCGGCGGAAGGTTCCGGGGACTCGGAGCACGAGGTGACGGCGCTGGTCAACACCGGCGACGACGTCTGGATGCACGGGCTGCGGATCTGTCCCGACCTGGACACCTGCATGTACACCCTGGGCGGCGGGATCGACTCCGAACGCGGCTGGGGGCATTCGGGCGAGACCTGGGTCGTCAAGGAGGAGCTGGCCGCCTACGGCGCCGAGCCGGACTGGTTCGGGCTCGGCGACAAGGACATCGCCACCCACCTGATCCGCTCGCGGATGCTGCGCGCGGGTTACCCGCTCTCGGCGGTGACCGAGGCCCTGTGCGACCGCTGGCAGCCCGGCGTCCGGCTGCTGCCGATGTCCGACGACCGCGTCGAGACGCACGTCGTGATCGACGACCCGGAGCAGGACGGGCAGCAGAAGGCCGTCCACTTCCAGGAGTGGTGGGTGCGCTACCGCGCCGAGCCGAAGGCGCACTCGATCGTCGCGGTCGGCAACGACGAGGCCAAGCCCGCGCCGGGCGTGCTGGAGGCGCTCAAGGACGCCGACGCCGTGCTGTTCGCGCCGTCGAACCCGGTCGTGTCGGTGGGCACCGTGCTGGGCGTGCCGGGCGTGCGGGACGCGCTGCGCAAAACGTCCGCCGGCGTCGTCGGGGTGTCCCCGATCATCGGCGGCAAGGCGCTGCGCGGGATGGCCGACGCGTGCTTGACCGCGATCGGCGTCGAGACCTCGGCCGAGGCCGTCGGCCGGCACTACGGTTCGCGCAAGGACGGCGGCGTGCTCGACGGCTGGCTGATCGCCGAGGGCGAGACGGCCGACGTACCGGGCGTGACCGTCCGCGACGTCCCGCTGCTGATGTCCGATGTGGACGCGACCGCGGCGATGGCCCGCGCCGCCCTCGACCTGGCTGGAGCCCCCGTTGCCTGACACCGCTGACCACGCTGCCCCCAAGCTGGAGGTCCTGCCCGTCACCGGGCTGCCCGAGTTCCGCCCCGGCGACGACCTGACGGGCGCCATCGCGGCCGCCGCGCCCTGGCTGCGCTCCGGTGACGTGCTGGTCGTGACCAGCAAGATCGTGTCCAAGGCCGAGGGCAGGCTCATCCGCGTGCCCAGCGACCCCGAAGCCCGCGACGCCGAGCGCCGGAAGCTCGTCGAGCAGGAGTCCGTGCGGATCGTCGCGCGGATCGCGCGCACGGTGATCACCCAGAACCACCTGGGGATCGTGCAGGCCGCGTCCGGCATCGACGCGTCCAATGTGGCCGGTGACGAGGTCGCGCTGCTGCCCGCCGACCCGGATGCTTCCGCGCTCGCGCTGCGCAACGGGCTGCGGGAGCGGCTCGGCGTCGAGGTCGCCGTCGTCGTCACCGACACCATGGGCCGGGCCTGGCGGGTCGGGCAGACCGACGCCGCCATCGGCTCGTCCGGGCTGCGTGTGCTGCACGCCTACCGCGGGCAGGTCGACAGCCAGGGCAACGAGCTCGCCGTCACCGAGGTCGCCGTCGCCGACGAGCTCGCCGCGGCCGCCGACCTGGTCAAGGGCAAGCTCGGCGGGACACCGGTCGCGGTCGTGCGCGGGGTCGACATCGTCGACGACGGCTCGACCGCGCGGGACCTGATCCGCCCGCTGGAGGAGGACCTCTTCCGGCTGGGGGCCAACGAAGCCGTCGCCCAGGGCCGCCGCGAGGCCGTCCCCGCCCGGCGTTCGGTGCGGCAGTTCGCGGACGAGCCGGTCTCCCCCACCTCGATCCGGCGGGCGGTGGGCTCCGCGCTGACCGCCCCCGCGCCGCACCACACGCACCCGGTCCGGTTCGTCTGGCTGCGCGATCCCGGCGTCCGGACGAAGCTGCTCGACGCGATGCGCGAATCGTGGCAAGCCGACCTGACCGGGGACGGCTTCACGCCGGAGCAGATCGCGAAGCGGCTCGGCCGGGGCGACATCCTGTACCGGGCCCCCGAAGTCGTCATCCCGTTCCTGGTGCCGGACGGCGCGCACACCTACCGCGACGACCGCCGCAACGAGTGCGAGAAGACCATGTTCACCGTGGCCGGCGGCGCCGCGGTCCAGGGCCTGCTGGTCGCGCTGGCGGCCGAGGGCCTCGGTTCGTGCTGGATCGGGTCGACGATCTTCGCCGCCGACGTCGTCCGGGACGTCCTCGGTCTCGACGAACGCTGGCAGCCGCTCGGCTCGGTCGCGATCGGCGTGCCGCTCACCGAGCCGGAACCGCGCGGACCGGCCCTGGCCGGGGAAGGACTGCTGGAGCTGTGACCCTGCACGCGGACGCCGTCGCGACGCTGGCGTCGTGGCGGCCTGCGATCGCCTCCCAGGAGTCGCTGCGCCAGGCCTTCCTGGGCTTTCTGGCCGCGCGTCCGGACAGCTGTGAGCGGTCCTGCGCGGCCGGGCACCTGACCGCGTCGGCGGTCGTGCTGGACCACACCGGCACCCGGGTGCTGCTGACGCTGCACCCGCGGGTCGGGCGGTGGCTGCAGCTCGGCGGCCACTGCGAGCCGTCGGACGCGTCACTGGCCGGAGCGGCGCTGCGGGAAGCGACCGAGGAGTCGGGGATCTCCGGGCTGCGGATTTCCGCCGCGCCGGTGCACCTCGACGTCCACCCGATCACGTGCTCGCTGGGGGTGCCGACCCGGCACTTCGACGTCCGGTTCGCGGTGCACGCCCCGCCGGGCGCGTCGCCGGTGCGCAGCGACGAGTCCGACGACCTGCGGTGGTGGCCGTCGGACGCGCTCCCGGCCGGTTCGGAGGATCTCGCCGATCTGGTGAAAGCGGCCGTTCCTGTCGGTGCCGGGCACTAACCTGGATCGCGGACAGGGAGGGACCACATGGCTACACAGTTCCCGGAGCGGGTGCACTACCACTCCGGCGGTGGCGGCGACACCGGCGTGTTCGGGTACATCGTGCTCGGGCTGATCATCCTGGGCATCATCGTGTTCGTCATCGCGGTGGCGGTGCGGGTGTCGAAGATGCGCCGCGAAGAGGCGATGAAGAAGAGCGGGCAGTTCCCGCCCAACCCGGGTTTCCCGCCGCAGCAAGGGTTCGCGGGGGCGCCGCAGGGCTTCGCGCCGGCGGGTTCGCAGGGTTTCGCGCAGCCGGGCTTCGCACCGGCCGGGGCTGCGCCGCCGTCGCCGGGATTCGCGCAGCCGGGGTTCGCGCCGCCGTCGCAGCCGGGGTTCGCGCCGGGTTACCCGCCGCCGTCGCAGCAGCAGGGGTACCCGCAGCAGCCGGGGTATCCGCCGGCGCCGCAGCAGTACGCGCCGCAGGGTCCGTCGTTCCCGCAGCAGCCGTTGCCGGGGCCGGGAGCGGGCCCGCAGAGCTGGTGATCGTCCCCTTCGACAGCGGTTCGCCGGTCCCGCCGTACGAGCAGGTCCGGTCCGGGCTCGCGACGCGGATCAACGACCGGAGCCTGGCCGTCGGCACGAAGCTGCCCACGGTCCGCCGGCTCGCGGCCGACCTGGGCATCGCCCCGAACACGGTGGCGCGGGCGTACCGCGAACTGGAGGAAGCGGGCCTGATCGAGACCCGCGGCCGCGCGGGCAGCTTCGTCGCGGCGGCGGGCGACCAGACCCGCCGCCGCGCCCAGCAGGCGGCGGCGGAATACGCGAAGACCACCCGTAAGCTCGGCCTCGACGACGCCGAGGCGCTGTCGATCGTCCGCGCGGCACTCGACGAGGGGAACGGCTGATGCTGAGCGTCCTGACGCTGCTGATCCTGCTGGTGGTGATCGGCGGCGTCGCGGCGGTGGTGCTGCTCGTCGTGAACGGGAACAAGCCGAAGCAGCCGCCGTACCCGCCGCAGTACCCGGGGTACCAGCAACAGCCGGGATATCCGCCGCAGCAGGGCTTTCCCGGGCAGCAAGGTTTTCCCGGGCAGCAGGGTTTTCCGGGGCAGCAGCCGCCGGGTTACCCACCGCAGCAGGGGTATGGCGGGCCGCAGCAGGGTTACCCCGGCCAGCAGCCACCGCCGGGTTTCCCGGGCGAGCAGCCGCCGTACCCGCCCCCGCCGCAGCAGTAGCCAACCGCCGGAAGGCGCCGGCTCCTCACATCGCGCGGTAGTCGCGCAGCTCGATCCGCGGGCCGAACCGCGGGCGCGTGTGGCCCGCCGCCGCCAGGTAGCGCACCGCCCGCTGCCGCTGAGGCGCGTACGGTGCCAGCACCTCGGCCATCCCCGCGTCGTCGAGCTTCGTGCCCAGCACCGCGTTGCCCACCATCGACGGGATGTTGTAGTCGCCGAAGCTCACCGCGTCCGGGTCGCCCCAGGCGCGCTGGGCGATCTCCGCCGCCGTCCACACCCCGATGCCCGGGACCTGGCGCAGCCAGTGCCGGCCCTCGAGCCCGCGCAGTTCGACCGCGCGTTCCAGGTGCGGCGCCACCCGGGCCGCGTTCAGCAGGGCCGTCCGGCGCTTGATGTCGACTCCCGCGCGGTGCCAGTGCCAGTCCGGCAGCGCCCTCAGCACCGCCGGTGTCGGCGGCACGCGCAGCCGCTCGGGTGCCGGGCCGGGCGGGCGGGCGCCGAACCGGCGGCACAGCTCGGCCCACGAGCGGATCGCTTCCTTGCCTGTCACCTTCTGCTCCAGCACGGCGAGCACGAGCCAGTCCCACACCACCCCGGTCGCGCCGAGCCGCAGGCCCGGATGCGCCCGGCGGGCCCGCGCGACGACGTCGTGGTGCGCGACGAACCCCGAATCGTCGTCGTCTGCCCCGAGCAGGGCAGGCACCCCGGTGAGCAGGCGGTCCTTCGCCTCGCCCCAGGCCGCGGCCTCGATGCGGCCGTCGGACAGGCGGCGCAGGGCGAGCGTGCCGGGGCCGTCGGGCGTGTTCGTCGCGAGCCAGGTGATGCCGCGCTCGTCGGTGAGGATGTTGAGCGACCCGCGGCCGCGCTTCAGCGGATCCAGGACCCGGCCCAGGTCGACCTCGAACGCGGGACGCCAGAACACCGGGCTACGCGTCGCTCGAGAACCGGATGGAACCGTCGGGCAGGACGACGTCCGGCCACACGCGGGCGCCGTCCAGGAGCTCGCAGCCGGCCCCGACGGACACGCCGTCGCCCAGCACCACGCCGCGCAGCACCGCGCCGGCGCCGACGCGGGCGCCGTGCCCGAGCACCGAGCGCTCGACGATCGCGCCTTCGGACACGGCCGCGCCGTCGAAGAGCACCGAGCCGTCGATCTTCGCGCCCGAGCCGACCACAGCGGCGACGCCGATCGTCGAACCGCCGCTGAGCTGGGCGTCCTCGGCCACCGACGCACCGTCGAGGACCAGGAAGTCACCGGGACGGCCGGGCAGCGCCGACGTCGGCGCCAGGCCGCGCACCAGGTCGGCCGAGCCGCGCACGAACGCTTCCGGCGTGCCGACGTCCAGCCAGTAGGAGCTGTCGACGAACCCCTGGATGTGCGCGCCCTGCTCCAGCAGCTGCGGGAACGTCTCCCGCTCCACCGACACCCGCCTGCCGGTCGGGATGGCCTCGATCACCGGGCGGCGGAAGACGTAGCAGCCGGCGTTGATCTGGTCGGTCGGCGGGTTCGGGCTCTTCTCGAGGAACGCCTGGACGCGGCCGGTCTCGTCGGTCGGCACCGACCCGAACCGGCTCGGGTCCGGGACGCGCTGCAGGTGCAGCGTGACGTCGGCGCCGGACTCGC
Organism: Amycolatopsis sp. lyj-346; assembly: GCF_046548975.1. Classification (NCBI taxonomy): domain Bacteria; kingdom Bacillati; phylum Actinomycetota; class Actinomycetes; order Pseudonocardiales; family Pseudonocardiaceae; genus Amycolatopsis; species Amycolatopsis sp. lyj-346. The sequence goes on from NZ_JAJPWT010000003.1 coordinate 168,915, forward strand.
GGTGCACGCGCAGCTGCTCACCGAGGTCCGAGCCGGAAATGATGTCGCCGTTGAAGACGATCACCTGCTCGGCACGCAGCTTGTCGTGGACGTTGCGGATGGCGCCCGCGGTGTCGAGCGGCTCCTCCTCGACCACGTACTCCAGGTCCAGGCCGATGGACTTGCCGTCGCCGAAGTACTCCTCGAACACCTCCGCCCGGTAGCTCGTGCCCAGCACGACGTGCCGGATGCCGGCCTCGCGGATGCGGGAGAACAGGTGGCTCAGGTAGGGCGTCCCGGCTGTGGGGAGCATCGGCTTCGGCGCCGACAGGGTCAATGGCCGGAGGCGCGTGCCCTTGCCCCCGACCAGCACGACGGCGTCGACAGCGTCGGTTCGGACCTCGGACGTCACGGAAATCTCCTCTTTTATCACGCACCGCTGAGCGACAAGCCGCGGGAAACCCTGACGGAGGTCGCCCGGAGGGCCTACCCTAGACAGGAAACAGGCGGGCCTTTCCCCAGAGGGCCCCGGGTCAGTCGGGAGGCCGAGGGGATGGACCCCCGCGATCGGGCGGACGCCCTGCTCGCACGAGCCCAGGCGCGCGGTGTGTTCGTCGTGACACCCGACAGCGCAACGTCACCGATGGACTCGGCGAACACGCAGCAGATCCCGCGCGCGCAGATCGACGGGCTCGACCGCAGCCGCGACCCCGACACGACCACGCAGCTGCCGGCGTCGCTGATCGAGGAGAACGACCACCCGCTGGCCGGCTCGGCGCCGACGCGGCGGATGGAGGTCCAGGGCGGCCGCCGCCCGCAGCAGACCACGCCGCTGAAGACGCCGGCACCGACCACGCCGTTGATGACGCCGTCACCGACGACGCCGTTGATGACGCCGTCACCGACGACGCCGATGCCGCTGTCCCGCCGGCCGCAGGCCGAGCCGATCACGAGCCCGCTGAAGGAGCCCGATCCGGAGGACACCGGCCTGGTGCCGACGGTGACGCAGAACATCGGCAAGTCCGACCTTTCGCGCCGGCTCGACGGGATCTAGCGGGTTTCCAGCTTCAGCCGGAGCGCGAGGCCGAGCTTGACGGCGGCCAGCACCGGCTTCCAGGCCAGCCCCTGGTGGCGGTCGGCGAGGTAGCGGTAGGCGCTGGCGTGGTGCGCCGCGAGCATCTTCTTCGACGCCTGCGACGTCGAGTGCCCGCCTTCGTGCGTGACGCGCGAGGACGGCGCGTAGACGTTCAGCCAGCCCGCCTTCGCCAGCCGGTCGCCGAGGTCGACGTCCTCGAAGTACATGAAGTAGCGCGTGTCGAAGCCGCCGACGGAGTCGAACGCCTCCCGGCGGAACAGCTGGCACGAGCCGGACAGCCAGCCCGCGACGCGCTCGACCGGGGTGCCGGTCTCCTGCCGGTACTGCTTCGTCCAGGGGTTGCCGGGCCAGACCTTCGCGAAGAGGGCGTGCCCGATCCCGCGCCCGAAGGACGGCAGCAGCCGCGCCGAGGGGTAGACCGTGCCGCCGAGGTCGTGGATCAGCGGCCCGAAGGCACCCCCGCGCGGCCAGCGCCCGGCCGCCTCGAGAAGCGCGTCGAGCGACCCGGGCTCCCATTCGAGGTCCGGGTTGACGACGACGACCCAGCCGTAGCGGTCGTCGAGCTCGGCGACGCCCCGGTTGGCAGCGGTCCCGTAGCCGACGTTCTCCCCGATGCTGAGCAGCTGCACGTTCTTCCGGCCGGCGGTGGCCTGCTCGAGGGCACCCTCGACGGACGCGTTATCCGCGACGACCACCTTGACCTCGCGCTCGGTGGCCTTCTCGAGGGTGTCGAGGAACCGCTCGATGGTGTCCTCGGAGAAGTAGGTCACGGTCACGACGCCGACATCGTCGCCATAGCGGGAGTGCTCAGTCACCCGGCCATTGTCCACGCGTCACCGAGGGTGAATCGGGTGCCCCGGCCCAGCAGCACGACGGAAGAAGTCACCGGGAGATCCGGCGACGGAAGCGCCGGCATGTGTGAGCCGGAAGCCGACACACGTGATTGCGGGGTCGACACACCGCACGAGGTTGCCCGGCGGCCGCCCGGATCCCGGGTGTGTCACGGAAGGTGCGAGCCCGATCGCAGAACGTACATTGGGTCACGAGATGATGACTCGATGACGGTGCACGCCTTCGTCGATGAATCAGCCCGCGGCGGCAGCTATTTGCTGTGCGCAACGATCGTGGAACCTGCACATCTGAGCACCACGCGACGCGCATTGGCATCGCTCCTGCTCCGAGGAGCGCGCGAGCTGCACTTCAAGAAGGAAAAGGAACCTCGCCGCAGGATGCTCATCGACCGGATGGCCGGAATGCCGGTCACTACGCGGCTCTACCGCGGAGCATGCACCCCCAAGACCGAGGAGGCCGCCCGCCAACGCTGTCTCACGCTGCTCGCGGAGCACCTCCTCGGGCTGCAGGCTCACCGGTTGGTCCTCGACTCGCGCAACCACCGCGACGGACACGATCGCCAGACCCTGCAGCGGGCGCTGGGCTTCCGGCCGTCGAAAACCGAGCTCACCTACGAACACGTCGACTCGACCGCCGAACCCCTTCTGTGGGTTTCGGACGCGGTGGCCTGGTGTTTCGGCGCGGGCGGCGACTGGCGGCGACGTGCCTGCCCGGTGATCGCGGAGTGCTTCGACCTCTAAAGACAGCGAAAAGCCCGTGAGACGACCGTCCGGACGCGTCACGGGCTTTCATACTCGGCCCCACCGGGGCCTCGCACACTCAGCCTACCATCGCCGATCACGGCCCGTGCCCGTCAGCGGGTGCGGAGGTGGCGGGACCAGGCCTTGGCGTACGCCTCCCGGTGCCGTTCCGCGGTCGTCGCCCACGAGAACTCCTTCGCGCGCTGCTGCGCCGCCGTCGCCAGCTCGGCTCGGCGTCCCGGGTCCGCCAGCAGCTCGGCCAGTGCCGCCGCGACGTCTCCCGCGCCCACGCCGCAGTACGCCACCGCGTCGCCGCCCACTTCCGGCAGGGACAGCCGGCGCGTGGTCAGCACGCACGCGCCGCACGCCATCGCCTCCAGGACCGGCAGCCCGAACCCCTCGCCCAAGGACGGGTACGCCACCAGCTCCGCCCCGCCGAGGAAGCCCGCCAGCGTGCCGAACGGCAGGTAGCCCGCGCGGATCACGCGCAGGCGGTGCGGGACCGCGTCCAGCGCCCGCTCCACCTGGGTGTCCCAGCCCGGCTGGCCGGCCAGCACCAGCGCCGGCGCGTCCGGGCGGCCCGCGACCGCCCGCGCGAACCCGCGGATCAACGCGGGCACGTTCTTCCGCGGCTCCAGCGCGCCCAGGAAGGCCACGTACGGTGTCCGCCCCAGGCCGATGGCCGCGCGGGCCGCCGCGATCTCCGCCGGGGACGGCGGGTGGAAACGCTCGGTGTCGACGCCGTGGTGAATCACTTCCAGCGAAGCGTGCCGCACCGGGCCGACGCGGGCCAGCTCCGTGGCCGTCGCCGCCGAAGGCACGACGCACAGCGTCGCGCGGCGAAGCGCCGTCGCCGTCCACGCGCGGAAGAAGCGGGCCTTCACCGACGAGTGCAGCACGGCGTCGGTGAAGAACGTCGCGTCGTGCAGCGTGACCACCGAGGCGGCCGGCGTCGCGAGCGGCATCGTGTAGTGCGGCGAGTGGACGACGTCCGCGCCGAGGCGGCGGGTCAGCCGTGGCAGCGTCGCTTGTTCCCAGGTCAGGCGGGCGGTGCGGGTGGTCGTGGCCGGTGAAGCGGGCACGACGCGCGATCGCGGCGCCAGCTGATCGTAAAGCTGCAGGTCGCGGGGCTGGCAGACGACGGTGATCCGCGCCCCGTCCGCGTCGAGGGCGGCGACGAGCGAATCCACGTACCGGCCGACACCGCCGCGGTCCGCGGGAACCGCGGTCGCGTCGATCAGCACCCGGGGGTCGTCGCTCACCCCTGCAGGGTACGGCGGCACCCCGGCGTCATGGTGGGGAACTGGCAAACCGGCCTGGTCAGTCGTGCGCCCGCCGGTGGATCGCCCAGACGGCCTCGGCCGCGCGACGCCAGGTGAACGCCTTCGCCCGCTCCCGTCCCGCCCGGATCAGCTCCGCCGCCCGCGACGGCGAACCGAGCACCTCCCGGAGCGCGGAAGCCAGCGCCGCGGCGTCTCCGCGGGGCACCACGAGCCCGGCTCCGCCCGCCACTTCGGCCAGCGCCGGGACGTCGGTGTGCACCACCGGCACCCCGGCCGCCATCGCCTCCAGCAGGCCCAGCCCGAACCCCTCGGCGAGACTCGGCACGGCCAGCGCGCTCGCGTGCCGCAACGCGGTCGCCAGCTCCGCGTCCGACACCTTCCCGAGCACCCGCAGCCGATCCGCGGGCAGACCGCGCTCGCGCGCCAGCGCCACCGGATCGACGCCACCCCAGCCCGGCTGGCCGGCCAGCACGAGCACCGTGCCCTCCAGCGCCGCGACCGCGTCGACCAGCACGTCGATGCCCTTGCGCGGCTCGATCGTGCCGACCGCCAGCACGTACTGCGCCGGCAGCTCCAGGTCCGCGTCGCCGGCTGGCACCCGCGCGCCGTGCGGCACCACGCGCACCGGGACGTCGACGTCGATGAGCACCGCGAGCTCGTCGGCGACCGCCCGGGTCGGCACGACCAGCCCGGACGCCCGCCGCGCCGCCCGCGCGATCATCGACCGGTGCCAGCTGACGCCGCGCGCGGTGAGTGTTTCCGGGTGGGTCCACGGCACGGTGTCGTGCACGGTCACGCTCAGCGTCTTCCCGGCCGGGGCCCGCGGCGGCGCGAACGGCGTCGGCGCGTGCACCGCGTCGCCGCCCGGCCACCAGCGCAGGCCCAGCTGCCACGCGGCGACCAGCGCCCGCGGCGGGATCCGCAGCACCCGGGGCCCTTCGACACCGTCGAGCCGGGCCGCGGACACGTCGGCGTGCCGCGCGACCACGCTGGACACCGTCCAGCCCGGTGGCGCGGTCTTCGCGAGCGCGGGGAGCAGCTCGGCCGTGTAGCGCCCGGTGCCACCGGGCACGGGCGCGAGGAGCTGCTCGGCGAGCACGACCAGTTCGGGCACGCGGCTATTGTGCGGGACGTGACCGCGAATCCCGCCACCACGGTGGTAGTCGTGACCTGGCGGGGCGCCGGGCACATCACGGCCTGCCTCGACGCGCTCGCCGCGCAGACGCGTCCACATCGGACGCTCGTGGTCGACAACGCCTCCGACGACGGCACCGCCGCCCTGCTCGCGGCCCATCCTTCGCATCCGGAAGTAATTCGCCTGCCACGCAACGCCGGCTACGCGGGCGCCCTCTCCGTCGCGCTCGAAAAGGTCCGGACCCCGCTCATGGCGTGGCTGAACGACGACGCCGAGCCCGCGCCGGACTGGCTCGCGACGCTGGAGGACACCCTCGAGAAGGCGCCGCTGGCCGCCGCGGCGACGCCCCTGCTCGTGCGCTCCGACGGCAGCACGCAGTCCGCCGGCGTCCGGCTGACCGCCGACGGCCACGGCGCCGACGTCACCGAGCCCGCCGTCGAGATCTTCGGCTTCTGCGGCGGTGCGGCCCTGCTCCGCACCGACGCCCTGCGCGACGTCCACGGCGTCCCGGCGGGTTTCTTCTGCTACTACGAAGACACCGACACGGCGTGGCGGCTGCGCCTGGCCGGGTGGGACGTCGTCGCGGCACCGGACGCCCGCGTCCGGCACGCCCACGGCGTCAGCAGCGAGCTGGGCTCGCCGGAGTTCCACCGCTGGAACGAGCGCAACCGGCTGCTCATGCTGCTGCGCTGCGCGCCCCGCGGCGTCGCGGTGAACCAGCTGGTCCGCTTCGCCGTGTTGACGGCGGTACTGCCGCTGCGCCCCGGGCGGTCGGCGGCGGCGAACTTCCGGTTCGGCCTGCGCTGCCGCGTGCTGGCCGAAGTGGCCTTGCGGTTACCGGCGACGTTGCGGACCCGGCGCGAGATCACCCGCCGCGCGGCGCTCGGCCGAGGCGCGGTCTGGGAGGCATGGGCAGGCCTTTAAGCTTGCGCCAGGATCGACGACGAGGAGCTGGCTTTGGCGCAGGGGGATCCGCAACCGCTCGTCTCGGTGATCGTGGTGAACTACCACGGCGCCGACGACACGATCACCTGCCTGCGCGCGCTCGCCGAGCACGACTACCCCGAGCTCGAGCTGATCTGCGTCGACAACTCGGACGAAGCCGCGCGCATCCGCGAAGCCGTGCCGCAGGCCCAGGTCGTCGAGGCCGGCCGCAACACCGGCTTCGCGGGCGGCTGCAACCTCGGCGCGAAGCACGCGAAGGGCACCGTCCTCGGCTTCCTCAACAACGACGCCCGCCCGGCACCCGGCTGGGTCTCCGCCGCCGTCGCCGAGCTGCGCGCCCAGCCCGGCGTCGCCGCCGTGGCCAGCAAGGTCCTCGACTGGGACGGCACCGGCACCGACTTCGTCGACGGCGGCCTGACCTGGTTCGGCATGGGCTACAAGCGCCACGCGGGTGCGCCGCTCGCCGACGTCCCGGCGGCCGAACACGAGGTCGCGAAGGACGTCCTGTTCGGCACCGGCTCGGCCCTGTTCGTCCGGGCGGGCGTGTTCGCCGAGCTCGGCGGCTTCGACGAGCGGTTCTTCATGTTCTACGAGGACGTCGACCTCGGCTGGCGGCTCAACCTGCGCGGCTGGCGCGTCCGGTACGTCCCCGGCTCGCTGACCTACCACCGCCACCACGCCACGATGGCGTCGGTCGACGCCCCCGAAACCGGCCGCGAGACCTTCCTGCTGGAGCGCAACGCCCTGGCCGCGCTCTACAAGAACCTCTCCGACGACACCCTGGCCCGCGCGCTGCCCGCGGCGCTCGCGCTGGCCGTGCGCCGGGCCACCGCGCGCGGCGAGCTGGACGCCACCCAGCTGGACCTCGAGCGGGGTGTCGGCCCGATCGAGTCCGGCGAGGTCGCCGTCCCGCGCACGACGCTCGCCGGGCTGCTGGCCATCGACCAGTTCGTCGAGCTGCTGCCCTCGCTGGCCGAGTCACGCGCGGCCGAGCAGGCGGCCCGCGTCCGCACCGACGCCGACCTGCTTCCCTTGCTGCGCAAGGCGTTGGAGCCCGCGTACCCGCTGCCGCGGTACCTGGCCGCGCACGACATCCTCGTCGAGGCGTTCGGCATCGAGAAGGCGTTCGGGCAGCGCCGGAAGATCCTGGTGATCACCGGCGACGCGCTCACCGAGCGGATGGCGGGTCCGGCGATCCGCGCCTGGAACATCGCGCTGGCGCTCGCCGCCGAACACGACGTCCACCTCGTCACCACCAACCCGCTGGCCACACCGCCGCCGGCGCCGTTCCGGGTGAGCGGGGGCAAGCACCGCGAGCTGGACGCGCCGATCGCCTGGGCCGACGTCGTCGTGCTGCAGGGGCACGTGCTGGAGCTGGCGCCGTCGCTGAAGAAGCAGCACAGCGGCAAGATCGTCGTCGCCGACCTGTACGACCCGATGCACCTGGAGCTGCTGGAGCAGGGCAAGGGCGTTGCCGACGACAAGCGCACGGCCGACCTCGCCGGCGTCACCCGCGTCCTCGACGCGCAGCTCGAGCGCGGCGACTTCTTCCTCTGCGCGTCCGAGCGGCAGCGGCACTTCTGGCTGGGGCACCTCGCCGCGATGGGCCGGCTTTCGCCGCGCCTCTACGACGCCGACCCGACCACGCAGTCGCTGCTCGCGGTCGTCCCCTTCGGCCTGCCGCCGGAGCCGCCGGTGCGCACCGGGCCGGGGCTGCGCTCGTCGCTGGGCATCGGCGGCACCGACCACGTCGTGCTGTGGGCGGGCGGGGTGTACAGCTGGTTCGACCCGCTGACCCTGGTCCGCGCGATCGACAAGCTGCGGCGTCGCCGCGGCGACGTCCGGCTGGTGTTCCTCGGCATGAAGCACCCGAACCCCGAGGTCGCCGAGATGGACATCGGCACGCGGACGATCCGGCTGGCCGATTCGCTGGGGCTGACCGGCAAGCACGTCTACTTCAACGAGCAGTGGGTGCCCTACCACGAGCGCCAGAACTGGCTGCTCGACGCGAACTGCGGCGTCACCACGCACTACGAGCACGTCGAAACGACGTTCGCCTTCCGCACCCGCGTCCTGGACTACCTGTGGGCGGGGCTGCCGATCGTCACCACCGACGGCGACGCGTTCGCCGACCTGGTCCGGGCCGAGCGGCTGGGCGTCGTCGTCCCGGCCGAAGACGACGCCGCCCTGGCCGACGCGCTCGAAAAGGCGTTGTACGACGAGGAGTTCGCCGCGGGCTGCGTGGAACGGCTCGCCGTCGTCGCGCAGCGGTTCGCGTGGCCGGAGGCGCTGAAGCCGCTGGTGGAGTTCTGCCGCGACCCGCGCCCGGCGGCCGACCGGCTGCCCGGATCGGCGGACCTGGTGACAACGCCGCCGGTGCGCGGCCGGGCGATGGTGCGCCGGGACGTGGACCTCGTCCGCGAGTACCTCGCCGCCGGGGGCGCCGGTGAACTGGCCCGGCGCGTCGGCGGCCGGGTGCTCAAGGTTGCGCGCCAACGCTTGTCGGGGGGTCCAGGGGGGCTTGTCCCCCGGCTGGGGTCCGGGGCTCGGCCCCGGAGGTCACCGCGTGGCTAGGTCGCTGCGCGTCCTCCTCGACGGCACCCCGCTGCTCGGCACGCGGACCGGGATCGGCCGGTACACGGCGGCGCTGAGCGAAGAACTGGTGTCGATCCCCGAGGTGGACACGCGCGCGGTGGCGTTCACGCTGCGCGGCTGGCGGCGGCTGCGGCACGTGCTCCCGTACGGCGCGCGCGCCCGCGGGATGCCGGTGTCGGCGCGGCTGCTGCGGATGGCGTGGCTGCGGTCGGACTTCCCGCCGGTGGAGCTGTTCGCCGGCTCGACGGACGTGGTGCACGGCACGAACTTCGTGCTCCCGGGCCGGTTCCGCGCGGCGGGCGTGGTGACGATCCACGACCTGGCCTTCCTGGACAACCCGGAGGAACTCGCCCCGGGCGACAAGGACCTCCCGGCCCTGGTCCGCCGCGGCGCCCGCCGCGCGAACGTGGTCTGCACCCCGACGGCGGCGGTGGCGGACGCGGTGGCGGAGCGCCTCGACGTCGCACGCGACAAGATCGTGGTGACACCGCTGGGCGTGAACCCGGCGTGGTTCACCGCCCGCCCCCCGGACGACGACCGCCGGGCCCGGCTCGGCTTGCCCGCGCGTTATCTGTTGTTCGCGGGCGCGGCAGGCCCGCGGAAGGGCCTGGACTGGCTGGCCAGGGCGCACGACTCGGCCCCGGACCTCCCGGACCTGGTGTTCGCGGGCCCGGGCCCGTTCCCCCGCGGCGCCAGGAGGTGCCAGACCGGCTATCTGTCCGATGTGGACCTGCGCACGGTGGTGGCCGGCGCGTCGGCCCTGGTCCTGCCTTCGCGCGACGAGGGGTTCGGGCTCCCGGTGCTGGAGGCGATGGCCTCGGACGTCCCGGTGGTCTGCACGGACATCCCGGCCTTGCGCGAGGTGGCGGGAGAGTGCGCAAGCTTGGTCCCGTACGGCGACGTGGACGGCTTGGCCGAGGCCCTGCGCACGGCCGTGACGGACCCGCACGCGGTGGCGACATCGGCATCAAGACGAGCCCACGCGGCCAACTTCACGTGGCGAACCTGCGCGGAGCTGACAGTCGGCGCCTACCGCCTCGCTTCCGGCCGCCACTGAAGCGCCCGCCCCCAGCGCCCCAATGTGGCCTTCGGTGCGTTCAACGCACCCAATGTGGCCTTCGGTGCGCTCAACGCACCCAAGGCCACATTGGGGCGCTTGAGTCTGGGTCCTACTCAGCCGCGAAGTAGGCGTCCAGGGCTTCGTCCCACGGCCGCAGGGGGGTCAGGCCCGCCGCGAGCCAGGATGCCGGTGACAGCACCGAGTACGCCGGGCGCGGTGCCGGGCGCGGGAACTCCGCCGTCGTGCACGGGTGCACCCGCTCCGGGTCCGCGCCCAGCTTCTTGAAGACCGCGCGCGCGAACCCGCACCAGCTCACCGCACCCGCGTTCGTGCAGTGCAGGATCCGCTGCGACGGCCCCTCCCCCGCGGCCACGCGCGAAGCCAGCTCCAGCAGGCCGGCGGCCAGGTCGGCCGTCCACGTAGGACCGCCGACCTGATCGTCCACAACGGACAACGTGTCCCGGGAAGACTCCAGCGCGGCCATGGTCTTCACGAAGTTCGAGCCGGACCGCCCGTAGAGCCACGCCGTCCGCACCACCCACGACGACGCCCCGGAGCCGAGCACCGCGTCCTCGCCCGCCGCCTTCGTGCGGCCGTACGCCGATCGCGGTCCCAGCTCGTCCGAAGGCTCGTACGGCGTGGATGCGTCGCCGGGAAACACGTAGTCCGTCGACACGTGGATCAGCGGCACCCGCCGGGACGCGCAGGCCGCCGCCAGCACCCGGGGGCCGTCCGCGTTCACCGCGAACGCGCGCTCCTCATCGGTTTCCGCCGCGTCGACCGCCGTGTACGCCGCCGCGTTGACGACCACCGGGTTCGAGCCCGCTTCCCTGGCCCGGTCGGCCAACGCCCCGACCGCCGCCAGCACCTGGCCCGTCGCCGTCACGTCCAGCTCGGCCGAACCGGGGGCCACGACGTCCACCGAAGGGGACGCCAGCGCGGCGAGATCCCGGCCGAGCTGCCCGGAACCCCCGGGCACAAGCACCGTCAGCGGCACAGAAAACCCCTACTTCTTCAGCGCCGCCCGCTCGGCCAGCGGCTCCCACCACGCACGATTGTCCCGGTACCAGGCCACTGTCTCGGCCAGCCCATCCTCGAAGGAGACGCGCGGAGCGTACCCCAGCTCCTCGCCGATCTTCGTGATGTCCACCGAATACCGGCGGTCGTGGCCCTTGCGGTCTTCGACCGGTTCGACGCTGTCCCAGCCCGCGCCGACCGCGGCCAGCAGCTTCTCCGTCAGCGTCCGGTTCGTCAGCTCGGTGCCGCCGCCGATGTTGTAGATCTCGCCCGGCCGCCCGCCGTCGGCGACCAGCTGGATGCCGTGGCAGTGGTCGTCCACGTGCAGCCAGTCACGGACGTTGAGCCCGTCGCCGTAGAGCGGCACCTTCCGCCCGTCGAGCAGGCTGGTGACGAACAGCGGGACGACCTTTTCCGGGAACTGGTACGGACCGTAGTTGTTGGAACACCGGGTGATGCACACCGGCAGCCCGTGGGTGCGGAAGAACGACCGCGCCACCAGGTCGGACGACGCCTTGGATGCCGAATACGGCGAGTTCGGCTCCAGCAGGTGGTCTTCGGTCCACGAACCGTGCTCGATCGAGCCGTACACCTCGTCGGTGGACACGTGCACGAACTTGCCGACGCCGGCTTCCAGGGCCGCCTGCAGCAGGTTCTGCGTGCCGAGCACGTTCGTCAGCACGAAGTCGGCGGCGCCGAGGATCGAGCGGTCCACATGCGACTCGGCCGCGAAGTGCACGACGAGGTCGACGCCTGCCATCACGTCGACGACCAGCGCCGTGTCGCAGATGTCGCCGCGGACGAACCGCAGCCGCGGGTCGGCGGCGACCGGGGCCAGGTTGGCCTCGTTGCCCGCGTAGGTGAGCTTGTCCAGCACGACCACCTCGGCATCGCGCAACGCCGGATAGGCGCCGGTCAGCACCTGCCGGACGTAGTGCGACCCGATGAAGCCGGCACCACCGGTGACCAGGACCCGCATCTTCCCGCCTTTCCCCACGCCCCCGGGCGGGGCGATCCGCCCCCAGCCTACGGAGGTCCCACAACACCCTCAGTAGAGTCTGTGGTGGAGACACACAGGTGTCCTGGGGGATGCACGGGGTTCACAGGGGAGGAAGCGCGTGACCGAGCGGGCTGCGCCGACCATCCCGGCGCGCCGGAGGCAGGACATCAGCCACGGTGCCACGGTCTTCGCCCGCCGCGGCGGCAAGGTCGTGGTTTCCCTGCTGTCGGTGGCCATTCTGGCCCTGACCTGGTACGGCTGGCACTACATCGGCGACCCGAACACCGGCCTGACCACCACGAACGTCTTCGCCGACACCGAGGCGCACGCGAAGCCGCTCGACGGCGCGATCGACATCCTCCTGGTCGGCCAGGACAGCCGCACCGACGCGCAGGGCAACCCGCTGCCCCGCGAAGTGCTGGACATGCTGCACGCCGGCGTCTCCGACGGCGAGCTGAACACCGACACGATGATCCTGGTGCACATCCCCCAGAACGGGAAGCACGCGATCGCGGTCTCGTTCCCCCGTGACTCGTGGGTCGAGCTGGCCGGCGGCTTCGGCAAGCACAAGCTCAACAGCGCGTTCGTCTACGCGTACACGGACACTTACCGGACGTTGCAGCGCCAGGGCATGACCGACCTCAGGGAGGCCGACGCGCAGGCGAAGGTCGCCGGGCGCAAGAACCTCATCGCCACGCTCGAGAAGTTCATCGGCAAGCCGGGCATGATCGACCGCTACGCCGAGGTCAACCTGGCGAGCTTCTACGAGATCACGAAGTCGATCGGCGGCGTCGAGGTCTGCCTCAACGGCCCGGTCAAGGAGACGAAGTCCGGCGTGGACCTGCCGGGCGGGCGCCAGACGATCGAAGGCGTGCAGGCGCTCGCGTTCGTGCGGCAGCGCTACGGCCTGCCCAACTACGACCTCGACCGGATCGCGCGGCAGCAGGCGTTCCTCTCCGGCCTGGCCCGCAAGGTGATCTCGACCGACGTGCTGACCAGCCCGGTGAAGATCGCGGACCTGGTGACGGCGGTGAAGAAGTCCGTCGTGCTGTCGCAGGGCTGGGACCTGACCGAGTTCGCCGAGCAGATGCGCGGCCTGACCGGCGGCAACATCGAGTTCCACACCATCCCCACGCTGGGCAACGCGAACATCGGCGGCGCCGACGTGCTGCGCGTCGACCCGGCCCAGGTGGCGGCCGAGGTGGCGCGGCTGACGTCGGACGGCGACACCCCGCCGGCGCCGTCGCCGGCGCAGCTGCCCGGCGCGAAGGCCGTCACGGTCGAGCTGTTCGACGGCTCGGGCTCGCCGTCGCTGGCCGGCCAGACGCACACGATGCTGCAGGGCAAGGGCTTCACGCTCGCCGCCGACCAGCGGCTGAGCACCCGCAACAGCACCGTCGTCCGGTACCACCCGGGCGACGACGCCGCGCTGGACCTGGTCAAGCAGGCGCTGGGCGCGAACGTGCAGGCCGAGCCGGACCGGGACGTCCCCACCGGGCACGTGCGCGTCCTGCTGGGCAAGGACATGCGGAATTCGGCCGCCGGCGCCGGTGGCGCGCCGACGCCGACCGCGGCCAAGCCGCCGACGGTCTCTTCCACCCCCGCCACTCCCGCCGCACCGCCGATCACGGCGGGCGACGTTCCCTGCGTCAACTAGACTGCGTACGCAGGGTGTTCGGGGGAGGTAGGCCAGCGTGGCAGACGAGCAGGAAAAACCGGAGGCGAGCGGCGATCCGGTAACGCAGAGCGACGACGACCGCTCTCGGGGGTCCGGGTGGCGAAGCCCCCGGCTCGGGGCGAAGCCCCGAATGACACAGAAGCCGTCGCCGTTTCCGCGGCAGGCTCCTGCGACGCCGTCGCGGGTGCGCCGCGTGGGCCGAGTGAGCCGTCGCGTGGCGGTCGGCCTGGTGTCCCTGCTCGCGCTCGGCGCCAGCGGCTACGTCTACGTCACGAAGGACCAGCTGCAGAGCACGGTCCCGACGACCGACGCGCTCACGCCGCGGGCCGGCGAACCCGCGCCACCACCCGCGGACGACGGCGCGGAGGACATCCTGCTCGTCGGCAGCGACGCGCGCACGGACGCCCAAGGCAACGCGCTGCCGGCGCGGGTGCTGCGGCAGCTGCGCACCGAAGCCAACGACGGCGCGGTGAACACGGACACGATGATCCTGCTGCGGGTCCCGAAGAACGGCGGCAAGCCGTCGGCGGTCTCGGTCCCGCGTGACACGTGGACGGCCGTCCCGGGCCGCGGCGAAGCGAAGATCAACTCGGCGTACGGCATCGCCAAGGCGCACTTCGCGCAGGCGTTGCGCGGGCAGGGCGAGCGCGACCAGGCGAAGATCGAGCGGGACTCCGACACCGAGGGCCGCCGGGTCTTGGTGCAGGCGGTGCAGGACCTGACGCAGGTGCGGATCGACCACTACGCGGAGATCAACCTGCTGGGGTTCTACCTGATGACCGAGGCGCTCGGCGGCGTCAAGGTGTGCCTGAACCACGCGACCGAGGACAAGGATTCGGGCGCGAACTTCCGCCGCGGCGAGCAGACCGTCTCCGGCGGCGAGGCCCTGTCGTTCGTCCGGCAGCGCAAGAACCTGCCGCGCGGCGACCTGGACCGGATCGTCCGGCAGCAGGCGTTCCTGTCGTCGGCACTGCGCCAGCTGCTCTCGGCGGGCACGCTGACCAGCCCGGGCACGCTGAACGACCTGATGGACGCGGTGCACCGGTCGCTGACCCTGGACCCGGGCCTCGACCTGCTGCAGTTCGCGCAGCAGGCGAAGGGGATCGCGTCGGGCGACCTCACGTTCGCGACGATCCCGGTGGTGACGGCCAACGGCCGGAGTGCGGACGGGCAGAGCATCGTGCAGATCGACCCGAAGGCGGTCCGCGAGTTCGTGGCGGGTCTGGCGGGCCGCTCGGCCCCGGCGCCGACCACCACCCAGGCGCCGGCGGGCGGCGGCTCGGGCAGCGGCGCCGCCCCCGCCGCGGCGCCGCTACCCCAAGCCTCCCCCGGCGTCCCCTGCGTCAACTGACCCCTTCGTCAGGCGAAGTCGGCCCGATGCTCCTCCGCCCACTGGCGGAACGTGCGCGGGGCGTGGCCGGTCACCTCGCGCACGACGTCCGTCACCGCCGACGGCTCCCGCGTCGTCCGCTCCACCGCCCGCAGGACCTCCGGCGGGACCTCGGGCGGCCAGCCCAGCGCGGCCATCCGTTCGGCCGCCTGCTCCGGCGACAGCTCCTCGACCCGCAGCGGCCGGCCGAGGACGTCCGCCAGCACCGCCGCCTGCTCGCGGAAGCTGATCGGCTCCGGTCCGGTCAGCTGCAGCGCCTGCCCCGCGTGCGAACCGTCCGCCAGGATCTTCGCCGCGACCTCGCCGATGTCCCGCTCGTGGATCGAGCCGACCCGCGAATCCGGGTACGGCGTGCGGACCACGCCTTCGGCGATGTCCGCGCGCCAGCCCAGGGTGTTCGTCGCGAACGAGCCCGGGTTGAGCAGCGTCTCCGCGAACGGCGCCGCGATCAGCGCCTCCTCCACCACGCGGTGCAGCCGCGCGATGCGGCTCTGCGCCGCCTGCGGTTCGAGCGTCGCGCCGGACGACAGCAGCACGACGTGCCGCACGCCGGCCGCCTCGGCCACCTTCACGAATCCCTCGATGCCCTGCGGGCGCACGTAAAGGAAGACCGCGGAGACGCCGTCGAGCGCGGGCTCCAGTGTCGAGGCGTCCTCCAGGTCCGCGCTCACCTTCGCGACGCCGTCCGGCACGTCGAGCTTCGTGGCGTCACGGCTCGACGCGCGGACGTCCTGACCGGCGGCGACGAGTGCGTCGAGCACCGCGCGCCCGACGTGCCCGCCGGCTCCGGTGACGAGGATCGTCATGGTTCCCCCAGCCTCCGAGATGGATTTGCTTTCAAAGCAAACATACTGAGGGCGGTGATCGCGTGTCAACCGGCGCCGCGCGTGGTCCGCGCTTTAGCCTTGTCCCCATGAGCCTGACCGACGAGCTGCTGCGCCCGCTGCCGGCCGCCCAACCGTTGATCACCCACTACGACGACCAGCTGGGCAGCCGCGTCGAGCTGTCCGTGGCGACCACCGCCAACTGGGCGGCGAAGACGGCCAACTGGCTGACCGAGGAGTTCGACGTCGAGCCGGGCGACGCCGTGGCCGTGCAGCTCCCGGCGCACTGGCAGACCGTCGGCGTGCTGCTCGGGGCGTGGTGGTGCGGGGCGCACGTCGTGACCGAGGGCACCGGCGCGCGGGTGGCGTTCGTCGGGCCGGACGACCCGGAACCGACCGGTGCGGCGGCCACCGCAGTCGTGACGCTGGACCCGATGGGCCGCGGCCTCGCCGAGCCGCCGGGCGGCGGGGCCTTCGACTACCTGACCGAGGCGCGGCTGGCGGGCGACCAGTTCAGCCCGCTCTTCCCGGTCCCGGGCAGCACGGCCGCGCTCTTCGGGTCCACTGTGGACGATGTGCTGGCCGAGGCCAGGGCGCGCGCGGCGAAACTCGGCCTCACCGCGGGCGACCGGGTGCTGTCCACCCGGGACTGGAGCGGACCGGAGGGCATCCTCGACGGTCTGCTCGTCCCCTTGGCCGCGGGCGCCCACCTGGTCCACGTCAGCAACGCGGACCCGGCGAAGCTGGACGCCCGCCGTGACGCGGAACGCACCACGGCGGACCTCCCGGCTTGAACGCGTGAAGGCCACCTCGCCGAGGTGGCCTTCACGCAACTTACAGGTCAGGCGTTCTGCAGGTCCCCGACCTCGGCGTCGCGGCGGGCGCGCTTGCGGCCCCACAGCAGGTGGTCGAGCGAGAGCCGGCCGCCGTTGAAGCCGAGGGCGAGCCCGGCGAGCGCCAGCACCAGAACCAGCTCGTAGCCACCCTGGCCGGTCAGGCCGTTGTCGATGTGCACCGAGAGCAGCGCGCCGACCGAGATCACGACGTAGCCGAGGCCGACGAGCGGCAGCAGGAAGCCCACGATGAACGCGATGGAGCCGAGGATTTCGACCGCGATCGCGAAGATCGCGGCCACCGTGGACAGCGGGACGCCCGTCATCTCGAAGAACTTCGCTGTGCCGTCGATGCCGTTGTTCCACTTCTGGAGCCCGTGCGCGAGGAAGACGACCGCGACGCCGATCCTCCCCAGCAACAGGGCCACGTCCTTGAATCGTCCGAACATCCGGTTTCAGCTCCCAGGTAGGTGAAATTTCAACTGACCCGATCCAAAGTAGGGCACCGGGCACCTCGAGCCGAAGCTCCGGACGGTGATCGACAGGAAACCGACAGGCACCAATCAGCGCTTGTGCGCCCACGCCGCCGCGAAGCTGTAGACGCCGAAAGCCGCGAGCCCCAGTGCCACCACGGTCAGCAGCACGGTGCCGAAGGGCTGCGCGGCGAGCGTCTTGAGCGCGGCGTCCAGGCCGCCCGCCTGGTGCGCGTCGGCGTTGAACCCGGCGATGGCCAGCAGGATCGCGACCACGGTGAACACCACGGCCTTGGCGAGGTACCCGGTGGTGCCCAGCCAGCCGACCCAGCGACGCGACTTGCCCGGCAGTTCGCTCGCGTTGAGGTCTTCGAGGAACTTCTGCTTGACGCCCTTGACCCCGGCGGCGATCGCCACGCCCAGGATGGCCGCCGCGACGAGGACCACCAGAACGGGCCCGGCCGGCAGCGACAGCAGCTTGCCGGTGAACTCCTGCTGCTTCTGGCTGCTCGAGCCGCCCCCGCTGCTGCCGATGGCGAGCCGGACGGCGGTGAAGGCGAGCACGAGGACGACGACACCACGGGCGGCAGCGCCGAGCCGCTTGCGCGTCCGCTTCCCGCCGCTGACCCAGTCGTAGCCGGTGGCGGCCATCAGGAACTGCCACAGCCCGAAGGCGACCAGCCCGATGGCGACGATCCAGAGCAGGATCCGCCCGAACGCCGACGAGCCGATCTGCTCCAGTGCCCCCTTCTGATCCGCCTGCTCGCTGCTGCCGAAGGCGACCTGCAGGGCGAGGTAGGCGAGCACGAGGTGCACGACGCCGTAGCACGCCATGCCGGCCCGGCCGAGCCATTGCGCGGTGTTGCTCTTCTCGCCTCTTTCGGCGGTGGCCTCTGTCCGGTTCATGCCTTCTGGGTACCCAGCCCGCCCTCGATCCGCTGGGCCAAGCGGCCTAATCACTTGCTGTGCCCTGGGATGATCGCGCTGTGGATCCGCGGTTGATCGGCTACTGGTCGGACCAGGAAGTCCACCCCGGCTCGCCCGAGTACACCGACCTCGGCTTCCGCGCCGACGGTTCGGGCTGGCTGTACTGGGCGAGCTGGAGCACGGAGTTCGTCGTCCACCGGTTCCGCTGGCACGTCCCGGCGCCCGGCGTGCTGGCCGCCCGGCTGCACCTGACCATCAGCGGCACGTGGGCGCTGGACGGCCCGGACGTCACGCACCTGGCCGAGGAGCGGGAGCACGTCGACACCGTCGTCGAGCTCGGCTGGGCGATCGAACCGGGCCCGGAGCTGACCTTGGACCGCCCGCTGGACGACGCTCTCGGCGGCACGCGGTTCCGGGCCGTCGAAGAAGGCGGCACCGATCCGACGACGGCCGGATCCTAGGCGGGGCGGCGCCGCACCTCGTCGAGGCCGGCCCAGCCGCCGTTGACCGCGAGCAGCGTCAGTACCTGTTCCGCCTGCTCGGCGAACCGGGTGAGGTCCTCGTGCAGCAGGGCGGCGCGCTCGCCGTCGAGCTGGTCGAAGTCGTCGAACCACAGTGAAATCGCCGAACCCGCCGTGACGGCGAGCCCCTGTGTCAGGCTCAGGAACCCGGGCGAGGGCTCGTCGGCGGCCGCGCGGTAGGCGGTCTCGATTTCGTCGCACGCGGCGAGCAGGTCACGGAGCTGGCGAACGGCGCCGGCCGGGGTCCCGTCCCAGGCGGCGGTCGGCCAGGCGCGATCGGACAGCTCGAGCCACAGCCGCCAGCCGGCGACCAGCTCGGCTTCGTCGTGGGGCGTCCAGGACGCCGGAACCGGCCAGTACATGCTTCGAGAGTGACACCGCCGGAGCGAAAATCCGCCCCGGCGGTGGGTTATGTCTCATGTGGCGAAATTCAGCTGATGACGAGCGGCACAACAAGGCGGTGTCTTGGCGTGCGCGCCACCATGGCGGCGGCGGCCGTGAGCCGGGTTCTTCAAACCTGCCGCCAGTGGATCATTTTCCGGCCCCAGCCACCCAGCAACCACGGCGGAACCCGAACCTCCCGCAACCCCGATCCGAAGCCAAAACACGGACGGCGGCACCGGGTCAAGGCACGCTTTCCCGCCTTGACGCGGTGCCGCCGTCCGTAGTCACAATCGGGCTTCGGGGTGGCGGAAAACCAACCGCGGATCAGCCCCTCAACAAAGCCCGGGCCATGACAACCTTCTGGATCTGGTTGGTGCCTTCGTAGATCTGCGTGATCTTGCGGCCGGCCTGGGCCGACCTGGCGATCTGCGGCCAGACCAGCCTTTAAGCAGGCCGAACAACGTTTGTCGACGTTGGTCGAAAACTGCTCTCGTCAAGGGTTCGACGGAACAGAGACGGAACACGGGCGCGTGCTCCGTGCGGTATCCGTGCTCCTCGTCCTGGCGCTCGTCGCCGGCCTACTCGTTGGCCTGGCCCCCGCGCACACGCCCGCGTCGACGAGTTGCGACCGCGGCGCGCTGGTCGCCGGGCGGCTCGCCGAGCTCGGCCGGTTCGGAGTCGAGTGGCGCGGCGGCTGCTCTCTGCGGCCGGCCGCAGAGCGACGTGACGCAGGCAAGGTCCTGAGACAGCGGAAGCCCCCTACGTTGCCACGACGGTCGGGTAGGGGCTTCCTCGTCCTTACGGGGTTACTGCTGCTCCGGAGCGGCCTTCTTCGCCGCCTTGTGCTTGTACAGACGATCCCCGAGCGAACCTTCGGGATACGGGCTCACCACGAGGCCCTGCGCTTCGGCCTGCCGACGCTGGATCTCGGTCTGCTTGGCGATGTTGCGACGCTTCTTCCGGCCGAACACGGCACCTCCCTGATTGGCTACCCCGCTCCACAGGCGCGGTCCGTCGTACATGTCGCCCGCTGAAGACACGCTGTTACTGGCTGGACGCCGTCCGATGGACGGAGCGATTCCGTCCCAGCCGGTAAGCTGGTCCTGCACCTCTTCGCGGAGGAACGCCCCCGGGTAGCTCCCGGGGGCACGCGAAGAGTCGCAGCCCCGCGAAGAGGAGTACGGCCATGTCCTCGGCGATCGGCGACACCCTGCGCCAGATCCGCCATGCCCGCGGCAAGTCTCTGGCCGTCGTGGCCGGCCTGGCGGGCATCTCCCCGTCCTACCTCTCCCGCCTGGAGTCCGGGGACCGCGCCCTTGACCGCAGGTCGCTGATCGTGAGCCTCGCTCACGCGCTGGAGGTCGCGCCGAGCGAGATCACCGGCAGCGCGCTCACCACGCCGGGCGAACTCGAAGAGGATCGTTCGCTAGACGGGGTGCGTCTGGCCCTGCTCGCTGTCAGCATGGGACAGCCACGGGGCCAGGTGGTCTCGGTCGAAACCCTGACGCCGCGCGTAACGGCGATCCTCACCGCTCAGCGTGACTGCAACTACAGCCTGGTCGGCCAGCAGCTACCGAGCCTGATTCGCGACCTGCACAGCACCTTGAAGGCGCACCGCGACGAACGCGAGGTTCTGCGGTTGCTGGTGCTCACCCACGTGCAAGGCACCCAGGCATGGCTCGGCGACATCGGTGCCAGCCTGGACTTGGCGTGGCAAGCGGCCATGCTCGCCCAGCAGGCAGCCGAGCGGCTCGACGAGCCACTTTTCACGGCCGTGAGCGCGTTCGGAACGGCCTTCGGCCTGCTGGCGGCCGGCGGGTTCGACATGGCCGAGGACACGCTGAGAGAAGCCATGCCAGGCACCGAAACACCGGAACAGACGCAGCTCGCCGGGATGCTGACGCTCACGTCGTCGCTGGTCTCCGCCGCGCAACGCAACAACACCGAGCGGTTGGCCGCGCTCGATCACGCCGACGAGCTGGCCAACCACACTGGCGAGAGCAATGCGCTGTGGTTCGGATTCGGGCCATCGAACGTCGGCGTGTGGCGCATGTCCGTCGCGCTGGAGGCTGGCGAGCACGCGGAGGCCGCGAAGATCGCCGAGACAGTGAACCCGGACGCCCTGCCGTCGCCGACACGCCGCTCCGCTTACTACCGCGAGTACGGCCGCGCGCTGGCCCGGGTGCCGAAGCGGCGCGACGACGCCGTGATGATGCTGCGTCAAGCCGAGCTAATCTCGCCGGCGCGGATCCACCGACACCCGTTCATGCGCTCGATCCTCGCCGAGTTGGTGGCGAAGGCGAAGCGGGACGCCGTCGGCCGCGAGCTGCGTGGCATGGCGTACCGCGCTGGTCTGCACGTATAGCCCGTTCGGGTGTTTGCCTGGGTGGCAAATTCTGGACAACGAACTGCCCGATGCTGATCATGTGACGACGCGAGATGGTGAGACGCCCTCCGTGGACGAGGGCTACGAGAGCAACCGCGTTCCTCTTCAGGACCGGGGCGACGACAACCGCACCCACTCCGCGCCGTCACACCTCGACGAGAAGCCGTTCCGGCCGGTGTCCTCAATGACGGCGCGGGAGTGGGAAGCGGCCGCCCGCGACGTGCGGCGCCACTGGCCGCGGCAGAACCGGTTCAGCTGGTGACCGCGCTCGACGACCGGCCGACGAACCCGAACCAGCCGCGGGGACTGGACCCGTGGGAGTGGCACGAGTTCGACGCTGACGGCTGGGCGCACCTGTACCGGGTCGCCGAACTCGACAACCGGCGCCTGGAACTGCTGCTGCCCTGGTGCCTGCTCCGCGCACCGTTCCCGCTTGAGCACGACCGGGCCAGCATCAGCCAGCGGGTCGTGACCCCGCAGCGCGGCCGGACGTGCCCGGCGTGCGCGGCGCACGTCTGGGCCCGCGTCCCTCATCCCCGCGCCGGTAGCCCGGCCGTCGGCGAGTTCGCCGGCGACCTCTACGAAGTGGTGACCCGCGATGCACGCGCGTGACCGCCAGCTGCTCGCCGGCCTGTCGAAGGTCAACACCCGCATCGGCGCCGCAGTCATCGAACTGCTGACCCTGCAGCCCGACGATGCCGCCTACGCGGCCGGACTCCGACGCCTCGGCGTCGACCTGGTGCACATCGGCACCACGATCCTCGACCGCGCCGAGGAACTCGACGGCCAAGCCCTCGACCCTGTGGAACTGCTGCGGCACCCGGAACGCCAGGACGAGCAGCCACCCCCATGACCCCCCGGCCGGCGCGTCCTGTCCTATCCCCCCGAGGACGGCGAACCGGCCGGGGTTCCAATGCACTCCACTCCCTGAGAGGAAGGGCAGACAGTGCAGCAGTACTGGAACGAACCCGATCCGGTCTATCCCACGACCCCCTGCCGCCGCACACACCCGCGACACCGCAGACCCCCATGACCGACCCCGACGAGGACGAATAGCGAAAGCCTAGTTGCCGGATAACGATTACTCACCGGCGCCCGATGCATGAAAGATGTGCGCATGAATCACTGACTCCCGGCCGGGGCGTCCGCCCCAACCTCTCCCTCGTGGCGGGCGCACCGGCCGGGTTCCAGCTTCGCGGCAGAGTCGGCACCCCAGGTAGCTCGGCCGCGAAGACGCCTGCCGGGACCCGTTGGCGCGGGTATTTCGCCGGAAAATCACCACCTTATACCGGTTCTTATCGATCGACAAGATTGATGATAGTTATATATTTCCGGAGTCTTGGAGAACTAGGGCGCGGATTGATGCCGGCACCACACAGGTGGAGAGGATCAAGGTGCAATGGTCTGAAGGATCCGAGGTTGAAGTCGAGAATACAACCAAGAATACAGCTAGTTTTGGACTGGGGAGAGATGATAAGCTGAAGCTAACGGCCGCATTGCAATCAGAAGTTGCAAAACGCGTCAAGAACAAGGTTACAGTCAACTCGGCAACGGAAATCGAAGTTCAGCGGACGTTAGCCTTGACCGCCGAGCCTTCGGACCCCGATCAGTTACACGTCAAAGCACGGGCCTATCAGATTGCACCCGTATATGCACGAGTGTCCGCAAGGGTTGCGTCTACGTGCAGTTGTTGCGGAACTAGCTCAGTCATCAAATTGATCACGTATATCCCAGTGAAGAAGTATGCGACACGTCAGGTCGACTACTTAAGTAACAACTCCGATAAAGTTATCGACACTGGCATCCAGGATATCATCTAGCACATTAGGTTGCCAATCCGAGTTCTGCCAAATTTGAGAACTACTTTCCGATAATTGACTATCCGCACAGAAGCAATGCGCGCCGCCGAACCGGCTGAGCGCAAGAGGGGTCGAGCTTCTAAGACGCATGGTCAGGCACTCTAAGCCTGTCACCGTATAGTCTGTGGGTATGCGTGGTGCGGGTGATCAGCTCAGCATCGGGGAGCGTATTGCCTTCTACCGGCGGCGGCGCGGATTGTCGCAGGCGGTGTTGGCTGACCTGGTGGGCCGGTCCGAAGACTGGCTGAGCAAGATCGAGCGGGGCGAGCGCGATATCCGCAGGTTGGACGTGCTCGCCGACGTAGCGCGAGGGCTGCGCGTCACGCTGGGCGACCTCCTCGGTGAACCCGTTCTCCTGGAGGACCAGGACGAGAACGACGACGTCCCGGCCATCCGTGACGCGCTTATGGCTCCTCGGCGCCTGTCCCGGACGCTGTTCTCCTCGTCGATGTCGCCGGAGTACATCGACCCGGCTCCGGTGGCGCAACTGGTGGAAGGCGCCTGGTCGAGCTACCAAAAGGGCGACCTCGGCCGCGTCGTGACCGCTCTCCCTGGGCTGATCAAGACCAGTCAGGGGATGGAAGCGGCGTCGACGGACGACCAGGCATATCGACGCGCTTGCGCGGCGGTGTCAGCACGGGTGCATCACCTGGCGGCGACAACTCTGAGCAAGATCGGTGAGGCTGACCTCGCCTGGATCGCGGCGGAACGCGCTATGCAAGCGGCGGACGAAGCGGATGACCCGCTGGTTCTGGCCTCGGCCGCCCGGTCAGGCACACACGCCTTGCTGGCGGTCGGCCGGTTCGACGACGCCCTTGAGCTGGGTGATGTCGCCGCGAAGTGGCTGCTCCCGAGGATGGCGGCCGGCGATCCAGCGGCGCTGAGCCTGTACGGGATGCTCTACCTGCGGACGGCCGTGGCTGCGGCCCGGCACCAGGACCGCTCGACGGCGAACGAGCTGCTGTCGCACGCCAACCGCGCGGCTGATCAGCTCGGGGTGGACGCGAACTACTGGCAGACCGGGTTCGGCCCGGCGAACGTCGAGTTGCACCGGCTCTCGGCCGCGCTTGACCTGGGCGACGTCTCACAGGTGATCGAATCCGCACCCCGGATCAACGTCGACCATCTGCCGGTCGAGCGACAGGTAACGCACCTGATCGACTTTGCGCGGGCGCTGAGCCTGGTCGCGAAAGACGAAGAGGCTCTTCAAACCCTGCTGGCGGCGGAGCAGAAAGCGCCGACGATCGTTCGACACAGCACCCTGGTTCGCGAGGTCGTGCGGTCGATGTATCGGCGCGCCCCGGCGACGGGCGGCAAGAAGTCGTCGCTCCTCCTCGCCCTGGCTGAGCGCTGCGGCGCGGTGAGGTAGTCGGATGGGCACTCGCGTTCTCGGACTGGTCGGCTCGGGCGCCGGTGGCGTCGAAGAGCTGGTTCCCCGGCTGATCAAGCCTGCCCAGCAGGACGGCTGGACCGTCGCGGTGACCTTGACTCCGACTGCCGGCCGCTGGCTGGCCGAGTCAGGAGGTCTCGCCGAGCTTGAAGAGGTCACCGGATACCCGGTCCGGGTCGAGCCGCGCTCACCCAGCGGCACCAGCCCGCACCCCGCGCCGGACGTCTACCTGGTGGCTCCGGCCTCAGCGAACACGGTCGCTAAGCTCGCTCTCGGCATCGCAGACAACCAGGCGCTCACGCAGGTCAACGAAGCAATCGGGACCCGAAACCTCCCCGTCGTCGTCTTCCCGCGTGTCAACGCTGCACACGCCCGTCACCCGTCCTGGGACATGCACATTGAGGCGTTGCGTCGCGCGGGTGTGCATCTCGTCTACGGTGACGACGTCTGGCCGCTGCACGAGCCGCGGAGTGCTCCGGGGCGAGAACTGCCCTGGTCAGCGGTGCTCGACGCTGTGAATACGGCCGTCTCCCCCTCGCGCTAGCCCCCTCTGGCACCTACCCGGACAGTTTGTCCGGGGTGATCCACGTAACCGGGTGTCTTCTGGTTCCAGCGCGCCCAACCGGGCACGCCGAGACCGAGGACATCTGGAGTGCAGATGGGCATTCACGTGGTGATTCAGCCCCTCGTCGGCTACGGCGCGGCGGTGGTTTCACCATCACCGGGCGTTCGCCAGCTCGTGGCGGGCAGCGAAGAGACCTCGTTCATCGTCCAAGTACCGGCCCGCATCGGCGGGCTGATGGACACGGCGCGGTTCGCGCGCAGTCTGGCCGTTGCCGCGAATGAGTTCGGCGAGTGGTGCGAGGCCCAGAACCGCACCCGTTCGTATTCCTCTTCCCTCGAACAGCAGTGGTCCGGCGCGATCGATGACGCCACGCCGGGCGAAGGTGACTGACTTCAGAAACACAACAGACACAGGGACTAAAAATGGCTATTTACAAGGGTTTCCGCTTCCCGATCGAGTTCGACGACGCTTTCGCTCAGGGTTTGGTGATGGTCGGTGAGGTCTCTCCGGACAACGAGTACCAGACCCGGGAGGACAGGGCGGCCGGTCGCCCGGCTCGGCAGCGTGTGGATGAGGTGACCGGTAAGCGGCAGTGGAAGGTGACGGTCACGGACCCGGACGAGACGAAGGCGAAGCGTGCGTCGTTCGAGATCACGTTGCTTGCTGATGTGCAGCCGGTTCCGGCGACGTCGGAAGTGCTGCCGCGGATGCGTCCGATCGAACTGGAGGGGCTGACGGCCGAGCCGAAGGTCGCGGGGCAGGGCGAGTTCAAGTACCAGTCCTATGTCTTCCGTGCGACTGGGTTCAAGGCGGCGGCCAGCGGCTCCGGCACCAAGGCCACGCGTTCGACGTCGGCCGGTGAAGGGGCGGCGAAGGCGGCATGAGGGGGACGAACACGTCCGGGCCGGTTCGCGACGCCAAGGCGTTTCAGGAGCTGGTCCGGGCGTGGGAGGCGGCGTACCGCGACTACATGGCGGCGTGGGAGCACGGAACACGAGTGCTGTCGCCGGGGGCTTCGTTGAACACGGCGAATGCGGCGCGGCGGTATCGCGGACGTGGCACGAGCTGGCCAAGTCGCGAGGACTGCCGTGGTGGTGCGTGGCAGCGCTGGAGTCGGCGGCCGAAGGGTTCGCGGAACTGGCAAGGGATTGGGCGAGTAAGGCAGACGGCGATGCAACTTCGGGTCGACGGGTTCGGCGTGACATGGACGGTCGAGTCTCGGGATTCGGTAACGGTGGAGGAAACCGGGCCGCATCCGGCCAGTCCGCCGATGCTGGTCGTGACCGGCACGACGTCGGTGGCGACTCTGGCGCTGCCAGGGGATCTGGAGGAGTGGCCGGCATGCGTGGCATTCCTTCTCCGGCTCCGCGACGGGGTGGACGACCTGGCGGCGCTGCTGGCTGCGCGCGTGGCGACTCCGGTCGGTCCTGATGGAGGCCGAGACGGTGGTCAAGTCGTATCGCGAGGTCGCGACGCTGGCTGACGCGCGGGAAGCCGTGTTCGTTCTCCGGCCCGAGTCGGACGCTGACCAGTCGGTCTGGGTTGAGTTCCACCGGGCGAACGCGGCGATGTATGAGCGGGTCGCCGAGCTGGACCAGCGTCACCACTGGGAAGCGCTGTACTGGGTCGGTTACGAAATGCGGCAGATCGAGAAGCTGACGCAAAAGCCGGAGTGGAAATCGGGCTACGGGGATGCGCCGTGACGGTCGAGATCGATCCGGCGATGGTTGCTGAGCTTGTTGGCCAGTACACGGCTGGTGAGACTCTTGAAGGGCTGGTGGCGCGGTATCCGTTTAGCTATCGGAAGATTCGAACCACCCTGATCGACGAGGGTGTCACGCTTCGACCTCCGAAGATCCCGCTTCCTCCGACACCGCCGGGCCTCGTCAATGCCTACCACTACGGCCAGACGATCCGGCAACTCGCTGCCTCGTATGGCCTGAGCTACAACCAAACCCGCAACATCCTGCTCGCTGAAGGTGTCCAGCTCCGCTCGCGCGGACAGTACTCGACCCGATAGGAGGACACGGGAGCGGCGCCCACAAGAAGAACTGAATATCGACAATTCGCACGGGGGACGTGCGACGTAGAAACGCGTCCCCGTACACCTGGAATTGATCCTTAGAACGCAGAACCGGGTCCCTGGCTACCAACCTTTTCGCCGGTTCTGCGTCTGTCCACTGGAGAAGTGAACAATGCAGACGATAAATGATGACAACCGACGCCAGTCAACCGGGGTCACTCGGATGCGCTGCGCGGAATGCAAGCGGTTCGCTCGGCTGCTGCCGGGTGAGACCAAGTGCGCCTCATGCCTGGGCGCGTTGCCGCTGGATCTCTCGGCGGTGCTGCGAGGTGGTCGGCGATGACCTCCCCCGGAATGCTCGTGATCGCCCTGGCCGGCCTCGGCCTCGGCGTATGGGTCCTGGCCAAGATCGGACGCGCCTTGGCGTCGATGGCTGAGGCCTTGGCCGCGATGGTGGTCGTGTTCGTCGGCCTGTGGTGGGCCTGCAAAGTCGTGTTCTGGCTGTTCTCCCAGGTCGTGATCCACTGGCGGACCAGCTTGACGGTGATCGCGGTCTACCTGTGGTGCGTCTGGGTCGGCTGGGTCTGGCTTGTGATCAACCTCGTCGGCCTGGCCCTGCTTCTCGGCGTCTGGCGGCTGCTCGACGTCACCTCATTCGACCAGTGGTGCGGCCGGTTGCTGGGTCGTGGGTGATCCGCTGGGCCGTCTACCACCGCAAGCTGCCCGGTTGGCTGCACGCCTGCGGCCTGAGCGTCCGCGATGACGCGATGCCGGTGGAGGTGACGGTCAACCTGGTCGGCCGCCGCAAGGCCACCCGCGCCACCGCCCGACAGTCCGGGGCGCAGATTCCCAAGGTTCTCGGCGTCCGGTCCGGCCCGTCGTGGGATGAGGTCCGGGTGCAGCTCGTGCCCGGCCAGAAGCCCGAAGACTTCGACGACGCTACACGCGCGCTCGCGTCGGCGCGGAAGGTCGCCCGCTGTCAGGTCCGAGAACTGGAGCCGAACGTCGTGTCAGTCGACTTCCAGCGTCGCGACCAACTGGCCACGGTGGTTCCCCCTCCGGCAGTTCTCGAGTTGCCCGATCGGTCTTCTGTGGATCTGCGGCGGGTGTGGGCCGGTCGGACCGAGTACGGGCAGGACTGGCGGGTGCCGCTGCTCGGCTCGGGCGCGCACTGCCTCACTGCCGGTGCCTCGGGTGCGGGGAAGAACAGCGTGATGTGGTGCCCGCTGGTGTCGGCGGCCCCGGCGATCCGCTCCGGGCTGGTGCGCATGTCCGGGATCGACCCCAAGGGTATGGAGCTGGCCTATGGGCGCGGGATCTTCTCCCGCTACGCGGTGTCCGGGAAGGACGCTGTGGAGATCCTGGACGGCCTGGTGGAGGAGATGGAGGCCCGCAAGCGAGAGTTCGCCGGCCGCGTCCGCACCATCCCGCTGTCCACGGAGTATCCGTTGGAGCTACTGGAGTTCGACGAGATTGGCGCCCTGACCAAGTACACGGATCGCAAGACCCGCGAACAGATCGTCGAGCGGGTGGCGCTGCTCAACACCCAAGGCCGCGCCCTGAACATCTCGGTACGCGGCTATGTGCAGGAACCGACCAAGGACACCGTGCCCGTCCGCGAGTTGTTCACTCGCCGCGTATGCCTGCGGGTGACTTCCAAGACGCACGTGCCGATGGTCCTCGGCGACGGGGCGTACGAGCGGGGCGCGTGGGCCAACCGCATCGGCGACTCGGAAGCGGGCGTGGGGTTCGTGTGGGGCGAGGGCATCCGCGAACCCCTGCGCATCCGCGCCGGGTGGGTGTCGGACGAGACCGTCAAGGCGCTGGAGCACTACGTCACCAACGGCGGCACCCTGGACCGGCCTGTCCCCGGCGGCGAAGGGACGGCGGCATGAACACGACCATGGTCTTCCTCGACGCCATCCGAGACCACCTCGACCTGCACGGCTTCGGTCCAGTCGCCTCCGTGCTCGTGACCTCCGACTCCGCCCCCGTCACCGTGCAACTCGGTGCACCGCGCGAGCTGCCCGAAGTCGCCTCGGCCTTGATGACGTGGGCGGGGACGCTCGACGACGTGTCGGCGCAGGTCTGGCGGACGCCCACCACCAAGTCGGTACACCTGATCGTCAACGGCCGGATGCCCTGCGGGGTCCCGGTCCACGTCTACGGCGCGGTCGACTTCTCTGAGGACGTGTTCCCGGACCTGCCCGCCGGGGTCCGGCAGGACATGCCCGTGTTCGTGCTGCGGCAATGGTCTCGCCTTGGGGAGGTGGCTGCCTGATGCCCGACCAGGAACAGGCCCGGCCGGCCGGAACCCGGGCCGAACGGATGCGGACACCGCTGGCTGCCGACGTCATCCGGGCGACGGCGGAGAAGCACGGCGTCTGCGTCCGCCCCTTCACGATGGAGGTCGGCGACACGGAGACCGGCGAACTCCGCTACGTCCCGGTCCCCTGCGGGGCCACCGTGGAATCCGTCTGCTTGCCGTGCGCCCGGAAAGCGAAGGCGCTTCGGCAAGCGCAGTGCCGCGAGGGCTGGCACATGACCGAAGAACCCAACCTCATCCCGGCGCCTCCTTCGGAGGACCACAAGGAGCTGCTGACCTACCGTGCCGACCTCGTCGCCGCCTACCGGGACGTCGTCGACCACGACCAGGCCGAGGCCGAGGAGTTGCGGGAGGAGATCAACGGGGTCGACGCGGAACTTCGGCAACTCGGCATGCGGGGCCGGCTGCCCGCCCTCGACGTCCCGACCAAGCGCGCCGTGAAGCGGTCGACCCGGCGGCGGCAGGACGCGCCCAACCTGCCCCGGCGGAAGGTCGCGAAGACCACGGTCGGCCGGGAGTACGCGGGCAAGTTCCGGCCGTCGATGTTCGTCACCCTGACCTGCGACACCTACGGCCCGGTCCGTGGCGACGGCTCGCCGGTCGACCCGGTCCGCTACGACTACCGGCGGGCGGCCCGGGACGCGGTGCACTTCTCCGCGCTGGTGGACCGATGGTGGCAGAACCTGCGCCGGGTCGTCGGCTGGGACGCGCAGTACTTCGCCACCGTCGAACCGCAGAAGCGGACCGCGCCGCACCTGCACGCGGCGATCCGCGGGGCGATCCCGCACGACGTCATCCGCCAGGTCACCGAAGCCACCTATCACCAGGTCTGGTGGCCCAACCACGACCAGATCGTCTACACAGAGCGGCTGCCGGTCTGGGACGGCGACATCCGGATGTTCCTCGACCCGGACACCCGCGAGCCGCTGACCAGCTGGGACGACGCCGTGGACCAGGTCGAGGACCCGGCGCACGTCGCCACCTTCGGGCAGCAAGTGCACTCCAAGGGCATCCTCGGCGGCACCGAAGAGGCCGGCCGTCACATCGGCTACCTCACGAAGTACCTCACCAAATCCACCGGCGAAGTGGTCGAGGCAGACACGGCGCGGCTGCGGGAACACCACGACCGGCTGCACGCCGAGCTGTCCGTGACGCCGTGCTCGCCTCGGTGCGCGGTCTGGCTGCTCTACGGGGTCCAGCCCAAGGGCGCGGGCAGCAAGACCACCCCGGGGCACTGCAAGGGACGGGCTCACCGGCGGACCACGCTCGGACTGCCCGGCCGCCGGGTGCTGGTGTCGCGGAAGTGGTCGGGCAAGACCCTCGACGACCACAAAGCCGACCGCAAGGCCTTCGTCCAGCAGGCCTTGGCCGCCATCGGGATCGAGAAGCCACAACCGGCCCCGGCCCGGCTCGTATGGCGCAAGGTCGAACTGGGAGACCCACAGGTCCCGCCCCGCCCGCACCTGGTGATGCGTGCGATCGCGGAACGGATCACGTGGAAGGCCGAGTACGACCGGGCGCTACTCGCTGCTGCCGGACCACCCGGGGACGGTCCGGAAACTTCGGCAACTCAGCAGGCAGCCTGACCAGGGGGAACAGATGAACATCAGCAACATCGACCGACTCTGGTCGGTTGACGACGTGTCCACCTACCTCGGCGTCCCGGTCAAGACGCTGTACCAGTGGAAGTGGCGCGGCGAAGGCCCGCCGGTCCGCAAGATCGGCCGGCACCTCCGTTACGACCCGGCCAAAGTTCAGGCGTGGGTCAACGGGGAGGTGGCGGCCTGATGGGACACATCCAAGATCGCTGGTATCGCCCCGCTCGTGACAAGGAGACCGGCAAGGTCCTCTTGAACAAGCGGGGCAAGCCCGTGCTCGAAAGGACCGAGCTGTACGGCATCGGACTGCGTTACAAGGTGCGCTACCTCGACCCGGACAACGAGGAGCGCTCAAAGTCCTTTCCAGACAAGCAAAAGAAGCGCGCGGAAGACTTCCTCATCGGGGTGGAGTCGGACAAGCGTGAGGACAAGTACATTGACCCGCGCTCGTCGTCCAAGACGTTTCGGCAACAGGCTGAGAACTGGCTCAAAGCGCAGTCGCCTGACCCGGCAACGCGGGAGATCCTGCGTAGCCGACTCGAAAGCCAAATCTACCCCGCGTTCGGGCACCTGAAGTTCAGTCAGATCAAACCGTCGACCATTCGTGACTGGCTCGGCGTGATGGAGGAGAAGCGGCTCGCTGCCAACTACCAGGTCGTGCTGTTCACCATCGTGACCGGCGTCCTCGACTCGGCGATCGACGACAAGCTGATTCGGGAGAACCCCTGCCAGGCGAAGACCGTTCGGCGGCCGGTGGGCAGCAGTCCGCAGGTCGTGGTCTGGCCGGAAGAGCGGGTACACAAGGTACGGGCCGGACTCGGTGAGCGGTTCCGCGTTGTCGTCCCGCTCGGATCCGGGCTCGGGCTGCGTCAGGGCGAGATTCTGGGCTTCTCGCCGGACGACATCGACCGGGAGGAGTTGGTGGTCCGCGTTCAGCGGCAGATCAAGACCGTCAAGGGTGTGATGATGTTCGCCCCGCCGAAGGGCGGCAAGACGCGAACGGTCCCACTCTCCCCCGCCCTGCTGGCGGAGATCGACGACCACGACGACCGATTCCCGGCGACCGCCGTCACGCTGCCGTGGCAGAAGCCCGACGGCGATCGGGTGACGGCTCGGCTGCTCGTCACCGGCGAGGCCGGCCGCCTGTACACCGGCGACCTCTTCACCAAGGTCGTCTGGCAGGGCGGGTTCAGGCAGGAGAAGATCACCCACCGTGGCCGAGCCGACGGCATGCACGCGCTGCGGCACTTCTACGCCTCGACGCTGCTGTCCCGGGCGGTCTCGATCAAGGAACTGGCCGAGTACCTGGGGCACGCCGACGCGGGCTTCACGCTGCGGACGTACACCCACCTGGTCCCGTCGAGCCACCAGCGGGCCCGGGAGGCCATTGACGCCGTGTTCGGGCGACCAGATAGGTCACAGCGGGATGCGAACGTCAAGCTTTCCGCCTAGCCCAATTAGTCAACCTACCTGCAGCAATCACCGATCAGTCGAGCGCCTGACTCGATCAAGTATCAGCTGCCAAGAATCTAACAGCATGCCTATACTGTGGTCACGCAGCCGTACAGCCCGAGCAAAGTTGAAGGAGCAGAGTGGACGAGAATTTAAATGAAGCAATCGCCTTGCGGCGACGGGAAATATCTACGGACGCCTATAGCATGTCACTGGGCGAACTAACAAACCTTTATCGAGATGGAGAACTGGACGTCCATCCCGAGTTTCAGCGAGTATACCGGTGGACCGACGAGCAGAAAAGCAAGCTGATAGAGAGTATCTTGCTTGGCATTCCCCTGCCATCCATATTCGTCGCACAAAATACCGATGGCACATGGGACGTCGTTGATGGAGTACAGCGAATATCGACAATTCTTCAGCTACAGGGACTTCTTGTGGACGAGGACGGACGGCCACTACCTAAGCTAACCCTTCGGCCAACCAGATACCTTCCTCAGCTTGATGGAAAAGTCTGGGAAGACGCCGACCCAGACAAGTCGCTCGATCAGGCACAAAGGCTCGACATCAGGCGCGCCAAGGTGGACCTCAAGATCATAAAAAGGGATTCCTCTCCAGGCGCCAAGTACGACCTATTTCAGCGCCTCAATGGGTTTGGAACACTTCTTAGCCCCCAAGAACTCCGAAGCTGCATGGTAATTGCAACAGATAGGAATTTCTACCAGTGGATCGAGAGGTTAAGCAAGCACGAATCTTTCGTAGAAACGACGTCACTAACCGACCGACTTAAGGACGAACAGTACGACCTCGAGTTAGTTCTACGCTACCTCGCTTTTCGCTCTATCCCGGAGGATGACATCAGGCGAATTGGGGCACTTGGGGACTACTTGAACGATAAATCAGTGAAAACCGCCGAGGATGGTATCGACTACTCAGTGGAAGAAGAGCGTTTCAAGACCACTTTTGACCTGCTCAGCGACTCGCTCGGCGACAACAGTTTTAGGACCTTCAACCCTAGCAAGGGACGTTTTCAGGGGTCGTTCTCAAATACCGCATTTGAAATTGTCGGCCTAGGCTTGGCTTATCACATAGACCACTACATAACCAACCAAGAAGGTCTCGATCTAGAGAACCGAGTCAAGAAGATCTGGAAGGAAGGGAACTTTGGGCGCGGATTCGCCACTGGCAAGAGTCCTGACGAGCGACTTCGACGGACAATACCTGCCGGCCGCACCCTCTTCGCTCCCTAAGGTGTCCAATAGTGGTAACAAGATTGGAACTAGTAGCCGAGAAATTGGACGGCGAGTTAGCCCTACGTCGACGCGAACTGTCGGATATTAATCTGTCAGCCCAGTCGTCAGCCGGCAACAAGGCGGCCACACTGCGCCGAGCCGGACACGTAATGGCCTACGCGCATTGGGAGGGCTTCATAAAGCTCGCACTAACAAGTTATGTAGCCGAAGTTTGTCGGCAACAAAGAGCAATAGGCGAACTCAGAGATGGATTGCGAGCGGCCATGCTCTCGACCCGAATAAATGTCAGCGCCGCCGAGAATCCGTTCACCCTCGCGATTGAGATTGTAGAGTCGGTCCGCGGGCACGCGACCGAGAAGTTTACCTTAACACCAGAAACTCTACTGAAGACTGGAAATCTGACGTCCAAGAAGTTTCGCGGCATGCTGTCTATATGCTCACTAGACTACCTTGATTACTACGCCACCAAAGAGAATTTTATCGACGAGGTGCTGTGTGGCAGGCGACACAGAATTGCACACGGCGGACCTCAGCCCATCAGCGCGGACGACCTGCCAAAGACCATCAAACGTGTACTTAGTCTCTGCCAGATGGTTAACGACCAGGTGATCGAGGCGCTGCTATACGAGCACTACTTAGCCAGTAGCTGAAAGAAGCAGACCACGATCACGAAGCCAGGCTAGCTCGACTCACAACTCGACGTTCCACACGCGAGAGGCAGGCCGTTGACGCGATGTTCGGGCGGCCTGGTGCCGATGACGGCCTGGAGGCGGCCTGATCATGGACCACCAGGGCCACCCGAACTACCGGATCAAGATCAATCTAGCCCTTGAGCAGGGCCCTTGCCATGACGACCTTCTGGATCTGGTTGGTGCCTTCGTAGATCTGCGTGATCTTGGCGTCCCGCATCATCCGCTCGACGGGGAAGTCCCGGGTGTACCCAGCCCCACCGAAGAGCTGAACAGCATCCGTGGTCACCTCCATGGCGATATCGGACGCGTACGCCTTCGCAGCGGAAGCCATGAACCCGGCCCGCTTGTCGCCCCGCTCGGAAGCCGCGGCCGAGGCATACACGAGATGCCGGGCAGCCTCGATCTTCGTCCCCATGTCGGCCAGCATGAACTGCACGCCCTGGAACTCGGCAATCGACTTGCCGAACTGCTTGCGGTCCTTGACGTACGCCAACGCCGCGTCGAGGGCCCCCTGGGCGATCCCCAGCGCCTGAGCGCCGATGGTCGGCCGGGTGTGGTCGAGCGTCCGCAGCGCCGTCTTCAGCCCGGTACCCGGCTCACCGATGATCCGGTCCTCGGGAATGGTGCAGTTCTCGAAGTAGATTTCCCGGGTCGGCGACCCCTTGATCCCGAGCTTCTTCTCCTTGGGCCCCACCGAGAAACCGGGGTCGTCCTTGTGCACGACGAAAGCCGAAATCCCGTTGGCCTTCTTCTCGGCCTCGGGATCGGTCACGGCCATCACGGTGTACCAGGAAGACTCGCCGGCATTGGTGATCCACGCCTTGGTGCCGTTGAGCACCCAGTGGTCGCCGTCGAGCCGGGCGCGCGTACGCATGGACGCGGTGTCGGACCCGGCCTCACGCTCCGACAGCGCGTAGGACGCCGACGCCTCGCCGGAGGCGATCGAGGGCAGCACCAGCTTCTTCAGGTCCTCAGAAGCCGACAGGATGATCGGCTGCGTGCCCAGCTTGTTCACCGCCGGGATCAGCGACGCCGACGCGTCGACCCGCGCGACCTCTTCGATCACGATGCAGGCACCGACGGCGTCGGCACCCTGGCCGTCGTACTCCTCACCGATGTGCACGGCGTTGAAACCCGACTTGACCAGCGCGTTGTAGGCCTCGATCGGGTAGCGCTCGTTCTCGTCGACCTCCGCCGCGTACGGCGCGATCTCCTTCTCGGCCAGGGCCCGGACCGCGGCCCGCAGCTCCTCGTGCTCCTCGGCAAGCTGGTACAGGCCGTCGGTCACTTCCGGTCACCTTCTCTGCAACGTCGGGAGGGGGTCCATCGATGTTAGCGCTCGTTCACCTGGGTCGTCCTTGTGGCGTGGCCCGCACCATTCGTATGGTCGGGTGATGCCGCTCACCGCGCCGACGCCGCCGCCCGGTCTGCCCGCCTCCCTCGACTACCCCGAAGTCCCCGTCGGTTCGCTCCTGGCGGCGGGTGCCGCACGCTGGGGCGACCGGACCGCCTTCGCCCACGACGGCCACAGCCTCACCTTCGCCGAGACCCACCGAGCCGCTTGCCGCTTCGCCAATGCCCTGCGCGAACGCGGCATCGGCCGCGGCGACGTCGTGGCGCTGCACCTGCCGAACTGCCTGGCCTTCCCCGTCGCCTACTACGGCACGCTGCTGGCCGGGGCCACCTTCAGCCCGACCAACCCGCTGCTCCCCCCGGACGACCTCGCGTTCCAGCTCACCGACTGCGAGGCCGCGGCCGTGGTGACGTTCGGCCCGGTCGCGGGCGCACTGGCGAGCGTCGCCGACCGGATCCCGGCGCGGTTCACCGTCGTCGTCCAGCCGGCCGCCGGCCTGCCCGAGGGCGCCGTCGAGTTCGAGGCGTTCCACGCCGCGCAGCCGGAGACTCCCCCGGCTGTCGCCTTCAACCTCCACGAGGACCTGGCCCACCTCGCCTACACCGGCGGCACCACCGGCCGCTCCAAGGGCGTGCGGCTGTCGCACCGCAACGTCGTGGTCAACACGCTCCAGCACGCCTGCTGGGGCACCGGCTCGGTCCCGGCGCTCGACGCGCGCGGCGACGTCACGATCGACCAGCTCGGCAGCGAGGACGAGTGGCCGTCACGCCTGGGCACCGGCGTCGCGATCAACCTGACGCCGTGGTTCCACGCGATGGGCATCATCGGCGGCCTCAACGCGGCGGTGATCGCCGGGACGACGCTGGTCCTGCACACGCGCTTCGACCCGGCGGCGTACGTCGCCGACGCCGAACGGCTCCGCATCACCGGCATCGGCGGCGCGCCGGCGCTGTTCGCGGCCCTGCTCGCGACGCCGTCGTTCCACACCGCCGACCTGTCTTCGGTCCGCTCGATCGGTTCGGGAGCGGCGCCGATGAACCACGCGATGATCAACGCGCTGCGCACCCGGTTCCCGGACGTGGTGGTCGCCGAGGGCTACGGCCTCACCGAGGCGACGATGGGCGCGGTGATCTCGCCGACGTACCGGTCGGGCACGCGCAAGGTCGGCTCGGTGGGCCTGCCGATCTTCGACACGGAGGTCAAGATCGTCCCGGCCGAGGGCGGCGAGGACTCGCTGCCGCCGGGTGAGAAGGGCGAGGTCTGCCTGCGCGGCCCGCAGATCATGCTCGGCTACCGCAACCGCCCCGAGGAGACGGCGGCGGCCTTGGTGGACGGCTGGCTGCACACGGGCGACATCGGCATCCTCGACGCGGACGGCTACTTGTCCATTGTGGACCGCAAGAAGGACATGCTGCTGTACAAGGGGTACAACGTCTTCCCCCGCGAGCTCGAGGAACTGCTCGTCACGATGCCGGGCGTGGCGGCGGCCGCGGTCGTCGGCCGTCCCGACCCCGAGGTCGGCGAGCTGCCGGTGGCGTTCGTGGTGCCCCGGGGATCCCTGGACGCCGACGAGCTGATGGCGGCGGTCAACGAGAAGGTGCTGCCGTACAAGCGCTTGCGGGAGGTGCACGTGGTCGACCAGATCCCGGTGTCCGCGGCGGGGAAGGTGCTCAAGCGGGAGCTGAGGCAGCAGCTGATCGGCGACCTGGACTAGGACGCGGGCTTGAACCGGCAGGACGCGGGCGAGGTCTTGCAGTCGTACCGCTGGGGGCCTTCGGTGCGCATGTTGTACTCGACTCGGTGGGGCCCCCACGCGGTCGTCGCGAAGGCCGGCTGCCCGGCGGGTGGCACGACGACGGTGTGCCGGTCACCGCGGTAGGAGTACTGGATGCGGACGCGCCACAGGCAGAAGCACCGTTCGGTCTTCGCGCGGATCACCAGGTGCTCCGGCTTGCCCTGCTCGACGAACCGGATCTTGCCGTCGGAGAGGTAGGGCCGCGCACCGGCGGCATCGTCCGGGACGAGGGCGGGAATCTCGACGCCCGCACCGGAATCGAGCCGGAACTCGACGAGAGCGGTCTCCTCGCTGCCCTGCGGATCGGCCACGAAGGCGGTCCCCTCCAGCGGCTTCCGCCGCTCCTCGACAACGGCGGTGATGGTTTCGATGTCGATCCGCCCCGATCGGTGGCTTACCAGGGTCACCTGCTGCCCGGAGGTGCCCAGCTGGGCATGGGTGTGCTGCCGGACTTCGTCGAGTACCGGGCCCGAGGGGGGCCCGGTGAGCACGGCATCGGTGGCCCAGTACTGCCCGGCAACGAGTTCCGGGTGGTTGTCCCCGCGAACGGAAAGGACCTCATCCGAGAACAGATCCCGAGTCCGATCGGCGACCAGCGGAGCAACCCCGGGCACGGCAACGGCGAGGACAAGCGGAGTCACGGTGGCAAGAAGCCATTTCGGCGCCCGCCCAAGCCCCCGCCACCAGGCAAGTCCGCGATTCGGCCGCGGAGCGGGCCGAAGAGTGGTACTCCGCCCGGCGACGACGGGTTTCCGCTTTCGGGTCACGCCTGGGTACCTTTCTGCTTCGGGCTGTCGGCGGACGCCACCCGGGGCTCGGCTTGGGGCTCGGCCTGCGGCTTTCGCTCCGCTTCCGGCACCGGCACCATCGCCGGCTCAGCCTCGGACTCGCCTTCCGGTCCGGCTGCCCGCCCGGCCGCCCCCTCCGCGCCCGGCCCGGCCGTCGGCTCGGTGCCCTGCGCCCGTGCTGCCTCCGGGTGCAGGCCGGACTCCGCGCCCGGCCCGGCCGTCGGCTCGGTGCCCTGCGCCGGTGCTGCCTCCGGGTGCGGGCCGGGCTCTGGGGCCGACCCGGCCGTCGGCTCTCCGTCCGAGGGCTCGGTGATGCGCGGTCCCACCACTATCGCCAGCAGCGGTACCGTCGCCAGTGCCGCGAAGAAGCCCAGTCCCAGTGCCAGCTCGGTGCGCTGGGCGCTGAGGCGGTCCGCCATGCCGCTCGGGTCCCACAGCAACCACGCGTTGATCAGCAGCACGCCGTACAGGCCACCGCACACGTACAGGGCCGCTGTGCGTGCGGTGGCTCGGGGCCAGCCCGTTGTCACCGCCGTGGTCACCAGGAGCACCAAGATGGCGATCAGGCCGGCTCGGTAGATCCCGGGCCAGCCCGTGACCACCGCCGGGAGCTCGTTGCCGGGGTTGTCGATCTCGAACCAGGGCAGTGCCTGGGACAGGACCACCAACGGGACCGCCAGGACCAGGGCCGTCAGCCGGAGCACCGGTGGGCGCCGGGCCGGGGGCACGTCCGGGGTTGTCGCGAGCGGGATGCGGGTTGCCGCGGGGGCGCCCGCGATGGCCACTCCGAGCCCGATGAGCAGCAGGCCGGTCGTGTAGAACACCAGTCCCTGGGCCGCGGTCACCAGGAGGTCCGGGCGCAGCTGCTCCGGGTCCACGCTGGTGGACGGCAGGCTGGTGCGCAGGTCGGCCGCGTTGGCGCGCAGCCCGACGACCAGGGCGGCCAGCGCGGGCAGCGGCGCGCACACCACGACCGGCAGCCAGCGGATCCCGGCCCGGCGGCGCGCGGCCGAGAACGCCAGCACCGCGCCCATCGCCG
The DNA here is from genome assembly GCF_046548975.1 of Amycolatopsis sp. lyj-346. Taxonomy (NCBI): domain Bacteria; kingdom Bacillati; phylum Actinomycetota; class Actinomycetes; order Pseudonocardiales; family Pseudonocardiaceae; genus Amycolatopsis; species Amycolatopsis sp. lyj-346. The sequence continues at coordinate 208,167 of NZ_JAJPWT010000003.1, forward strand.
TGAGCACCAGCAGCACCGCGAACGTCGGGCCCTGCCGCTCGATGCTCGTCACCGTCAAGGGGAACGGCGGGTAGCGGGAATCGACCCGGGCCGCAACCCACGGGAACGTCAGCGCGACGACGGCCAGCCCGGCGCCGATGCCCGCCAGGACCACCCCGGCGAGCCAAGGCACCGCGACGCCGTCCGACCGGGAATCCGCCATGTCTCGCCCCTCGAACGCTCCGGAAATCGGCGTCCGGACCTTAGCGGGTTCTCCCGGGCACCGGAGGGCAATCCGGACAGGACGCCACGAACGGACCGGTCAGTGACCGGTCTTCTCGCGCAGCGCCGCGTCCTTGTCCAGGACCAGCTTCTCCAGATCCGCCTGGAACTTCGCCACCTTCGCGCGCAGGCCCTCGTCGGACGCCGCCAGGATGCGGACCGCCAGCAGACCGGCGTTGCGCGCGCCGCCCACCGAGACCGTGGCCACCGGGATGCCCGCCGGCATCTGGACGATCGACAGCAGGGAATCCAGGCCGTCCAGGTACTTCAGCGGGACCGGGACGCCGATCACCGGCAGCACCGTCGCCGACGCCACCATGCCCGGCAGGTGGGCCGCGCCGCCCGCGCCGGCGATGATCACCTTCAGCCCACGAGACGCCGCCGACGTCCCGTAGTCCAGCATGCGCTGCGGGGTCCGGTGCGCCGAATAGACGCCGACCTCGTACTCGACACCGAACTCGTCCAGGGCCGCGCCCGCCGCCTCCAGCGTCGGCCAGTCCGAGTCACTGCCCATGATCACGCCCACCTGCGGCGCCATACCGACCTCTCCCGTCAGTGGATTTCGTAGCCGTCGAGCCAGACGGCGTGGGACAGCCAGTGCGCCGACAGCAGCGCGCGGTTGCGCAGGTCCTCCATGCGCTCGCCGGTGAAGTTGACGTGCCCGAGCTTGCGCCCCGGCCGCTCCTGCTTGCCGTAGAGGTGCACCCGCGCCTCCGGGTACCGCGCGAACAGGTGGTGCAGCCGCTCGTCCGGCCCCATTTCGGGCAGCTCCGGCGCACCCAGCACGTTCGCCGACACGCACGCGGGCGCGACCAGGTCCGTCCGGCCGAGCGGGTAGTCGAGCACCGCCCGCAGGTGCTGCTCGAACTGCGACGTGCGCGAGCCGTCCATGGTCCAGTGCCCGGAGTTGTGGGGGCGCATGGCCAGCTCGTTCACCAGCAGCCCGGTGTCGGTCTCGAACAGCTCGACCGCGAGCAGCCCGGTGACGTCCAGCGTGGCCGCGATCCGCAGCGCCAGGTCCTGGGCCTCGTGCACCCGCGAGTCGTCGAGCCCGGGCGCCGGGGCGAGGACCTCGGTGTTGATGCCGCCGGTCTGCACCGTCTCGACCACCGGGTACGCCGCGCCCTGGCCGAAGGGCGAGCGGGCGACGAGCGCGGACAGCTCCCGCCGCATCGCCACCTTCGCCTCGACCAGCAGCGCCGTGCCCGCTTCCAGGAGCTCCGGCACGGTCTCGCGGGCGTGCTGCGCGGTGTCCAGCATCCAGACGCCGCGGCCGTCGTACCCGCCGGTGGACGCCTTGAGCACGACCGGCCAGCCGTGTTCGCCGCCGAACGCCACCACGTCATCCACAGTGGACACCTCGGCGAACGCCGGGCCCGGCACGCCGAGGCCGGCCATCATCTCGCGCATCACGAGCTTGTTCTGCGCGAAACCCAGCGCGCTCGCCGCCGGCCGGATGACGTGACCTTCCACCGCCAGCGTCAGCAGGTGCTCCCCCGGCACGTGCTCGTGGTCGAAGGTGAGCACGTCGACCGAGGCCGCGAACTTCCGCAGTGCGTCGAGGTCGGTGTGGTGTCCCAGCGTGACGTCGCCGGCGACCAGCCCCGCGGCTTCGTTCTCGCCCGCGGCGAGCACGCGCAGGGACTGGCCGAGGGAGATCGCCGCCTGGTGGGTCATCCGGGCGAGCTGGCCGCCGCCCACCATGCCCACGATGGGCAGACCGGTGTGTTTGTCCATAGCGCCGATCAGACTAGACGGTGACCACCTGGAGTGACCGCCGGACCAGGCGAAGCTCACGCGCCGCCAGCCCGAGGATCCCGGCCGCCGCCGCGAGCACGTAGCCGTTGCCGAGGGCCGACCAGCCCAGGCCCCAGCCGAATTCGGTGTCCCCGCCGTTGGGCACCAGCATCACGACCTGCGAGACGAACAGCAGCGCGACCGCCGTCGCGGCCCACCACCGCGCCTTGACCACGAGCAACGTGAGCAACGGCACGCACCAGACCCAGTGGTGCGACCACGACACGGGCGACAGCAGCAGCCCGTAGAACGCCGTGACCAGCAGGGCCGCCGCGTTCTCGCCACGCCGGTGCAGCCGCACGACCAGCCACACCGCGGGCACCGCGAGCACCGCCGCCACCCCGACCGCCACCGCCAGCGACCAGGGAGCCAGCGCCGAAGCCCGGTTGACCAGCCCGTTGAGCGACTGGTTGAAGATCCAGTGCACCGACCCGACCCGGCTCGGGTCGGTCGCCGAATCCCGCCAGAACCGCACCGCGTCGACCGGGATGATCGCGAACATCACCGCTTCGAGCGCTACGAAGGTGCCCAGTGCCCGCAGCCCGTCCTTCCACCGACCCGTGAAGAACAGGTGCGGCACGAAGATCAACGGGGTGAGCTTGATCGCCGCTGCCACGCCGATCGGAACGCCCGCCCAGCGCGACCCGCCAAGAGAGAGCACCAGGACGTCCAGCACCACGAACGCCATCAGTATCAAGTTGATCTGGCCCAGGAACAGCGTCTTCCACACCGGTTCCAGCGCCAGCGCGATGGCCGTTCCCGCCGGCAGCGCCCACCAGCTTCTTCCCAGAAGCGGTGCGTGCCCCGTCGACGACGAAACCACCGTGATCACGACGATAAGGGCGACCACCGACAAAAACGCGATCACGCCCCAGACCAGGCCGGACGGCACCAGCGCGAGCGGCAGGAACAGCGGCGCGGCGGCCGGCGTGTAGGTGAACGGCAGCCGCACCCAGTCCGGCAGCGCGGTCAGCACGTCCCGCGTGTAGAGCGGGTCGCCGTGCAGCAGGGTGAGCGCCCCCGCGCGGTACACGGCGCTGTCGGCGCCCAGGTGCCAGCCCGCCAGCCAGCCGACCACCCCGAAGGCGAGGACGAGGAGCGCGAGAACCCCGGCGAGAACGCGGCCGGTGCGCGCCTCAGACGCCGGTCGGGACGTCGACATGCTCGTCCGGGGCGGCCTTGTTCCGCGCCCGCCGCTGCAGGCCCCAGCGCACCGCGAGCGCGAGCGCCAGCACGACCGGCATCAGGATGTAGGCGTCACCCAGCACGTTCTGCCACACCTTCCAGTGCAGCTCGACGTTGCGGCCGTTCGGCAGGATCAGCAGCACGCAGCTGACGAACACGAACCCCACCAGCCCGGTCCCGACCCAGCGCTTCCACGCCGTCTTCGGGGTGGTCTTCGGCAGCCGCGAGACCAGCAGCACGATCAGCGGGATGACCCACACCCAGTGGTGGGTCCACGAGATCGGCGAGATCAGCAGCGTCCAGAACGCGGTGACGAGCAGCGCGGCCAGCGCCTGGCCCTTGCGGTGGAAGCGCACCAGCAGCCACAGCGCCGGGATCGCGAGCACGAAGCCGATGCCCATCGCCGCCTTCGACGCCCACGGCGCCAGGTCGGTGGCCCGGTTCATCAGCGCGTTCAGGGACTGGTTGCCCGCCCAGTGCACCGGCCCGATCCGGCCGGTGTCCGGCAGCGTGACGGTCCAGTACTTGGCCGCGTCGTGCGCGTTGACCAGGAACATCAGGCCCTGGAGCAGCACGAACGTCGCGAACCCGCGGATGGCGTCCATGCGCCGGCCGGTGACGAACAGGTGCCCGAGGAACACCAGCGGCGTCAGCTTGATCGCCGCCGCGACGCCGACCAGCACGCCGCCCCACCGGCTGCCGCGGGCGCCGATGACCAGCATGTCCAGCATGATCAGGGCCATCAGGATGAGGTTGATCTGGCCGAGGAAGATCGTCCGCCACACCGGCTCGAGGGCCAGGAGGACCAGGAAGAACACGATGGTCGAGCGGGCGGGCGAGGCCCACCAGCGCGGCCCGTCGGTGGCGGGACGCGGCAACGCGCCGATCGCGATCCGGATCGACAGCGCCATCGCTCCCAGCGAGACGGCCGTGATCAGGCCCCAGGAGACCTGCGTCGGGAACGCGGCGAGCGGGACGAAGATCAGCGCCGCCGTCGGCGGGTAGGTGAACGGCAGCAGCGCCCACCACGGCTCGTCGGGCAGGGTGTTGGCGTCGTAGAGCGAGTCGCCGTGCAGCAGCGTCAGCGCGCCCGCCCGGTAGACCGCGCTGTCGACGCCGAGCACCCAGCCGTGCTGCCAGCCGTAGATGCCGTACCCGATCGCGACCAGCGGAATCACCGACAGGATCAGGATCGACCGCGGGCGGACGGACAGCCGGGCGAGTGATTTCCGCAGGGCCAGGCGGTGCTGGCGTCTGGCCGCGACTTCGCCGTCGACGTCGGTGGGTACGGTCCGGGTCACCGCACCAGGAAATCATGACCGGCCCGGTCGCGGTCGGAAGGGTCCGGGCGAAACCGGACTTTTCCGGTGTTCTACGCGCGCGCCAGGTGGGCCATCAGGTCGCAGGCGAGCTCGTGGGTGGCGGGCAGCCGCACCGCCGAGACGCGGGGCCTGCCGATGTCCGCCAGCTGCGCGTCGACCGCCAGCCGCTCGTGCAACGCCCTTCGCAGCGCGACGCCGTGTGAAGCGACCCGCTCGTCCTTCGGGACCAGAGCCGCGACGACGGACGGCCCCAGCGAAGCGACGCTCTGGCCGCTGTCGAACACCGACCGCATGGCGTCCGCGACCAGGATCATCCCGGTCAACCGCGGGAAGCCGGCGACGGCGCTGAGGTCGAGCGAGACGACGAGCAGCACGTGGTCGTCGGCGGCCGGCCGCTCGCGCGCGGCGGCGGCGCGGTAGACCTCCTCGAGCCGGGTCCGCAGGTAGGCGGCCGACGGGAGGCCGGTGAGCGGGTCGGTCACTTCGGTGTGCACGAGCTGGTCGGTGGCGACGTCCGCCCAGGCCAGCGCGGTGGTCCGGAGCAGCCGCGCCGGGGTGGCGTCGACGTCCGGGGCGACGAACCCGTCGTTGCCGTGACCGAGCACCGCGTGCAGCGCGGCGAGGTCGGCGAGGGTTTCCGCGAGCCCCGCACCGGCCGCCGCCCGTGCCCTGGCCAGCCCGGCCAACGCGGTTTCGGCGGCTTCGACGCGGCCTTTCGCCATCACGGCCGCGCAGACGGCGTCGACCTCGGGCAGGGCCCAGTCGCTGGGAAACCGCCAGCCGGCGGCGAGGCTGGCCGTGCGCCAGCGGGCCCGCAGCCCGCGCAGGGAGGCCTGCGTGGGCGGGGCGTCCTCGGAATCGGGCCGCGCAGCCGGAACATCCACTGGCCACCCGCCCTTTCGTCCGGTTCGCAACGATCTTGTCCGGTGCTTCACGATGAGGACGTGCACCGGGGGACACCGTGACGCGTACTGACCAGTTTTTGTCGTGAAGCTTTTCCCCGCCCCGGCACGGGGGTGGGTGATTTTGCTCCGCCGTCGGAGTCATCAGGCCGACCACGACGTGACCGCCGGAGGGAGGTCAGTCACACTGGTCTCGCGTCCCGGATCGGCCCATATTGGCAGGTCCTGGCTCTAGCCGACCGAGGAGTGCCGTGTCCACCGTTCCCGCCGATCTCAGCGGAAAGAGTGACGCCGAGCTGATCGCGGAAGTCCGCTCCGGGAAGATCGCGTCGTACGGCACGCTCTACGAACGGCACACCGGCGCGGCCCGCAATCTGGCCCGTCAGCTGGCCCGCTCCAGCTCCGAAGCCGACGATCTCGTGTCCGAGGCGTTCGCCAAGGTGCTCGACACGCTCCGTGGCGGCAAGGGGCCGGACACAGCCTTCCGGGCGTACTTGCTGACCGCGCTGCGTCACACTGCGTACGACCGCACCCGCAAGGAACGCCGGGTCGACCTCAACGAGGACATGACCGAGGTCGGCGGCGCGGCCGCCGAGGCGCTGACCGTGCCGTTCTCCGACACCGCGGTCGCCGGGCTCGAGCGGACGATGGCCGCGAAGGCGTTCGCCCGGCTGCCGGAACGCTGGCAGGCGGTGCTCTGGCACACCGAGATCGAGCAGCAGAGCCCGGCCGAGGTCGCGCCGCTGCTGGGCCTGACCGCGAACGGCGTCTCCGCACTCGCCTACCGCGCCCGTGAAGGACTCCGCCAGGCCTACCTGCAGGTCCACCTGCAGGAGAACGCCGGCGAACGCTGCCGCGCCTGCGCCGAGCGGCTCGGCGCGTGGACCCGCGACGGACTGTCCAAACGGGAACGCGCCCAGGTCGAGAGCCATCTCGACGAGTGCGACCGGTGCCGCGCGCTGGCCGCGGAGCTGGCCGACGTCAACGGCGGGCTGCGCGCGATCATCGCCCCGATCGTCCTGGGCGGCGCCGCGCTGGGCTACCTGGCCACCATCGGCGCCGCGAAGGCGAGCGCGGCCACGGCGGCCACCGCGGGCGCGGCCGCCGCCGGTGCCGCGGCGGCCGGCGGCAAGGCCGGTGCGTCCGCGGGGGCCGCTTCGGCGGGGCCCCGCCAGTTCGCCGGGGTCGCCGCCTCGGGCACGGCGATCGTCGCGGCCGTCGTCATCGCGCTCACCGCGGGCGGCGGGACGCAGGAGATCCCGGTCGCCGCCTCGGTGCCGCCGCCGGCCCAGCAGGTCGAACCGCCGGCCCCGAAGCCCCAGCCACCGGCACCGCCCGCGCAGCCACCGGCACCGCAGCCACCCGAGCCCCCCGCACCGCCCGCGGCTCCGCCGGTCGAGCCCGCCCCGCCGCCGGTGGCCCCGCCCGCCCCGGCCCCGCCGGCCCCGCCCGCGCCGGCGCGGCCGTCGATGTCCGCGACGACCCCGCCGGAGGGCGTCGAGCTCAGCCCGGGCACCGCGGCGAACCTGCCGATCACCGTGCGCAACGACGGCGGCAGCGTGTCCGAGCCGGTGGCGGTCGCGCTGAACCTGCCGCGCGGCGTGCGCGCGATCGACACCGGTGGTGGCGGCGCGCCGGGGGCCCGCGCGCAGGCCCCCGGTCCGGTCTCGGTGAACTGCCCCGGCGGCGAAGGCGTGGTCACCTGCAGAACCGGCGCCGGCCTGGAGCCCGGCCAGAGCGCGACGCTGAACTTCCGGCTGCAGGCCGACGAAGACGCCGAAGGCGGCACGGTGACCGGGTCGGTCACCGCCGGCGTGCAGATCTCCGTCGACGTGAGCGTCAAGGTCTCCGTGAAGGTCCCGCCGGACGCCGTGGTCCTGGAAGCGCAGGGCGACGGGCTCTCGGCGTTCCCCTGGAACCACCACCCGCTGGTCTACGTGCGGGTCCGCAACACCGGCGAGACGACCAAGCCGGTCACGGTCACCTTCGACCACCCGCTCAAGCAGTGGTGGAGCCTGCGCGGCTTCCCCTGCACGACCACCGGCGACGGCGCGAGCTGCACGACGAAGAGCGCGGTGGCGCCGGGTCAGCACGTCAACCTGTGGGTGCGGCTGATGGGCCGTTCCAACGAGGGTCGCGTGACGATCACCGCGCAGCTCGGCCGGGCGACGGCACCGCCGGTGACCGTGGACTTCGGCTGCTGGCGCCACTGGTGCGGCAAGGACCCGCTGCCCACGCCGACGCCCCCGTCGATCCCGAAGCCGTCGATCCCGAAGCCGTCGATCCCGACGCCGTCGAAGCCCTCGAAGCCGACCCCGTCCAAGCCGACGCCGAAGCCACCGGTGACGACGACGGAAGAGCCGACCGGCCAGCCGACGGTGTCCTCGACCACGACGAGCGCACCGCCGCGGTCCGGCGGGAAGCCGGGGGCCAAGCCGCCGACGGTCAGCCCCGAGAAGGCTTACCGGTGGCTCACCGGGTAGCGTCCGCGCGGTGCGCGAGCTGCTGAACAAGCATCGCGAGCTCCTCCGCTTCGCCGTCGTCGGCGGGATCAGCTTCGTGATCACGATGTCCGTCAACTACGGCCTGAAGTTCACCGTGCTGCGGACCCACCCGGTGACGGCGCTGATCGTCGGTGTCCTCGTCGCGACGATCTTCTCCTACGTCGCCAACCGCGAGTGGTCGTTCCGCACCCGCGGCGGCCGGGAGCGGGCCCACGAGGCGGCGCTGTTCTTCCTGTTCAGCGGCATCGCACTGGGCCTGAACGCGCTCCCGCAGTGGTTCTCGCGGTACGTGCTGGACCTGCAGGCGCCGCGGTTGCCGCCGTTCGGCGTCGAGGTGGCGGACTTCGTCAGCGGCATGGTCGTCGGCACGCTGCTGGGCACGCTGTTCCGGTGGTGGGCCTTCAAGAGGTGGGTCTTCCCGGACGCCGGTGGCCGCCCGCACGCGGTGCCCGCCGCAACCTCGGAAGATCCGGACATTCACGACAGCAAGGCCGCCTGAACCACAGGTCAACGCGTGTTCTCCTAGACTGCACGGTGTGACCGTTGTGGAAACCGTGCTCAAGCGCACGCCGGAGCCACTGCGTTCGGTGCTGATCAAGCACCGGGAGCTGCTGAAGTTCGCGATCGTGGGCGGCACGACGTTCCTGGTCGACAACGGCGTCTGGTACGCGCTCAAGCTGACGGTGCTGGAGCCGAAACCGACGACGGCGAAGGCGATCGCGATCATCGTCGCGACCATCGTGTCCTACATCCTCAACCGCGAGTGGTCGTTCCGGACCCGCGGTGGGCGGGAACGGCACCACGAAGCCGCGTTGTTCTTCGTCATCAGCGGCATCGCGGTGGGCGTCAACCTGGTCCCGCTGATCGTCTCGCGGTACGTGCTCGACCTCGAGGTCCCGCACGTGACGTTCCTGGTGCAGGAGATCGCGGACTTCGCGAGCGGCTCGATCATCGGCATGCTGCTGGCCATGTTCTTCCGCTTCTGGGGTTTCAAGAAGTGGGTCTTCCCGGACGAGCTGGGTGAGCGGCGGCGGGACAACGACCAGGTCACCCGCCTGCCCTGACCGGCACCGCAAAAGTACTTGTCTTTTGACATGTAGTTGTCTACTGTCATCCTCGTCAGTGTTCCTGCGCAATGGACGCCGTCCGGGTTCGGCCGGGCGAGCGGGACGATTCGAGGTGGTTTCCGAGCGCGAAGAGGTCGCATCCGTTCGCGGATGACGATGGAGCCTTTTCCCGACTCGACGTCGGCGTGTGTTTTCCGCACGTCCGCATCTCTCGTCCCTTCTGGCGAAACAAGGATTCTTCTTGAGCACGATCGCGCCTCCGCGCGCCCTGAAACCTGCCCTCACGGGCCTGTTCCTGTCCGTTTTCCTCGCGATGCTCGACGCCCAGGTCGTCGCCACCGCGCTCCCCCGGATCGCCGCCGAGTTCGGCGGAACCGGCGCCTACGCCTGGGTCACCACCGCCTACCTGCTCGCCGGCAGCGCCACCGCGCCGCTGTACGGCAAGCTCGGTGACGTCTTCGGCCGCAAACGCGTGCTCCTGGCCGCGCTCGCCCTCTTCCTGCTCGGCTCGCTCGCGTGCGGCCTGGCGCCGTCGGCGGCGTTCCTGATCGCCGGGCGCGTGCTGCAGGGCGCCGGTTCCGGCGGCCTCTTCGTCTCCGTCGGCGCTTCGCTGGGCGAAATGTTCTCGCCGCGCGAAGGCGCGAAGTACTTCGGCTGGTTCTCGATCTGCTTCGCCGTTGCTTCACTCGCCGGTCCGGTCGTCGGCGGCCTGCTCACCGGGCTCGCCGGGTGGCGGTCGATCTTCCTGGTCAACCTGCCGCTCGGACTCGTCGCCCTGGCCTGCCTCAGTGCTCTCGACCTGCCGAAGCGACGCCGTGAAGCACCGTTCGACTTCGCCGGCGTCGTCCTGCTGGGCACGGCGATCACCGGGTTCACCCTGCTGACGCCGTGGTCGATCGCGCTCGGCGCGGGCGCGGCCGGGGTGTTCGTGTTCGTCGAACGGCGGGCCCCAGCGCCCGTGCTGCCCCCACGGCTGTTCCGCGACCGGACGTTCAGCGTGTCCGTGCTGCTCAGCGTGCTCGCCGGGTTCGCCTTCCTCGGCTCGGTGAACTACATCGCGGTGCTCCTGCAGGCCGACGCCGGTCCGGCCGAAGGCGGGCTGCGGCTGCTTCCGATGACGATCGCCGTCGCGGTTTCTTCCGCCGTTGCGAGCAAGGTCATCGCCCGCACCGGCGCGTACCGCTGGGCGCCGCGGCTGAGCATGGCGCTCGGCCTGCTCGCGGTGCTCGGCCTGCTCACCCTGGACGACCTGCCGTCCGTTCTCGGCTGCCTGGTCGTCTTCGGCTTCGCGGCCGGGCTGAACCTGCAGGTGCTCGCCATGGCCACGCAGAACACCGCACCCGCCGCGGACCGCGGCGCGGTCGCCGCCGGCGTCAACCTCGCCCGCGCGCTCGGGTCGGCCCTCGGCCCGGTCGCGCTCGGCTTCGCCTACCACGCCGGCACTCACGGCGTGTTCCTCGCGCTGCTGCCCGTGCTCGCGCTCGGCCTCGTCACGGCGCTGGCGCTCCCCCACGTCCCGCTTCGCACCCACCACTGAGAAGGAGAACCAGGATGATCTTCGTCCTCGGCGCCACCGGCAAGGTCGGCCGCCACCTCGTCCCCGCCCTGCTCGACACCGGCACCGGAGTCCGCGCGCTGACCCGCGACCCGGCGAAGGCCCGGATCGACCCGCGTGCCGAAGTGGTCCGCGGTGACCTCGACACCTCGGACCTGCCCGCCCTCCTGGACGGCGCCGACCGCGTGTTCGTGCTGACCCAGGGGCACAGCGCCGACCGGGAAGCGGCGGTCGCGCAGGCCGCCGCCCGGTCCGGCGCCACCCACCTCGTCAAGCTGTCCACCACGGGTGTCCACTTCGGACAGAAGGACCCGATCTCCCGTGCGCACGCCGAAGCCGAGCAGGCGGTCCGCGAAGCCGGGCCGGCGTGGACGATCCTGCGGCCCGGTGCCTTCATGGACAACCGGTTCTCCTGGATCGGCTCGATCCGCGAAGAAGACACCGTCTACGTGCCCGAAACCGACCCGCCTTCGGCACTCGTGCACGTCCGGGACATCGCCGCGGTCGCGACGCTCGCGCTCACGACGTCCGGGCACGAAGGCGCGACCTACGAGCTCACCGGCGGCGAATCCCTCACCGCCGAGCGGCAGGTGGCGATCCTGTCCGAAGCTCTCGGCCGTCCGCTGAAGTACGTCGAAGAGACCGAAAGCGCCGCGAAGGACCGCCTGATCCGGATGTACGGCTGGCCCGCGAAGGCCATCGATGGTCTCTTCGCGCTCAAACGCGAGTCGGCCCCGCACGAGCACGTCGTCTTCGACACCGTCGAGCGGCTCCTCGGCCGGCCGCCGCTGAGCTTCGCGGCCTGGGCACGGGAGAACGCGTCCGCGTACCATCACCAGGAGTGACGACGGGGAGGTGAGGCGGATGAGCGACCTGCGCGTCCTCGTCGTGGACGACCATCCCCTGTTCCGGATCGGCGTGGGAACGCTGCTCGCCGCCGAACCCGGGATCGAGGTCGTCGGCGAGGCCGCCAGTGGAGCCGACGCGGTCACCTCCGCCGCCGCCCTGCGGCCGGACGTCGTGGTGATGGACCTGCACCTGCCCGACCTGTCCGGGATCCAGGCGACCCGGCACATCGTGGCGGCGAACCCGGGCACCGGCGTGCTGATGCTGACGATGGCCGACGAAAGCGAGTCGGTCTTCGCGGCGATGCGCGCCGGTGCCCGGGGCTACCTGCTCAAGGACGCCGAGCCGGACGAGATCATCCGTGCCGTCCAGGCGGTCGCCCGGCGGGAGGCGATCTTCGGCCCGGACATCGCGAACCGCGTGCTCGCCTTCTTCAACCAGCCGCCGGCCAGCGAGCCGGTGTTCCCCGAGCTGACCGGACGCGAGCGCGAGGTGCTCGCCCTGATCGCGGCCGGGCACAGCAACAGCCTCATCGCGAGCACGCTGTGCCTGAGCCCGAAAACGGTGCGCAACCACATCTCGAACGTCTTCGCCAAGCTGCACGTGGCCGACCGGGCCGAGGCGATCGTCCGGGCCAGGGACGCGGGCCTCGGCCGGTCCTGACGCACCGTCCACCCGGGCAACATCGGGACGCCGGTCCCATGCGCCCGGGACACGCGAGCGGGCAGGCTGGGCAACCTGCACCGTTCGAGGGGAATGGGGAACGATGTTCGAAACCGAGCGGACCCCGGTGGTGGTCCGCGCCACCGATCCGATCCTGCACAACGGCGTCTGCATGGCGCTGCGTTCGCGCGACGACGTCCGGGTGGTCGACGGCGACGCGGCCGACCCGGCCCTGGTCGCCCTGCTGGTGACCGACCGGCTCGACGAGCCGATGACCCAGCTGCTGTCCGCGTTGCACCACCAGGGCTTCACCCGCATCGTGCTGGTCGCGGGCGAAGTCGACGACAACGAGATCCTCAACGCGGTCGAGCACGGGGTCTGCGCGGTCGCCCGCCGCGCGGACGCCGGACCCGAGGTGCTCGTCCGCCTGATCAAAGCCGCGGCGGCCGGGGAAGGCGCGTTGCCGCCCGACCTGCTCGGCCGGTTGCTGAGCCGCGTTTCGCGCCTGCAGCACCAGGTGCTCCAGCCGCGCGGTCTGCGCCTGGGCGGCATGAGCGACCGCGAGACGGAGGTGCTCAAGCTCGTCGCGGCCGGGTATTCGACGCAGGAGATCGCCGGCGAGCTGTGCTATTCGCAGCGCACGGTGAAGAGCATCCTCCACGACGTGACCAACCGGTTCCAGCTGCGGAACCGGTCGCACGCGGTCGCTTACGCGTTGCGGGAAGGGCTGATCTGACCGGACGGCCGCGGCCCGCGCTTCTCTAACGCGGGACGCGCTCGGCCGGCCAGCGCACCTCGGGGACGTCGCTCGGCCGCGGCACCTTGAGGAACAGGCTGAACACCGCCGGACGGCGGTTCGACAGCTCCAGGCGGCCGCCGTCGGCCTCGGCCAGCGCCCGCGCCAGCGCCAGCCCCACGCCGGTCGAGCCGCCGCCGGAGAAACCGCGTTCGAAGATGTGCGGCGCGAGCTCGTCGGGGACACCGGGGCCGGTGTCGCTCACCTCGATCACCACCGTGCCCTCGGTGTCGCCGCGGCGGGCGGCGATCGTCACCGTGCCCGCGCCGTGGCGCAGCGCGTTGTCCAGCAGCACCCCGACGACTTCCCGGAGCCGTCCCGGCGTGGCCCGGGCCATCAGGCCGTCGGCCACGCGCGTCCGCAGGTTGCGGCCCTCCGCGCGGAGCAGCTCCCGCCACTCCTGCGCCATCTCGGGCAGCTGCGTCGGCAGGTCCACCGGTTCCGCGCCCACCTCGCGCGCCGCGCGGGCGGCCGCCAGCAGCTCGTCCAGCGCCTCGGCCAGCCGGTCGGCCTGCTCCTGGGCCGCTTTCGACTCGACGGCCACTTCGTCGTCCGGGTGCACCGTGAGCGGTTCCAGCCGCAGCTGCAACGCCGTCAGCCGGCTGCGCAGCTGGTGCGAGACGTCGCCGACGAGCTGGCGTTCCCGCTGCACGAGCTGGGCCAGTGCGGTGCCGGACGCGTCCAGCGCTTCGGCGACCATGTCGAGCTCGCCGACGCCGTAGCGGCTCGGGTCGGGCCGGAAGTCGCCGCCGCCGAGCCGGGCCGCGCGTTCGGCGACGTGCCGCAGTGGTTTCGCGAGCCGCCGGGCCGTCGCGATCGCGACCACCGCGCCGGTGCCGATCGACAGCAGCACCAGCAGCAGCACGACCAGCGTCACCGTCGTCTGCCGCTGGTGCATCGGGCCGGCCGGGACGGCGATCTCGACCTTGCCGTCCCGGGCCAGGTCGGCCGTCTCGGTGACGGTGTCGGGACCGGGATTGCTGCCGTAGCGCTTCTCTTCCTGGCCGCTGGCCCGCACGGTGAGCAACCCGTTCGCCGGGACGGCCGCGCGCACCTGGTCGAGGTCGATCTCCTGGCCGTTGGCGATTTCGGTGTCCAGGATCGCCGCCGCCGCGCGGGCGTTCTCGGCGAGCGTCTCGCGGTAGCTCGACTCGATCTGCCAGCTCGCCACGATGCCCAGCGGGATGCCGAGGACTGCCGCGGTGACGGCGACGGCCAGCAGGATGGCCAGCAGGATGCGGCGGCGCACGGCTTATTCGGCGTTGAAGCGGAAGCCGACACCGCGGACGGTCGCGATCCGCCGCTCGCCGTCGTGGGTCTTGCTGGTCCGGCCGGCGGCCTCGTCGGCGGCGATGGCGAGCTTCCGCCGCAACCACGACATGTGCATGTCGAGCGTCTTGGACGTCTTCGACTCGAGGTCGTTCCAGACCTCGGCGAGGATCTCGTCGCGGCTGACGACCTGACCGGCGCGGGTCATCAGCACGCGCAGCAGCTCGAACTCCTTGTTCGCCAGCTGGACCTCGTGGTTGTCCACGGTGACCAGCCGGGCACCGAGGTCCATCCGCACCCCGCCGGACTCCAGCACCTCGGGCGCCCGGCGGCGCAGCAGCGCGCGGATCCGGGCCAGCAGCTCGGCGAGCCGGAACGGCTTGGCGACGTAGTCGTCGGCGCCCGCGTCCAGGCCGACGACGAAGTCGACCTCGTCGGTGCGGGCGGTGAGCATCAGGACGGGCAGCTCGGTGCCCTGCGCGCGCAGGCGGCGGCAGACCTCCAGACCGTCCATTCCGGGCAGGCCGAGGTCCAGCACGAGCAGGTCGACGCGGTGCGCGGCGGTGGCGTCGAGCACCGAAGGGCCGTCAGTGACGACGTGGATCTCGTATCCCTCACGTTCGAGGGCGCGGGAGAGCGGTTCGGCGATAGCCGGATCGTCTTCGGCGAGTAGGACCATGCTCACCTGGCCAACTCTACGGCTCGCGGGCGTGAAACCATCGTGACCGTGCCTGGCTACGAAGATGATCTGGCTCTCGCCACCCGGCTGGCCGATGCCGCCGACGCGATTACGACGGCGCGGTTCCGCGCCCTGGACCTGACGGTGGAGCGCAAACCCGACCGCACGCCGGTGACCGACGCCGACACCGCGGTGGAAGACGCGATCCGCGCCCTGCTGGCTTCGGAACGTCCCGGCGACGCCGTGCTCGGCGAGGAGCGCGGCGGTTCGGCGGCGACGGGCCGCGCGTGGGTGCTCGACCCGATCGACGGGACGAAGAACTTCCTCCGCGGAGTACCCGTTTGGGCGACCCTGATCGCGCTGGTTTCGGACGGCGACCCGGTGGTCGGCATGATCAGCGCGCCCCTGCTGGGCCGCCGCTGGTGGGCGGCTTCGGGGGCCGGGGCGTTTTCTTCGGACACCGCCGGGACCCGGCAACTGTCCGTTTCGAAGGTTTCGTCCCTTTCGGACGCCTATCTGTCCACAACGGACCTCAACTCGTGGACCGAGTACCACTCCCGCGAGAAGTACCTCGGCCTGGTGGACGCGTGCTGGGAGACCCGCGCGTTCGGCGACTTCTGGCACCACGTGCTCGTGGCCGAAGGCGCCCTGGACGTAGCGGCGGAGTGCATCGTCAACCCGTGGGACGTCGCGGCCGCGCAGGTGATCGTGACGGAGGCGGGCGGCCGGTTCAGCGATCTGGACGGCGTCGGGCGCTACGACAACGGGAGCGCGCTCTCCACGAACGGCCGTCTCCACGACGAGGCGCTGGCCATCCTCAAGCGCTGACCCCGAGCGCCCCAATGTGGCCTTGGTTGCGTTCAACGCACCGAAGGCCACCTTGGGTGCGTTCAACGCACCGAAGGCCACATTGGGGCGCTTGGGTCAGGAACCCGGGAGCAGGCCGACGGCGCCGCGGGCGACCTGGGCCCAGGCCAGCCGGCCGAACAGGTAGTGGCACGCGACCTGTTCGCTGGTGAACCGCGCCCAGTCGTAGCGGTTGCCCTGCTCGCGCCAGAACACCTCCCACGCCTCGTCTTCGCCCTGCATCAGGCACCAGGCGTTGTCGACCTCGGCGCCGAGCGAGACGACCTCCGGGGGCACGCCCAGCACGCCGAGCCACCGCTGGATCGACTGGGTGTTCATCAGTCCTCTTCCCCCTTGGCCTCGGCGAGGTAGCCGAGAGTCACCAGTTCGTCGGCCGCCAACAGGGCACGGTACCGGGTGCCGCCGCCGACCTGGCCGAACCAGTTCGCGGTCTCCGAGCGCCACATCGGCACCGCGCGCACCACGACGTACCGGCGGTACTCGGCGTCCAGCGTCGCGGGCGGCAGCGAGCGTTCCGCGAACGGCGTGCCGTCGGCGAAGAGGACCCGCCCGTAGGCCGGGCCGAAGCGGTCGAGGACCGTGTCGGCCGGGACCATCACCGGCTCGGGCCACTCCACGCTGCACTCGGGGAACTGCTCGCCCGGCGGCCACGCGTACTCGGGACCGAGCTCGCTGTGCCCGACGACGAACCGGCGGATCCACACCGCCTGCGTCGCCCGCGCATACGGCACGTACCCCTCGGTCAGGTGCCGTGGCACCGGCCGCGACGGCGCGGTCGGCGACCGGCGGAAACCCGCGGTGACGTTGGTCAGTGCCTGGTCGTCGAAGATCAGCCGGGCGTCCGGGTGGTCGTTCGGCGGGAAGCCGTCCGGGTCGTCGGGCAGCGGCAGCTGGCGTGCGGGCTTGTCCATCGCCACCGGCAGGTGCCCGATCGGGAACATGTGCACCAGGAACAGGGCGACGATGCTTTGCCGTTCCGTGCGCGGCGAGCCGAGCGGCGGCAGCGGTACGGGCGCCCCCGGGTTCGGCGGCGGCCCCGCCACCGGCGGAGGTGGCCCGGCCGGCGCCGGCGGGGGCGGAGGGGCGGGGGCGGGCGGGGCCGGGGGCAGCGGGAACGGCGGCAGCAGCGGCGACACCGCGTGCGGCCACGCCGCGGGGTTGCCCGAGGGCGGGGTCGGCGCCTCTTCGAAGGCGCCCGAATCCGCCAGGCCGTACCCGGGCAGCTGCACCGGCCCGGTGTCGAGGTCGGCCTCGACCGGTTCGGAGCCCGCCTCGGAAGGCTCGGTCACACCCATCCTCCGGCTCGGTCGGTGCCCGGGGGCACACGCAGTTCGACGCGGCCGCGGCGCTGCCGGTCCCCCTTGATACCGCACCCCTTCCCCCAGGGCGCGACGAGGTCAGTTTCTCTTTCGGGGGCTCCGGGTGGCGGAGCCCCCAGCCCGGGGCGAAGCCCCGGTCAGCACAGCGCGGCCACCACGCGGGACGGGCTCGGGCGGCCGAGCTGTCCCGCCATCCACGCGCTGGCCGCCACCAGCGCGTCCAGGTCGACGCCGTGGGCGACGCCGAGCCCGTCGAGCATCCACACCAGGTCCTCGGTCGCCAGGTTGCCGGTGGCCGATTCGGCGTAGGGGCAGCCGCCGAGCCCGCCCGCCGAGGAGTCCACAGTCGACACTCCACATCGGAGCGCGGTCAGGGTGTTGGCGAGAGCCTGGCCGTAGGTGTCGTGGAAGTGCACGGCCAAAGTACCGACGTCGTCGAACAGCCCGACGAGCGTTTCGACCTGCCCGGCCGTCGCGACGCCGATGGTGTCGCCCAGCGAAAGCTGGGAGCACCCCATGTCCAGCAGACGGCGGCCGGCGTCGGCGACCTGCTTCGCCGGCACGACGCCTTCCCAGGGGTCGCCGAAGCACATCGAGAGGTACCCGCGCACGTCGAGACCCGCTTCGCGGGCCCGCGTGACGACCGGCTCGAACATCGCGAACTGTTCGTCGAGCGACGAGTTGAGGTTCTTGCGCGCGAACGTCTCCGTCGCGCTGGCGAAGATCGCGATGTGCTCGACGCCGGCGTCGAGAGCCCGGTTCAGGCCCTTCTCGTTCGGCACCAGCACCGGGTACCGGACGCCTTCGCGGCGGTCGAGCCGGGCCAGGAGCTGCTCGGCGTCGGCCAGCTGCGGCACCCACTTCGGGTGAACGAAGCTGGTCGCCTCCAGCGTCGTGAGCCCGGCGCCCGCGAGCCGGTCGAGGAACTCGAGCTTGACCTCGACCGGGACGATCGCTTTCTCGTTCTGCAGCCCGTCGCGCGGGCCGACCTCCCAGATGGTGATCCGGTCCGGCAGTTCACCGGCCGAGGGGACCCGTTCGGGCAGGCCCAGTTCGCGGGTGCCCATCAGCGGCGTCGCTCGCCGCGCGGCGGGCGTCCGCCGCCCTGTGGCGGCAGGGGCGTGGTCTGCTGGGGCTGTTGCGGAGCGGCCTGCCGGTAGTCGTCGTACGGGTTGTCGTTGACCTCGCGGTAGATCACCGTGTGCACCTTCTCCACGTGCGGGATGTCCTCGAAGCGCAGCGGCTCGTCGGAGGCCGACTCGATGAGCAGCGTGCCGCAGCCGAAGATCCGGTCGAGCAGGCCGTGTTCGAACTGGACGCTGTTGATCCGGCCCATCGGGATGTCGATGCCGGTGCGCTTGAGCACGCCTTCGCGGGCGATCAGCCGGTCGGTCGTCACGATGAAGTGGGTGGTGCGCCAGCGCACGAGCGGCGCCAGGAACAGCCACACGACCACCACGAGCACGACGACCCCGATGGCGATCAGCCCGACCGAGTTCCACGGCGCCGCGGCGTCCTTGGTCATGAGCACGCCCCAGATGCCCGCGCCCAGGGTGACCAGCAGCGCGAGCGTCGGGAAGATCAGCATCTTGAAGTGCGGGTGACTGTGCACCACGACGTGCTCGTGCTCGCTGAGCAAATCGTCCGGATAAGCCACGGCGGACGCTCCCAAGGTCGGTGCGGCGGTGTCGTCTCACCGTACCGGCGACGCGACGGGCGGTGGGCGCAACGCCCCGAAGAATCAGGCCGGACGCACGTGGACCACGTCACCGGCGAAGACGGTGTGCCGCTGCCCGCCCGCCACGTCGACCTGCAGCTGGCCGGCGGCGTCGATGCCGGCCGCGCGGCCGGTCAGCGTCGTCCCGTCCGGCAGCTGCACCTCGACGTCCTGGCCGAGGGTCGCGCAGTGGGCGCGGTAGTCGCCGAGCAGCCCGGCCTCGGTGAGGTCGCCGCCGGCCAGGCGCCAGCGGCGTTCGAGGTCGGCGAACCCGGTGAGCAGCGCAATGGCGACGTCGGTGCGGTCGGTGTTCGTGGCGCCCTGCTCGGCCAGCGACGTCGCGGGCAGCCCGCCCGGCCCCGGCCGGACGTCGCCGAGCGGCAGGACGTTGAGGCCGATGCCGAGCACGATCGACGGGTTGTCCCCGGCGACGGCTTCGGCGAGGATGCCGGCGCACTTGGCGCCGTCGACGAGGACGTCGTTGGGCCACTTGAGCACGGCGTCCACCCCGACGGAGGCAGCGGCGGCCCGGACGGCCAGCCCGGCGACGACGGACAGTGAGCCGAGCACCGCGAAGGGGACGCCCGGCCGGAGGGCGACGCTCAGGTACAGCCCGGCGCCCTTCGGCGAGCTCCACGACCGAGCCCGCCTGCCGACGCCGGCGGTCTGCTCCTCGGCGAGCAGCACGGTCCGGTCCGCGGCGCCTGTTTCGAGCGCTTTTCGCAGGTCAGCGTTGGTGGAGCCGGTGCGCTCGACGACGTCGACCCGCGCGTACCGGTCTTGGAGCGCGGCGGTGAGCCGGGCAGCATCGATCTCCGACATGCGTCCACAATATGGGAGTCCCCCTAACGTGCAAGCTCCTCACTCGTTCACCAAGAGGTGCGCTCTTCTAAGTTGGAACCTGTGACGACGAAGCCGACCTCCTGGGCCCGCGGCGCGGCGCTGCGCGCCCTGGTCGCGCTGCCGCTCGTCGCCGGGCTCGTCACGGCGGGCTGGCTGCTGGCCGACCGGTCGCCGGAACCCGCGCCCGCCCCGGCCGCCGTGCCGGTGGTGCGCGACGCGGTGGCGGGTCCGTCGGTTCTCGAAGTCAGCGCACCGGTCAAGGCGCAGGAGCCGGGTCAGGGCGCGTCCGGGCAGGGCGGCAAGAGCCCGTTGCAGCAGTGGGCCGAGCAGCTGGCCGGGCCCCTCGACATCCCCGCGGACGCGCTGATCGGCTACGCGAACGGCGAACTCGTGCTGCGCGCCGAGGACCCGTCGTGCCACCTCTCGTGGGTCACCCTGGCCGGCGTCGGCTCGGCGGCCTCGAACCACGGCCGCGGCGGCGGGAACCTGCTGGGTCTCTCGGCGGCGCAGGCCAAGAAGTACGGCTCGGACGCGGCGGTGGCGGCCGGGCGGGTGCTGTGCGCGGGCGGTACCGACCTGGGCGCCGGACCGGGCTGGTGGAAGGCGATCGCGGCGTACCACCCGGGCGGCGAGACGGAACTGTTCCGCCAGCGCGTGCTCGGCATGGCGCAGCTGTACGCGACGCTTTCGCTCGACCCGGCGGCGGCGGACTCCCCGCGGGTCCGCGCGACCCGCTTCGCGCTCGGCCAGCTCGGCCTCCCGTACGTCTGGGGCGGCAACGGCCCGGACGCGGGCGCGGCGGGCTTCGACTGCTCCGGCCTGACGAAGGCGTCGTACGACAGCGCGGGCGTGGCCCTGCCGCGGACGGCGGACAGCCAGTTCCGCGCACTGCCGCCGGTGCCGGCTTCGCAGGAGCCGCGTCTGGGCGACCTGGTGTTCTACGGCAACCCGGCCACCCGCATCCACCACGTCGGCCTGTACCTCGGCAACGGCCTGATGATCAACGCGCCGACCGAAGGCCAGGCGATCCAGATCCACACGTACCACTCGAAGGGCGACGACTACACGGGCGCGGGCCGCCCGGCCTGACGGCGCACCACCTCGGCGATCCACACGGGCGCGAACGGCGAGGTGCAGCCCGGCGGCGTCGGGTAGTCCTTGAGCACCTGCAGGCGCTCGCCGATGGCGACGGCCCGGGCCCGGTGCCCGGCGTGCCCGATCCCGATCTGCGCCAGGCAGCTGTTCATCGCCCACTGCAACCGGCCGGGGGCGGTCTTCAGCCCGGCTTCGATGACGTCGAGCAGGCCGTCGAGGTCGAGGCCCTCGGGCCGCTTGGCCACGCGTTCGGTGGTCAGCGCCCAGCCGGCGCTCGCCACCACCGGATCCGGGTCGGCCGACCAGGCCAGACGCAGCTCTTCGGCGTGCGGGCTCTTCTTCACCACGTAGTTCACGAGCCAGTCGAGCGCCTTGGGGGTGCGGGCCTCGCGCAGCATGGCGTCCAGCTCGGCGCGCTCGAACGCCTTCGGGCGGCAGATCAGGGTCGCCAGCAGGCGCGCGGCGGTGTCACCCGTCGCCCAGAGCCCGCGCGAGAGCTCCTGCTGCGTTTTCAGCCGCTTCGCCAGCGCGCGCAGCTTGCCGAGGTTCACCCCGTGGTCGTCGCCGTGGTTTTCGTTCACCGCGCGGATCCTGGGGTCTTCGAGCGCGGCCAGCTCGGCCAGCACCTCCGTCGTTTCCGTCACCGCGGCACCACCAGTCCCGACTCGTAGGCGAACACCACCAGCTGCGCGCGGTCGCGCGCGTGCAGCTTCATCATGGCCCGGTTGACGTGCGTCTTGGCGGTGAGCGGGCTGATCACCATCCGTCCGGCGATCTCCTCGTTGGACAGCCCCCGCGCGACGAGCGTGACGGCTTCGCGTTCCCGGTTCGTCAGTTCCGCCAATCCCGCGCCGGGGACGAGCGGCTGGGTCACGTACCGGTCGATCAGCTTGCGGGTGATCGACGGCGCCAGCAGGGCATCCCCCCGAGCCGCGACCCGCACCGCGTGCAGGAAGTCCTCCGGCTGGATGTCCTTGACGAGGAACCCGGCCGCGCCCGCGCGCAGTGCTTCGAAGACGTACTCGTCCAGGCCGTAGTTGGTCAGGATGACGACGTGCACCGCGGTCAGCGCCGGGTCCGCGGCAATGCGCCGGGTCGCCTCGATGCCGTCGACTCCGGGCATCTGGATGTCGACGAGCGCGATGTCCGGCAGGTGCTCCAGGGCCAGCCGCACCGCCGCGCCGCCGTCACCGGCTTCGGCGACGACCTCGATGTCGTCCTCGACGTCGAGGAGCGCGCGGAACCCGCTGCGGAGGAGTGGCTGGTCGTCGGCCAGCAGGACGCGGATCACGCCGGGACCACCGGAAGTTCGGCCTGGACGCTGAACCCGCCTTCGCGGCGGGGCGCGGCGTCGAGCCGGCCACCGAGGGCGGTGACGCGTTCCCGCATGCCCAGCAGGCCGACGCCGGGCTCCGGCGCGGTGTCCACTGTGGCCCGGCCGTCGTCGTCCACCCGGATGACCAGCGCGCCGGGCCGGTGGTCGATCCGGACGGACGCGGTCGCCGCGGCGGCGTGCCGGACGACGTTGGTCAGCGACTCCTGCACGATCCGGTAGGCGGTCCGGTCGACCGCGGCCGGCACCGCGTCGCACCGGCCCTCGACGGTCAGCTGCGCGTCGAGGCCGACGGCGCGGGCGCGGCGCACGAGGTCGGGGACGTCGCCGAGCCCGCGCGGCGGGTCCTTGTCGTCGTCGCGCAGCGCCTCCAGGGTCGCGCGCAGTTCCCGGGCCGCCTCGCGGCCGGCGTCCCGGATGGCCAGCAGCGCGTCGGGCACGTCTTCGCCGCGCTTGCGGGCCAGGTGGACGGCGACTTCGGCCTGCACCTTGATGACGGAGATCTGGTGGGTGAGCGAATCGTGCAGCTCCCGCGCGATGTGCAGCCGTTCCTCGTCCGCGCGCCGCCGCGCGGTTTCCTCGCGGGTGCGCTCGGCTTCGTCGGCCCGGCGCTCGGCCTGGCGCAACGCCTCCCCCGCCGCTCCGGCGGCGATCAGCCACGCCAGCTGGAGAACGTCCCGCGACTGCGTGAACGCCGCACCGGTGTCGTGCACGCCCGAAGCCAGGAGCGCGAGCGGGATCGCGGCCAGCATCAGCACCGACGCGCCGACCGCGGCGATCCGGTGTCCCGCCCGGACGGCGGCGTACACGGCGAAGAGGTAGGCGACGACGGGCACTTCGAACCCGGCGACCTGGTAGGCGAGCGCGCAGACCGCGGTCGCGGCCAGCACGGCGATCGGCGCCCGGCGGCGCGCGGCCAGCGCCAGCCCGCCTGCCGCCAGCGCCGCGTACCCCAGGACGTCGAGATCGGGGCTCCGGTGCGGGCCGGACAGCCCGGCGATCACCAGTGCCGCCGCCACTCCGACGGCGACCACTCCGTCCACGACGTGCGCACGCTTCACCCCTGAACCCTAACCGGCTGTTTGCGCGGCGAAGTCCCGCGCGGAGCGCATTTCCGGGCTACTGCGTCCGCGGTAGTCCCCCGGTTCCTGCGACACCCGCGGCAGGGCGGAGTGCCTGCCCGCGCACGACGACGGGCGCGGGGTCCGGCGGACATGCTTCCGGCGTCCGATCCGGAACCGAAGGAGCACCTGATGAACGTCCACGTCCTCGCCGCTGCCACTGCTGCCACTGCCTACGACCTGACGCCGGGACGGCTCTGGTCCCTGATCGCCGTCGTGTTCGGCGTGGCGGGGGTGGTCGCGGGCGTGCTGGCCCTGCGCCGCGGCCGGGGAGCCGTCGTGGCGCTGGCCGGCGGCCTGACCGCGGTGGTCATCGGCGGGTGGGTCGTGGCCGCCGCGAAGGGCGGGCCCGGCGCCGGCTACGGGATCGTCGGCGGCTACCTGGACCTGGTGATCGGCGCGGTCGCCCTCGTCCTCGGCGGGCTCTCGATGGCCCGCTCGCGCGGTTTTGTCGGTGGTCGCCGCTAGCGTCTGGGCATGTTCGAAATCGACTTCGCCGAGTTCCCGTCCACGTCCGCCGCGGCGTCCGGGCGGTTCTTCGAGCGCGCGTTCGGCTGGCCGGTGACACCGTACGGCGCGGACTACGCCGACGTCCGGGGCGACGGCCTCACCTTGGGCTTCCAATCGGACCCGGCCCAACAGGCCGGCGCACCCCTGCTCACGATCCGCACGGACGACCTGGCGGCGGCCCGCGAGGCGGTGGCGGCGGCGGGCGGCGTGGTGACGAGGGAACCATTCGCCTTCCCGGGCGGCCGCCGGTTCCACTTCCGCGAGCCCGGCGGGAGTGAGCTGGCGGTGTGGTGCCCGGAGGACTAGCGCGACGGCCGGTTTCCGCCGGTGCCACGCCCGCCGAAGCGCCATGGTGATCATCATGAGCGTCTCCGTCCTCGAAGGCATGTACGCCGCCGAAGCCGAGTACTTCGCCACCGGCGACTTCGCACCACTGAAGCCGTTCTTCGCCCCGGACTTCGTGCTGCACCAGGCCGAGGGCCTGCCGTACGGCGGTGTCTGGCGCGGCCACGACGGCCTGCGGCGGTTCTTCGCGGCGATGAGCCGCACGTGGGCCACCTTCGGCTTCGTGGACCAGACGTTCCTCGCCACGACGTCCCCGCTCGTCGTGCTGACGAACGTGCGTGCGCGTGCCCGCGCCACGGGCCGCGAGCTCGAGTTCCCGATCCTCCAGACGATCACCGTGGCCGGTGGGCGCATCACCGAAGTCCGCCCGTTCTACTGGGACAGCGCGGCCATCGCGGCCGCCTGCTCGACGTAACCGGCGGCCCCGCCGCCGTAGAACGTCGCGGGGTCGGCCGGCGCGAGCGGCAGGTCGAGCGCGAACCGCGTCACCAGGTCCGGATTGGCGACGAAGTGCCGGGCGTAGGACACCGCATCGGCGATGCCGGCCTCGATCACCGCGTTGCCCGTCTCGCGGTCGAAGCCGTTGTTGACGATCAGCGAGCCCCCGAACAGTTCCCGGTAGCGGGCGAAGGCGGCGAAGTCCGGTCCCGTGTCGGGTCCCCGGAGGTGCAGGTAGTCCGCGGCGAGGCCGGCGACCAGTTCGTCGTACTCGGCGCGCAGCCGATCGTCCACCGTGAACAGTCCGCCGGTCCACCACGGCGAAAGCCGGACGCCGACGCGTCCGTGGGCGGCGGCCGCCTCGACGACCTCGGCGAGCAACCGGCGGCGGGCGGCCGGGGAGCCGCCGTAGGCGTCGGTGCGGCGGTTGAGCCGCGGGTGCAGGAACTGCGCGAGCAGGTACACGCCGTTGGCCGCGATCTCGACGCCGTCGAAGCCGGCGCGGCGCGCGTTCTCCGCCGCCGTGCCGTAATCCGCGACCGTCGCCCGGATCTCGGCCATGCTCAGCTCGCGCGGCGTGCTCGTCGGGCACCGCCCCGACGCGGGATACACCGGCTCGTCCGGGTTCACCGCCGACGGCCCGGCCGGGCGGCCACCGAGGAAGCCCGGGTGCGAAACCGCGCCGGTGTGCCACAGCTGCAGCACGATCCGGCCGCCGAGCGCGTGGACGACGTCGGTGACCTGCCGCCACCCGGCCACCTGCGCTTCGGTGTACACCCCGGGAACGTTCGAGAAGCCGATCGCCTTTTCGCTCACCCAGGTGCCTTCGGCGACGATGAGCCCGGCGCCGGCACGCTGCGCGTAGTAGGCGGCCTGGAGGGCGCCGGGCACCCCGCCGGGCACGCGCGCCCGGGTCGTCGGCGCCACGACGACGCGGTTCGGCAGGCGCCATCCGTCCAGGTCGGCAGGGGTCAGCAAGCTCATCCGGTCACCTCCGGTCGCGGGAACACGTCGAGGAGGCGACGGTGGACACGGGCGAAAGGTGACCGATGGACGAGCTGGCGGCGGACTTCGAGGCCGAACGCGGCCGGCTGCGCGGGCTGGCCTACCGGATGCTCGGCTCGGCGGCCGAAGCGGACGATGCCGTGCAGGAAGCCTGGCTGCGGCTGAACCGGGTGGACTCCGTCGACAACCTGGCGGCCTGGCTGACGACGGTCGTTTCCCGCGTCTGCCTCGACGTCCTGCGTTCGCGGAAAGCCCGCCGCGAGGACCCTTCCGAGGTCTTCCCGGAGCCGATCGACGACACCGACCCGGCGGACGAAGCCGCGCTCGCCGACTCGGTGGGCCGCGCGCTGCTCGTCGTGCTGGACGCGCTCGGGCCCGCCGAACGGATCGCGTTCGTGCTGCACGACCTGTTCGCCGTGCCGTTCGACCGGATCGCCCCGGTGCTGGACCGCACGCCGGTGGCGGCCAAGAAGCTGGCGAGCCGCGCGCGGCAGCGGATCCGGGGCGCCTCCCCGCTGCCCCCGGCCGACCTGGCCCGGCACCGCCGGGTGGTCGACGCGTTCCTGGCCGCGGCCCGCGGCGGCGACCTCGCCGCGCTGCTGGACGTGCTGGCCCCGGACGTCGTCCGCCGCGCCGACGCGGCCGCATTGCCGACGGGAGTGGCGCTCGAGACCCGCGGGGCCCGTGCGGTGGCCGAGGAGACCCAGGTGTTCGGGAAACGGGCACGGTTCGCCGAAGCGGCCCTGGTCGACGGCGCGCTCGGCGTCGTCGTCGCGCCCCGCGGACGGCTGGTGCTCGCACTGGCGGTGACGGTCGACGGCGAGCGGGTGGC
The DNA here is from genome assembly GCF_046548975.1 of Amycolatopsis sp. lyj-346. NCBI lineage: Bacteria > Bacillati > Actinomycetota > Actinomycetes > Pseudonocardiales > Pseudonocardiaceae > Amycolatopsis > Amycolatopsis sp. lyj-346. The sequence goes on from NZ_JAJPWT010000003.1 coordinate 234,438, forward strand.
GGCGTATGAGGTGGTCGCCGACCCCGCCCGCCTCGCCGCGCTGCACGTCACGCTCCTCGGCGCTTGATCCGGTAGGGCAGCCCGAGCGCAGCATCTTCGCGCCGGCCTTGACAGTGGCCGATCGCGGCGGCACCATGAACATGTGTTCATGAACGCGTGTTCATAACGAAGGGGGATGGGGATGACCGGGATCGTCAACACCGCGCAGGCCGAGGCGTGGAACGGGTACGAGGGCGAGCACTGGGCAGCGCACGCCGATCGCTACGACGCCGTGAACAGCGGCTTCAACGGCTACCTGCTCGATCGGGTGGGCGCGGACGACCGCGTGCTCGACATCGGCTGCGGCAACGGCCAGCTGACCCGGCTCGCCGCGGCGCGGGCCCGGTCCGCGACCGGCGTCGACCTGTCCGGGCCGATGCTCGCGACCGCGCGGACGCGGGCGGCGGAGGTGCCGAACGTGACGTTCGAACAGGGTGACGTCCAGGTCCACCCGTTCGCCGAAGGCGGGTTCGACCTGGCGATCAGCCGGTTCGGGGTGATGTTCTTCGCCGACCCGGTGGCGGCGTTCGGCAACGTCCGGCGCGCGCTCGCCCCCGGCGGGCGGCTGGCGTTCCTCTGCATGACCGCGCTCGCCGGCACCGATCTCGGCCGGGTGTTCGGCGCGATGGCGGCTTACCTGCCGCAACCGACCGGGCCGGACGGCAGCGGACCGACGTCGTTCGCGGACCCGGACCGGAGCCGGGCGGTGCTGACCGAAGCCGGCTTCGAAGACGTGGCGTGCGCACGCGTCGAGGCCGACCAGGTCTGGGGCCGCGACATCCCCGACGCGGTGCGGTTCATCTCGGACTGGGGCCCGGTCCGCCACCACCTGGGCCTGGTCGACAGCGCGAGGGCGGCCAAAGCGACCGAAGCCCTCGAGGTGGCGCTCGCGCCGTTCGCGAGCCAGGACGCGGTCCGGCTGCGTGGCACGGCGTGGCTGGTCACGGGAAGGAGGCCGTAGCGGGGCGCCCGTACGATGGCGCTGATGTCACCGAGGAAAGCCGCCGCCCAGCGGGACGGGCAGTCACTGCACGACCTGCTGCTCGAGACCGCGCAGAAGATGATCGCCACGCACGGCACCACCGGGATGACCGTGCGCGAGATCGCGCGCATGGCGGGCGTCGCCGACGGCGTGCTCTACAACCACTTCTCCGACAAGGAGGAGCTGGTGGCCCGGGCCCTGCTGGAGCACGTGCGCACGACGGAAGCGGAGCTGGGCGAGCTGCCAGTGCCCGGCGAAGGCACCCTGACCGGGAACCTCCGCCGCCACGTGGAGTTCGGCCTGGCCCTGCACAAGGCACTCGTGCCGGCGTTCAGCGGGCTGGTCGCGCAGCCGAGGGTGCTGGAGCGGTTCGCGGAGATCAGCGAGCGGTCCGGCTACTGGCGCGAACGGCTGGTGGCCTACCTCGAAGCGGAACGAGCGCTGGGCCGCCTCCGCGTGGAGTCCGAAGTGGACGCAACGGCGGCCATGCTGGTCGGCTACTGCCACGCCTCGGTCCTGACGGCGGTCTTCCCCCACACGGCGCCCCTCGACCCACCCCCGGTGAACGCGGTGGTGAACGCCGCACTGCACGGCATCGCACCAACGGAGCCCGAACCGACGGACGAGCCCGGCGCGCCCACCAAGCCGTGACGGTCGAGCGGGCGCGGGCGGGTGCCCCGGGAGGCGCCGCCATCCCGGGACGACTCGCCTAGATCATCGGGTTGCCGCTCACCGTGGTCTCCGGGACCTCCTGCACCACGTCCCAGTGCTCGACGATCCGGCCGTCCCGCACCCGCATCACGTCCGCGATCGCGCTGCCACGCGAGCCGGGCGTCAGGCGCAGCAGGCTGTGCGTGCAGACGAGGTCGTCCTCGGCGATCACCCGGTGCACGTCCAGGCTGAGCTCCGGGAACCGGGCCACGAAACCGGCCAGGTAGCGGGCCGAGGCCTCCGCGCTCGCCGGGGCGTGGGGGTTGTGCTGGAGGTAGCCGTCGCCGACGTACTCGGCGAAGGCGTCGGCCGGGCGCTTCTCGGTGAAGGCCAGCCGGAGGAAGGCGAGGACCACCTTCTTGTTGTGCTGTGCTTCCGTCATCGGTGTCCGTCCTTTGTGGAGTTATCGACACCAAGCCCACCATGCGCGAAACAGAAAGGGAAAGACCTGTGGACTCTGCCGCGATACTCTCCCGGTATGGACGATGTCGAGGTCCGTGAGCTGCGGTACTTCCGCGCGGTCGCCGAAGAGCTGAACTTCTCCCGCGCCGCCGAGCGGCTCGGGATGGCGCAGCCACCGCTGTCGCGTGCGATCCGGCTGATGGAGCGGCGGCTCGGTGTGCAGCTCTTCGAACGCACCAGCCGGCACGTCTCGCTGACCCCGGCCGGCGCCGTCCTCTTCACCGAATCGGCGAAGGCGCTGGACGCCGTCACCGCGGCGGTGCGGCGCACGCGGCGGGCGGCGCAGCGGACGCCGGCGCTCGTCGTCACCGCGAAGCCGGGTGTCGCGACCGATCTGCTGCGGCGGATCGCCGATGCGCACCCGGATCCGGTCGACGTCCGGATCAGCGGGTTCGGCGAACAGGCGGAGATGCTGCGGGACGGCCGGGCCGACGTGGCCGTGCTCGGCTGCCAGGGCGGCACCCACCACGGTCTGGACGTCGAGGTGCTGTTCAGCGAGCCGCGGGTGGCCGCGCTGCCGTCCGGCCACGAGCTCGCCGGCCGGTCCGTGCTGACCTGCGCCGACTTCGCCGGGCAGCCGACGCCGTGCTGGCCGCTGTCCTCGGCCGCGGACCGGGCCTACTGGTCCGGGCAGGACGTGACCGGCGGGCCGGTGACGCCGGGGCCGATCGTGCACGACAGCGCCCAGCTGCTGGAGACGGTCGCGCTCGGGCAGGCGATCGCGCTGTTGCCGGCGTCGGTCGCCGACCTGAGCTCGCGGGACGACGTCGTCTACCGGCCGGTCGTCGACGCGACGCCGTACTCGCTGGCCCTCGTCTGGCCGGCCGGGGCGCGGGATCCGCGGATCGCGCGGTTCGTGCGGACCGCCGCCGAGGTCAGCGAAGCACTACCTCGACCGGGAGCTGTCCCGGCGGGGTGACCGTGTGGATCACCGGCGGCACCCGGACGTCGGCGGCTTCGAAGGCCACGCGCAGCTGCTCGACGTCCGCGTCGGCCATCAGCTCGGCCAGGTCGTCGGCGCGGGCGACGGTGGCCGGGGCGAGGGTAACCGTGTCGTCTAGTGCGCCCCAGGTGTCCCACTGGAGCATCTCGTGCTTGTTGAGCGCGGCGAGGTCGAGCACGAGGTTGTGCCACGCGTACGGGATGCCCCGCAGGAACGGCACCTCCAGGTCCGGCGAGACGACCAGCCGGGCCGGATCGAGCCGGCCCGAGCGGGCCGCGGTCCACGCGTCGGGGCCGGTCAGGAACCGGTCGCGGGGGACGTCGAGGAGGTCGAACTCCACGTCGTCCACCGGGTCGCGGAAGCCGGGTGACAGCTGGGGCTCGACCAGGCGCCAGCCGTCGCCGTCGCGGACCTCGGCGACGACGTGGTCGAGGTACCAGCCGGGCGTCAGGTAGCTCGCGAAGCCGACGCGGGCGCGAGCCGGCAGGCCGTGGTGGCGTGCCATCGAGACGAACAGGAGGGTGAAGTCGCGGCAGCAGCCGACGATCCGGTGCAGCGGCGGCCGCGGCGTGCCGGGTGGCGCCGGGTCGAGCTCGCGCAGGCGGGCCCACATGTCCGTGGCGTACCGCAGGGTGATCTCGTCGTTGCGGGCGGCCGGGAATCCGTGTTCCGTGATCGGGCCCGCACCCCAGTAGTGGAACACCAGCTGGGACGCCGCTTCGCGCAGGGCGGCGAGGTCGCCCGGGGTGGTGTCGAGCCAGTCCGCGTGCGGGCCCGGGTCGGTGAAGCGGCTTTGGCTGACGTAGAAGTCGTCCATGCCTGCCGACGCTAATGGAATTTTAGCCGGCCTGAACAGCCAGCTCTCCGCGGAACGTCGACCGGTACGCGCTCGGCGACACCCCCAGCGCCGCTTGGAAGTGCTGCCGCAGCGAGGCCGCCGTGCCGAAGCCGGCTTCGGTGGCGACGCGGTCGACCGGCAGATCTGTCTCCTCGAGGAGCTGGCGGGCGCGCTCGATCCGTTGCTGGGTCAGCCACTGCAACGCCGAAATGCCGACCTCTTCGCGGAAGCGGCGGGTGAACGTCCGCGTGCTCATCGCCTCGCGGGCGGCGAGCTCGCGCAGGGTCAGCGGCCGGTGCAGGTTCTCCAGCGCCCACGCCCGGGCCGCCTTGGTCGACGACGTGCGGGGCTCGGGCACCGGCCGCCGGACGAACTGGGCCTGGCCGCCTTCGCGGTGCGGGGACACGACCGTGCCGCGGGCGACTTCGTTGGCCACCGCCGCGCCGTGGTCGCGGCGGATCATGTGCAGGACCAGGTCGATCCCGGCGGCCACGCCCGCCGACGTCAGCACGTCGCCGTCGTCGGTGTAGAGGACGCACGGGTCGACGTCGACCTCCGGGAACCGGTCCTGCAGCTCCTCCGCGGAGCGCCAGTGGGTGGTGGCGCGGCGGCCGTCGAGCAGGCCGGCCGCGGCGAGCACGAACGCGCCGGTGCAGATCGACGCGATGCGCGCGTCCGGCGGAATGCGGTCGAGAGCGGCTTTGAGCGGCGGGGTCAGCACGCGCGCCATCGGCTCGTACTCGACCAGGGACGCCGGGACGATCACCGTGTCGGCCTCGGCCAGCACCTCGGGGCCGCGGTCGACCGGGAAGGCGACGTCCGCGTCGGTGCGCACCAGCCCCGGCTCGAGCGTGCAGGTGACGACCTCGTACAGCGGCTCGCCTGCCGCCGAGCGGGCCTGGCCGAACAGGCGGTGGACGATGCCGAGTTCCATCACCAGCATGCCGTGGCGGACCAGGACGGCAACGTGGTGGCGGTCCGGGTGCAAGAATTCGGCCATGGCTCGATTCTTGCACATGATGGCCATCAGGCCACTCGATCGAGCCACGCGGCCACGTGATCATCGAGGCATGAACGTGTTGTGGGTATTCGCGCATCCCGAGCCGCGCTCGCTGAGCGGGGCCCTCCGCGACGACGGGCTCCGGACGCTGCGGGAGCTCGGTCACGACGTCCGGCAATCGGATCTGTACGCGATGAAATGGAACCCGGTGGTCGACGCCGCGGACTTCGGCGCCGAAGCCGGGGACGGCCGGCTGGTCGTCGGGGCGACGTCGGCCCGGGCGCACGCGCGCGGCGAGCTGAGCGCGGACATCGTGGCCGAGCAGGACAAACTCCGGTGGGCGGACGCGGTCGTCGTGCAGTTCCCGCTGTGGTGGTACGGCCTGCCGGCGATCCTCAAGGGCTGGTTCGACCGCGTCTTCGTGAAGGGCTTCGGGTACGGCGTCCAGGCCGAGGACGGCCGGACCCTGCGCTACGGCGAGGGACGGCTCGCGGGCAAACGCGCGATGGTGGTGCTCACCGCGGGTGCCCGCGAGCCGTCCATGGGGCCGCGCGGGGTGAACGGCGCGCTGGACGACGTCCTCTTCCCGCTGCACCACGGAACGCTCTTCTACACCGGGATGTCGGTGCTGCCGCCGGTCGCGGTCCACGGCGCCGACCGTCTGCCGGACGGCGAGTTCGCCGCAGCGCGAGACCTGCTTCGCGAACGCCTGCGGACGCTCGGAACCGCGGAGCCCATCCCGTTCCGCACGCAGAACGGCGGCGATTACGACGACGATCTCGTCCTGCGCCCCGACCGCTCACCGGGAGGCGCCGGCCTGGGCGTGCACCTCACGCGGGCAAGGTGAGGCGCTGGCCGAGGCCACCGTCCACGGGGAGGTCGGCGCCGGTGGTGAACGTCGCGTCGAAGGCCAGGAACAGCACCGCCGCCGCGACCTCCTCGACGGTGGCGTGGCGCTTCAACGGCGTGATCTCGTCGCCGATCGCCTTGAACTCCGCCAAGACGGACTCCGGTACGCCGGACACGCCCATCGACGGCGTGTCGGTGTAGCCGGGGCTGACCACGTTGACCCGGATCCCGCGCGGTGCGAGCTCGGCCGCGTACGTGCGGGCGAACGAGCGCACCGCCGCCTTCGCCGCCGAATACAGGCCCATCCCGGCGATCCCCGCCTCGGCCGCGACCGACGTCGTGAAGACGAACGAGCCACCGGGCCGGACCAGCGGGGCGAGCCGCCGCGCCGTGAAGTACGCGCCCTTGGTGTTGACGTCGAACGTCCGGTCGTAGAGCTCGGGCGTCGCGTCTTCGTACGGCGTCAGCGTCGAGAACCCGACGTTGACGAACACCAGGTCCACCTCGCCGAGCCGGTCCGCGGCCACCGCGCCCAGCTCGGCGACGTCGTCCAGGCGAGCGGCATCCGACGACAGCAGGTGCGCCTTGCCCGGCAGCGTTCCTTCCAGCGGCGAGACGTCCCGGCCGGTCAGCAGCACCTCCGCGCCGCCGTCGAGCAGGGCGCGCACCACCGCCAGCCCCATGCCGTGCGTGCCGCCGGTGACGACGGCCTTCTTTCCCAGGTACTTCACCGGATCTCCTCGATGACACTGGCGATCGCGTGCGAGCCGTGGCCCGCGGCGACCGCGCGGTCGAACAACTCCCGCAGCACGGCGGGCACCGCCGTGCCGATCCCCTGCGCGCGGCTCGTCTCCACCAGCATGGCGAGCCCCGCGGCGTTGATGTCCAAAGCGGACACATCGGTGGCGTATTCCCCGCTGGCGACCTGCTCGCCGATGCCCGGCAGGAACCCGCCGACAGCCGAGTGCCACGCCGACGCCATCGGCGTGAACTGCTCCGGCGTGACACCCTCGGTCCCGACGAGCGCGAGCGCGTGCAGGTAGCCGGCCATGGTCGACCACATCATGCCGAGCAGCGCCAGGTCGTACAGCGCCGCCAGCCCGGCGTCCTCGCCGAGGAACACCGGCGTCCCGAGCACTTCCAGCACGTCGCGCTGCGCCGCGAACGCCGGTTCGGAGCCGCCGTAGAGGATCTGGGCCACCGGCGTCCCGATTCCCTGCGGCACGGCCATGATCACGCCGTCCACGTACTCGACGCCCTCGGAGGCGGCCCACTTCGCGACGCCACGCGCCTGCTCCGGCGTCCCGGACGTGAGGTTGACCAGCGTCCGGCCGGACAGCGCCGCCGCGTCGAGCACCGGCTGCTGAGTGTCGTATGTGGACAGACAGCTGAGGACGACACCGGCCGAAGCCGCTTCCGCCGGCGTTGCCGCGAGCCGGGCGCCGCGGTCGAGCAGCGGTCCCGCCTTGAGCGGCGACCGGTTCCACACCACGACGTCGTGGCCCGCCCCCAGCAGCGCCCCGGCGAGGGCGGCGCCCATCCGCCCCAGGCCGAGCACGCCCACCTGTTTCTTGCTTTCTCCCATGGCTTCCATGCTGCGGGCACGCTTTACACTGGACAAGTACCGACTAATAAGTCAGGTACCCACCAAAACGTAAGGATCCTGGATGCAGCCTCGAACGTACCGCTGCGGTTTGGACGCGGCCGTCGACGTCATCGGCGGCCGGTGGAAGGCCCTGATCCTCTGGGCACTGCACGCCGAGCCGCTGCGGTTCGGCGAGCTGAAGCGGAAGGTGGCGGGGATCAGCGAGAAGATGCTGATCCAGGCCCTGCGGGAGCTGGAGGCGGATGAGATCGTGCACCGCGAGGTGTTCCACGAAGTCCCGCCGAAGGTCGAGTACTCGCTGACCGGGCTGGGCCAGCGGCTCAACACGGCATTGCTGCCGCTGGGCGACTGGGGCGAGGAGAACATGGCCGGCATCGCGAAGCGCCGCGGCGTCACGCCGGCGCCACCGCATGTGGCTTCGGCGTGATCGCGGTTGCGCCGAAGAACGTCTGCGCGGCCGCCGTCGCGTCGGCGTCCAGGAGCACGTCACCCGGGCGGCTGCCGTTGCCGAGCAGCACCCCGCCCCAGTTCATCCCCAGGTACTCCGCGCACAGTTCCAGCGTGCCGATCAGCGGCTGGGCCTCGCGCGCGGTCTCGCTCAGGACGCTCACGCCCCACAGCGTCTTGCCGCGCATGCGCGGCTTGAACTCCACCGGCAGCCGCATCCAGCCCGACCAGTAGTCGAGGTAGAGCTTCACGCTCGCCGAAACCGAATACCAGTACACCGGCGACGCGATCACGATGTCCGTCGCGGCGAACGTGGCGTCCATCAGCAGCTGTTCGTTCTCCCCCGGCGGCGGGTGTTCGCCGGCGCCGTGGCGGCGGTCCTCGAACGGCGGCAGCGGCACCTCCGGCAGCCGGATCCACCGCTGTTCGACGTCGCCGGGCAGTTCCTTGGCCGCTCGCCGGGCCAGCATTTCGGTGTTGCCCCCGGCCCGCGCGGCGCCCACCAGGAACAGGAAACTGCGATCGCTCATGTCTGCCCTCTCGATGTACTTGCATGTACATATAAATACTGTCCCTGGACTATCCTGGAGTCAAGAGGAGGCCGGAAGATGACCGTCGACGAACAGGCTTGGGGCCGCGTTCTGGTACTGCACGCCCGGATCGAGCAGGAACTCGCCAAAGCCCTCCAGCGGCGCCACGGGCTCGGCCTGTCCGAGTACCGCGCGCTCGGCAAGCTCGTCGAGGGTCCCCGCGGCGGCCTGCGGATGCAGGAACTCGCCGACGCGATCGGCCTCAACCAGAGCTCGGTCAGCCGGATGTGCGCCCGCCTCGAAGACGCCGGCCTGACCCTCCGCGACCTGTGCGAAGACGACCGCCGCGGCGTCTACTCGGTGATCACCGACGCCGGCCGCAAGCGGTACGCCGAGACCGAGCCGACGTACTGCGCGGTGCTGCGGACCGCGCTCGACAAGGCCGCCGGCGACCCGGAACTCGCCGCCGCCGTCGCCGCCGTCCGCGGCGCTTGACGCGTATATTCCGCGGTGGTTATATACCGGCACAGGCAACCCACGGGAGGGCACGTGTCCGGACGAGCGAAGCTGCAGACCGTCGGTGAGCGCCCGGTGCTCCGGCTGGAACGCCGTCTGAAGCACGCGCCCGAGAAGGTCTGGCGGGCGATCACGGACCCGGCGGAGCTCGAGCACTGGTTCCCCGCGAAGGTCGACGTCGAACTGCGGGACGGCGGCGCGATCCGGTTCACCTTCCCCGGCGAGGACAGCTCGACCTCCGGGCGGGTCGTCACCGCCGACCCGCCGCGCGAGTTCACCTTCGTCTGGAACGACGACACGCTGCGCTGGCTGATCTCCCCCGACGGCGAGGGCAGCATCCTGGAGTTCACCCACACCTTCGGCCGCGGCGACCCGGCGATCGCGAAGCTCGCCGCCGGCCGCACCGCCGCCGGCTGGGACAGCTGCCTCGACGCGCTCGCCGCACGCCTGGACGGCCGGGACTTCGAGCAACCGCCGGAGTGGCACGAGCGGATGACGTCCTATGTGGAGGAATTCGGGCTGGCCGACGGCGAAGTCCGCGAAGACGGCACGATCCGCTTCCGCCGCGACCTCGGCTGGAAGCCGGCGGCCGAGCTCCGGCCGCTGCTCCCGGACGAACCCGGCTGGGAGCTGGTCCACGATCCGCTCGAAGGCACCCGCGTCGAGTTCACCGAGGCGGCCGGGGACGACGTCCCGGCGCAGCTGGCCCGGCGGCACGAGCAGCTGGACAGGCTGTTCGCCGCCGGCCACGGCGTCGACCTGCCCGCCTGGCCGCCCGACCGCGTCGAAGCCGTGCAGAAGCATTACGCGGAGCATCCGACCCAAGGTTGACGCGCGGGCGGGATGGCCGCATTACGGTCTGATCATGCGCATTCGCGTCGTCTTGGACGTCCTGGCCGTCCTGGTGCTGACCCTGGGGGCCGGCGGCAACCTCGCCGCCGGCGCGTGGTCGCTGCCGCCGTGGCTGCCCACCTGGCTCGGCTGGGCCATTCTCGTGTTGAGCGTCGTGCCGATCGTGCTGCGGCGCTGGTGGCCGCGCCCCGCCTACATCCTGTCGCTGGTGACGACCGCGGCGGCGGTGCCGATCGGCGGGCCGGTGCTGGCGATCGCCGTCGTGGCGGCGGGCTGTGCACTGTTCACCTTCGTGGTGGCCCACGGCAGCCGGGCCGCTCGGGTCGGCTTCGCGGCCGGGCTCGTCGGCGTCGGCGTGATCGGCATCGCGGTGCCGAACCCGAGCACGGCGACGACGGTCAACTTCGGTGTGTCGGCGCTGATCGTCGGGTTCGCGCTCGGCATCGCCGTCCACGGCCGCCGCGAGCACGCCGCGATCGAGCGGGAAACCCATGCCCAGCAAGCGGTTTCGGCGGAACGGCTGCGGATCGCCCGCGAAATGCACGACGTCGTCGCGCACAGCATGAGCCTGATCGCGGTCAAGGCGGCGGTCGGCAACCACGTCGCCCTCGAACAACCCGACCAGGCCCGCGATGCGCTGCGCGTCATCGAAGACACCAGCCGCGAGACCCTGGCCGAGCTGCGGCGCATGCTCGGCGTGCTGCGCGACGGCACCGGCGTCCCGGCGCTGGCGCCCGCCCCGTCGCTCGACGACCTGCGGGCGCTCGTCGAACGCGCGCAGCAAGCGGGGCCCGCCGTCGACCTGGTCGTCGACGGCCTCACCGAACTGCCGAGCGGCGTCGGCCAGTCGGTGTACCGGATCGTCCAGGAGGCACTGACCAACGTGGTCAAGCACGCGGCCGCGGCGAAGTGCCGGATCCACGTCACCGGCGGCGACGGCGAGGTGACCATCGAGGTGCTCGACGACGGCCGCGGCGGCGAGGCCGTCCCCGGCCACGGGCTGATCGGGATGCGCGAACGCGTCGCGGTCTACGCGGGGGAGTTCTCCGCGGCGCCCGCCGAAACCGGCTTCCGCGTGTTCGCGCGGCTGCCCTACGAAGAAACGGTGACCGCCCGATGACCCGCGTCCTGATCGCCGACGACCAAGCGCTGCTGCGCGGGAGCTTCCGGGTGCTGGTCGACAGCGCACCCGGCCTCGAGGTCGTCGGCGAAGCGTCCGACGGCGCCGAGGCCGTGGCCCTGACCCGCGTCGAGCGGCCGGACGTCGTGCTCATGGACGTCCGGATGCCCGAGATGGACGGCATCGAAGCCACCCGCCGGATCTGCGCGGAGACCGACGTCCGGGTGCTGATGCTGACCACGTTCGACCTCGACGAGTACGTCTACTCGGCCCTGCGCGCGGGCGCGAGCGGCTTCCTCCTCAAGGACACCCGCCCGGCAGACCTCTTGGCGGCGATCGAGGTCGTGGCGTCCGGCGACGCACTGCTGGCGCCCTCGGTGACCCGGCGACTGGTGGCGGAGTTCGCGCGGCTGCCGTCGGGCCCGGTGACCCGGCTCGACGGCGTGACGGCCCGCGAGCAGGAGGTCCTGACGCTGATCGCGCGGGGGTTGTCGAACGACGAGATCGCGGCCCGCCTGCACCTGGGCATCGCCACGGTGAAGACCCACATCGGCCGCCTGCTGCACAAGCTGGCGGCCCGCGACCGGGCGCAGCTGGTGATCGCCGCGTACGAATCCGGGCTGGTCCGGCCGACGGCGTCCTGAGTAAGGTGGAGCGGCCGATCAAGAGGGGAACCCGATGAGCACGCCTTGGCCGGACGACCGCGTCCCGGAAGAGCCGGCGGACGAAGACTGGGGATCGCCGGTCGGCGATCCCCCGCCCGGCGGCCCGTACACGCCGAAGCCCGAACTCGACTCCGAGGACGGTCCCCCGCCCCGGCGCGGCGGCCCGACCGGCTGAGCCGTGGTGATCCCCCAGACCCTCGGTGCCCTGGCCGCGTTCCTGGCGCTCGTCGCGCCGGGCATCGTGTTCGAGCTGCGCCGCGAACGCCGCCGCGGCCGGCACCAGGAGACGGCGTTCCGCGAAGCTTCCCGCGTCGCACTGGGCAGTCTCGTCTTCACGCTGGTGTCCGTGCTGCTCATGACGGCGGTGCAGGCGACCGGTGCCCGGTTGTTCGTCAGCCCGGCCGACTGGCTGGCCCGCGGCGGGGCCTACGCGCGTGAGCACCTGACGCTGATCGTCGTCAGCGTCGCGGTCGAGCTGGCCGTGGCGTGCGCGCTCGCGACGGGATTCGAGGCGTTCTTCGCCCGCCGGCGAGGCGAAGCGGCCACGGTGCAGCAGCGCTCGGCGTGGGCCCAGGCGTTGCGCGCGGACCGGCCGAAAGGGAGCCGCGCATGGGCGCACGCCCAGCTGGAGAACGGCACGTCGTTCTACGGGTACGTCCGCTCGTACACCCCCTCGGGCCCGCAGGCCGAGCGTGAGCTGGTCCTCGAAGGCGACGCCTTGACCTGCGAGAACGACCAAGGAAAGAAGGTCATCGGCGAGGACTGGCGCCGCGTGGTGATCCCGGGCACGAAGATCGCCTACCTGCGCGTCACCTACCTCGACGCCGTCACCGGGGAACCCGTGGACGTTGCCTACGCCACACGCGAAGTGACCGGCAAGTAGCTAAGCTCCCGTGGCATGAGCAGTGCGACGGAGCCGCTCGGGACGCCGCCCGAGGACGAACCGGACATCCACACCACGGCCGGCAAGCTGGCCGACCTGTACCGCCGGTACGACGAGGCGGTGCACGCCGGCTCGGCCCGTGCGGTGGAGAAGCAGCACGCCAAGGGCAAGAAAACCGCGCGCGAGCGGATCGAGCTGCTGCTCGACGAGAACTCGTTCGTCGAACTCGACGAGCTGGCCCGGCACCGCTCGACCAACTTCGGCCAGGAGAAGAACCGCCCGTACGGCGACGGCGTCGTCACCGGCTACGGCACCGTCGACGGCCGTCCGGTGTGCGTGTTCAGCCAGGACGTCACCGTCTTCGGCGGCAGCCTCGGCGAGGTCTACGGCGAGAAGATCGTCAAGGTGATGGACCTGGCGATCAAGACCGGCCGTCCGATCATCGGCATCAACGAGGGCGGCGGCGCGCGCATCCAGGAGGGCGTCGTCTCGCTCGGCCTCTACGGCGAGATCTTCAACCGCAACGTCAAGGCGTCCGGCGTCATCCCGCAGATCTCGCTGATCATGGGCGCGAACGCGGGCGGGCACGTCTATTCCCCCGCGCTGACCGACTTCGTCGTGATGGTCGACGAGACGTCGCAGATGTTCATCACCGGCCCGGACGTCGTCAAGACGGTCACCGGCGAAGACGTCACCTTCGAGGAGCTCGGCGGCGGCCGCACCCACAACACGAAGTCCGGCGTCGCGCACTACCTGGGCTCCGACGACGAGGACGCCATCGCCTACGTCAAGGAACTGCTCTCCTACCTGCCGCAGAACAACCTGTCCGACGCACCGGTGTTCGAAGTGTCGGACAACCCGCCCGGCTTCTTCGAGGACGTCACCGACTCCGACCGCGAGCTGGACACGATCATCCCGGACTCGCCGAACACCCCGTACGACATGCACGAGGTGATCAACCGCGTCGTCGACGACGGCGACTTCCTCGAGGTCCACGAGCTGTTCGCGCCGAACATCATCGTCGGCTTCGGCCGCGTCGACGGCCACAGCGTCGGCGTCGTGGCCAACCAGCCGACGCAGTTCGCCGGCTGCCTCGACATCGACGCGTCCGAGAAGGCCGCGCGGTTCGTCCGCACCTGCGACGCGTTCAACATCCCGGTGCTCACCTTCGTCGACGTCCCGGGCTTCCTCCCGGGCACCGACCAGGAGTGGAACGGCATCATCCGCCGCGGCGCGAAGCTGATCTACGCCTACGCGGAGGCGACGGTCCCGCTGGTCACGGTGATCACGCGCAAGGCCTACGGCGGCGCGTACGACGTCATGGGCTCGAAGCACCTCGGCGCCGACATCAACCTGGCCTGGCCGACCGCCCAGGTCGCGGTGATGGGCGCCCAGGGCGCGGCGAACATCGTCCACCGCAAGACCCTCGCGAAGGCGGCTTCCGAAGGCCAGGACGTCGACGCGCTGCGCGCCGAGCTGATCCAGGAGTACGAGGACACCCTGCTGAACCCGTACGCGGCGGCCGAGCGGGGGTACGTCGACTCGGTGATCGTGCCGGCGCACACCCGCGGGCACGTCGCACGGGCGCTGTCCCTGCTGCGGAACAAGCGGGAATCGCTCCCGCCCAAGAAGCACGGGAACATCCCGCTGTGAGCGAGGAAAGCCGTCCCCTGCTGAGGGTGGTCCGCGGCAACCCGAGCGACGCCGAGCTGGCGGCGCTGACGGCGGTCGTCGCCGCGGCGACGACCGCGACGACCGCGAAGACACCGGAGAAGCCGAAGCCGCGTTCGTCGTGGTGGGGTGATCACGCAGCTTCGCTGCGCAGGCCGCTTCACCCCGGCGAAGGTGCTTGGCGCGCTTCGGGTCTGCCTCAGGGCTGAAGGGCGTCGAGGAAGACCGTCGGGGCTTCGTTCTCCCGCACGATCGTGCCCAGCAGCGCCGCGAGCCGGTCGCGGTCCGGCGTGCTCAGGCTGGCCGCCAGCTCGTCGACCCGGCGGCACGTCGCCACGTAGAAGTCCTCCGCGAGCTCGTGACCTTCGCCGGTCAGGAGGACGTGGACGGCCCGGCGGTCGTCCGGGTCGGGTTCGCGGCGCACGAGCCCGCGCCGGACCGCGCGGTCGACCAGGCCGGTGAGGCTCGACTTCTCGAGGCCGAGTGTCGCGCCCAGGTCGCCCATGCCGTAGGGACGGCCCATCAGCACGCACAGCAGCTGGCCCTGCTGCACGGTGAGCCCGTACTCGCGGGCGGACTCGGCGTAGACGGCGTTCACCAGGAACGACGCCCGCACGAGCCCGGCCACCACACCGAGGTCCGCCCCGCTCTTCCCCATCGCGCCAGCCTACTTCCCGACGGCCGCCCGCACGGCGGGCACGATCTCCTCGGCCCACCGCGCGGTGGCGGCCTCGTCGGGCGTGCTGCCGCCGGGCCCGAAGAGCACGAACCCGGCGGCGTCGTGCTCCAGCACCGCGCCGGTCAACTCCTCGATCCACTGGTCCGGCGAGCCGCCGATCCAGCGGCCGTCGCCGGCGCGGGTCTTCGCCAGCGGCGCCGCCGTGATGCGGCCCGGGAAGTTGTAGACGGTGGCGATCTCGGCGGGATCCCGCCCGGCGTCCACCGCGGCCTCGTCGATCACCGGGCGGGAGGTGCGGTACCGCTCGCTGAGCCAGTCGGCGGCGTGCCCGGGCATCCACCCGTCGGCCACCCGCCCGGTGACGGCCAGTGACTTCGGCCCGACCGACCCGGTCCACACGGGAGGCATCTCTTCGCCGGCCGGCTCCAGGTTCGTGACCTGGTAGAACTCGCCGTCGAAGGTGACCGGCTCACCACCCCCGCCGAGCAGCTTCACCAGCCGGATCCCCTCCTCGAAGGCGCGAACGGCCTGCCCGGTCAGCCTGGACGGCCAGCTTCAGGGTGTCGGGGACGGCGGCGACCGCTGTCGAGACGCCGATACCGAAGTGCACCATGATTCCTCCCGGTTAGTTCGTACTACGAACATAGCACATATAGTTCTTGATACGAACTACCTGCGCGCGTCCCCCGGGGCACCTCCGCGGAAATTCGGTTTGCCCACCGCGGCCTGGGCGTTAACGTGGACCACGCACTCCCGGTGCGACGCCCGCGGTTACTTCTTGCTGTAAACGAGACCCCGCGGGCAGCGAAGATCTCGGGAGCCACGGCTTCACCGATGCCCGGTGCGCAGGCGAGGGTTACTTCCACTCCGAATGGGCAGGTCGGGGGTTCGAATCCCTCCCGGACCACCACCCGGTCCGGTAGCTCAGCGGCCTAGAGCAGCAACCGTACCTTCACCGACTTCGATCTCGGGCATCGCTGTGGCCGTGGCTCCCCGAACAACCATGGGGGGAGAAATGAGCAAGTTCAACACCGCACGAGCGCCCGCCGCGACCTCTCCGGTCCGCGGCGAGGCCACGCCGTCCACCGTCACCCACCAGGGCGGGGCCGGCTACGCGCGCGACACCAAGTCCGCGCTCTTCCTGCTCGCCGTCACCAACATGGTCGGCGAGCACACCTTCTACGAGTCCGCCGGCACGCGCGACACCCGGTACGCCGAGCTGATCCGCCAGTCCACCTTGGATGATCCACAGTGGACCGCACGGTTCCTGCGCTGGCTGCGCTCCGGCGCGCACCTGCGGACGGCGTCGCTCGTCGGTGCCGCCGAGTTCGCCAAGGCGCGGCGGGACGCCGGTCTCGACGGCGTGAGCCGTCAGGTCGTCGCCGATGTGCTGCAGCGCGCCGACGAGCCCGGTGAGCTGCTCGCCTACTGGACGTCCGTGCACGGCCGCGCCATTCCGAAGCCCGTCAAGCGCGGTGTCGCCGATGCCGCGGTGAAGCTCTACGACGAGCGGTCCTTCGTCAAGTGGGACTCCGCCGCGCGGGCGTTCCGGTTCGCCGACGTCCTCGAGCTGACCCACCCGGCAGGCGGGGGCGAGCTGTTCAAGCACATCCTCGACGAGCGGCACGCCTGCGGCAACGCGATCCCGGACTCCCTCACCACCCTGCGCGCCCGCGCCGAGTTGCTGTCCTGGGACGTCGGCCGCCGTCGTGAACTGTTCGCTCGGCCCGATGCCGCGGACGTGCTCCGCGCCGCGGGCATGACGTGGGAGTCCGTCGCCGGGTGGCTGCAGGGCCCCCTGGACGCGCGTGTCTGGGAGGCGCTGATCCCGTCGATGGGCTTCATGGCCCTCTTGCGAAACCTCCGCAACTTCGACGAGGCCGGCGTCTCGGACGACGTCGCGCAGCGGGTTGCCGAGCGGCTCGCCGATCGCACACAGGTCGCCAGGTCGCGGCAGCTGCCGATGCGGTTCCTGGCCGCCTACCGGGCGGCGCCGTCGCTGCGGTGGGCGTGGGCGCTCGAGCGGGCGATCGGGCACGCGCTCGCCAACGTGCCCGTGCTGGCCGGCCGGACGCTCGTCCTCGTCGACACGTCGGCGTCGATGAACGACCGGTTCGGCAAGGACGGCAGCCTCATGCGCTGGGACGCGGCCGCGGTGTTCGGCCTGGCGCTCGGCCGGCGCTGCGCGAAGGCCGACGTCGTGTCGTTCTCGGACGGCTACTGGGACCGCCGTCAGGGCACCAAGGCGTTCAAGCTGCGCCGGGGCGGGTCGCTGCTGGATGACGTCGAGCGCTGGAAGTCCGGCGGGTACTTCATCGGCGGCGGCACCGACACGGCGGGCGCGGTGAAGAAGCACTTCGCGCACCACGACCGCGTCGTGATCCTCACCGACGAGCAGGCCGCGCACGGTGACGTCGGGCAGGCGCTGCCCGCGCACGTGCCGCTGTACACCTGGAACCTGGCGGGTTACCGGGCCGGCCACGCGCCGTCCGGCGGCGCGCACCGGCACACGTTCGGCGGGCTCACCGACCAGGCGTTCCGGATGATCCCGCTGCTCGAGCGGGGCCGGAACGCCGACTGGCCCTTCTGAAAAGACGCCGTGAAGGCCCTCATGCCGGGAGCATGGGGGCCTTCACGCGGTGCGTGGACGGTCACAGGAATGACCGTGGACCCGTCGCTAGCCCACGTCGTATAGTCCACGTGGAATAAACGACATGGAGGGATCTGGCCATGGCCTCGGCCAAGCTGACGCCACTCGGCATCGCCGTGCTGGAACTGCTGCACGAGAAGCCCATGCACCCGTACGAGATGACCACGCTGATGCGCGAGCGGTACGTCGACACCCGGGTCAACGTGAAGGCGGGCTCGCTCTACCACACCGTGGAACGGCTGCACCGCAGCGGTTTCATCGAGGTCGTCGACACCCAGCGCGACGGCAGGCGGCCCGAACGGACCGTCTACGGCATGACCCAGACCGGGCTGGACGAGTTCAACCGGCGTGGCCGCGAACTCCTGGGGGACGTCGCCACGGAGTTCCCCGCCTACCTGTCCGGGCTCGCCGTGATCGACGAACTGGGGCGCGAGGCGACGCTGAACGAGCTCGAAACCCGGCTCATGCGGCTGCGTGCCGCGGTGGCCTCGGACCAGGCCGTGCTGCAGCACCTCGCCGAGGAAAAGACGCCGGAGATCTACTGGCTCGACTGGCGCTACAGCTGTGACCACCGGTTGTTCGAACTCGAGTGGACCGAACGCCTCGTCGAGGACCTGCGCTCCGGGCGGATCCCGTTCCAGGACCACCAACCACCCAAGCTCACGCTCATCACCAGGAAAGACGACGATGAACGCCAGACAAGCTAATCCGTGGGCCGCGCTGGGCGCGCTGTGCCTCGGCTTCTTCATGATCCTGCTCGACACGACGATCGTGTCGATCGCGATCCCGACCATGCTGCGTGAGCTGAACGCCGGGCTGAACTCGATCGTCTGGGTGATCAGCGTCTACCTGCTCACCTACGCCGTGCCGATGCTGTTCACCAGCCGGCTCGGCGACCGCTTCGGCCCGAAGCGCGTGTTCCTCGCCGGGCTCGTCGTGTTCACCGGCGCGTCGCTGTGGTGCGGCCTGTCGGGCAACGTCGAGATGCTGATCGCGGCGCGGGCCGTGCAGGGGCTCGGCGCCGCGCTGATGACGCCGCAGACGCTGGCGTTCATCACGCACCTGTTCCCGCCGGCCAAGCGCGGCCCGGCGATGGGCATGTGGGGCGGGGTCGCCGGGCTGGCGACCATCGCGGGGCCGCTGCTCGGCGGCGTGCTGGTCGACCACCTCGGCTGGGAGTGGATCTTCTACGTCAACGTGCCGATCGGCGTGATCGCCGTCGTGCTCGCGCTGCTGCTGGTGCCGGACTGGCAGCCGAAGCACTCGCACTCGTTCGACCTGCTGGGGATCGTGCTCTCCAGCGCGGCGCTGCTCTGCATCGTGTTCGGCGTCCAGAACGGGCAGCAGTACGACTGGGGCACGGTCTTCGGCGGCATCACGGTGTTCGAGATCATCGGCGCCGGCGTGGCGCTGCTCGTCGCCTTCGTGGTGTGGCAGCGGTTCAACAAGCGCGAGCCCCTGCTGCCGCTGCAGGTGTTCTCGAACCGGAACTTCTCGGCCGGGACGCTCACCGCGGCCACCGTCGGCTTCGCGATGACCGGCATGTTCCTGCCGCTGGTCATCTACATCCAGTCGGTGCTCGGGCTGAGCCCGACCATGGGCGGCCTGCTCACCGCGCCGATGTCGCTGCTGTCGGGGATCGTGGCGCCGTTCGTCGGGCGCGCGTCGGACAAGGTGAACGGCAAGTACCTGGTGATGTTCGGCCTGGCGGCGCTCGCGGCCGGGCTCGGGATCATCGCGCTGCAGGCGGCGCCGGACAGCAACCCGTGGACGTTCGTCCCGGCCCTGCTGGTGTGCGGGCTCGGCATCGGCTGCATCTTCTCGCCGATGAGCAACCTGACGATGGGCTCGGTCGAGCCGCGGCTGACCGGCACCGCGTCCGGCATCTTCAACACCGCGCGCCAGGTCGGCGGGGTGCTCGGCAGCGCGGCGATCGGCGTGCTGCTGCAGGCGCGGATCAGCGCGTCCATCGCGGACGAGGCCACGAAGGCGGCTTCTCAGCTGCCGGAGCAGTACCGGGCGCCGTTCGCCGAAGGGATCGCGCACGCGGCGGCGAGCACCGGCGAGTTCGGCTCGGCGGGCGATCCGGCGCCGATGCCGGGGCTGCCCGCGGAGATCGCCGCGCAGGCCGGGAAGCTGGCGACCGAGGCGGTCCACAGTGGACTGACCGACGCGGCCCGCGTGACGATGCTGCTGCCGATGGGTGTGCTCCTGCTCGGGGTGGTTTCGGCGGCGGTGATGCAGCGGGTGAAGCCCCGCCGGCCGACCCCGTCCCCCGCTCCCGAAGCGGCCGCGGCCTGAAACCGGGCAGGCCCCCGCACCGGTGTCGGGTACCGGAGCGGGGGCCTGCACGGACCGCGGGAGCGGTGGCCTAGCGGTGACGGCGGTAGGACAGGCCGTACCCGTACGGGAACAGGCCCTGCTTGCCGTCACCGACGTTGATCGGTTCCTGGGCCGAGCTCTTCGGCCAGGTGAAGCTCAGCTTCCCGGTCGGGTTGTAGTCGCCGTACAGCACGTCCGCGACGCCGGCGCCTTCCGAGCCCGGCAGCCAGGCCGCCACCAGTCCCTTGACCGACGGCAGCTGCGCGGCGAGGTCCAGCGGCCGCCCGGAGACGGTCACCAGGACCACGGGCACGCCCGAAGCCTTCAGCTTGCCGATGAGGGCGACGTCTTCGGCGTCGAGGCCGAGGCCGCCGGGGCGGTCACCCTCCCCTTCGGCGTACGGCGTTTCGCCCACCACGGCGACCGCGACCTTGTAGCTGGAGTCGATTCCGCCACCCGCACGGTCATAGGTCACCACCGTGCCTTTCCCGGCACCGGCCTTGATGCCGTCGAGGATCGTCGTGCCCGGGATCACCCGCTCACCGCTCTGGCCCTGCCAGGTGAGCGTCCAGCCGCCGGCCTGGTTGCCCAGGTCGTTGGCGTTCTTGCCGGCCACGAAGATCTTGTTGTTCCGCTTGGCCAGCGGCAGCACGCCGTCGTTCTTCAACAGCACCTGCGACTCGCGCACCGCCTGCCGCGCCACCGCGCGGTGCGCCGCGCTGCCGAAGTCCCTCAGCAGCGAGCGGTCGGTGTACGGGCGCTCGAACAGGCCGAGTTCGAACTTCTTCGTGAGGATCCGCCGGTTGGCGTCGTCGATCCGCGACATCGGGATGTTCCCGTTGAGGACTTCGGCCTTCAGCGTGCTGACGAACTTCAGGTAGTCGTAGGGGACCATGATCATGTCGATCCCGGCGTTGACGGACTGCTTGACCTCGGCGGCGGTGAACCCCTCCTGGCCGTCGATCTGGTCGATGCCGTTCCAGTCGGAGACCACGAAGCCGGAGAAGCCCAGTTCACCCTTGAGCAGGTCGGTGATGAGGAACTTGTTGCCGTGGTCCTTGACGCCGTTCCAGCTGTTGAAGCTGATCATCACCGAGCCGACGCCGTGGTCGATCGCGGCCCGGAACGGCGGCAGGTGGATGCGCCGCAGCTCCTCCAGGCTGATCTGGGTGTTGCCCTGGTCGTCGCCGCCGGTGGTGCCGCCGTCGCCGATGAAGTGCTTGGCCGTGGCCAGCACGGACGTCGTGTCGCCGAGTGCGCGGCCCTGCAGGCCCTTGATGACTCGTGAGTTCGCGACGGCGTTGGCGGGGACTTCGCCGAAGGACTCGTACGTGCGGCCCCAGCGGTCGTCACGGGCGACGCACAGGCAGGGCGCGAAGGCCCACTTGACGCCGGTGGCCGCGGTTTCTTCGGCGGTGATCGCGCCGATCTTCTCGACCAGCCGCGGGTTGTTCGCCGCGCCGAGGCCGATGTTGTGCGGGAAGACCGTCGCGCCGTGGACGTTGTTGTGGCCGTGCACGGCGTCGGAGCCGTAGATGATCGGGATGCCGAGACCGGTCGACGTCGCCGCCTTCTGGTAGGCGTCGATCATGTCCGCCCAGGCTTGCGGGGTGTTCGGCGTCGGTGTGGAACCGCCACCGGAGAGGATGGAGCCGAGCCGGGCGGCGGCGGACTGGGCGGGTGTCGCGGAGCCCCGTTCGCCCTGGGTCATCTGCCCGACCTTGTCGTCGAGCGTCATCCGCGCCATAAGATCGGTGACGCGGTCGGCCACCGAAGCGCGGGGGTTCTTGTAGAGCGGCGTCGCGGCCGCCGACGCCATCGGGACGAGGGCCGTACCCGCGAGCAGCAGGCCGGCCAGAGCGGTGGTTCGCAATGATCTCGTGGTGCGGAGGAGCGGCATTGGTTCTCTCCGTGACGATCCGTCGATCCATAAGTTGCGAGCCACAACAAAATAGCCGCCCTTCCGGGTGACGCCGGTCACAATTCGATCACGACCGCCTGGTCAAGTAAGTTTCAGTCGTGCAGTTCGTCCTCGCTTCCCAGTCCCCCGCCCGGCTCGCCCTCCTGCGCTCCGCGGGCCTCGACCCCGCCGTGTTCGTCTCCGGCGTCGACGAGGACGCCGTCGCCGCCTCGCTGACCGATCCGTCTCCGTCCGAGCTGGTCGCGGCCCTCGCCGCGGCCAAGGCCGAAGCGGTCATCGACCAGGTCGCCGCGGCGCACCCGGACGCCGTCGTCGTCGCCTGCGATTCGATGCTTTCGATCCACGGGCAGATGGTCGGCAAGCCCGGGTCGCCGGACGTCGCCCGCAACCGCTGGGCCGCGATGGCGGGAACATCCGGTGAACTCCTCACCGGGCACGCGGTCGTCCGGCTCGACGGCGGGACGCGCGCGAAGGAGGCCGCGGGCTGGGAATCGACCACGGTCCGGTTCGGCACGCCGAGCCCGGCGGAAATCGACGCCTACGTCGCGAGCGGCGAGCCGCTCAACGTCGCCGGCGGCTTCACGATCGACGGCCTGGGCGGCTGGTTCGTCGAAGGGCTCGACGGCGGCCACACGAGCGTCATCGGCATCAGCCTGCCGCTGACGCGCCGGCTGCTGGCCGAGGTCGGCGTGAGTGTCGTCGACCTCTGGCGGCCTCCCGCATCCTGAGAAAGGCGCCACACCATCGGGTGATCCGGAAGAGTCCTCGCTTGCCTAACGTTCTCGTTACCCGGCAAGACAAGATACTTTCGAGCTCCGGAGTCGCCCCGTGTCTTTTGTACGGACATACACCAAGCCGCGGGTGTTCGCGGCCGCGGTTCTCGGCTCGCTCGTCGTCGGCGCCCTCCTGGGTGTCGTCGCGCGGCAGACCGAGGCCGGCTGGCTGACCGATCTCCTCGACCAGATCGGCACCATCTTCACCACGCTGCTCCAGATCGCGGTGATCCCGCTGGTCTTCACGGCGATCGTGGTCGGCATCAACAGCCTCCGCGGGCTCGGCGGCGGCCGCACCGCCGCGCGCCTCGGCGGCAAGACGGTGCTGTGGTTCGCGATCACGTCGTTCATCGCCTCGCTGATCGGCATCGCGGTGGGCCGGATCTTCAACCCGGGCGCCGGCGGGCTCGGCGGCGTCGAAGCGACCGCGAAGAACGCCGACAAGGCCGCGCAGAGCGTGGACCACTGGGGCTCGTGGAGCGCCTTCGTCAACGGGCTGCTGCCGGAGAACTTCGTGAAGGCGTTTGCCGACGGCGAGACGCTGCAGGTGCTCTTCCTCGCGCTGGTGATCGGCGCCGCGGCGTACAGCCTCGGTGACAAGGCGAAGCCGTTCGTCGACTTCACGACGAGCGTGTTCGAGATCATCCAGCGCTACCTCGGCTGGATCGTCCGGCTCGCCCCGATCGGCATCATCGGCCTGATCGGCGCGGCGGTGGCCAACTACGGCGACGCGCTGTTCCGGCCGCTGTTCTCCACCACGCTCGCGGTGTACGTGGGCTGCCTGGTCGTGCTGTTCGTCGTCTACCCGACCCTGCTGCAGTTCGTGGCGAAGGTCAGCCCGCTGACGTTCTTCGCCAAGGCGGGCACGGCGATCCAGTTCGCGTTCGCCTCGCAGTCCTCGGCCGCGACGCTGCCGCTGACCCGCCAGTCCGCGGTCAACCTCGGCGTCCAGCCGGCGTACGCGGCCTTCGCGACCCCGCTCGGCAGTGCGACGAAGATGGACGGCTGCGCGGCGGTGTTCCCGGCGATCGCGGCGATCTTCGTCGCCAACCTGGCCGGGGTGTCGCTGAACTTCTGGCAGTACGCGGGCATCGTCCTGGTCGCCGTGGTCGGTGCACTGGCGACCGCCGGGACCACGGGCTGGCTGACGGCGTTCACGCTGACGACGTCGTTCATCGGCCTCGACGCCAAGCAGGTGGCACTGGGCCTGGCGCTGATCTACTCGGTCAACCCGATCATGGACATGATGCGGACGGCCACGAACGTGGCGGGCCAGATCGCGGTCCCGACCATCGTGGCGCGCGGCGAAGGCCTCCTCGACGACGAGGTCCTCAACACCCCGACCGACCGCCCGGAGCACTCCGACGACGGCTCCGCGGCCCGCCACACCGAGCCCGCCCCCGCCTGACGCCAAGCGCCCCAATGTGGCCTTGGTTGCGTTGAACGCACCGAAGGCCACCTTGGGTGCGTTCAACGCACCGAAGGCCACATTGGGGCGCTGGAGACTCAGGCGGGGCAGGTGCGGAGGTCGGCGCGGGTGAGGCGGATGTCCGGCCAGCCGCGCAGGTCCGACGGCGACGTCACCCGCCGCGTGCAGCCCACCGACCGGCCCGCCAGGTCGTACACCTCGCCCAGCACCGGTGCTGCCGCGCACTTCGGGGTGCCGGACGCCGAGTCCGGGCAGTCGTGGCGGACCACGATCACGTCGGGGCTGGCGTCGGCCGTGACGTCGTAGAGCGACAGCGTCCCGGCGTCCGCGTAGAACGGCTTGCCCGGGTCGCGCCACACTCCCCCGCTGCCGACGAGCAGTTCGCCGTACGCGGCCGTGCCGTCGTCGCCGACGTCGCCGCGGACCAGGCAGGCCGGGGCCGGGCCGTCGATGCAGCGCAGCGAGTTCTGGTCCAGGCGCACACCCAGCTGGGCGATCGACAGCTCGAACACGGTGCCCGGCTCCGGCCCGACGCGCAGGCGGGCCGAACCACCCGCCGCGTCGGTCAGCAGCACCACCGGCGTGCCCCCGACCGTCACCGCCGCGAGCTGGCGGCACGGGCCGCCGCCGCAGGTCACCGCGGGCGGCACCGGCGCGGCGGCGGGTTCGGCCAGTCCCGGGGCCGGCTCGGGCCGCGGCCGCAGCAGGAACACCGCACCGATCGCGCCGACGGTCACCACCGCGGCCAGCACCGCGGTGAGCAGCGCCGACCGGGGCGTCCGCGCTGCCGTAGTCCGCATAAGACAGAGCGTAAGCCGCTTCGCGACCGCGCGTCGGCAGCCCCGTCGCGATGTGGCCGGTTCAACCCCACTGGGTCACCAGTAGCGGAACGTGTGCGTCTATGTTGTCCGGGTGACGAACCCGAACCTGCCGCCCGCCCTGTACCTGCCGACCGGCCCGGCCAGCGCGGAAACCGAAGGCGCGTCGATCGAGCTGCGCCGCACACCCGACGGCCGCACCGCGCTGGTCGCCTTCACCGCGCTGGACCGGCTGATCGACTGCTGCGGCGAGCACCAGCCGTGGGTGCTGGTGAACACCGAGCACCTGCCGAAGGTGCACAACGCGAACCCGTACGACGTGATCGTGCTCGATTCGCCGCTGCCCGAGGAGCTGCGGCACCACGTCTGAGCGTGGTTCACCTCTCACTCAAGAGACTCGCGACGTCATATCCGTAGACTTCCTCAATGCCGCGTGGGCGGTCAGCGATGCAGCTGTCGGACGCAGGAGGTGCGGGGTGGCCGAGCAGGTCGGCGAATCCACGGGTGGTCCGGTGACCAAGATCCTGGTCGCCAACCGTGGCGAAATCGCGGTACGCGTCATCAGAGCCGCCAAGGACGCCGGTTTGGCCAGCGTCGCGGTGTACGCCGACCCGGACCGCGACGCGCCTCACGTGCGCCTGGCTGACGAAGCTTTCGCGCTGGGCGGCACGACGGCCGCCGAGAGCTACCTCAACTTCGACAAGCTCCTCGAAGCCGCCAAGCGGTCGGGCGCCGACTCCGTGCACCCGGGCTACGGCTTCCTCTCCGAGAACGCGGACTTCGCCCAGGCCGTCCTCGACGCCGGGCTGACCTGGATCGGGCCCAGCCCGCAGGCCATCCGCGACCTCGGCGACAAGGTCACCGCCCGCCACATCGCCATGCGCGCGGGCGCGCCGCTGGTGCCGGGCACGAAGGAGCCGGTCAAGGACGCCACCGAGATCGTCGCCTTCGCCGACGAGCACGGCCTGCCGGTCGCCATCAAGGCGGCGTTCGGCGGTGGCGGGCGCGGCCTGAAGGTCGCGCGCACCCGCGACGAGATCCCCGAACTGTTCGAGTCGGCCACCCGCGAGGCCGTCGCCGCCTTCGGCCGCGGTGAGTGCTTCGTCGAGCGTTACCTGGACAAGCCGCGGCACGTCGAGGCGCAGGTGCTGGCCGACATGCACGGCAACGCGATCGTCGTCGGCACCCGCGACTGCTCGCTGCAGCGGCGGCACCAGAAGCTGGTCGAAGAGGCGCCCGCGCCGTTCCTGTCCGACGATCAGCGCAAGCGCATCCACGAGTCCGCGAAGGCGATCTGCAAGGAAGCCGGCTACTACGGCGCCGGCACGGTCGAGTACCTCGTCGCCGTCGACGGCACGATCTCCTTCCTCGAGGTCAACACGCGGCTGCAGGTCGAGCACCCGGTGTCGGAGGAGACGACCGGGCTCGACCTGGTTCGCGAGATGTTCCGCATCGCGCGCGGCGAGAAGCTGCGGATCACCGAGGACCCCGAGCCGCGCGGCCACTCGATCGAGTTCCGCATCAACGGCGAGGACGCCGGCCGCGGCTTCCTGCCCGCGCCGGGCACGGTGACGAAGTTCGTCGCGCCGAGCGGCCCGGGCGTGCGCGTCGACTCCGGCGTCGAGTCGGGCAGCGTGATCGGCGGGCAGTTCGACTCGATGCTGGCGAAGCTGATCGTCACCGGTTCGGACCGCAACAACGCTCTCGAGCGCAGCCGTCGCGCACTGGCCGAGATGGTCGTCGAAGGCATGGCGACGGTGCTGCCGTTCGACCGCGTGATCGTCGACGACCCCGCGTTCATCGGCGACGAAACCGGCTTCAGCGTGCACACGCGCTGGATCGAGACGGAGTTCGACAACAAGATCGAGCCGTTCGTGGCGCCGGACGTCGAAGCCGGCGAAGAAGAACCGCGGCAGAACGTCGTCGTCGAGGTCGGCGGGCGGCGCCTCGAAGTGTCGCTGCCGGGCGGGTTCGCGCTCGAAGGCGGCGGCGGGGGCGGCACCGCCGTCAAGGCGAAGCCGCGCAAGCGCGCCGGCGGCACCAAGGCCGCGGTGAGCGGCGACGCCGTCACGGCGCCGATGCAGGGCACGATCGTGAAGGTGGCCGTCGAAGAGGGCCAGACGGTCGAAGCCGGTGAGCTGATCGTCGTCCTCGAGGCGATGAAGATGGAGAACCCGGTCACCGCCCACAAAGCGGGCACCGTCACCGGGCTTTCGGTCGAGGTCGGCGCCGCCGTGACGCAGGGCACACAGCTGCTCGAGATCAAGTAGCCAGGTTCGTTGCAGATGTCGTGGTGGGCCGCCCCCGGGGCGGCCTACCATCGACTACGTGACCGAAGTCCCGTCTCCGCAGCTGCGGATCAGCGACCAGAACCGTGAGTCCGCGCTGTCCGCTCTTGCGGAGCACATGACCGCGGGGCGGATCGACATCGACGAATACGGCGAACGCTCGGCCCGGATCACCGCGGCGAAGACACGCGGCGAGCTCGCCGAGATCTTCGCGGACCTGCCGGCCCCGCACCCGCAGTACGAGGACGTTCCCCAGGCCGTCGCGGCTTCGCCCGAGCCGTCGGCCGCGCCCGCGCCACAGTCGCCCGCGCCACCCGAGAACTGGTCGCCGCCGCAGCGGTTCCTCGCCGCGATCGTGCCGGTGGCCTTCATCGCCGCGATCGCGCTGATCGCCACGGGCACGCTGGCCTGGCCGATCATCTTCGTCCCGATCGGGCTGACCGTGTTCGGCAAGTCGATGTGGGGCCACGACTGGAACCACGACCAGCGCCACCACGACCGCCGGAACCGGCACCTGCGCGACCGGGAGCGCCGCCGCGAGCTGCGTGACTCCTACCGGCGCGAGCTGGGCCGCTGATCCCGCCGTGGGCGACATGCGGTTGAGCGACGACGAACGCCAGGACGCCCTGGACGTTCTGGAGGAGCACGTCCGCACCGGCCGGCTCGACATCGACGAGTACGGCACCCGCTCCGCGAAGGTCACCGCGGCGAAGCGGGTGAGCGAGCTCGTCCCGCTGTTCGAGGACCTGCCGTCGCCCCGCCCGAGCGCGTTGCTCAACGGGGTTTCCGCGCCCGGCGTCCCGGTCGCGTCGTCGGAGGACAACGCGCTGGTGCGTTTCCTGACCGCGGGCGCGGTGCCGATCGCGATCGTGCTCGCGATCGCCGTGCTGATCCTGTCCCGCGGCAGGCTGCTGATCATTTCGATCGCGTTGCCGCTGGTCGTCGCGATGATCGCCGGGGCCCGCCGCCGTCGTCGCTGAGCCGGCGGCACGGCCGGCGCCGTTCCGGAGGATTGATCCCTTTGCCGGACACCGGCCCCCTCCCGCCGTTACGCTCACACCACCGAGGGGGGAACGGAGATTCTGATGGGCAACTGGGGGAAACGAGTGGGGGCGCTCGCCACCGTGGCGATCGCGCTCACCGCACTGGGGGTTCCGGCGGCCGAGGCCGGGACGCACCGACCGGCCTGGCAGCCGACGCTGCTCCCGCTGCCGGCGGGCGCGGATCCGGCCGGTCGCGGGTACCTGACCAGCACGAACGGGCACGGCGAGTACACCGGCTCGTTCGTGGTCGACGGGAAACTGCAGGTGGTGAGCTGGCGCGGCGGGAAGCCGGTGCTGCGCGGCGTGCCGGCCGGCTACGAGTCGGCCATGGCGGCGGACGAAAACCGCGTCGGCACCGTCGTCGGCACGGCGACCGACAACGACACCGGGGAAATCCGCCCGTTCGTGCTGGACGCGAGGGGTTTCCGCTTCCGCGTGACACCGGCCGGTTACCAGTCCGCGCGCGGGGTCGACATCAACAGCCGCGGTGACGTGCTGGGCCAGGTGACCCACGCGGATCCGGCGAAGAACGGCTCGATCGTCTGGCCCGCGAACGGGTCGGCGCCGGTGATCATCCCGAAGTCGCACGAGATCGAGTTCCCGATGGACATCGACGACGACGGCACCATCCTGTTCATCGGTTCCGAGAGCGTCCTGCTGTGGAAGAACGGCCGGTACCTGCAGCGCACAGCGCCCGGCTTCCGGTACGCCGAGGGCAGTGCGCTCCGCGACGGCGTGGTCGTCGGCTCGGTTTCGGACGGGACCATCGCGGGCACCCGCGCCGGCCGCTGGGACGCGGCGGGCCGGTTCACCCTGCTCCCCGGAGGTATCGGCGCGTACGCGCTCAACCGGTTCGGCCTGATCGCCGGGGCGACCCCGGCACCGGACGCGATCCAAGGGCCGCCGATGGCCTGGTGGGGCACCACGGCGGTCGGCGCGTTGAAGCAGCCCGGCGCGTACAAGCAGTACCAGGCGTCGCAGGTCTCCGACGACGGGACGATCCTGGGTGTGGCGTCGGACAGGCCGGTTTACGAGGGTGGGGTGCCGGTGATGTGGCGGTTCCGGGGGTAGTCCGCCCGGCGGCCGCCGGGCCGGGAGCGACGTGCTCCCGGCCTGGCTAGGCTGGGTGGAGTGGAACCGGTGGAGATCAACGCGGGCACGTACTACCTGCGCCAGCTGCGCGCGGACCGGCACATCGACGACCGGCCGGTGCTGATGGAGGCGTTCGCCGACCCGACGCACCGCAAGTACGTATTGAACTACCGGCTGCGCACGCTGGACGAGGCCACGGAGTACGTGGCCCTCCGGGCGGCCCAGTGGGCCGGCGACGAGCGCTGTTCCTGGGCGATCGCGGAGCCGACCTCGGGCAGGCTGCTGGGCGAGGTCGGGCTGCGCGAGCTGAACCTGGACGCGTCGTACGCGGAGGCGACGATCTGGGTCCATCCCACGGAGCGGGGCAAGGGAATCGCGACGACGGCGCTGAACGCCGCACTGCGGTTCGGCTTCGGGGGGTTGGGGTTGACCGAGGTGAGTTACCGGTACGAGGAGAGCAACACGGCCTCGGCGATCGTGGCGGAGCGCTGCGGGTTCACGTTGGTCGGCCCCGAGGCGGAGCGAGCGCCGACGGGTGAGAAGCTGATCCGCTGGCACCGGACTTCCTGACCGCAGCCGAACATTCCCGGCCATTCCCGGCCGCCGAACTCGGCGAGCAGCCCGCCATTTCGACCGGACAAGCCAAGGTGCCGTGCCCCCGCCACTCCCAGGGGGGCGGCCCCGAGGCCAGTCTATCGGCCCCCTCGGACAAAACCCGTCCGTAACCGCTCAACCGCACCCGTTGTCCACAACCCAGCCGCGTTGTGGACAACCCCCTCCCGGCCCTCAGCTCACCGGCTCGATGATGCCCGCGCGGGCCTCCGGGGCCGCCGATCGCAAAGCGTCCGCCGCTTCGTCGCTCGGCTGGGACTGGGACTTGCGCTCCGCCTCCACCCGCGCGCGGTAGACCTCGATCTCGTGTTTCACCGTTTCGGGTGACCAGCCCAGGACCTCGCCCACCAGGGCCGCGACCTGCGAAGCGCAGTCCACTCCCCGGTGCGCGTACTCGATCGAAATGCGCGTCCGGCGGGCCAGGACGTCCTCCAGGTGCAGCGCTCCCTCGTGCGAAGCCGCGTACACCACTTCCACCCCCAGGTAGTCCGGGGCGTGCTCGATCGGCTTCAGCAGCTCCGGGCGGCCCTCCGCCGAGGCCAGGACCTCGTGGACGAGTGAGCCGTAGCGGTCCAGGAGGTGCCTCACCCGATACGGGTGCAGACCGTGCTCCGCCGCCAGGTGGTCGGCCTGGTTGACCAGCGCGTGGTAGCCGTCCGCGCCCAGGAGGGGGACCTTGTCCGTGATCGACGGCTGGGAACGACCCGGCAGGTCCACCGCCGCCGCGTCGACCGCGTCCGCCGCCATCACTCGGTACGTCGTGTACTTGCCGCCCGCGATGGCCACCAGGCCTGGGGCCACGCGAGCCACCGCGTGCTCGCGCGACAGCTTCGACGTCTCTTCGCTCTCCCCCGCCAGCAGCGGGCGAAGGCCGGCGTACACGCCTTCGATGTCGTCGTGGGTCAGCGGGGTGGCCAGGACCGTGTTGACGTGCTCGAGGAGGTAGTCGATGTCGTGCTTCGTCGCCGCCGGGTGAGCGAGGTCGAGGTTCCAGTCCGTGTCCGTCGTGCCGACGATCCAGTGGTTGCGCCACGGGATGACGAACAGCACCGACTTCTCGGTGCGCAGGATCATCCCCGACTCCGAGACGATCCGGTCGCGCGGGACGACGATGTGCACGCCCTTGCTCGCGCGCACCCGGAACCGGCCGCGGCCGCCCGACAGCCGCTGGAGCTCGTCCGTCCACACGCCGGTGCAGTTGATCACCGCGGCCGCCGAAATCTCCGTTTCGCGCCCGTCCTCGACGTCGCGTACGCGCACGCCGGACACCCGGTCGGCTTCGCGCAGGAATCCGACGACCTGGGTCGACGTCCGCACGACCGCGCCGTAGTGCGCTGCCGTCCGCGCCACCGTCATCGTGTGGCGGGCGTCGTCGGACTGCGCGTCGTAGTAGCGGATCCCGCCGATCAGCGCCGAGCGCTTGAGCGCCGGCACCATCCGCAGCGCGCCCGCGCGGGTGAGGTGCTTCTGCCCCGGGACGCTCCGGGCGCCGCCCATCGTGTCGTACATCAGCAGGCCCGCCGCGGTGTACGGCCGCTCCCACACGCGGTGGGTCAGCGGGTAGAGGAAGCTGACCGGTTTCACCAGGTGGGGCGCGATGGTCGTCAGCATCAGCTCGCGCTCGCGCAGCGCTTCGCGGACCAGGCCGAACTCGAGCTGCTCCAGGTACCGCAGGCCGCCGTGGAAGAGCTTGCTCGACCGGCTCGACGTCCCGGACGCGAGGTCACGAGCCTCGACGAGCGCGACCCGCAGCCCGCGCGTCGCGGCGTCCAGCGCCGTGCCCGCCCCGACCACGCCGCCGCCGATGACGACGAGGTCGAACGTCTCCTTGCCGAGCCGTTGCCAGGTCTCTTCCCGCTTGAGCGGGCCCAGTCGAGCCGGGTTCGTCTCCGCTGCGTGCTGCGCCACGTGACAGTCCTCCTCGTGCCGGCGAGGCCTCCAGCATCGCACGACCCGGTGATCATCCGCCCGTCCACGGATGACACTTGTGGCGTAACCCTCCGCGATCTTGACCGGGATCTTGAAAGAATTCGACTGCCCGGTGCTTGGAAGTAGCTTCTACGCCCCGGTAACGTCGCGCGGACGTGGGTCGGCAACGGTGCCGTGGCACGCCGTGATCGACCCTGCGCAGAGTGTCCAGTGTGGAGGTGCAGCGGTGAGTGCTGGAGCAATAATCGTCTGGGAACTATTGGGAACGGCGACGCTGATCCTGCTCGGCAACGGCGTGGTGGCCAACCACGTGCTGCGCAAGAACAACGGGTACAACGCGGGATTCCTGTTCATCAACCTCGGCTGGGCCTTCGCCGTCTTCACCGGCGCCAGCATCGCCGCGCCGAGCGGCGCGCACCTCAACCCGGCGGTGACCCTCGGGCTCGCCATCGCCGACAAGACGCCGTGGGCCGACGTGCCCTTCTACTTCATCGGGCAGATGGCAGGCGCCATCATCGGCGCGGTGCTCTGCTGGGCCACCTACAAGCTCCAGTTCGACGACCACCCCGAGCCCGAGAACACCCTCGGCATCTTCTCCACCGGACCGCAGATCCAGAACACCGCGTGGAACCTCGTCACCGAGATCATCGGCACCTTCGTCCTGGTCGTGTGGATCCTGCTCAGCCCCACCTACGCCATGGGCGACGGCGGGACGCCGAACTTCGGCAACTCCGCGCTGGGCTACGCGGGCGTGTCGTTCGTGGTCCTCGTGATCGGTGCCTCACTCGGCGGGCCGACGGGCTACGCCATCAACCCGGCGCGCGACCTCGGCCCGCGCATCGCGTACGCGTTCCTGCTGCCGATCCGCAACAAGGCGAACGCCAACTGGGGCTACTCGTGGATCCCGGTCGTCGGCCCGCTGGTCGGTGGTGCCCTCGCCGCGCTCGTCTACCTCCTCGTGCACAACCTGACCTGATCGCCTCCTCCGACGCCGAATTCCGGGAGCACACATGACTTCGTACGTAGCAGCGATCGACCAGGGCACCACCTCCACCCGCTGCATGATCTTCAACCACGAGGGCCGCGTCGTCTCGGTCGACCAGCGCGAGCACGAGCAGATCTTCCCCCGCGCCGGCTGGGTCGAGCACAACGCGGAAGAGATCTGGGAGAACACGCGCCGGGTCGCGGCGGGCGCACTGGCCAAGGCCGACCTCACCGCCAAGGACATCGCCGCCGTCGGCATCACCAACCAGCGCGAGACCGCACTCGTCTGGGACAAGACGACCGGCAAGCCGGTGTACAACGCGATCGTCTGGCAGGACACCCGCACCGACAAGATCGTCACCGAGCTCGGCAACCTCGGCGGCGGCCAGGAGCGCTACCGCGACAAGGTCGGCCTCCCGCTCGCGACCTACTTCTCCGGCCCCAAGGTCAAGTGGATCCTGGACAACGTCGAGGGCGCCCGCGAGAAGGCCGAGGCCGGTGACCTCATCTTCGGCAACATGGACACCTGGGTGCTGTGGAACATGACCGGCGGGGCCGACGGCGGCGTGCACGTCACCGACCCGACCAACGCCTCCCGCACCATGCTGATGGACCTCGACACCCTGCAGTGGGACGCCGAGATCGCCGGCGAGATGGGCATCCCCCTTTCGATGCTGCCGGAGATCCGCTCCTCGTCCGAGGAGTACGGCAAGGTCCGCGAGAAGGGCGCGCTGGCCGGCGTCCCGATCGCGGGCATCCTGGGCGACCAGCAGGCCGCGACGTTCGGCCAGGCCTGCCTCTCGCCCGGCGAGGCCAAGAACACCTACGGCACCGGCAATTTCATGCTGCTCAACACCGGCACCGAAAAGGTGATGTCGCAGAACGGGCTGCTCACCACGGTCTGCTACAAGATCGGCTCGAACGACACGATCTACGCGCTGGAAGGCTCCATCGCCGTCACCGGTTCGCTGGTGCAGTGGCTGCGCGACAACCTCGGCATGATCACGACCGCGGCCGAGATCGAAGAGCACGCGCGCAGCGTCGAGGACAACGGCGGCGCGTACTTCGTCCCGGCGTTCTCGGGTCTGTTCGCTCCTTACTGGCGATCCGACGCTCGCGGCGCGATCGTCGGGCTCACCCGGTTCGTCAACAAGGGCCACCTCGCCCGCGCGGTGCTGGAGGCGACGGCTTTCCAGTCGCGCGAGGTCATCGACGCGATGAACGCCGACTCCGGAGTTCCGCTGAAGTCGCTCAAGGTCGACGGCGGCATGGTCGTCAACGAGCTGCTCATGCAGTTCCAGGCCGACATCCTCGGCGTGCCGGTGATCCGCCCGGTGGTCAACGAGACCACCGCGCTGGGTGCCGCCTACGCCGCCGGTCTCGCCGTCGGGTTCTGGAAGTCCGAGGACGACATCCGCACCAACTGGGCCCAGGACAAGCAGTGGGACCCGTCGATGGACGACGCCCGCCGCGAGCGCGAGTACCGCAACTGGAAGAAGGCCGTCACCAAGACCTTCGACTGGGTCTCCGAAGAGGACTGACCGGCCAGGGCCGGGGGTGCCGCCTCATGGCGCTCCCGGCCCGACCGCTCACACTTCCCAGCCCTCCGGCTCGCCCGACTGCTCGTTCGGGGCCACGACCACGAACGGCACGCCCTGGTCGTCGGTGACCCGCACCTGCCGCCCGTACGGCGTGTCGAACGGCTTCCCGTCGACTTTGCCGCCGAGTTCGGTCACCTTGGCCGCGGTCGCGTCGGCGTCGGCCACGAAGAAGTACGCCGACCAGTACGACGGCACCTCCGGTGGCTCCGATCCGGGCACCGTGCCGAGCCCGCCGACCGGACGCCCGTCGAGCAGCAGCACCGCGTACGTGAAGTCGTCACCGGAGATGTCCTGGAAGCCGAAGCCGAAGACCTCTTCGTAGAACGGCTTCGCCGCCGCGTAGTCCCGGCTCAGGCACTCGTTCCAGGCCAGGGTGCCCGGGACCGCGGTGACCTGCGTGCCGATGTGCTTGCCGGCCTCCCAGAGCCCGAAGACGGCGCCCGCCGGATCGGCCGCGATGGCCATCCTGCCCTCATCCATGACCGCCATGACGGGCATGACGATCTGCCCGCCCGCCTCGGTGAGGACCGCGGCCGCGCGGTCCACATCGGACACCGCGAGGTACGTCGTCCAGGCCGGTGGGATGTCCTGGCCCGGTGGCCTCCGGCCGATGCCGGCGACCGGGCGCCCCCGCAGCTCCGCCATGCCGTAGAAGCCGGTCTCCTCACCGCCCCGGTGCACGTCCCAGCCGAACAGGCTGCTGTAGAAGGCAATCGCCTTCGCCTGATCGGGCACCATCAGGTCCACCCAGCCGGGCGTACCGTCGGGCCATCTTTCGTCCCGGAACACCATGCCGACTCCCAACCCTCGTCTGCGCCGCCTCTGGTGACGACCGGCACAGTGTTGCACCGGGCACCGACAAAAACCGAAAATCAGGCCTGGACCAGGCGGGCGTAGACGACGATGTTGTCGACGTAGTTGCGCGCGCTCCGGTCGAAGACGCCGCCGCAGGTGATCAGCCGCAGCTCGGGACCGGCCGTGTCGTCGTAGACGCCTTCGCCCTCGAAGTCCTTCTTCGGCACTTGGTGCACCTTCGTCACCTCGAACACCGCCGTGGTGCCGTCCTTGCGGGCGATCGAGACCCGGTCACCGGCGGCCAGTTCCTTGAGCCGGAAGAAGATGCCCTTCTGGTGGTTGCCGTCGACGTGCCCGAGGACGACGGCCGGACCGGTCTCGCCCGGCGTCGGCGCGTAGGTGTACCAGCCGGCCTGCAGCGGCGTGGTCACCGGCGGCACCTCGACGGTGTTGTCCGGGTTGAGCCCCAGCGGGATCAGCGACGAATGCGCGCCGATCTTCGGGACGTCGATCGAGACGGGCTCGGACTTGGGCAGCGCCGCGAGGGCGTCCGGGCTGCTTGCCTGCGGCGCGGGAACGACCGCGGCCGGCTGGGCGGACGGGGGCTGCGCGGTGCCCGGGCCGGGGCCACCGCCGAGAGTCAGCACCAGCACCGCCACCACGGCGAGCAACACCACGACGACGGCGATCAGCACACCGCGTCTGTTCGTGATCCTCCTGGTCATGTTCTCCCCCTGACTGGCGCCTGCAAGTTCACACGTCCGAGTGGTCCTTCCGGTTGAGCCCCGACGGTACCGCCGCCCAGGGCGAGCAAACCGAAAGACGTCTTACCTGCGAAAAGGGTTGCCTCGAGGCATGAAAACCACCCCGGAGCGCGGCTCCGGGGTGGTCGTGGCGTTTTCGGGAAATCAGCCCGCCATGCTGCCGTCGCCCGCCTTCGCGGCGCCGGACGGCACCTTCGCGACCTGGGAGGCGGGCACGGTGAACTGCGCGGAGTAGGTCTGGCCGCCGCACGTCACGGTCAGCGGGTACGTCCCCGCCGTCGTGCCGGGCTTCAGCTCGACGTCGGCGCTGATGTTCGCGTCGACGCCCATGAAGGGGCCGGGGGTGTAGTTGGTGAAGGTCAGCACCGGCGAGGAGAACGCCGGCGAAGGGCCTTCGCACTTCGCCAGCGCGACGTTCGGCGCGTCACGGACGTACTTGTCGACCAGCGACTGGTTGATCGCGGTGTTCACGTTGAGCTGAACCATGCCGGCGGTGGTGCGCGGGGCCGGGCTCGCGCTCGACGTCGGGCCGGTGCTCTGCGCCATCGCCGGTCCCGCCAGCGCCGTCGCCCCGATCACCGCTGCCGCAACGAAAACCACCGTCTTGCGCACGTTCGCACCCTTCGCGTCCTTCGGCCTTACAACCGACAAGACGCGACGGGTGCGCCCGGGTTGCGTGCCGGATCAGTCGAGATCGTCGTGGCGCATGAGCTGGCGCCCGGCCTCGGTGATCGAGCCCGACAGCGACGGGTACACCGAAAATGTCAGTGCCAGGTGGTCCACTGTGAGCTGGTTCTGGACGGCGAGCGCGATGGGAAGGATGAGCTCACTCGCCTGCGGCGCCACGACGACTCCACCGACGACCACGCCGGTGGCGGGGCGGCAGAACAGCTTCACGAAGCCTCGGCGGAGGCCCTCCATCTTCGCGCGCGCGTTGGTGGCCAGGGGCAGCATGATGGTGCGCGCGGGCACCTCGCCGGAGTCGATCGCCTGCTGGCTGATGCCGACGGTGGCGATCTCCGGGTGGGTGAACACGTTGGCGGCGACGGTCTTGAGCTTGATCGGCGCGACGCCTTCGCCCAGCGCGTGCCACATCGCGATGCGGCCCTGCATGCTCGCCACCGAGGCGAGCATGAGCAAGCCGGTGCAGTCGCCGGCGGCGTAGATACCGGGAACGGAGGTGCGCGAAACGCGGTCGACGGTGATGAACCCGCCGGGGCCGGGCGAGATGCCGACCTTGTCGAGGCCGATGTCCTTGGTGTTCGGGACCGACCCGACGGTCATCAGCGCGTGGCTGGCTTCGATCACGCGGCCGTCGGCGAGGAAGATCTCGACGCCCTTTTCGGTGCGCTCGACGCGGTCGGCGCGCGCCTGCTTCGCGACGGTGGTGCCGCGCTGCGAGAAGACCTCTTCGAGCACTGCGGCGGCGTCGGCGTCTTCGTGCGGGAGGACGCGGTCCCGGCTGGAGACGACGGTGACCTTGACGCCCATCTCGGTGTAGGCGGAGGCGAACTCGGCGCCGGTGACGCCCGAGCCGATCACGGCGAGGTGCTCCGGCAGCTCCTGGAGCTCGTAGAGCTGGCGCCAGTCGAGGATGCGCTCGCCGTCGGGGACCGCGCCGGGCAGGACGCGCGGAGTGGCGCCGGTGGCGATGAGGACGACGTCGGCGGGCAGCTTCTCGGTGCCGTCCTTGGTCGTGACGGCGACCTTGTGCGTCGCCAAGCCGGGCTCTTCGTCGCAGAAGCGAGCTTCGCCCACGATGACGCGGACGCCTTCGCGCTGGACGCGGGCGCGGATGTCGGCGGACTGGGCGAGCGCGAGGCCCTTCACCCGGCCGTGGACGGTCGGGAGGTCGATGCGGGTGTCGGCCAGGTCGGTGTTGACGCCGAGCTCGCTGAGGTCGTGCATCTTCGCCAGCGCGCCGGAGCTCGCGATGAACGTCTTCGAGGGAACGCAGTCGTACAGGACGCAGGCGCCGCCGAGGCCGTCCCGCTCGACGATCGTGACGTCGGCTCCGTGCTGGGCCGCGACCAGCGCGGCTTCGTAGCCGGCCGGGCCCCCGCCCATGATCACGATCCTGGTCACCTGGGTCCTCCTCTGGCTGTCCGTGCGGTGCTCTCACCGTACGCGGCGAAGGTGACCAGACACTGAAGTGGGCGAACACGGCGAGTGCGTCCACTCGGGTGAGGGAGGTGTCGCTACGCTGTCGGCGTGCCGTTGTATGCCGCTTACGGATCGAACATGGAGCCCGCCCAGATGCTGGAGCGCGCGCCGCACTCACCGATGGCCGGCAGCGGCTGGCTGGAGGGGTGGCGCCTGACCTTCGGCGGCGAGGACCTGGGGTGGGAAGGTGCCCTGGCCACGATCGTCGAGGACCCGGCCTCCCGGGTGTTCGTCGTGTTGTACGACGTGACGCCGCTGGACGAGACGGGCCTGGACCGCTGGGAAGGCGGCGAGCTGGGGATCCACTCGAAGATCCGCCTCCGCGTCCAGACGATGGACGGCTCGGTACTGGCCTGGCTGTACGTCCTGGACGCCTACGAAGGCGGCCTGCCCTCGGCCCGCTACCTGGGCGTCCTGGCCGACGCCGCCGAGGCGGCCGGCGCCCCCGCCGACTACGTCGACGACCTCCGAACCCGCCCCTGCTCCGGCATAACCGGCTAACCGACCCTCCAGGTACGCGAGCCGACGTTCCAGGTACGCAAGCCGACCGCCCAGGCACCCAACTACCCTGCCCGGGTCCGGAGTGCCTCGTGTAACTCACGGAGCACCCGGGCGGGATCACGCAGGTCGGCGGCGGCAGCGCGGATGGTGATCCACCCACGACCTGCCATGCGTCGATCCCGCTCGGCGTCTGCGTCCTTCCGGTCCTCGTGCGCGGCGAACCCGTCGTATTCGAGTGCGACGCGCCGTGCGGGCCAAGCCATGTCGAGCACGTACAGCAGCTTGCCTTCAATGTCGTTGATCGGGTACTGCACCTCCGGAACCGGCAAGCCAGCCTCGACCACGATCAGCCTCAGCATGCTCTCGGGCGGCGATTCTGCCTTGCCGTCGGCCAGAGCCAGCATCGACAGGGCCCTGTGGATACCTTGGCGGCTCGCACGATCGACAATGCGGTCGCGCACGTTGTCACGGAGCTTCTGAAGGTGCTCCGGAGGGAGCCCGCGCATGGCCTCTTCGACAGCGGCGAACGCGGTTGACTTGTCACCTCGGCAGAGAAAATCGGCCAGCGCGAGGTCCAGGCTGAAGGCTGGCAAACCGTCGATTTCGAGCACGTCGTGCGGCTCGTAATCACTCTGGTGCACGACCAGACCGGGCTTGGATCTGACCCGCCTTGAGTAGGGGACGGTGAGGTGGATATCTGCACCATCGACCACCGAAATCCCATGCAGCGCAAGAGAAGTCGCGCCCGAAAGGACAGCCGGCGGGCCGGCCAGAAGCAGCGCGGCCTCGGCGCGGGTCGCCATCTTGAGCGAGTCCGTGGCCGGCACCACGACGCCTCGCCAAGGCTGCGCGAGCAGCCCGCCGACGAGCGCTTGGCGGACCGCTCGTTGACCCAGCACCTTGACGGCTTCGCTACGCAGAGCCGCCCCGTGTCTTCCTCCCCAATTGATCACAGAATCGAGCATGAGGGTCTTCCGTCGTCGGCGAAAGACCCTCACGCTCGACCTGTGGACAACTCGGCGCTTCTGTGGACAACTCCGTACCCGAAGGGTCGGTTCGCGTACCTGGAGGGTCGGCTTGCGTACCTGGAGGGTCGGCTAGGCGAGGGTGGTTAGGGCGGTGTGGACGAGGGTGCGGACTCCGCAGAGGAGGGCTCGCTCGTCGAGGACGAAGGTGGGGCGGTGGATGTCCGACTGGGGGGCCGGGGGGCCGGACCAGACGCCGAGGCGGGCGAAGGCTCCCTGGACGTGCTCCAGGTACCAGCCGAAGTCCTCGCCGCCGGATGACTGCTCTGTCGCGGCCACCGCGCCCTCGCCGAGGGCTGCTTCGGTGCCCGCGCGCATCAGGGCCGTCGACTCCGGGTCGGAGACCACCGGGGGGACTCCGCGGCGGTAGTCCAGCTGGAAGCCGACGCCCGTCGGGGCCAGGAGGGACTCCACCGAAGAGGCGACCAGCGGCTCCAGGGCCGTCCAGACCTCGTGGTCGGCCGTGCGCAGCGTGCCGCGCAGGACGCCGTCCTGCGGGACCGCGTTGGCCGCCTGGCCCGCGTGGACCGCTCCCCACACCAGGACCGTGCCGGACCGCGGGTCGACGCGACGGCTGAGCACCG
Organism: Amycolatopsis sp. lyj-346; assembly: GCF_046548975.1. Classification (NCBI taxonomy): domain Bacteria; kingdom Bacillati; phylum Actinomycetota; class Actinomycetes; order Pseudonocardiales; family Pseudonocardiaceae; genus Amycolatopsis; species Amycolatopsis sp. lyj-346. Next base: position 274,525 of record NZ_JAJPWT010000003.1, read on the forward strand.
CGGGCAGTGACGTGATCACCGTGCCCAGCGCGTGCACCAGGTCCGCCGTCAGGTGGGGCCGGGACGTGTGGCCGCCCGGCGACGTCAGGCGCAGCTCGATCAGGTCCGCGGCCGACGTCAACGCGCCGACGCGCAGGCCGACGGAACCCACTTCGAGGCGCGGGTCGACGTGCAGGCCGTAGATCCGCTCGACGCCGTCCAGTGCGCCCGCCGCGATCATGTCCAGCGCGCCGCCGGGCATGACCTCCTCGGCGGGCTGGAAGATCAGCCGCACCCGGCCCGGCAGCTCCGGCGCGCCGGCCAGCGCACGGGCCGCGCCGAGCAGGATCGCCGTGTGGGCGTCGTGGCCGCACATGTGCGCCGCGCCCTCGACGGTCGACGCGTACGGCAGCCCGGTCGCCTCCGTCAGCGGCAGCGCGTCCATGTCCGCGCGCAACGCCACGCACCGCTCACCACTGCCGATGTCGCAGACGACGCCGGTGCCGCCCGGCAGCACCCATGGCTTGAGCCCGACCGAGCGCAGCAGCGTGATGACCAGTTCCGTGGTCGCGAACTCGTGCCGCGACAGCTCCGGGTGCGCGTGGATGTGCCGGCGCCAGGCCAGCACGTCGGTCGCGTTGGCGCGCAGCCAGTCGTCCAGCCAGAACGGGCCGCGGCCCGCACCAAGGTCCTCCACGGGAGCCATGCTTACGCCGGCTTCGGAAATCAGCGCCTCGGACCCCTCCATGGGGTTGATGATGCGCCCTTGGGGGTCGCCTGGAACGTCCGGCCGTGAGTCGAGCACCGTCACGCCGCACCTCCTCCCGCAACACGGGTAACCCGCGCAGCGGCTGGGGTCACGCGTCGTGCCGATCGATCTGTCGTACGCATTTGCAGACGATCGTGCACCATGCAGGCGGCAAGCCGCGCCTCGAAAACGGCCGTCCTAGACGGCCGGTACCGGATCTGCGTTGAACGGCGTGCACTAGTTCGGCAAAGCCGAAAACCTCAGGACTTCTTGGCCTTCTTCGAACGGATCTTGCGCCCCCAGATCACGATGCCGAGCAGGACGGCCGCGATCAGGCCCGCGACCAGCTTGTTCCTGGTCTTTTCGGTGTTCGCCTTGTCCGTCTGGGCCGGGTCGAGGACCGGGCCCGGAGGCTGCGTCTGCGCCGGGAGCAGCGCGGCGGACGCGTGCGCCACGCTCACCGTGACGGCGGCCGGACGCGTCGGCTCGGCCAGTGCCGGCGACGCCGTGAACAGCACCGATCCCAGCAGCCCGGCCAGGACCAGACCCCGCAGTTTCGCCATGTCATCCTTTCGCCACGACCAGGCATTCTGCCCACGGACCGCCCCGCGTGTCAGCCACCACGCGGTGGACCGAACGCGTCGAGGATCCGCTGCGCACCGAGGGTAGCCGTCAGTTCACCGTCGCGCACCGCCCGCTCGACGTCGGGAACGACCGTTCGCACCTCCGGATGCGCCGCCAGCCGACCCAGCAGCTGTTCGCGAACCATCGCCCAGGTCCAGTCGACCTGCTGCTGCCGCCGCCGCGCGTCGAGTTCGCCGGACGCCGTGAGCGTGTCGCGGTGCTGCTCGATCGCGCCCCAGACCTCGTCGAGGCGCAGGTTGTGCAGGCCGCTGCAGGTCAGCACCGGCGGCGTCCACGACGCTTCCGGCCCGTAGATCATCCGCAGCGCGCCCGCCAGCTCCCGCGCGGCGCGGCGGGCGTCCCGCTCGTGGTCGCCGTCGGCCTTGTTGACGGCGATGACGTCGGCGAGCTCGAGGACGCCCTTCTTGATGCCCTGGAGCTGGTCGCCGGTGCGGGCCAGGGTCAGGAAGAGGAAGCAGTCGACCATGTTGGCCACGGTCACCTCGGACTGCCCGACGCCGACCGTCTCGACCAGCACGATGTCGTAGCCGGCCGCCTCCATCAGCACGATCGTCTCGCGGGTCGCCCGCGCGACGCCGCCCAGCGTCCCGGACGTCGGGGACGGCCGGATGAACGCCCGCGGGTCGACCGCCAGCCGCGCCATCCGGGTCTTGTCGCCGAGGATCGACCCGCCGGTCCGGGTCGACGACGGGTCGACGGCCAGCACGGCCACCCGGTGCCCGGCCGCGGTCAGGTCGGTGCCCAGCTGGTCGATGAAGGTCGACTTGCCGACTCCGGGAACGCCGGTGATGCCGACGCGGCGCGCGCCGCCTGCCGACGGCAGCAGCTCGACCAGCAGCTCCTGTGCCAGCGCCCGGTGGTCCTCCCGCTGCGACTCGACCAGCGTGATCGCCTTCGACAGCGTCCCGCGGTCACCCGCCAGGACGCCCTTGGCGTAGGCGGTGACGTCGATCTTGCGCGGCAACGGTCAGGACTCCTGCGCCGACAGCTGGCCGAGCAGGTCGATGGCGGCGTCCGCGAGCACCGTGCCGGGGCCGAAGATCGCGGCGGCGCCGGCCTCGCGCAACGCCGGGTAGTCCTGCGGCGGGATGACGCCGCCGACGACGACCATGATGTCCTCGCGGCCCAGCTCGGCGAGCTCGTGGCGCAGCGCCGGCACCAGCGACAGGTGCCCGGCGGCCAGCGACGAGACGCCGACGACGTGCACGTCCGCCTCGATCGCCTGCCGCGCCACCTCGGCCGGGGTGGAGAACAGCGGGCCGACGTCGACGTCGAAGCCGAGGTCGGCGAAGCCGGTGGCGATCACCTTCTGGCCGCGGTCGTGGCCGTCCTGGCCCATCTTCGCGACGAGGATCCGCGGGCGGCGGCCCTCCTCCGCGGCGAACTCGTCGACCAGCTGACGGGCCTTTTCGACGTTCTGCGTCTTCCCCACCTCCTCGCGGTACACCCCCGAGATGGTCCGGATCTGGCCGGAGTGGCGGCCCCAGATCTTCTCCAGCGCGTCGGAGATCTCGCCGACCGTGGCCTTCGCGCGGGCCGCGTCGATGGCCAGTTCCAGCAGGTTGCCGCCGTTCCCCGCGCCCTCGGTGAGCCGCCGCAGCGCGTCTTCGGTCGCCGCGGAGTCACGCTCGGAGCGCAGCCGCCGCAGCTTCTCCAGCTGCTGGGCGCGGACACCGGCGTTGTCGACCTTGAGGACGTCGATCTCTTCGTCCGCGGTGACCTGGTACTTGTTCACGCCGATGACCGGCTGCCGCCCCGAGTCGATGCGGGCCTGCGTACGGGCCGCGGCTTCCTCGATGCGCAGCTTCGGGATGCCCGCGTCGATCGCCTTGGCCATGCCGCCGGCCTGCTCGACCTCGCTGATGTGGCCCCACGCCTTGCGCGCGAGGTCGTAGGTCAGCTTCTCGACGAAGGCGCTGCCACCCCACGGGTCGATCACGCGCGTGGTGCCGGACTCCTGCTGCAGCAGGAGCTGGGTGTTGCGGGCGATCCGCGCGGAGAAGTCGGTCGGCAGCGCGAGGGCCTCGTCGAGGGCGTTCGTGTGCAGCGACTGCGTGTGCCCCTGGGTCGCGGCCATCGCCTCGACGCAGGTCCGGACGACGTTGTTGTAGACGTCCTGCGCGGTCAGCGACCAGCCCGACGTCTGGGAGTGCGTCCGCAGCGACAGCGACTTCGGAGACGCCGGGTCGAAGCCCTTCACCAGCTTCGCCCACAGCAGGCGCGCGGCCCGCAGCTTCGCGACCTCCATGAAGAAGTTCATGCCGATCGCCCAGAAGAACGACAGCCGCGGCGCGAACTTGTCGACGCCCAGCCCGGCGTCGACGCCCGCGCGGAGGTACTCGACGCCGTCGGCGAGGGTGTAGGCGAGCTCGAGGTCGGCGGTCGCGCCGGCTTCCTGCATGTGGTAGCCGGAGATGGAGATCGAGTTGTACTTCGGCATGTGCTGCGAAGTGAACGAGAAGATGTCGGAGATGATCCGCATCGACGGCTGCGGCGGGTAGATGTAGGTGTTGCGGACCATGAACTCCTTGAGGATGTCGTTCTGGATGGTCCCCGCGAGCTGCTCGGGTTTGACGCCCTGCTCCTCGGCCGCGACGACGTACAGCGCGAGCACCGGCAGCACCGCGCCGTTCATCGTCATGGACACCGACATCTTGTCCAGGGGGATGCCGTCGAAGAGCTGGCGCATGTCGTAGATGGAGTCGATCGCGACGCCCGCCATGCCGACGTCGCCGGAGACGCGCGGGTGGTCGGAGTCGTAGCCGCGGTGGGTGGCCAGGTCGAAGGCGACCGAAAGCCCTTTCTGGCCGGCGGCGAGGTTGCGCCGGTAGAAGGCGTTGGACTCCTCGGCGGTGGAGAACCCGGCGTACTGGCGGATGGTCCACGGCTGGTTGACGTACATCGTCGGGTACGGGCCGCGCAGGAAGGGCGCGATGCCGGGGTACGTGCCGAGGAAGTCCACGTCGGACAGGTCGGTGGCGGTGTAGACGGGTTTGACGCCGATGCCCTCGGGCGTTTCCCAGGCCAGGGCGTCGGGGCCCTTGCCGGTGGCGCTCTCCACCGCGCGTGCCCACGTGTCGCGGTCACCCGGCGACGGCGTGCCGAGGTCGAGACCGGCGAAGTTCGGGATGGTCATCGCGCTACTCCCAGCTTGGCGTGCAGGCCGTCGAGGACTTCCAGGGCGTCGCAGCCGGCGAAGACGTTCCCGTCCACGCCGTCGTAGGCGCCCTTCCCCGCCAGCAGGACGTACTCGGCGCCGAGGGCCGCGGCGACGTCGGCCGCCTGGGCCGCGTAGGCGTCGTCGGTGCCGCAGAGGCAGGCGATGCGAGCGCCGGACGCGCGGAACGCGCCGGGCAGGTCGTCGGTCGCACCCGGGTTGACGGCTTCGATCCCGCCCGCCTGGAACAGGTTGGCGGCGAACCCGGCCCGCGCGGTGTGCGCGGCGACGGGGCCGAGCGTCGCGAGGAAGATCTTCGGCCGCTCGCCGTGCGAAGCGAGGTACGCGTCCGAAGCGTCCCGCAGGGCTTCGAAGCCTTCGGCGTACCGGTGCCGCGGCAGGCCGCCGTCCACCGTGGCCTCGACGGGCTCCCGGACCACCGGCTTCTCGGCCAGGTTCGGGTACTCGCTGACGCCGGTGAGCGGGTCGCGGCGGGTGGCGATCCGCTTCGAGCGCTTCTCCCACGTCGAAGCCAGCCGCCCGGCGAGCGCGCCGGACGCGAGCTCGGCGACCAGGCCGCCCGCGCCTTCGATGGCGGTGAACTCGGCCCAGGCCGCGTGCGCGAGGTCGTCGGTGAGCTTCTCGACGTACCAGGAGCCGCCCGCCGGGTCGGCCACGCCGGCCAGCTTCGACTCCTCCAGGAGCACGGCGTGGGTGTTGCGGGCGATCCGCGCGGAAAAGGCAGAGGTGTTCTCGGGACGGCCGATCGCCGCGTCGAACGGCAGCACGGTGACCGCGTCCGCGCCGCCGACGCCCGCGCCGAAGCAGGCGACGGTCGTGCGCAGCATGTTCACCCAGGGATCGCGCCTGGTCAGCATGGCCGGCGACGTCACGGCGTGCTGGCGCATGGGCGAGGTGAAGCCGCAGACCTCGGCGACGCGGGCCCACAGGCGACGCGCCGCGCGCAGCTTCGCGATGGTGGAGAACTGGTCGGCGGTCGCGGCGAGCCGGAACTCCAGCTGCCCGGCGGCGGCTTCGACGGCCAGCCCCGCGTCGGTCAGCGCGCGCAGGTAGGTGACGCCGGCGGCGACCAGTGCCCCCAGCTCCTGCGCGTCCGAGCCGCCCGCTTCGTGGAACGGGAGGCCGTCGGCGACGATCGTCCGCACGTTCGGGTACTTCCCGGCGACACGCGCCGCGAGCGCGGCCGCCGGTTCCAGCGCCACGGCGGAACCGGACCGGGCCGCCAGCCCGATCGGGTCGGCGCCCAGCACGGCGGCGGCTTCGCTCGCCGGGATCTCCCGCTCGGTGAACAGCGCCAGCAACTCGGAAGCGGCGGCCTCGTACTGCGCACCCGCGTCCAGGACCACGGGCGCGAGGTCGAGGTAGACCTCGTTCAGCGCGTCGGCCAGCGCCGGCGGCGGCACCGAGAGCCAGACCGACGTCACGCCGCCTTCGAGGTCGGCGAGGATGGCCTTGTTGACCGCCCGGCCGTCTTCGCCGGCGAACCGGGCGCGGACGTCCCAGCCGGTGCCGACCTGGCCGTCCGGCCGCGAGCCGCGCACGTACGGCGGCAGGCCCGGGAAGCCGATGTCGCCGGGGACGTCCTCGGCCGTGTACAGCGGCTGGATCTCGATCCCGTCGTAGGTCCGCGTGACGAGCTTGCTCTCCGGGGCGCCCGCGAAGTCCTCCGGCAGCTTCCCGCTCTTGCGCAGCACGCCCGCGACCAGCTCTTGCCACTGCGCACGCGTCGCCTGGGGAAACTCCGCCGCGAGGTCGAGCTCGGAGATCGGCACCGACTCCGGACCGGCCACATCAGTCATAACCTGTGATGGTAGAGGCACTCGCCGCGTTCGACCTGTGAGTCTGGTCGCGCCAGGGGGACGGCACGGGCAGGTTAGGGGCCGGGGGCGGGGGTACGCCACAATTGGCGGGTGCCCCCCTCCAGCGAAGAGACACGAGTGGTCGCCGGTCGCTACCGGCTGCGTTCGGTGCTCGGCTCCGGATCGATGGGCACCGTCTGGTCGGCCTACGACGAGTTCCTGCACCGGCAGGTGGCCGTCAAGGAGATGAAGGTGCCGCCGGGCATCCCGGCGTCGCAGGCGGACGAGCTGCGGGAGCGCACGCTGCGCGAGGCACGCGCGATCGCCGTGCTCTCCCACCCCAACGTGATCATCCTGCACGACGTCGCCCGCGAGGACGACCAGCCGTTCGTGGTGATGGAGCTGCTGCCCTCGCGCAGCCTGGCGCACATCCTGCGCGACCACGGGCCGCTGACCGTCGGGCAGGCCGCCGCGGTCGGCATCGCCGTGGCGTCCGCGCTGGAGGCCGCGCACGCGGCCGGGATCACCCACCGTGACGTCAAGCCGGGCAACGTCCTGGTGGCCAGCGACGGCCGGATCAAGCTGACCGACTTCGGCATCGCCCGCAACGTCTCCGAGGCGACCATGACCCGCACCGGGATCATGCTCGGCTCGCCCGCCTACATCGCGCCGGAAGTGGCCTCCGGCGGCGCCGTCACGCCGGCCGCGGACTTGTGGGGCCTCGGCGCGACGCTGTTCGCCGCGGTCGAGGGCGCGCCGCCGTACGACGCCGACGGCGATCCGCTGGAGACGGTCGGCAAGGTCGTCAACGGGAAGGTGCCGCAGCCGAAGGCCGGCCCGCTGGCCGACGTCATCGGCGCGCTGATGAAGAAGGAGCCCGCCCAGCGGATCACGCTGCGCGAGGTCCGGCACCGGCTGTACCCGCTGCAGACGAAGACGCCGCTCGACCTGTTCGGGCCCGAGCTGTTCCACACCCCGGACGGCAAGAAGACGTCCGCGCAGCCGGACGCGACCGACACCCAGGTGATCAAGACCGTCCTGCCCGAGAAGGCGCAGGGCAAGGCGGAGAAGAAGGCCGAAGCGTCGAGCAGCGAGCTGGCCGCCGATCCGGGCCCGCTGCCGTTCCTGCGCCCGCCCGCCCCGGCGCCGGCCTCGGGTCCGCCGACGGTGTTCGTCGCGCCGCCGCGGCCGGCGCGACGCAGCTCCACGGCCACTGCCGTGCTCATCGCGGTGGCGATCCTGCTCTTCCTCCTCGCCGCGGGCGGCGGGTTCGCGCTGGCCAGGACGGTCGGCGGCCAGTCGCTGCTGCCGCCGGACGCCGCCCCGCGCGGCACGTCGAACGGCCCGACCGACGTCCCGCCGCCGTCGCTGGTGCAGCAGTCCGGCGACGCGAGCTACGTGACCGGCAACGGCGGGCAGTTCGGCCTCCAGGTGCCCGAGGGCTGGCAGAAGTTCGTCGCCCCGCACACGACGACGAAGTTCGGGGCCAGCACGGCCGTCCAGTACGTCTCGCCCGACGGCCGCCGGTCGCTGCGGGTCGAACGGCTGGCGGCGTACTTCGCCAAGTTCCCCAGCGACGACGAGTACATCGGCTGGCTGAAGGGCTCCTACCCGGGCAACGCGTTCTTCCTGTTCCCGCCGTCGCCCTTGCCGGGGGGCAAGGGCACGACGCTGACCTACCGCCTCGCCGAGGGCGGCACCCTGCCGGAAAGCGACGGGGGTGGCGGCACCCGCGTGACCTTCATGAACCTGACCCAGGCGGGCACCAGCCTGTGGATCCTGTCGGTCACCGTGCCCGCCGAGCAGGAGAACTCGGGCCGCCAGGACGTCTTCGACCGGGTCGCCCCGACGCTGAGCGTCTCGGACTAACCGCCGAGCACCGTGCGGGAGACCTGCTCCTGCGCGAGGTGGCGCAGGCCGGCGAAGATCCGGTCGCCGAGCACGGTGGCGACCACCCCGGTCTCGATGATCTTGTCCAGCGAGGTCAGCCCGGCCACCACCTCGACGTCGAGTTCGGCGATGCGCATCGCCAGGCCGGCGTACTCCTCCAGCCGTTCGGTCAGTGTCTCCTGCCCCAGCTCCTTGGCCGTCGCCAGCGCCGCGACGAGGTTCGCCATCGTGCGGTGTTCCGGCGGGTGCGCCTTCCAGCCGTGGCGCCGCACGAGGTCCGCCAGCCGCCCGGACGCCCATTCGGCGGCCTCGCCGGACACCTTCGGCGGGGGCCCGGCCAGTTCCTGCTGGACGACGCCCATCGTCCGGTGCGGCGTCTCGTCGCCGTCGATCGCGCCCAGCACGACGCCGACCGAGGCCAGCGGCAGCCCGCCGACTTCGGTGAGCGCCTTGATCAGCCGCAGCCGCTGCACGTGCGCGGCGGAGTACCGCGCCTGGTTCGGGCTGGTGCGCTCGCCGGGCGGGAGCAGGCCCTCGCGCAGGTAGTACTTGACGGTCGCGACCGGCACCCCGGACTCGGCGCTCAGTTCGGCCATCCGCATGCGTTTCCGCTCCGATCCCGGGTCCGTCTCGGGGGACAACCCTGAAGATTTCTCAGCATGGATAGTTTAACTTCCCATAACGGAGAGCTTGACTATCCGTTCTGGGAGGAACCATGACCATCCTTGCCGATCTCCGGAGCAGAACGAACAGGTGGCACCGGCCGTCCACGCTCGCGGCCGCTGTCTACGGGGTGCTGGCGGTGCTGTGCGTCGCGGCCCTGCTGCTCGACCAGCGGACCCTGGCGGGCGCGCCGATCTGGGCGAAGCCGTTCAAGTTCGCCGTCTCCGGAGCGCTGTACTTCGCCACCTGGAGCTGGCTCGTCTCGCTGCTGCCGAAGTTCCACCGCACGGCGAACCGGCTCACGAACCTGCTGATCGTGATCTTCGCCGCCGAGTACGTCCTCCTGGTCTTCCAGGCCGTGCGCGGCCGCGTGAGCCACTTCAACGTCTCGACCCCGCAGGACGCCGCGATCTTCGGCACCATGGCCGTGCTGATCGCCGTGCTCTGGGGCGCCACCCTGGTGCTCACGGTGCTGGTGCTGTTCACGAAGGTGCCCGACCGCGCGTCGTTCTGGGCGGTGCGCACCGGGGCGGCGTTGTCGCTGGTGGGGATCACGCTCGGCCAGCTGATGACGAGCCCGACCGCGCAGCAGCTCGCGCAGTGGCGGATCGGCGAACCGCAGGACATGGTCGGCGGGCACACCGTCGGGCTCGAAGACGGCGGCCCCGGCCTGCCGATCCTCGGCTGGAGCACGGTCGGCGGCGACCTGCGGATCCCGCACTTCGTCGGGATGCACGCACTGCAGTTCCTGCCGCTGCTCGCCATCGCGCTGGCGGCGCTGGCCTCGCGGTTCCCGCGGCTGCGTGACGACGTCGTGCGCGCTCGGCTCGTCCTGGTCGGCGCGGCCGGGTACGCGGGCCTGATCGCGCTGGTCACGTGGCAGGCGCTGCGGGCGCAGTCGATCGTGCACCCGGACGCGGCGACGCTCTGGGCGTTCGCGCTGCTGGCCGCGGTGACCGGGCTGGGTTCGTGGGCCGCGGTGCGCGTCCGATGAGCCTCTTCGACCTGGCCTTCCCGCTGGCGGTGCCGTTCTGGGCGCTGCTGATCCTGGCCCCGAACTGGCACCGGACGGCGCGGATCATGGCGTCGCCGTGGGTGCCGCTGCTGCCGCTGGTGTGCTACTTCGGGCTGGTGCTGCCGCACTTCGCCGAGTGGGGGCAGGCGATGCTCCGGCCCGACCTCGGCGTCCTGCAGACACTGCTGGCCACGCCGTGGGGTGCCGGGCTCGTCTGGGCGCACCTCATCGCGTTCGACCTGTTCATCGCGCGGTGGATGTACTTCGAAGGGCGCTCGCTGGAGATCTCGCCGTGGATCGTGAGCCCGATCCTGCTGGTGACGATCTTCCTTTCGCCGTTCGGGCTGGTGGTGTTCCTGGTGGTGCGGAGCGTCCGGATACGCTCCCTCGCATGAGTGAACACGAAGCCGCGGCCGCCATCGCCAAGCGCACCGGCGTGGACGCGCACGACATCGCGGTGGTCCTGGGTTCGGGCTGGCGCCCGGCGGCGGACGTCATCGGGGAGTGCGAAACGGAGATCCCGTTCGCCGAACTGCCCGGCTTCACCACGCCCGGCGCGGTGGGCCACGGCGGCACCATCCGCTCGCTGAAGGTCGGGGACAAGAACGTACTGGTGATGCTGGGCCGGACGCACTTCTACGAGGGCAAGGGCGTCGACCGAGTGGTGCACAACGTGCGCACCGCGGCGGCGGCCGGCGTCCGGTCGGTGCTGCTGACGAACGCCGCGGGCGGCCTGCGCGAGGGCTTCCACGTGGGTCAGCCGGTGCTGATTTCGGACCACCTGAACCTGACCGCGCGCTCGCCGATCGTCGGCGCGAACTTCGTCGACCTGACGGACCTGTACTCGGCGCGGCTGCGGGACATCGCCCGCGAAATCGACCCGTCGCTCGAAGAAGGCGTCTACGCGGGCCTGACCGGGCCGCACTTCGAGACGCCGGCGGAAATCCACATGCTGCGCACGCTGGGCGCGGACCTGGTCGGCATGTCGACGGTGCTGGAGGCGATCGCCGCCCGCGCGGCCGGCGTCGAGGTCTTCGGCCTGTCCCTGGTGACGAACCTCGCCGCGGGCATGACCGGCGAACCGCTGAACCACGAAGAAGTCCTGGAAGCCGGCCGAGCGGCGGCCATCCAGATGGGCACCCTCCTCCGGGAGCTCGTCACCCGCGCCTGACCCCGAGCGCCCCAATGTGGCCTTCGGTGCGTTGAACGCACCGAAGGCCACCTTGGGTGCGTTGAACGCAACCAAGGCCACATTGGGGCGCTTCAGGCCAGCGCTGGGAGTTCGGCGGCGACGTCGGCCGGGGACGGCATGGCCGCGACTTCGGCGGCCAAGGTGCGAGCCGCGTCGCGGACCGAGGTGTCCGTGAGCAGGTGACGGGCCTTGGTGGCGACGGCCTCGGCCGTGACCTCGGTGCCGAGCAGGCGGTCGCCGACGCCGGCCGCGAACACCGCCTCCGCGTTGGTGAACTGGTCCGCGCCCTGGGGCAGCAGGAGCTGGGGCAGGGCCGCGGCGAACGCGCCGAGCGTCGTGCCGCTGCCGCCGTGGTGGACCACCAGGTCGACGTGCGGGAGCAGCGCCGCCTGCGGGACCCACGCCTCGAGCCGGACGTTCGCCGGGACCTCGCCCAGCGCGTTCTCGGGCAGCGACGGGCCGGTGGCGACCAGGACGTCGACGTCCAAACCGGACAGACCGGTGATCGCCTCGGTGAGCACACCCGCGTGCCCCATCGCCGTGCCCAGCGTCAGGTAGACCAGCGGACGCCGCTTGCCGAGCACGCCCGGCGGCAGCTCGCCCGGCTCGCTCCAGCCGACCGGGCGCAGCGGCACCCGGCGGGTGCGGGCCAGGAAACCCGGGTCCTGCACCGACTCCGGGCAGATGTCGACGAACGGGCCGCCGAAGGTCAGGTCGTCGTCGACCTCGAGGCCCAGCGAAGCGCCGTGCTCGCGGACCGCGTCCCGGATCTGGCCGGTCATCGGGTCGTCGGTCGAAACGCGGCCGAAACCGTGGGCCACCACCGGGAGCCCGGCCTTCATGGCGGCGAACGCGCCGCCCGAATTGCCCGCCTCACTCACCACCAGGTCGGGGCGGACGTGCTCGAACAGCGGCAGCAGGTCGGCGACGAACCGCTTCGGCATCACCTCGCCGAACACCTTCGCGACGACCGGGAAGAGCACCTCCCGCGGGATTTCCCCCGGCGGGCCGGGCGGGCCCGCCTCGCCGAACACCTCGCCGAACGCCTGTCCGAACGCGTCCTTGATGGCGAGCCCGGCGGCCGCCGTTTCGAGCCCGGCTTTCGTCAGCTGCGGCAGGAAGTCTTCCGAGGTGGCGAAGACGACGTCGTGGCCCGCCTCGCGCGCGGCGACCGCCAGCGGGACGAGCGGGAAGGTGTGGCCGAAGGACCCCAGTGAAGTGAAGAGTAAGCGCACCTACCCGACCATAGCCCGTAGGCTGGCGCGGTGACATCGGATTCCACCCTGCATGACGCCGCTTCCCGCTGGATCGCCGCCGATCCGGACCCCGCCACCCGCGCCGAACTCGAGGCCGTGCTGGCCCGCGCGGACAGCGACCTCCAGGCCGCCGAAGACCTGGCCGACCGGCTGGCCGGGCCGCTCGAATTCGGCACCGCCGGCCTGCGCGGCCCGGTGCGTGCCGGGCCGAACGGGATGAACGTCGCCGTCGTCACCCGCACGACGGCCGGGGTCGCGGAGTGGCTGAAGGCGCACGGGCACGCCGGTGCGCTGGTCGTCGTCGGCCGCGACGCGCGCCACGGGTCGGAAGCCTTCGCGACGGCCGCCGCCGAGGTGCTGACCGCGGCCGGCTTCGACGTCAAGGTCTTCCCCCGCCCGTTGCCGACGCCGGTGCTCGCGTTCGCCGTCGGCCGGCTCGGCGCGGTGGCCGGGATCCAGATCACCGCGTCGCACAACCCCCCGGCGGACAACGGGTACAAGCTCTACGACGCCACCGGCGGCCAGATCGTCCCGCCGTCCGACGGCGAGATCGAGCGCGCCATCGAGGCCGCGCCGTCCGCCGCCGACGTGCCGCGGGCGCCCGGTGCCGAGGTCGTCGACCTGCTCGACCGGTACCTCGACGAGGTGGCGACGCTGCCGTTGGGCCACGAGCGCGCGGTGCGGGTGGCCGCGACGGCGTTGCACGGCGTCGGCGCCGGCACGCTGCAGGCGGCGTTCGAGCGGGCCGGCTTCACCGACCTGCACCTGGTCGGCGCCCAGGCCGCGCCGGACCCGGACTTCCCGACCGTGTCGTTCCCGAACCCCGAAGAGCCGGGCGCGACGGACCTGCTGCTGGCGCTGGCGTCCGATGTGGACGCCGACCTGGCCGTCGCGCTCGACCCGGACGCCGACCGGTGCGCGCTCGGCGTGCGCGAGCGGGACGGGCGGTGGCGCATGCTGCGCGGCGACGAAACCGGCGTGCTGCTCGGCTCGCACGTTTTATCCACAGTGGACCGCACGGTGCTGCCGGACCCGCTGGTGGCCACCACGATCGTGTCGTCGTCGATGCTCGGCGAAATCGCGAAGGCCGAAGGAGCCCGGTACGCCGAGACGTTGACCGGCTTCAAGTGGCTGGTCCGAGCCGGCGAAGAATTGGTGTTCGCCTACGAAGAGGCGCTCGGGCTGTGCGTGAACCCGGGCTTCGTGCGCGATAAGGACGGCATCGCCGCCGCGACGCTCGCCGCGGGGCTCGCCGCGCAGCTGAAGGCGCAGGGCCGCACGCCGCTGGACGTGCTCGACGAACTGGCGCAGCGCCACGGCGTCCACCTGACCGACCAGGTTTCGCTGCGGGTCACCGATCTCGCCGTCCGCGGGCAGCTGATGGCGAAGGTGCGGGCGACCCCGCCGCCGCGGCTCGGCGGCGTCGAGGTCGGTCTCGAAGACCTGCTGCCCGGCGCCGATGTCGTGCGGCTGACCGGCGACGGCGTCCGCGTGGTCGTGCGGCCGTCCGGGACCGAGCCGAAGCTGAAGGCGTACCTGCAGGTGGTGGCCCCGGTGACGGACGCACTGGCCGACGCGCGCGAGGCGGCGCAGGAGCGGCTGACCGCGTTGCGGGCGGACGTCGAGGAGCTGCTCGCCTGATGCCGAGGCTGCTGATCGTGCACCACACGCCGTCGCCGTCGACGCAGGCGCTGTTCGAGGCGGTCGTGGCCGGGGCAACGCACCCGGACGTCGCAGGGGTGGAGGTGGTCCGCCGCGCGGCGCTGGCGGCCACCGCCCCCGACGTCCTGGAGGCGGACGGCTACCTGCTGGGCACGCCGGCGAACCTGGGCAGCATGAGCGGCGCGCTGAAGCACTTTTTCGACACGATCTACTACCCGTGCCTGGACGAGACGCGAGGCCGCCCGTTCGGGTACTGGATTCACGGCAATAGCGACACTTCGGGCACGGAACGGCAACTGCTGGCCATCACGACGGGTCTGGCGTGGGCCAAAGCGGCGGAATCCGTCATCTCCACGGGTGAACCGGGCAAAAGCACCCTCGACGCGTGCACCGAACTGGGCGGCACGCTGGCCGCCACGCTGCTGGATTGACCGGACAGGCCGGAAAAAGTAAGGGGCCTGTCACCGGAAGCCCTGGGGGTCGACCTCCGGCAACAGGCCGTGGCCAAGGGTTCGCCCGAGGGCGATCAACCTTGACGTATGAAGCGTACTACAGACGGCCGATCATGACGAGTCGAGGGCGCGACAACCTCTCGCCTGAGCCGTTCCGTGCACCCCCAGGGCACGGAGGGTCAGGCGAGAGGCGAGCCAACTGTAAACCACTGCATACAGCAACTGTCAACATGTGCGTACAGTGGTTTTCCGGCTAGAATTCCCGCGGCTGGATTCCAGGGGGTGGAGATGGCACGGGAACGCACCTTTGCCGAGCGGCTGGGCGCCCTGATCGAGGCCGCCCGGGCGGACGGCCGCGCACCGCACAGCTACCGGGAGATCTCGGCCGCCGTCGAGCGGGCGGGCGGCCCGGCGATGTCACCCGCCTACCTGCAGCAGCTCGCGACGGGCAAGCGGGTCAACCCGAAGATCCACTACGTCGAGGCGCTGGCGAGGCTGTTCGGCGTACCGGTGACGTACTTCTTCGACGAAGAGGTGGCCACGCCGCCCGCGGGTGAGGCCCAGCTGATGGCGATGCGCGCCCAGGAGCTGTCCCCGCAGGGCCGGCGCCAGGTGATGGACCTGCTGGAGCTCGTCGAGCGCTACGAGCGGGCCGAACGCGAGGGCCGGGGCCCGGGAAGCACCCTGCAATGAAGGAGCGCGAGCTGCGCCGCCGCTGCCGGAAGCTGCTCAAGGACCTCGACATCGAGCCACCGCTGGACGTCGAGGTGCTGTGCGCGCGGCTGGGCGAGCGGCGCGGGAAGCCGATCCGGCTGCTGGCGTACCCGCTCGAAGTGCCGGGGCCGTTCGGCTGCTGGATCGCGACGTCGTCCGCGGACTACATCTTCTACCAGGCCGAAACGACGAAAACGCACCAGGACCACATCATCCTGCACGAGCTCGGGCACATGCTGGCCGACCACCACCCGCACGGCGACGCCGCACCGGCGGACTTCCTGCGCGGCCCGGCTCCCGATCTCGACCCGGATGCCGTGCACCGCGCGCTGCGCCGCTCGTCCTACGATGACGCGCACGAGTGGGAAGCCGAAACGGTCGCGACGATCATCCTCGAATGGGCGTCGGTCCTGAACTACACGATCCCCCGGCGCGCCGCTGACCGGGATCTCCGCCGGATCCAGGGTGCGCTCGGCGATCATCAAGGGTGGTTGTGAACACACTTCTCAGCCCGGTGAACCTGATCGCGCTGGTGCTGTTCGCCGCCGCGCTCGCGTGGCGGATCTACCAGGTGACGCGCGCGCCGACCGTGCCGAACTGGGCCGTCACCGCGTGCGTGGCCGGGTTCGCGGCGGCGTTCCTGCTGCAGCAGCCGGTGCTCGCCGACGAAGTCGACGCGCTGCTGGGCCGGGGTGCGGCGCGGGTGGTGAACAACGCGCTGCTGGCGTGCGCGCTCTGCGCGCTGGTGATCTTCTTCCTCGGCTCGACGCTCGGCCCCCGCCGGTACCGCCGGGTGGTGGTCGAGCTGATCCCGCTGGCGGCGGCGATCGTCCTGATGGTCGTCGCGATGAGCTCGACCCGGCCGGAGCTGCGCGGGCTGCCGCTGGGGCCCTCGACCATCCACGACAGCGGGATCGCGGTCTTCTACCTCGGCGCCGGGCTGTACCTGATCTACGGCCTCATCGCCTGCACGGCCTGGATCGTGCGGTACCTGCGGGTGGCCGACCGGAACCTGCGGATCGGCCTGCGGCTGGGCGCGCTCGGGATGGCCAGCGCGGCCGTCGGCAGCATCTGCCGCGCGCTGTACATCGCGGTGGCGTGGGTGTTCGGGCCCGTCGTGAAGATCCTGCTGCTGCTCGGCGTGCCGTTCGTGATCGTCGGCGGGATGCTCTTCCTCGCCGGCGTCACCTACCCGGGGGTGCGGGCCCGGGTCTCGGCGTTGCGCCGCCGACGCCAGCACCGGCGCGAGCACGAGGCACTGGGTCCCTTGTGGACGGTCCTGGTCGAGGCGTTCCCCAGCATCGTGCTGCGGACCCCGCCGCGTCGCGGCGACCGGCTGTCCCCCCGCGGCACCCACCGCGTGCGCTACCGCCGGGTGATCGAGATCCGGGACGGTCTGGTGCAGCTGTCGCCGTACCTGGACGCGGACTTCGGCGAGGTCGTCGCCGAAGATCCCGGCGCCGCGGCGGCCGCGCTGAAGGCGGCGCTGCGGCGGCACTCGGAGGGCGAGGCCAGCGACGGCCGCGCCAAGCAGGTCCTGCCCGCCGGGGCGGACGACATCGAATCCGACGTCCGGCCGCTGCTCGCGCTGTCGGCCGCGATGGCGGACGGGAAGTGACGTGGACACCCTGATCACCGCCGGCCGGGTGCTGCCGCGGCCGGCCACCCCGATCGAAGACGGCGCCGTGCTGGTGCGCGACGGCGTGCTCGTCGCGGCGGGTCCGCGCGCGGACGTCGTCGCGCAGGCCGCACCGGACGCGTCCCGGCACGACTTCCCCACCGGGACCGCGCTGGCCGGGCTGTTCAACGTCCACGTGCACCTGGCGTTCGACGCGTCCCGCGAGATGCTGGCTCACTTCTCCGAAAGCGAAGACCTCCTGGACGGCGCGCGCTCGCGGCTCACGGCGATGCTGCGCAGCGGCGTCACGACCGTGCGGGACCTCGGCGACCGCGGGCACCTCGGCGCGGCCGTCCGGCGCTCGTTCGGGGGTTCCCCCGCGCCGCGGCTGCTGGTGTCGGGCCCACCGATCACCGTGCCGGGCGGCCATGGTCACTTTTTCGGTGGCGCAACGGCTTCCGACGACGAAATCCGCGCCCTGATCGACGCCAACGCCGCCGCGGGCGCGGACGTGATCAAGGTGATGGCCAGCGGCGGGCAGCTCACCGAAGGCGGCGCCGACATGTGGGAGTCGCAGTTCGACGCCCGGCAGCTGCGCGTGGTCGTTTCGCATGCGGCTTCGCACGGACTGCCGGTGGCGGCGCACGCCCACGGCGCCGACGCGATCGAGGCGGCCGTCGAGGCCGGGGTTTCGACGGTGGAGCACTGCAGCTTCCTGACCGGGCCGCGCTCGTTCGACCGCCGCTCGCACGTGGCCGAGCGGATGGCCGCGGACGGCATCTCGGCGTGCTCGACGAGCAGCCGCAACTGGCGGGTGATCGTCGAGAAGCTGGGTGACGACGTCGCGCAGGCGATGTACGGGCGGCTGCCGTGGCTCGAGGAGCACGGCGTCCGGCTGCTGTCCGGAACCGACGCGGGCCTGCCCGGCTCGGTGTTCGACGACCCCGTCGGCGCGCTGGAACTCTACGAATGGCTCGGCTTCCCGCGGCGCCGGATCCTCGAGATCGCGACCGAGGACAGCGCCGCCGGCCTGGGCCTCGCCTCGGTGACCGGCCGTCTCGGAGCCGGGCTCGCGGCGGACGTCCTGGTCGTCGAAGGCAACCCCCTCGCCTCCCTGGCCGCCCTCCGCAACCCCCTCCTGGTCCTCGCCCAGGGCCACTCGTCACTTTCCCTGTGAAGGTGATCCGGAGGTAGCTCCTCCAGGTCACTTTCACGTGAAAGCAGCTGGTTTAGTGACGGTGTTTTAAAACAGTGTTATGGTGAGGGTGCCTACTTGTGAAGGAGTTGCGATGCACGGACCGATCCAGGTGTTCACGGTGATTGCGCTGGTCTCGCTGCCGACCGTGATGTACGGCGGCTACGCGCTCATGGGCGTCCTGCGCGACCGCAAGCTGACCGAACACCAGCGCGCGATGTTCCGCGCCGGCCACGCCCACGCCGGTGTCCTGCTGGTCCTCGCCTTGGTCGCGCTGCAGATCCTCAGCCGCACGACGCTGCCGGACACGACGTTGTGGATCACGTGCTTCCTGTTGCTGGTCGGGATCCTCGCCCAATCGGGTGGATTCTTCGTCCACCTGCTCCCCGGCCGCGGCAAGCTGGGCGGGCGGGTGACGTCCGCCGGCGCGGTGCTCCTGGGCGCGGCCACGCTGCTCACGGCGTACGGGGTGGCTTTCGCCTGAGCGCCGGTCGTTAAGCTGACGACGTGCCTGAATACCTGCCGACCGCGCCCTACAAGGGGACCCGGGACTTCCTGCCCGCCGAAATGTCCGTGCGTACCCAGGTGTTCGGTCATCTCTACGACGTCCTGGAACGCCGCGGTTTCCTCCGCTACGACGGCCCGATCCTCGAATCGGCCGAGATCTACGAGCGGAAGTCCGGCCAGGAGATCGCGGACAAGCAGCTGTACACGCTCACCGACAAGGGCGGGCGGCGGCTGGCGCTGCGGCCGGAGATGACGCCGTCGGTGGCGCGGATGATCGCCGGCAGCGCGAAGTCGCTGTCGTTCCCGGTCCGCTGGTACAGCCACCCGAACTGCCACCGCTACGAGGCGCCGCAGCGCGGCCGCGTGCGCGAGCACTGGCAGATCAACGCCGACATCTTCGGGTCGGACAGCGCCAACTGCGAGATCGAGATCTTCGAGCTGGTGCACGACATGATGGCCGCGCTGGGCGCGACGCCGGACATGTTCGTGCTGCGCGTCAACGACCGGAACCTGCTGACGTCGGCGCTGACCGACGTCGCGGGGGTGTCGGCGGACCACCTGTCCCAGGTGTTCGCGCTGGTCGACCGCTGGGAGAAGTACCCGCGCGAGAAGCTGGCCGAGAGCGCCGGGGAGATCGGGCTCTCGGACAAGCAGTTCGAGAAGCTCGCCGAGACGCTCGACGCGGGCGAAGCGCTGCTCGACGAGCTGCCGGCCGCGGTGCGGGAGCAGTCGAACCTGGTGCGCGTGCTCGAAAGCAGCGCGGGCAGCCTGGTGAAGTACGAGCCGATCATCGTGCGCGGGCTGGCGTACTACACGTCGACCGTGTTCGAGGTCTTCGACACCTCGCCGGAGAACCGCCGCGCCCTCTTCGGCGGCGGCCGCTACAGCGACCTGGCGTCGATGTTCACGCCGCAGCAGATCCCGGGCATCGGGTTCGGCATGGGCGACGTGACGCTGATCGACTTCCTCGACACCCACGGCCTGACCCCGGCCCCGCGCAGCGAGGTCGACGTCATGGTGATCCCGGTGACCGAGGACCTCGCGGACGCGGCCCGTTCGGTGGCGGGCTCGCTGCGTCAGGCCGGGCTGCGGACGTCGACGCCGATCGAGCACCGCAAGCTGGGCAAGGAGCTGACCCGCGCGGACAAGGCGGGCGCGGTCGCGGTGGTGATCGTCGGCCAGGAGGACTGGGCCGCCGGCAACGTGACGGTCCGGAGCCTGGCGACGCGCGAGCAGAACCCGGTCGCGATCGCGGACGCCCCCGCCGCGGTGCGCGCGCTGCTGGCGTAATCGGTTCGACTCCCCTCCGGCGCCCGGGCATCCTGGGCGGCGGGAGGGGAGGCCGGTGTTCGAAACAGGAGTGCCCGATCTCGACACGTTCGCCGCCGGTGACGTCCGGCGGTGGGCGGAGTTCGACGTCGAAGTCCGCAACGCGTGGTGGAGCAACCAGCTGTGGTCCCGCTTCCCCGGCCACGAGGCGCGTGACCTCGGCCGGAACCCGTCGCGGGAGGTGCTGGCCGAAGCCGCGTGCCACGGCAACGGGCGCATCCGGGAGATCGCCGTCGAACGGCTGGGCGCCGCCACCGGCCCGGAAGCGCTGCCGCTGCTGCTGATCCGGTGCGTCGACTGGGTGCGGCCGATCCGGGAGCGCGCCCGGCGGGCTGTTCTGTCCAAACTGGACGAACCCGCGTTCCGGGCGGCGCTGCCGCTGATCGGCGTGCTGCGCCGGCGCGCCGTCGACGACTGGATGACCACGCTGTTCCGGCGGGCGCTGACGCCCCGGTTCGTCGACGACGCGTTGGCCCTTCAGGACCGGGAAACCCGCCGGTGGGTCCACGCGGAGGCGATCGGGCTCCTGTCGCGCGAGCGGCTGCTGGCCATCGCGGTGCGGGACCCCGACTTCGTGGTGCGCGCAACCTGCGGCAACGCGCTGCTCGACCGCGGCGAGTGCGTCGAGGAGCTGCTGGCGGCCGGGGCGCCGAAGGTCCGGATGCGGGCGTTGACGCTGCTCGGCGCCGACGCCGCCGTGGCCTGCCTGGCCGACCGTTCGTCGGCGGTCCGGTCGATGGCGCAGGCTCTGGTGCGGAAAGCGGGCGACGACCCGGCGGCGCACTACCGCGCGATGCCGGTGTCGTTCGGCGCGGTCGCCGGGCTCGGCGAAACGGGGACCGCCGCCGACACCGCGTTCCTGGAGCGGCAGCTGGCGGACGGCCGGCCCCGGATCCGCCGGGCGGCGGTCCGCGGGCTGCGCCGGATCGCGCCGGAGTCGGCGGCGGTGCGGCCGCTGCTGACGGACCCGTCGCCGTCGGTGACCCGCCAGGTGGTGACGTTCCTGCGGGGCAAGCCCCCGCTCGTCGGCGTCCCCACGTTGCGGGCCCTGCTGGCCCCGGCCCGCCCGGTCCACACCCGCCGGGCGGCCGCGGCCCTCCTCCGCGACCGCGACACCTGGCTGCGCCTGCACACGGACCTCGCCCTGCTGCCGGACCCGGACCTGGCCGCCGACGCCCACCAGGACATCCACGCCTGGCTCCAGCACTCGGCCACCACCTACACCACCCCACCCCCGGCACTGGCGGCCGAAATCGAAGCCGCCTGCACCGCCCTCGACCCACCCCTGGCCCGCCGAATCCGCTTCGCCCTCCCGAAACTCACGTGATCAAGGCCGGAACTCGCGTGATTGGAGCCGTGACTCGCGTGATTGGAGCCGGATCTCGCGAGTTCCGGCTTCAATCACGCGGGATCCGGGCCCAGTCACGCGAGTTCCGGCTCTGATCACGAGGGGTCGGCGCGGAGGAGGCGGAGGGTGAAGGTGGCTCCGGCTCCGGGGCGGGCCGCGGCCGCGATCGTGCCGCCGTGGCCCGTCACCACTTCGCGGACCAGGGCGAGGCCGATGCCGAAGCGGCGGCCGTCGCCGTCGGAGCCGCGGGCGAAGCGCTCGAAGATGCGGTCCGCGTCGGCCTGGGGGAAGCCTGCGCCCGTGTCACGGACCCGCAGCTCCACGTGCCGCTCGTCGGGGACGCCGAGCCACACCTCGATCGAGCCGCCCGGCGGCGTGTGGCCGAGCGCGTTGTCCAGCAACGCCGACAGCACGCGGCGCAACGCCGTCGGCACGCCCTGGACGACGTACGGCCGCCGCTCGCGCGTCACCGCCAGGCGGACCTGCTTCTCCTCCGCGCGCACCGCTTCCGCCGCGACCGCCTCCTCGGCGAGCACGCCCAGCTCGACCAGTTCCAGCGACGGCCGTTCGCCGCACGCCTGCGCGGACAGCAGCAGGTCCTCGACGACCTCGCCGAGTTCCCGCGTGCCGCGCACCAGCTGGCCGAGCTCGGCCGCGTCGCGGCCGGACGCCCGCCGGGCCAGCAGCTGCGCGCGCGTGTGCAGCCGGGTCAGCGGGGCCCGCAGTTCGTGGGACGCGTCCGCGACGAACGTCCGCTGCCGCCGCAGGGCGTCCTCCAGCGGCCGGATCGCCCGGCGGGCCAGCACCCGCCCGCACCCCAGGGCCGCCAGCAGCGCGAGCACCTCGGCGACGCCGAGCCCGAACACCAGCGTCGAGCGGTCCTGGATGTGGTACCGCTCCTCGAAGAACGCCTGCGAGACGACGCCGCCGCGGTTCTCGACGCGGATCGTGTGCGTCATCCCGCCGATCGGCCGCCGTTCGGTGTGGACGTCGCCGGGCGACGGCACGAGCGCGTCCAGCCCGGGGATCGGCATCCCCGGCGGCGGCGGTCCCGAAGGTGCGTGCGCCCCCGGCGTGAACAGCCAGACGCAGCCGGGCGGGGTCGTGGCGGGACCGAGCTGGATCGTCCTGGCCAGCAGCCGGTCCGCGTCGGCGTGCTGGCCGGACAGCAGGATCCCGTACGCGATCGCGCCCGCGACGGCCACGAGCAGCGACACCACCACGGCGATCTGCGCGGTGATCACCCACCGCGCCCGCCGCAGGACCCGCTCCTCGGGATCGGGACTCATACCACGCCGATCTGGTACCCCAGGCCGTGCACGGTCCGCACGGCGTCCCGGCCGAGCTTGCGCCGCAGGTAGTACACGTAAGTGTCCACTATGGACTCGCCGGTGGAGTCGGCGAACACGCGCGTGCGCAGCGCCGCCCGCGGGTGGATCGCCTTGGGCCGCTGGGCCAGCGTCCGCAGCAGCTCGAACTCCCGCCCGGACAACGTGATCCGCTCGCCGCGCGGCAGCACGACCTCGTGGCGCTGCAGGTCGAGGGCCGCCGTGCCGAGTGGCAGGCATTCGGCGCCGTCGAGGTCGCGGCGGCCCAGCGCACGCAGCCGCGCGAGCAGTTCCTCGGCCTCGAACGGCTTGACGAGGTAGTCGTCCGCGCCGGCGTCGAGGCCCGCCACGCGGTCGGCCACCTCCCCCAGCGCCGAAAGCACCAGGACCCGCGTGGTCACCCCGCGGGCCCGAAGCCGCCGAAGCAGCTCCAGCCCGTCGAGCACCGGGAGGCGGCGGTCGATGACCATCACGTCATAGCGTCCGGTGAGCCCCAGGTGCAGGCCGCGCTGGCCGTCGTGCGCCGCCTCCGTCTCGTAGCCTTCGTCCGCGAGCAGCTCTCCCAGCATGCCCGCCAGTTCCCGGTCGTCTTCGACCAGCAGCACTCTCGGTTTTGCCACCGCATCGCGCACGGATCCATCTTGACAGTTATTTCCGAACCTGAAGAATCAACTTTTCCCGGTCACCGGCACGGGTTCGGCCGTCAGGAGTACGTCGGTGCTCCCCTTGCGGGCATCGCGCCGGTCGAGCCAGCCGAGGACGGGCGCGGTCATGATCGTGGTGACCAACGCGACGAGCACCAGCACCGTGAACAACGCCGGCGAGACGATCCCGGCGGCCAGCCCGATGTTGAGCGCGATCAGCTGCATCAGGCCGCGCGCGTTGACGAGCACGCCGACGCGGGACGCGATCTCCGGCGGCTCTCCCGCCAGCCGGGCCGCACCCCAGGACGCGCCCAGCTTGCCGATGATCGCGACGACCACCGTGACCAGCGCGAACGCGAGCAGCTTCGGGTCGGCGAGCAGCGCGAACCGGGTGTTGAGGCCGGAATAGGTGAAGAACAGCGGGACGAACACGATGCGGCCGATCGGCATGATCTTCGCGATCACCGCGTCGGACGCTTCCCCGCGCGGGAAGGCCACGCCGACGGTGAACGCGCCGAACACCGCGTACAGCCCGATGATGTCGGTGAACCAGGCGGCCGCGAACAACGTCATCGCGGTGACGAGCACACGCTGGTCGACGGTCACCCGGCCGCTGCCCATCATCCGGTTCAGCAGGCGACGGCCGACGATGAACACCAGCAGCGCGAACAGCAGCCCGCCGCCGAGCGCCAGCGCGACCGGCCCGGCCGACCCCGCGTGCATGCCCAGCACCACCGCCAGCAGCAGCCACGCGAGCACGTCGTCGAGCGCGCCGCAGGCCAGCGCCAGCGAGCCGAACCGCGTCCCCGCGATCCCGCGTTCGGTGATGATCCGGACCATCATCGGGAACGCCGTGATCGCCACCGCCACCCCGACGAACGCCGCCGAGGTGACCAGCGAAACGCCGTCCTTGCCGATGTCGACCCACGACGTGCCGAGGACCGCGATCCCGATGCCGAGCGCCAGCGGCACCAGCGTGCCGGCCGAGGAGATGGCCGCGACCGACTTCCGCGACTGGGCGATGCTCCTCAGGTTGAACTCGTAGCCGGCGCCGAACATGTAGATGACCAGGCCGATCTGGCCGCCGACGTAGAGCAGCGAGCGGATGCCGTCCGGGAACAGCGCCGCCTGCACGTCCGGCAGCAGCAGCCCGAACAGGGACGGGCCGAGCAGGACGCCGGCGATCATCTCCCCGACCACCGGCGGCTGGCCGAGCTTGACCGCGGCCAGGCAGACCAGCCGGACCACCACGAGGATCACCACGACGGCGAGGAAGAAGACCGGTGCCGCTTCGGACGGGCTCATCGGTTGCCTCCGGCGAAGTAGGTGGAGCACAGGGCTTGGTGACGGGCGTCGAGGACCATGTACGTGCCGAACACGAGCTGGGCGAAGCTGCGCCAGACGTCTTCCCAGCGGTCGCGGACCGCGAGCCACCCCAGGGGCGCGCGCCGAGGGCGGGCGCCGCGGGGGGTGAGCAGCGCCGGGCCGCGGTTGGGGATCGAGCGCGTGTGGGCGGCCGTCGAGGCGAGGCTGAAGCGGCGCAGCACTTCCCCCGTCACGACCCGCATCGTCGGCGGCGCGAGCCCGCGCGCCGGGCAAGCGCGGTTCTGCGTGACGCCGAAGGGGATGAACTCGTCCCTTGTGGACTGTGCGGCGAAGTCGGGGTAGCTGAAGCACAGCACCGTCCCGGCCGGGATGGTGAGGTCGTCCAGCTCGATGTCGGCGGTGGAGATCCGGTGCGCGATGCCGAACAACGGATACGCACGCAACCCGTCGTCGATGACGCGGTCGATGTCCTCCGGGTGGTCGGCGAGCCGCTGCTGGAGGCCGGCGTCCCGCGCGATGATCATCAGCAGGTGCGCCATCGCCTCCGACATCTGCACGACGGCCGTGGTGAAGAACGTGCCCTGCAGGTAGTAGACCTGCTCCGCCGGTGTGAGGGACTCCGGAAGCGGGTGCGGGACGTCGGCGAGGCGCTGCCTGAGGTACTCCGTCAGCCGCGCCCGGCGGCGCATGTTCCGCGGCCGCACACACTTCAGCGCCGAGGCGACGTCGTCCGCGTGCGCCACGATGAGGTCACGCGCTTCCGGCGGGCACGGCTCCTCGAACACCAGCTCGTAGTACAGCTCGGCCCAGATCGGCAACATCTCGTCGCGCAGCCGGACGAGCCCGGGGCGGACGCCGTCGAGGACGTGGCGGGCGACGCGCCGGGTCAGCTCTTCGGAGTCCTTTTTGGACCGGACCAGGATGTGCCGGGTGCACTTGGCGACCTCGTCGTAGCGCGGCCCGGCTTCGAGGTGTTCCTGGTGCACCTCGGGCCCCGGCGACAGCCAGTACCAGAACAGGTCGGACAGCGCGGCGCCGCGGCTGCGGCCGTTCGCCGCCGGGTCGGCGTAGACGCGCTTGAAGTCGGCGACGCCGACCTGCGGACCCGGGATCGTCACCACGTCCTGGCCGTTGACCAGCGCGAAGATCCTCATCCGCAGCGCGACGACGCGGTCGGGTAGCCAGGTGAGCACCTTGCCGATCACCGCCGCACCTGGTCCGGGGTGAGGTCGGCCGGCAGCCGCCCGCCGCACAGCGCGAGTGCCTGGTCGAAGTCGGCCCGCAGCAGTTCCAGCACGTCCGAGACGCCTTCGCGGCCGCCCGCGGCCAGGCCCCAGACGATCGGCCGCCCGATCCCGACGGCGTCCGCGCCGAGCGCCAGTGCCTTGACGATGTCGGTGCCGCGGCGGATCCCGCCGTCCAGCAGCACCGGCAGCGCTCCCCCGATCGCCGCTGTAACACTGGGCAGCACGTCGATGGTGGCGGGTACGGTGTCGAGCTGGCGGCCGCCGTGGTTGGACACGACGATGCCGGCGACGCCGTGGTGCACGGCCAGCCGCGCGTCTTCGGCGTGGAGCACGCCCTTGATCAGCACGGGCAGCTTGGTCTTCGAGCGCAGCCAGGCGACGTGGTCCCAGTTCAGCCCGGCCGACATGACGATCTCACGAACGTGGCTGCGGCGCGAAGCGCCTCCGTTGAGGGTGGTGGCGGGGGCATGGATGGAATGGCTGGCGTTGCCGCCGCTGCGGTTCTCGCCGAGGTTGCGCAGGTTCTCCACGGCCAGGCCCGGCGGCAGGTCGTGGAAGGCGTTGCGGTCGTCGCGGTCGCGGCGGCCGAGCACGGGCGAATCGACGGTGACGACGAACGCCTTGACGCCCGCCGCCTCGGCGCGTCGCACGATCGCCTCGGTGAACTCCAGGTCCGGCTGCAGGTAGAGCTGGAACCACAGGCCCGGATCCGGCGCGACCTCGCGGGCCGCCGCGGCGATGTCCTCGATCGCCGTGGTCGAGGCCATGCTGACGATCATGATCGTGCCCGCCCGCGCCGCCGCCCGCGCGGTGGCGAGCTCGCCGTCGGGGTGCGCGAGCCGGTGGAACGCCGTGGGCGCGACGAGGATCGGCATCGACGACGGCGTCCCGAGCAGCTCGATGCTCAGGTCCCGCTTGTCGCTGCCGCGCAGCACCCGGGGCACCAGCCGCAGCCGCTGGTACGCTTCTTCGTTCTCCCGCAGGGTGATCTCGTCCTGCGCGCCGCCCGCGAAGTAGTCGTAGTGCGCCGGATCGAGGCGCTCGCGGGCCACGGCTTCGAACTCCGCGACCGTCCGCATCAGAGCTCCCGCGTGAAGAACGCGGTCAGCGGCTCGACGTGCACCTCTTTGTCCCACTCGTTCTCGAGGTTCTCGGTGACGTGGTGGGTCGCGACCAGCTCGCCGCGGCGGTAGTGCCGGACGATCGGGTGCAGGTAGTGGCCTTCGCCGTGGTCGTTGGCCTTGTCCTGGGCGGCACGGGCGACGAAGTCGAACGGGTCGACCTTGTCGTGGTCCGGGCCGTAGTCGAGGGTGACGACGTAGGCGTCGTCCGGCGGGTCGGCCAGCACCCGGCCGACCGGCACCTCTTCGAGGTAGCGGGCGCTGTCGCCGTCCACGACCACGACGTCGCCGAGGAAGCCGAACTGCTGGTACAGCGCGGAAGTCCGGTTGATCCGGGTGATCACCGCGCCGGTCAGCGCGTCCGGCTTGGCGGGCAGCTCGGTGTGCGGCCACGGGACGCCGTGGTACCGCTCGTCCAGCACCTTCGCCAGCGCGCGGACGCCGTAGCGGAAGCCGTGGATGAAGGCGCTGGTGGCCTTCTTGAAGTCGCGGACCTGCGTGATCGTGCCGGCGAAGTAGAGACCGGGCACGTTGACCGACTCCCAGTTCGGCGTCTGCGCCGGGAACCGGTCGTTGATGGTGAGGGCCGGGCGGCAGTCCTCGTCGAAGACCTCCGCGTCGAACCGGAAGCCCGTGCAGCAGATCACGCGGTCGTACCGGATCTCCTTGATCACTTCGTCGGCGCGGGCGAAGGCGAACTTGACGTGGTAGCCGTCGGCGTCCTTGCGGACTTCGCGCACGTCGCCGTCGAGGATCGCGTGCTGCAGCTTGAGCTGGTACATGTCGAGGATGCCCGCGTTGTAGGCACGCAGGTGGCCGACGAAATGCGTGCGCCAGGCCAGCTTCACCGGCCGCGGCCCGCCGACGTGCACGACGGCGGCCTGCTCGATCAGGTTGTCGGCGGTCTCGAAGGCGGAGTTCCCCTTGCCGAGCACGAGAACGCGCTGATCGGTGAAGCCCTTCGGATCGACGTCGACGTCCACGTACTGGTCGATCAGCTCGACACCGGGGAAGTCCGGGAGGTACGGCTTGGTCACACCGGTGGCCATGACCAGCCGTCGGGTTCTGAATTCTTCGTCACCGGCGGTGAGAACGAAGATCTCCCGCTCGCGGCGGATGCGCGTCACCCGGGTGTCGTAACGGATGTTGAGCTCGTGCTTCGCCGCGTAGTCGGCGAGGTAGCGGAGGAGGTCTTCGGCGTCCGGGAAGAGCTTTTCGCTGTAGTCCGTGAAGAGCAGCGGGTTGTCGTCGCCGTCGGCGAGGATCGAGTTCCAGTCCATCCGCAGGCGCAGCTCCGGGTCGGCGTACCCGGTGTGCTTCTTGTTGATGGAGATGAGGGTCCGGTGCCGCGGGAAGGTTTCGAAGAAGTGCCCGGGCGCGGATCCGGCCTCCAGCACCAGGTACCGGCGCCCGGCCCGGCCGAGGAACTGCGCCAGCTGCAACCCGGCGGGCCCGGCCCCGACGACCAGACAATCGAGCACTTCCTCCGCCACGACGACCTCCTGAGGCTCGGCACCGACCACATGATCGGCGCCGAGCCTGCTCCGAAGATCTCAGAAAAGCCTCAGAGGGCACTTTCACGTGAAAGTGCCCCTCCCGAGCGGAGCTTTCACGTGAAAGCTCGGGCTACTTGCCTGCCGCGCGGGCGAGGCGCTCCGGGTAGCGCTCTCCCGCGATCGCGTCGGCGGGCGCGGCCGCCGCGATGGCGGCCAGGTCTTCGGCGGTCAGCTCCAGGGAAGCCGCCGCCACGTTCTCCTCGAGGTACTTGCGGCGCTTGGTGCCCGGGATCGGGACGACGTCCTCGCCCTGGGACTGGACCCACGCCAGCGCCAGCTGACCGGCCGTGACGCCCTTCTCCTCGGCCAGCTTGCGCAGTGCCTCGACGATCGCCATGTTCCGCTCGAAGTTGCCCTCGGCGAAGCGCGGCAGGCCGCGGCGCAGGTCGTCCTCGGGGAGGTCCTGCACCGACGTCACCGCGCCCGTCAGGAAACCGCGTCCCAGCGGCGAAAACGGGACGATCCCGATGCCGAGCTCGCGGCACGTGCCGAGGATCTCGCCCTCGATGCCCCGGGTCCACAGCGACCACTCGCTCTGCAGCGCCGTCACCGGGTGCACCGCGTGCGCGGCCCGGATCGTCGCCGCGCTCGCCTCGGAAATCCCGGCGTACCGGATCTTTCCGGCCTCCACCAGCGAAGCCAGCGCACCCCAGGTCTCCTCGATCGGCGTGTCCGGGTCGACGCGGTGCTGGTAGTACAGGTCGATGTGGTCGACGCCGAGCCGGCGAAGCGACTCGTCGCACGACTGCTTCACGTACGCGGCGTCACCGCGGGCACCCATCGCGCCGTCGGTCCACACGATGCCGAACTTCGTCGCGAGCACGACCTCGTCGCGGCGGCCGGCGATCGCGCGGCCGACCAGCTCCTCGTTGACGCCGTTGGCGTAGACGTTCGCGGTGTCCAGCAGCGTCACGCCGAGTTCGAGCGCGCGGTGGATGGTCGCGATCGACTCGTCGTCGTTGTCGCGGACGCCGTAGGCCTGGCTCATCCCCATGCAGCCGAGCCCCTGGGCGCCGACTTCCAGGCCGCCCAGCTTCCTGTTCTTCACGCGGAAATCTCCTCCACACCGGGTTCCACGCCGAGCACCTTGCGCTCGACCTGGGCGTAGTTTTCGATCTTGTAGTCGAGGATGTCGAGACAGCCCTGCAGCTCGGCGATCCGCTCGGCGACCGACCGGCGCTGCTCGACCAGCAGGGCCTTGCGGCGGCCCGCGCTCGCGACGCCGTGACGGCGCAGCGACGCGTACTCGCGCATGCTCTTGATCGGCATCCCGGTGGTGCGCAGCTTGGTCAGGAAGCCCAGCCAGTTGAGGTCGTCGTCGGAATAGGCCCGGCGGCCCGCGGTGTCCCGCGCGGGCGGGTCGAGCAGTTTGATGCGCTCGTAGTACCGGAGAGTGTCGATGGACAGTCCGCTACGTCGCGCGGCTTCCGCTATCGAGTAGCTCATGGGCCCGACAGTACGACCTGGAGTGCACTCCAGGTCAAATCCTTCCGCTGGTCATCCATAACACTGTTCCGATACGCTGGGTGCATGGCGCGACCCCGTACGCACGACGAAGCGCTCCGGCTCAAGCTGCTCGACCGGGCCGGCGAGCTCCTCGCGGCCGACGGGCCGAAGGCGCTTTCCCTGCGCAAGCTGGCCGCCGACGCCGGGAC
This sequence comes from Amycolatopsis sp. lyj-346, assembly GCF_046548975.1. Taxonomy (NCBI): domain Bacteria; kingdom Bacillati; phylum Actinomycetota; class Actinomycetes; order Pseudonocardiales; family Pseudonocardiaceae; genus Amycolatopsis; species Amycolatopsis sp. lyj-346. The sequence continues at coordinate 304,592 of NZ_JAJPWT010000003.1, forward strand.
GTCGACCACCGCCGTGTACTCCCTCTTCGGCAGCAAACCCGACCTGGTGAACGCCCTCTACACCGAGGGCTTCCGCCGCTTCGGCGCCCGGATGGCCGGGACGCCGCTGACCGGCGACGCCGTCGAGGACCTCGTCGCGCTCGGCAGCGCCTACCGCACGAGCGCGCTGGCCGACCCGCACCTCTACGGGATCATGTTCACCAAGTCGGTGCCCGGGTTCGAGCCGAACGAAGACGCCGAGAAGCTCGCCCGCGAGACGCTCAAGCCGCTGGAACGGATCATCCGCCGCGCCATCGCCGACGGCGTCTTCCTCGACGTCCCACCGGAAACCGTCGCGGTCGGCTGCTGGGCCATCGTGCACGGCCTGGTGTCGCTGGAGCTGACCGGCAACCTGCCGGAGAAGTTCGACGTCACGGGCTCCTACGAAGCGGCCCTGCGCGCGAACGCCTCCGGCTGGCTGCGACCTCAGACCAGCGGCAACGTCCCGTCGTAGACGACCGTGCCCCGCACGTCACGCGCCGTCACGTGGACCGTCGTCTCCGGCAGGACCGGGATGCCGGCCGGGGCCCACGCGACGACCATGCCGTCGACGACGCCGGCCTCGACGCTCGTCCCGATCCCGAAGTCGATGGTCGCCTTCGCCGCGGTCGCGGGCAGCACCGCGGCGAACGGACGGCGGGCCTTCCCCGCCGGAGCACCCGTTTGGGGATGGCCCAGGGTGTCGGCCCCCAAGGTGTGCACCGGCGGTGTGTGCGAGCCGGCGATGTCGGCGAAGGCGCGCGACTTCGTCTTCCCCGGTCGCCGGTAGTCGGGCTCGGTCGTGCACACCACGAACCGGTCGCCGTGGCGGCCGAGGACCACCCGGTAGTCGTCCGTCTTCAGCAGCGGCCCCGGCGCGTAAGCCGCGGCGTCGGGGACCGCCTCCATCTCCGCCGCCGCCAGGCAGTCGCCCAGCGCCAGCCCGGCGGGTGACGTCCGGTCGGCGGTCACCGGCCGGTCGACGACCGCGAGCAGCGGCGGCGGCGCGGCGGGCAACGTCTTCGCGCCGGGTTCCATCGGCCTGCCGATGGTCAGCGTCGTCCGCGCCGGGTCGCTCCCGGTCACCTGGACGAACTGCCGGGTCACCGGGGAGAAGTAGATGGCCTGCGACTGGTTCTCGCCGCTCTCGGTCCGGGAGTCGAGGAACAACCCGTACCCGTCCGGGGCGAGGATGCCGCCGACCATCCCGGTCGTGCTGTGCAGCAGCAGGCCCGTGCGAGTGCCCGGTGCGTAGGCGGGCGTGGCCGCCGGGTCCGACAGCGTCACGGTCGTCTCGGTGGTCTCGCAGAACATCGGCTTGCCGGCGGCGGTGGCCGCGACCACCGCGTCCGCCTGCCTCACCTCCGTGAACAGCGGGATCCACTCCTGGCGTGGGGGCACGCGGTACTCCTTGCCCGCCGCCCGCACCGCGGCCCAGCAGCGGTCCAGCGACGAGGTCGCCACCGGCACGTCGAGGGTGAGCTGGTTGGGGACGTCCTGGCTCGGCGGCGGTGCCGGCGCGGGACCGGCCACGGGCTGCCGGATCACCTGCGTCGCGACGACCGCTCCCGCGGCCAGCACGACGACGGCCGCGGCGGCGGCGTACCAGACGTGCTTCGTCCGCCGTGGTTTCACGAGGCCCTGGCGGACTTCGGCCCGCAACCGCGCCCGGACGTCGTCCGGCAGCATCCGCCGGGCCGGCAGGCCCAGGTCGTCGCTCATTTCTCCTCCAGCAATATGCGCAGCCGGGCGCGGGCCCGGGACAGGTGGGCGCGGACGGTGACCTCGGCCACGGCCAGCAGGGCCGCGGCGTCGGCGGCGCTCAGGTCGCCGAGCAGGCACAGCTCGACGACCTCCCGCTGGGCCTTGGGCAGCGTCCGGACGGCCTCGACGACCTCGCGCAGCCGCTGCTCCCCGTCGAGCCGGTCGGCGACGGCGTCGGCGTGGTCGGACACGACCGGCGCGTCCGGCATCTTCCGCAGCAGCCGCAACCGCCTCCGCGCGCCGCGGTACTCGTCGCGGGCGGCGTTGCCGGCGACGGTGTAGAGCCACGGCAGGGCGCTGTCACACACCAGCGTCACGTCGGCGCGGCGGCGCCAGGCGGTGAGGAAGGTGTTCGAGGTGAGGTCCTCGGCCGCGCTCCACGACCCGGTCAGCCGGTAGGCGTGGTTCCAGACGGCCTCCGCATGGCGTTCGAAGAGCTCGCTGAAAGCTGCTTCGTCGCCCTCGGCTGCCCGGTCCCACAGTGTTCGATCGGGTGGTCGGTCATCGGGTGGTCGGTCATCCGGTGCCCGGTCACCCACCGGCGCCCCCGTCGCTTGGTTGGTCACACCCCTCAGTGGCCGACAGCGCCGGAGTTGTTGCGCGGCCGATCGGCTTCCCTCGCGAACGAGGTGTCTTCGAGGTCGAACTCGTGCTTGCTGCGCTCGAACACCGCCTCGGCCTCGAACCGCGCGTGGTGGAACCGCAGGCCGCCGATCGAGGACGTCCGTGCGAAGCGGGCGGCGCCGCGGAACCGTGCCCAGGAGAAGAAGGCACCCCCGGCGAAATCCGACCGGTCGAAGTTCGCCAGCGCGGTGAACTCCGTGCCGTAGAAACCCACCCGCTGGTGGAAGGTGGTTTTCTGCATGTGCACCGCGCCCACGAACCGGGCGTGGCTGAAGTCCGCGGCCTGGACTTCGCAGCCGCTGAACCGGAAGTCGACCAGGTCCGCGCGTTGCAGGTCGATCGACATGCTCGGCCAGAACGCGGGGTCGTCGCAGCGCAGATGCGTCCGCAGCAGCTCTTGCACGGCGAGCCGGACCTGCAGCTCCGCCCCGTCGTACCCGGGCGGCCCGTCCTTGCGCCGCACCGCGTCGGCACCGCGGATGCCTTCTTGCGGGCCGTCGAACGGCATCCGCAGGTACGCGCACCACACGTTGACGATCGTCTGGCGCTGCTTGGGGTTGTCCTGCCCGAGCCGCTCCAGCGCGTACAGCCCGCCGAGCCGCACCGGCGCCTTGTCGCTGCCGACCTGCTCGATCGCCTTCGTGTACAGCTCGGTGACCCGGCGCTCCTCGAGGTCCCGCTCGGTCACGCCCGCGAGCCGGGTCGTCTCGGCCAGCTGCAGCTCCAGCGTGCGCTGGCGGCGCGTCGCCAGCCACAGCGCGAACACGCCGCCCGCGCCGGCGCCGATGCCGAACGCCGTCTTGACCGCGTCGATCCGGACCGGCGCCTCCGGCCGCCCGGACCAGGCCAGGAACAACCACAGCAGCGCCCCGGTGACGGCCGCGACCGCGACCGCGGTCACGGCGATCCACCGCCACCTCAGTACCGGCACCGGCTCAGACGGCGCCGTACTGGCGGTCGCCCGCGTCGCCGAGGCCCGGGACGATGAAGCCCGAGTCGTTGAGGCGCTCGTCGATGCTCGCCGTGACCACCCGGACCGGCAGGCCCGTCTTCTCCAGGTGAGCCAGGCCCTCCGGTGCGGCGAGCGCGCAGATCGCCGTCACGTCGTCGGCGCCGCGGTCGGTGAGCAGGCGGATCGTGTACTCCATCGAGCCGCCGGTGGCGAGCATCGGGTCGAGCACCAGCACCGGCCGGTCGGCGAGCGATTCCGGCAGCGACTCCAGGTACGGCGTCGGCTTGAGCGTCTCCTCGTCGCGCGCCAGGCCGACGAAGCCCATCTGCGCGTCCGGGATCAGCTTGTGCGCCTGGTCGGCCATGCCCAGCCCGGCCCGCAGCACCGGCACCAGCAGCGGCGGCTTCGCCAGCTTGTAGCCGTCGGTGCGGGCCACCGGCGTGTGGATCTTCTCGATCTTCACCGGCACGTCGCGCGTGGCTTCGTAGACCAGCATCACGGTGAGCTCGTGCAGCGCGGCCCGGAACGCGGCACTGTCCGTGCGCGCGTCGCGCATCGTGGAGAGCCGGGCCTTCGCGAGGGGGTGGTCGACGACGTGCACATCCATGCGGGTCAATCTAGCTGTTTCGCGAAGCTCTTCGCCCAGCCGCGCTGCCAGGGCGTTTCGACGGCTCGTTCGTGGTAGTGCGCCCGCACCCAGGCGACGGCGTCCCCGGCCGGGACGCCGGACAGCGTGGCGAGGCAGGCCATCACCGTGCCGGTCCGGCCGGCGCCGCCGTAGCAGGCGACTTCGACGGTCTCGGTCTTCGCTCGTTCGTGGAGGGCCTTGATCTGCCGGCGGGCTTCCGCGGGCTTGGCGGGCAGCAGGAAATCGGGCCAGGTGACCCATTCGTGCGGCCACGTGATGCCCCCGCCGTGCTTGCGCCGAAGCCGGCTCGTTCCCAGGTAAAGCCCGAAGTCGGGCTCGGCTTCGGCCGGCCGCGGGCGCCCCAGGCCGCGGCCGCGGACCCGGACGCCGTCCGGGAATTCGACCTCCGTTGATCCCATCCGGCCAGTGTCCTCCAGAAGAGGGACACGCCGGGTGGTTTTCGCCGATAAGCTCCGCCGGGTGAGCGAACTGACGCCCGACCAGATGCGGGCTTCCGACGCGGACCGCGAACGCGTCGCCCAGGTGCTGCACAACGCCCTCTCGGAGGGACGGATCACGGTCAACGAGCTGGAAGAGCGGCTCACCACGGTCTACGCGGCGAAAACGCTCGGCGAGCTGAAGCCGGTGACGGCGGACCTGCCGGTCGCTTCGGCGGCCGTCGAGCCGGCGACCACGCGGGCACTGGGCTTCCCGGACCAGCGCATCGGCGGCCACCCGGGCTCCCCGGTGTCGATCGGCGTGCTGTCGGGCGCGGTCCGCAAGGGCAGCTGGGTCCTGCCCCCGCAGCACAACAGCTTCGCCTTCTGGGGCGGCGCGGAGATCGACCTGCGGCAGGCACGCTTCGCCGACCGGCACTGCACGATCACCGCCGTGGCGATCATGGGCGGCATCCAGATCACGGTCCCGGACGACATCAACGTGGACGTGACGGGCCTGGGCCTGATGGGCGGCTTCGTGCTGGAGGACAAGTCGGGCGCACCACCGGCCTCGCCGACGGCCCCGACGGTGAAGATCAACGGCCTGGCGTTCTGGGGCGGGGTCGTCGTGTACCGGAAACCGGCGAAACGAGCCGAACCACCGCAGATCGAAGGCACCTGACCGACCCCGGCCCCAGCGCCCCAAGGTGGCCTTGGTTGCGTTGAACGCACCGAAGGCCACCTTGGGTGCGTTCAACGCACCGAAGGCCACATTGGGGCGCTGGGGGGTCAGGTGACACGAAGAGCCTGAAGCGTCACACCGGGTGACCCGCCTCCGGACCCCGCGCTGTCGGGACAACACTGTCGGACCCGCCGCCTAGACTCAGGCGCATGACAGCCACGACCAGCACGTCAGCGGCGCCGGCCACCCCGGCACCGCTGGCGGACGCGACTCGCGATGACGCGAGCCTGCGCCGCTTCCTGCTCGGGCTGCCCGGTGTCGACCAGGTCGGCGTCGAGCAGCGCGCGGCGGGCCTCGGCACGCGCAGCATCAAGAAGGACGCCAAGCGGTGGGCCATCGACACCGCCATCGCCATGGTCGACCTGACCACCCTGGAGGGCGCGGACACCCGGGGCAAGGTCCGGGCGCTGGCCGCGAAGGCCGTCCGTCCCGACCCCGAACGCCAGGACACCCCGCGCGTCGCCGCCGTCTGCGTCTACCCGGACATGGTCGCCACGGCCGTCGAAGCGCTCGAGGGCAGCGGCGTGCACGTCGCCAGCGTCGCGACCGGCTTCCCCGCCGGGCGCACCAGCCGTGAGATCAAGCTGGCCGACACCAAGATCGCCGTCGACGCCGGCGCGCACGAAGTCGACATGGTGATCGATCGCGGTGCCTTCCTCGAAGGCCGGTACATGGCCGTCTTCGAGGAGATCCAGGCGATCAAGGCCGCCTGCGGCGAGGCCCACCTGAAGGTCATCCTCGAGACCGGCGAACTGGCGACCTACGACAACGTGCGGCGCGCTTCGTGGCTGGCGCTGCTGGCCGGCGGCGACTTCATCAAGACCTCCACCGGCAAGGTCTCCCCCGCCGCGACGCTGCCGGTCACGCACATCATGCTGCAGGCCGTGCACGACTGGCACCGGCAGACCGGCGAGCTGCGCGGCGTCAAGCCCGCCGGCGGCATCCGGACGACGAAGGACGCGATCAAGTACCTGGTCGCCGTGCACGAGGTCGCCGGCGAGCAGTGGCTGACCCCGGACCTGTTCCGCTTCGGCGCGTCCAGCCTGCTCAACGACCTGCTGCTGCAGCGCCGCACCCAGGTGGACGGCCACTACAGCGGCCCCGACTACGTGACGGTGGACTGATGCCTGTTTTCGAGTACGCACCGGCGCCGGAGTCGCGCGCCATCGCGAACCTGAAGGATTCCTACAAGCCGTTCGTCAACGGCGAGTTCGTCGACGGCTCGGGTGAGCCGCTCAAGACGATCAACCCGGCCACCGAAGAGGTCCTCGCCGAGGTCGGCACCGCGTCGAAGTCCGATGTGGACACCGCGGTCAAGGCCGCGCGCAAGGCGTACGACTCGGTGTGGTCCAAGATGCCGGGCACCGAACGCGCGAAGTACCTCTTCCGCCTCGCGCGGCTGATCCAGGAACGCTCGCGTGAGCTGGCGGTGCTGGAAACCCTCGACAACGGCAAGCCGATCAAGGAGTCGCGCGACTCCGACGTCCCGACGGCGGCCGCGCACTTCTTCTACCACGCGGGCTGGGCCGACAAGCTGGCGTACGCCGGTTACGGCCCCGACCCGAAGCCGCTGGGGGTCGCGGGCCAGATCATCCCGTGGAACTTCCCGCTGCTGATGCTGGCCTGGAAGATCGCGCCGGCGCTGGCCACCGGCAACACCGTGGTCCTCAAGCCGGCCGAGACGACGCCGTTGACCGCGCTGGTCTTCGCCGAGATCTGCCAGCAGGCCGAGCTGCCGCCGGGCGTGGTGAACATCCTGCCGGGCGCGGGCGACATCGGTGCGTCCATTGTGGAGCACGGTGGCATCGACAAGATCGCCTTCACCGGCTCCACCGAGGTCGGCAAGGCGATCCAGCGCCAGGTCGCGGGCACGGCCAAGAAGCTGACGCTGGAGCTGGGCGGCAAGGCGGCGAACATCGTCTTCGAGGACGCGCCGCTCGACCAGGCCGTCGAGGGCATCGTCAACGGCATCTTCTTCAACCAGGGCCACGTCTGCTGCGCGGGTTCGCGCCTGCTGGTCCAGGAGTCGATCGCCGAAGAGGTGCTGGAGAAGCTGCACCACCGCGTCTCGACGCTGCGCATGGGCGACCCGCTGGACAAGAACACCGACATCGGCGCGATCAACTCCGCCGAGCAGCTCGCCAAGATCCGCGGACTCGTCGAAGCGGGCGACGCCGAGGGCGCCCAGCGCTGGACCAGCCCGTGCCCGGTCCCGGACCGCGGGTTCTTCTTCGCGCCGACGGTGTTCGCGAACGTCCACCAGTCGATGCGGATCGCGCGCGAGGAGATCTTCGGCCCGGTGCTGTCGGTGCTGACGTTCCGCACGCCGGACGAGGCCGTGGCGAAGGCGAACAACACGCCGTACGGGCTTTCGGCGGGCATCTGGACCGAAAAGGGCTCCCGGATCCTGTGGATGGCGAACCAGCTGCGCGCCGGCGTGGTCTGGGCCAACACCTTCAACCGCTTCGACCCCGCCGCCCCGTTCGGCGGCTACCAGGAATCCGGCTTCGGACGCGAAGGCGGCCGCACCGGGCTGGAGGCGTACCTCAGTGTTTGATTCAACGCAGTCTGAACGAATCTCCGTCGCCAAGACGTACAAGCTGTACATCGGCGGCAAGTTCCCGCGCTCGGAGTCCGGCCGGGTGTACCCGGTGACGGACGCGAAGGGCAAGTTCCTGGCGAACGCGGCGCACGCGTCCCGCAAGGACGTCCGCGACGCGGTGGTCGCGGCCCGCAAGGCGTTCCCCGGCTGGTCGTCGGCCACGGCGTACAACCGCGGCCAGGTGCTCTACCGGGTGGCCGAGGTGCTGGAGGGCCGCCGCGGCCAGTTCGTCACGGAGGTCGCGGCGTCGGAAGGCCTGTCCGCGAAGAAGGCCGAGTCCGTGGTGGACGCGGCGATCGACCGCTGGGTCTGGTACGCGGGCTGGACGGACAAGATCGCCACGGTCCTCGGCGCGGCGAACCCGGTGGCGGGCCCGTACTTCTCGTTCACGGTCCCGGAGCCGACGGGCGTGGTGGGCGTCCTGGCGCCGCAAGGCTCGTCGTTGCTGGGCCTGGTCGAGGTCCTGGCCCCGGTGCTGGCCACGGGCTCGACGGCGGTGGTGGTCTCCAGCGCCGAGCGCCCGCTGCCGGCGATCACGCTGTCGGAGGTCCTGGCCACGTCCGACGTCCCGGGCGGCGTGGCGAACATCCTGACCGGCCACGCGGCCGAGCTCGGCCCGTGGCTGGCCTCGCACGGCGACGTCAACGCCCTGGACCCGACGGGAGCCGCCCCGGCGGACCGCCCGGGCCTGGCGCGCGAAGCGGCGAATACGGTGAAGCGGGTGTTGACGGTCCCCGACGCGGAACCGGACTGGACGACGGCGCCGGACCTCACGCGGCTGCGGCGGTACCTGGAGGCGAAGACGGTCTGGCACCCACTGGGCGTCTGACCCGGAGCCGGGGGGCCACCGCGGGGTGGCCCCCTAGCTCATCGTCACCGAGAAGTCCGACAGCGTGAACCGCGCCTTGCCGCCGCCGGTGGAGCAGAACTCGATGCCGTAGCCGATCTGGTTGACCGTCGGGTTCGGCGGGATGAGGCCCTTGCCGATCGCCCACGCGATCATCGCCTTCAGGTCCACGCTGCCCGAATACTGCGTCGACCGGGACACGAACGCCACGTACCCCTCGTCTTCCGCCCAGACGTCGTAGGTGAAGCCGCCCGCCGTGTACGTCGTCAGCTTTTCGCCCGCCGGGACCTGCTTGCGGTTCTCCGTCCAGACCATCAGCTCGCTGACGCCGTCGCCGTTGCCCACGCCGTTCAGCCAGAGGTCGTACGCCACGTCGTAGATGCCCGTACCCGGGCCGCGGCCGGCGAAGGTGGATTTGATCACCGAATAGTCGTTGAACGGTTTGCCGTTCTGGTCGTTGATGTCCTTGTGCACGTTCGGATAGGTTTTCACCGACGTCGAATCGGGTTGGGTTGATTCGACGTACCAGTTGTCGTACGCGCACGCCCGCAGCGTTTCCGGACCCGCTTCCGCGGCGTTCCACATGTTGTTGTGGACGTAGTAGCCGCCGTCCGACCAGCCGCCGTCGGGGTCGCTCGTGGTGAACTCCGGCGTGCGGCAGTTCCGCACCGGGGTGGTCGAAGGCGGCGCCGGAGTGGACGAAGGTGCAGGTGGCGAGCTCGACGTCGGCCCGGACGAAGCGGCGACAGCCGGAGACGTCGGCACCGGGGCCGGCCGTGACGCCGGCGCGGCCGCCACGCCGTCCACCGGCGCGCCCCCGCACCCGGCGAGCACCGGGAAGGAAATCGCCAACAACACGGCCAGCGTTCTTCGTCGCATTTTCCCGCCCGCAGCTGCAATTCCGGCAGAACGAGGCGGAACCCTAACACGGAAATGCAGGAATTCAGGCGGGGTCGAGATCCTGGGACGTGATCGGACGGCCGGGCAGTTCGCTGCCCGGCCGCGCGCTGAGGCCGTCGATCATGATGCCGACGCACCGGCGCGCCGCCAGCTCCGCCACTTCCGGGGACTTCGCGCGCATCTGGCGCAGCAGCGTCGCGAACAGGATCGCGATGTCACCGGCGCCGACGTCCTCGCGGAGCTTGCCCTCGGCCTTCGCGCCGTCGACGAAGCCGTCGAGGACCTCGAGGATTTCGTCGCGCAGCCGGCGGACCTCGGGATCGGTCTTGAGGATCACCAGCGCCCGGTGCGACATCATCGTCAGCTGCACGCTCAGCTGCAGTTCCACCGACTGCCGCAGCAGCCGGTCCAGCGCGCGCCACGACGACGTCTCCTCGGCGGCGATCACGCGCGCGTCGATCAGCACCCGCTCGAAGTTGTCCATCGCGACCGCGCGGATCAGCGCGTCGCGGTCCGGGAACCGGCGGTAGAGCGTGCCGACGCCGACCCCGGCCGCGCGGGCGATCTCCTCCATCGGCACCTCGGGACCGGAAGTGGCGAAGATGCTCTTCGCGGCAGCCAGGATCTGGTCGCGGTTGCGCCGCGCGTCCGCCCGCAGGGTGGTCTCGGGGTCTGCCGTCATGCCGTTCGCCTTCCGCTGAATCGCGCGGGGTGATTCTCGCACGGCCGGCAGGCCACGCACCGCCTCCTCGAATGGGTAGGCGGCACCTAGTGGACGACTTCCTTCCGCTTCGGTACCTTGGATCAGAGAACCGGAATGTAATCCTCCGCATACTTTCCGTCCGACCCAGGGGGTCCGAAATGACTGAATTGGCCGAGCCCGCCACGCGGGACGAGATCTTCCCGCTGGTCCGCACCTGCCCGTTCGCGCCACCGCCCGCCTACGAGAAGCTGCGCGAAGCCGGTCCGGTCCAGCGCGTCAAGCTGCAGTCCGGCCAGGAGGCGTGGGCGCTGACCCGGCTCGAGGACGTCCGGCAGATGCTGACGGACCCGCGGTTCAGCTCCGATCGGTTCAACCCCGGCTTCCCGTTCCTTACGCGGGACGGCCGCCCGATCCGGCGGAACAACTTCACCGCGTCGCTGATCAACATGGACCCCCCGGAGCACGGCGCGGCCCGCCGCGAGGTCGTCGGCGAGTTCACCGTCAAGCGCATGAAGGCGCTGCAGCCGCGCATCCAGCAGATCGTCGACGAGCACATCGATGCGATCCTGGCCGGCCCGAAGCCCGCGGACCTGGTCTCGGCGCTGGCCCTGCCGGTGCCGTCGCTGGTCATCTGCGAGCAGCTCGGCGTCCCCTACGCCGACCACGACTTCTTCCAGGTGCGCAGCTCGACGCTGCTCAACCGGGAGGTCGACCAGGAAACCCGGGTGAAGGCCGTCGACGAGCTGCAGGAGTACCTCGACCGGCTCGTCGCCGCCAAGGAGGCCGAGCCGACCGACGACCTGCTCGGCCGCCAGATCCTCAAGCAGCGCGAAGAGCACGGCGACGTCGCCCACGACGAGCTCGTTTCGCTGGCCTTCCTGCTGCTCCTCGCCGGGCACGAGACGACGGCGAACATGATCTCGCTCGGCACCGTCGCGCTCCTGGAGAACCCGGACCAGCTCGAAATCATCAAGAACGACCCCGGCAAGACCCTCGACGCCGTCGAGGAGCTGCTGCGGTACTTCACCATCGCCGAGTTCGCGACCTCGCGCGTCGCCACCGAGGACGTCGAGATCGGCGGGCAGCTGATCCGCGAAGGCGAGGGCGTGCTCGGGCTGAGCTACTCCGGCAACCGCGACGAAACCGCGTTCGAAAACCCCGACGACCTCGACCTCGAGCGCGGCGCACGGCACCACGTCGCCTTCGGCTTCGGCCCGCACCAGTGCCTCGGCCAGAACCTCGCCCGGATGGAACTGCAGATCGTCTTCGACACCCTCTTCCGCCGCATCCCGGAGCTCAAGCTGGCCACACCGGTGGACCAGCTGCCGTTCAAGCACGACTCGTCGATCTTCGGCCTCTACTGCCTGCCCGTGACCTGGTGAAGGGGAACGCCATGACCGCCGTCCACGAGTTCCCGATGACGCGGACGTGCCCGTTCGCCCCGCCGCCGGCGTACGCCGGGATCCGCGAGGAGGAGCCGGTCACCCGGGTGCGGCTGCCCGAGGGCAGGCAGGCCTGGGTGGTCAGCAGGCACGAGGACGTCCGGACCGTGCTGAACGACCGGCGGTTCAGCGCCGACCGGCAGCACCCGGACTTCCCGCAGCTGGTGCCGGGGTTCCGGCGGCCGGACGACGAGCGCACCATGATCACCATGGACGCGCCGGAGCACGGGCCGGCCCGCAAGGCCGTGCTCGGCGAGTTCACCGTGCGCCGGATGGAGGCGCTGCGGCCGCGGATCCAGGAGATCGTCGACGAGCGGATCGACGCGCTGCTGGCCGGCCCGAAGCCGGGTGACCTGGTCGAGGCGCTGTCGCTGCCGGTGCCGTCGCTGGTCATCTGCGAGATGCTCGGCGTGCCGTACGCCGACCACGACTTCTTCCAGACCCACACGGCGAAGCTGATCAACCGCGACACGCCACCGGAGCAGCGGCGGAACGCGGTCGAGTCGGTGCGCATCTACATGAGCGACCTCATCGCCGAGAAGGAGGCGAATCCGCCGGACGACCTGCTCGGGCGGCAGATCGTCAAGCTTCGCGAAGAGGGCACCTACCGGCGGCCCGCGCTGGCCGCGCTCGGGTTCCTGCTGCTCGTCGCCGGGCACGAGACGACGGCGAACATGATTTCGCTGGGCACGGTCGGGCTGCTGGAGAACCCGGACCAGCTGGCGCTGGTCAAGAACGACCCCGGCAAGACCCTCGACGCCGTCGAGGAGCTGCTGCGGTACTTCACCATCGTCGACGCCGCCACGGCCCGGCTGTGCGTCGAGGACGTCGAGGTCGGCGGGCAGCTGATCCGGGCGGGCGAGGGCGTGCTGGCACTGGGCTACGCGGCCAACCGCGACGAAACCGCGTTCGAAAACCCCGACGACCTCGACCTCGAGCGCGGCGCGCGCCACCACGTCGCCTTCGGCTTCGGCCCGCACCAGTGCCTCGGCCAGAACCTCGCCCGGATGGAACTGCAGATCGTCTTCGACACCCTCTTCCGCCGCATCCCGGAGCTCAAGCTGGCCACACCGGTCGACGACCTGCCGTTCAAGGACGACGCGGCCATCTTCGGCCTGTACCGGTTGCCGGTGACCTGGTAGAGACGAACTGGCAACCACCACAGGAGAAGAAGACCATGAAGATCATCGCGGACACCGGCAAGTGCGTCGGCGCCGGTCAGTGCGTACTCACCGAGCCCTCGCTGTTCGACCAGAGCGAGGAGGACGGCACGGTCATCGTGCTCGACGACCAGCCGGAGGGCGAGCTGGTCGAAAAGGCCCGCGAAGCGGCGCACGTCTGCCCCAGCCAGGCCCTCTCCCTGCAGGAATGACCCCCTGGTCGTGAGCGGTGATGCGGTTCCAACCCGTGTTACCGCTCACGACCCGGGTAGTACGGCCGGCGCGGTGGCGTACTCCACCGGGAGTAGGCGGGCGCGGCCGGGGTCCGGGGCGAAACCCGGGTCGCGCCCGATGTGCGCGCGGATCTTCTCGGCGAGCCTGATGCCGTGACCACAAAGACTTCTCCCCGCTGGCGCCAGGCCGTCGTCTGGCTGCACGTCGTGTCCTCGGTGGCCTGGATGAGCCAGGCCCTCGCCCTCGTCGTGCTGATGTCGCTGGCCTTGACCACCCCCGCCCAAGCGCCTGCCGCGACCTCGATGGCCGAAAAACTCGACTCCGTCCTGCTCGCGCCGATGGCGAACGCGTCCGCCTTCACCGGCCTCCTGCTCGCCGGCGCGACCGCGTGGGGCTACTTCCGGCACTGGTGGGTGCTCACGAAGTTCGTCCTGACGCTGGCCCAGCTCTACGCCGGGATCTTCCTGCTCTCTCCCCGGCTCCACGACGTCGCCGATGGGGCCGCCGAGGTCGCCTGGCCGCAGATCGCCGGGACGTCGCTCATGGTGAGTGCGCTGGCGTTCCAGGTCTGGCTCTCGGTGGCGAAGCCGGGCAAGAAGACGTCGTGGTCGCCGTCCGTGAAGCCGCCGACCGCGCCGACCTGGGTGTTCGTGGCGGGCCTCGGCGCGCCGGCCGTCGACGTCACCGCCGGGCTCGCCCTCGGCTTCCCGATGCCGGCGGCGGAGCTGATCATGCTGATCGGGTTGCTCGGGTTCGAGCGGCGAGGACGTCGTCGCCGTGCTCAGCGGCCCAGCGGCCGAACCCCTCGATCGGCGCCGGCAGCGTCGAGCCCAACGGCGTAAGCGCGTACGTGCCTTCGCGCTGATGCCGCCGAGGGTGCGCCGCAGGTCGACGTGCCGCTGCGGGCCGGTCCGCAACGCCCACAGCACCACCGGGTTCCACGTGTTGGCGACCAGGAGGACGATGCTGGAGGCCACGGCGGCGTTCGCCATCGGGCTGTGGTCAGTGCGCGCCCACCTCGGTCACCCGGACCACCGCCATCCCGGCCTCGTCGGAGGCGGCCAGGTCGACCTCGGCGCTGATGCCCCAGTCGTGGTCGCCCGCCGGGTCGTCGAAGATCTGGCGGACCTTCCAGACGTCCGGCTGCTGCTCGATCAGCAGCAGCTGCGGGCCGCGCGCGTCCGGGCCGGTGCCGAGCGTCTCGTACTCCTCGAAGTAGTCCTCGATGGCTTCCTGCCACGCGTCGGCGTCCCAGCCCGAGGCCGCGTCCAGCTCGCCGAGCACGTTCCACGCCCGCCGCCCGAACAGCTCGACCCGGCGGAACAGCTCGTTGCGCACCAGGACGCGGAACGCGCGCTCGTTGCGGGTGACCGCCGGCGGCTCGGGCGGCGGCCGGTGCGGCACCGGGCCTTCTTCCGACGGGTGCCGCAGCGCCTCCCACTCGTCGAGCAGGCTCGAGTCGACCTGGCGGACGAGCTCGCCGAGCCACTCGATGAGGTCCTGCAGCGGCTCGGTCTTCGCCTCGTCCGGGACCGTGTGGCGCAGCGCGTCGTAGACGTCCGCGAGGTAGCGCAGCACCAGGCCCTCGGACCGGGCGAGCTGGTAGAAGCCGATGTACTCGACGAAGTTCATCGCGCGCTCGTACATGTCCCGCACGACCGACTTCGGCGACAGCTCGTAGTCGTCGACCCACGGGTGGCCCTGCCGGTAGCTGTGGAAAGCACCCTGCAGCAGCTCTTCGAGGGGCTTCGGGTACGAGACGTTCTCGAGCAGCTCCATCCGCTCGTCGTACTCGATGCCTTCGGCCTTCATGGCGTTCACGGCCTCGCCGCGCGCCTTGAACTGCTGCTGCGACAGCACCGGCCGCGGATTGTCCACTGTGGCCTCCACAGTGGACACGACGTCGAGCGGGTAGCTCGGCGATTCGAGGTCGAACAGCTCGATCGCGGCCAGCGCGAACGGCGAAAGCGGCTGGTTGAGCGCGAAGTCGAACTGCAGGTCGACGGTGAGCCGGATGATCCGGCCCTGCTCGTCCGGTTCGGGCAGCCGTTCGACGACGCCCGCGGCGAGCAGCGCGCGGTAGATCGCGATGGCGCGCAGGATCAGCTTGCGCTGCGACGCGCGGTCCTCGTGGTTGTCCTCGAGCAGGTGCCGCATCGAGTCGAACGCGTTGCCCGGCCGCGAGATCACGTTCAGCAGCATCGAGTGCGTGACCTTGAAGCTCGACGTCAGCGGCTCGGGCTCGGCCGCGATCAGCCGGTCGAACGTGCTCTCGGTCCAGTTGACGAACCCCTCCGGGGCCTTCTTCCGGACGATCTTCTTTTTCTTCTTCGGGTCGTCGCCCGCCTTCTCGAGGGCCTTGGCGTTCTCGACGACGTGGTCGGGCGCCTGCACGACGACGTAGCCGTCGGTGTCGTAGCCCGCGCGCCCGGCACGGCCGGCGATCTGGTGGAACTCGCGTGCCTTGAGGTGCCGCTGGCGGACGCCGTCGTACTTCGTGAGCGCGGAGAACACGACGGTCCGGATCGGGACGTTGATGCCGACGCCGAGGGTGTCGGTCCCGCAGATCACCTTGAGCAGCCCCGACTGGGCCAGGGTCTCGACCAGCCGGCGGTACTTCGGGAGCATCCCGGCGTGGTGGACGCCGATGCCGTGGCGGACCAGCCGCGAGAGCGTCTTGCCGAAGCCGGCGGCGAACCGGAAGCCGCCGATCAGCTCGGCGATGGCCTCCTTTTCGGCCTTGGTGGTCACGTTGATGCTCATCAGCGTCTGCGCCCGCTCGATGGCCGCGGCCTGCGAGAAGTGCACGACGTAGACGGGGGCCTGGCCGCCGTTGAGCAGCTCGGACATGGTCTCGTGCAGCGGCGTCAGCGCGTACCGGAAGGTCAGCGGGACCGGGCGCTGCGCCGACGTGACCACCGCCGTCGGCTTGCCGGTGCGGCGGGTGAGGTCCTTCTCGAAGAAGGACACGTCGCCCAGCGTCGCCGACATCAGGACGAACTGGGCGTTCCGCAGTTCCAGGATCGGCACCTGCCACGCCCAGCCGCGGTCGGGCTCGGAGTAGAAGTGGAACTCGTCGGCCACCACCTGCCCGACCGGGGCGTCCGCGCCGAACCGCAGCGCGATGTTCGCCAGGATTTCGGCCGTGCAGCAGATGATCGGGGCGTCCGGGTTGACGCTGGAGTCGCCGGTCATCATCCCGACGTTGTCCGCGCCGAAGATGTCGATGAGCTGGAAGAACTTCTCCGACACGAGGGCTTTGATGGGCGCGGTGTAGTAGCTGCGGCGGCCCTGGGCGAGCGCGGTGAAGTGCGCGCCCACGGCGACCAGGCTCTTCCCGGAGCCGGTCGGCGTCGAGAGGATGACGTTCGATCCGGAGACGACCTCCATCACCGCCTCCTCCTGCGCCGGGTACAGCTCGATGCCCCGTTCGGCCGTCCAGGTGGTGAAGGCTTCGAACAGGGCGTCGGGGTCGGGATCCGCAGGCAGGAGGTCTGTGAGAGTCATCAGGCGTCCATCGTGCCATCCGCTCGTCGCAAAGTCGGCAGGGGCGATCGCATCGCGAGTGCGAAACCCGTAGGCTTCGCGGTACCGCGCGTCGACTGGAGTGATACTTCCGGTCCCGCGCGCACACGGGCGGTACTCCGGAGGGCTTAGGAATGGCACAGGACATCATCCCGATCGAACTCGGGCTGCCTCAGGGCGACGTCGTCACCCTGTGGGCGCCGCGCTGGCGGGAAGACGGCGAGGAGTGGGAAGCGTTCCTCGGCGATGAGGACGACCTGTACGCCTTCGCCGACGCAGCACACCTGGCCGCTTTCGTCCGCACGTCCGAGCGGCACGACCTGCTCGACCACCCGGCCTGGGACGCGGTGCCGTCGCTGAACGTGCCCGAGCTGATCCCGGACGAGGACCACACGTACGACCTCGTCGGCGTGCCGGAGCTCGTCGCCGAGGAGCCGGACGTCTGGCACATCGCGGAGCTGGCGGAGATCGTCGGCATCGTGCGGTCGCTCGCCGACGTCTGCGACCTCGAAGAGGTCCACGAGATCCTCGACTCGACCGAGGGCTTCTCGCTGCTCGACCAGGGCACGCTGCCGTTCACCGGTAGCGTCGGCGTCCAGGTGTGGAACGACCTGTCCGAGACGGTGTCGCAGAAGTGGGACACCGTGCTCGACGCGATCGACGGCCTGGTGACCCAGCCCGAGGTCGACGAGAAGGTGCTGGAGCAGACGGCCGAGGAGCTGGCGGCGTTCCACGAGGAGTCCGCGGAGGCCGAGGCCGGCGCGGAGGGCGTCGAGGACCTCGAAGCGATCGACTCCGTCGACGCCTCGGACGACGAAGACGAGGAAGACGACGCTCCGGTCGGGTTCTGGGCCGAGGTCGGCATCGACCCGATCAAGATCATCACGTCCGGCGCGGAGTACTACACGCTGCGCTGCTACCTCGACGACGCGCCGGTGTTCCTCGGCAGCGAGGGCGAGATCGACGTGTTCACCTCCACGGGTGCGCTCGCCCACGCCCTCGCGGACGGCAACCTGGCCGACACCGACCTCGCGGACGTGTCCACGTGGGACGAGGTACTGACGAAGGCGACGGCGGGCGAACTCGAGATCGACGTCGACCCGGAGAACACGTACGTGCTGACGGGCCTGGACGCGGACATCGCGGAAGGCCCGGAGGCGATCGACCCGACGCAGCTGGAGCTGGCGGTCGAGCTGATCACGGACGCGGCGGAGTGGGCGGGCGACGACTCGGCCGAGACGGCGCTGGCGGGCAACGAAAGCCTGGGCTGGCTGGTGTCGTTCGTGCTCCGCCCCGACCCGTCGCGCCTGGAGCCGAGCGCCCCCTTCGACGCCGAGCAGGGCGCATGGCGGAAGCTCGTGGAGACGTTCGAGAACCGCCTCACGGTGGCTTGATCTTTGGTTCGGCGAAGGCCGCCTCCCGCACGCCGGGAGGCGGCCTTCGCCGTGTCGACCCTCCAGACACGCGAGTCGACCCTCCGATCACACGTCGTCGGCCCGGTTCCGTGCGTGAAGGGTCGACTCGCGTGATCAGGGGGTCGACACGCGTGATCGGGGGGACGACACGTCAGTCTTGTTCGGCGCGGACCGGGACCACCAGCACCGCCAGGGCCGGGAAGATCGCCGCCACGCAGAAGGCGAGTGCGTACCTGCTGTCGCCGATCACCAGGCCCAGCAGTGGCGGGGTCAGCGAGGCCGCGATGTTCTGGCCGGTGTTCTGCGTGCCCATCGCGCGGCCGGACCACGCCAAGCCCGCCAGTTCCGCCGAGGCCGTGAAGCCCAGGCCGTTGTCCGCCACCGTGATCACCCCGGCCAACGCCAGCGCCAGCAGCACCAGCCACGGCCAGGTGGCGTCGCCCAGCGCCACCAGCAGCACCACCGAGCAGCTGGCAAAAGCCAGCAGACGCATCGGGCGCAGGCGGCTGCCCACCCGGTCCGACCACCAGCCCGACCCCAGCCGGCCCGCCGCGCCCAGCACCTGGACCACGGCCAGGTACCAGCCCGCCGACAGCGGGCTCCAGTGCTGCACCGCCACCAGGTACACCGGCGCGAACGCCGACACCGCGAACTGCGGCACCACCAGCAGCGCGCTCGCCCCGTGCACCCGCCACAGCGCCGCGTGCCGGTACGGCGACGGCGGCTTCACCCCCGAAGCCGGCTGAGGCGGCCGAGGCGGGTCCGTCACCAGCCACGCCACCAGCAGCGCCACGGCGATCGCCAGCCCGGCCGGCAGCAGCACCGCCGCCCGGAAGCCGAAGTGCGCGGCCAGCGGTGGCAGCCCCAGCGCGGCCACGCCCACGCCGAGCGGCTGGGCCGTCTGGCGGATCCCCATCGCCACGCCCCGCTCGGACTTCGCGAACCAGCCCATCACCACGCGGCCGCTCGCCGCGTTCACCGAAGCCGTACAGGCACCGGCCGCCAGAAACACCCCAAAGAGGAGCCCGACCGGGTGATTTCCTGTCCCGGCGTACACCAGGAGTAACCCCGAGACGCCCAGGCCAAGGGCCATGATCAGGCGCTCTCCGTAACGGTCCGCAGCCGCGCCCCACACGATCAGGGTGAACAACAACCCGATGCTCGGGGCCGCGACGACCGTGCCGGCCTCGGCCAGCGTCAGTCCCTCGGCGGCGCGCATGGCCGGGACCAGGAACGGGATGCCGTAGAGGAACGAGCAGCTCGCGGTCTGCGCGGCGAGGCCGAGGGCGAGGATGAGCCACCGCCGTGGACTCGCCTGAAGCTGCTCACCCGCACCGCTCGCGACCTGCGCCATCATCGCCACCGTCTCAAGTACTGAGAAGTTGTTCCTACATGGTGAACGATAGTTGGCATAGCTAAGGACCGCAAGCGAGTTGCGGTCCTCAGCGGGAAGGTCAGGCCAGCGCGGCGTACCCGGGCTTGATGACGTCGTCGATCAGCGCGAGCCGGGCGTCGAAATCGATGAACGCGGATTTCATCGCGTTGATGGTGAACCAGCGGAAGTCGTCGATACCATAGCCGAACGCCTCGTGCAGCGCGGCGAATTCGCTGGTCATCGTGCATCCGCTCATCAGCCGGTTGTCCGTGTTCACGGTCACCCGGAAGCGCAGCTTGGCGAGCAGGCCGATGGGGTGCTCGGCGATCGAGCGGACCGTGCCTGTTTGGACGTTCGACGTCGGGCAGATCTCCAGGGGGATGCGGCGGTCGCGGACGTACGCGGCCAACCGTCCAAGGTGGACCGTGCCGTCCGCGCCGGTCTTGATGTCCTCGGCGATGCGCACGCCGTGCCCGAGCCGCTCGGCACCGCAGTGCTGAATCGCTTCCCAAATGGACGGTAAACCGAAGGCTTCACCCGCGTGAATGGTGAAATGCGCATTGTTCTGACGCAGGTATTCGAACGCGTCGAGATTGCGGGTCGGCGGGAATCCGTCCTCGGGCCCGGCGATGTCGAACCCGGCGACGCCGGCGTCCCGGTAGCGGATGGCCAGGTTCGCGATCTCGAGCGCCCGGGCGTGCTGGCGCATCGCGCAGAGCAACGTCGCGACGCGGATGGTGCCGCCGTTCGCGGCCACCCGCCGGGTGCCCTCCGTGAACCCCGCCTGGACGGCCTCGACCACCGCATCGAGTGACAGACCGCGTTCGACGAACAACTCCGGTGCGTAGCGCACCTCGGCGTAGACGACGCCGTCGGCGGCCAGGTCCTCCACGGCCTCGGCGGCGACCCTGACCAGCGATTCCTCCGTTTGCATCACCCCGCAGGTGTGCGCGAAGGTCTCGAGGTAGGACACGAGCGAGCCGGAATCGGCCGCTTGGCGGAACCAGCGGCCCAGCTCGGCCGGGTCGGTGGTGGGCAGACCGGCATAGCCGGTGGCGTCGGCGAGCTCGGCGACGGTCGCCGGGCGGAGGCCGCCGTCGAGGTGGTCGTGCAGCAGCACCTTGGGTGCGCGGCGGAGTGTCTCGGTGGGCAGAACAGGGCTTTCGTCAGGCATCCCCCAACGGTAACCTCGTTGTCATTCCCCTACATGGCCGTAACTCTCAGGTTCGGGTTCACCCTCAGCGTTGACGATCATGTGACGAATCGGCCATCCGGGGGCGGCCTCCGCAATACGCACTTCACGGGGGCCATACGCACAGCAATTTCGCAATCGATAAGCTTCGTGGCACGTCCCTCCATTTCCCCGCCGACGAAGGACACACAGCAGTGACCACTGACAACCACATTGCCGCCCCGTCCTTCGACCGGATGCGCAACATGCTGGTGCGCGCGGCCGAAGTGCGTGAGAGCGAGCAGCAGCAGATCTTCGACGCGCTCGACGACATCTACGCCCGCCTCGCGCCGGTGGACTCGCTGGGCGCGGTCCGCAAGCGGCTGTCCGAAATGCCCGACCGCACCGAAGTCAGCGTCCTGGCCGAGCGCCTCGACGAGACGATGTCCCGCCTCGAGGCCCAGGACAACGCGATCGCCGCCCTGACCCGTGCCGTCGAGAGCATCGTCGACAAGCTGGCCAAGCCGTTCGCGCAGCTCGACGGCCGTCTCGACGGCGTCGCCGCGCGCTTCGAGGGCGTCGCCGGGCGGATGGACGGGCTCGAGGACAAGCTCCAGAACATCCACCGCCGCATCGACGAGGTCGGCGGCCACCTCGACAAGCAGGACACGAAGCTCGACGCGCTGCCGCAGTCGGTGCACGGTCCGGTCCGCGAGCGGATCGAGCAGGCCGAGTCGTCGCTGCGCGACCGCGTCGACCACGCCGACCACGAGCTGCGGAACAAGGTCGACGAGCTGAGCCGCGTCTCGCAGGAGCGCATCGGCGAGCTGGGCCGCACCACGCACGAGCGGATCGACGCCAACACCGAGGCGATCAAGGTCGCGCTGACCGAGACCGGCGAGATGATCGACGCGTCCGACCGGCTGGAGAACCTGGGCAACCGCCTCGAAACGGTCACCACCCGCCTGGACGACCTGGCCTCCCGCCTCGACAAGGTCGAGGACGGCTTCCTGTCCGGCATCGGCGACCTCGACGGCGCGCTCAAGGCGGGCCTGTCGAAGGTCGAGGGCACGCTGTCCAAGCAGCCGGACACCGACTCGGTCGACTCGCTGGTCCGCAGGAGCAACGACGAGAGCGTCCGCCGCATCGGCGGCCAGCTCGACGAGGCGATGGCGACGTTCGCGGAGCTGATGCTCGGCGGCGGCCCGGCCGTCCAGCAGATCTCCCCGCCGCCGCCGGCCCCGCGCCAGCCGCGCCGCAGCTCCCGCAACGGCCGCGCCCCGAAGCCGGCCGACGCGAAGGCCAAGACGGGCGAAGGCTCGGAAGAAGCCACGGAGTAGGCAAGCCTGCCGACCGAGGCCCCGCCGGTTCGCCGGCGGGGCCTCGTCGTATCCGCTCACCGCCGCGGAAGCCCGGAGGTCGTGAGGGGCATCTTCAGAAGATCACTCAATCGGGTGATCATCTTGCCGGGGGAACGGATCAAGCCCGGCATTCTGGGAGACGTCCCCGCGTCCCGGCTCACGCCATCCTCGGAATCCGACACCCGAGGGGGATTTCGTGCTGAAGGTACTGCGCAAGAAGATCGGCAAGACCGTGGCCGTGGTGGCCGTCGCCGCCGGGGTGGGGGTGTTCGCCCCCGCCGTGGCCGAGGCCGGGACCGTCTCGGTCACCTGGGGTTGCGGCAGCATCGGCGGCCCCTCCGGGACCAAGACCTTCGAGATCACCGTGACCGCACCCGCGACGGCGACCGTCGGCCAGACCGTCACCGTGCAGG
This sequence comes from Amycolatopsis sp. lyj-346, assembly GCF_046548975.1. Taxonomy (NCBI): domain Bacteria; kingdom Bacillati; phylum Actinomycetota; class Actinomycetes; order Pseudonocardiales; family Pseudonocardiaceae; genus Amycolatopsis; species Amycolatopsis sp. lyj-346. The sequence continues at coordinate 326,905 of NZ_JAJPWT010000003.1, forward strand.
CCGACCTCAAGCAGGTCGCGCCGGCCTGGGGTTCCACCGAGCCCGCCGGGAAGTACACCGGCTCGATCGTGCTCGCACTCGGTGGCGCCGCCTCGGGCCGGGCCGACGCCACCGGCATGACCAACCCCGCCATCCAGCCCGGCACGCCCTTCCGGATGACCGGGGGCACCGGTCAGGTCACCCTGCCCACCGCCGGTCAGGTCACGCTGGCGACGAGCAGCTACATCCTCTACTACAGCACCGGCACCTTCATCATGTCCTGCGGTGGCAGCGGCGCCAAGCCGGTCGCCGCCACCATCCAGGTGTCCTAGCCCCGCACGGTCTCCCGGACGATCGGTCCCGGCGCGGGCGCCTCCGAAGCGATCGAGAACCCGCCTTCGAGCGCCGCCAGCGCCGCCGGGACCGCGTCCGGGGTGTCCGTGTGCAGTTCCAGCAGCGGCTCACCCTCGGAGACGTCGTCGCCCGGCTTCGCCAGGCACAGCACGCCCGCCGCCGCCTGGACCGGATCCTCCTTGCGAGCCCGCCCGGCGCCCAGCCGCCAAGCCGCGACACCCACCGCGTAGGCGTCCAGCGAGGCCAGGACGCCCGAAGCCGGAGCAACGACCGTGTGCACGTGCGCAGGAGAAGGCAGTGGCGCCGAAGGGTCCCCGCCCTGCGCGGCGATCATCCGGCACCAGACCTCGTACGCCGCACCGGAAGCCAGCACCGCGGCCGGGTCGGCGTCCAGACCGGCCAGAGCGAGCATCTCCCGCGCCAACGCCACCGTCAGCTCAACCACGTCCGACGGCCCGCCGCCCTGAAGCACGTCGACCGACTCCGCGACCTCGACCGCGTTCCCGACCGCCCGCCCCAGCGGGACGTTCATGTCCGTCAGCAACGCCGTCGTCGGGACGCCGTGATCGGCGCCGATCGAGGTCAACGCCCCGGCCAGCACCCGCGCCTGGTCCAGTGTCTTCATGAACGCGCCCGAACCGAACTTGACGTCCAGGACCAGCCCCGACGCGCCTTCCGCGATCTTCTTGCTCATGATCGAGCTGGCGATCAGCGGGATCGACTCCACAGTGGACGTCACGTCCCGCAGCGCGTACAGCTTCTTGTCCGCCGGTGCCAGCCCGGACGTGGCCGCGCAGATCACCGCGCCGACGTCCTCCAGCTGCGCGGCAATCTCCGAAGTGGACAGTGCGGCCCGCCAGCCCGGGATCGACTCCAGCTTGTCGAGCGTGCCGCCGGTGTGCCCGAGCCCGCGGCCGGACAGCTGCGGCACCGCCGCGCCGCACGCGGCCACCAGCGGCGCCAGCGGCAGCGTGATCTTGTCGCCGACCCCGCCCGTCGAGTGCTTGTCCACCGTCGGGCGCGACCCCGAAAGCGACAGCCGCTCCCCCGACGCGATCATCGCGTGCGTCCAGCGGGAAGTCTCGGCCGAGGTCATCCCCCGCAGGAAGATGGCCATGGCCAGCGCCGACATCTGCTCTTCGGCGACGTCACCCCGGGTGTACGCGTCGACGACCCAGTCGATCTGCTCGTCGGAAAGCGTGCCGCCGTCCCGCTTCACGCGGATGACGTCGACCGCAGCGAACCCGGTCACGGGAGGTCGTCCGGGCCGAACGCGTCCGGCAGGACGTCGGACATCGGCAGCACCCCGCGCGGCGTGTCCACCAGGCACGACGACCCACCGAGCTCGAACAGGATCTGCCGGCAGCGCCCGCACGGCATCAGCAGGTCACCGGCACCGCTGCGGCACGCGACGGCGACCAGGCGGCCGCCGCCGGAGAGCCGCAGCTGCCCGGCCATCGTGCACTCGGCGCACAGCCCGAGCCCGTAGGACGCGTTTTCGACGTTGCACCCGGTCACGACCCGGCCGTCGTCGACGATCCCGGCGACCCCCACGTGCAGCCCGGAATAAGGCGCGTACGCATGGGAAGCCGCTTCGATCGCCTGGGAACGCAGAGCGTCCCAGTCCACAGTAGACAAAGTAGGCACTCAGTCCTCCCCGCGCCGGTACGGCTGCCCGTCGGCCTTCGGCGGCCGCAGCCGCTGCGACGCCACGGCCAGCACGATCAGCGTCACGAAGTGCGCGGTGTACGGGATCAGGTCCGACGACAGCGTGTCGTTGGCCCAGTAGATCGCGTACAGCACACCCGCGCCGACGACGCCGAGCCCGGCCGCGATCCACTGCTTCCGGAACAACTGCACGACGACGATCACGGCGACCAGGATCACCGCGCCGTAGAGCAGCGCGAGCACCGCTTCACCGCCGCCGGCGAGCTGCAGGCCGTCCGCGTAGCCGAACAGCGCCGCGCCGCCGAGCAGGCCGCCCGGCCGCCAGTTGCCGAAGATCATCGCCGCGAGGCCGATGTACCCGCGGCCGTTCGTCTGGTTCTCCAGGTAGTCCGCGCCGCCGCGCAGCAGCACCAGCGAAGCGCCACCCATGCCGGCGAAGGCACCCGAGATGATCACCGCGACGTACTTGTGCAGGTACACGTTGACGCCCAGGGATTCGGCCGCCACCGGGTTCTCGCCGCAGGAGCGCAGCCGCAGGCCGAACCGGGTGCGCCAGAGCACCCAGAAGCTCACCGGCACCAGGATGATGGCGAGCATCGTCAGCGGCGCCACCTCGGTGACGAGCCCGCGCAGGATGCCGGCGACGTCGGAGATGCCGACGCGCTGCTCCTTCTCGAGGTCGCCCAGCCAGTCCGAGAGGAACGTGGCCGAGTAGGTGTCGAACTTCGGCACCACCGGCGACTGCCGCGGGTTGCCGGAGATCGGCGCGAAGATCAGGTTCGCCAGGTACTTGGTGACGCCGAGGCCGAGCAGGTTGATCGCGACGCCGGAGACGATGTGGTTGACGTTGAACGTCACCGTCGCCACCGCGTGCAGCAGGCCGCCCAGCGCGCCGAACGCGAGCGCGGCCAGCAGGCCGGACCACACGCCGCCGTAGTACGAACCCCAAGCGGCGCCCCAGGTGCCGAGGATCATCATGCCCTCGAGACCGATGTTGACCACGCCGGCGCGTTCGGCCCAGAGGCCACCCAGCGCGCAGAGCAGGATCGGCAGGGCCAGGCGCAACGCCGTCTGGGCGGTGTTCGACGACGTCAGCGCGGCGACGCCGGTCGAGTAGGACGCCGTCGAGATGACGGCGATGGCGACCACGGCCCAGATCACGCCGCGCAGCCAGCCGGGGAGCCTGCCCCGCTTGCGCTGCACCGGCATGGTCGAGCCGGATCCGGGAGCGACGTCGGTGATCACACCGCACCCCCTTCGGTGACCGAAGAACCCTTGCGGCCGGCGAGCGCACGCCCGACCCGGCGTTGTTCGGCCGCGAGGTCGGCCCGGCGCACGATCTCGTACGCCACGACGACCGACAGCACGATGATGCCCTGCATGATCGTCGCGATCTCCTTGGACACGTTGATCTGCTCCAGCGACACCGCGGAGGTGTCGAGGAACGCCCACAGCAGCGCGCCGAGCGCGATGCCGCCGGGGTGGTTGCGGCCGAGCAACGCGACCGCGATGCCGGTGAAGCCGTACATCTGCGTCGCGGTGATGCCGTAGCTGAAGTCGCGGCCGAGCAGCTCCGGCATGGCGACCAGACCGGCGACGCCACCGGAAAGCAGCATCGCGATCAGCGTCATCTTCTTGGCGTTGACCCCGCCGGCGGCGGCCGCCGTCGTCGACTCGCCGGACGCCTTCAGCTCGAAGCCGAACCGCGTGCGGTTGAGCATGAACCAGTAGGCGGCGCCGACGATGGCGGCGATGAACACGAACCCGAAGAGCGTGCCCGAGCCGAGCGGGATGCCGGGGATCCGGCCCGAGGGCTCGATGATCCGGGTGCCGATGTTGTTGCCGCTCTGCACGCCGAACTGGTCGGCGTTGATGAGGTAGGCGATGATCCCGGCGACGATCGCGTTGAGCATGATCGTCGAGATGACCTCGCTGACCCCGCGGGTGACCTTGAGGATCGCCGGGACCGCCGCGTAGGCCATGCCCGCGACGACCGCGACCACCAGGATCGCCAGTACGTGGAGCACCGGCGGCAGCTGCATCGCGCCGCCGGCGATGGCCGCGACGACGGCGGCGAACCGGTACTGGCCCTCGACCCCGATGTTGAACAGGTTCATCTGGAAGCCGATGGCGACGGCGAGCCCGGACAGGTAGTAGACCGTCGCGAGGTTCACGGTGTCGACCGCGGTCGAGCCCTTGAACATCTGGCCGATCATCGTGCCGTACGCCTGCAGCGGGTCCGCGCCGGAAATGATCAGCGCGATCGCCGACAGCAGCACGGCGAAGACGATCGCCAGCAGCGGCGGCAGCAGTTTCGTGCGCCAGGAGGTCATTCTTCGTCACCCACTGTGTCGTCTTCGGCGCCGGTCATCGCCGAGCCCAGTTCCTGCGGCGTCACGGTGGCGGGGTCGGCCTCGCTGACGAGCCGGCCGCGCAGCATGACGCGGATCGTGTCGGACAGGCCGATCAGCTCGTCGAGGTCGGCGGAGATGAGCAGCACGGCGAGGCCGGCCGCCCGGGCCTGGCGGATGTTCTCCCAGATCAGCGCCTGCGCGCCGACGTCGACACCGCGCGTGGGGTGCGACGCGATGAGCAGCACCGGGTTGCCCGACAGCTCGCGCCCGACGATCAGCTTCTGCTGGTTGCCGCCCGAGAGGGCCGCGGCCGGGACGTCGATGCCCGGCGTGCGGACGTCGTAGTCGCGCACGATCCGCTCGGTGTCGGCGCGGGCGCCCGCGATGTCGAGCAGCTGTCCTTTGGAGACCGGTTCGCGGGTCTGGTAGCCGAGGATCCGGTTGACCCACAACGGTTGCGTGAGGAGCAGGCTGTGCCGGGTGCGGTCCTCGGCGATGTAGCCGATGCCGGCCTCGCGCCGGGCCAGCGTGCCCGCCTTCGTCAGATCGCGTGCCTTTCCGTCGACGTCGACCAGCTCGATCGTGCCGTCGGACGGCTTGCGCATGCCCATGATCGTCTCGACGAGCTCGGTCTGGCCGTTGCCCTCGACGCCGGCGACGCCGAGCACCTCGCCCGCGTGCACGGTGAAGGAGACGTCGTCGAGCGCGTTGCGGTCCGAACCCTCGGCGCGCAGCGTCAGCCCGGTCAGCCGCAGCACGTCCCGGTCGGTGACGGTCGACTCGCGGGTCTCCGGGCTGGGCAGCTCGGACCCGACCATCATCTCCGCGAGCTGGCGGGAGGTGATGGTCTTCGGGTCGGCGGTGCCGACGGTCGTCCCGCGCCGGATCACCGTGACGGTGTCGGCGATCGCGCGGACCTCGTCGAGCTTGTGCGAGATGAAGAGGAACGTGTAGCCGTCGTCCTTCATCTCCCGCACGGTCTCGAAGAGCGCGTCGACCTCCTGCGGCACCAGCACCGCGGTCGGCTCGTCCAGGATGATGATCTTCGCGCCGCGGTAGAGCACCTTGACGATCTCGACGCGCTGGCGGTCGGCGACGCCCAGCTCTTCGAGCAGGGTGCCGGGCTCGGCGCGCAGGCCGGTCCGCTCGGCGAGCTCGGCCAGCCGCGCGCGGGCGGCGCGGCCGATGCCGTGCAGGGCCTCGGCGCCGAGGAAGACGTTCTCGCCGACGGTGAGGTTGTCGGCGAGCATGAAGTGCTGGTGCACCATGCCGATGCCGGCGCGGATGGCGTCCTGCGGGTTGCGCAGCCTCACCTCTTCGCCGTTGATCGCGATGGTGCCCTCGTCCGGCGGCTGCATGCCGTACAGGATCTTCATCAGGGTGGACTTGCCGGCGCCGTTCTCGCCACAGATGGCGTGCACCTCGCCGGCGGCGACGGTGAGGTTGACGTCGGAGTTGGCCACCACGCCGGGAAAGCGCTTGGTGATCCCGGTCAGCTGGACGGCGGGGGCGCCCCGGTCGGGGACGGCCTCGGCCGGGGCCTCGGCTGTGCTCATGGGCGGGAGAATTCCATATCTCGTCCAAACGCGTGAGGGGCCCGGAGGAAAAAATCCTCCGAGCCCCGACACGTTCTCAGTTACTTCTGCGGCTTGTCCGAAACGGTGATGGCGCCCGAGATGATCTGGGCCTTGTAGGCTTCCAGGACGTCCTTGATGTCGTCGATCTTGCCACCCGAGGTGGAGTAGCCGACGCCGTCGACCTTGAGGTCGAACCGCTTCGGCAGGGTCGTCAGGTCGCCCTTGGCGACGGCCTGCACGTAGTCGAAGACGGCGACGTCGACGCGCTTGAGCATGGACGTGATGATGATGTCCTTGTCGGCCTCGACGGTCTTCTGGTTGTACTGGTCGGAGTCGACGCCGATGGCCAGCGCGTTGCCCGCCTTCGCGGCGTCGAAGACGCCCTTACCCGAGGCACCCGCGGCGTGGTAGATGACGTCCGCGCCCTTGGCGATCTCGGCCGCGGCCTTCGCGTTGCCCTTCGGCGGGTCCTGGAACCCGGAGAAGTCACCGGCCGGGGTGAGGTACTCGTCCTCGATCTTGATCTTGTTCGAAACGGTCTTCGCGCCCTGCAGGAAGCCGGCCTCGAACTTCTGGATCAGCGGGGTGTTGACACCACCGACGAAGCCGATGTGGCAGTTCTTGCTCTTGTACGCGGCGGCGACGCCGGCCAGGAACGAACCCTGCTCCTCGGCGAAGACCAGCGACGTCACGTTCGGCAGCGTGATCGAGTCGTCGTCGACGATGGCGAACTTCGTGTTCGGGAACTTGGCCGCGACGACCTTGACCGCCGGCGCGTAGGCGAAGCCGACCGCGATGATCGGGTTCAGGCCCGAGGTGGCCATCTGGTCGAGGCGCTGCTGCTTGGCCGACTCGGCCTCGGTGGCGCCGGCGGTGCTTTCGCTGACCGTCGTCACGCCGAGGTCGGACTTCGCCTTGTCGGTGCCCGCGGCGGCGGCGTCGTTGAACGACGCGTCACCCCGGCCGCCGACGTCGAAGGCCAGGCCGATCTTCAGCTTGCTGCCGTCGACCTTCGCCCCGGCGGCGGTCGAGCTGCTCGCCGCGGCGGGTGCCGCGGGCGGCTTCGGCGCGGTGACGCAGTCGGAACCGCCCGTCGAGGCCGCGGTGTTGTTCGAGCTGTTACCACCGCCGGAATCCTTGGCGCACCCGGCCAGGGTGAGCACCCCGGCCATGGCCGCGGCGGCCAGCGCGGTTCCACGCATGCGACGCAACGTGTGTCTCCCTCCCCGCTGATCCAGCGGATGGTCAAGGGCACGACCCGGCCCTACTGCCGGGTCGACCGCCAGACCGTACCCGCCGGACAGGAATGCGCCATAGGAAAGGCACGCTACGTAACACAAACGTTTACTCACGAGTCGCACGTGCGACGAACTGGACACTGAACGTGATCCCCGCGACGACGCAGCGCCCCTTTCCCCGATCTTTCCCTGATTAAGTGCGGGGGCCGGGCACCCGAACGGCCGGTTGGGGTCACTCAGTGTGCCGGGCCGACCGAAGGGTGGACCGGCCCGGTCACTCTGTGAGATGACGGAAATCAGCCGCAGGTGCGCCGGGCAAGGGGCCTTGAGTCCTTTGTCGACGAAGATGCCGGCGGTGCCGGTGCGGGCGTGACCGACACCACGGGCAGCAGGGCCGCGATGGCGATCACCAGGCCGGGCCTTCGCGCCAAAACATCACCCCATCGTGAGAGATCCGATGTTTGGCCGACTAATGCTGGAGAAAGCCTGGCAGCGGGTTGACAACGGTCCCGTGTCACCAGCCCTTATCCGAGGACATCAGATATCAGATCTCGCAGAGATCAGATCTCCGGGCAGTGGGCCGGTCGATTGCCCGACACCGCCGAGTGCGCTGCACCACACCGCCGGGTGGCGGCGCGGGAGTGCCGGTGTCTGGTCCATCACAGAGAGGAACCCGGAGGTGAGCCGCTGTCCGGGTGCGGGTCTAGCATCCGATTCATCCACGCTCGATGACGTTGACTTCGGCACAGCCGCCGTTCCCGCGGCAACTGCGGACCTCACGGCCACCGGGCACATAGTCAGACGTTGGAGGCCGTTCACCGATGTCCACCACGGCGAGCACTGCCCCCGAGGCAGGCGCGAGCGATCGGGCGGGTGCCTCACGCCGGCAGGGGACCTTCTACCGGGGTGACCCGGGCATGTGGTCCTGGGTGCTGCACCGCATCACCGGCGTGCTCACATTCTTCTTCCTGTTCGTGCACGTGCTCGACACCGCGCTGGTGCGCGTGTCGCCGAACACCTACGACCAGGTCATCGAGACCTACAAGACGCCGATCGTGAACCTCCTCGAGGTCGGCCTGGTCGGCGCCGTGCTGTTCCACGCGCTGAACGGCATCCGCGTCATGCTGGTCGACTTCTGGTCGAAGGGCCCGAAGCTGCAGAAGGCCATGACCTGGGTGATCGGCGTGGTCTGGGTCGTGGTGATGGTCCCCGGTGCGTTCTTCATGCTGAAGCGCACCGCCGAGATGCTCTTCGGGGGTAACTGACATGGCCGACCTCGCGCTCGCCAACCCCCGCGCCCCCAAGCGCCCGGCCGCGCGCCGGAGCAACTTCGAGCTCTACAGCTGGCTGTTCATGCGGATCTCCGGGCTGGCGCTGGTCATCCTGGTGCTCGGCCACCTGCTGATCATGAACATCCTCGACGGCGGCGTGCACCGGATCAACTGGGGCTTCGTGGCCGGCCGCTGGGCCTCGCCGTTCTGGCAGTTCTGGGACCTCTCGATGCTCTGGCTCGCCGAGATCCACGGCGGCAACGGGCTGCGCACGATCATCGACGACTACGCCCGCAAGGACAGCACGCGGTTCTGGCTGAAGATCCTGCTCTACGTCTCGATGGTGCTGATCCTGGCCGTCGGCACGATGGTGATCTTCACGTTCGACCCGAACATGCCCGCGAACTGAAAGTCTCGGAGCTTCCCACCATGCAGTTCCACAAGTACGACGTGGTGATCGTCGGGGCCGGCGGCGCCGGCATGCGCGCGGCCATCGAGTCCGGCCAGCGCGCCCGCACCGCGGTCCTCACCAAGCTCTACCCGACCCGGTCCCACACCGGTGCGGCCCAGGGCGGCATGTGCGCTGCGCTGGCGAACGTCGAAGAGGACAACTGGGAGTGGCACACCTTCGACACGATCAAGGGCGGCGACTACCTGGTCGACCAGGACGCCGCCGAGATCATGGCGAAGGAGGCCATCGACGCGGTCCTCGACCTCGAGAAGATGGGCCTGCCGTTCAACCGCACGCCCGAAGGCAAGATCGACCAGCGCCGCTTCGGCGGGCACACGCGTGACCACGGCAAGGCCGCGGTCCGCCGCGCCTGCTACGCCGCGGACCGCACCGGGCACATGATCCTGCAGACGCTGTACCAGAACTGCGTCAAGTACGGCACGGAGTTCTTCAACGAGTTCTACGTGCTCGACCTCGTCACCAGCCCCGACGAGAACGGCAACCCGGTCGCCTCCGGCGTCGTCGCCTACGAGCTGGCCACCGGCGAGCTGCACGTCTTCCAGGCGAAGTCGATCGTGTTCGCCACCGGCGGCGCGGGCAAGATCTTCAAGACGACGTCGAACGCGCACACCCTCACCGGTGACGGCCTCGGCATCATCTTCCGCAAGGGCCTGCCGCTGGAGGACATGGAGTTCTTCCAGTTCCACCCGACCGGCCTCGCGGGCCTGGGCATCCTCATTTCCGAGGCCGTCCGCGGCGAGGGCGGGATCCTGCGCAACGCCTCCGGCGAGCGGTTCATGGAGCGCTACGCCCCCACCATCAAGGACCTCGCGCCGCGGGACATCGTCGCCCGGTCGATGGTGCAGGAAGTGCTGCAGGGCCGCGGGTGCGGCCCGAACAAGGACTACGTCGTCCTGGACGTCACGCACATCCCCGAGGAGACGCTGAACGCGAAGCTCCCGGACATCATGGAGTTCTCCCGGACCTACCTGGGCGTCGACCCGGTCAAGGAGCCGGTGCCGGTCTTCCCGACCTGCCACTACGTGATGGGCGGCATCCCGACCAACATCCACGGCGAAGCGTTGCGGGACAACGAGAACGTCATCCCCGGCCTGTACGCGGCGGGCGAGGTCGCGTGCGTGTCCGTGCACGGCTCGAACCGGCTGGGCACGAACTCGCTGCTCGACATCAACGTGTTCGGCCGCCGCGCCGGTATCGCGGCCGCGGAGTACGCGCTGGCGCACGAGCACGTCGAGCTGCCGGAGAACCCGACCGCGCTGGTCGAGTCGCAGCTCGCGGGCCTGCTGTCGGAGCACGGCGACGAGCGCGTCGCCGACATCCGCAAGGAAATGCAGCAGACGATGGACTCGCACGCGTCGGTGTACCGGACCGAGGACACGCTGAAGCAGGCGCTGACCGACGTCCAGGCGCTGAAGGAGCGGTACCAGCGGATCACCGTGGCGGACAAGGGCAAGCGGTACAACACCGACCTGCTCGAAGCCGTCGAGCTCGGCTTCCTGCTGGAGCTGGCCGAGGTGCTCGTGGTGGGCGCGCTGGCGCGCAAGGAGTCCCGCGGCGGCCACGCCCGCGAGGACTACCCGAACCGCGACGACACGAACTTCATGCGCCACACCATGGCCTACAAGCAGGGCACCGGGCTGAACTCCGACATCCGGCTCGACTACAAGCCCGTGACCTTCACCCGCTACGAACCGATGGAGCGGAAGTACTGATGACTGCGGCCACCACCGAAGACGCTCCCGCCGCGTCCGACCAGCACACCCCGATCACGGTCACGCTGAAGATCCTCCGGTTCAACCCGGAGGTCGACACCGAGCCGCACTGGGAGTCCTACGACGTCCCGGCCCAGCGCACCGACCGGCTGCTGAACCTGCTGTTCTACGTCAAGGACTACATCGACGGGACGTTCTCGTTCCGCCGCTCGTGCGCCCACGGCGTGTGCGGGTCCGACGCGATGCAGATCAACGGCATCAACCGGCTGGCGTGCAAGGTCCTGATGAAGGACCTGCTGGCGAAGGACGGCAAGAAGACCACGATCACGATCGCCCCGATCAAGGGCCTGACGACGTTGAAGGACCTCTACGTCGACATGGACCCGTTCTTCGAGGCGTACCGGGCGATCAAGCCGTACCTGATCACCTACGGCAACGAGCCGACGCGCGAGCGGATCCAGTCCCAGGCCGACCGCGACCGCTTCGACGACACGACGAAGTGCATCCTGTGCGCCTGCTGCACGTCGTCCTGCCCGGTGTACTGGAACGACGGCTCGTACTTCGGCCCGGCGGCGATCGTCAACGCCCACCGGTTCATCTTCGACTCCCGCGACGAGGGGGCGGAGGAGCGCCTGGACATCCTGAACGACGGCGAAGGCGTCTGGCGCTGCCGGACGACGTTCAACTGCACCGACGCCTGCCCGCGCGGGATCCAGGTGACCAAGGCGATCCAGGAAGTGAAGCGCGCCCTGCTGTTCAAGCGCGTCTGAGTTTTCGCAACACCCGAGGGCCCTCCGGCGACTTCTGCCGGAGGGCCCTTTCGCCATTCTTTTGTCCTGGGCAACGGTCTGGGGCTCGGCTAGCCTGAAGGGTCGACGCCGATCACAGGATGCGAGCGCATGGGTGCAGGTTCGGATATCCGCAGGATTGTTTCCCGCAGACTGACCCCCCTCGTCGCAGAACTCGAAGAACTCGTCTTCCGCTACGGCTATTTCCGTACCCTTGGCGGGACGCTCGCCTCACTCGGCACCGTCGGCCTGCTCGGCCAGGTCCTCGGCCTGACCTGGTTGCGCGTCACCTTCGCGACGCTGGCCGCCGGCCTGTTCGTGTTGGTGAGCGCGCTTTCCTTCGCGGGCACCCAGCGCCTTCGCGGCAAGCTGAAGCACATCGAAGAGCTCCTGCACACCTACGCCGACCAGACACGTTCCGCCTCGCCGTTGTCGGTGCGAGAATGGCGGCAGGAAGTGACCATCGAAGAAAACGGGGACGCGCACTGCCGCCGGGACCTGGTGCTCGACGCGGCGTCCAACGGCACCCTGCGGTACGTCTCGGTCAACCTCGTCTACTACGGCACCACGCGCCTGACCAACCGCGACCGGCGCAAGGTCCGGTGCCACGCCTACCACGCCGGTGAGGACGACGTCGACCAGCGGACCCGGGCCGACGGCACGTCGGTGTGGACGTTCACCGCGGACGGGAAGCCGAAGCTGGACATCTACATTCACCTGGGTACGGTGGTCCAGGCCGGCGATCTGATCACCGTCGAGTGGGACTGGCCGGGCTATTCGGCCGACCTGATGAACGGCACCGCCCCGGAGGGCTTCGACGTGCTGTTCAACAAGGAGATCGGCAAGTTCGAGCACCGGGTCGTCTTCCGCAACGTCCGGAACCCCGCCGCCTTCAAGGTCCGCAACCAGAACGCCCAGAACCTGCAAAAGCACCGGCTCGGGCAGGACGTCGTCGTCGATTTCTCGGCGGAATCACCGGCGCTGCACACCCGGATGGGGTTCATCGCCGACTACTCGCAGGGCTGAAAAGAAACGCCCGGACCCGCCATTGGCGGTCCGGGCGAAAGTGGCTGATCGGCCGATCAGTTGCCACCCGTCTCGGAGCCGCCTGACATGGAGATCCATTCCCGGGCCGCCGGTGCGGCGGCCCATTGCTAGTTGGTCCGGTCAGGCTACACCGAGGCACCGACGACGTCTTCTCTTGTATACACCCGGTCCAGTGAATGCAGCGGTACGTACGCCAAACGGGAAAGGGCCCCTCCGCTCGGCGAGCGGAGGGGCCTTTTTGGTGACTCCTAGCGCACCGCGTCCAGGGCGTTGACCAGCCCGTGGCCGTAGTACGAGTTGTTCTTCGCGGGGCCCGTGCACGTCGTCTCCGTGGCCGCGCACTGCACCACGTCGGCTTCGTTCTCCAGGAACTTGGCCAGCAGCTGCGGCGGGATCCCCCGGAACCGGGACGCGATCAGCGCCGCCACGCCCGCCGCGTGCGGGGAGGCCATCGAGGTGCCGCACTTCGCGCCGTACTGGCCGCCGACCACGGTCGACAGCGGGCACGCCGGGCCCTCACCGGCGGGCGGCGTCTGGACGAAGTCGCCGCCCGGGGCCGTCACGTCGATCTGGCCGTAGTTGCTGAAGCTCGACTTCGTGCCCGCGTAGCCGACCGACGACACGTTCACGACCCCGTCGATCGCCTTCGGGAGGATGCCGCACGACGAGTCCACCGGGTGGGGCCGGTTGGGGTCGGTCTCCGGCTTGGTCGTGTCGAGGTTGTCGTTGCCCGCCGCCGCCACGTTCAGCACGCCGCGGCGCGTCGAGAACTCCACGGCCCGGCGGACCGCTTCGAACGCCGCCGCGTCGCCCGGCTGCTTCGGGCAGTAGAACAGGCCCGGGTCGATGTAGTAGCTGTTGTTCGTCACCGCGAACCCGTGCCGGGCCGCCCAGACGAACCCGCACACCGCCGACTCCGGGAAGATGTAGCCCGCGTCGTTGACGACCTTCACCGAGGCCAGCCGCACGCCGGGCGCGACGCCCGTGAAGCCCGTCGCCGGGTCCTTGCCCGCGATCGTGCCCGCCACGTGCGTGCCGTGGTCCGACGTCGTCGGTGCCCAGGACGCCGGGGAAAGGTCCGGCGCGCCCGTCACGCAGCCCGCCGAGTCCGCGGGCGAGACGGCCGCCTTCAGCGCCGGGTGCGTCGCCTCGATGCCCGAGTCGAGCACGCCGACCGTCACCGCACGGCTGCCCTGGAAGATCTTGTTCGCTTCCGGCGCGTGGATCGCCTTCATGTCCCACTGCTGCGCCGAAAGGTCACCCGCGACCGTGACGGACCGCGTGTCCTCCAGCGTCCGCACCGCGCCCAGCGAGCGGGCCGAGGCCGCGGCGCCCTGGGAAGCCACGTCCTTGCTGCCCGAGTAGGCCCGGAAGACGCCGATCTTCTGCTGGAAGTCCGCGTTGCGCGAACTGGCAATGGCGACGCCGATTTCGGCGTAGTAGGCGACCTTCGTGCCGCACTTGGCCGCCAGTTCCTTGTCGACGGCCGACTCGCGGGTGCCCGGCTGGTACGTCACGACGTAGGTGTACGGCGTGCTCGCCGTGTCGCAGGCGACCGGCGCGGCCTCCGCGGCCGGGGCCGCCGCGAACAGGCCGCCTCCGACGGCCAGCACGAGCGGGGCCGCCATTCGACGTAAACGGGACATTCAACCTCCAGGTTCGGTGGCGCCAACCTAAACCGGGCTGCCGGACCGCGCCACCGACCAAGGAGGGGATTCAGGCGTCGACGCGTGAACTCGCGCGTACCCCGCGCCAGCCGAGCACGCCGATGATCGTGCCGAGCACGAACGACACGACGGTCAGCACGGCGTGCACCACGAAGTACGCGGTGGGCGAGCCGTCGGGGGTCCAGGCCCGGTCGCTGTCCCAGAGGTTCTTGGCGAAGGTGATCCAGATGATCCACGACCACACACCGAAGGCCAGCAGGAACAGCGAGGTGCCGCGTGAAATGCGCATGCCCCAGAGTATGCGGCGGCGGTCGCGGCGCTAGATTGCGTGGGTGCACTCCGTTGTCTCCCGGTCGCTCAAGGTCTTCACGACGACGCTCGCCGCCGCCCTCCTGGCCCTGAGCACGCCGGCACTGGCGGCCGCGGCGCCGCAGCAGGGCCAGTGCGCGAACCGCCTGGCTCCCCCGCCGCCGGTCGACACCTCGGAGAGGCCCGCGCCGGGCCAGCAGGCCCCGGCGCCGCTGGCCGTGCCCGCGGTCCCGGTCGGCGGCGACCGGATGGCCGAGTGCGGCCTGATCACCCCGGACGGCGCGCTCAACCCGCCGGACGGCAACACCGCGGCGTCGTGGCTGGTGCAGGACCTCGACACCGGCGCGGTCGTCGCGGCGAAGGACCCGCACGCCCGGCAGCGGCCCGCGTCGCTGATCAAGACGCTGCTCGCGCTGGTCGTCGTCACCCAGCTGGACCCGCTGCAGCCGATCGTCGCGACGAAGGAGGACACGGAGCAGGAGTGCACCTGCGTCGGCCTCGTCGCCGGCGGCCGGTACAGCGTCGACCAGCTGCTGCACGGCCTGCTGATGCACTCGGGCAACGACGTCGCGCACGCGTTCGCCACGGCGCTCGGCGGGGTGGACGCCACGGTGGCGAAGATGAACGCGCTGGCGGCGAAGATCGGCGCGTTCGACACGCGCGCGGCGACGCCGTCGGGCCTGGACGGGCCGGGCATGTCGACCTCGGCCTACGACATCAGCCTGATCTTCCACTACGCGATGAAGCAGCCGGAGTTCGCGAAGGTCGTCGCGACGAAGAACTTCGAAATCCCGGCGATCGGCGGCAAGCCGGCCATCCCGGTCTACAACGACAACAAGCTGCTCGGGGTCTACCCCGGTTTCCTCGGTGGCAAGACCGGCTTCACCGACGACGCCCGGCACACCTACGTCGGCGCGGCGCAGCGCAAGGGCAAGCGGCTCGCGGTCGTCATGCTGCGTGCCGAGCAGAAGCCGACGAAGGTGGTCGACCAGGCGGCGAAGCTGCTCGACTACGGCTTCGCGCTGGAGGCCGACCGGGCCGTGCCGGTCGGCCAGATCACCTACCAGCCGCCGGCCGCGACGTCGGTGGACAGCGACCCGTCGGTGCTCGCCGACGGCGACACCGGCAACAGCGGCACCTCCTCGGCCGCCTCGGCCGCGAAGGAAGACCCGTTCGGCGTCACCGGCTGGATCATCACGCTGGTGGTGTTCCTGATCATCATCGGCGGGTTCGTGGTCGGGCACCAGCGCAAGAGGGCCGCGCGCTAGCGGAAACCGGGCCCCGGCTCCGGGGTCACCCGGTCGGTGGCGATGGCGCCACCGCAGTGCCCGCAGGCGACGTACGTCCCGGCGATCTCCCCGCAGTCGTGGTGCCGCAACAGGATCGGCGGCCCGTCCGGGCCGGCGAGGTGCTTGTCACCCCACTGCATGAGCGTGACGACGGCGCCGAAGAGGTCGCGGCCGGCGGCGGTCAGCACGTACTCCGGCACCGAGCCGACGCGCTCGAGCACGCCGGCGTCGACGAGGGTCTTCAGCCGGGCGGACAACGTCGGGCGCGGGATGGACAGGGTGCGCGCGAACTCGCCGTAGCGGCGCACGCCGAAGAAGGCTTCGCGCAGGATCAGCAGGCTCCACCGCTCGCCGACCAGGTCGAGTGCGCGGCCGACCGAGTCCGCTGTGAACCGGTGGCCGAGGCCGGTCACAGCTGGTCCGTCCGGGCCGGGACGCCCAGCAGCAGCTTGCCGGACAGTTCGTGGCTGGCCGGGTTGACCTGGAAGTGGGCGGTCGCGGTGTGCGCGTCGCGGAACCGGCGCTGCAACGGCGAAGTCTCGTAGATCGCCGCGCCGCCACCGAGGTCGTACATGCTTTCGGCGACCTTCGCGGCGGTGCGGGTCGCGTGCGTGGCGGCCAGCCGGAGGCCCAGCTTGAGCGCGTCCGGGACCGGCTCGGTGCCCTGCGCGGCCTGCCAGGCGTCGTCGATGCTGCCGTAGAAGAGCAGCCGCGCGGCGCGCAGGGCCGCTTCGGCCTCCGCGACGGCGGCCTGGGTTGCCGGCCGCTCGGCCAGCGACCGGCTGGAGCCGAGTGGTTTGCGCGTCGAAGCGAGTTCGGCCAGGTCGTCGATCGCGCCGCGCGCGTTGCCCAGTGCGGCGGCCGCGACCGACAGCGCGAAGAAGCCGAAGAGCGGGAACCGGTGCAGCGCAACGGCTTCCGGCGGCGGCCCGGCCAGCACCGAGAAGACGCGGTGGTCCGGGACGAACAGCTCGTCGGCCACGCAGTCGTGGCTGCCGGTGCCGCGCAGGCCGGTGGTGTGCCAGGTGTCGAGCACCTCGATCCCGGCCTTCGGCAGCGCGGCGACGTAGAGCGCTTTCTCGTGCACGAACCCGGCGAAGAGCCAGTCGGCGTGCGGGATGCCGCTGCAGAACGCCCACCGGCCGGTCACGACGTACCCGCCGTCGGCCTTCCGGCCGGTGCCCCGCGGCGCCCAGACCCCGGCGGCGACCGTGCGCGGGTCCCCGAAGACCTCCTCGGCGCACTTCCGCGGGGCGTAGGCCGAGAGCAGGCTGCTCGTCACGGCGATCGAGACGCACCAGCCGGCCGAGGCGTCCCCGCGCGCGATCGTCTCGGCGGTTTCGAGGCTGACGGCGGGCGGCGCTTCGGGGCCGCCGAGGTAGCCGGGGACGCCGGTGCGGAACAGCTGGGCGTCGGTGAGCTTCGCGACCAGCTCGGGTGGCAACGCCCGCTGCCGCTCGGTGACGGGCGCGAGGGTCCTGGCGAGGTCGGCACACTCGCGGGCGGCGTCCAGCAGCACGAAACCCTCCGGTTCAGTTTTCTTACCGGTTCAGTTTCTTTACTGGTTGCGCGGGTGTCAAGGCTTGCGGCGGCCACCCAGCCACGCGAGCAGCGCACCGGCGCTGAAAGCACCCGCGACGGTGC
The DNA here is from genome assembly GCF_046548975.1 of Amycolatopsis sp. lyj-346. Lineage (NCBI taxonomy): Bacteria > Bacillati > Actinomycetota > Actinomycetes > Pseudonocardiales > Pseudonocardiaceae > Amycolatopsis > Amycolatopsis sp. lyj-346. The sequence goes on from NZ_JAJPWT010000003.1 coordinate 344,274, forward strand.
CCAAGCCCGGTCCGCGCTGCACGGTGACGTTCTGCTCGAGCCGCACCGGCGGCGGAGGGGCGATGACCTTGCGCTCGTTCTCCTTGGCCGTCGCCGTCCACGCGGTGATGAGCAGGAGGAAGCGCGAGACGAGGTTGGCGAACACGAGCAGCCCGATGACCGGCCCGAACAGCGCGGCCGACGGCGACTTCGTGACACTGGCCAGGTAGATCGAGCCGACCTGCTGCAGGATGACGAACCCGACGGCGGCGACCACGGCGCCCTTGACGGCGCTGCGCAGCGCGACCTGCTCCCGGGGCAGGCGGGCGATCACCCAGACGAAGACGAGGGTGTTCGCGGCCAGCCCGAGCACGATGGTCGCCCCGCGGAGCAGCACGATCGCCCAGGTGGCGTGTTCGAGCCCGACGAGTTCGAGCAGGAACTGCCCGACCCCGCCGCCGACCGCGGTCAGCGCGAAGGAGACGACGAGGGCAATGCCGAGCCCGATCAGGGCAACGAGGTCCTTGAGCGTCTGCTTGACGATCGGCTGCGCCTGTTTTTCCTGGCCCCACTGCGCGGTGAGCGCGTCCCGCAGGTTCGACATCCAGCCGATGCCGGAGTAGAGGGCGATGAGCAGGCCGAACACCCCGATCCCGCCGCCGGAGTCGAGCGCGCCCTTGACGATGCCGTTGACGAGGTCTTTGAGGCCTTCCGGCACGGAGTTGTTGATGCCGTCGGTGATCTTCGTGATGATCGTCTGATCGTGGTTGACGACCAGCCCGACCACGGCGAAGGCGACCATGAAGAGCGGAAAGACGGAAAGCACGCTGAAGTAGGTGATGGCGGCGGCGTAGTGGTTGCCGTACCGCTCGGTGAAGGCGTCGTTGGCCCGGATCAGGTGATCGAGCCACGGGTACTTCCGCCGCAGCCGCGGCAGGAGCTTTTCCTTCTCTTCGTTCGCCACCGTGAAACGCTAACCACGCTTGGTGAACCCCGCAACGCGAGCGGCCCGGGTGAGGGAGGGCGGCGAGTTCCTCCTGGCCTGCGGGCGACCGCTTCCCCAGCGCGGCTCAGCGCGCTTCCGTACTCCGCTGGGGACGTGACCGCGGCACGTTGTCCACAGCGTCGGCCGGTTGTGGACAGGTCGCTCGATTCCGGCCACGAAAACCGGGTTCGCCGGTGGGGGCCGATAGACTGGACTTGGGCACGCCCCCCAGGGAGGGCGGGGGAGTTTTCGGGTCTGCGCCCCGCCCGGCAGCGCGGGGATTGCTCAGGCGAGGGCCGCCAGCAAAGCGGGGTAGGCGTCCGCCGCGGTGAGTGCCGGGGTGCGGCGGCTCGCGGCGAAGGTGGCGACCGCTTCGTACGCGCGGTTCAGCTCCGGCTCGGTCAGCGGAGCCGCGGTCTCGATCTGCGATGACCCGCGGGCGGCGAACCGGCGCCGGACCACCTCGCGGCCCGGCAGCAGCACCACCTCGTGGAAGCTTGCCCCGCATTCGGTCGCCAGCGCTTCGAGGCGTTCGGGGAAGCCCGCGCGGGCCACCAGCTGCGGCACCACCACGTCGTGCCCGGCGGTCAGGTGGGTGCGCGCCGCTGCCACCGCGATGTCCCGTGCCAGCAGACCGGCTTCGCCGGGGGACGCGCGCCAGCCGCCGAGCATGGCGCGTACCCGGTCCACGTCCAGTGCCAGTGCCGGCGGGTGGTTGTCGGCGTAGCGCCGGGCGAGCGTCGACTTGCCGCTGCCCGGCGGGCCGTTGAGCAGGATCAGCTTCACCGCACCGGCGGCAGGAACCCGATCCGCTGGTACGTCTTCGCCAGCGTCTTCGACGCCACCTCGCGGGCGCGCTCGGCGCCGGCGGCGAGGACCTTGTCCAGCTCCGCCACATCGTCCAAATAGGACTTCGCGCGGTCCTGGATCGGGGTCACCCACTCGACGAAGACCTCGCCGAGGTCCTTCTTCAGGTCGCCGTAGCCCTTGCCCTCGTACGCTGCTTCGAGGTCCGGGATCGTGCGGTCGGTCAGGGCCGAGTAGATCGTCAGCAGGTTCGAGACGCCCGCCTTGTTCTCCACGTCGAACTTGACCTCGCGCCCGGTGTCGGTGACCGCCGAGCGGATCTTCTTCGCCGAGCGCTTCGGGTCCTCGAGCAGCTCGATGATCCCGTTGACGTTCGACGCCGACTTGCTCATCTTGGCCGTCGGTTCCTGCAGGTCGTAGATCTTCGCCGTGTCCTTGATGATGTACGGCTCCGGCACCACGAACGTCTTGCCCAGCCGGTTGTTGAAGCGCTGCGCGAGGTCGCGCGTCAGCTCCAGGTGCTGGCGCTGGTCCTCGCCGACCGGGACGGCGTCCGCCCGGTACAGCAGGATGTCCGCCGCCTGCAGGACCGGGTACGTGAACAGGCCGACGCTGGAGCGGTCGGAGCCCTGCTTGGCCGACTTGTCCTTGAACTGCGTCATCCGGCCGGCCTCGCCGAAGCCGGTCTGGCACTCCAGGACCCAGCTCAGCTGGGCGTGCTCCGGGACGTGGCTCTGCACGAACAGTGCACTGCGCTGCGGGTCGATGCCGATGGCCAGCAGCTGCGCGGCCGAGACGCGGGTCCGCTGCCGCAGCACCTTCGGGTCCTGCTCGACGGTGATCGCGTGCAGGTCGACCACGCTGTAGAACGTCTCGTGCGTGTCCTGCAGCCGCACCCACTGGCGCAGCGCGCCGAGGTAGTTGCCGAGGTGGAACGAGTCGGCGGTGGGCTGGATCCCGGACAGGACCCGCGGGCGGCGCTCTGCTGCGACGGTCTGCTCTTCGGACACGTCAGGATTGTTCCAGGCCGGGACGACCGGCGGACGCCGAGGGCCCTCAGGCGTTCGGGCGTGGCGTGAGGAACGGGCGCGTCGGCGCGACTTCGGGGTCGGCGAGCACGGCTTCGGCCATCGCGGTGACCGGGCCCGGGAGGTCCGGCACGACCGGGGTGACATCGGCGAGCGTCGCGGCGGCCCGGGTCTTGCGGCGCTGGCGCAGCACACCCAGCGTCATGCCGACGATGCCGAGCGCGACCGCGACCAGCCCGACGGGGCCGAGCAGGCCGAAGCTCTCCGCGGTGGCGTCGGCCTGCGCGGTCGTCGTGACGGCGGCGAACGCGCTGCCGCCGGCCAGGAGCAGGCCGGCCGGGACGAGCGCGACCACCACGGCCGCGCGGGAACCGCGCAGGGTGGACCGCAACAGGGTTCGACCTGGGTTGCGCACCGGAGTGCCTCCCGCGAGTAACGCTCACCCATCCGAGTGAGGCGTTGCGTGCTACTTGGTCAGAAAACTACCGAGCGTGTCAAGGCCTGTCGGTCCTGATCAACTCGGAAGCGAGGGTAGCGCTCAATCCGTAATACGCCGCGGGCGCCCCCAGGGTTCACTTGCGCCACCCGGTGGGGTGACGCCGCTACTACCTGGAGTAGAGCGTGCCCGGAGCGTGTCCGATCAGAGCGCGATGAGCGCGCTCGCCACGGCTGCTGCCTTCCGGCTCGCGATTTCCGCGATCTACCGGGGGAAGTCGATGTCGTAGGTCGCGGTGACGGGCGCGTGGTCGGACCAGCGCTGGTCGTAGGCGGCCGCCCGCTCGACCACGACGTCGACGACCTTCTCGGCGAGACCGGGCGTCGCGAGCTGGCAGTCGATGCGCCAGCCGGAGTCGTTGTCGAAGGCCTGGCCGCGGTAGGACCACCAGGTGTAGGGGCCGGGGCCGTCGGGGTCGAGGCGGCGCTGGACATCGGTGTAACCGGCCTCGGTGTAGACGCGGCCGAGCCAGGCGCGTTCCTCGGGCAGGAAGCCGGAGTTCTTGCGGTTGCCGCGCCAGTTCTTGAGGTCGACGGTGTCGTAGGCGATGTTCCAGTCCCCGGCGACAACGGCCTCCCGCCCGGCCGCGGCGGCCTTCGCCCGCAGCTCGGCGAGGTAGGGCAGGAACGCGGCCATGAAGCGTTCTTTTTCGTACTGGCGTTCGGTGCCGACGTCCCCGCTGGGCAGGTAGAGACTGGCGACGACGACGTTCGGCAGGTGCACCTCGAGGTACCGCCCGCTGTCCTCGAACTCGGGCTCCCCGAAGCCGACGCGCACCTCTTCGGGCTCGACGCGGCTGTAGACGGCAACACCGTTGCGCCCCTTGACGGCCGAGGGCGCGTGCACCGAGAACCACCCGTCGGGCTCGACGACCTCCGCGGGCAGCTGACTGGCCTCGGCCCGCACTTCCTGACAGGCGACAACATCCGCCTTCGTGGCGGCGAGCCACTCGACGAAGCCCTTTTTGGCGGCGGCGCGGAGGCCGTTGACGTTCACGGTGGAAACGGTCAGCACGCAGTGCACGCTACCTCCCGGCTCGGCGCGGCCGAGGTGTCGGGGCCGGGCGCCGGGGCCGGCCGCTGGGAGGGCGGAGTGCCGTCGCGATGGTCGCCGCGGCGGGGCGCGGTGCTGGTCGCCGCGGCGCGCACGGCGGCAGCCACCGCCGAGGCAGCGGAGTGCCGTCGCGATGGTCGCCGCGGCGGGCGCGGGTGGCAGCGCCGCTGGGGCCGGTCGCGGTCGTGGTCGCCCGGGCGGGTCGGCGGTAAAACCCGTGCGGGGAGCCGCGGGTGCTCTGCCAGACTTCCGCGCATGGGCGAAGCCGGGAGCCGATTGACCGTGCTGGGCAGCTGTGGTGCGTGGCCGGAGCCCGGGCGGGCCTGCGCCGGGTTCCTGCTCTCGCACCACGGCTTCCGCGTGGTTCTCGACCTCGGGTTCGGCGCCGCGCCGCGGCTGTTCACGCACTGCCGGGGCGGGCTGCCCGATGCGGTCGTCGTGACGCACGAGCACCCCGACCACTGCGCCGACGTGAGCGCGCTCGGGCGCGCGTGGCACTACACCGTCCAAGCCGCTTCACCCGCAGCACGGCTGCCGCTGCACTGCACGCCCGGCACGGTCCGCCGGCTCGAGGCGATGGAGCCCCGGCCGCACCCGGCGACGCTGTTCGAGGTGCACGACCTCGCCGAGCCGTCCGCTGCCGAACCGGCCGATGCCGAACCGTCCGCCACCCAGCCGTGCGATGTCGGGCCGTTCCGGTTGACGTCGTACGCGCTGCCGCACCACCAGCCGAACTTCGGGGTGCGGCTCACGGCGCCCGGGCTGACCGTGGCGTACACCGGCGACACGGGCCCGTCGCCGCGGCTGGCCGAACTCGGCCGCGACGCCGACCTGTTCATCTGCGACGCCACCCTCCGCACCCCACCGCCGGAGGGAGAGCCCCGCTACCTGATGACGGCCGCGGAAGCGGGCCACTGGGCGGAGAAGGCCGGCGCCCGGCGGCTCCTGCTCACCCACTTCTGGCCCGGCACCGACCGCGCCGCGGCCGCCGGCGAAGCCCGCGCCGAGTTCGGCGGCGAGGTGCTGGTCGCGGAAGAGGACCTCACGATCGCGCTCTGACGCCCGCGCGAGACCGGCCACCGACCGGTTCACCACCGACCCGGACGGTGCAAGAGCCGGCCGGCACCCCCGCCGGTCCTCGAAAGGATCTTCCCCATCGCGCTCCGACCCCCGTCCGAGCGCGGTCCCCGGGGTTCGATCCTCCGCCGACCCGCACACCGCCGGCCACCACGCCCGCGAGACTCCCCCTGGAGACCCCACGGACACTCCGGCTCGTGCCGCGATTCAGTTGTCGCCCGCCCCCGGACGTTCCCTCCTTCCCGGCGACCCGACGCCGCCACCTGCGTTTTTCACCGTGCTCAGTTCTAGCACCGCCCACCGACAAAAACCGGGCCCCCGGGCTCGAGGCCTCCGGCGGCTTCGGGCGCGCCGAAGACATCGGCGAAAGCGGTGCTCAAAAGATGTGGCTGAAAGCGCCTGCGGCCTCAGCAGGCGGAGCCGGCGACGGGCTGGGTGAATTCGGCCGCCACCCACTTGTCGTCGGCCACCTTGCGGAAGCCGTTCTGCACGCCTGGCACGGCGTCGAACTCGGCGTCACGCAGGTACTTGCCGACGATCTTCGCGTTGCCGTCGGCCGCCTCGCGGGCGTTCAGGACGTCCGCGGTCACGGTCACCTTGCAGCCGGTGGCCGAGGCCCCCGACGCCTGCTTGTCCGTGTTCATGGCGTAAACGACGACGACCAGGACGAGCGCGCCCAAGATGAGCAGAGTCTTCTTCGACATGCCTTCCTCCAACTCGCGAGCCCCGTCCCCCCGCCAGGGTAGGCAATCCTTTACCCGGATGGCAGCGCCGGACGTCGCAACCACCCGGAGGCGCCAGCGGGGCACGCGCGAGGTGACAACGCGTGATCAAAGCGAATGCCCCCTCCCCGGCGAACCGGGAAGGGGGCATTCGGAACAGCGGAAAACTCAGCCCTGGGCGATCTTCTTCGCCAGGTTGTCGTCCAGCGTCGCGAGGAACTCCTCGGTCGTCTGGAACGGCTGGTCCTTGCTGATCAGCAGCGCCAGGTCCTTCGTCATCTGACCGCTCTCGACGGTCTCGACGACGACCTCTTCGAGCTTGTTCGCGAAGCCGATCAGCTCCTGGTTGCCGTCCAGCTTGCCGCGGTGCTCGAGGCCGCGGGTCCAGGCGTAGATCGACGCGATCGGGTTCGTCGACGTCGGCTTGCCCTGCTGGTGCTGGCGGTAGTGCCGGGTGACCGTGCCGTGCGCGGCCTCGGCCTCGACGGTCCGGCCGTCCGGCGTGCGCAGCACCGACGTCATCAGGCCCAGCGAGCCGAAGCCCTGCGCGACCGTGTCGGACTGGACGTCACCGTCGTAGTTCTTGCACGCCCAGACGTAGCCGCCCTCCCACTTCATCGCCGCGGCGACCATGTCGTCGATCAGGCGGTGCTCGTAGGAGATGCCCTTGGCGTCGAAGTCGGCCTTGAACTCGTTCTGGAAGATCTCCTCGAACACGTCCTTGAACTGGCCGTCGTAGGCCTTGAGGATCGTGTTCTTGGTGGAGAGGTAGACCGGCAGGCCGCGGTCCAGGCCGTACTGCAGGGACGCGCGCGCGAAGTCCTCGATCGACTTCTTGAAGTTGTACATCCCCATGGCGACGCCGCCGCCCTCGGGGAACTGCGCGACCTGGAACTCCATCGGCTCGGAGCCGTCGTCCGGGGTGTAGGTGACGGTCAGCTTGCCCGGGCCGGGGACCTTGAAGTTGGTCGCCTTGTACTGGTCGCCGTGGGCGTGGCGGCCGATGATGATCGGCTTGGTCCACGTCGGCACCAGCCGCGGGATGTTCTGGATGACGATCGGCTCGCGGAAGATCACGCCGCCGAGGATGTTGCGGATCGTCCCGTTCGGGGACAGCCACATCTTCTTGAGGCCGAATTCTTCGACGCGCGCCTCGTCCGGGGTGATCGTGGCGCACTTGACGCCGACGCCGTGCTTCTTGATGGCGTTCGCGGAGTCGATCGTGACCTGGTCGTCGGTGCGGTCCCGCTCCTCGATACCCAGGTCGTAGTAGTCCAGGTTCACGTCCAGGTACGGGTGGATCAGCTTGTCCTTGATGAACTGCCAAATGATGCGGGTCATCTCATCGCCGTCGAGTTCGACGACGGTGCCCTGGACCTTGATCTTGGCCATGAGCAGCGGTGCTCCTTCCGCGGATCTTCGCGTTGCTTCATACGTCTCGCCGGTAGCGGTACAAGCGTACTGCTTGACGGAGCTGGATGGTTCCAGTGGTGGTCAGCATCAAGTTTCCACCCGGGCTTTGTGGCCGGGATCACCGGGCGGGAACCCGCCGGTCAGCCGATCCGACCGCTCACCGAGTGACAGTCGCGCTCGGCGGTGAACCAAGGCACGATGCCACCCGTGAACTCAGCACGAGGGAGGTGACGGCCATGTCGACCCATCGGTACGCCGATTACGAAGACGACTACGAGAACTCCGGTGACACCGGCGACGTGCTCGACGAGCGGCCGCGCCGTGGCGCCGCGCACGTCGTCAGCGCGCTCGGCGGGCTCGTGCTCACGCCGATCGCGCTGGGCCTGGTGAGCTGGGGCGGCCTGCGCCAGCAGCAGCTGATCCAGGCCACGCTCAGCACCAACCGCGACGCACTCGGCATCGCGCTGCTGGCCGGCGGGGCGATCCTGCTGCTGGTCGTCGCCGCGCTCGGCGCCCTGTCGGCGGTCGGCCCGATCCTCGGCGGGCTGATCTACGGCGTGCTGCCCGGCGTCGCCGCGATGGCGATGCCCGAATGGGGGTTCCGGCTGGTCAACCTGATGCCGAAGAGCGACATCGCCTACGGCGTCATGGACTTCCTCTTCATCGGCGGCCTGCTCGCCGTCGGCTTCCTGCTGGTCGGCAGCGGACTGGCCAACGCGCTGGTCCGGCGGCGGCGCGAAGGCTGACGAACGCCGGTGGCATCATCGGCGGATGGGACTGTTCACCGTCGCCGAGGCCCGCGACGAACTGGTGCGGCTGCGGCCGGTCCTGGACGAACTCGTGCGCGTCCGCGCCGACGCCGCCGAGCTCGCGGCGTCGCTGCGGCCGGGTGGCCGGGCCACCGAGCTGGGCGGGCTACCCGAATGGAAGGCCGCGCAGGCCCGCCTCGACGACCTGATGACGACGGTGCAGCGCACCGGCGCCGAACTCAAGGGGATCGCGCCGCTGCTGGTCGACTTCCCGGCCGAGCTGGACGGCACCGACGTGCTGCTGTGCTGGCTCGAAGGTGACCGCGACCTGGGCTGGTACCACCGCGCCGACCTCGGGTTCGCGGGCCGCCGTCCGCTGAAAACCCCTGGCAGCCCCGGCTAGGTTGGGTCCGTGGACCACGACGTGAGGGCCGCCGTCTTCGACGGCACGGCCGAGCACTACGACGACGACACCTTCCACGCCCGGGTGGCGGAAGCCCTGGTCGAGCCGCTGCCCGGCGGCCCCGGGCTCGTCCTCGACGTCGCCACCGGAACGGGCTTCGCGGCGTACGCGGCGCTACGGCTGAAGCCGGCTCGCGTGCTGGCTGTCGACTTGTCGCCGGAGATGCTCGCGCGGGCCGAGGCCAAGGCGGACCTCGACCCCGAGCGGCGGATCACCTGGCAAGTCGCGCCCGCCGTGCCGATGCCGGCCGAGGACCACTCGGCCGACGTCGTGCTGTGCGCGTCCTCGCTGCACTTCCTGGGGGCCGCCGCGTTCCCGGACTGGCTGCGCCTGCTGCGGCCGGGCGGACGGCTGGCGTTCTCGGTGGTCTCGGGCGCGCGATTCAAGCCCTCCGGACCGTTCGCGGAGCTCGTGCCCGGCGATCTGGAGTTCCCGCACGACGAGGCCGGGGCAGCGGCACTGGCCTCGTCGGCGGGCTTCGTCGACGCTTCGGCGCGGACGTTCACCGTCGACGACGGCGAGCGGGTCCGCAGCGTGTTCCTGGTGCACGCGACGGCGCCGTGACTCAGCGGTGCAGTGACTCAGCGGTGCAGTGACGCGCCCTTGAGGATCTTGTCGACGGCGTTCTTCGGCCCGTGCACCGCCAGCCCGGCCAGTGCCAGCTTCTCCCCCGGCACCTCGCGGACCGCCGCGCGGTTGTCGGCGTCGTTGCCGGTGTGGAACAGCTCGTCGGTGAAGATCGAGAACCGCAGGCCGCGGCCCAGCGCCCGGCGGTGCGCCGTGGTCAGGACGTCCGCCTGGCCGGCGAAGACCAGCACCGGCTGGCCGAACATCGGCAGGTACTGCGTGCCGTCGGCGTCGGCGTAGGGCTCGCCCATCAGCTCCGGTGTCACGTGGGCGATTCCGCTCACCAGGAACGCCGTGACGTTCAGCCGCTGCCAGGACGCCAGGTCGTCGCGGAGCAGGACGGCGATCTTCGTGTCGAAGGAACTCATGCCGCGAAGACTCCCCCGGCGGCCACCGGCGCGTCTTGTACGTTCTTGACATGGCGGACGTCGAAGCTTGGCGGCCGGCGGTCCCGGGGATCGCCGAGGTCTTCCACGCACGCTTCACGACGCACGCCTACCCGCTGCACACGCACGACACGTGGACGCTGCTGATCGTCGACGACGGCGTCATCCGCTACGACCTCGACCGCCACCACCACGGCGCGCTCGGCCCGGCGGTGACGCTGCTGCCGCCGAACGTCGCCCACGACGGCCGCGCCGCGACCAGCCACGGCTTCCGCAAGCGGGTGCTCTACCTGGACACGCCGGTGCTGGGCGAGGACCTCATCGGCGCGGCGGTCGACCAGCCGAGCGTCGCCGACGGGCTGCTGCGCACCCGGATCCACCAGCTCCACGAGTCCCTCGCCGAGCCCGGCGACGCGCTCGAGGCCGAGAGCAGGCTCGTGCTGGTCGCCGACCGCCTGCGCACCCACCTGGGGAAACCGGTGTCGCACGAGCCGAAGCGCGGCCTCGCCGACGACCTGAGAGACCTCCTCGACGCTCACCTCCCGGAGGCGCTGACGCTCGCCGAAGCGGGCGAGACGCTCGGCGCGCACCCGGCGTACCTCGTCCGCTGCTTCGGGACGCGGTTCGGCCTGCCACCGCACCGGTACCTGACCGGCCGACGGGTGGACCGAGCCCGCCGTCTGCTGCTCGACGGCGTCCCGGCCGCCCAGGTCGCGGCCGCGGCCGGGTTCACCGACCAGGCCCACCTGACGCGGCACTTCAAGCGCTACCTGGGCACGACCCCGTCGCGCTACGCGAAAACCCGGTGACGGCGTCGTTACGATCCGGACATGGGGTTCCTCGCCAGGATCGGCGGCCTGCGGTTCGCGGTCACCGTCCTCACCGGCATGACCGCGCTCCAGATGGCGCTCATCGCGTTCGGCAACATCACCGACTTCGGCACGAACCAGGCGTTCGTCCAGCACGTGCTCGCGATGGACACGACGTTCCGCTCGCCGGACACGATGTGGCGCGCGATCACCAGCCCGGGGCTGCAGAACACCGCCTACGTCGTGATCATCGCGTGGGAGGTGCTGACCGCGGTGGTGCTGACCGCGGCGCTGGTCCTGTGGATCCGCGCGAGGGACACGGCGGCCTGAACAACACTGTCGACCCTCGGCTGGGTGATGTGGGTGCTGCTGTTCGGCGTCGGCTTCCTCGCCATCGGCGGCGAGTGGTTCCAGATGTGGCAGTCGGACAAGTGGAACGGGCTGCAGCCGGCGCTGCAGAACTTCCTGATTGCGACAGTTGCGCTGGTCGTCGCGCACGTGCCGGAAAAGCAACAAGCTGTGTCAAGATGACGGCATGCTGCGCGAACTGCACCTGACCGGCGACCCGGCCGCCGACAAGCTGCTGAACGACGACCCGTTCGCCCTGCTCGTCGGGATGCTCCTGGACCAGCAGTACCCCATGGAGCACGCCTTCGCCGGCCCGCGGAAGATCGCGGACCGGATGGACGGCTTCTCCCTGGCGAAGATCGCCGCGGCCGACCTCGAGGAGTTCGTCGAGCTCTGCGTGATCCCGCCGGCCATCCACCGCTACGGCGGATCGATGGCCCGCCGCGTCCACGCACTCGCCCAGCACATCATCGAGAACTACGACGGCCGCACCGAGGGCATCTGGCTCGACGGCCGCCCGAAGCCGAACGGCCCCGAAGTCCTGAAGCGGCTGAAAGCCCTGCCTGGCTTCGGGGAACAGAAGGCGAAGATCTTCCTGGCGCTGCTGGGCAAGCAACGCGGGGTCGCGCCGAAGGGCTGGCGCGAAGCGGCCGGCGCCTACGGAGACCGCGGGGCGCGACGCTCGATCGCCGACGTCACCAACGCCGAGACCCTCGCCCAGGTCCGCGCGTTCAAGAAGGCCGCCAAGTCGGCGGCTGAGACGGGCTAACGCACCCAGACGCGCAGCGGGCCCAGCGGCCGCGCGCCGTGGTCCAGCGCGACGCGCAGTTCGTCGCCGTGTTCGTAGCCGACCACCGGGACGTCCGGGAACGCCGAGGCCACCGCGGCCACCGCGCCGGGCCAGGCCCGGGCCGGTCCCGAGAAGTTCGACAACCCCACCACGCCGTCGCCGCGGTGGGCGACGACGGTGGCTGCCGCGCCGCGGGACAGCACCGCCACCGAGGCGTCGGCCGGGAAGGCGTGGCCGGCCGCCCGCCGCCAGCCCGGCTCGGGCACCCCCGGCCCGCACGCGATCCACGTGGCTTCGAACAGCACCGAGAACCCCGGCAGGTCCAGGGTCGCGAAGCTGTCCTTGACGGAACACCCCGCGGAGCCGTCGACGAACGGGAGGATGTCGGCGGCGGTGGCGTCCGGGGTCAGCGTCACCGCGTCCGGGTAGTACTCCGGGGTGCGGCGCGGGCTCGTCCACGCCCGCGGGCCGAACCGCCCGCCGCACACCAGATCGCACCAGGCGGCGTTTTCCGCGACCGTCCACTCAAGACTCACGATTCCCCTTCTCGCGGCCGACCGGCTGTCGAGCAGATCGAGGCCCGCCGAGACACGCGCAGGTGCGACGGAGGGTATCCAACCCGTTCGCGGGGTCCACGGGAGGAGTTCTCACTCCTACCCTGGACATGGAGGTGAAGCCCATGCACGCAGGAGTAGGAGACGAGATCCAGGTGCACGGCCGGACGGTCGGGTCGGCCGAGCAGCGTGGCGAGATCCTCGAAGTCCGTGGCCCCGACGGCACGCCGCCCTATCTGGTGCGGTTCGCCGACGGGCACGAGGGGCTCGTCTACCCCGGGCCCGACTGCGAGGTCCAACCGCACGCCGATTAGCCGGCGGCGACCGGTTCCCGAGGCCCGCGGACGCGCCCCCACGCCGAGCCCACCAGCAGCAGGGCGACGAGGGTCAGCGCGGCCGCGACCTCGGGCAGCAGCAGCGGGCCACCCGAAGCGAGCACCGCGCCCCCGACCACGCCGGACAGGCCGACGCCGAGGTAGATCGCGGACGCGTTGAGCGAGAGCACCAGGCCGGCGTGGCCCGGCGAGAGCTCGATCAGGCGGTGCTGCACCGGCGGGTTGAACGACCACGTCGCCAGCCCCCAGACGAACAGCGAGATCCCGGCCGCGACCGGCGTCACCGTGGTCAGGGGCAGCAACGCCATCACGGCGGTGATGGCCACGGTGACCACGAGCAGCGGCGTCCGCGAGCCCCAGCGGTCGGTCGCCCGGCCGCCCGCGAAGTTGCCGATCGCGCCGCCGACGCCGTAGCAGAAGAGCAGCACCGTCACGGTCGTGCCGTGCACGCCCGCGGTCGCGGCCAGCAGCGGCGACACGAACGTGTAGACCATGAACGCGGCGAGGCAGGCGAGGACCGTCGTGGCCAGCATGACGAGCACCCGCGGGTCGCGGCCCACGGCGAACCGCTCGGCCAGGCCGACCCGCGGCGGCGCGGCGACCGTGGGCAGCGCGAACCGCACGGCCAGCGCGCTCACCAGCGAGAACGCGGCGACCAGCGCGAACGCCGCCCGGTAGCCGAGGTGCTGCGAAAGGAGACTTCCGAGCGGGACGCCGAAGATGAGCGCGACCGTCAGGCCGCCGAACACCAGCGCGACGGCGCGGCCCCGGCGCTCCGGCGCGGTCAGCTCGGCCGCCACCGCGCTCGCCGCCGGGGTGAACACCGCGGCGCCGACCGCGGTCACCACCCGGGCGACGAGGAGGGAGCCGTAGCCGGGCGCGAGCGCGGCGAACAGGTTGCCGGCGCCGGTGACGGCGAGCGCGGCGACCAACAGCGTCCGGCGTTCCCAGGTGCCGGTGGCGGCGGCGAACAACGGCGAGCCGATCGCGTACGCGATGGCGAAAGCGGTCACCAGCTGCGCCGCGGCCGTGGCCGAGACGTGCAGCTCGCCGGTCAGCGCGGGCAGCAGCCCGGCGACGATGTAACCGCTGGTCCCGACGCCGAAGGCGCCGAACGCGAGGACCGAGATCCTCGAAGGAGCAGGTGCGGACATGGGCGGAGCCCCCAAGCGAAGCAGGGATTGGTTCGACGAACGTCGTAGTTCGACAGTCACCGTACTACGACTCGTCCCGTAATTTCGACCGGCGTCGTACCATGGACGCATGGCCAAGCACGGGACCCTGCCGCCGCTCTCCTACCCGGCACGGGATGAGATCACCGTCGAAGGCGTGCTCCGCGCCCTCGCCGACCCGGTGCGGCTGGCCATCGTCCGCCAGCTGGCGGCGACCGACGGGGAAATTTCGTGCAGCGGCCTGACCGTGCCGGTGACGAAATCCACAATCACCCACCACCTGGCCATCCTGCGCCAGGCCGGCGTGGTCGCCGGCCGCCAGGAAGGCACCACCCGGTTCAACTCGTTGCGCCGCAACGATCTCAACGCGCTGTTCCCGGGCCTGCTGGACGGCGTTCTGGCCGCTCCGCGCTGATCATCGCGTTACGGTGTGGATCGTCACCCGATATCGGGATGACAACCGCCCCCTTCGCTTGTTGGACTGGGACGTAGGCAGCTCACGGCGCTGGGGCCGAATGGCTGCCTCTCTTTGTGCCCCCTGACTGAACCGATCCAGAGATCGGCTCGGTAATCGTTTACCCACCCTGGAAGGAGTGCCGTGCCCGTCGCGCTGCTCGCGCTCGCCATCGGAGCTTTCGGCATCGGGACCACCGAGTTCGTCATGATGGGCGTGCTGCCCCAGGCGGCCGCCGACTTCGGCGTCGACATCCCGACCGCCGGCCACCTCATCTCCGCTTACGCCCTCGGCGTCGTCGTCGGCGCCCCGCTGCTCACCGCGGTCGCCGTCCGGCTGCCGCGCAAGACCATGCTGCTGGCCATGATGGGCCTGTTCACGCTGGGGAACGCCCTGTTCGCGCTGTCGCCCAACCAGGAGTTCGGCATCGCGTTCCGGTTCCTCGCCGGCCTGCCCCACGGCGCGTTCTTCGGCGCCGGCGCCGTCGTCGCCTCCAGCCTCGTCGGCCACGGCGAACGCGCCAAGGCCGTGTCGATGATGTTCCTCGGCCTGACCCTGGCGAACGTCATCGGCGTGCCGCTGGGCACACTGCTCGGCCAGCAGGTCGGCTGGCGCGCCACCTTCGGCGTCGTCGCCGTGATCGGGCTGGTCGCCATCGCGGCCATCGCGAAGCTGGTGCCGCACCAGGGCAAGCCCACCGCCGAGGCGTCGCTGCGCAACGAGCTCGGCGCGTTCAAGCGGCCGCAGGTGCACCTCGCGCTGGCCATCGTCACGTTCGGGCTGGGCGGCGTGTTCGCCTGCTTGTCCTACATCACGCCGATGCTGACCGACGTCGCCGGCTACTCGCCGTCGAACGTCACCCTGCTGCTGTCGCTGGCCGGTGTCGGCATGACGATCGGCAACCTGCTCGGCGGCCGGCTGGCCGACCGCGCGCTGATGCCGAGCCTGTACATCGCGCTGCTCGCGCTGGCGTCCGTGCTGGGCATCTTCACCATCACGGCCCAGGGCAAGATCGGCGCCGCGATCACGATCTTCTTCGTCGGCGTCGCCGGGTTCATGATCGGCCCGATGATGCAGGCGCGGATCATGGAGAAGGCGGGCGGCACTCCGTCCCTGGTGTCGGCCGCCGTCCAGTCCGCGTTCAACATCGCCAACTCGATCGGCGCCTACCTGGGCGGCCTGGTGATCGCCGGCGGCCTCGGCCTGGTCGCCCCCAACTGGGTCGGCGCCCTGCTCGCGGTCTTCGGCCTCACGCTGGCCATCGTCTCGGGCACGTTGGACCGCCGCGAAGCCCGCGCCGAACGTCGCGAACTCGCCCTCGCGTCCTAGCCGGTCCCAAGCGCCCCAATGTGGCCTTCGGTGCGTTCAACGCACCCAAGGCCACATTGGGGCGCTCCTCGTCCTGGCGTCCTAAGAAGAGCCGAGGGGGCCGCCGATGATCGTCAGTGCGACGTACAGCACCGCCGCCGCGAGGGCGGTGAACGTCACGACGTCGACGAGCTTGCCGCGGATCGCCAGGAGGCCGGCCCTGGCCGTCGGCAGCACCGCTCGCAGCACCGCGGCGAGGAGGAGCGCGGCGCCGATCAGCGCCGCACCCTCCCGCCAGTGGTACTGGAAGATCCGCAGCGCCGCGACGGCCACCACCAGCAGCACCGCCGCGAACGGCAGCTGGGCGAACCGGGCCGGGCCGGGCCGGCGGTCGTGGACGTCCCGCCGGTCCTCGGTCATCGTCATCGGCCCTGTACCGAGCGTTCCGCCGCTTCGACGACGTTGCTGACGAGCATCGCCCTGGTCATCGGGCCGACCCCGCCCGGGTTCGGCGAAATCCAGCCGGCCACCTCGGCGACTCCCGGGTGGACGTCGCCGGTGAGCTTGCCGTCCACATGGGACACACCGACGTCGAGCACCGCGGCGCCCGGCGCCACCATGTCCGGCGTGATGATCCCCGGCACCCCGGCCGCGGCGACCACGACATCGGCGCGGCGGACCTCGGCGGCGAGGTCGCGGGTGCCGGTGTGGCACAGCGTCACGGTGGCGTTCTCGCTGCGGCGGGTCAGCAGCAGGCCCAGCGTGCGGCCGACGGTGATGCCGCGGCCGACGACGGTGACGCGCGCGCCGTTCAGCTCGACGCCGTGGCGCTTGAGCAGCTCGATGATCCCGTACGGCGTGCACGGCAGCGCTCCCTGCTGGCCCAGCACGAGCCGGCCGAGGCTGACCGGGGCGAGACCGTCGGCGTCCTTCTCCGGGTCGATGCGCTCCAGCACGCGGTTCGCGTCGAGGTGCTTCGGCAGCGGCAGCTGGACGATGTAGCCGTGGCAGGCCGGATCGGCGTTCAGCTCGTCGACGACGGCTTCGAGCTTCTCCTGGGTGATGTCGGCAGGCAGGTCGCGGCGGATCGAGTTGACCCCGATCTTGCCGCTGTCGGCGTGCTTCATCCGCACGTACGAGTGCGACCCCGGGTCGTCGCCGACCAGGACGGTGCCGAGGCCGGGCGTCACCCCCTTCGCGGCGAGGGCCGCGACGCGGGGCTCGAGCTCCGCGAAAATGGCGTTCTTGGTGGCCTTGCCGTCGAGAATCTTCGCCGTCACGCGCCCCATTCTGGCAAAGCGACCCCCGCGCGTCGCTTCCAGGCGCGCGTCGTCGCAGCCCGTAGAGTGATCGCTACCCCACACGGTCCACTCGCGACGATGGCCGCGATCAAGCTGTGATCTACCGCACGTCGCATCGCCCGAGGTCAGGCACTGTGCCACCGGGTGACCGGGCGGCAAAAACCACATGCGGGGTGCACTCGCGCGCGCGAACAGTCAAAATGTGCGGGTGGCACAACCGACGACGCAGCTGAACGCGACCGAGCAGGACACCCTGGTCAAGCAGATCGGACTTGCCCTGCTCCGTGCCGCCCCGCGGGACTGGCGCAAGGTCACCGCGGAATACCGAGCGGTCGGCAGGTACCACGAGCTGACCGGCGAGATCGTCACCGAGGACGGCACGGTGCACGAGTGGCTCGCCACCCACGACATCGCGACCCTGTTCGGCAGGCTCCGCGGCGGCATGTACCGCGACGGCCGCGGAACGTGGTTCAACGCGCGCTACCAGCTCGACCACCCGTCCAGTTACAACCTCGAGTACAACCGCGACGAACCCGTGTGGAACCTCGCGCCGCCGCCGCAGGCCTACTCCGACGAGCTGCGGATGTTCCCGCGGACCGAGGAGAACGTGCCCGAATGGCTGATCCGGCGGATGTCCGGGCTGGGCCCGGAGCAGCCGGGGCCGCACTTCCGGATCGCCCGGATCTTCGACACCGTCGGCCCGGCGGGCCGCCCGGTGATCAACCGCCCCGACCTCGAGGTCGAGGAGCAGGACCGGCTGCTGGAGTACCTCGAGCACGCACCGCTGGTGGTGCCCGAGCGCGGCTACGACATCGACCGGCTGGCCGCGACGCCGGAAGCGACCGTCCCGGTCGCCTTCCACAGCGACGGCCAGTGGATCTGGCCCGCCGCCGTCAACTTCTACCTGCACAAGTACGGCGTCTCGCCCGAACCGGACCTGGTCGAGCACATCCGCGCGGTCGGCTTCGCGCCGCCGCCGGTGGACGAGCCGACGCTGCAGGCCGCCGCCGCGTACCTCACCCGGGGCAACCAGCCGCCGCAGCAGCGCCCGGCCGGGCCGCCGCCCCAAGGTCCCCCGCCGCCTCATGGCGCGCCGCCGCAGGGGCCGCCGGTGCAGCAGCAGGCGCCCGCGGGCCCGCCGCCCGCCGCACCCCCGCCCGTCGCGCCGCCGCAGGAGCCGCCTGCGCCGGTCGAGGTGCCGCTGTCGGTGCACGCCCCGGCCGAGCCGGAGGCACCGGCCGAAGAACACGAATACGCCGAAGAAGGCCAGTACGCCGAAGAGGGCTACGACGAGCAGGAGTTCGACGACCGCTTCGCCGAAGAGGACCACCAGTACGGCGAAGAGGAGTACGCGCAGCAGCCCGAGCAGGCGACCGGGACGAACGGCTCGTCGCCGGAGCCGGGCCGGGTGCCCGACCTCGAGGAGACCGCGGAGTACGTTCCCGACCAGCCGATCGGGCAGGAGCCCCAGCCCCCGCGGGACGGCGAGCCCTTCCCGCGGCGCGAAGACGAGCACGCGGCGTTCCAGCCCGCCGAGGAGGAACCGGCGGGACACCGGGAGGACGAGCCGTCACACGCGGCGTTCGACTCGGGTCTGCCCGGACGGGACGACGAGGCAGGGCACGCCTTCGACACCGGACGGCCGGACGAACCGTCGCACGCCTTCCAGTCCCCGGGTCAGCCGCACCAGGACGACGAGCCGTCACACGCGGCCTTCCAGCCGCGGCACGAGGACGAGCACGCCTTCCAAGCCCCCGGCCAACCGCCGCGGCACGAAGACGGACACACCTTCCAGCCCCCGGGCCAGCCGCCCCACCGCGACGACGAACACGCCTTCCAGGCCCCCGGCCAGCCGCCGCGGCACCAGGACGGACACACCTTCCACCCTCCGGGGCAGCCGCCCCACCGCGACGACGAACACGCCTTCCAGGCGCCGGGTCAGCCGTCGCGGCACGAGGACGAACACGTCTTCCAGGCCCCGGGCCAACCGCCGCGGCACGAGGACGAACACGCCTTCCAGGCCTCGGGCCAGCCGCCTCGGCCGGACGACGAGCCGCCGTTCCAGCCGCCGCGGCGTGAGCAGCCCGCGTTCGATCCCGGGCCGCCGACCATGATCACCCAGCCCGAGGTGCCCGGTGTGCTGCCGGTGCCGGAGCCGCCGGCCCCGCAGCCCGTGGCCCAGGCGGAGCCGCCCGCTCCGCCGCGTCCGGGCCGCCGGGCGCTGCGCCGCGAAACCCCGGACCACCCGGTGCTCGCCGGCCTGCAGGCCAAGCTCGACGAGCTCGACGTCCCCGAAAGCGGCTACAAGCTGGGCGAACCCGCCGAGCACGGGTGGAGCGTCGAAGAGGTCGACGGCGGCTGGCGAGTCGGCTGGTACGACGGCAAGCTCAGCAACCCCGCGGTGTTCGGCGACGCCGAAGACGCGGCCGCGTTCATGCTCGGCAAGGTGCTGCTCAACCCGGAGGGCCACCTGCCCGCCGAGGAGCCGCCCGCACCGGAGCCGGAACCCGAGCCGGAACCGGCGCCGCAGCGGGTCGTCGCGACGCTGTCGCCGGAGATCGCGACCGGCTCGTACCCGGTCCGCAAGCCCGAGCCGGTGCCGCCGCAGGAGCAGACGGCGTTCACCAGCGCCGACGAGCTCTTCGGCGACCTCGAAGACGACGAGCCCCCGGCTCCCCCGCGCCAGCCCGCACCGGTCCCCGCCGGGCCGGGACCCCAGCAGGCCGGTCCGCCGCCCCCGGCACCCGCGCCGCCCCGGCGCGAACCGCCATCGGCGCCGACCGTCCTGGCCCCGGCGCCGCAGGGTGTCCTGCCGGTGCCGCCGCCCCCTCCGGCGGCCCCGCCCGCGCCGCCGCGCCGGGACGAACCGGCCCGCCCGGCCGTCAACGGCGGCGGGGGTGGTGGCCAGCAGCAGTGGCCGATCGGCCCGCTGGCCGGCGAGCCGCCGCTGACGCTGTTCCGCGGCAAGGAGCTGCGCGAGCTGCCCGCGGGCAGCGAGCTGGACCGCTTCGGCGGCCCGAACGGCAACCTGACGTACGCGGCGGGCACGCCGTTCGCCGAGCGGTCGCTGGTGCCGGAGTGGGTCAACCGCCCGTACCACGTCTACCGGGTGCAGCGACCGCTGGAGGCGCTGGCCGGCGTCGCGATCCCGTGGTTCAACCAGCCGGGCGGCGGGTCGGCGTACCTGCTGCCGGCGTCGATCGAGGAGCTCCTCGCCGAGGGCGACCTGATCGAGCTCGACCCGGGCGAACCCCCGATCGACTGAGTGCTTCGAAGGCCCCGGCAGCGCGCTGCCGGGGCCTTCGTCGTTTCAGCGGATGACCAGACCGTGGGCGGCGGCGAAGGCGATCGCCGTTTCGACGTCGACCTCCGCGCCCCTCAGGTCGGCCTGGACCATGGCGTTCGCGTCGAGACGCGCGCCGCGCAGATCGGCGCCGTCGAGCTTCGCGCCCTGCAGGCGGGCGCCGGTCAGGTCACTGCCGCGGAGATCGGCACCGGTGAGGTCGGCTTCCATCAGGTTGGCTTCGCGCAGCCGCAGACCCGACAACCCGAGCTTGCGCAGCCGCGCCTTCGCCAGCGACGCCAGGGAGAGATCGCATTCGGTGAGCGCGATCCCGCCGAACCCGCAGTCGGTGAACGACGTGCCCAGCAGCGAGCACGCCGTCCAGCGGCTCTCGGCGAGCACCGTCCGGTCGAAGGTGCACGACCGGAACGCCGACGCGTCGTGCCGGGACCGCGCCAGGTCGGCCCGGCTGAACACGCAGTCGTCGAAGGTGCAGCCGCGCGTCCGCAGCCCGCTCAGGTCCGCGCCGGTGAAGTCGCAGCCGGTGAACCGCCGCTTTTCCCACCACTGCCCCGACAACACCGCTTCGCGGTAGTCCTCCCCGGTCTCCAGCACGGCCCCAGGGTGCCACACCGCCGGCTAGGGCTTTCCACCCTGGACGTAGTTCATCGCCTCGACGTACTCCGGCAGCTGCGCGCGGCGCGCCAGCTCGGCTTCGTCGAGATCCTCCAGCCGCGTCTGGATCCACCAGAGGTTGCCGAAGGGGTCGCGCACGCGGCCCACGCGATCGCCGAAGAACAGCACCGTCTGCCGGGTGACCTCGGTGGCGCCCGCTTCGAGCGCGCGCCGCTGGGTTTCCTCGCTGTCCGGCACGTAGAGCCGCAGGAACGCGGGGGTTGCGTCCCAGCCGTCCGGAGAGTCGAACGCCATCACGACCGCGTCGCCGATGCGGACTTCCGCGTGGCCGATCTTGCCGTCTTCGCCGACCACCCGGAAGAGTTCCTCGGCGGCGAAGGCCCGCTTCAGGAAGTCGAGCAGGCCGTCGGTGTCGTGGCCGATGATCCACGGGGTGACCGTCGTGTAGCCGTCGGGAACGGGCTTGACCATGTTTCCTCCTCGGTTCGCGGCTCCGAACCTAAGCCGAAAATAGGTCGATTTCCGACCGCTTGGGTCATACCGTGACGCCATGCCCGACGAGCAGTTCGCCGACGCCGGCCTCGCCTCGCTGTACGACGCGCTGAACCCGCGGGAGAGCGGCGGCGACTACGCGTTCTACCTGCCGATGATCATGGCCGCGGAGTCCGTCCTCGACGTCGGCTGCGGCACCGGCTCCCTGCTGCACTGGGCGCGCGAGTCCGGTCACGAAGGGCGGCTCGTCGGGCTCGACCCCGCCGAGGGCATGCTCATCCCGGCCCGCCGCCGGGCCGACATCGAATGGCTGCAAGGCGATTTGTCGACCGTCTCCTGGGACGGCGAGTTCGACTTCGCGGTGATGACCGGGCACGCGTTCCAGGTGCTGCTGACCGACGACGAGCTGCGCACGGCGTTCGCGGCGATCCACCGCGCCCTGCGCCCCGGCGGCCGGTTCGGCTTCGAGACCCGCAACCCGGCTGCCCGCGCTTGGGAGCGCTGGACACCGTCGAACGTTTGGGAGGCCGGGGACGTCCGCTCGTGGAACGACGCCGGGCCGTTCGAGAACGGGTACGTCACCTTCAAAGCGACGTACGAATGCCCGTCTTGGGAAGCGCCGAAGTACAGCGAGAGCACCCTGCGCTTCCTCGACGTGCCGTCGTTGAACGCGTTCGTTGCAGAAGCCGGGCTGGTCGTCGACGAGCAGTACGGCGACTGGGACCGTTCGCCGGTGACCGCCACCAGCCCGGAGATCATCACCCTCGTCCGGCGGCCCCTCACCTGAAGTCCCGCGACTTCGCCTTGATGCGCATCGGCAGCGGCTCGACGCGGTGGGCGAGCACGCTGATCACGCCGTCGGCCTTTTCGACCACCCCGCGGATCAGCAGCGCCGGGCTGGTGCGCGCCACCCGGTGGTAGCGCTGCCAGAGGCCGAGCGTGCAGATCACGTTGACCATCCCCGTTTCGTCCTCGATGTTGAGGAAGGTGACGCCGCCCGCGGTCGCGGGGCGCTGCCGGTGCGTGACCGCGCCGCCGACCAGCACGCGCGCGCCGTCGTCGAGGTCGGCCAGGCCGCTCGCCGGGACGACGCCGAGCTCGTCGAGGCGGTCGCGGATGAACTCCGTCGGATAGCTGTCCGGCGAGACCCCGGTGGCCCAGACGTCCGCCGCGGCGACGTCGAGCCCGTCCATCCCGGGCAGCACCGGCGCCGCCGCGCCGACCAGGCCGGGCAGCCGGTCCGGGCGTTCCCCGGCGACGGCACCCGCGGTCCACAGCGCCTGACGGCGATCCCCGCCGAAGCCGGCGAACGCACCGGCCGTGGCCAGCGCCTCGATCTGGGGTGTGGTCAGCCGCACGCGGCGGGCGACGTCGGCCATGTCGCGGTACTCGCCGTTGTCCGTCCGCTCGGCCACGATCCGCTTCGCGAGGTCTTCCCCGATCTTCCGCACGGTGCTCAGCCCGGTGCGCACGTCGTGGAATTCCCCGCTGCCCGGCTCCAGGGTGGCGTGCGGCAGGCTGCGGTTGATGTCCGGGCCGTGCACGGTGACGCCGTGGCGCCGCGCGTCGGCGACGAGCGACTGCGGTGAGTAGAACCCCATCGGCTGCGCGCGCAGCAGACCCGCGAGGAACGCGTCCGGGTGGTAGAACTTGAAGTAGGCACTGGAAAAGACCAGGTGCGCGAAGCTCAGCGCGTGGCTCTCCGGGAAGCCGAAGTTCGCGAACGCCTTGAGCTTCAGGAAGATCTTCTGCGCGAGCTCGTCGCCGACCCCGTTCGCGGCGGCGCCCTCGAGGAACCGTTGCCGCAGGCGGTCCATCTTCCGGTCCGACCGCTTCGACCCCATCGCGTGCCGCAGCTGGTCGGCCTCCGCCGCGGTGAAGTTCGCGACGTCCAGCGCGATCTGCATCATCTGCTCCTGGAACAGCGGCACGCCCTTGGTCTTGTGCAGGGCCTTCTCCAGCAGCGGGTGGTCGTAGGTCCACGTCTCGCGCCCCTGCTTGCGGCGGATGTACGGGTGCACCGAGCCGCCCTGGATCGGACCGGGCCGGATCAGTGCGACCTCGACGGCGAGGTCGTAGAACTCGCGGGGCTGCAACCGCGGCAGCGTCGCCAGCTGGGCGCGGCTCTCCACCTGGAAGACGCCGATCGCGTCAGCGCGGCACAGCATGTCGTAGATCTTCCCGTCGGCGAGGTCCAGCTCGGCGAGGTCGACCGTTTCGCCCTTGTACTCCTCGACGAGGTCGATCATGTAGTGCAGCGCGGAGAGCATGCCCAGGCCGAGCAGGTCGAACTTGACCAGCCCGGCGGCGGCGCAGTCCTCCTTCTCCCACTGGATCACGCTGCGATCGGCCATCCGCGCCCACTCGACCGGGACGACCTGGCTCACCGGCTCGGCGCACATGACCATCCCGCCGGAGTGGATGCCCAGGTGCCGCGGGAAGTCCTCGAGCGCGAACGCGAGCTGCAGGACCTCGTCCGGGATGTCGTGGTCGTGGTCCTTTTCGGTGCTCTGCAACGAGCCCCAGCGGTCGATCTGCTTGCTCCAGGCGTCCTGCTGGCCCGGGGAGTAACCCAGCGCCCTGGCGGCGTCGCGGACGGCGGACCGGGCGCGGTAGGTGATCACGTTCGCGACCTGGGCGGTCCGCAGGCGGCCGTGTTTCCGGAAGACGTACTGGATGGCCTCCTCGCGGCGATCGGACTCGATGTCGAGGTCGATGTCGGGGTAGCCGTCCCGGTCCGGGGCGAGGAAGCGTTCGAAGAGCAGTTCGTAGGCGACGGAGTCGACCTTGGTGATGCCGAGCGCGTAGCAGACGGCCGAGTTCGCGGCCGAGCCGCGGCCCTGGCACAGGATGTCGTGCTCGCGGCAGAACCGCACGATGTCCCAGACGATGAGGAAGTAGCCGGGGAAACCGAGCTCTTCGATGATGGCGAGCTCGTGCTTGATCTGTTCGTTCGCCTTTTCTTCGTGCGGCTTGCCCTTGAAGCGCTCCTTCGCGCCTTCTTCGGTGAGTTCGCGCAAGTAGGTCGTTTCGGTGTATCCCTCGGGGATGTCGAAGGGCGGCAGCTCGGGGGCGAGCAGCTTCAGCGGGAACGCGCATTCCATGCTGAGCAGGGCGGAGCGGCGGACCGCACCGGGGTACCGCCGGAACAGGACGTCCATTTCGGCGCCGCTGCGCAGGAACGCCGTCCCGGCGGCGGGCAGCCAGCCCTCGAGTTCGTCGATCCCCCGCCGGGCCCGGATCGCGGCGAGGGCGTCGGCGAGCGGGGCGCGTTCGGGCCGGGCGTAGTGGGCGGCGGTGGTGGCGACGGTCGGCAGGTTCAGTTCGCGGGCGAGCTCGGTCAGGAGGTCGTTGTGGGTGCTGTCCAGCGGCTGGCGGTGGTCGGTGAGCTCGACGTAGACGTTGTCGCGGCCGAAGCGGTCTATCAGATCTTCGAGTTTCTCCGCGGCGGCCGCCGGGCCGTGCGTGACGAGGGCCGAGCGCACCGCGCCTTTGCGGCAGCCCGTCAGCACCACGCACTGCCCGGCGACCTCCTCGGCGACCGCGCCGAGGTCGTAGACGGGCCGTCCCTTTTCGGCCCGGTGGTGGATCTGGCCGGCGGTGATGGCGCGGCACAGGGCCCGGTAGCCCTGGTCGCCGCGGGCGAGCAGGAGGAGGTGCTCACCTTCCGGATCGGGAACGCCGTTCTGCGGGCCCTGCAGGCCGAAGCTGAGTTCGGTGCCGAAGACGGTGTCCACGCCGAGTTCCCGCGCGGCCTCGGCAAACCGCACGACGCCGTACATGCCGTCGTGATCGGTGAGGGCGATGGCGTCGAGCTGCAGGCGCGCGGCCTCTTCGACGAGTTCTTCGGGATGGCTGGCACCGTCGAGGAAGCTGAAGTTGGAGTGGCAGTGCAGTTCGGCGTAGGGCACGCGGACGGCCTCGGCGCCATCGTCGTTGCGACGGGCGGGAAGGTCGCCGGGCCGCCGGTAGCCGTCACGGTGCCGCCCCCAGGCGGGACTGTCACCGTGGTCGCCGCGCGGCAGCCCGCCGGCGAGGGTGCGGGCGAGATCCTTCCAGCGGACGGGTGGGTTGTTCCAGCCCATTCAGCGGCTCCCGGGATCACGCCGGCGCCGCTCTTCGGCAGCGCGGCGACGGTGCCAGTTGCTGGGGTGGTTCCAGCGGCTGCGGGCCTCGGCATCGGTCATGGGGGCCGGTGTCTCGGTGCGGTGGTGGTCCGCGTTCGCCGGGTGGTTCCAACGGGAACGGGCCTCGGCATCGGTCGTCGGGGCCGACACCTCCGTGCGGTGGTCCTCGTTCGCCGGCGGGCTCCAGCGGACCTCGATCCCGCTGATGCGGCAGCCGTTCTCCCGCGACGAGCGCGGAACCGGGAGCGTGATCACCGGGCAGACCCAGTCGTCGTCGGCGGGCTGCGGAAGCCGGCCGCGGACCGTCCACCTGTCGGGCGTGTCCGCCCGCTCTTCCGGTGCGGGCTCGGGAATCCCGCGCAGCCACTCGCGCTCCTCCGACGCCTCGCGGGGCGTGGCCCCCGGCTCGGCTCGCAGCCAGTTGCGCAGCTTTCGTGCGTAGTCCTCGTCCATGCTCAGTCGTACACTCCCTCGACCGTCCACAGTGGATTTTCCGTGCCTGCGCAGTGCACCAGCACCGCTTCGGGTGGTTCGTCGCCCTCGCCGGCCAGCACCAGCTGGAGCCGCGCCCGCCGGGGACCCGGCCGCCGTCGGTCGCCCGCCAAGGGCCACGGGCCCGCCCAGCCCACGATCGCCCGCCCCGCGGCGCCGGCGATGCTGAGCCGTCGCGGGGGCGACGTCACCCGGTCGCGCGCGGTGATGCCGACGGCGCGGCCGCCGTCGTCGAAGACCTGCGCCGGGACCGGCCGGGCGAGGACCGTCGCCGGAGACGGAGACGGCAGCCGTCCCGGCCAGGTCGCGTCCGGCGGCGTCGTCCGCTCGCGCGGGTCGCCCCAGGGCACCAGCCGGACCCGACCCACGGGGTCGCGGCCGCCGTCGAGCACCGGGGTGAGCACGCCCTCGGGCCCGAGCAGGCCCTGGACCCGCACGAACGCGCGGGCCGCACGCTCGTCTTCCTCGTCGGAGCTGCCGTTCCGCCAGAGGTCCAGCTGCAGCGACCGGCCTTCGACGACCTCTTCGGGTTCCAGCCGCAGCCGCACGACACCGGACGTCGGACGCTCCCCCGGTGCGGCACGCAGCCAGCCCTCGAACTGCCAGCGCACGCGGTCGGCGACGCCGGCCGGGGTCAGCGGTTCGGCGCACCGCCACGCCCGGCCGAGGTGTTCGCCTTCTTCGGTGACCGCGTAGATGCCGAGCCGGGTGCAGGCGAGGCCGTGTCCGGCGAGGGCCGCGCAGAACCGCGTCGCCAGGCCCTTGGCGAGGAACGCCGCGACGTCGACCCGCTCGACAACGGGGTCGAACTCCTCCGCCAGTGCCAGTTCGGGCGGCGGCCGGCGACGCAGCGGCGGCCGTTCGGAACGGCCGCGCGCCAGCCGGTGCGCGAGCAGCCCGGCCGCACCGAAGCGGTTGGCGACGTCGCGTTCCGGCAGGGCGGCGAACGCGCCGAGCGTCTTCAACCCGAGGCGGCGCAACAAGTCGACCAGCTCCGCGCGGTCGGCACCGGGCTGGTCGAGCACGGTGATCGGAAGCGTCGCGAGGAACTCGGCAACCCGCCCGGGCGCGACGAACTCGCCGCACCGCGCGGCGAGCGTCGCGGCGAAGAGTCCCTCGGCGACGCCGACCTGACACTCGACCCCGGCCGCGGCGGCGACCTCGTCGAGCAGCCGTTCGACCAGAGCGTGTTCCCCGCCGAAGTACCCGGCGGCACCGTCGACGGGAACGGCGACCAGCCCGGGCCGCACGACTTCCACCCCGACAACGAGCCCTTCGACCGCCCGCGCGACGGCTTCGAACAGCCGCGCGTCCCGCCCGTCGTCGGCCGGGAAGACGGCGAGTTCCGGACAGTTCGACTGAGCGTCCCGCCGCCGCATCCCCCGCCGGACACCATTCCGCCGCGCGACGGCATTGCAGGCGACCACCCGGTTGGCGGTAAAGACGGCGACGGGCAGTGCGGCATCAACGTTGTTGACGGCCGCAGCGGCGACGGCGGGCCAGTCCGGACACCACAGGACGAGCATCCGGGTGGGGGCGTCGGCCGCACTGCGTTGGGAAGGGACGGTCATGTGACCTCCCGGGCCCGACCGCCGCCCCGGCTCGGGCGGAGGTGACGGAGTGGTCGGCCCGCGTACCGGGAGGGTCGGTTCGCGTACTTGGACAGTCGACTCGCGTACCCAGACGGTCGGCCCACGTACCTGGACGGTCGGCCCGCGTACCCAGACGGTCGGCCCGCGTACCCGGAGGGTCGGCCCGCGTGATCAGGGCCCGATCCCGCGTGACTGGAGGCGTAACTCGCGTGATTGGGGGCGTAACTCGCGTGATTGGAGGCGGATCCCGTGTGATTGGCGGGTCGACTCGCGTGATTGGGGGGTCGACACGGGTGGGGGTGGGGGGCTGTCTGGTGGGGTGGGGTCATGCGGTGGCCTCGCGGAGCGAGGGGGCCGGGAGGGCCTGGGTGACGCCGCCGTCGGGCGACGGGAGGTGGAGGTCGGCCGCGATCGGGCGGGCCGCCGCGCCGCGGCCGTGGGCTCGGACCTGGACTCGGCGTGACTGGAGGTGACCGTAGCCCTCCGACGGGCCCGCCCAGGGCCCGCGGCGGCACGACAGCTCCACGTCCGCCGCGGGCCACGCGCCGGCGGCCAGGAGCACCGCACCTCGGTGCCGGGCACGGGCCGACAGCCGCCGCGCCACGTGCGGCTGGACCGTCTCGGCCTGGACCGCCACCAGGTCCACGCCGTCGAGCAAGGCCGCGACCACCGACGGCAGTTCCGCGCCCGGGTGCGGAACCAGGGCCAGGCGGGCGACGTCCACGCCGTACTCGGCCGCCGCCGTGATGCCCAGGGACGGCATGCCGACCACCGCTGCCCACGAACCCGAGGTCGCGGCCGCGGCGAGGAGGGCGAGCAGCAACGACGTGCCCCCGTGGACCGCCACCGTGCTCCCGCGCCGGAGCCCGGCGCCGGGCAGCAGCCCGGCCAGCGCCGGGACGACCGGGAGCACCCTTCCCGTCGCCCTGGCTCGCTCGGCCTGGGCCGCCACGCGGCTCGCCGTGCTGACCCCGGGCAGGGCCGCCAGCCGGGCCACCGGCGGCTCCACCACAGCAGTCACCGCACGCACCTCCCCACCACGGACTAGGGCCGGCGGCCGAGCCTCTCCCAAGAACGCGACCGACGGCACTGGTTCGCCGCGGGGAAGGCGGCGGTTCCACGTCGAACACCTGTTCGACGTGATCCAGTCAACCGCGAACCCCTCGAGGTGTCAAGTCACCCACTGGTGGGAACGGCCGGGCCCGCGGCAAGGGAGGAGAATGAAGTTGCCCCCGCAAGGACCGGTCAGTAGACAGACGGCGTGGAGCTCACCGACGCCCGCCCCGAAGACGTCCCGGAACTGCTGGTCCTGCAGCGTTGCTGCTGGGTGCAGGAGGCCATCCTCAACGACACCCTCGACATCCCCGCCCTGCACGAAACCCTCGAAGACGTGCGCGACTGGACGAAGACGTGGTCGGTGTGGGTGCTGCGGCAGGATCACCGGCTGATCGGTGCCGTGCGCGCCCGCATGGACGAGGACCGCTGGGAGCTCGGCAGGCTGATGGTCGCGCCGGACCTCGCCGGGCGGGGGCTGGGCCGTCGGCTGCTCGCCCACGCCGAAGCCCACGCACCCGCCGAAGCCCGCCGGTTCGCCCTCTTCACCGGGGCGCGCAGTGCCCGCAACATCGCGCTGTACCAGCGGGCCGGCTACCGGCTCACCGACGCGCCGGCGGCCGGCGGGCACATCCGCGGGGCGGTCTACCTGGAGAAGGACGTCACACTGCGCGAAAAACCCGGTCCGGCCGCCTGACGCTGCGGCGTCGGCTAGATTGCCGGTGGACTTTGGGGGTGGCGATGACCAGACCGCGGAGACGGTCGATCCTGGGGGTCGTCGGCGTGCTCGTGGCGGTGGGCGCGGTGGCCTGCGGGGTGCCCGGCGCCACGGCCGCGGGCCCGGGACCCACGACCATCGGCGCGGAGTGGCGCTCGTTCCGCGCCGACGTCACCGGGATCCGCCCCGGCTCGGACGACCACAGCCTGTTCGTGCAGGTCGCGTTGCCCGGCAAGGATCCCGGCTGCGTCCGCGAGCCGCGGATCGAACAGGTCGTGGAGGCGAAGACCGACATCCGCGCCGACGTCGTCTACTCGACCCGGCCCGCGGCGGGTGGCTGCCAGGACAAGGTGCCCGCCGAGGTGCGGCTGACGACGGCGGACCCGATCGCGGACCGGACGGTCATCTTCAACGCCGACACCGGCAACGCCTGGCGCAAGCTCGGCGCGGGCTGGGGCCACTGCGACCGCCAGGGCACCTGCGCCCCGCCCGCCGATCACTGCGACCCCGCGTGGATCGGTGCCGCGGCGTCCGCCGCCGGCGCCGAGAGCCCGGGCACGACCCGCACCTGCGAGCCGGGCTGGCTGATCCTCGACCTCCGGAAGCACCAGGGCGAGCCGCCGGCCCGCACCGCCTTCCGCTGGGGCAACCCGGGCTGGACGGCGTTCGCGCAGGCCCGGTCCGGCGGCTGCGCGGAGATACTGGCGGCCGAGCCGAAGTTCCCGGTCGCGCTGTGCAAGGCGCTGCCCGCGCCCGCCTAGCGCGGCAGCTTCTTGACGATCTCCGCGCCGACCGCCTGCACGGCGGCGTCGGTCTCCTCCTGCGGCATCGGCGAGTTCGAGAAGAACCCCTTGTCCCAGCCGGACACGTCGAGGACGACGACGGTCGTGCCCTTCAGGACGTGCAGCTCGGACCCGCTGAACGCGCTCTGGGTGGCCAACCGGACCAGCACCGCCTTGTCGCCGATGCCGCGCACCTCCGTCGGCGGGATCGGCGGCGCCTTCGGCGTGAACAGGTCGTTCGCCTGCTCGCGCGCGTTCTCCCCGGAATACCGCGTGATCTGGACGTGCATGGTGGCGTCGCGGACGTTCTCGTCCGGCCCCGGCTTCCAGCTGCAGCC
This sequence comes from Amycolatopsis sp. lyj-346, assembly GCF_046548975.1. Taxonomy (NCBI): domain Bacteria; kingdom Bacillati; phylum Actinomycetota; class Actinomycetes; order Pseudonocardiales; family Pseudonocardiaceae; genus Amycolatopsis; species Amycolatopsis sp. lyj-346. Next base: position 374,643 of record NZ_JAJPWT010000003.1, read on the forward strand.
CTGCTGCTTGATGCCCGGCAGGTTCTGGTCGCCTTGGCCGCCCAGGACGAAGCTCGGGAAACCCGCCTTCTCCAGCACCGGCGCCGGTACCTGGCACTCGGCGGGCACCGGCGACGACGACGGCGCCGCGCCGGTGCTCGCGTAGTAGTCGCTCGCGAAGATGCCCAGCGGAATGCCGGCGCCGAGCAGCACCACGACACCGCCGACGATGCCGAGGATCAGCCCGGTCCGCTTCTTCTTCGGCGGCGGCACCGGCGCGCCGTAGCCGGGGGGCGGATACCCGGGCGGCGGATACCCGGGCTGTTGCGGATAACCCTGTTGCGGGGGGTACCCGGGCTGCTGCGAGTGGCCCGGGTACCCCTGCTGACCGTGGCCGTACGGCGGCTGCTGCATCGAGCCCTCCCTCTCGAAGCGCGGGTCGGTAACATCGGGGGGGCTCCGCCACCCGGAGCCCCCGAAAGCGGTCAGTGCGCGAAGTGGCGCGTCCCCGTCAGGTACATGGTGACGCCCGCCTTCTCCGCGGCCGCGATGACCTCGGGGTCGTGGACCGAGCCGCCGGGCTGCACGATCGCGCGCACGCCCGCGTCGGTCAGCACCTCGAGGCCGTCCGGGAACGGGAAGAACGCGTCCGACGCGCCGACGGCGCCCTTGGCCCGGTCACCCGCCCGGGTCACCGCGAGCCGCGACGAGTCGACCCGGTTGACCTGGCCCATGCCGACGCCGACGGTCGCGCCGCCGGCGGCGAGCAGGATGGCGTTGGACTTGACCGCGCGCAGCGAGCGCCACGCGAACTCGAGGTCGCGCAGGGTCTGCTCGTCGGCCGGGGCGCCGGTGGCGAGCTTCCAGTTGGCGGGGTCGTCACCGGAAGCGTCGATCGCGTCGGCCGTCTGCAGCAGGACACCGCCGGAGATCGGCCGGAACTCGACCGGGAACGCCGGGGCCGCCGGCAGCTTCAGCAGGCGGATGTTCTTCTTGCGCTGCAGGATTTCCAGGGCTTCGGCGTCGAAGTCCGGGGCCAGCACGACCTCGGTGAAGACCTCGGCGATCTGCTCGGCGGCTTCGCGGCTGACCGGCCGGTTCGTCGCGATGACGCCGCCGTAGGCCGAAACCGGGTCGCACGCGTGTGCCTTGCGGTGCGCTTCGGCGACGTCGACGCCGACCGCGAGACCGCACGGGTTGGCGTGCTTGATGATCGCGACGGCGGGCTCGGCGAAGTCGTACGCGGCGCGGCGCGCGGCGTCGGTGTCGACGTAGTTGTTGTAGGACATGGCCTTGCCGTGCAGCTGCTCGGCGTGCGCCAGGCCGGGCCGGTCGCTCTTGTACAGCGCGGCCTTCTGGTGCGGGTTCTCGCCGTAGCGCAGGACGTCGGCGCGCTCCCAGGTGGCGCCGAGGAAGTCCGGGAAGCCGGCGTCGACAGTGTCCTCGTCGGGGGCGTACGCGCCGGCGAACCACGACGCGACAGCCGTGTCGTACGCCGCCGTGTGCGCGTACGCCTGCGCCGCGAGGCGCTTGCGGTCTGCGAAGCCGAAGCCGCCGTCGGCGACGCGCTCGAGCACCCAGCCGTAGCGGGCCGGATCGACGACGACCGCGACGCTGCCGTGGTTCTTCGCCGCCGCGCGGACCATGGCCGGGCCACCGATGTCGATGTTCTCGACGCAGTCCTCGGCGCTCGCGCCGGACGCCACCGTCTGCGCGAACGGGTACAGGTTGACGACGAGCAGGTCGAACGCCGCGATGTCCAGCTTGCGCAGCTGCTCGACGTGGTCCGGGTTGCCCTGGTCGGCCAGCAGCCCGGCGTGGACGTGCGGGTGCAGCGTCTTCACCCGGCCGTCCAGCGACTCCGGGAAGCCGGTGACCTGCTCGACCGGCGTGACCGGGACGCCGGCGTCGGCGATGGCCTTCGCCGTCCCGCCGGTGGAGACGATCTCGACGCCGGCCGCGTGCAGGCCGGTCGCGAGGTCCAGGAGGCCCGCCTTGTCCGAGACGCCGATCAGCGCCCGGCGGACCGGGCGCCGTCCCAGGTCAGTGCTCACGAAATGTCACCTTTCGTCCGTCCACGGTGCAGCCACCGCGGCCGAGTCGCTCGATCGTTTCCACCAGCAGCCTGCGTTCGACGGCCTTGATCCGTTCGTGCAGGACGTTTTCGTCGTCGTCGCTCTCCACGACGACCGCCTCCTGGGCGATGATCGGCCCGGTGTCGACCCCGGCGTCCGCGAAGTGCACGGTCGAGCCGGTGACCTTGACGCCGGCTTCGAGAGCGTCGCGGACCGCGTGCATCCCGGGGAAGGACGGGAGCAGCGCCGGGTGCGTGTTGATCACCGTGAAGCGGCTGAGGAACTCGCTCCCGAGGATCTTCATGAACCCGGCGGAGACGACCAGGTCGGGCCGGTACGCCGCGACGGCCTCGGTCAGCGCCTTGTCCCACGCGGCGCGGTCCGGGTGGTCGGCGACGCGGACGGCGAACGACGGGATGCTCAGCCGCTCGGCGCGGGTGAGGGCTTCGATGCCGGTGCGGTCGGCGCCGACGGCGACGACCTTCGCCGGGAAGCCGGACCGCCCGGTGGCGTCCAGCACCGCCTGCAGGAGGGTGCCGGAGCCCGACGCGAGCACGACGAGCTTCACCGGAGTGGGCAGGTCCAACCGTTGAGACAGAGCGAGCTCCTTGCCGCGGGCGGTGCGCAGCCGGGGCGCACGGCGCTTCACCAGGTCACGTAAACCCTAACGGTCGCCCTCGCCCGGCTCGACGTCGCCGCAGGTCTCGGTGCCTCCGGTCACAGCATCGCCGGTGCCGGGGGCACTTTCACGTGAACGTGCTCCCTCCGCTCCCGGGGCACTTTCACGTGAAAGTGCCGGGTCGGCCAGGCCGAGTTCGGCGTCGGCCTCGGCTTCGAATTCCGCGTCCTCGGCGGAGATCTCCTCGTCCACTTCGGACGCTGCAGCCGCTTCGAGCTCTTCGACGGCTTCGGACGCTTCTTCGGGGTCGACGTCGTCGGCGTCTTCGAAGGCTTCGTTGTCTTCGAGGGCTTCGGGCGGCGGCGCGGGCGGCTCGTGCTCGCCCGCGAAGAACGCGACGAACGAACCCGGGATCACGATCCAGCAGAACGCGACGATCGAGGCGACGCCGACGGGGACGCTCACCGGGTCGAACGGGCCGTCGCCGAGCCGCCCGCCGGCCAGCGTGCCCAGCACGACGCAGCCGAGCGCGACGACCGCGCCGGCGACCGCGACCGCGCGGATGCGCTGCGCCGGATCGGCGTCGGCCCGGCGCAGCGACCAGCCGGCCAGCGCGCCGGCCGCCGCGGGCAGCACCAGCAGCGCCGGCCACCACGCCGCGTGGTGCTCGGGCAGCCCGCCGAGCAGCGGGACGGCGGGCACGGCGCCGCCGCGGTAGCCGAACATGCCGACGGTCAGCGGCCCGATCGAGAACCCGGGCCCGGTGATGAAGGACAACGCGGCCGTCACGGCGTTCGGCAGGTACAGCAGCGAGAGCAGGAAGAGCCCGGAACTCGTGCCGAACCCGGGTTCGTAGGTGTCGGACACCGTCGCCCACGACACCCCGGTCGCGACGGTGAAGACGGCGGCACCGCAGGCCACCAGGACCGCCAGGCTCGTCGCGCCGGTGCGCAGCCCGCGCAGCGCGAGCGGGTCGAGGCGGTCGGCGACGGCGTCCGGCAGCCCGCACGACCGGGTGATACCGGCGACCGAGGCCGCCGCGGCGAGCAGCCCGGGGACGACGCAGGCGAGGACCGGGTTCGCCGTCACGGCCGAGCCCTGCGCGCAGAGCGCCACGACGAGCCCGGCCACCGCGTGCGCGCCGGTGATCGCGATCAGCACCGGCCGGGCTTCGCGGAACGACCGGCAGCCGAGGCGGCGGGCGGCGGCGGACGCCGTCCGCGCGGCCAGCGCGACCACGCCCAACGTCGGCAGCAGCGGCAGCACGCCGAGCGGGTGACCGCCGATGCCGAGACGCACCTGGTGCGCGGCGAGCCAGCCGGGCCCGGCGGCCAGCAGCACGCCGGTGCCGGAGAAGGCGGTGCGGCCGGCGGTGAGGGCGACCAGGGCCAGCACGGTCGCGACGGCGGCGTAGCCGGTGACCAGCGGGCCGAGTGCGGCGGTGAGCAGCACCCGCGGCCGGGACGCCGTCGCCCGCTCGACGCCGGATCCCTGGTCACCCACCGCTTCACCCGGCCGGCGGGGGTCGTCGGTGAGCAGGTCCATGATCCGCACCTTGACATCCGGGTTGCTCCGTCCGGGTGAGCCACGCCGCCGCCGGACGGACTGGCTCACCCGGTCGGGTCACCTCCCACGCAAAACACCCGCTGTGACACCGAGAGTCACAGCGGGTGTTCGAAACGGACTGCGTCAGTTGGTCTTGCCGAAGCCGCCGGGCGGCGTGCCCGGGTTCTCCGGCGGCGGCTGCTGGAAGAACTGGCCCTGCTGCGGGGCGTACGTCGTGGCCTGCGGGCTCGGCGGCGGAGTGGTCGACGGCGGGTTCGGCGAGCCGTACTGCCCCGGCTGCGAGAACGGCGCCGACGGCTCACCGGTGGCGGCGACCGGCCCCGGCCCGTGGCCGGGCTGGCCGAACTGCTGACCGGGCGGCCCCTGCTGGCCGTACTGCTGCTGCTGGCCCGGCTGGCCGTACTGGCCGCCGTAGGACGGCGGGGCGGCGGGCTTCGGCGACGGCGGCTTGATGATGCCGTGCTCGATCAGCAACGCACCGACCGCGACGAGCATCTGCAGGATCCCCAGGATCAGGATGACGGTGACGATGCCCGGCGAAGTCTGCATCCCGACCAGCGCGTCCAGGACCTCGAGCGCGCCGAGGACGCTCAGCAGCGCCGCGAACGGCAGCGTCTTCGGGCCCTTCGGCAGCGCGTGCATCGCGGCGAGCAGACCACCGGCCAGCAGGAGCGTTCCGCCGAGGCCGACTTCGCCGTTGTCGGAGAAGCCGAGGAAGTACTGCACGAGGCTGAGGCCGGCGACGCCGAAGGCGAGCAGCAGCGGCAGGTTCTGCGTCAGGCCCGCCGCGCCGGACGGCGCCTGGTGCGAGTGCTGCTGCTGCGACGGGAAGCTGCTGGACGGGGGGCCGGGGGGCTGCTGGCCGCCACCCTGCTGGGGGTAGCCGGGCCCACCGCTGGGGAAGGTCATCGGATGCACTCCTGTCGGTTCGACCGGCACTCCGGGCGCGCGGGCGCCCGGAAGAAAGACGAGGCGGCTTGTGTGCGCAGAACGCTAGCGCACTCCACGGCCGTCAGCCCACCAGACGTGTGAATCCCCCGCCCGGTTTCGCACCGAACGGGGAAGGGCCGGGCACCGTGTGTGGTGCCCGGCCCGACCAGGAGTTACGCCTCAACCTCAGCCGAGGTTGTTGTACAGCTCACGCGCGAGGACGGCGGTCTCGCTCGGGGTCTTGCCGACCTTGACGCCGGCGGCCTCGAGGGCCTCCTTCTTCGCGGCGGCCGTGCCGGAGGAACCGGAGACGATGGCGCCGGCGTGGCCCATGGTCTTGCCCTCGGGCGCGGTGAAGCCCGCGACGTAGCCGACGACCGGCTTCGTCACGTTCTCCTTGATGTAGGCCGCGGCGCGCTCTTCGGCGTCGCCGCCGATCTCGCCGATCATCACGATGACCTTGGTCTCGGGGTCGGCCTCGAACGCCTCGAGGGCGTCGATGTGCGTGGTGCCGATGATCGGGTCACCGCCGATGCCGACCGCGGTCGAGAAACCGATGTCCCGCAGCTCGTACATCATCTGGTAGGTCAGCGTGCCGGACTTCGACACGAGGCCGATGTTGCCGGGGCCGGTGATGTCGGCCGGGATGATGCCGGCGTTCGACTTGCCGGGGCTGATCACGCCGGGGCAGTTCGGGCCGATGATCCGGGTCGTGTTGCCCTTCGCGACGGCGTGGGCCCAGAAGTAGGCCGAGTCGTGCACCGGGATGCCCTCGGTGATCACCACGGCGAGCGGGATCTCGGCGTCGATCGCCTCGATGACCGCGTCCTTGGCGAACTTCGGCGGCACGAAGATGACCGACACGTCGGCGCCGGTCTCCTTGATCGCCTCTTCGACGGTGCCGAAGACCTTGAGGTCCTTGCCCTCGATGGTGACGGTCTGGCCGGCCTTGCGGGCGTTGACGCCGCCCACGATGTTCGTGCCGGACTTCAGCATCTTGGTGGCGTGCTTCATGCCCTCGGAGCCGGTGAGCCCCTGGACGATGACCTTGCTGTTCTCGTTCAGGAAGATCGACATTTCACGCACCTGCCGCGGCGAGCTCGGCAGCCTTGTCGGCCGCGTTGTCCATTGTGTCCACCACGGTGACCAGCGGGTGGTTCGCGTCGGCCAGGATCTGGCGACCCTCGACGACGTTGTTGCCGTCCAGGCGGACGACCAGCGGCTTGGTGGCCTCGTCGCCCAGGATCTTCAGGGCCTCGACGATGCCGTTCGCCACCGCGTCGCAGGCGGTGATGCCGCCGAAGACGTTGACGAAGACGCTCTTCACGTCGGTGTCGTTGAGGATGACGTCCAGCCCGGCCGCCATGACCTCGGCCGACGCGCCGCCGCCGATGTCGAGGAAGTTCGCCGGCTTCACGCCGCCGTGCTTCTCACCCGCGTACGCCACGACGTCCAAAGTGGACATCACGAGGCCCGCGCCGTTGCCGATGATGCCGACCTGGCCGTCGAGCTTGACGTAGTTGAGGTTCTTGGCCTTGGCCTTCGCCTCGAGCGGGTTCTCCGCTTCCTTGTCCACCAGGGCTTCGTGGCCCGGCTGGCGGAAGTCCGCGTTCTCGTCGAGGGTGACCTTGCCGTCGAGGGCGATGATCTTGTCCTGCGGGTCGCGGACCAGCGGGTTGACCTCGACCAGGGTGGCGTCCTCGGAGACGAAGGTCTCCCAGAGCTTCACCACGACGTCGGCGGCCTCGTCGATGATGTCGGCCGGGAAGTTGCCGGCCTTCAGGATCTCGAGCGCCTTCGCCTTGTCGACACCGGTGATCGAGTCGACCGGGATCTTGGCGAGCGCCTCGGGGCGCTCGACGGCGAGCTGCTCGATCTCCATGCCGCCCTCGGAGGACGCCATCGCCAGGAAGGTCCGGTTGGACCGGTCCAGCAGGAAGGAGAAGTAGTACTCGGACGCGATGTCCGAGGCTTCGGCCACGAGCACGCGACGCGTGATGTGGCCCTTGATGTCGAGGCCGAGGATGGCTTCCGCCTTCTCCTTCGCCTCGTCGGGCGTCTGGGCCAGCTTGACGCCGCCCGCCTTGCCGCGGCCGCCGACCTTCACCTGCGCCTTGACGACGACCTGGTTACCGATCTGCTCCGCGGCGGCCTTGGCTTCTTCGGGGGTGCTAGCCACGGCACCCGGCAGAACCGGTACTCCGTGGGCGGCGAAGAGATCCCTCGCCTGGTACTCGTAGAGGTCCACTACTCCAGTCTCCTGACGACACGCCACTGCAGGTGGTCCGCGACCGGACCGCGCTGTCGGACCAGTCGAGGTTAGCGACCTGCGCAGGAGCAGGGGACTCCGCACCTGGTGAAGTCGGTCACCGTACGCGGTCAGACGGTGCTTCACCGGTGTGAGACCGCCCACCGGCAAGCCGTTTCACCGCTTCCGCGGCGGTCTCGGAGGTGAAGACGGGGACGCCGCCGAGGGCGGCTTCGAGGTCTTCGGGCGGCGCGGCGCCGAGCACGCCGACCGCGTCCGGGTCCTCCTGTTCGGCGGTGCGCAGGATCTGCTCGACGCTGTCGACGGGACCGGCGTGGACGACCTCCACGCCGTCGTCGCGCAGCACGCGGCCGAGCACGACGGCAGCCGGATCGGGCCGGGTGAACTCGACGAGCAGCACCCGCAGCCGGTCACGGCGCACGGCGTGCTCCGGGTTGTCCGGCGGCCGGTCACCGCGCACGGCGTCGTCCGGCAGCCGATCACCGAGCACGGCGTGCCCCGGCGGCCGACATGGCGGCGGCGGTGAGCAGTGCGGCCGTGGCGGCGAGCGCGACCCAGAACCCGGTGGCCGGGCTCGCGCCGCCGAGCGTCCCGCCGACGAGCGGCAGTTCGGCGGCGTGCAGCGCGGTGAGCAAGGCGGCGCCGGCGAGCAGGGCGGCGGCCGGCTTCGGCCGTGACCGTGTCGCGAGCGCGGCCGCGCCGACGACGACCAAGGCGGCGGTCAGCAGACCCCACGAAGGCGTGTCGAGGTGGGACCAGAGGCCGGGGGCGACGTAGCCGGGGACGGCGAAGACGGGCAGCCCGAACGCGGCCACGGCCAGGATCGCCCCGGCCGCGACGGGCGCGAGTGTCTTCTGGTCCGGCTCGGTGCTCTCCGCGGCGTCCTCGCGTTCGACGACGCCGGTCCCGGCGGCGGCGAGCGCGGCCAGTGCGGCGAGGACGAGCGCGGCGAACGTCCAGGCGGCGCCGGCACCGAGGTCGTAGGTGAAGACGGGGGCGGCCGCGCCGCCGAAGCCGGCGAGGTTGCCGGCCTGGGTGGCGGTCAGCGCGGTGTTGAGGACGGCGGTGCCGGCCAGGACGATCCCGGCCCAGGCAACCCCGAGGACCGGCCGCGCGACGGCGGCGGTCTTCGGGACGAGCACCCCGGCGGCGGGAACGGCGAGCACGAGCGCGGCGGCGAGCAGGAACCAGCGGGCGGGACTGTCGGCGGCGGCGCTGACCGGCGTGTCGGCACCCGGGTTCAGCGCGGTGACGGCGACCTGCGGGGCGAAGGCCCCGATGAGCGCGGCGAGCGCGGTGGCCAGGCCGAGCAGGCCGGTGGTGAGCCGCCACCAGAAGAGGCCGGGCAGTTTCGCGCTGCCGGCGAGGTCGGCTTCGGCCTGGTGGGGGCGCTCGGTCAGCCGCGTGCCGGCGAGGCCCGCGACGGTGGCCGTCGCGATGAGCGCGACCACGGGTCCCCAGGTGACGTGCAGATCGTCCCGGTAAAGCCCGGCGAGAACGGGGGGCACGGCCACCCCGAAGGCCGCGGCGGCCAGCCCGCCGAGCGCTCCCCGGGCCACGTGCTCGGCCGGAGCGGCGAGGGCGAGCGCGGCGGCCAGCGGCAGGGCGGCGGCGAGCAGGAGGTACCCGCCGAGCGCGGGCCACGGCCCTTCGAAGGAGGCGCGGGCGAGCAGGAAGCCGCTGTCGGAGTGGACGGGAGCGGTGAGCAGCCCGGCACCGGCGACGACGGCGAGCAGCGGGACGAGCAGCCGCCAGCGCCGTCGCTCGGGTTCGTCGTGGCTGCGGAGGGCCCGCCAGGCAACCACCCCGGCGGCCCCGGTCAGGACGTGCCCGGCGACGAGCAGCCAGAACCCGCCGCCGACGGGGGAACTGCCGAGGAACCGGTCGGGCAGGTAGAGCTCCGGCCGGATGGTGAGGGGGCCGTTGACGGCGAACTGGAGGTCGAGGACCAGCCGCCCGGGAGCGAGCGCGGCCAGGCCGAGAACGAGCCCGCCACCAAGCCCGGGTTTACCGGTGGCGGCGAACCAGACGGCGGCGACGGCGGGACCGAGCGCGAGCAGGGCAAGCCACGGCCAGCCGGCAAACCCGGGAGCAGCGGCCGGCGAGACGGGAACCACGGCGGCGGCGGTGAGGGCCACGGCACCGAGCGCGGCCAGGACGAGGGCGACGGTCAGGGGGCGGTTTCCGGTGTCGTCGGCCCAGAGTTCGGCCGCTGGTTCGGCCGCTGATCCGGCGGTTGGTTCGGCGGTTCTGGGTGCGACGAAGGGGCTGGTCGGCGGCTCGGGGCGCGCCTGTTCGCCGGAGCGGGGCGCGGAGTCTCGCGCACCGGCGGCAGGCGCGGGCTGCCGCGGCCCAGCGGAGGCTGGCGTGGCCGGGACGGCGCTCGAGGGCTCACTCGAACCGGCCGCGGCACCTCGCGGTCCACCGGCTGACTCGGGGCGCGGCGGCTCACCAGGCCCTTCGGCAGCTCGGCCGCCGGCGAAGGGCTCGGTCGGGGGCTCAACCGCGGAGTCGGCGGCCCAGCCGCGCGCGCCGGCGGCCGGCTCGGAGCGCGAAGCGTCGCCGGGCCCTTGCGCAGCTCGGCCGCTGGGGAACGGCTCTGTCGACGGCTCCCTCGGACCACCCGCAGAGTCGGCTCCACTGCCACGCGCGCCGGTGGCCGGCTCGGGGCGTGCCGACTCGCCGGCCCCTTGCCCAGAGCCGCCAGCGCTGGGGAAAGCCGAGGTGGGCACGCCCGGATCACCCGCGGGTGCGCCTCCGGAGAGGGATGGCCGGGCGGGCTTCTGGGGCCGGCCGGCGGCGTCCGGGGGGCTGGGGGTGGAGGCGGGGCCGGCTGCGCCTCGCGCCTCTGGTTCTCGGCGGGGGCCGGGGGTGCTTCCGGTGGGGGGCTCTGCGCGTGGGGGCATATTGCCCGCGACGCTAGCAAGTTCGAGCCACCCGGGAGCCGTTGGCGGGGCCGCGAGTCCGCGGGAGTCGTCGGAGGCGCTTCAACCCTCCTTCGCAGTCCGTTATTCCGGCCATCGGCGGCCTCGGAAGGCCCCTTGGGCCCTTTGGCGGGCCTTCACCATCCTTTCAGCCTGTAAGGCAAGTCACACCGAACGCCGTAAACCCCCTCTAACTTTGGGTGATTTCCACAGGTGAGGGAGATGCCGGTTCCACTCGAACGGCCGACAGCGGGGGCACGTCTTGCCGACAGAGGTACCCCTTCGTTACTGTCCCGAGGTCCCCATTACAGTCAGGTCACGAAGTAGGACACCGAGCAAACCACCCCCGAGGTTGGCTCACCGGGTTCCCCCGCCCGCAGTCCTCGACCCGGCTCCCCGACGATGGAAGGCCCTGTCTTGGCTTCACACCGCTCCCCCGGCGGCCAAGCTCCTTCCCCGGCATTGAAGGACGCACTGGAAGGTGCGGTCGTTCGTGTCCGGGGTGCGCACCGCATCGCCCCGCCCTCTTCGGCCCTTCGCGGCCGTGTCGTGGTTGCCGCCGTTGCGGCTGGTGCGTTCGCCGCCGCCGCTGCGGGCTCGACCCTCAAGACAGTCACGGACTCGAACACCGCCGTCACCCCCCTGGCCAACACCCAGGACGTCAGCGCATCGCTGACCGCGGGAGGTGCGGGCTCCGGGGGCGCCCCGGAACTCCTGCCCACCGGCCACGCCGTCGACGCCTCCGCCGAGGCCGCCAAGCTCGCCGACAGTGCCTCCGTCACCCAGGCCCGCGAGCAGCGCGAAGCCGACGCCGCCAAGAAGGCCGCCGAGGAAGCCGCTCGCCCCAAGACCTGCCTGCCCGCGCACGGCACCTTCACCTCGGGCTTCGGTGCCCGGTGGGGCACGAGCCACCTCGGCATCGACATCGCCAACTCGATCGGCACCCCGATCTACGCCGCCTCCGACGGCACCGTGATCGAGGCCGGCCCGGCCAGCGGTTTCGGCCTCTGGGTCAAGATCGAGCTCGACGACGGCACCGTCCAGGTCTACGGCCACATGAACAGCTTCATCGTCAAGGCGGGCCAGAAGGTCAAGTGTGGCCAGCAGATTGCCGAGATCGGCAACCGCGGCCAGAGCACCGGTCCGCACCTGCACTTCGAGGTCTGGCAGAACGGCACCAAGAAGATCGACCCCCGGCCGTGGCTGGCCGCGCGCGGCGTCGTCGTCTGATCCGTTCGCTCCCCGCCCGGGCGCAGGCAGCACCAGCACGCGCGACAGCGGACACCCGGCCGTAGAGCACTCACCTGCTCCGGCCGGGCGGACGCGCTCAGCCGCAGCCGGCCAAAAGCGCTGAAGGCCCGCCGCTCGGGCACTGGAACCGGTCACAAGATCCAGGTTCACCACTGCGGGCCGAACACAAACACAAACACCCGGATCGGGTAAGTCTTCGCTCGCCGACGAGGGCCTCCGGACGGCACCGAGCGGCTCCGGCAAGATCGCCGGGCCGTGCGAACCCGCCGCGCGGGAACCCCGCCCGTCCGGATCGAGCTCGCGGCCCAGCACGCCTGCCATCGGAAGCGCCCCAGGCCGCGCCAAGACCCGCCGGACGACCGAACCCACTACCCCGCCGGGAAAAACCGCACACAGGCGCCTCAGCGCCCGCCACCGCCTATCGCTGTCCGCCCGGTAAACGCCGGATGAAGTACGCCACCGCGACCTGCCACACCGTGCACAGCTCCGCCGGACGGCGGACCGGCAGTCAGCCCCAGGGCACAGCTCCCCCTGCACCCCCCGCGGAGCGGACACGCGCGGCACTCCGGGCCCTGGTCGTCCAGCGGCGTCCCCGGCCGCAGGTGACACAGCGCCCGTCCGCGCCGAGCTCGTGCTGCTTGAGCAGCGCTCGCCAGGCGGCGGCCAGCCGACACGCCTCCGCTCCCGCACGCGAAGGAACTCCTGAAGTCCCCGCAGGTTCCCGACCCCGATCCGGAACCGTCGTCCCCAGGACTCCTCGCAGGTATTTTTGTACCCCTTCGGCCAACAGCCCAAACAGCACCGGGTCCACACCACACTACCCCCCTCTGTCGAACCTATGTTCGATTGCAGGGTCAGTTGTACCGGGTGGGTACGACGATTCCGGCGGCGATCGGGGAGATCGCCGCCGGATTCACTCGGACGGGTTGCGGACTAGAGCTTCACCATGGGAACGCTGCCGATCAGCATCAGGCGGACCTTGCCAGCCGCGCCGAAGTCGATCGTGGCCGTCGCGCGCGGGCCGACGCCGTCGCAGGAGATCACCGTGCCGAGGCCGTACTTGTCGTGGCTGACGCGGTCGCCGACGTCCAGCTTCAGCGCCACCGTGTCCTTCCAGCCCTTGCCGAACGACGGCGTGCCCTGCGAAGACGGCGACGAAGACCGCCGGCCGCCCCAGGTGGTCGCCGCCCGCGGGGTGCCGCGCGAACCGGAACCGAACGAGCCGAAGCCACTGCTGGACGGCTCCAGCCGCCGCCAGTCGACGAGGTCCGGCGGCAGCTCGTCGAGGAACCGCGAAGCCGGGTTCATCGACGGCTGGCCCCACGCCGAGCGCGTGATCGCGCGCGAGACGTACAACCGCTTCCTGGCGCGCGTGATCGCGACGTACGCCAGCCGACGTTCCTCGGCCAGCTCGGTGGGGTCGCCCAGCGCCCGCATGTGCGGGAAGACGCCGTCCTCCCAGCCGGTGCAGAACACGACCGGGTACTCCAGGCCCTTAGCGGTGTGCACGGTCATCAGCGTGACCACGCCCGCACCGCCGTCGCCTTCCTCGCCACCGTCGGGCGACGGCACCGAATCGGCGTCCGCGACCAGCGACACGCGCTCGAGGAACGCCGGCAGCGAGCCCGGCGCCGGGACGCCCTCGTCCACGACCAGCTCGGCGTTCTCGTCCGCGACGACCGCGGCGGTGATCTCGGTGAACTCGCGCGCCACGGTGACGAGTTCGTCCAGGTTCTCCACGCGCGTGTGGTCCTGCGGGTCTTCCGACTCCTCGAGCTCGACCCGGTAGCCGGTCTTCTCCAGCACCGCTTCCAGGACGTCGTGCACCTCGGCGCCGTCCGCAACCAGCGTCCCCAGCTCGTCGAGCAGCGCCACGAACCCGCCGATGGCCTTGACCGACCGAGGGTTCAGCAGCGGCACCCGGCCCTCCACTGCGTCCCGCAGCGCCTGCGCAAAGGAGATCCGCTCGCGCTCGGCGTGCGTCGCCACGACGGCCTCGGCGCGGTCGCCGATGCCGCGCTTGGGCACGTTCAGCACGCGCCGCAGGCTGACCGTGTCTTCGGGGTTCGCCAGCACCCGCAGGTACGCGATCATGTCGCGGACCTCGCGGCGCTCGTAGAACCGCACGCCGCCGACGACCTTGTACGGCAGGCCGAGCCGGATGAAGATCTCTTCGAAGACGCGGGACTGGTTGTTGGTGCGGTAGAAGACGGCGACGTCGGAGTAGTCCGCTTCGCCCTTCTCCGCCAGCGCGTCGATTTCCCCCGCCACGAACGCGGCTTCGTCGTGGTCGTTGTCCGCGACGTAGCCGACGATCTTCTCGCCGTCGCCCGAATCCGTCCACAGCCGCTTGGCCCGGCGGTTCGGGTTGCGCTCGATGACGGCGTTGGCCGCGTTCAGGATCGTTTGCGTGGAACGGTAGTTCTGCTCCAGCAGGATGGTGCGCGCGTTCGGGAAGTCCCGCTCGAACTCCTCGATGTTGCGGATCGTCGCGCCGCGGAAGGCGTAGATCGACTGGTCCGCGTCACCGACGACGACCAGCTCGGCCGGCTCGACGCCCGCCTCGTTCGGCGCGGTCCCGGCCAGCTCGCGGACCAGCGTGTACTGCGCGTGGTTCGTGTCCTGGTACTCGTCGACCAGCACGTGGCGGAAGCGGCGCCGGTAGTACTCGGCGACGTCCGGGAACGCCTGCAGCAGCGAGACCGTGCGCATGATGAGGTCGTCGAAGTCGAAGGCGTTGGCCTGGTTGAGCCGCCGCTGGTACTCGCCGTAGACCTCGGCGACGCGGCGCTCGAGGTCGTTGCCCGCGTTCGCCGCCGCCGTCTCCGGGTCGGTGAGCTCGTTCTTCAGGTTCGAGATGTGCACGGCGAGCGTGCGGGCGGCGTACCGCTTCGGGTCGATGTCGAGATCCCGCGCCACCAAGGTGATCAGCCGCTTGGTGTCGTCGGAGTCGTAGATGGAGAAGCTCGACGACATGTCCAGGGTTTTGGCCTCGCGGCGCAGGATCCGCACGCACATCGAGTGGAACGTCGACACCCACATCGCGTTCGCGCGGCGCCCGACGAGCGCGGCGACGCGATCGCGCATTTCGGCGGCGGCCTTGTTGGTGAACGTGATCGCCATGATTTCGCCGGGGTGCACCCGGCGTTCGCCGAGCAGGTAGGCGATCCGGCGGGTCAGCACCCGGGTCTTGCCCGATCCCGCGCCCGCCACCACCAGCAGCGGGCCACCGGCGTGGGTGACGGCTTCGCGCTGGGCGGGGTTGAGGTCGTCGAGCAGCTCGGCCTGCCCGCCGGCGGCGGGCTTGCGCACAGGGGTCGCGGCGGGGAGATCGAAGAGGGTGTCCATCGTGGCGTCCACGCTACCCCGGGCGGGTGGGAGTGCGGCACAGCGTGCCGCGCCCGCGAGCCGGTGCTTCGGCGAGGCACTCGGGTACGGCGGAGGGCGTAGCGCCGGTTGTCGCCTGCCGTCCGACGCGGTGCCGCCTTGCTGCGCGGAGCATCGGTGGACATGGAAGACACCAGCTCCGCCCGGATCCGGGCCGCCGACGCCGATCGGGAACGCGTCGCCACCACCGTCCAGACCGCCGGTTCCGAAGGCCGGCTCACCCTCGATGAGGTCGAAGAGCGCCTCAGCCGCGTTTACGCCGCGCGGTTCACCGACGAACTCGCCGCGCTCACCACTGATCTGCCGCGGCCCGCGCCGCCGACGCCCGGGTTCGCGCTGAGCCGGGAGGCGCTGCGGCGGCATCCCGCGCTGCGCGTCCACCTCGCCGTGGTGGCCGCGGTCGCCGTTCTGGTGATCGTCCGCTGGGCGGTGCTGGGGGCCGGGTTCTTCTGGCCCGCCTTCCCGCTGTTCTGGCTCGCAGTCAGCCTCCTGGTGCACGCCGGGGGGCGCTCGGCACGGGAACGGCCCCGTGCCGCTGTGCCATACTGACCGCATGCGGCACCTCGTGAAGCGATTTTTCTACGGGACCCGGACTCCGGCTCCCGTGATCGCGTAGTGCCCGAACCGCCATCACGCCAGCCCCGGAGTCCACGGACCCGGGGCTGTCGCCGTCCCTGGGGCCTGGTCCGGGCTTCAAGGAAGAGGTCCCGATGAACGCACACGCGACGAACGCCGACGGCCAGCCCGCCGAGCACACCCCCGCGGGCGACGACATCGCGTCGCTCCGGGAGGAGATCGACTGGCTGGACAAGGAGATCCTGCGGCTGGTCAAACGCCGGGTCGAAGTGTCCAAGACGATCGGGGCCGCGCGGATGGCCGCCGGCGGCACGCGCATCGTCTACAACCGCGAGATGGACGTGCTCGCGCGCTACCGCGAACTCGGCCCGGACGGCCGGCAGCTGGCCATGGCGCTGCTGAACCTGGGCCGCGGGCGGCTCGGCCGGTAACGGTTGCGGTGAATTCGGGGACTTCCCCGAGGCACTGGTGGCCCCGGTGCAGGCAGACTGGGGTCATGGACTGGCTCGTGAACCTCATCGCCGTCATCGTCGCGCTCGCGAGCGTGCTGGCCGCGCTGGGCCATGTGGGGTATCTGGCGCTGCTCAACAACGCAGCGGGTAAGCGGGCCGGAGGCGCTCCGGTCGCGCAGTACGTCAAGAGCAGGTGGGCGGTGGCCGGCGGTACCACCGCGGCTTCGCTGTTCGCCTGGTTGCTCACGGCCGGGGGACCGACGCTCGACGTCTTCGCGATCATCGTCGCCGCCGGTAGCGGGGTCGTGGCGACGAAGGCGCTGCAATCCACGCGGGACCGTTACCGCACGGGAGGCTGAACTTCCTGATCAGGGTCGATGGCGCTGGGTGGAACTTCGCAGCGTCACCATCGCCCGTTCGGTCGCGCCCTACCGGGTGAAACCTCTGCAACTTGCAGGTTTGGGGGCGACTTTCTCCGCCGGATGCTCTTAGGGTTGACGCCGTGAGGACCCTTGCGTCTGGGTCGGGCGATGCCCGGCGGACGCGCGGGGGCATCGGCCCCGCGCGTCTGTCTTCGCGTGCGCGTGCATCTGCGCAGGATTCCGAACAGGATTCCGCGCGTGAGGGTGCTCCGATCGGGTCGTCCCGCCGCCGGATGGCGTCAGGACCGCACCGCCGGGTGGTCGAACTCACATGAGCCAAGGCACGGAGTTCCACGGACGCGCTGCCGCACCCGCGCATCCCGGGCGGCACCGGCGCGGCAGCGCGGAGAGCTGGACGCCGCCGCTGCCACAGCACCGCCCGGTGCGGCACCACGCGGCCGGCGTCGCGCCGGAACCCGCCTCGCCTTCCGTGCGGCACTACGCGCCGGGCGAGCCGACGGAGAGCCGGGCCCCATCCCGGCAGTACCGCGGACCAGGCGAACTACCGGAGAGCGGGCCCCATCCCGTGTGGTACCGCGGACCGGACGAACGGCGGGAGGGCGGCGCCCATCCCCTGCGGGGCGGCGCGCACCCCGGGCAATACCGCGCACCGGGCGAACCGCCGGAGAGCGGAGCCCATCCCCTGCGACACAGCGGGCCGATCGAGCCGGCGGAGGTGGGCAGCCGCCCTTTTCATCGGCAACCCACCGAAGCCGCCCCGGCCGATACGCGCGTTTCCGGGTTGCTTCCGCTGCCGCAGCCGCGTGACCGGCGGCCCGGGGCGCCGCTTTTCCCGGTCGCGCACGGCAGTCTCCCGCTCGATGCCCCGGACGACCCGGCCGTCCTCGAAGACGACGACCTCGAGGCCGCCGCGGACGAAGCGCCGGTTGCCGAGAGCCACGCCGAGCGGGTGGCCCGGCGGATGCGCGTCTCGCTGGCCGCGCCCGCGCCGCGGTGCGTGGACCTCGACGAAGACGACGTCCGCGTCTACTCCGCTCCTCCCATCGATGGCCTGGGTGGCTTCACCATCGGGTCCGTGCCCGCGTCGGTGACACCGCCGAAGACGTGGCGGAAGGCGGCTTGGTTCGCCACCGGGGCGTCCGGGGCCGTCGTCGTCGGGCTGCTGTGCGCCGGCTCCTTCCTCGTCGGGAAACCGCCGATGGACCAGGCCGTGCAGGGTGCGTGGCCGGGCTACCAGGGCGTGCCGGCGATCGTCGACCCCACCGGCGAGTACCGGCCGCCCACGCAGGGCGGGTCCGCGGCCGGACCGGACTCCTCGTCGCGGCCGGACGACGACGCCAGCGCCGGGAAGACCGACAGCGGCGGTGGCGCCGGGCCGGTCGACGGCGTCGCTCCCCCGCCGTCCGCGAACACCCCCGCGCCGGAGACGACCACCACCGGCCCGGCCGCCCCGAGCGCGACGCCGCGGAAGCCGCCGGTCACGCCCGCCCAGCGCGAAACCCCGGTCAAGCCGCCGTGGTGGTACTCCTTCCCGCCGGACGCCCAGACCATGGGGGACAACTCGGAGAAGTTCTTCAACACCGTCACCACCGACCCGTCCGCGGCGTCGTCGGTGACCACCGGCCACCTGCACGACCAGGGGCCGCAGGCGCTCGCCGAGCGGTACGCCGGCATCGCCTACTTCGAGGTCAAGAAGGTCAGCATCGACCAGCAGCGCGGCGTCACGGTCAACACCGTCGAGGTCACCCACACCGACGGGACCAAGACGCTCGAGGAGCGCATCTTGACCTTCGGCGACGGCGACAAGATCACGGCTGACGGCCAGTAACCAAACCTGCACGTGCGGTTCGCCCGTTCTGATGCACGTGCGGTGCGCTGAGCGGTAATGCCTGGTCCGGGTGGGTGACATAAGCTGCCGCTCGTCGTGTGGCGACGGCATTCCGGCGACAGAGCCTGGTGATCGCCGTCCGCACAGGGTTACCTGACGACAACGAATCCGGAAACCCGGCCACGAGCCGACCAACCGGACCAGCGGGCGCCCGGCCGAACGGCCGGGTGACCGTCCCGGAACCCAGAGCGAGGACTTTCGTGCTTGATCGGCAGCGCACACGCCGTGAGTCACCTCACGCCGTCCGCGTCGAGGACGTCATCCCGGCCGAGATCCTGGTCGGCGTCGCCGACGCCGACCGCGACCATCTCGAGCAGGTCTTCCGCGACCCGCAACGGTTCCTGCCGACGCGGACCGAGCCGGCCCGCGAGCCGGAGCAGACCGAAGACGGCGGCGAGCCGGAAAGCCGGTTCGCGCGCCGCGCGAAGCTGACCGGGCTCGTCGCCGCGGGTGCGCTCGTCGCCGGCGCGGTGATCGCCGCGCCGATGCTGACCGGCTCCCACCGCGTCGCCGCCTCCGGTGGCCAGTCCACGCCCGCCGGGTTCAGCGGCGCGGCGGAACTCGGCGGCCTCGCCGTCCCGCAGCACCAGGCCGGCGGCAGCGCGCCGGAGCGGCACAGCCCGGCGACGCCGGGCACGCACCCCGAAGACACTCCGGCCGCCCAGCAGGCGAACGGCACCCCGCGGGCCCAGCCGACGCCGGCCGCGGCCACCCCGGTCCCGGACAAGGCCGCCGACGCGCGCAGCGCCAGCCGCAAGATCCAGGCCGTCAAGGACTTCTACGCCAAGATCGCCCGTGACTCGGCGGGCGCGCTCGCCCTGCTGAGCCCGGCGCTGGTCGACGGCACGGCAGGCGAGCTGGTCCGCACCTGGAGCGCGATGGACGCCATCGACGTCCAGGAAGCCGACACGCGGATCAAGCCGGACGGTTCGATCCTCGCGGTCGCGACGCTGCACCGGCCGGACGGCGCGCTGGTGCGCGTCACCCAGCTGTTCCGGGTCGCCGACACCGGCGGGCTGATCACCGAAGCCGAGCTCGTCTCGGCCCAGTACATGTAGCCCACCGCGATCACCCCTTCACCCCTGGTTCAAGTGCCCGTGCCGATTTCGTGTGCGCAGAGTGAGCGCCTAGCCTTGTCACGGGCCGGTCTCGGAAAAGCCGGCTCAGAGCCCACGACATGTGCATACGCTCCAGCGAAGCGGCGTGCTCGTGGCCGCGCCACCAGGCACCGATCCGCACGCCCTGGTGTAGCGGGAGCCCAAAGGGAGGTCGCGTGAGCGACGAGGGTCGTCTGGTCGCCGATCGATACCGCATCGTCGGGCGGATCGGCACGGGCGCGATGGGGGCCGTCTGGCAGGCGCACGACGAGGTCCTGGGCCGCACGGTGGCCATCAAGCAGCTCCTGCTCCAGCCGCACCTGGACCAGCACGACGCCGAGGACGCCCGCCAGCGGACGATGCGCGAGGGCCGGATCGCGGCCCGGCTGCACCACCCCAACGCGATCTCCGTCTTCGACGTCGTCACCGACGACAACGGCCAGCCGTGCCTGATCATGGAGTACCTCAACTCCACCAGCCTGGCCGCCGTCCTGCAGGAGCGCCGCACGCTGCCGCCGACCGAGGTGGCGCGCATCGGCGCCCAGGTCGCCGCGGCGCTGCGCGAGGCACACGCGGTCGGCATCGTGCACCGGGACATCAAGCCGGGCAACATCCTCCTCGGCGGCAACGGCGTCGTGAAGATCACCGACTTCGGCATCTCCCGCGCCAAGGACGACGTCACGGTCACCAAGACCGGGATGATCGCCGGCACCCCCGCCTACCTGGCCCCCGAAGTCGCCATCGGCGGCGATCCCGGGCCGGAGTCCGACGTCTTCTCCCTCGGCTCCACGCTCTACGCGGCGTGCGAGGGCCAGCCGCCGTTCGGGCTGTCCGAGAACACGCTGAGCCTGCTGCACGCGGTCGCGGCCGGGCAGATCAACCCGCCGCGCCAGTCCGGGCCGCTGGCCAGCGTGCTGGCCGTGCTGCTGCACCCGGACGTCGACCACCGGCCGACCGCCGAGGAGTGCGAGGAGCTGCTCGCGGCCGTCGCCCGCGGGGAGACCCCGCTCGGCGGCCCGGCGGACGAGACCATGATGGCGCCGTCCGCCGGCGTGCTCGGCGCCGCCGCCGTGGCCGACCCGAACGCGACGCAGATGTTCGACGGGATCTCCGCGGGCCACTCGGGCACGCTGCTCGGCGGCGGGGCGGCCCCGACACAGGCCGTGCCGTACTACGACGAGGACGACTACCCGGAGGCCACCGGCTACCCGGAGGACGACTACGACGGGTACGGCCGCTACGGCGACGACGACCACGCGGCCGGGGGCGTGCCGCCCGGGCTGGCCGCGACCCGCGCCGTGCCGGTGCCGCCGCACGAGCAGGGCGGGTACGAGGACGACTACGACGATTACGACGACGAGCCCGCGCCACCGCCGCCGCGGTCGCGTCCGCAGATGAGCCCGGTCGACGATGACGACGAGAAGCCCGGCGCCTGGAAGCGCCCGGCGATCATCGGCGGCATCGTGGTCGTGGGCCTGGTGGCGCTCGTCGTCTGGCTGCTGAGCCCGAACAACCCGGAGGCGCCTGCCGCGCCGGTGTCCAGCACCAAGCCTTCGCCCGTCGCGACGTCGGAGACGCCGCCGACGACGTCGGAGGAGCCGGTCAGCACGGCCGATGTGCCCCCTCCGGTGACCGAGACGACCTCGTCGTCGAAGCGCGCGACGACCTCGCGGAACACCGAAGCGGCGACGACCACGCCGAGGTCGACGACACCGAAGACGACAACGCCGACTTCGGAGGCTCCCCCGAGCTCGACGCCGGAACAGCCGACCACGTCCAGCTCGGCCGCAACCAACCCCTGATGCCCCGAGGTCAGTTTTGAGTTCTGAAGGCACCATCGTCGGCGGCCGGTTCCGGCTGGACCAGCCGATCGGCCGTGGCCGCGCCGGCATCGTGTGGCTGGCGTTCGACACGCGGCTGTTCCGGACCGTCGCGATGAAGCGGATGTACCTGCCGGTGGGCGCGGGCGAGCGGGCCGAGCAGGCACGCGCCGCCGCCATGCAGGAGGGCAAGGACGCGGCGCGGATCGAGCACCCCTGCGCGATCAAGGTGTTCGACGTGCTGCCGGACGGCCAGGACGTCTGGCTGGTGATGGAGTACATCCCGTCGCGCAGCATGGCGACGTTCCTCGCCGAGCACGGCAGGCTCACCCCCGACCAGGCGGCGCAGCTGGGCATCCAGCTCGGCAACGCGCTGGCGGCCATCCACGCGGCCGGGTTCGTGCACCGCACCCTCGAGCCGGGCACGGTGCTGCTGGCCGACGACGGCGGCGTCAAGCTCACCGACATCGGCATCAGCGGCGGCGGGCCGAGCCCGGCGTACGTGGCGCCCGAGGTCGCACGCGGGTTGCCGGGCACGCCGGCCGCGGACGTCTTCTCCCTCGGCGCGACGCTCTACACGGCCGTGGAAGGCGTGCCGCCGTTCGGGGACGACGGCCAGTCGTCCGAGCGCCCGCCGCACAACTCGGGTGTCCTGACCGAAGCGCTGCGCAAGATGCTGCGCGCGGACCCGAACACGCGCCCGACGATGGCGGACACCGTCCACTCGCTGAAGGCGATCACCGAAGGCCGCGAAACGGCGTTCATCCCCCCGACCGCGCCCGCGATGCCGACCATGCCCGTCGGCTGGCCGGCGGGGCCGGGCGGCCCCCCGATGCCGCCCCCGGGGCCGCAGGGGCCGCCGATGCCGTCGGGCCCGCAGTTCCAGCAGCAGATCCCGCTGACGCCGCCGCCCGGCTACCCGCAGGGTGCGACGCAGCAGATCCCGCCGGTCCACCAGGCAACGCAGTACGTGCCGCCGCCCGCTCCCGCGCCGCAGCAGGCCGAGGCGTGGAACCTGCCGGTGTCGAAGAAGACGCTGATCACCGTGGCCGCGATCCTCGCGGCGGTGCTGGTCGGCATCCTCGTCGCGGAGCTGTTCTTCGTCTAAGCGACCTTGGCGGTCGCCGCGCGCATGGCTTCCAGCAGGGTGCGGACGGCCGGGTGCCCCCAGGCCCGGGACGCGACCGCGGCGTGGATCGCCCGGACCGGCTCGGGGTTGCGGATCCGGCGGACGACCACGCCGGGGTGCTGCGCGCCGACCCCCAGCCCGAGCTCCGGGATCAGCCCGACGCCGATGCCGGCGGCGATGAAGCCCAGCGCCGTCTGGTAGTCCTCGGATTCGACGGCGACGTTGGGTGCGAAGCCGGCGGACGCGCAGGCGCTGTCCAGGATGTCGCGGCAGACACCCGGGAGGCCGTCGACGCCGACCCACGGCTCCTCGGCGAACTCCGTCAGGTCCAGCACGCGTTTGCGCGCCAGCGGGTGGGTCCTCGGCAGCACGGCGCGGTACGGGTCGTCCAGCAGGTGCACCAGCTCGACCCCCTTGCCGGGCGGGGTACTGCGCGGGAACACGGTGATCGCGACGTCGGCGTTGCCCGCTTCGACGTCCATCATCGGGTCGTCGGGTTCGACGAGCTTGAGGTCGAGGCGGACGCCGGGGTGCTCGCGGCGGACCGCGGCGATCGCGGGCGGGACCAGCGACGCGCCCGCGGTGGCGAAGTAGCGGATCGAGACGCGGCCGATCCGGCCCTCCTTGAGCTCGGTCAGCGCGGCTTCGGCCTTGGCGAGCTCGGTGCTGAGCGTCTCGGCGTGCTCGGACAGCAACGCGCCCGCCGGCGTCGGCCGGACGCCGCGCCCGACGCGTTCGAGCAGCGCGGTGCCGGCCTCGCGTTCCAGCGCGGACAGCTGCTGGCTGATCGCGGACGGCGTGTAGCCGAGGTTGCGCGCCGCGGCCGTGATCGACCCGCTGGTGATGACGGCACGGAGGACCTGCATGCGGCGGACGTCGAGCATGCCCCGATCGTACAGCTCAGCTTAAGTGTTCATGCAGTTAATTTCGCTTGTCCTTACGTCTGGGCCGGGTAAAGCTCGTGGCGGCTGTCGAAGGAGGACTGGGGTGGGCGAGACGAAGACCCT
This sequence comes from Amycolatopsis sp. lyj-346, assembly GCF_046548975.1. Taxonomy (NCBI): domain Bacteria; kingdom Bacillati; phylum Actinomycetota; class Actinomycetes; order Pseudonocardiales; family Pseudonocardiaceae; genus Amycolatopsis; species Amycolatopsis sp. lyj-346. The sequence continues at coordinate 397,995 of NZ_JAJPWT010000003.1, forward strand.
GCTCAGGATCGGTGCGCTGGCGCTGATGTGGGGCTCGAGCTTCTTCTGGATCAAGCTGGGACTGGGGATGTTCTCGCCGGTGCAGCTGGTGCTGGCGCGGCTGGTGCTCGGCGCCGCGATGCTGCTGGTGCTGTGCCGCCTGCAGCGAGCGCGGCTGCCGCGGGACCGCCGGATGTGGGGACACCTGGCGGTCGCGGCGTTCTTCCACAACGCGCTGCCGTTCCTGCTGTTCGCGATCGGCGAGACGACGGTCGATTCGGGCATCACCGGGGTGCTGAACTCGACCACGCCGCTGTGGGTGCTGCTCGCGGCGCCGATGATGGGGACGTCGTCGCGGATGACGGGGGCACGCGTGGCCGGCCTGGTCGTCGGCCTCGGCGGGATCCTGCTGATCTTCGCGCCGTGGCAGGCATCGGGCCTGCTGAGCTGGGGCGCCCTGGCGTGCCTCGCGGCGGCGGCGAGCTACGGCTTCGCGTTCGTCTACGAGGGCAAGCACCTGTCGGACCCGTCGCTGTCGCCGTACGCGACTTCGGCGGGCCAGATGCTGCTCGCCAGCGGGATGCTGGTGCTGGCGATGCCGGTGGGCGGGCTGACGCCGGTGCACGTGTCGACGGGGCCGCTGCTGGCCGTGCTGGTGCTGGGCATCGGGTCGACGGGGTTCGCGTTCGCGCTGAACTACCAGCTGCTGGCCAGCGAGGGCGCGGTGGCGGCTTCGGTGGTGGGGTACCTGCTGCCGGTGGTTTCGGTGCTGCTCGGGGCGGTGTTCCTGGGCGAGCAGCTGCACCTGCGGGTGATCGCGGGCATGGTGGTCGTGCTCGGCGGCGTGGCGCTGACCCGGCTCCCGGTGCGGGTGGCCGCACCGGCGCCGGTCATGGCCGAGGAACGCGTCTAGACGAGACGGCGGTCGGAGGCCCAGCGGGAGAGCTCGTAGCGGTTCGACAGCTGGGTCTTCCGCAGCACGCTCGACACGTGCGTCTCCACCGTCTTCACCGAGATGAACAGCTCCGACGCGATCTCCTTGTACGCATACCCGCGGGCCAGCAGCCGCAGGACGTCGCGCTCGCGGGGCGTCAGCAGGTCGAGCTCCGGGTCGTTGATCGGTGCCGAACCCGGGCGGTCGGCGAACGCGTCCAGCACGAACCCGGCCAGCCGCGGCGAGAACACCGCGTCGCCGTCCGACACGCGGACCACCGCGCGGACCAGCTCCTTCGACGAGATCGTCTTCGTCACGTAGCCGCGTGCGCCCGCGCGGATGACCGCGATGACGTCCTCCGCCGCGTCCGACACCGACAGGGCCAGGAACACCACGTCCGGCAGCTCCGGGCGGACCCGGCGCAGCACCTCGGCGCCGCCGCCGTCGGGCATGTGGACGTCGAGCAGCACCACCTGGGGCTTCGTGCGGGCGATCCCCGCCACCGCTTCGGCGACCGAGCCGGCTTCGCCGACCACGCGGACCTCGTCGGTGATCGAATCGAGCTCGGTGCGCACCCCGGCGCGGAACAACGCGTGGTCGTCGACGAGGAACACCTTGACCGGTTCACGCTGGTTGTCCGTCACGTCGTCGAGCATAGCCGCCTCACGCCGCTCCCTTACCCGCTTTCACCGGCATGGCGAGCTGCACTTCGGTGCCCTCGCCCGGCGCGGTCCGGACCTTGCACGTGCCGCCGTGGCGGGTCATCCGGCCGCGGATCGAGTCGGCGAGGCCGTGGCGGTCGTCCGGGACGACGTCGGGGTCGAAGCCCTTGCCGCGGTCGCGGACGAACACCGTCACCGCCGTCGGCTCGACCTCGGCGAAGACGCTGACCTCCTCGACGCCGGCGTGCTTGGCCGCGTTGACGATGGCCTCTCGCGCGGCCTGGACGAGCGCGACCAGCGACTCGTCCAGCTCGGCGTCGCCGACGACGACCTGGCCGACCGAGATGGCGAAGGTGTCCTCGACCTCGCCGCACGCCGTCGCGAGCGCTTCGGACAGCTGGCCGGTCGCTTCCTCGACGTTCTCGGCGGGCTTGCCGTAGCCGCCTGCGCCGTAGAGCCAGCCGCGCAGTTCGCGTTCCTGGCTGCGGGCCAGCCGCGCGACCTCACGCGGCGACTCGCTCTGCTTCTGGATCAGCGCGAGCGTCTGCAGCACGGAGTCGTGCAGGTGGGCGGCGATTTCGGCGCGTTCGTCGGTGCGGATGCGGGCCTTGCGCTCGTCGGAGAGGTCCCGGACCAGCCGCAGCCAGAACGGCACGGTCAGCACGGCGACCCCGATCAGGGTGGCGATGACCGCGATGAGCGCGAACTGGACCTGGTCGAGGCTGCCGCTGCGGAGCACGACGACGCCGATGCCGGTGATCACCAGCGCGACGCCGGCGACGATCCGGATGGCGGCCGACCAGCCGCCCCCGCCGAGGAACGCCCCGGCGAAACCGTCCTTCGCGCCGACCTTCCAGCGGCGGCGCTGCGACTCGTCGGCCTCCCGCCAGACGACCGCGGCACCGATCATGGCGACGGCGAGGGGCACCGCGACCCAGCCGCTGATGAACCCGGTGAGCGTCCCGCTGGCGACGGCGAGGCCGACGCCCAGCGCGATCAGGCCGAACGCCTGCTGCCGTTCCTTCGGGGTCGGTGCCTCGGTGGCTTCTTCGGACTGCTGCTGGACGAAGACCCAGAGGAGGCCGTACGCGAGCAGGCCGGCGCCGTTGAGCGCGGCCAGCAGCGCGAAGGCCGTCCGCACCCAGACGACCGGCACGCCGAGGTGGTCGGCGAGCCCTCCGGCGACACCGGCGATGGCCCGCCCGGACCGGCGCCGGAACATCTTGGGCGCGGCCGGTTCCGTGGTGGCCGCGATCGCCTTCTCGGCGGTGACGTGGTCGAGGGACTCCTGCACGCCGTCCATCGTCACACGCACGGGGGCGCGCTTCCATCGGGGAAACCCCTGATCCATCGGGTACCCCTGGGCCAGGGGAAACCTCAGGGACCATCCCCGATGTCCCGCCGCCGCGGGTGCCGCATGCTTCTCGGTATGAGTGGTGCGAGCGAAACCCGGTCGCCGAAGCCGGGTGCCCTGAACGGCTTCGAGGAGACCGTCAAGGACTTCTGGGTCAGCCGGCCCCGGCGGCCGCACTCCGGGCGGAAGCTGGCCGGGGTGGCCGCCGCCATCGGGCGGCGGTACGGGATCGACCCCGTCGTCGTGCGGATCGCGCTGGTCGTCACGACGATCTTCGGCGGCTTCGGCGTTCCCTTCTACCTGCTGGGGTGGCTGTTCCTGCCCGGCGACGGCGACGAGGTCTCCGGCTTCGAAAGCCTCATCGGGCGCGGCCGGTCTTCGGTGTCACCCGCGTTCGCCATCGTCCTGATGGTCCTCACCGTCGTCAGCACCGGTGGCTCGATCAGCGGGTCGTGGTTCGACGGCGGCGGGCTCATCAGCTGCGCCCTCATCGCCACCGCCCTCTACCTGCTGCACCGCAGCCGCGGCCACGAGAACCGTCCCGCACCGGTCGCCGCGCGGACGTCGTACCCGGCCTTCACCGGAAACGGAGCCTTCACCATGACCGACACCGCCGAGGCGCCGTCGCCGGCGCGCGGCTGGGATCCGCTGGCCGCCGACCCGGCAGGCTGGGACCTCCCCGATGCCCCGCCCACCCAGCAGCCGCCGACGCCGCCGCCGTCCTACCAGGCCCCGCAACGGCGTCACCGGTCGAAGATCGGCTCGGCGACGTTCGCGCTGGCCGTGCTGACCGCGGGCGCCGGCGTGCTGGCGGCCCTCAACGGCGCCGGCTGGTTCTCCGCGCAGCACATCATCGGCCTGGTGCTCGGTGTGGTCGGGATCGGCCTGGTCGCCGGTGCGTTCGCCGGCGGCGGGCGCGGCCTGGTCGGGCTCGCCATCCCGCTGGCGATCGCCGGGATGGTGCTGACGACCACGCCGTTCCACGACCTCAACCTCCGCGGCGGTGTCGGCGACCTCAATCCGACCCCGCAGGCGCTGACCGAACTGCAGCCGCTCTACCAGCACGCGGCTGGCGACATCCGGCTCGACCTGACCAAGCTGCCCGCCGGAACGCCGTACTCGACGACGGTGTCCAACGGCGCGGGCGACACCACGGTCATCGTGCCGGAAACCGCGGACGTCACCTTCGACTGCCGCACCGGCGCGGGCGAGGCGTCGTGCCTCGGCCGCTCGAGCGACGGCGTCGACCAGGACTCGCTGATCGGGACCGACCTCGGTGCCGACGGTGCCGGCGGCCAGAAGATCACCCTGAACGTCTCGAACGGCGTGGGCAACGTGGAGGTGCGGCGTGACTGACCAGAACCCTTACGCCTACGACAACCCGGCCGGAACCCAGCCCGCCAAGCGCGGTTTGGACGTCTTCACCCTGATCGTCGGGATCGCGACGCTGCTGGTGTCGGCGTACGTCCTCTCGGACGGCGCGAGCTGGCTGCCCTCGTTCGACTTCCGCTGGGTGATCGCCGGCGGCGCGGTGTTCGTGGGGCTGCTGCTCCTCGCGGCGTCGTTCCGCGGCAAACGGCGACACTGAACGACCGAATCTCTCGAGGCCCCGGATCCCACGCCGGGGCCTCGAGTCCGTTCAGGGGCCGGTCACTCCCACTCGATGGTGCCCGGCGGCTTGGACGTCACGTCCAGCACCACCCGGTTGACCTCCGCGACCTCGTTGGTGATGCGCGTGGAAATCCGCTCCAGGACGTCGTAGGGCAGGCGCGTCCAGTCCGCGGTCATCGCGTCCTCCGACGACACCGGCCGCAGCACCACCGGGTGCCCGTAGGTCCGGCCGTCGCCCTGGACGCCGACGCTGCGGACGTCCGCGAGCAGCACCACCGGGCACTGCCAGATGCTGCGGTCCAGCCCGGCCGCCGTCAGCTCTTCACGGGCGATCAGGTCCGCCGCGCGCAAGGTGTCGAGGCGCTCCTGGTCGACCGCGCCGATGATGCGGATGCCCAGGCCGGGACCGGGGAACGGCTGGCGCTGCACGATCGTCTCGGGCAGGCCCAGCTCGGTGCCGACCTTGCGGACCTCGTCCTTGAACAGCAGCCGCAGCGGTTCGACCAGCTCGAACTGCAGGTCGTCCGGCAGGCCGCCGACGTTGTGGTGGCTCTTGATGTTCGCCGTGCCCTCGCCGCCGCCGGACTCGACGACGTCCGGGTACAGCGTGCCCTGGACCAGGAACCGGTAGTCGCCCGCGGCCTTGAGGTCGCGCTCGGCCTGCTCGAACACGCGGATGAACTCGCGGCCGATGATCTTGCGCTTCTGCTCCGGGTCGGTGACGCCGGCCAGCGCGTCGAGGAAGCGTTCCCGCGCGTCGATCGTGACGAGGTTGACCCCGGTGGCGGAGACGAAGTCCTGCTCGACCTGGGTGCGCTCGCCCGCGCGCAGCAGGCCGTGGTCGACGAACACGCAGGTCAGCCGGTCGCCGATGGCGCGCTGGACCAGCGCGGCCGCGACCGCGGAGTCGACGCCGCCGGACAGGCCGCAGATCGCGCGGCCGTCGCCGATCTGCTCGCTGATCCGCTTGACCTGCTCTTCGACGATCGACGTCGTCGTCCACTGCGGCGTGATGCCGGCGATGTCGTGCAGGAACCGGCGCAGGACCTCCTGGCCGTGCGGCGAGTGCGCGACCTCCGGGTGGTACTGGACGCCGGCGAAGCGGCGCTCGACGTCTTCGAAGCCGGCAACCTCGGCGCCGTCGGAGGAGGCGGTGACGACCGAGCCCTCCGGGGCCTTGGTGACGCTGTCGTTGTGGCTCATCCAGGCGGGTTGGTGCGCGGGCAGGCCGGCGTGCAGGACACCGCCGTCCCCCGTCACGCGGACGTCGGTGCGGCCGAACTCGCGGACCCCGGTCGGCTCGACGACGCCGCCGAGCGCGCTGGCCAGCAGCTGGTGTCCGTAGCAGATGCCGAACATCGGCACGCCGGCTTCGGTGAGCTTCGGGTCCATGCCCGGCGCGCCTTCGGCGTACACGCTCGAAGGGCCGCCGGAGAGGATGATCGCCGCGGGGTTCTTCGCGAGGATCTCTTCGGTCGACGCGGTGTGCGGGACGACCTCCGAGTAGATCTGCGCCTCGCGGACGCGCCGGGCGATCAGCTGCGCGTACTGCGCCCCGAAGTCCACGACGAGAACCGGACCGGTGGGGTTGGGCACCTGGCGCCTCCAGACGAGAAGTGGGTTCCCCGCCATCGTCCCAGGTGGGCCGGGTCACCCGGGATTCAGGGCCGGTCCTGTCCTGAATCGCGCCTACGGTGCCCGGTATGGCTGTGAACTGGACCAAGGAACTGACCGATCAGCTCGACTTCCACTGGAAGGTGCTGGTGCGCCCGAAGCTCGAGGGCCTCACCGACGACGAATACCTCTGGGAACCGGTCGCGGGCTGCTGGACCGTGCGGCCGCGGAAGTCGGACGACGAGCCCGGCACGGGCCCGTTCACCATCGACTTCGCCTTCCCCGAGCCGACGCCGCCGCCGGTCACGACGATCGCGTGGCGGCTCGGGCACATCCTCGTGGGCGTGCTGGGCGCCCGGATCGGATCGCACTTCGGCGGCGCGCCGATCGGCTACGACACCTACCCGTACCCCGGGACGGCCGCCGAGGCGCTGGAGCAGCTCGACGAGCTCTACGCGCAGTGGGTCGCCGGGGTGCAGTCACTCGACGAGGACGCCTTGGCGCGGCCGTGCGGGCCGGCCGAGGGGCCGTACGCGGAGTACCCGATGGCGACGCTGGTGCTGCACATCCACCGGGAGATGATCCACCACTGCGCCGAGGTGCTGCGGCTGCGCGACCTCCACCGCAACCGGTCGTGAGTGGCCCGCCCGGCCGCCGTCTGTCACGGTGAACACACCTCGGAATGCCTGTCCCCTCGCCGCCGGTCTTACTTAGGGAAGCTAACGAAAGGACTGGCATGCGAGCGACAGTGATCTACGGCGCCGGCGACGTGCGGGTGGAGACCGTCCCCGATCCGAAGCTGGTGGAGCCGGCCGACGTCATCCTGCGGGTCGTCCGGTCCTGCATCTGCGGCAGCGACCTGTGGCCGTACGCCGACATGGCGCCGAGCGAGCACGGCCGCCGCATCGGGCACGAGTTCCTCGGGATCGTCGAAGAGACCGGCGCGGACGTCACCACCGTCGCCAAGGGCGACCTCGTCATCGCGCCGTTCGTCTACTCCGACAACACCTGCCGGTTCTGCCGCGAAGGCCTGCAGACGTCCTGCGTGCACGGCGGGTTCTGGGGCGCCAACGGCGTCGACGGCGGTCAGGGCGAGGCCGTGCGCGTGCCGCAGGCCGACGGCACCCTCGTCAAGGTGCCGCACACCGAGGACGACGGGCTGCTCGCGTCGCTCCTGACGCTGTCCGACGTCTTCCCGACCGGGCACCACGCCGCGACGAAGGCGCGCGTCACGAAGGGCCAGAACGTCACCGTGATCGGCGACGGCGCCGTCGGCCTGTCCGCCGTCCTCGCCGCCAAGCGCCTCGGCGCCGAGCGGATCGTCCTCATGGGACGCCACCAGGCGCGGACCGACCTCGGCCGCGAGTTCGGCGCGACCGACGTCGTCGCCCAGCGCGGCGAAGAGGGCATCGCGAAGGTTCGCGAGCTGACCGGCGGCGAAGGCACCCACGCCGTCCTCGAATGCGTCGGCACGAAGCCCGCCTTCGAGATGGCCGTCGGGGTCGTGCGCGCGGGTGGCGCGGTCAGCCGGGTCGGCGTCCCGCAGTACGAAGAGGGCCCGATCGGCCCCGCGCTGTTCCGCCGCAACATCACCGTCACCGGCGGCGTCGCCCCGGCGCGGCACTACATCCCCGAGCTGCTGCCGGACGTCCTCGACGGCAGGTACCAGCCCGGCAAGGTCTTCGACCGCACGATCGGCGTCGAAGGAACCCCCGGTGGCTACCGCGCGATGGCCGACCGCGAAGCGCTGAAGGTGCTCATCAAGCCGTGACCCGTCCGGGTGGGGGTACACCGGTCGTGTCCCCACCCGGATTACGTTGGTACGCATGGACATGATCACCCCCGAGCCGCGCCCCGCCTGGATCGCCGGCCGCCCGGAGCCGGGCGCCACCACCCTCGTCGTGCACCACCCGTACGACGGCAGTGAGGTCGCCACGGTCGCCGTGCCCGGGCCGGACCAGGTCGAACGCGCGGTGGCCGCCGCGGCCGCGGTCGCCAAGGAGTTCCGGCGCAGCCCCGCGCACCTGCGCGCCGGGGCGCTCGACCACGTCTCCCGCGTGCTCGCCGCGCGTGCCGAGGAGATCGCCGAGGTGATCACCGCCGAAAACGGCAAACCGCTCAAGTGGGCCGAAGCCGAGGTGAACCGCGCGGTGTCGGTGTTCCGGATCGCCGCCGAGGAGGCCCGCCGCTTCACCGGCGAAGTCCAGCGCCTCGACACCGACCCCGCGGGCGAGGCGCGGCTGGCGCTGACCCGCCGCGTCCCGCGCGGGCCGGTGCTCGGCATCGCGCCGTTCAACTTCCCGCTCAACCTGGTGGCGCACAAGGTCGCGCCGTCGCTGGCGATCGGCGCGCCGATCGTCGTCAAGCCCGCGCCGCGGACCCCGTTGGCGGCCCTGGTCCTCGGCGAGATCCTGGCCGAGACGGACCTGCCGGAAGGCGCGTTTTCCGTGCTGCCGCTGGGGAACGAGCAGACACAGGCACTCGTCGCCGACCCGCGGCTGCCGGTCGTGTCGTTCACCGGCTCCGGCCCGGTCGGCTGGTCGCTCAAGGACGCCGCACCGCGCAAGCACGTCGTGCTCGAACTCGGCGGCAACGCGGCGGCCGTCGTGCTGCGCGACTGGCCCGACCCCGAAGGCGCCGCGCACCGCATCGCCACCTTCGGCAACTACCAGGCCGGCCAGTCCTGCATCGCGGTGCAGCGGGTGATCGTGGACGCCGCCGTGGCCGGGGAGTTCGTGCCCGCGCTGCGGGAGGCCGTCGAGGCCCAGCGGACCGGCGACCCGTACGACCGCAACACCGACGTCGGCCCGGTGGTCGACGAAGCCGCCGCCGAGCGGATCGTCGCGTGGGTCGACGAGGCCGTGGCGGCGGGCGCGAAGCTGCTCACCGGCGGCACCCGCGAGGGCGCGACGGTCGCCCCGACGCTGCTCACCGACGTCCCGCCGGACACGAAGGCCTGGAACGAGGAGATCTTCGGCCCGGTGCTCGCGGTGTCCGTTGTGGACGGTGTGGACGCCGCCTTCCGCTCGGTCAACGAATCGGCGTACGGCCTGCAGGCCGGCGTCTTCACCACCGACGTCCAGCTGGCCTTCCACGCGTCGGCGGAGCTGGAGGTCGGCGGCGTGATCATCGGTGACGTCCCGTCCTACCGCGCCGACCAGATGCCCTACGGCGGCGTGAAGGGCTCCGGCGTCGGCCGCGAAGGCGTGCTGGCGGCCATGCACGACCTGACGGAGGAGCGCGTCACGGTCTTCACCGGCATCGACCTCTAGCTGATCACGCCCTGCCCGAACCGGAAGACGTTCTGGGGGTCGTACTTGCCTGCGACGTCCACGAGGCGTTTGGCGTTGTCGCCGTAGTAGGCGGTCTTCCAGTCGGGCAGGGCTGGGTCGATGTAGTTGACGTACCCGCCGTCCGCACCGGCCGCGGCGAGTCCGGCGACGACCTCGCCGACCGTCTGCGTGACCTTCGCGCGGGTCTTCGCCGTCGCCTGCGCGTAGACCTGGACGCCGGCCAGCGCGTCGCGGTGCCAGAACGCGGTGGCGTCCTTGGCCGGCCCGGCCACCGCGCCGCCGAGGCTGTCGATGAGCAGGTCAAGACCCGGCCTGCCGTCGGCGACCGCGACGACCTTCGCGGCGTCGACCGGGGTGGTGATGATCCGCGACGACGCGATGAACGACTGGCGGTTCGAGCCGCCCTCGAAGTACTTCATGGCACCGAGGTAGTCCACGGTTCTCACCACCCGCTGCGTCGGCCGGGCGCCCGCGTTCGTGGTCAGGTTGTTGAGCAGGGTGGTCAGCCCGGCGACGCCCCCGACGTAGCAGCCGCTGACGCGGCACTGGACCGGCGACCCGCCCGAGAGCACCAGGTTCGCCCAGAGCTCCGGCGGCATCGCGGCGATCCACTGCTGCCACGCGGCGAGCACGCCGGCTCCGGAACCGGCCGGGAATTGCAGCGAGAAGACCGTCAGCTCCGGCGGCGCCGGATCGGTGTCGAAGGTGAACTCGGTGACAACGCCGAAGTTGCCGCCGCCCCCGCCGCGCAGGGCCCAGAACAGGTCCGGTTCGGAGCCCGCGGACGCGGTCAGCGCCCGGCCGTCGGCGGTGACGACGCGCGCGGAGCTCAGGTGGTCGCAGGTCAGGCCGTACTTGCGGGCGAGCACGCCGATGCCGCCACCGAGGGTCAGCCCGGCGATCCCGACCGTCGGGCAGGACCCGGCCGGCAGCGCGCGCCCGGCCCGCGCGAGCGCGGCGTAGACGTCCTTCAGCTTCGCTCCGGCACCGATCACGGCCTTGCCGCCCTGGACGTCGATCTTGTTCAGCGCGGCCACGTCGATGACCAGCCCGCCCTGGGGCACCGAGTAACCGGCGTAGCTGTGGCCGCCGCTGCGCGCGGCGATGGTGACGCGCCCGGCGGCCGCCCGGACGCAGGCCTGGACGTCCTCGGCGGTGGACGCGGTCGCGACGGCGACCGGGTTGTTGCCGTCGAAGAGCTGGTTGAAGCCGTGCTTGGCGGTGTCGTAGCCGTCGGTGCCCGGGCGCAGCAGGCTGCCGGTCAGCTGGGAGCGCAGGTCGTCCCAGTTCGGCGGCCCGGTGGGCAGCCGGGTGGCGGGCGGCGCGGACGTCGTGGCCGCCGGGGCGGTCGAGGCGACCGGCGCCGCGGGGTTCTCCGGCGCGCACGCGGCAACGACGGCGCCGGCGGCCGACACACCCGCGACGCGCAGGAACGTCCGCCGCGGGACGCCGGGCCGCCCCTGGTCGTGCTCACTGTCCACAGCGGACTCCTCGGTGCCGGGAACGCCCAGTGTAGAGCGGGCGCAAGGCGATCACCGGGTGCAGCGGAACGGTCACGACCAGGCCGGGATCCGGGGCACGGCACCGTCCAGGGCGGCCCCGTCGGAGCGCCCGGTGAGCCAGGCCAGCAGCGCACCGGCCGACCCGCGGACGGTCGTCTTCGGGGCGGCACCCATCGTCCATTCGAACCCGTCGGCGGCCAGGCGCAGGGCGGGCAGGTGGGCACCGCGCGAAGTGATGGCGTGCTGGACGACGTCCTCGGTGAGCGGGCCGAGCAGGGCGAGCACGCGATCGAGGTCGTAGCCGCGGTCGAGGTCGGCGAGGTGGATGGTCAGTTCGGACAGCCGCATCCGCGCCACGACGGCCCCGGTGACGGGCGCGCCCTGCCGGTTGCGGGCCTCCCGCGCCCAGGCGTCGTCCGGCATCGCGGCGGCGTACTGCTCGAACCGCCCGGCCGACGCGACGAAGTCCGCGAGCAGGTCGGCGGCGGCGCGCTGGGCGCCGGTCTCGATGTCCCGGTCGCGGGCCTCGGGACTCGGGTACATCGGGGTCTCGACGCCGGTGTTCGCCCAGACCAGCAGGTTCTGCAGGCCATCGGCGTTGCGGGCGAGGTGCGTGAGGACGTGGGCGCGCGACCAGCCGGGCAACGCGCTGGGGGCGCGCAGCTCGGGTTCGCCGAGGCCGCCGATGGCCCGCGCCCATTCGTCGTCGAGTTTCCGGATGCCCTCGAGCAGTGCGTGTGCCTTCTCGGATGCCGTCACGGCCCCGATTCTAGGAGGAGAGGCCCTGGGAGGATCGATACAGCGCGGCCGGCGCTTCCGCGGGGACGGCCGGGTTCTTCGGCGCGATCGGCTCCAGCCGGGCGTACGCCGCGTCCTGGGCCGGCCGCAGGTCCTCCTCGCCCTTGTTCGGCCACAGGGAGAACGCGCGCTCGGCCTGGGCCGTGATCGTCAGTGACGGGTTCACGCCGAGGTTGGCGGTGATCGCCGCGCCGTCCACCACCGACAGGCCCGGGTAGCCGAAGACGCGGTGGTACGGGTCGATCACGCCCTCCTCCGCCGTGGCCCCGATCGGGACGCCGCCGATGAAGTGCGCGGTCAGCGGGATGTCGAAGATCTCGCCCCACGTGCCGCCCGCCATGCCGCCGATGCGTTCGGCCGTGCGTTCGTTGGCTTCGTGGCCGGCCGGGATGAAGCTCGGGTTCGGCTCGCCGTGGCCCTGCTTCGACGTGTACTTGCGGCGGCCGAACAGCCCGCGCTTCGTGTACGTCGTGATCGAGTTGTCCAGGCTCTGCATCACCAGCAGGATCACCGTGCGCTCGCTCCAGCGGTAGCCGTTGAGCAGCTTCGCCGCCTGGACCGGGTGCTTGAGCATGAACGTGACGGCCTGCCGCCAGCGCGGCACCGGCGAGGCGCCGTCCGTCGCGATCGTCTGCAGCAGGCTCATCGCGTTGCTGCCCTTGCCGTAGCGGACCGGCTCGATGTGGGTGTTCTCGTCCGGGTGGATGGACGACGTGATCGCGACACCGCGGCTGAAGTTCCGGCTCTCGTCGACGTCGGTCCGGGCCGCGCCGATGATGGCCTCGGAGTTCGTGCGGGTCAGCTCGCCGAGCCGCCGCGACAGCTTCGGCAGCGTGCCGGTGTCCTTCATCCGGTGCAGCAGGTTCTGCGTGCCCCAGGTGCCGGCGGCGAAGACGACCTTCCCGGCCGTGATCGTCGTCCGGAACTTCTTCGAGGTCGTCCCGGTCTTCTTGAGGCTGACTTCGTAGCCGCCGTCGATCGGCTTCACCGAAGTCACCGTGGTGAGCGGGATGACCTGCGCGCCGTCCTGCTCGGCCAGGTAGAGGTAGTTCTTGACCAGCGTGTTCTTCGCCCCGACGCGGCAGCCGGTCATGCACGAGCCGCACTCGGTGCAGCCGGTGCGCTCGGGGCCGGCGCCACCGAAGTACGGATCCCCGGCCCGCTCACCGGGCTTGCCGAAGTAGACGCCGACGGGCGTCGGGTGGAACGAGTCCGCGACACCCATGTCCTTGGCGACCTCGCGCATCACGACGTCCGACGGGGTGATCGTCGGGTTCGTGACGACGCCGAGCATGCGGCTCGCCTGGTCGTAGTGCGGGGCGAGCTCGGCCTCCCAGTCGGTGATGTGCGCCCACTGCCGGTCGCGGTAGAACGGCTTGAGCGGCCGGTACAGCGTGTTCGCGTAGACGAGCGAACCGCCGCCGACACCGGCGCCCGCCAGCACCATGACGTCGTTGAGCATGTGGATGCGCTGGATGCCGTAGCAGCCGACCTGCGGGGCCCACAGGTAGCGCTTGAGATCCCACGACGTCTTCGCGAACTCGTCGTCGGCGAACCGGCGGCCCGCCTCGACGACGGCTACCCGGTAGCCCTTTTCGGTGAGCCGCAGCGCCGCGACGCTGCCGCCGAACCCCGACCCCACCACGACGACGTCGTAGTCGGGGCCACCCGCGCTGGTGGTGGTGTTACTGGCAGTCACACCTGGAGCGTAGCTGCGGCTCCGCGTTCTGACCAGAGGTAAGTTACTCGCCGGTTAGGCTTGCCCGTGACAATTGTGGGTAACCTTCGGTGAGTTTGATGTCCACGTCGGCGAATCACCGCCGATCGGGACACAATCGCGGGAGACACCACGATGAGCCCACGAACGCTCACCGGTTGGCGCAAGTCGAGCCACAGCCACTTCGAAGAGAACGCCTGCGTCGAGATCGGCACCGGCCCCGGCGTGGTCGGGGTCCGGGACACCAAGCAGGCGGCGCCCCGGCCGGTCCTCGTCTACTCCGCGACCGCCTTCGCCGCGTTCCGCGCGCACCTCACCGCCGGACGGTGAGGCCCACCCGCTGGAACTCCTTCAGATCCGAGTAACCCGTCTTCGCCATCGCGCGGCGAAGCGCCCCGAAGAGGTTCACCGCGCCTTCCGCGTCGGACGACGGCCCGAACAGCAGGGTCTTGAGGTCGACGGCGTAGTCGGGGCCGGCCGCCACGCGCGAGCGCGGCAGTGACGGGTGCGCCGCGGCCGCCGTCCAGTACAGGCCCTGACCGGGCGCGTCGGACGCGGCGGCCAGCGGGGAGCCGAGCATCACGGCGTCCGCGCCGCACGCGATGGCCTTGGCGATGTCGCCCGACACCGTCATGCCGCCGTCCGCGAGCACGTGCACGTACCGGCCGCCGGTCTCGTCGAGGTAGTCGCGGCGGGCGGCCGCGGCGTCGATGATCGCGGTGGCCATCGGGACACCGATGCCGAGCACGCGGTCGGTGCTCGTGACGCCCGGCGTGTAGCCGTGGCCGACGATGACCCCGGCCGCGCCGGTGCGCATGAGGTGCATCGCGGTGCGGTAGTCGCTGACCCCGCCGGCGATGACGGGGACGTCGAGCCGGCCGATGAAGTCCTTGAGGTTCAGCGGCTCGGCGTCGCGCTGGACGTGTTCGGCGGAGATGATCGTGCCCTGGACGACGAGGATCTCGACGCCGGCCGCGACCAGGTCGGGGGTCAGCTCGGCGGCGTGCTGCGGGCTGACGCGGGCGGCCACCGTGACGCCGGATTCCCGGACGGTCTTGATCGCCTCGGTCAGCAGGTCGAGCCGGATCGGCGCGGCGTGCAGCTCCTGCAGCACGCGGCCGACGGCGGTCGGGTCCTCGAGGTCCTCGGCCGCGCGGACCAGCTGGAAGATGGCGTCTTCGACGTTGGCGTGCCGCGCCCACAGCCCTTCGGCGTTGAGCACGCCGAGGCCGCCGAGCTCGCCGACGGCGACCGCGGTGCCGGGCGAGACGATCGCGTCCGTCGGGTGCGTGACGAGCGGCAGGTCGAAGCGGTAGGCGTCGATCTGCCACGCGGTGGACACCACCGAAGACGAGCGAGTCCGCCGCGACGGCACGATCTCGACGTCGTCGAGGTCATACGCCCGCCGCGCGGTGCGGCCCATCCCGATTTCGACCAGGTCCCGCACGTGAAGCCTCCTCCGCCGACGACAATCTGCCGTGCCCCATTGTCGCTAGGCCGCGTGGGTGACCCACGCACGGGGGTTAGAACAGCAGGACCACGGGCAGTGCGCCCGCCAGGAACCCGGCTGCCGCGCTCAGCGCGGCCAGTGCGGGCCGGTCCGCCTGCGTGACGCAGATCAGCGTGAAGACCAGCGTCATGACCGCGATCAGCACCGCGAAGACGCCGACGGCGACGGGCGAATTCCCCACCCCCACCCGGTGACCGCGTGCCTCCACGGCCTGCACCGACCGCCCGACCTCGGAAATCTCCAGGCGGACCGGCGATCCCGGCTCCAGGTCGAGGGTCGCGTCGGGCGAGCTGACCTCGAAGTGCTCGCCGGACGCCGTGCGGAGGACGAGGTCGTACAGGCGGCCTGTCGTCCTCTCCACGTGCTGGCCCCGCGTCTGGACGGTGGCTTCTTCCCACCCGGCCGGTCCGCCCGCGTCGAGGACCCCGTACGTCCCGAAGGCCAGCGAGGTCCCGACGAAGGCCGCGCCCAGCGCGGCCGCGAACCGATTCCCGGCCACGGCTTCACACCCGCACGAACACGGCGACCGGCGCGAGCAGCGCGCCCAGCGCGAGGGCCAGCCAGGTCGCCACCGGCGGGTAGACGTTGAGCCGGACCGCGCCGAAGTACACCGCGCCGAGGGCCAGCAGGCTGGCCGCGATCAGCAGGACCGGCCGGACCACGCCCGGGCGCAGGTCGACGACGCTGCCGCCCGCACGCAGGTACGCGATGCTCCCGTCCGCCGTGGAGACGTCGAGCGTCACCGGCTGGCCGGCCGGGAGTTCCAGGCCCGGGGCGACCGCCGTGACGCGGTAGTGCCGGCCTCCGGCGGCGGCCACCTCGACCGTGTGGCTCTCCACGTCCTCGTCACCGCCGACCGGGAGCGCGCCCTGCGTGTGGGACACGACCTGGCCCTCCACGCGGTACGTCGGCGCGTCCCGGCCGGCCAGCACCTGGCACATCAGGCACACCACGCCGCCGAGCAACAGGGACACCAGGGCGACGGCGGTGAAGAACACCTTGCGCAGCACCTGGGTGAGCCTGCCGACCGTCATGCGTCCCAGTGCACACCACGACTGCCACGCAAGGCGATAGGCCGATTACCGTAAGCACGCTAGGTCACCGAAACAGACCTTCTCCACGGAGACTCGGCGAGGACCGGCCACCAGCGCCCCAATGTGGCCTTCGGTGCGTTCAACGCACCCAAGGTGGCCTTCGGTGCGTTGAACGCAACCAAGGCCACCTTGGGGCGCTCGGAGCCGGGAGCTAGCGGGTCGTGTAGTTCGGGGCCTCGACGGTCATCGTGATGTCGTGCGGGTGGCTCTCCTTGAGCCCGGCCGCGGTGATCCGGACCAGCTGCGCCTCCTGCAGCTGCGCGATCGTCTCGGCACCCGCGTAGCCCATCCCGGCACGCAGGCCGCCGATCAGCTGGTGCACGACGTTCGACAGCGGCCCGCGGAACGGGATCCGGCCCTCGATGCCCTCGGGGACGAGCTTGTCCTCGTTGAGCACGTCGTCCTGGGCGTAGCGGTCCTTGGAGTAGGACTTGCCCTGGCCGCGGGACTGCATCGCGCCCAGCGAGCCCATGCCGCGGTAGACCTTGTACTGCTTGCCGCCGACCAGGATCAGGTCACCCGGCGACTCGGCGGTGCCGGCGAGCAGGCTGCCCAGCATCACCGTGGACGCGCCGGCCGCGATGGCCTTGGCGATGTCGCCCGAGTACTGGATGCCGCCGTCGCCGATCACCGGGATGCCCGCCGGGCGCGCGGCCTGGTCGGCCTCGTAGATCGCCGAGATCTGCGGCACGCCGACGCCCGCCACGATCCGGGTGGTGCAGATGGAGCCCGGGCCGACGCCGACCTTGATGCCGTCCGCGCCCGCGTCGACCAGGGCCTGCGCGCCGGCCCGGGTCGCGACGTTGCCGCCGACGATGTCGACCGAGTCGCCCAGCTCCTTCTTCAGCAGGGAGACCGTGTCGACGACCGCGCGGGAGTGCCCGTGCGCCGTGTCGACCATCAGCACGTCGACGCCGGCTTCGGCGAGCGTCATCGCGCGCTTGTGGCCGTCGACGCCCACGCCGACCGCGGCGCCGACGATGAGCCGGCCGTCCGGGTCCTTCGTCGCCTTCGGGTACTGCTCGGTCTTCACGAAGTCCTTGACCGTGATCAGGCCACGCAGCTTGCCCGCGCCGTCGACGATCGGCAGCTTCTCGATCTTGTGACGGCGCAGCAGGCCGAGCGCCGCGTCCGCGGACACCCCGACCTGCGCGGTCACCAGCGGCGGCTTCGTCATGACCTCGGACACCGGGCGGCTGTGGTCGACCTCGAACCGCATGTCGCGGTTGGTGATGATGCCCACCAGCGTCCCGGCCGCATCGGTCACCGGCACGCCGGAGATGCGGAACTTCGCGCACAGGGCGTCGACCTCGGCCAGCGTCGCGTCCGGCGCGCAGGTGACCGGGTCGGTGACCATGCCGGCCTCCGACCGCTTGACGACCTCGACCGCGGCGGCCTGCTCGTCGATCGGCAGGTTGCGCTGGAGCACGCCGATGCCGCCCTGGCGGGCCATGGCGATGGCCATCCGCGCCTCGGTGACGGTGTCCATCGCCGCGGACACCAGCGGGACGCCGAGGGTGATGTTCCGGGTCAGCCGGGAGCTCGTGTCGACGGCGCTGGGAACGACGTCCGATTCGGCCGGCAGCAGCAGCACGTCGTCGAAGGTCAGGCCGAGCATGGCGAACTTGGCCGGAACGGGGGCGGTGATGCCGTCGCTGGTCATAGCGGGTGAAGGGCCTTCCTGGCGCGGGATGAGCGTGTCGCTGTGGCGACTCGGAGCCTTCCCCTCATCTTATCCGCCGCCCGCCGCCCGCCCCGGGCGGTGGGCGGGCCGGCGGGGCCGCCCGGTACCGTGCAGGCCGTGGCGCACGATGTCCTGCCTCCAGACCCGTTCGCGGACGACCCGGATGACCCGGCCCGCGCATTCGGAGACCCCGAGGACCGGCTGGACGAGCCGATCAGCGACTCCGAACGCACCGAGCTGCTGGCCGATCTCTCGGATCTGGCCGTCTACCAGGCCCTCCTCGAACCCCGCGGAGTTCGCGGGATCGTCGTCGACTGTGGCGAGTGCGACGAACCGCACTACCACGACTGGCACCTGCTGCGGGCCAGCCTCGAGCAGCTGCTGGCCGACGGGCGGATGCGTCCGCACGAGCCGGCCTACGACCCGAACCCCGGCGACTACGTGAGCTGGGACTACTGCCGCGGGTTCGCCGACGGCGTGACCGCCAACGAAAGCGCCTACTGAGCGCTCCCAAGACAGCGAAAAGCCCTGGTGAGTTTCCTCACCAGGGCTTTTCTCCGTCTGTCCTACGGCGTTTCGCCGACGCCCTGCGACTGACCGCCGGCGGACTCGCTGCGCGGCGTGCCCGGGTCGTTGCCGCTGGCGACCGTGCTGGTCGGCGGCGGGGTGGGCGTCGGGGTCGGGCTCTCGGAGGTCGGCGGCGGGGGCGTCGGGGTCGGCGTTCCGCTGCCGGGCAGGCTCGTGGTGCCGCTGCCGCTGCCGGGGATCGACGTCGCCGAACCGGCCGGCGGCACCTGCGACGACGGCGCGCCGGGGACGACCGCCGGCACCGAGGTCTGGATCGGGCCCTGCACCGGCGCTTCCGGGTTCTGCAGCTGGGCGGCGAGCTGCCGGTGCTGCTCCATCAGCTGGTCGCGGTTCTCCTCGTCGGTGACCTGCGTCAGGGCGGCCTGTGCGTCCTGGAGGGCCTGACGGGCGGCGTCGAGGTTGCCGCCGGCGATGGCGAGGTTGGCCTTCTCGAGGTCGAGCTTCGCGGTCGCGGCCGCCTCGACGGAACGGGTGTGGTCGGAGTAGAGGACCTTGGCGAGGCCCCACAGCGTGTCTCCGGGCTGCGCGGAGCGCGCGGCCAGCCCGGTCCCGGTGAACGCGATCGCCAGCACGGCGGCGGCGACGGCGACGGGGACGAGCAGCCTGCGGCGGCGTCCGCTCGAGGCGTGCCGCTTCGCGAGAGCGGCGGTGCTGACGGTGCGCACGGCGGTGTCGACGTCGACGAGTTCGGCCAGGGGCTCACTGTCGATGTCTCTTCGCCACGCCACCAGCAACGCGTTGAGCTCCTGGTCGCCGAGACCGTCGGCCAGTGCCGGGTCGGACCCGCCGAGCGCGTCGAGCAGCGCGTCGTCGGCTTGCACCGCCGACAGGTCGGCGGCGAACTCCGCCTCCGACGCCGTCAGGCCACTGGCGAAAACGTCGTCCGGCTCGAATCTCTTCTCGTGACCGGTCACTCAGATCACCTCCTCCGCGGCCAGGACCTTTCTCAGCCGCGCGAGGGCGCGGTGCTGGGCAACGCGGACGGCGCCGGGGGTGGAGCCGACCGCATCCGCGGTCTCCTCCGCCGACAGGCCGACGACCACGCGCAGCACCACGATCTCCCGCTGCTTGTCCGGCAGCACCTGCAACAACTGGGACATCCGCTCGTTCAGCTCACCTTGCAGCGCTCGCTGCTCGGGACCGACCCCGCCTTCGACCTCGTCGGGGATCTCGGCCACCGGCTCGGCGCGGTTGCGTGCCGCCGCGCGATGCGCGTCGGCCACCTTGTGCTGGGCGATCCCGTAGACGAAGGCCAGAAACGGGCGGCCTTGATCGCGGTACGAGGGCAATGCCGTTAGCACCGCGAGACACACCTCCTGCGCAACGTCGTCCGCCGAAGCGAAGGATCGCTCCTGCCTGCCAACCCGGGCGCGGCAATACCGCACTACCAGTGGACGGATAGCAGCCAGCAGCCGCTCCACTGCCTGGGGATCTCCCTCGACAGCAGCGGCGACCGGTTCATCCAGTCCATCCCCCACATTGGCCATCGCAGACAACAGTCCCAGTGTTACGTGTAGGTGTGCAAAGAACCCGGCCCGTGGTCGCCTCCACCGCGTACCGGAGACCGCTACCGTACCGTCGGCTCGCTCCGGACCGGCGCGCGCGGTAGGCCCGGGCGCGCCGCGGCGGCGAGAGCCGCGAAAATACGGTTCTTCAGGGGTTCCGGGTGGCGGAGCCCCCGGCCCGGGGCGGAGCCCCGGTTGTTGCGGGTCGTCCTGCAGACCCGCGGTCGAAGTCGCTGATTCAACGAGCGAGCCCGGCTGCGGGTACGAGATCCGCCGGAGGGGCGGGTGGCGTAGTGGATCCGCCACATCGAACGCCGGAATGTGATGGGGACCACATAGGTGCGGGCCAGGGCGGTGCGCCCTGGCCCGTCGTCACCTGTGAACCGGCCGTGTCAGGAACGGGGAGAGCGGCAGGTCAGCTGACCAGACCGCGGCGGAAGCCGTGGGCGACGGCCTGCGCACGGTCGCGCACGCCGAGCTTGCGGAACAGCCGGCGGGCGTGGGTCTTGACCGTGTCCTCGGACAGGTAGAGCTCGCGGCCGATCTGGCCGTTGCTCTTGCCCTGGCTCATCCCGCGGAGCACCTGAAGCTCGCGCTCGGTCAGCTGGACGCCCGGGTCGGACGGCTGACGGGGCGCGGGCACCGAGGTACTCGCCAGGGTGTGGGCCAGTGCGGCGACCAGCTCCGGCCGGGACGCGTCCCAGCGGAGGTAGCCGCGGGCACCACCGGCGATCGCGGCGGCGATGCTGCCCGCGTCGTCCGGGGCACCGAAGACGATGACGTTCGCCTGGGGGTTGGCCGAGACGAGCCGCCGGGTGGCTTCGACACCCGTCGGGACCGCGCGTTGCGTCCCGACCAGCACGACGTCGACGGGCTGACGGGAGTACCGGGCCAGCAGCTCGTCACCGTGCGCTACGCAGTCGATGCGACTGACCCCAGGGACCGCGGACATCACTCGGGTGAGCCCTTCACGGACACTGCGTCGGTCGTCGCAGATCAAGACCGTCGTCACGGGGTTTCCTTCCTGCAGCCGGGTGACATTCCTCTTCCCCTATCGGACGCTTTAGCCCGAACCTTGACACGATCCGGTGGCTTTTTTTGAACTTTCTTAGCCCGGATGCCGGAACACCCCATTCCGACGGCTCAACCACCCGGGACGGGGACCCATGGTGATTCCCCCGCAACCCTCCTCCCGCAAGGATCTGCGCTTCGTAACACTGCGTGCAACACCTGAGCCACTCTGAATCGATACTCCTCGGCGTGTCCTGGGCGCAGATCGGCCGCCACGAGCGCCGCCGGCCACGAAAGTGAAAGGAATTCGCATTCCTCCGCGGTCGCCATTGCATTTCCGACAAGGTCGTCCGAAATCTTCCGGTGATCGGGGGCTCCGGCCGCCCGCAGCGCCACAGCCAGCACAATCCCGGATTTCACGGTGTGCCGCCGCGCACCCCGGGCGAGCGCGGTTTCGAAAGCGAGTTCGGCGTGCGGCACGGCGGCGGCGCCCTGACCTGCGGCGAGGGCGATTTCGGCGCCGACCCAGCCGCCGCGGACCCGCGCCCGCCACCCGGCGTCTTCGGCGGCCGCCCGCCCGGCGAGCCTGCGGGCGGCGGTGAGGCGGCCGAGGGCGAGGTTGTCCGCGGCCAGGCCGAGCAGGGCGTCGGCACGGGCGCCGTGCGCGTCGAGGCCGTCGGGGTCGGGAGCGGTATCGAGGGTGGCGGCCCCGGCGAAGGCCTCGCCGTCGAGCGCGCGGGCCCGGTGGTGGCCCCCCAGCTGCCGCCGGTGCGACGCGAGGGCGCTGGCGGCCAGGGAGGCCAGGAGGGGGTCGTTCCCGCGCCGGAGCGCGTCGAGGAGGGTCGCGGCGGCGGCGTACCGGCCCTGCGCGCCGAGGACGACGGCGGCGAGCAGCCGTTCCCGCGGGCTGCCGGGACCGCGCGCGACGGCGGGATCGGGCAGCGGGCCGCTCCCGAACGCGGCGGCCCTGAGGGCGGGTTCGTGCACCCGTCCTTTCTAGCGGGTGGGTCCGACAAAAACAGGTTCGCCCCGGACGTCGTGAACGAGTCGTTCACGACGTCCGGCGAGGGCAGCTACCGCCGCGCGCCGACCAGGACGTGCTCGATGCGGTCCGCCGCCGACGGGAGGTCCGTCAGCAGCTCCACCCGGTCCGGCAGCCCGGCCCGGTCCCAGCCCGGGCCGCAGGCGAACAGCCTGCTGCGCTGGCGCCCGCGGGACACCCTGGCGAACAGCCGCCCGTCCGCCCCGCCGCGCGCGTGTGCCCACAGCACCACCGCCGCGGGCGCGCTGCGGCGCACCGCGACCGCCAGCACCTCGGCCGGCAACGGCACCCCGAACAGCTGCGCGCCGATCCGGCGCCCGGCCAGGGACGCCGCCAGTGCGTACATCGGCATCGAGTCGCGCTCGCCGGGGACGCAGCCGAGGAGGACCGGGCGGGTGTTGCGGGGCTCGTCGAGCACCGGGGTCGCGCGGACCAGCGCGGCGAACACGCACTCCGCGAGCAGGTACTCGACCTCCGCGCCCGCGGTCGCGCCCCGCCACCGGGCCCCGAGCGCCGACAGCACCGGCTCGATCACGCCGGTCCACGCGGGGAGCACGCCGAGCTCGGCGATGGTGTCCGCGAGCATCCGCTGGACCGCGCCGACGTCCATGGCCAGCGCCGCCGTGCTCAGGCGGCGGGCCAGGCGGGAGCGGACCTCCAGGCCGTCGTCGGCCGCCTCGGGCCCGGGTGGCGCGCCGGACCCCTCCGGCTGGGGCGGTCCGGAGCGGGGCATCTGCTCGAGGGCGTAGCGCGCCGCCTCGGCCGTCGACGCGCCGCTCAGCAACGCGCGCTGCATCAGTTCGAGCCTGCCGATGTCGGAGGTGCCGTAGCGGCGGTGACGGCCGTCGGTGTGCCTGCTGGGGCCCAGTCCGTAGCGGCGGTCCCAGGTTCGGAGGGTGGACGGCGCGACCCCGAGCCGGCGGGCGACCGAGGCCACCGGCAGGGTGGGTTCTTCGGTGCCCGACCCAGCTCCCACGAGCCTCAATATCCAGGCACCCAGCGCAGTCGGCAACCGGAGGCGAAAGCCCTGCTCACACATCCGGGGGATGCCTAACGGCTGAATCGACCCGAATCGCTTGAACAACTATTGGCGCGCTTCTAACGTTACCGCCGTTGCACCGAATGGAGTATCGGCACCACCGCAGAGCAGGTAGCGGCATCGACCGAATGACGGAGGCGGTCAGGATGGCAGACACGCGCAGGCTCCCAGGCCCCAACGCCGACATGTGGGACTGGCAGCTCGAAGGGTCGTGCCGGGGGATGGACAGCGCGTCCTTCTTTCACCCGGACGGCGAGCGCGGCCCGGCGCGGGCACGGCGGGAGGCCAGGGCGAAGGCCGTCTGCCTGAGCTGCCCGGTCTTGGAGATGTGCCGCAGCCACGCGCTGGCGGTGCACGAGCCGTACGGCATCTGGGGCGGGCTCTCGGAGTCCGAGCGGGAACACATCATCAAATCGGACAAACGCGCGCTCAGCATGTCCGGCGGCTGAGCGCGCCACAGACCTCGGAGGGCGGCACCGGGTGGGGTGCCGCCCTCCGTGCCGTTTCCGGGGTCGTCACTTTCACGTGAAAGCTCCGGAGCGTCGCCTCCGGAGGGCACTTTCACGTGGAAGTGCCCTCCCCGGGTCGGGGACGAGAACGGGGCGGCACCTCCGGAGAGGTACCGCCCCGCTTTGCGTACTGCGTCAGTGCGAGTGGCCGTGGCCCGCCGCGGCGGGCTCCTCCTCGGCCGGCTTCTCGACGACAGAGGACTCCGTCGTCAGCACCAGCCGGGCGATGGAGGCGGCGTTCGCCACCGCGGACCGGGTCACCTTGACCGGGTCGACGATGCCGGCGGCCAGCAGGTCGGTCAGCTCGCCGGTGGCGGCGTTGAAGCCGTGGCCCCAGCCCTGCTCCTGCACCTTGTTGACGATGACCGCGCCCTCGTGGCCCGCGTTGGTCGCGATCCAGAACAGCGGGGCGGTCAGCGCGTCCTTCACGATGCGCACGCCGGTGGCCTCGTCGCCTTCCAGGCCCAGGCCGCCTTCGAGCTCCTTGACCGCGTGGACCAGCGCCGAACCACCGCCGGGCAGGATGCCCTCCTCGACGGCCGCCTTGGTCGCGGCCACGGCGTCCTCGATGCGGTGCTTGCGCTCGTTCAGCTCGGTCTCGGTGGCCGCGCCGACCTTGATCACCGCGACACCGCCGCCGAGCTTCGCGAGCCGCTCCTGCAGCTTCTCGCGGTCCCAGTCGGAGTCGGTGCTCTCGATCTCCTTGCGGATCTGCGCGATCCGCGCCTGGGTGGCGTCCTTGGTGCCGGCGCCGTCGACGATCGTGGTGTCGTCCTTGGTGACGACGATGCGCCGCGCGCTGCCGAGCGAGCCGAGGTTCGCGTCGGCCAGCTTCATGCCGATCTCCGTGGAGATCACCTCGCCGCCGGTGACGACCGCGAGGTCGTCCAGGAACGCCTTGCGGCGGTCACCGAAGAACGGCGCCTTGACCGCGACGGCGGTGATCGTCTTGCGCAGCGAGTTCACCACGAGGGTGGACAGCGCTTCGCCGTCGACGTCCTCGGCGATGATCAGCAGCGGCTTCTTGGCCTCGACGACCTTCTCGAGCACCGGCAGCAGGTCCGCCAGCGACGAGATCTTCTCGCGGACGAGCAGGATGTAGGCGTCCTCGAGGATCGCCTTCTGCTCCTCCGGGTTGGTCGCGAAGTGCGCCGAGAGGAAGCCCTTGTCGAACTGGACGCCCTCGGTGATCACCAGCTCGGTCGCCAGGGTCGACGACTCCTCGATGGTGATGACGCCGTCTTCGCCGACCTTCTCGACGGCTTCGCCGAGCAGGGCGCCGATGTTGGCGTCACGGGAGGTCACGGTGCCGACCTGGGCGATGTTCTCGCGGCCCTTGACCGGGGTGGCCTTGGCCTTGAGGACCTCGATGACCTTCTCCGCGGCGGCCTCGATGCCGCGGCCGATCGAAGAGGGGTTGGCACCGGCCGCGACGTTGCGCAGGCCGACCTTCACCAGCGACTGGGCGAGGACGGTCGCGGTCGTGGTGCCGTCGCCGGCGACGTCGTTGGTCTTGGTGGCGACGCTCTTGGCGAGCTGCGCACCGAGGTTCTCGAAGGGGTCGTCGAGCTCGATCTCACGGGCGACGGTCACGCCGTCGAGGGTGATGGTCGGGCCGCCGAACTTCTTGTCGAGCACGACGTGGCGACCGCGCGGGCCGAGGGTGACCTTGACCGCGTCGGCGAGCTTGTTCACCCCACGCTCGAGCGCGCGACGAGCGTCCTCGTCGAATTTGATCTGCTTGGGCATAGCGTTTTCCGCTTACCTTCCGGTGGGTCTGGAACGCAAGAACGCCCCGCTCCCCGGCGTTGTGCGGGGCCCGGGGCGTCATGCGCTGCGAGCGGACGTCAGTTGATGACGGCCAGCACGTCGCGGGCGGAAAGGATCAGGTAGTCCTCACCGTTGTACTTGACCTCGGTGCCGCCGTACTTCGAGTAGATGACGACGTCGCCGACGTTCACGTCGAGCGGGACGCGGTTGCCCTTGTCGTCGATCCGGCCCGGGCCCACGGCCAGAACCTTGCCCTCCTGGGGCTTCTCCTTGGCGGTGTCGGGGATGACGAGGCCGGAAGCGGTCGTCTCCTCGGCCTCACTCGTCTGGACAACGATCTTGTCCTCGAGCGGCTTGATGTTCACGCTCACCGGGTTGACCTCCACGGTCGTCGAAAGCGTTGGCAGGATGTGGTTACGGCTCTACCACCCCCGCCGTCGCGGGTGCCGGGGCTGTCGGGCCGTGCAATTAGCACTCTAGCCACGTGAGTGCCAGTCGTGCAAGGAGGGTCCACCCGACGTGGGAAAAAGCCCCCGCAAGTGTCCTGACCGGCGGTTTCACCCGGCGCCCGGCTCGAGCAAGCAGACCACCACCCCTACACCTCCCTCGCCGACCGGTCGCCGGCGAGGAGCAGGAACCCCCCAAGGGACACCACCCGGTCCAACCCTTACCCCCGGCGTGAGTTTCTGGTTAGGTTCTCACCTCTGGCACCTGCACCCTGGGGGTTCATGCCCATGTCCCGCCCCATCCCGAGAACGGTGGCCATCGCCGCCGCCGTCGCCCTCCTCACCGGCCTGGCCACCCCGGCACACGCCGACCCCACGAGCCAGCGCCAACGCGACTTCACCGCGGCGGCAGCCGAGTTCGAAGTCCCGGAGAACATCCTCCTCGGCGTCTCCTACCTGGAGTCCCGCTGGGATTCCAACGCGGGCACACCCAGCACGTCGGCCGGTTACGGCCCGATGCACCTCACCGACCTCCGCGAAGCCGGGGTCGCCGGTACCCACCACGACGAAGGCACCGAAGACCCCCGGGGCGACGACGCCCGCCCGGCCCCGCACCCGCAGGCCGGCCCGGCCGCCCCGCCGCCCACGCTGCAGACCGTCGACGAGGCCGCGCAACTCCTCCGAACCGACGCACGAACGCTGCGCACCGACCCCGCCCAGAACATCCGCGGCGGCGCGGCCCTCCTCGCGAAGTACCACGCCGGCACGAGCGACTGGTACACCGCGGTGGCCCGCTACAGCGGCTCCGCCGACCAGGCGGCCGCGCAGACGTTCGCCGACGAGGTCTTCGACACCATCAGGACCGGCGTCACGAGGACGACCGACGACGGCCAGCAGGTCACGCTGAGCCCGACGCCGGACCTGACCGTCCCGCAGCACGCCGAGACGAGCCCGCCGAACGTCGAATGCCCCCGCAAGGTCACCTGCGAGTCGGTCCCCGCGCCGTACCAGCAGCTGCCGAAGGACGACTACGGCAACCACGACCTCGCGAACCGGCCGTCGAGCCAGAAGATCGACCACATCGTCATCCACGACACCGAGGGCTACTGGGCCAACGTCCTCGACCTCGTCCAGGACCCGACGTACGTCAGCTGGCACTACAGCATCCGCTCGGCCGACGGCCTGATCGCGCAGCACGTGCCGACCAAGGACGTCGCCTGGCACGCCGGCAACTGGTACGTCAACGCGAAGTCGATCGGCATCGAGCACGAGGGCTTCGCCGCGAAGGGCACCTGGTACACCGAGGCCATGTACCGCACGAGCGCGAAGCTCGTCGGCTACCTCGCGCGCAAGTACGGCATCCCGCTCGACCGCGCGCACATCATCGGCCACGACAACGTGCCGGGCACGACGCCGGCGACCATCCCCGGCATGCACTGGGACCCGGGCCCCTACTGGGACTGGGCGCACTACTTCGACCTGATGGGCGCCCCGCTCGGCGGGTTCGGCCTGCCCGGCTCGTCGCTGGTCACCATCGACCCGGACTTCGCGAAGAACCAGCCCGCGTTCACCGGCTGCGGCGGCCCCGGCACCACCTGCGTGCCGCGTGGCTCGGAAGCCGTCGTGCTGCACTCGGAGCCGTCCGGGTCCTCGCCGCTGCTGGTCGACGTCGGCCTGCACCCGAAGGGCACGGCGTCCACGATGGAGGTCTCCGACATCGGCAGCCGCGTCGCGACCGGGCAGCGGTACGCCGTCGCCGAAGTCCGCGGTGACTGGACGGCGATCTGGTACCTCGGCCAGAAGGGCTGGTTCCACAACCCGCGCAACGCCCGCGTCGCGAAGCCCGCGATCGGCTGGGTCGTGACGCCGAAGCCCGGCCTCGCGACCGTGCCGGTGTACGGCCGCGCCTACCCCGAGCCGGAGGCCTACCCGGCGAACGTGACCGTGCAGGCGATCACGCCACTGCCGTACACGCTCTCCGCCGGCCAGAAGTACTCCTCAGGCGGCGTGGTCGGCTCCGAGTACTACTGGGCGACCACGTTCGACCCGGCGAACCACGTGGTGGTGAAGGGCAAGCTCAAGTACGTCCAGATCCAGTTCGGGCACCGGATCGCCTTCGTCAAGGCCGACGACGTCCGGATCGTGCCGGCGTTCTGACCCGCCGGGTGGGGGTCGCGCTCACGCGTCGAGCGCGACCTTCACCCCGGCCGCCTGCTCGGTGTTGCGGCGCGTCTTCGCCCAGCCGTTGCGCCCGCGGACGAGCCGGAACAGCGCACGCCACGACGTCACGTAGAAGGTGTAGATGTACGCGGCGTACGCGAAGCCCATGCCCAGCCCGCGCAGGATGTTCTTGCTGCGCAAGCACTTCAGCTGGTAGATCGGGCCCCAGACGAGGAACGGCAGCAGCCCGAACGAGCCGTAGATGGCGAACAGGATCCACGCGCCGCCGGTGAACCACGTCCACATCTGCGCCGGGTCGCCCGCGGTGCCGAGCACCAGCAGCACGAACGGGATCGGGTACAGCAGCGAGCCCAGCAGCTGCAGCCACGGCTGGGCCAGGTAGTACATCATTTCCGCCGCGCCGAGGGTGCTGACGTGCGGTGAATCCCAGATCCGGCGCAGGTAGCGGGCGCACTGCATGGTGCCCTGGCCCCACCGCGTGCGCTGCACGAGGAACCGCCGCAGGCTGTACAAACCTTCTTGCGACACGTGGGAATCCGGGGTGAACCCGGTGCGCCAGCCCGCCGTGAGCAGGTGGACGCCGAGCTCGAAGTCCTCCAGCAGCGAGCCACGCCACGGCTGTCCGGCATCGCCGGCGATCGAGTCCAGCGCGGTGAGGCGGGTGAACTGGCCGTTGCCGCCCATGGAGATCGTGCCGGTGAACCCGCGGGACGTCTGGATGGCCGCGATCGCCGTGCGGAACTCCAGGTCCTGCAGCTGCGCGAGCTTGAGGCCGAACCAGCGGCCCACCGGGTTGCGCGACGGCGGCGGCGTCCCGGCGTTGCCCATCCGGACGTCCAGCTGCACCGCGCCGATCTCCGCGTCGCCGAACAGGTGCGGCGCGGCGCAGACCTCGAGGCAGTTCGGCGCCGGGCGGCCGTCGGCGTCGACGACCACGACGACGACGTCGTCACGGCTCGCGGCCGGGCCCATCCAGTCGTCCAGGGCGCGGTAGGCCGCGTTCAGCGCGTCGCCCTTGCCGGTCCGGGCTTCGGGGCGCACGCGCGGCACCAGGTGCAGGTACGGGTCGTAGCCGCCGTGCCGCCGCCACAGCATCCGGACGACGCGAGCGGTGCGGTCCTCCGAGTCGTCGTCGACGACCCAGACGTGCGCCCGGCGGAAGGTGGTGCGCAGGTAGCGGACCGTCTCGCGGATGACTGTCTGCTCGTCACGGCACGGCACGAAGAAGTGCCAGGTGAAGCCGTCCGGGTCGCCGACCGGTCCGGGCTTGCGGCGCAGGTACGGCACCACGATCACCACGACGTAGACGAGGAACGCGACGCTCATCGTCAGCGCGAACGCCTGCGTGATCGCCAGCAGGACCTTGACGCTCATGCCCGCTTCTTTCGCGTGGACAGCCAGACGAAGAGGACGATCGAGACGGCGCCGCCGAAGACGCTCACCATCGAGCCGAGCAGCGTGTGGCCCCAGTAGTAGCCCTCGTCCGTGCCGAACCGGTGTACGAGCCCGACGATCGTCAGAATGCGCAACTGGTTCACCAGTACGACGACGACCGCGGAAATGCCGAGCGAAAAGAAGAGCCGCCGCGCATTCGACGGCCGGAAGTACAGCATGACCATCGTCACAACGAGCAGCGGGAGCAAAAGGAACGCCGAAGAACATTCCGGCGTCATTCTCAACCCGAACGGAGCAGCACTGGTCAACCCAAAGTAAACGGACTCCCGATCGGGTGCCACATAAACACCCGATGTAGTGAACAGATCGAGGATCGTACCGGCGAGCCGCACTTCCAGCTCGCGGTAGAACCGCTCGGCCAGCACCACCACGACACCCGCCGCCAGCAGCGCACTCAACGCCATGACCAGCGAAAACCTTGTCATTCCTGAGTTCGGAGCGCTCGCTACCGCCACAACGTTCCTCTCGGTGCCGATTTCCCGACCAAGCCGCGGACCCCGGGCGAGCGTAGGACATGTGTGTCACGCCTTTCCACTCGGAGGGGTGGAAAGTTCGCCCCAATCGGCTGGTCGTTCTCCGGACTTGTTACGCCATCCGAGTGACGTCGGAAATGACCTGCGGAAATAGCGCCGAGACTTACCCGATCCGGTGATTGGGGAAATTTTTGGTGCTATTCGGCTCGCTCTTCGCGATAGTCGATCCGCGTGCCGAGTCGAGGCAAGCCGGTTCGATCCGCGCCGCCGTCACGCGAACCCCGGACAATCCAGCGAATTCGGAGGACCACTTGATGAAGAGCTCCCTCGTGCGCCGTGGCGGGCTGCTCGCCGCGGTCGTGGCGAGCGTCGTGCTCGCCGGCGCGGCCCCCGCTTCGGCGGCCCCCGGCGACGGGTCCGCCTACGGCGTCAAAGCCGACGTCAAGCTGCTCGGCCAGGACGCGGTGAAGGCGGGCCCGTTCGCGGCCGCGAACACCGCGGGCCCGACGAGCAGCAGCCTGGCGAAGGTCGACCTCCCCGGCATCCTCACCGCCGGCGCGATCAACACCGAAGCCAAGCGCGACGAGAACTCCGGTGCGGTGACGGCGAAGGCGAGCACCGCCGACGTCGGGCTGCCGCTGCTCAAGGCGGCGCTCGGCGACGTCGGCATCAAGCTCGTCGAGGCCGTCTGCACCGCAACGCAGAAGGGCGTCGAAGGCAGCACGAAACTGGTCGGCGCGAACCTCGGCAGCGTCGGCGCGGTCGATGCCACCCCGGCCGCGAACACGCAGATCAAGGTCGGCCTCGGCGCGCTCAACGTCGCGACGATCGTCCTCAACGAGCAGATCAAGAACAAAGACGGCAGCCTCACGGTGAACGCCGTCCACGTGAAGCTGCTCGGCGAAGGGCTCAAGGCACTCGGCTCGGGTGACGTCATCGTGTCGTCGGCGACCTGCGGCCCGGCCGCGCCGCCGATGCCGCTGGCGTCCGGCGCCGGGCTCTGGATCGGGCTCGGGCTGCTCGCGGCCGTCGCGGTGCCGGTCGGCACCCGCATCGTCCGCCACCGCCGCACCGCACAGGCCTGAGCGAGGTCCGGATGTACAAGATGCCGGGCGCGGGCGTCGGCGTGGCCGGGGGCGGGGTCGGCACCCTCGCCGCCACCGGTGCCGACATCGGGTGGTGGCTGGCCGTCGGCGTGCTCCTGGTCCTGCTCGGGACCGGCGCGCTGATCGCCGTCCGCCGCCGCAACCGCCGTCTTTCCCAGGCGCGGGACTGAGGCGGTGACCCGGGCCGCCGGCGTGTGCCCCTCGCACGCCGGCGGCCCGCGGGCGGAAATTTCCTGGAAGATGTGTGACGTGGAGAAGGGGCACCGCGAGGTGGACGTGATGTTGCTGGCCGGGACGCGGCCGGAAGCCGTCAAGCTCGCGCCGCTGGCGCTGGCGCTGGCGGCCCACCCGGTGCTGCGCCCGGTCGTGGTCCACAGCGGCCAGCACCCGGGCATGGTCGAGCAGGCACTGGAGCCGTTCGGGCTGGCCGTGGACGGGTGGCTCGACGTGCCACCACGGGTGACCGGCGGCCAGGCCGAGCTGATGGCGGGGATGCTGCCGCCACTCGACGACGTGCTCCGCCGCCACGCGCCGGCCGCGCTGGTCGTCCAGGGCGACACGACGACGACGCTCGCCGGCGCGCTGGCGGCGTTCTGGCTGGGCGTCCCGGTGGTCCACCTGGAAGCCGGGCTGCGCACCCACGACCTGGCGGCGCCGTTCCCGGAGGAGGGCGCGCGGCAGATGGTGTCCCGGATCGCGGCACTGCACCTGGCACCCACGCTCGGCGCGGCGGCCGCGTTGCGCTCGGAAGGCGTTGCGCGCCAGCAGATCGCGGTCACGGGCAACACGGTCGTCGACGCCGTGCTGGAGATCGCGGCCCGTGACCTGCCGGCCCGTGACACGGCGCTGGCGCTGCTGGAGATGGAACTCGCGGAGGCCGGCGAGCGGCTGGTGCTGGTGACGTCCCACCGCCGGGAGTCCTGGGGCGAGCCGCTGGAGCGGACGCTGGCCGCGGTGCAGCTGATCGTGGCCGAGCACCCGGACGTCCAGGTGCTGTTCCCGGCGCACCCCAACCCGCAGGTCCGCGCCCAGGTGGAGGCGGCACTGGCCGGCCTGCCCCGGGTGACGGTGACGGACCCGCTGGAGTACCCGGACCTGGTGCGCGCGTTGCGGCTGGCGTCGCTGGTGCTGACGGATTCGGGCGGCATCCAGGAGGAGGCCCCGACGTTCGGCACCCCGGTGGTGGTCCTGCGCGACGTGACCGAGCGCGTGGAGGTGGTGGCGGCCGGGTGCGCGTGGCCGGCGGGCACCGATACCGAGCGCATCGCGGACACGGCGGCCCGGTTGCTGAGCGGCGAGCTGCAGCCGGCCCAGGTGGAGAACCCCTACGGCGAGGGAAATGCGGCGGCGTTGGCGGTCGCGGCGATCGAGGAGCTGCTGGGCGTCCGAGCCACCGCACCGGCGACGGCTTCGTAAGTCGGTCGCGGACCCGCACCCGGGTCGGCGACACTGGCGCCCGTGGACGTCGAACTTGTGACCGCCGCCGAGGCGGACAAGCCGGTGCTGGCGAACCTGCTCCAGCTCTACCAGTACGACTTCTCCGAGATCCGCGACCTCGACCTCACCCCGCACGGCACGTTCACCTACCGCTACCTGGATTCGTACTTCACCGAGCCCGGCCGCGAGGCGTACTTCATCACCGTCGA
Organism: Amycolatopsis sp. lyj-346; assembly: GCF_046548975.1. Lineage (NCBI taxonomy): Bacteria > Bacillati > Actinomycetota > Actinomycetes > Pseudonocardiales > Pseudonocardiaceae > Amycolatopsis > Amycolatopsis sp. lyj-346. Next base: position 430,518 of record NZ_JAJPWT010000003.1, read on the forward strand.
CCGCACGCTGGCCGGCTTCGCCCTGCTGCGCGCCGACGTCGACGACGACGGGTCGTGGAACGTCGCCGAGTTCTTCGTGGTCCGCGGCCACCGCCGCCGCGGCGTGGCCCGCCGCGCGGCCCGGCTGCTGTTCGCCCACCACCCCGGCGAGTGGACGCTGTCGTTCGACCGGAACAACCGACCCGCGGCCGCCCTGTGGCGATCGGTCGTCGCCGAGGTGGCCACGGGCGGGATCACCGAGACCGAACGCCCGCCGCCCATCGCGGGAACCCGCCTGCGGTTCACGGCCTAGCGTGGCGACGGCTTCGCGGAGACCGCAACACGCGGCCCACACCCCCCGCAACCCCGATCCGAAGCCAGAACACGGCCGGCGGCGCCGGGTCAAGGCATCTTTCCCGCCTTGACGCGGTGCCGCCGGCCGTAGTCACAATCAGGCTTCGGGGTGGCGGGGAAATGCCGGCTCAGTAGCTAGAGCGACACCACGTTCACCGGCAAGGCCGGGTTAGCGCTGAAGTCCAGCCGGGTCGTCGGACGCTTCGCCGCCACCACGTGCGCCCCCAACGCCGCGATCATCGCGCCGTTGTCCGTGCACAACCTCGGCCGAGGAACCCGCAGCTCGATGCCGGCCGCCGCGCAGCGCTCGGCGGCCAGTTCCTTGAGCCGGGAGTTCGCCGCCACACCGCCGGAAATCACCATCGTGCCGATTCCCTGCTCCTTCGCCGCGCGGATGGCCTTCGCCGTCAGCACGTCCGCGACCGCCTCCTGGAACGACGCCGCGACGTCGTCCACCGGAATCTCCTCGCCGCGCCGAGCTGCACCTTCGACCCAGCGGGCGACCGCCGTCTTCAAGCCCGAGAAGGAAAAATCAAACGCAGCGTCGCGCGGGCCCGTCATGCCGCGGGGGAACGCGATCGCCGCCGGGTTGCCGTTCTTGGCCGCCTTGTCGATCGGCGGGCCGCCCGGGTACGGCAGGCCGAGCACGCGCGCGACCTTGTCGTACGCCTCCCCCGCCGCGTCGTCCACTGTGGACCCGAGCTCGGTGATCGACGACGCGATGTCGTCGACGCGCAGCAGCTGCGTGTGCCCGCCGGAGACCAGCAGCGCCAGGCACGGCGTGGGCAGCGGCCCGTGCTGCAGCGTGTCCACCGCGATGTGCCCGGCCAGGTGGTTGACGCCGTACAGCGGCACGTCCAGCGCCGTCGCGTACGCCTTCGCCGCCGAGACGCCGACGAGCAGCGCGCCCGCCAGGCCCGGCCCGGCGGTCACCGCGATGGCGTCCACATCGGACATCGACAGCCCGGCCTTCTCGAACGCCCGCGAGGTGGTCGGGACCATCGCCTCCAGGTGGGCGCGGCTGGCGACCTCGGGCACCACACCGCCGAAGCGGGCGTGCTGCTCGACGCTGGAGGCCACCTCGTCGGCCAGCAGCTCGACCGTGCCGTCGTCGTGCAGGCGGACCAGGCCGACGCCGGTCTCGTCGCACGAGCTCTCGATGCCCATGATGATGCGTGCCATCAGCGCGCCACCCCGTCTCGCGTCCGCGCCGGGCGGACCATCGTGTACGCGTCGGCGCCGGAGGGCTGGTAGTAGCGCTTCCGGATGCCGAGCCGTTCGAAGCCGTGGCGCTCGTACAGGGCGAGCGCGGTGGTGTTGTCCGTGCGGACCTCGAGGAAGACCGGTGCCTCGAACTCGTCGGCCCGCACCAGCAGCGCCTGCAGCAGCGCCTTGCCGATGCCACGGCCCTGGTGTTCGGGTGCGACGCCGATGGTGTGCACGGTCGCCTCGTACTCGCCGCGGCGGCGCCCGACGACGGCCAGCCCGGCGTAGCCGAGCAGCTCGTCGCCCTCGTCCGGGCGCGCGGCGAGGTAGAAGTTGCCCGCGTCCAGTTCGGAGTGGAAGGCGCGGGCGCTCCACGGGTCGTCGCCGGGGAACAGGATCTTCTCGATCTCCACGCACCGGGCGATGTCCATGCGGCGCAGCGGTTCGAGTCTCACGGAGCGGTCACCCGTTTCGGCGCGGCGGGCTCGGCGGCGTCGGGACGGCGCAGGTACAACGGCGTCAGCGGGGCCGGCGGTGCCGAAGCGAGCAGGGCGCTCCGAGCGGCCTTCACCAGCCCGGCGGGCGACGGGAAGCGCGGCTCGACCGGCCGGACGCCGAGGACGTCGGCGTAGAGGACCGCGCCGTCGCCTGCCGCCACCTTGACGTCGGTCTCGAGGTCGGCGGGGCGCTGGACGTGCGGGCCGTCGGTGCGCTGCCCCGCGGCGTCGTAGGCGGCCCAGTAGACCTCGCGGCGGCGGGCGTCGGTCAGCACGAGGAAAGCGTTCTCCCCCGGCGCGACGTCGGCGGCCAGCGCGTCGAGGCTGCAGACCGGGTACACCGGGATGCCCAGTGCGTGGCCGAGGGCGGCGGCGGTGGCCATCCCGGCACGCAGGCCGGTGAACGGCCCGGGACCGACGCCGGCGACGATCGCGTCGAGGTCCTTGAGGGTCACGCCGGCGGCTTCGGCGGCGGCCAGCGCGTGCGGCGTGATCAGCTCCCCGTGGGCGCGGGGGTCGACCGTGACGCGGTCACCGCGCGTCTCGACCGAGTCGCCGTCCAGCGCGACGACGCCCGCTGTCACCGCCGGGGTCGAGGTATCGATCGCCAGTACCAACACGGTGTCCCAGCCTACGACCAGCGCTTTGGGCTGCTTGCTGCAGGGGACGGATCAGCACGGTAACGTCCCACTGGAGTCCGACACTGGGAGGTCCCCGCGGTGCCCGACCCCTTGTTCCCCACGCTCGTCGCCGGTGCCGCGAAGGAAGCCTTGCGCTTCGGCGACCACACTCTGACCTACGACGACCTCGCCGCCGTTGCCGCCGGTCTCGCCCGCGAGCTGCCACCCGGCCGGGTGGCGGTGTGGGCGACGCCGACCGTGCACACGAGCGTCGCGGTCGTCGCCGCGCTGCTCGCCGGGGTGCCGGCGGTGCCGCTCAACCCGAAGATCGGCGAACGCGAGCTCGCCCACATCCTCGCCGACAGCGAACCGGCGCTCGTCCTGGCCGAGCCCGGCGCCGAGCTGCCCGCCGGGCTCGCGGCCCTGCCGCGCCGCGACATCCCGCTCACCGGCGAGGCCACGGCCATCCCGGCCGAACCGGACGCCGAGTCGCCCGCCCTGATCGTCTACACCTCGGGCACCACCGGCCCGCCGAAGGGCGTCGTGCTCCCCCGCCGGGCGCTCACGACCACACTGGACGCGCTGGAGGACGCCTGGGGCTGGACCGGCGCCGACGTCCTGGTGCACGCGCTTCCCCTGTTCCACGTGCACGGGCTGATCCTCGGCATCCTCGGTCCGCTGCGCCGCGGCGGTTCGGTGCGCCACCTCGGCCGGTTCTCCACCGAGGGTGTCGCACGGGAACTGGCGAACGGCGCCACGATGCTGTTCGGCGTCCCGACGATGTACCACCGGATCGCCGGCGAGGTCGGTGCGGACCCCGCGCTGGCGGCGGCGCTCAAGAGCGCGCGGCTGCTGGTCTCCGGGTCGGCGGCGCTGCCGGTGCACGACCACCAGCGGATCACCGCGGCCACCGGCCAGCAGGTCGTCGAGCGCTACGGCATGACGGAGACGCTGATGAACACCAGCGTCCGCGCGGACGGCGAGCGCAAGCCCGGCACGGTCGGCGTGCCGCTGCACGGCGTCGAACTGCGGCTGGTCGGCGACGCGGGCGAAGTGCTCGAGGACGTCGAAACCGTCGGCGAGATCCAGGTCCGCGGCCCGAACCTGTTCACCGAGTACCTGAACCGGCCGGACGCGACCGCGGCCGCGTTCGACGGTGGCTGGTTCCGCACCGGCGACATGGCGACGCGCGACACCGACGGGTACGTCAAGATCGTCGGGCGCAAGGCGACCGACCTGATCAAGAGCGGTGGCTACAAGATCGGCGCGGGCGAGATCGAGAACGCGCTGATCGAACACCCCGGCGTCGCCGAAGCGGCCGTCACCGGCGAGCCGGACGACGACCTCGGCGAGCGGATCGTCGCGTGGATCGTGCCGACCGGCGAGCCGCCGGACGCCGTCGAGCTCGCCGACCACGTCGCGAAGCTGCTCGCGCCGCACAAGCGCCCGCGGGTCGTGCGGTACCTGGACGCGTTGCCGCGCAACGACATGGGCAAGGTCATGAAGCGGGCGCTCGGTGCCTAGGCTGCCGGCGCGCGAGGTCGTCGGCGCGATCGGAAGCGGTTTCACGGAGTTCCCGACCCCGCTGCGCGAGGAGCCCGCCGACGGCCCGATCGGCTGGCCGGGTTACCGGGAAGCGCGTTCCGCGGCGGAAGAGCGCACCGGCGAGAAGGAGTCGGTCGTCTGCGGGACGGCGAAGATCGGCGACGTCGAAGCCGTGCTGATCGCCTTCGAGTTCGGGTTCCTCGGCGGGTCGCTCGGGCAGCGCACCGGCGACCGGATCGAAGCGGCCTTCGCGCACGCCCGCGACGTAGGGCTGCCGGTGGTGTCGCTGATCGCCACCGGCGGCAGCCGGATGCAGCAGGGCATGCGGGCGTTGATGCAGCTGCAGCGGGTGGCGCGGGCGTCGGCGTTGACGCGTTCGGTGGGCGTCCCGCAGATCTCGGTGCTGCGCGACCCGACGACCGGCGGCGGCTGGGCGACGCTCGGCGCGGGCGCCGACGTCATCCTCGCGCTGCCGGACGCGCAGGTCGGCTTCGCGGGCTCGCGGGTGCGCCCGCCCGGCTCGCCGGAGGCCTACACCGCCGAGGCGCACTTCGGCTGGGGTCAGGTCGACGCCGTCGTGGCCCCCGAGGAACTCGGCGCGACGCTGGAACGGTGGCTGCAGTTGCTGACCGCGCATTCGTCGGCCGCGGCACCGCCGCCTGCCGCGCTGCGGGCCGCTCCCCTGCCCGCGACGGGCTGGGAGGCGGTCCAGGCAGCGCGGTCGCCATCGCGGCCCCGGGCGGCGGAGTACCTCGACGCGTACTTCGACTGGCGGGAAGACATCAGCGGCGACCGCGTCGGCGGCACGGATCCCGGCGTCGCGTGCGGCTTCGGCTGGCGCGACGGGCGGACGATCGCGTACGCGGCCCAGTGCGGCACGGCGGCTTCGCCGTCGGGCTTCCGGACGGCGGCACGTCTCGTGCGGCTGGCGTCCCGCCTGGGCATCCCGGTGCTGACGCTGGTCGACACCCCGGGCGCGGCCAACGACGCGGCGGCGGAGCAGGCGGGCGCGGGCGGGGCGATCGCGGAGATGTTCGAGGCGGTGGCGACGGCCTCGGTCCCGGTGACGACGCTGGTGATCGGCGAAGGCGGCTCGGGCGGCGCACTGGCGTTCGCCGCGGCCGGCTCGACGTGGGTGACGCCGGACGCCTACTTCTCGGTGACGTCACCGGAGGCCGCGGCGGCGATCCTCAAACGCCCGGCCGCGGAGGTGCCGGAGATCGCCAACCAGCTGCACCTGCGGCCACAGGACCTGGTGGACCTCGGCGTCGCCAGGGCCGTCGTGAGCCCGGCTCGGTGATCGACGTCCGATCAGGACTGCTGGGAGAAATGCGGCAGCCATCCGTGGTTGGATCTTGCGATGGGGTATCGACTCAACAGGCGAGCGGCGTTCGGTTTGGGAACCGCTGTCGCCGCTGGAAGCATTCTGGCCGGCTCTCCCGCGTTCGCGCAGGAAGCAGACATCGAGGCCAGCCCGGCCACACCGGAGCGGGCCAGGCAGAAAGTCAAGCGCGTCTACGACGACGCGGCCGCTGAGGCAGGCGGCAGCTGGAACTCCTACATCAGCGTGGCCGGCCAGGTGGCCGTCGACGTGGCGTCCGACGAGATCGTCGAGGCGTACAGCGTCAACAAGGTGGCCGTCGCGGTCGCCTTGATGGACAAGATCGACCGTGGCCTGCTCACCCTGGACCAGCAGGTCCAGGTGCCGGCGAGCATCGTCGTGCCGGGTGGCGACGGCATCATCATCCTGGACAAGGCGTACCCGAGCGCGTTCACGCTGGGGCACGTCCTGTCGCTGTTCCTCACTGTTTCGGATGACACGTGCGTCCGGCTGGTGGGGCTCGTGGTTCCGGCGGCCGAGATCAACGAGATCCTGGTGACCAAGGGCTTTCCCAAAACCCAGGTCACGCCGGTGGCCAACCCGAACCGCTACTTCCTCGGCAAGACCACTCCGCGCGAGACCCACGACCTGCTGAAGGCGCTGCTCGCGGGCACGTTGCTGAGCCCGGCGTCGACGGATTACCTGCTGTCCATCCTGCGGTCGCAGGTCGCGTTCACCGACGGTGTCCGGCGTGAGATGTCGTCCGTCGACCGGGCGAGGATCGCCACGAAGGCGGGCTGGCTGAACGACGGCCGCAACGAGGCGGGAATCATGTTCGACGCCGCGGGTAAGCCGGTGTTGATCTACTCGATGTTCGCGCACGGCCAGGCGAACCCGGAGGACTTCGGGGCCACGCACCCGGTCCGGCAGGCCACCGCGAAGATGGGGCCGAAGTTCCTGCGCGCGGTCGACAAGATCGCGGGCGCCGGCACCAGGGCCTTCCGGGCACCGGCCTACCAGCCGTCCAACGGCGGCTGAGGCCGGCCACAGAGGACAGGACCTGGTGCGGACTTACGCCCGCACCAGGTCCGGAGTGCGGTCGGCCCAGGTGCCGTGCGGCTCCAGGGTGAGCTCGCGGACGTCGTCCTCGCGGCGGTCCAGCCGGACCACCAGGTAGTCGTCAGACAGGCGCTCCGCCGAGCCCTCGCCCCACTCGACCACGATCGCCGAGCGCTCCAGGTCGGTGTCCAGGTCCAGGTCGTCCAGCTGGGACAGGTCGCCGCCTAGGCGGTACGCGTCCACGTGCACCAGCGGCACGCCCGCGGTGCCCGCCGGGTGGACGCGGGCCAGGACGAACGTCGGGGAGCTCACGCGGCCGCCGACGCCGAGGCCGTCCGCGATGCCGCGGGTCAGTGTCGTCTTGCCCGCGCCGAGCGGCCCAGCCAGGAGCACCAGGTCGCCCGCGCGCAGGACGCGGCCGAGCGCCCGCCCGAACTCCATCGTGTCGTCGGGGGTCGGGAACACGAAACTCAACGCTGCCACCACCAGGTTCGCCGGGACGAGGTCACGCCGTCCGCACCGGAACAGCGTTGCAGGAGATCGATCAGATGGCTGTTCACCAGCTCGGGCTGCTCGAGCAGGACCATGTGCCCGGCGCCGCGGACGCGCACCAGCTCGGCGCCGGGCAGCTCGGCCGCGATCCGCTCGGCGTGCGCGAACGGTGTGAACCGGTCCGAATCGCCGCCGATGACCAGCACTTCCGCGTGCTTCAGGCCGGCCAGCGCGGCGTACCGGTTGTGGCTGCCGAGCGTGTCGACGAAGTTGACGAGCCCGCGCACCGGCGTCACTTCCAGCATTTCGAGCATGAAGTCGACGAGCCGCGGCGCGACGTCGCGGCTGCCGAACGCCAGCCGGCGCACGGCCTGCCGCGTCAGCTGGCCGCCCGCCGCGCGGACGAACTCGACCAGCCCCGGCTGCCAGCCGGCCAGCCCGCCGGCGGCGCGCGTCAGCGGGTTGTACTTCGAGAGCAGGGAACGCGGCAACCCGCGTGCCCCGACTTCGCCCGCCGCCGTCGCGATGAAGGCGACCGCGCACACGCGGTCTTCGAACAGCTCGGGGAACTCGGCGGCCAGCTCCATGATGACCATGCCGCCCATCGAGTGCCCCATCAGCACGATGGGCCCCTCCGGCACCACGGACCGCAGCACGCAGTCCAGGTCCCGTGCCAGCTGTTCGATGGTCGACGTCTCGGCCGAAGCCGCGCCGGACAGCCCGTGGCTGCGGTGGTCGAAGTACACCTGCCGCACGCGGGGCAGCCGAAGCGACGCGAGGTCGCGACGCTGGAAATGCCAGCATCGCCGCGAAAGCGCGAAGCCGTGCACTCCCACGACGGTCAGTTCCGGTTCGCCGCCGTCTTCCGGGTCGATCTCCTCGACCGAAAGCGGCGTGCCGTCCTCGGCCGCGACCGTCGAAGTGCGGTCGGGCTTCAGCTCCCCCAGCGGCTCGTCCACGTACGGATCCTCACTGTGCCGCCGCTGCTGCGCGGCGACGATGGCGGCGGCGGCCGTCCCGGTGGCGATGGCCCCGACCCCGCCGGCGATGGCCAGCAGTCGACGTGAAGGTGTCATGAGCGCGCCCCCAGATACCGGCGCCGCACCCGCGGCCGGTACATCGAGGTGACGATTTCGTAGTCGATGGTGCCCAGCTTGTCGGCCCATTCCCGGGCGGTCGGCTCGCCACGGGTCCCCGCGCCGAACAGGACGACCTCGTCGCCGACGGCCGGTTCGTGGTCACTGCAGTCGACCACCAGCTGGTCCATGCAGACCCGCCCGGCGACCGGCCGCCGCTGCCCGCCGAGGAGGACGTCCATCCGGCCGGAAAGGGAACGCGGGACGCCGTCGGCGTACCCGGCCGGCACCAGGGCGAGGTTCGTGTCGCGTGACGCGGTCCAGGTGTGCCCGTAGGACACCGATTCCCCGGCTTCGATGCGCTTGACCAGCGCGACCGCGGACCGGAACGTCATCGCCGGGCGCAGGTCTTCGGCCTGCGGCACCGGGTTGAGCCCGTACATGGCGATACCGGGCCGGACGACGTCGAAGTGCAGGTCGGGCCGGGTGAGCAGGGCCGCGGAGTTCGCCAGGTGCCGCATCGGGTCGAGCCCGGCGGCGCGGGCGGCGTCGTAGGCCTCGGCGAACCGCTTGGCCTGCAGGTCGGTCGCCGGGTGGTCCGGCTCGTCGGCGCACGCGAGGTGGGACCAGATCGCGACGACTTCGACCCGCGGTTCGGCGGCCGCCGCTTCGACCAGTTCGGCCCAGGCGGACGGCGGGCACCCGTTGCGCGAGAGCCCGGTGTCGATTTTGAGGTGCACACGCGCCCGGGTACCCGGTTTCGCGGCGGCCGCGATGCGGCGAAGCTCACCCAGCGAGCCGGTACCCAGGTCGACGTCCGCCTCGACGCCGGCGGCGAAGTCGACGTCCGGGGTGTCCAGCCAGCTGAACAGCCGGGTCCCGAGGCCGGCTTCCCGCAGGGCGAGGGCCTCGCCGAGCGAGCAGGTGCCCAGCCAGGACGCGCCGGCCTCGACCGCGGCGCGCGCCACCGGCAGCGCGCCGTGGCCGTAGGCGTCGGCCTTCACCACGGCCATCACCTGCGAGCCGGGCGCGCGGGCGCCCAGCAGGGTGAGGTTGTGGCGGATCGCGTCGAGGTCGATGTCGACCTGGGCGCGCGGGGAACTGGGAGTCATGACGACTCCCAGTTTCCCATGACCCGAGGTCAGGGCAGGCGTGCCCCGGTCGTGGCGGAGAACACGTGCAGCTCGTCGGGCCGGATCCGCAGGTGGATGGTGTCCCCCATGGCGGGCGGCGTGCGCGGGTCGACGCGGGCGACGACGTTGGACTTCGTGCCTTCGGCGTCGGTCTCGGCGAGCTTGCCGTAGACGTAGGCGTCCGAGCCGAGCTCCTCGACCAGGTCGACCTTGATCGGCACCGAGCTGTCGCCCTCGCTGACCACTTCCAGTGACTCCGGCCGGAAGCCGAGGGTCACCGTGTCGCCGTCGGCCGCCTGGATGACCTCGCGGGTCAGGGGCACGCTGCCGCCGCCCAGCTCCGCGCCGTCCGCCGTCAGCTTCGCGGTGACCAGGTTCATCGCCGGCGAGCCGATGAAGCCCGCGACGAAAGCGTTGGCGGGCCGGTCGTAGAGGGCGCGCGGGGTGTCGCACTGCTGGAGCAGGCCGTCCGACAGCACCGCGACGCGGTCACCCATCGTCATGGCCTCGACCTGGTCGTGCGTGACGTACACCGTCGTGACGCCGAGGCGGCGCTGGAGCGCGGCGATCTGCGTGCGCGTCGACACGCGCAGCTTGGCGTCGAGGTTCGACAGCGGCTCGTCCATCAGGAAGACCTGCGGCTCGCGGACGATCGCGCGGCCCATCGCAACGCGCTGGCGCTGACCACCGGAGAGCGCCTTCGGCTTGCGGTCGAGGTAGTCCACGATGTCGAGCAGCTTCGCGGCCTCGAGGACCTTCTGCTTGATCTCGGACGCGGGGCGGCCGGCGATCTTCAGCGCGAAGCCCATGTTCTGCGCGACCGTCATGTGCGGGTACAGCGCGTAGTTCTGGAACACCATCGCGATGTCGCGCGAGCGCGGCGGCAGCTGCGTGACGTCGCGGTCGCCGATCCAGACGGCGCCGTCGTCGATGTCCTCGAGGCCGGCGAGCATGCGCAGGCTGGTCGACTTGCCGCAGCCGGACGGGCCGACCAGCACGAGGAACTCGCCGTCGGCGATCTCCAGGTCCAGTGCGTCCACAGCGGGGCGCTCCGAACCCGGGTAGCGCCGGGTCGCCTTGTCGTAGGTGATGGAAGCCATCGGTCAGTCCTCTCGGTTCTCTCGCCGGACCCCGTAAGCCGCTTCACGGGCTTCGAGGTGGCGCTGCTGGATCCGGTGGCCCTCGGCGCGCTGCGCCTCGGTCGGCTCGTCCAGCTCGAGCCGAAGCTTCTGGTTCTCCTGCCAGGACGGGGGTTCCGCACTGGCGGCCGCCGCCCACGCCGCCTGCCGCGCCGCGCCGAGCGCGACGTACTCGGCGACTTCGGGCAGCTGCACCGGCACGCCGAACACCAGCGGCGCGACCGCGCGGACGGCCCGCGACTGCGCGCCCCCGCCGATCAGCAGCACGCGCTGGACGTCGAGGCCGTGCGTGCGCACGGCGTCGAGGCCGGCGGCCAGCCCGCAGAGCATGCCCTCGACCGCGCTGCGGGCGAGGTTCTCCGGGGTCATGTTTTCCCTGGTCAGCCCGGCCAGTGAGCCGGTGGCGCCGGGCAGGTTCGGGGTGCGCTCGCCGTCGAGGTACGGCAGGAACGTCAGCCCGCCGGCACCCGGTTCGGCGGCCAGGGCGAGGCGGTCGAACTCGCTGAGCGTCGCGCCGAGCATGACGGCCGTCGAGGTGAGGACGCGGGCGGCGTTGAGGGTGCAGGCGAGCGGCAGGAAGCGGCCGGTCGCGTCGGCGAACCCGGCGACCTCGCCGCTGACGTCGGCCGCGCCGGTCTCGGCGACGCCGAACACGGTGCCGCTGGTGCCGAGCGAGACGACGGCGTCGCCGGGCCGCAGCTCCAGCCCGAGCGCGGCGGCCATGTTGTCCCCCGTGCCGGCGGAGACGAGCACGCCGTCCGGGGTGTGGCCGGCGGTGTCGGCCGGGCCGAGCACGGTGGGGAGCTCCGGAGTCCGGCCGCCGAAGGCGTGGCTCAGCACGTCGAGGCGGTAGGCGTTGTCGGACGGCGAGAAGTAGCCGGTGCCGGAGGCGTCGCCGCGGTCGGTGACCGGGTCGCCGCCGGTGAGCTTCCAGGTCAGCCAGTCGTGCGGCAGCAGCACGCGCGTCACGCGGTCGGCGAGCTCCGGCTCGTGCTCGGCCAGCCAGCGCAGCTTCGTGACGGTGAAGCTGGCGACCGGCACCGAACCGACGGACTTCGCCCAGGCCGACGGCCCGCCCAGCTCGTCGATGAGGTCGAGCGCCGCCTGCGCGGAACGGGTGTCGTTCCAGAGCAGCGCGGGCCGGACCACGTCGTTGTTTTCGTCCAGCGTGACCATGCCGTGCTGCTGGCCGCCGACGCCGATGGCCGTGACGCCGTCGAGCAGGCCGTTCGTGGCTTCCCTGAAGGCGTCCCACCAGGCGGCGGGAGCGACCTCGGTGCCGTCGGGGTGCGGCGCGCGGCCGGTGCGGACGATCTCGCCGGTGCGGGCGTCGCACACGACGACCTTGGTCGACTGCGTGGACGAGTCGATGCCGGCGACCAGTTCAGCTGTCATAGGGCTGCCCCTCTGCGACGTGTTCGACGATCTCGATCGCGGTGCCCGCGTTCAGCGCGGCCTCGATCTCCTCGGTGGGCGTGGCCTGGCCCGTGATCAGCAGGTCGTAGTCGCCGACGTCGCCGTGCGCGTAGGTGGCGGTGCGGCCGAACTTCGAGTGGTCGACGACGAGGACGGTGTGGTTCGCGACCTTCAGCGCGGCCTTCTTGAGCTCGGCGTAGTCGCGGTCGGGGTGGAACAGCCGCCCGACGGCGACGGCGGTGACCGAGACGAACGAGACGTCGGCGCGGATCGAGTCGAGCAGGTTCAGGACCTCGGGGCCGGCACAGGAGTCGTACTCGTGGCTGTAGCGGCCGCCGGCGAGGACGACCTCGACCTTGGGCCCGAGCAGGCGGGCCGCGTGCAGCGAGTTCGTGACGACGGTGAGCGCGTCGATCTCGGCGAGCCGCTTGACCAGCGGGAGGAGGGTGGTGGAGTCGTCGACGAAGACCGTCTGGCCGGGCTGGACGTGGTTCGCGGCAGCCTGGCCGAGGGCTTCCTTCTCACCGTGGTGCAGGGTGTCGCGGAAGCGGGCGGCGCTCTCGATGGTGAGCGCCGGGTAGGCCTCGACCTTGCCGCGCAGCTTGCGCAGGAGCCGGCGTTCGGCCAGGTCGTCGAGGTCGCGGTGCATGGTCATCAGGCTGACCTTGAAGCGCGCGGTGAGATCGTCGATCCGGGCCTCGCCCTGCTCGATGACGTGGTCGAGGATGTCCTGCCGCCGCTGCTCGACGACGGCATCGGACGGCCGGGTCTTCCGGTCTCCGGGTGCTGTGCCGCCGCTCACACGGCATTCTTACCAGATCTGATCCGCGAAGTTAACAAAAAACTCGGTAAGTCTTCTCAGGACGTTAGCGATCGGACCGAGCGGATGGCCTCCGGGATCGCGTGGACCAGGGCGGAGGCCGAGGTCGGGGCGTTCTGGGCCGCGATCGCGCCCGCCAGTGAGTGGACGTGGGCGGCCGCGGCGGCCGCCAGCCACGGGTCCAGGCCGGCCGCGAGCAGGGAGCCGACCAGGCCCGAGAGGACGTCGCCCGAGCCCGCCGTGGCCAGCCACGCGCCGCGCGGGGTGTTCACCGCGACCCGGCCGTCCGGGGCCGCGATCACCGTGCAGTGCCCCTTCAGCAGCACCACGGCGTTGTACTTCTTCGCGGCTTCGCGAGCGGCCGTGACGCGGTCCGGGCCGGGCGCCCGGCCCATCAGCCGCTCGTACTCCCCCGCGTGCGGGGTCAGGACCAGTGGCGTGTCCGGATCGCGGGCGTCGAGGACGTCCGGGGACTTCGCGATGATCGTCGTCGCGTCGGCGTCCGCGCAGACCGGGACGCCCTGGCCGAGCACGTACCGCAGCACGTCGCGGCCCTCCGTGCCCGTGCCGATGCCGGGACCGACCGCCCACGCCTGGACGCGCCCGGCGTCCGCGGCCGTGCCCGTGGCGATGATCTCCGGCCACTGCGAGCGGACGACGTCGGCCGCGTGGCCCGCGTAGCGCACCATGCCCGCCGTCGCGCGAACCGCCGAACCCGCCGCGAGCACCGCCGCGCCCGGGTACGTCGCCGAGCCCGCCGCGATGCCGACGACGCCCTGGCTGTACTTGTCGTCCTCCGGTCCGGGCACCGGCCACGCGGCCGCGACGTCGGCGATGTCGAGCCGCCGCAGGTCGGGGTCGGTCAACTCGAGACCGATGTCGACCAGCACGACCTCGCCGCACCACGACGGAGCCAGCGCGTGCACCGGCTTGAGAGCGCCGAACGTCACCGTGCGGGCCGCCTTCACCGCCGGGCCGTCGACCGCGCCGGTGTCCGGATCGACGCCGCTGGGCAGGTCGACCGCGACGATCGGCGCTTCCACCAGGGAAACCAGCCGCGCGGCGTCGGGCCGCAGCGAGCCGCTGGCGGAGATGCCGACGATCCCGTCGACCACGACGTCGGCCCGGGTGATCCACTGTGGACCGTCCTCGGCGGACACCACGCGGCCGCCGGCCCGCTTCAGCGCTTTGAGCCCGGCGGAGTGCGCCTTCTCGGGCTTGAGCAGGATCGCCGTCACGGCCACTCCGCGACGACGCAGGAACGCCCCGGCCCACAGCGCGTCGCCGCCGTTGTCGCCGGAGCCGACCAGCAGGACGACCCGGCGGCCGGAAACGCCGCCGGAGTGGTCGTCGAGGAAGTCCGCGACCTGCACCGCGAGCCCGAAGGACGCCCGCCGCATCAGCTCGCCGTCGGGCGTGACGGCGAAGAGCCGCCCCTCCGCCTCGCGAATCCGTTCCGTGGTCCAGATTCCCTGCACGGCGGGACCTCCCGCGGTTACTCGACGGTGACGGACTTCGCCAGGTTACGCGGCTTGTCGACGTCGTACCCGCGGGCGCGGGCGATCTCCGCGGCCAGCACCTGCAGCGGCACGGTGGACACCAGCGGCTGCAGCAGCGTCGGCACCGCGGGGACCTCGATGAGCTCGTCGGCGAACGGCCGGACGGTCTCGTCGCCCTCTTCGGCGATGACGATCGTGCGGGCACCGCGTGCCTGGATCTCGCTGATGTTCGACACGAGCTTCGAGTGCAGCACCGCGCGGCCCTTGGGCGACGGCATCACGACGACGACCGGCAGGCCGTCTTCGATCAGCGCGATCGGGCCGTGCTTGAGCTCGCCGGCGGCGAAGCCCTCGGCGTGCATGTACGCGAGTTCCTTGAGCTTCAGCGCGCCTTCGAGGGCGACCGGGAAGCCGACGTGCCTGCCGAGGAACAGGATCGCCTTCGAGTCGGCGATCCGGCGGCCGAGGTCCCGCACCTGGTCCACAGTGGACAGTACCTTCTGGACGGCCGCGGGCATGGCCTCGAGCTCGGCGAACTCACGCGCGACCTCGTCCGGGTACTTCGTGCCGCGGGCCTGCGCCAGCGCCAGGCCGACCAGGTAGTTGGCCGCGATCTGGGCGAGGAACGCCTTGGTCGAGGCCACGCCGATCTCGGGCCCGGCGTGGGTGTAGAGGACGGCGTCGGACTCACGCGGGATCTGCGCGCCGTTGGTGTTGCAGACGGCGAGAACGCGCGCCTTCTGCTCCCGCGCGTGCCGGACGGCTTCGAGCGTGTCCGCCGTCTCGCCGGACTGGGAGACGGCGACGACCAGCGTGTCGCGGTCGAGGACCGGGTCGCGGTAGCGGAACTCCGACGCCAGCTCGACCTCGACCGGCAGCCGCGTCCAGTGCTCGATGGCGTACTTCGCGACCAGGCCCGAGTGGTAGGCCGACCCGCAGGCGACGACGAAGACCTTGTCGACGTCGCGGAGGTCCTGGTCGGAGATGCGCTGCTCGTCGAGGATGATCCGGCCGGACTCGAAGTGCCCGCGCAGCGTGTTGGCCAGCGCCTCGGGCTGCTCCTCGATCTCCTTGAGCATGAAGTACTCGTGGCCGCCCTTCTCGGCGGCGCTGAGGTCCCAGTCCACGGTGAACGGCTTCGCCTGGGCGGCGTCGCCGTGGAAGTCCAGGACGTCGTAGCCCTCGCGGGTGATGACGACGAGCTGGTCCTGCCCGAGCTCGACGGCCTCGCGGGTGTGCTCGATGAAGGCGGCGACGTCGGAGGCGACGAAGTGCTCGCCCTCGCCGACCCCGACCACCAGCGGCGACGACCGGCGCGCGGCCACGATCGTGTCCGGGTGGTCGGCGTGCGTCACGACCAGGGTGAACGCGCCTTCGAGGCGGCGGCAGACGGCGGCGACGCTGGCGGTGAGATCGCCCTTGGTGTCGCCTTCGGTGTACGCGCGGGCCACCAGGTGGGCGGCGGTCTCGGTGTCGGTGTCGCTGGCCATCTCGACGCCGTCGGCTTCGAGCTCGGAGCGGAGGGCGGCGAAGTTTTCGATGATGCCGTTGTGCACGACGGCGACGCGCTGCGAGGCGTCCCGGTGCGGGTGCGAGTTGCGGTCGACGGGCGCGCCGTGGGTGGCCCAGCGGGTGTGCCCCATGCCGGCGGTGCCGCCGAAGTGCTCGCGGCCGACCTCGTCGAGCCGGCCTTCCAGGTTGGCCAGCCGGCCCGCCTTGCGTTCGACGGTCAGCGCACCGGCGCCGTCGAGGACCGCAACACCGGCGGAGTCGTAACCGCGGTACTCCATGCGCCGGAGCCCACCGAGGACGACGTCCAGAGCCGGGCGGTGCCCGACATATCCCACGATTCCACACACGCGCACCAGCCTAACGAGGGATATTCAGCCGGTTGACGGGGTCCGCAAACCGTCCTCGACCTGCACAGACGCACCCACGGTGGTTCGAACCATTGCCACGCACCCGAAGAGTCGGCCCACGCACCCAGAGCGTCGGCCCGCGTACCCAAAGGGTCGGCCCGCGTACCCGGAGCGTCGGCTCACCCGGCACCTCGAGCGCCCCAATGTGGCCTTGGTTGCGTTGAACGCACCGAAGGCCACCTTGGGTGCGTTCAACGCACCGAAGGCCACATTGGGGCGCTGGGGGCCGGGGCGGGCGGGGTGGGGCGAGGTGGGTGGGGCGTGGGTGGGTGGGTGGGTGGGTGGGTTCGAGGGTGGCGGCGCGCCGGGGCGGTGGGCGAGCCGTGGGCCGGGTCGCACAGTAGGGTTCCGGCCATGGCCAGCAAGCCCAAGCAGCTGCTCGCGGAGTTGACGCACCCGGGTCCGCACGAGGTCCTGCGGGGCAACCTCGCCCTCGTCGGGCTGCCCGGCGTGGTCTTCACGCCGCGCGCCGGGCTCGGGTTGCCCGCCGTCGCCTTCGGGCACGGGTGGCTGCAGCCGCCCGATCGGTACCGGGAGCTGCTGCGCCACCTCGCGAGCTGGGGCATCGTCGCCGCCGCGCCTGCCACGCAGCGGGGGCCGCTGCCCTCGCACCGGCTGCTCGCCGCCGACCTGCTGACCACCCTCGACGTCGTGACCACCGTGCGGCTCGGCCCGGACGGCATCAGCGTCGACCCCGGCAAGCTCGGCCTCGCCGGCCACTCGACCGGCGGCGGCTCCGCCGTGCTCGCCGCGGCGCAGGACGCGCGAAGCGAAAGCCCGCGGATCAAGGCCGTCGCCACGATCACCGCGGCCCAGACGCTCCCGCCCGCCTCCGAGTCGGCGAAGGCGATCACCGTTCCCGGCCTGCACCTCGCCGCCGAAGACGACCTGGTCGCACCCGCCGTCGCGCACGCCGAAGCCATCGCCGGCGCCTGGGGCGGTGACGACGTCCAGCTGCGGTTCCTCGGCAAGGCGTCCCACCTCGGCGTCACCGAGGGCAGGCACTGGTCGCAGCTGTTCATGCACGGCAAGCCGCACCGCAGGACCCAGCAGCTCACGCGCGCGCTGTTCACGGCGTTCTTCCTGACCCACCTGACCGGCACCGACAAGTACCGGCCCCTGCTCGAGGCGGACGTCAAGCGCGCCCCCATCGAGCGGGAAGAAGAACCCGCCCACTGACGCGAAAAGGGCCCGGCCGGAGCCGGGCCCTTCCTCAGACCAGCCAGCTGGTGCTGGAGAAGTCGTCATCGTCGTCGGGCTGACGCGCGTGCCGTCCACGCCGCGGCGGCTCGGGCGCCGCGGCCGCCGCCGGCGGCGGTTCCGGCGCCGGTTCCGGGCGTGGCGGGACCGCCACGGCCGGGGTTCCGTAGTTCGGCGTCGGGTAGTTCGTGTAGCCGGTGGCGGCCTCCTCGTCGGCGACGCCGAACTCCATCAGCGACTCGCGGGACTTGTCGGCCAGCGTCTTCTCCGTCGCCCAGCCACCCGCGCTCTGCTTGCGCTTGTTGAGCTCGTCCATGTGCTCGGCGTACTTCTGCGCGGCGGCCAGCTCCTTCTGCATGCCCTCGCGGGCCTGCTGCTGGGCCTCGGCGAGCCGGCGTTCGCGCAGCCCGCGCTGTTCGTCCTGCTCCCGCGCCGCCGCGTCCATCGTGGAGATCGCCGCCCGGTACCGGTCTTCGGCGCTGCTCATCGGCCCTCCTCGGCCCTCGTCACCGGTCGTACCGGATCGAACGGTCACCCTCGTCGTCGAGCGAGCCGCTGATCCGGCCCTTCGCGCCGCTTGTCTCGAACACGCCACCCTCGATGCGGTACTGGCTGGGCCCGCGCTGCTGGTCGCCACCACCGCCACCGGGCGCGCCGCCCATCCCGCCCATCATCCCCATGCCACCCATGCCCGACATCGCGCTCGACGAGCTCGCGGCGGCCCCGTGCACGCCGGGATCGACCGGAGTCGCGCCGAGCCCGCCGCCGCCGTCCGACATCGGCAGCGAAGCGTCGCTGCCCGTGTGGGCACCCGGGTCGAGCGAGACGGCGCCGGCGAAGTCCGGCGACCCGCCGCCGGTGACGGCCGAGCCGAAGCTGCTCGCACCGGCCGTCGTGGTCGCGTCCGCGGAGCCGCCGGCCCCGGCACCCGCGTCGGCCGTGGCCACCGCGGGCTCGGCTCCGACGCTGCCGCCGCCGAGGTCACCTTCGAAGCCGCCGGGCGTGGTGAACCCGCCGCCGCCCGAAGCCGCTTCGCCGCGGGTGAAGCCCGGGTCGGGGGTGGCCGGCGCCGGATCCTTCGTCAGCGGGGACTCGGCGTTCGCGTCGTGCCGGATGTCCGCGCCGACGCCGTCGGCCACCGGCTTGACGTCCGCCTTGAGCCCGTCGGCCTTGAGGTCGCCCGCCTTGGGGTCGTCCTTCTCGTCCAGCGTGTAGGTGGTCGGCTCGCCCTTGCCGTCGTCGACCGTCACGATCGTCGGGCCGTCCGGGCCCTCCGGCCGCTCCGCGGTGATCTTGAGGTTGCCGTCCTGGATGTGGATCTTGCCGTCCGGGCCCGGCTTGTAGGAGCCGTCGGCCGAGGGCTGGCCCTCCTTGACCGCCTGCTGGCTGCCCTGCGGCCCGAAGGCGGCCTTGTCCGCGGCGGCGCCGTCCTTGCCGGCGCCGTCCTTGCCGGCCTCGGCCTTGTCGTCGTCACCCCAGTCGAGGTGGTAGTCCTTCTTGTGGCCCTGACCGTCGTCC
The DNA here is from genome assembly GCF_046548975.1 of Amycolatopsis sp. lyj-346. Classification (NCBI taxonomy): domain Bacteria; kingdom Bacillati; phylum Actinomycetota; class Actinomycetes; order Pseudonocardiales; family Pseudonocardiaceae; genus Amycolatopsis; species Amycolatopsis sp. lyj-346. Next base: position 449,311 of record NZ_JAJPWT010000003.1, read on the forward strand.
ACGGAGATGTCCTGCTTGCCCTGCGCGTCGGGCTCGGACATCGTGATCGTGTTGTCGCCCTTCTTGACCGACACCGTGTCCGTGTCGTCGGCGTCCTTGATGGCCTCGCCGGTCTTCGGGTCGATCGGGTACGGCTCGCCGGTCGCCGGGTCGACCTCCAGGGGCTTCCCGGTGATCGGGTTCTTGCCCTCTTCGGGCTTCGCGGGCTCCTCGGCCTTCGGCGGCTCGGTCGCCGACGGCGTCGTGGAGCCGCTCCCGGTGCTGCCGGTGCTGCCGGTCCCGGTGCTGCCCGTGCTCCCGGTCCCGGTGTTCCCGGTGTTGCCCGTGTTCCCCGTGTTGCCGGTGTTCCCGGTCTGGTCGCCGCCGCCCTCGCTCTTGGCCTCGGTCAGCTGGTTGCGGTAGCCGTCCATGTACCGCGCCAGCGCGCCGAACTGCTGGTCGATCGTGTCCTTGGCGGTCTTGCAGGAGCCGTCGAAGGCGGTGATCAGGCTGTTGTACTCCTTCGAAAACGCACCGTCGCGCCAGTACCGGCAGACGTTCCGGCCGTATTCGATGTTCTCGTCGTTGAAGCAGCCGTCGTCGTTCTGCAGGCGCTCGGCGAGGTTCGACTGGTTGCCGTTCTTCGCGTTGACCGCGTCGATCCAGCCGGCGACCTTCATGAAGTCGTCGAACTCCTCGGTTTCGCCGTTGGCGATCTTGAGGACGTCCTTGGCCATCGGGATGTCGGCCTCGGCGATCACCGGGCGGTGCAGCTGCAGGACCTCGTCGACCTTCTTCTTGACCGCGGTGTAGACCTGCGTCACGGTCTGCGGGATCAGCTTCGCCGCCCCGTCGATCTGCTGCGAAAGCTCTTTGGCGTGCGGCTTGATCGCCTCGTCGTACTTGATCTCCGCCGCGTTGGCGCCCTTGCCCTTCCACGCGTCGAAGAGGGTCTGGAGCTCGGTGTCGCTCTTGGTGAGCGCCTCCTCGACGACCTTGTGGGCCTTGCTCAGGTCGTCGGCGTCGGTGAGGAACTTCTGGTACTGGATCCCGCGGTTCTCGTGGAACTTGTCCTTGAGGTCCTTCTGGGAATCCTTCTTCTGGCCGCCCTTGATCTGGTTCCAGACCTCGTCGGTCCACTTCGCGAGCATGTCGACGGCGACGTTGCCCTGGTCGAGCTGTTCGTCGGAACTCTTCGCGCCGGCCCCGAGCGTCGGCGTGGCGATGCCGTCGAGGTTTTTCTTCGCCTGGTCGCGCTGGGCGGTGTCGCGATCGTGTTCCTGCTTCTTCGCCGCCGCTTCCTGCTGGGCTTCCTTCAGCGCTTCGTCGACATCGGACGACGACCCCGGCAGCCAGTCGTCGTTGATGGAGACGCTGTCGGTGTAGTTCTCGATGTACTTGGCGGCGTACGCCTCTTCTTCGTCATTGAAGTTGATCGTGTCCTCGCTGTACTCCTCCATCAGCTTGGACTTGGTTTCCATCGAGACGTTCGGGTCGTCGAGGACCTTCTTGATGTCAGCCCATTCGGCCATCAGCGGTTACCCCCGGCCTGGTTCGCCGTCGCGCCGGCGTTCGCTTCCTGCGCGGTGTACTTGGAGCCGGCCGACCCGATCCCGCTGCCGAGGTTCAGAAGGGCGTTCGACAGCCCGGTCATGCCCGCACCGATCTCGTCGAACCCGGCCTTGTACTTGCCGAAGCTCTCCTGGTGCACGCGACCGAAGTCGGCCGCGGCGATCTCGGTCGGCGCGACCTTCTTCGCTTCGTTCGCCGGGTCGTCGGCGACGTCCGCCAGGCGAACCTGCGCCCGCGTCATCGCCTCCGAACTCGCCTCATACCCGTTCGGCATGGTCGCTGCCCCCTTCGATCCCACCGTGCGCTCGCTGACGTTCCGGGACTGTGACGCGCCCGGACACCGATCGGTGCCGTCGCAGATGCACACAGAGTCTAGCGTCCGCCCGGGCGGCGGACCTGGGCTTCCGCGAAGTGCACCCGCCCGGGACCTACTCCCGGAGGCGCTGCGCCGCGACCGCCTCGGAGATCACCTCGGCAACGCCGCGGATGTCCACCAGCCGGTCGAGCTCGTCGATGTCGACCGAGACGCCGTAGGTCACCTCGACCCGCGACAGCAGCTGGATCCGCTGCCGGGACGTCAGGCCGAGGTCGTCGAACGGCGTGGTGTCGGTGAGCCGCTCGGGCGGGATCTCCAGCGTGAAGCCGATGATCCGCCGGATCTCGTCGACGTAGGTGCCCGGGTCAGCCATGCCGCTCATTCTCGCCCCACCAGCGTTCGCGGGCCGCGGTGCGGGACACCTTGCCGCTGGAGGTCCGCGGCACCTCGCCCGGCCGCACCAGCCACAGGGCACGCAGCGGCAGGTCGTGGGCCGCCGAGACCGCCCGCCGCACGGCCGTCTCGACCGACTCGTCCGGCGTGACGCACCCGGCCACGACCGCGACACCTTCGCCGTGGCCGTCCCGCACCGCGAACGCGGCGACGCGGCGGACACCCGGGTGCGCGGCCTCGACGGTGGCCTCGATGTCCTGCGGGTGGTGGTTGCGGCCGTCGACGATGATCAGGTCCTTGCGCCGTCCGGTGACGTACAGCTCGCCGTCGTGGACGAAGCCGAGGTCGCCGGTGCGCAGCCAGCCGTCCTCGGTGAACGTCTCACCGAGGTCCGGCCGGCCCCAGTAGCCGTCGGCCACGTTGGGCCCGGACACCCGGATCTCGTCGTCGACGACGCGGATCCGCTGGCCGTACGGCCGCCCCACCGACACGCGCGGCTCGCCGCCGTCGAACGTCCGCACGGTGGGGCCCTCGGCGCCCGCGCTCGTGACGAACACCGTCGCCTCGGCCAGCCCGTAACACGGCTTGTGCGCGGCCCGCGGCAATCCGAAGGGGGCGAAGGCGCGCTCGAAGGCCTCGACGGTGGCCGCGCGGATCGGCTCGCTGCCGTTGAGCACCGAGTTCACCCGCGAGAGGTCGACGGCTTCGAGGTCCCCTGCCACATCGGAAACCAGGTCGAAGGCGAAGTTGGGCGCGGCGCTGACGACACCCGGCTGCTCGGCCAGCAGCCGGATCCAGCGCAGCGGGTCGCGCACGAACTCCATCGGCGTGAAGAACACCGACCGCGACCCGAGGAAGACGGGGGTGGCGATGAGCAGGACCAGGCCCATGTCGTGGAAGAACGGGACCCAGCCGGCCAGCGGCGTCGACGCGTCGGCGCGGTAGCACCGCGTGGTCTGCCAGCAGCTGGCCACCAGGGCGCGGTGGGAGATCACCGCGCCGGCCGGGCGGCGCGTCGAGCCGGACGTGTACTGCAGGTACGCGGGATCGGTCATCGCCACGGCTGCGGGCCGTTCGGCGTCGTCGGGCTCGATGTCCTCGACGGCGAGCACGGCCGCCGGCGGGACCTTGTCCACCAGGTCCTTCGAGGTCAGGCAGGCCGCCGGGGCGGCGTCCGCGAAGGCCGACTCGATCCGGGCGCGGCCGGTGCGGCCGGTCGGGACGGACAGCGGCACCGCGATGCGTCCCGCGTAGAGCGTCCCGAGGAAGGCGGTGACGTAGCCGAGGTCCTGCCGGGCGACGATCGCCACCCGATCACCCGGCCGGGTGACGCGCCGCAGCTCGCGGGCGACACCGCGGACCCGGGCGAGCACCTGCGGCCAGGTCAGCGTGTGGTCGGCCGGTCCGGGGAAGGTGCGGCAGGTGAACGCGGGGCGGTCTTCGGCGGCGTTGCGGAGCAGGTAGTCCGTGAACGGCGTGGCCAGGACGTCATCCGGGACTGCTGCGGGCGGCACGGCCCCATCCTGCCCTACCGTGTCGAAGCGATGGACGAGTTCGAACGACACGGCATCGGCGTCGTCTCCGGCCGCGACGCGTGCGCGCGGGCCCTGCGGTCCCCCGAGCTGACGTCGGATCCCGGTGCCGGCTCGCCCAGCGTGCTGCTGCGGGACGGCGAAGAGCACACCCGGGTGCGCGCGGTGCTGCGGGAGGTCATCGCCGGGCTGGAGCCGTTCCCGCCTTCCCTGCGCGCGTCGATCGAGACGGTGGCGACCGGGCTGGGGACGTCGTTCGACCTGGTGCGCGACTTCGCGCGGCCGGTGGCGGGCGCGGTGACGTCGGCGGTGCTGGGCGTGCCCCTCGACGACGTCTTCCTGGACCACCTCGAAGCGACGACGGCGAACCTCGACGTCTTCGGCGGTACCGACCGGGCCGGGCAGGCGTCGGCGTTCCGGCTGGCCGTGCAGCTCAGCCGGACCGCGGCCGGGCCGGGCGGCCTGACGGCGCTGCGCGCGGCGCACGCGGACGGCAGGCTGGACGACGACGAGCTGATGTTCAACCCGGTCGTGCTGGCGCACGCCGCGTACGAGAACTCGCTGAACTTCCTGGCCTGTGCCGGCCTCGAACTCGCGACTTCGGGTTCGCGGAACGTGCGGGAGCTGGTGACGGCGATCTGCCCGGCCCGGTACGTCCTGCGGTTCGGCCCGGACGGCCCGGTGGCGATCTCGCTGACCGACGGCCTGCCGTTCGGCCTCGGCCGGCACGCGTGCCCCGGCTCCGGGGTCGCGGTGGCCGAGGGCGAGATCGCGCTCACGGCGCTGGCGAAGGTCCTCGGCGGCGGGTGCCGGGTGGGCGAAGTGCGCTGGAAGACCCACCCGGTGTTCCACGGCCTGGCGAAGGCCGTGGTCACCCTCGCGTCAGGAAACGGCTGAAACGACCCCGGCCAGGCGGTCGGCGGCGGCCTGGGCGGTGGACTGCGCCGTCGCCTCGACCATCACGCGGACCAGCTGCTCGGTGCCGGACGGGCGCAGCAGCACCCGGCCTTCCTCGCCCAGCTCGGCCTCGACCTCGCCGACGGCCGTGCGGACCTCGGAGGAGCCGGCGACCGCGGCCTTGTCGGCGACCGGGACGTTGACCAGCACCTGCGGCAGCCGGTTCATCACGGCCGCCAGGTCGGCGAGGGACTTGCCCGTCTCGGCCATGCGGCTCATCAGGCGCAACGCGGTCAGCAGGCCGTCGCCGGTGGTGGCGTGGGCCGGGAGCACCACGTGGCCGGACTGCTCGCCGCCCAGTGCGAAGCCGCCGGAACGCAGCTCCTCCAGGACGTAGCGGTCGCCCACCGCGGCCGTGACGACGGTGATGCCGTGCGCCTTCATGGCCAGGTGCAGCCCGAGGTTGCTCATCACGGTCGCGACCAGGGTGTCCTTGGTCAGCTCGCCGGTCTCGGCCAGCGCCAGCGCCAGGACCGCCATGATCTGGTCGCCGTCCACCAGCTCGCCGGCGGAGTCGACGGCCACGCAGCGGTCGGCGTCGCCGTCGTGCGCGATGCCGAGGTCGGCGCCGTGGGCGACGACCGCTTCGCGCAGCTTCTCCGGGTGGTTGGAGCCGCAGTGCTGGTTGATGTTGATGCCGTCCGGGTCGGCGTACAGCTCAACGACCTCGGCGCCGGCCCGGCGGTAGACCTCGGGCGCGGCGGCGAAGGCAGCGCCATTGGCGCAGTCGACGACCACCTTCAGCCCGGCGAGCGGGTGCGGCGTGGCGTCGAGCAGGTGCGCGGCGTAGCGGTCGAGGGCGTCATCGACGTCGGTGACGCGTCCCACACCGGCACCCGTCGGGCGGACGGCGTCGGCGGACAGGCCGGCTTCGATCTCGTCCTCGATGCCGTCGGGGAGCTTGTGCCCGCCCGCGGCGAAGAGCTTGATGCCGTTGTCGGGCATCGGGTTGTGCGAGGCGGAGATCATCACGCCGAGATCGGCCTCGAGCGCGCCGACCAGGTAGGCGACGGCGGGCGTGGGCAGCACCCCGACGCGGCGCACGTCGGCCCCGGCGGACGTGAGGCCCGCCACAACCGCGGCTTCCAGCATCTCACCGCTGGCGCGCGGGTCGCGGCCGACGACCGCGACCGGCCGGTGCGAGCGGTCGTGCGCGGCGAGCACGCGGGCGGCGCTGGCCGCCAGCGCCATCGCCAGCTCGGGCGTCAGCTCGGCGTTGGCCAGGCCACGGACTCCGTCGGTCCCGAACAGGCGTGCCATCGATCGACCTCCTCTGCGCGGCCACACCGGTGCGACCACCACGACAACCTAGCGATCCTGACGGACCGCGTTCCCCCGCCCCGGTGCTGCTGCTGGTTGGCAACCCGGGAAAAACGCCGGAGCGCCCATCCGATGGACGGATGGGCGCTCCGGTGGTTCGCGCCTGGAGGGCGCGATCAGCGCTTGCTGTACTGCGGGGCCTTGCGGGCCTTCTTGAGGCCGTACTTCTTCCGCTCCGTGGCGCGCGCGTCACGGGTCAGGAAGCCGGCCTTCTTGAGGGCCGGGCGGTCGTCGGCGTCGACCTCGATGAGCGCACGGGCGATCGCCAGGCGCAGCGCGCCCGCCTGACCCGAGACGCCGCCACCGTGCAGGTTGGCGAAGATGTCGAACGAGTCCGGCTTCTCGACCAGGACCAGCGGGTCCTTGATGAGCTGCTGGTGCACCTTGTTCGGGAAGTACTCCTCGAGGGTGCGGCCGTTGAGCTTGAACTGACCGGTGCCCGGGACGACCCGCACGCGGACGACGGCTTCCTTGCGGCGGCCGACGGTCTGCGCGTTGCCGCCGGCGGCCCGCGACGGGCGCGGCTCGGCAGCGGACTCGCTGGTCGCGACGGGAGTCTCGCTGGTCGCCACGGGGGTCTCGCTGGTCGCGACGGCGCCGGTCTCGGGCGCCTCGGTGGCCTCGACGACCTCGGGGGCCTCGGTCTCGGTGCTGGTCACAGACTGTTCCTCACTCACTGCGCGACCTGCGCGATCTTGGTGATCTCGCGCGCCTGCGGCTGCTGCGCGGCGTGCGGGTGCTGCGGGCCGGCGTACACCTTCAGCTTCTTCGCCTGAGCGCGGCCGAGCTTGTTCTTCGGCAGCATGCCCTTGACGACCTTCTCGAGAAGGTGCTCGGGCTTGGTGTCCAGCAGCTCGCCGAACGAGCGCTTCCGCAGGCCGCCCGGGTAACCGCTGTGCCGGTACGCGAACTTCTGCTCGCGCTTGTTTCCGGTGAGCGCGACCTTCTCGGCGTTGACGATGATGACGAAGTCACCGGTGTCCACGTGCGGGGCGTAGGTCGGCTTGTGCTTGCCGCGCAGCAGCGTGGCGACCTCGGTCGCCAGCCGTCCGAGCACGACATCCTCGGCGTCGATCACGTGCCAGGCACGAGTGACGTCGCCGGGCTTGGGGCTGTACGTGGGCAAGGGTCTACCTCGTCGTCAACATTGCGTGTGGGTTCTGTGCGGGCCTAGCGCTTACGCGCCGCAGCGCACAACGACATATGAAGATACCCCCACGGTCACCGCACCCGCGCATGGGGGGTGGTGGAAGCGCCCATAATAGGCTTCGAGCGGCCCGGGCGCAGCCGGGACCCTACCGGAATTTTCCCGCCGAAGCGCCGGCAAACGCCGCCGCGACACGCGAGGATGGGGGCCATCCGGGCGACACAGGTGAGCAGGGGACGGCATGAGCAAACGACCGAAGGCGATCTTCGTCCTGGGCGCCCTGCTGGTCCTGGTCAGCGCCTGCGGCCAGGCGAAGGCGGGCACCGCGCTGCCGAAGGGCGACGACGCGGCGGACTACGTCGGTGCCAAGTTCGAGCAGGTGATCGACAAGCTGGGCGACGCCATCACCGACACGCGCGACGTCACCAACTCGCTGGACGCCTACTTCAAGTTCGACGACAAGTGGATCCACAGCACCGTGACGTCGGCGCGCACCGGCAGCCCGGAGAGCCGGGCGGTGCGGCACCGGTCGCAGAAGCACCCGGACGAGATCATCGACACGTACACGCCCGCGGACGGCACGGTCGAGTACACCTACCTCGGCCCGGTGTACGTGCAGAAGGGCGTCTCGCCGACGGCGTGGGTGTCGATGCCGAAGCCGGAGGGCGGGCTGGTCCTGCCGTGCGCCTGGGGCGGCGTGCTGACGCCGTGCCGGATGGCGGACTCGACCGTGGACGCCTACCAGGCCGACAAGCGGGCCGTCCGCGGGGCGAAGAGCCTCGGTGACGGCAAGACCGCGCTGACGGTGAACGTGCCGTTCGAGATCTTCGTCAAGAACCGGGTCGAGATCCTGCCGCCGAGCATCACCGGCCAGATCGGACCCGAGCTGAACAAGGCCGCCGTCCCGGCCACGATCACGCTCAACCCGGACGGCAGCCTCGTCTCCTTCGCGATGGAGGCCAAGTTTGCCGGCGACGGCCACCAGCTCGAGCTCAAGTACGAGTTCCGGTTCACCGGCAAGGCGAGCCTGCAGGACATGCCGAAGCTGCCGGACGCGAGCCAGATCACGGTGCTGCCCGACCGGGCGGCGATGGACGACTTCTACCGGCGGCTCGGCGAAGCGCAGGGCAGCTGAGGCGTGACCACGACCCGAGGTGATCTCCGATGACAACGCCGACGCCACCGACGCCACCGTCCCAGCCACCCGACCCGCGGCAGCCGCAGTGGTGGCAGCCGCCGCCGAACCCGCCCGGCGCCCCCGCGGGGTGGCAGCCCGAGCAGCAGGCGACCGGCCCGCACGCCGGGCAGTGGCAGCAGCAGCAACACGCCGACCCGGCCACCGGGTCCTACACGGGCCAGTGGGACCCGGGGCAGCCGTCGGGCTCGTTCTCCGGGCCGTGGCAGCCGGGACAGCCGGGCGGCGGGCCGTGGCAGCCGCCCTCCCAGCCGACGCCGCAGCAGCCGCCGCCGACGCCCGGCCACGGTCAGCAGCAGTACCAGCAGCCGCAGCAGCAGTACGGCGGCGGGTTCCAGCCGGCGCAGTACGGCGGACTGGGCGCCTTCGCCGCCGAGCCGGAGAAGAAGCCGAAGTCGAAGAAGCCGGCGCTGATCGCCGGCGCCGCGGTCGGCGTGCTCGCGCTCGGCGTCGGTGCGGCGTGGCTGCTGGGCGCCTTCCGCGGGGACGTGCTGGACCAACAGTCCCTTCAGGACGGTGTGGTCAAGGTCCTCAACGAGAACTACGGCGAGCCCGACGTGAAGAACGCGCAGTGCCCGGCGAACGAAGCCGCGCAGAACGGCACGACGTTCGACTGCACGGTGACCATCGGCGGGCAGCCGAAGAAGGTGACCGTGCGGGTGCTCAACGACCGGCCCGAATACGAGGTCGGCGCCCCGCACTGAACTTTCGGCCGTCCGGTTTTCCTTGCTGGCCAACAGAAAACGGCGGGCCCCGCACCGGAGTGCGGGCCCGCCGTGGTTTCCGGGACTACCGGCTCAGAACAGGCCTTCGACGGCGTTGTCCGTGGCCTGGTAACCGTCGGCGATCTGCGGCAGGGCGGCGGCGATCTGCGCCAGAACCTGCTTCAGGTCCTCGAACTTCTGGTCCCAGTTGCGCTGGGCCTGGTCGTACTGCTCCTTCGCGGAACCGGTCCAGGTGGTGACCAGCGGCTTGAGGTCGTCCTTGAGGCGGTCGAACGCGGCCTGCAGCTCACCCCCGGTCTGCGTGCAGTCGTCCGCGGCCGCGCGGATGGTGGCGTAATTGACGACAATGCCGGCGCCATCAGGCATGATGTGCTCCTTTTGTGCTGAGGAAGTTCAGGTGAATGACGGGAGTTCGGGAACGAGATCAGCCGAGGGCGTCGAAGCCGCGGTTCACGGCGCCGAGGATCTCCTGCTGCTGCTGCTCGGAACGCTCGTACTTGGAGCCGGCCTCGCGGAGCAGCTCGGCGATGCGCTGCAGCGCCTGGTTCATGCCGCGGGCGTCCTCGTCGAAGCGGAGCATCACGTGGTCGAACGCCTTCTGCGCCTCACCCTGCCAGCCGGCGCGGGTGGCCTCGATGCGGTCGCGCAGCGTCGAGAGGTTCTGGTCCATCTGAGCGCGGACCTCGGTGACCTTGCCCTCGGCATCAGTGAACTGGGCGACTGTTCCCTGGAATCCAGCCATGCTGGAACCCCCTTCTTAAGAGTGGTGGTCGGCCGCAACCGTGCTTGTTCGTTCGTACGGCCCTACGACGCAGACATTGCCACGTCCGGTTCCCCCGTGTCGTGCTTTGCCCGGAAGTAGTTGCTTGCGTTAACGCCCGGACCGGGAACCGGTGGCCGCGAGTATCCGCGGAACGCCCCGAACCGGTGATGCGTCACCCGAAAAAGCGTTCTCCACCAGCGGAATTAGCACGCGCACAGCCGGCGGCCGGCGCGGCTTCACTGATCGCGCTGCATGATTCGCATCTGGGAAAAGTCTTCGTCGTCGTCACCCGATCGAGGGGGCCGGGCCGGAGGTTGCGAACGCGAAGGAACCGGATCGTGAACGGCGGGAACCACCAGCCCGCGGGCGCGGCGGAACCTTTCGGCGGCCGCGCGCAGCGTTCCCGGCGTCGGATCGCCGGACTTCGTGCCGCGCCCGCTCCGCTTCAGGAGGTCGGCGTTTTCGCTGTGGTGCCGCTGATTGCGCGCCTTCGCCGTCCCGGCGACGCGACGCGAGTGCGTCACCGCGTCCTGGCCGATGCGCTTGAAGGACGCCGCGGCGCTTTCGAATTCTTCGGACGGCACCGCGTGCCCTCCTCTCAGTTGAGGATTTCGACCGTGCGCACGGCCTGCGCGCAGGCCGCGGCGACCCGGTCCCGCAGCGGGGCCGTGGCGTACTGGCAGCCGACGTGGACGCGGATCCGGCCCTTCGCCACGACGTACCAGTCGACCTGGAGATCGGGCCGGTCCGGCTTGCTCTCGTGGTACCCGATCACCGTCTTGCCGGCGTAGGACAGGCTCGGGTTGTAGGCGCTCCAGCGCTCCGGCGCGCGTTCGGCGAGCTGCCTGAGCTCGTCGACGAGCTTCTGCGGGTCCGCGGTCGCGTCGTAGTCCATGACGTACTCCTGCGCGACCACGAGGTCGTTGCCGTCCCGGGAATCCTGCGGGTGGATCACGACCTGCTTCTGCGCCACCCGGTCGTCGGTCTGGACCCAGTCCTCCGGTGCGACGAACTTGAAGTCGTACTGCGAAAGCGTCCGGCCGCTTTCGGCCTGGTCCCCCGGGTTCTTGAACACGAAGATCCCGGCGACGACGAGGGCGGCCACGACGACCACCGCGACCGCGACGACGCCCCACAGCTTCCGGCGGCTCTTCCCGGCCGCCGGTTCGGGCGCGGGCCGGGCACCGGACGGGGGACCGGCCTGCGCGGGCTGCCCGGCGGGCGGCGTCCACGGGCGGCCCGACGGCCGGCCGTGGGGTGGAGTCGGCGGTGGCGCCTGCCGGTTCGCGTTCGGCGGGAAGCCACCCGGCGCGGGCGGGGTGCGCGGTGGTGCCGGGCGCGGGGCGACGTCGCCGGGGCGGACGATCTCCGTGCGCTGTGCCGCCGGGTTGGCGGCGCCGCCCGGCGTCGCACCCAGCCGCGCCATCGCTTCGCCGGGCAGCGCGCCGGTGCGGTCCGGGTCCACCAGCACCGCCCGCAGCGCGCCGCGCGCGACGACCGTCTCGGGCTGGTCGAGGCTCGTCGGCACGACGCCGGTGCGTTCGTGCACCAGCCGCGAGATCATCGGGATCCGGCTCGACCCGCCGACCAGGAAGATCGCCGTCAGCTGCTTCGGGCGCAGACCCGCGTCGCCGATCGCCGCGACCGTCAGTTCGACGGCCCGGCCCAGCGGGGCCGCGATCAGCCGTTCGAGGTCCTCGCGCGTGACGTGCGCGTCGGCGAACGGCGGCGGCATCGGCACGTCGGTGTAGGCGTGCCGGGACAACGTCTCCTTCGCGCCCCGCACGTCCTGGCGCAGCACGCGGCGACGCCGCCGGTCGGCCAGCGCGCGGCCTTCGACGAGCTCGCGCCAGGCACCCGGATCGGCCGCGGAGACCAGGGACCCGATGTGCTCCAGCAGCGCCTGGTCGATGTCCGCGCCGCCGAAGCCGGGATCGCCCCGGGTGGCGAGCACCTGGAAGCCGCCGCGCTGCGGACGGCCGGCACGGTCCCGTGCGGTGTCCGGCGGCAGCCGCCGCACCACGCTGACGTCGACGGTGCCGCCACCGAGGTCCAGCACCGCGAGCGCCTCGCCGGGACGGCCGCTGAACTCCACGGTGCGGTCGCTCGTCACGTCCTGCGGCGCGAACGTCGCCGCGTGGTAGACCGCCGCGGCGACCGGCTCGGGCACCAGCGCGACCTCGCGCGCCAGCCCGCCCGCGGCCTGCCGCAGCAGCCGCGTGCGGATCGCGCCCCAGTCCGCCGGGTGGGTCAGCACGAGCAGGTCGACCTCGGCGTCGCCGGCCAGGCGGCGCGCTTCGGACACCGCGCGCCCCAGCACGGCGTGCACGACGTCGGTCACCCGCAGGACGTTCTCGCCGAGCAGCAGCTCGCCCTCGTCGATCCGCCGCTTCGGGTTCGGCTCGTACCGCGACGGGTCGACCGCCGCCTGCCGCTCGGCCTCCTGGCCGACGAACAGCGTGCCGTCCGCCGCCGCGTACACCGCCGAGGACATCAGCGGCTGGCCGTCGATCACCACGACCTGGGGCTCACGCCCGTTCACCGAGGCGACGACACAGGTGCTCGATGTCCCGAAGTCCACCGCAACCCGGACCGTCACCAGCAGCTCCCGACTACCACACAGTTTTCGTCGCGTTCCCCCACGCCCCGCCGCCGGGACGCTCCCTCGGGGAGGAACCTACCCACCCCGCCGGGAGCACGTCCCGCCGCCGTCGTCAGTCGGGCTGGATCCACGACACCTGGATGAGCTGCTTGCCGTTCTTCCGGGTCAGCAGGTTGCCCCGGCCCGGCGGCATCGCGCTCGCCTTGATGTTGCCGACCAGCGCACCTTCGTCGCGCGAGCCGTTCATGACCATGCCCGGGGCCGCGATCTCCTTGAGCTTGCCGATGATCGGGTCGTACATCGCCTTGCTCGCGCCACCGGTGCGCCGCACGACGATCAGGTGCAGGCCGACGTCCTTGGCCTGCGGCAGGAAGTCGGAGATCTTCCGCAGCGGGTTGGTGGACGACGTGGCCACCAGGTCGTAGTCGTCGACGAGGATGAACAGCTCCGGGCCCTTCCACCAGGACCGCGTCTTCAGCTGTTCCTGCGTGACGTCCGGGCCCGGCAGGCGGCGCGTCATCGAGTTGAAGACGTCGCCGACCATGCTCTCCAGCTGCGCCGCCGACACCGCGTACCCGAGGAGCGAGTCGCCCTGGATGAAGCCGAGCATCGTGCGCCGGTAGTCGACCAGCAGGATGAGGGCTTCCTTGGCGGTGTAGCGCTCCGAGATGCCCCTGGCGATCTGGCGCAGCAGGTTCGTCTTGCCCGACTCGCCGTCCGCGAAGGCGTAGAAGTGCGGCTCGGCGTTGAAGTCGAGGTAGATCGGCTGCAGGTCCTCTTCGTTGACGCCGATCGGGATGAGCTTGGAGTCGCGGGCGCCGTCGAGCTTGAGCACGTCTTCGTAGCTGATCAGCTCCGGCAGCAGGCGGACCTGCGGCGCGACCCGGCCGCGCCACGCGCCCTTGATCTTCGCCACCGCGTCGGCCACGCCGGCCGCGATCGTCTCCGGGTCGCTGGAGCCGTCGATCCGCGGCAGGCCGCCCAGCATGTGCAGCTTCTCCCGGGTGAGGCCCCGGCCCGGCCGCCCGGCCGGGATGTTCACCGCGATGCGGCGGTCGATGTCCGACTCGGTCGGGTCACCGAGGCGCAGCTCGAACCGGGTGCCCAGCATGTCCTTGATCGCCGGGCGGATGTCGGCCCACCGGTTCGCGGAGATGATCACGTGCACGCCGTAGGACAGACCCTGCGTGGCGAGCCGGGTGATCGAGGTCTCGAGCTCTTCGAAGTCGTCGCGCAGGGCCCGCCAGTTGTCGACGACGAGGAACGCGTCGCCGAACGGGTCCTGGTCCGGCCGGATCTCGCCGCGGCGCTTGCGGTTGCGGAACTCGGTCATCGAGTCGATGCCCATCGCCCCGAACCGGCCTTCCCGCTCGGTGAGCAGGGTGGTCAGCTCGGCCACGATCCGGCGGGCCTTGTCCGGCTCGCGCCGGGCGACCGCGACGCCGCCGACGTGCGGCAGGTCCGCGAGGCCCGACAGCGTGCCACCACCGAGGTCGAGGCAGTAGAACTGGGCCTCTTCCGGCGTGTGGGTCAGCGCCATCGACATGATCAGCGTCCGCAGCATGGTCGACTTGCCGGTCTGCGGGCCACCGACGATCACGCCGTGCCCCGCCGCACCGGAGAAGTCGGCCCACAGCGGGTCGCGGCGCTGCTCGTACGGCCGGTCGATGATGCCCAGCGGCACCTGCAGCCGTCCGTTGCCGAAGTAGCCCACCGGGGACAGGCCGCGGTCGTCGGTCGGGTTCAGGTTGGGCAGCAGGGTGTCGAGCGAGTTCGGGTCCTTCAGCGGCGGCAGCCACACCTCGTGCGCCGGCGGGCCCTGGCCCACCAGGCGCGAGACGATCACGTCGAGCTCGCTGGGTTCGACCGCCTCTTCGGGCTGCCGCTGCTCCTCCTGCTTCGGCGCCTCGATCAGCTGCGGCTCGGGTTCCTTCGGCAGCTCGACGAAGTCCGGGACGAACAGCTGCGGCCGCTTGTCCGCGCGGACCACGGTCGCCGCCGGGCCCGCCGCCTTGAGGCCGGCCGGCCGGTACGGGCCCGAGACGTAGGACGCCTTGAACCGCACCAGGGTCGACGTGTCGTACTTGAGGTACCCGCCACCGGGGACCGAGGGCAGCTCGAACGCGTCCGGCACGCCGATCGCGGCGCGGGACTCCGCCGCCGAGAACGTCTTGAGGCCGATCCGGTACGACAGGTGGGAGTCCAGGCCGCGCAGCTTGCCTTCTTCGAGGCGCTGCGACGCGAGCAGCATGTGCATCTGCAGCGACCGGCCCAGCCGGCCGATGGCGACGAACAGGTCGATGAAGTCCGGCTTCGCCGACAGCAGTTCGGAGAACTCGTCGCAGACGATGAACAGCGCGGGCAGCGGGTCGAGGTCGGCGCCGTTTTCGCGGGCCTTCTCGTATTCCCAGACGTTCTTGAAGTTGCCGCCGTTCTTCAGCGCCTCCTGGCGCCGGTTCATCTCGCCGGCCAGCGCGTCCTTCATGCGGTCGACCAGCGTGACCTCGTCCGCGAGGTTGGTGATGACCGCGGAGACGTGCGGGGCCTTGTCCAGGCCCATGAACGTCGCGCCACCCTTGAAGTCGACGAGGACGAAGTTGAGCGTGCTCGACGAGTGCGTGGCCAGCAGGCCCAGCACCAGGGTGCGGAGGAACTCGGACTTGCCGGAACCGGTGGCGCCGATGCACAGGCCGTGCGGGCCCATGCCCTCGGCGGCGGCTTCCTTGATGTCCAGCTCGACCGGCTGCCCGTACTCGCCGACGCCGAAGGGGACGCGGTAGCGGTCGCGGATCGGCCGCGGCCGCCAGGCCTGCTGGACGTCGAAGGTCATCGGGTCGCCGGGGATGCCGAGCAGCTCCAGCAGCGACGGGTTGGACAGCAGCGGCTCTTCGTCGCCGACGTCCTGGCCCGCGGCGCCACCGACGCGGTACGGCGCGATGAGCCGGGCCAGCGACTCGGTTTCGACCAGGCTGAGCGTGTCCGGCTTGCCGAACCACTCGACGCCGCCGGCACTGCGGGCGCCCAGCCGGTCGGCCTCCACGACCAGCCGGAGGCCGCGGCGGGCGGCGAGGTTGCCGAGGGAGTCGGACAGGTCGATCAGCGTGACGCCGACCAGGCCCTCCTCCAGCACGATCTGCTCTTCGCGGGTGACCTCGGCGTCGTCGATGATGATGACGACGTGCGGCTGGTCCGGCGCCGGGGTGGCGTTGCGGGAGAAGCGCTGGCGGTCACGCAGTTCTTCGTCGAGCCAGTCTTCGATCTGGGCCAGCGAGCCGGCCATCATGCGGAGCTGGCCGATGCCGTCCGACAGCGTGGGGTGCTGGACGTGCGGCAGCCACTTCGCCCACTCCCACTCCTCCTTCGCCCGGCCCGCGGTGGCGACCGCGATCAGCACGTCGTCGGGGCTGTGGAAGGCGACGAGCTGCGCGAGCATGGCGCGGGTGAGGCCGCGGGTCAGCGCGCGGTCGCCCTGCATGCTGACCGCGGCGAACCCGCGGAGGGTGATCTGGGTCGGCAGGTCCGGCACGATCGAGTGCGCGCGCACGAACCGGCGCAGCGCGAGGGTGGCGATCGGCTCCAGCTCGTCGACCGGCCCGGTCTGCGGCGGGACCAGCCGCGTGGCGAGCCGGTGCGAGCTGCGCCCGACGCGCAGGTGCAGGAAGTCCTGGTCGTTCTGGCGGCGTTCCCACATGCGGCGGCTGGCGGCCAGCGACCAGAGGGACTGGGGGTCGGGGTGCACCCATTCCAGTGCGGCGCGCTGGTCGACCATGGCTTCGCGGGCGCGGTCGCGCATCTGGCCCAGGTAACGGAGGTAGTCCTTGCGGTCTTCGTCCATCTCGGCGCGCTTGGCGCCGCCGCCCTTGCCGCTGCCGCCCGCCATCATCCCGAGCGTCCCGACGACCATCATGCCGCCCATGGCCATCATCATCGGGTTCCGGTTGCTGGCCTGGAACATGAAGACCATCATCCCGAGCGACGCGACGATCATGACGATCGGAAGCGCCTTCATGACGACGTTGCCGGGGATGACCCGGGGCACCTCGGGCGGCGGCTCGAGGTGCACCTCGCCGCCCGGCGGCCGCGGTGCCGCCAGCCGCGGCGACTTCTTGAACTGCAGCGTGCTCATCGAAGGACCCCTCTTCAAACTCGACGATGGCGGCCACCGTTTTAGTGCGCAAGGTGCGCGGAACAACCTATCGAACGCCGCGGTGGAATTCCGGCGGATGCCGCAACACCTCGTGAGCCCGTCCTGACCTCGCCTGGCGAGTGTACGGCGGGGCACCGACAGTAATCGGTTCGTTCCGGTCGCGAGCTGCGGCCGGTGGTGAATTTCGGACGTTCGATGATGCCCGCGCTCGCGTTCGGTATAAGTTCCCCGGGAGCAGCATCGACCGAGCGGGGGCAGTGCAGTGGCTACGGGCACGACAGTATTCAGCAGGGTGACGGTCGTCGCGCCGTCCACCCGGATCGACGTGGCGCTGCCCGCCGACGTCGCGGTGGCCGATCTGCTGCCGATGCTGCTGGACATGGCCAAGGAGACCTCGCCCGACGGCGGCGCCCGCCACGGCGGCTGGGCGCTGGCCAAGCTCGGGGACGCCCCGCTCGACCCCAGCCGCACGCTCGCCTCGCTCGGGGTGGTCGACGGTGAGCTGCTCCAGCTGCGCAAGCGCAACGAGAACCCGCCGCCGCCGCTGTACGACGACGTCGTCGACGCCATCGCCGAATCGTCCCCGGACAGCTTCCGGCCGTGGACGAAGGAAACCGCCAACCGCTTCGGGCACGTCGCGGGCGGGCTGGCCTTGTTCGCCGCCGCCGTCGCGCTGTTCATGAGCGGCTCCTTCTACGGCGGCAGCGCGCTGGGCGCCGCCATCGCCGGCGGCATCGGCGCGATCGCGTGCGTCGCGATCGGTGCGACGCTCGCCAAGGGCTACCAGGCCGAGCCGACCGGGGTGCTGATCGCCGCCGCGGGCGGTCTGCCGCTGGCCTTCGTCAGTGGCTTCCACATCGTGCCCGGGCTGTCCCTGCGGGCGAACCTGCTGCTCGGCGCGGTCCTGGTGATCATCGTCGCCTCGGTCTGCATCATGGTCATCGGCGCCGGCATCACGACGTTCATCGCCGCGGCCACCGCGGGCACCTTCGGCGCGCTGGCCTTCCTCTTCGGGACGCTCGTCGCGCACCCGGCGGCCGGGATCGCGGCCGGCACCGTCGCGGTCGCCCTCGCCTGCATCTCGATCCTGCCGCGCGCCACGATCTGGCTCGCGAAGCTGCCGCTGCCGCACGTGCCGAGCAACGCCGAAGAGCTGAAGGAAGACTCCGGCTTCCCCGACTACCGGGCGATCGAGCGCCGCACGGCGGTCGCGCACAACTACATGACCGGCCTGATGGTCGGCTGCGGTGCCACGGTCGCCACCTCGGCGATCATCGCCGCGAGCGCGCCCGGGGCGTTCGGGATCATCCTCGGCGTCGTCGCGACGCTCGTCCTGCTGCTGCGCGCCCGCGCGTACGCCAACGGCAGCCAGGCGATCGCCCTGCTCACCACGGGCCTCGTCTCGGCCACCGGGATCGCCGCCGGCTGGCTGGTCTCGGCGAGCGCCCAGAACCGCCTGCTCTACGTCTTCGGCGTGCTGATCCTGCTCGCCGCGGGCGCGCTCGTCGTCGGCGTGATCTTCCCGAACCAGCGGTTCTCGCCGCCGCTGCGGCGCACGGTGGAGATCATCGAAGCGATCTGCATCGCCTCCGTGCTGCCCCTCGCCCTGGGTGTGATGGACCTCTACACCACCCTGCGGCACCTGAACTTCAAGTGACCGGATCGGGTGAATTTCCGATGGCAGCGACACGACGTCCCGGCACCACCCGGCGCACCACGACCGCCCTGCTGGCCGGCACGATCGGCCTCCTGTCGCCGCTGGCGCTCGCGGTACCGGCGTGGGCGCAGGCCGCACCGGCCGACGGCTACTTCGCGACGCCGCCGCCGGTCGACGAGGGCAAGCTGATCCCGGACTCCCGCCAGCCCGACAAGCGGTACAAGCAGACGAAGGGCTGCGTGCAGCGCAGCACCCTCGGCCAGAACATCGAGATCAAGAACCGGCCGTGGGGCCAGGAGTACCTGCAGATTTCGAAGGCGCAGGACATCGTCAAGGCGGCCACGGGCAGTGCCGGCGGCGGCGTCAAGGTCGCGGTGATCGACACCGGCGTGACGCGCCACCCGTGGTTCCAGGACCGGATCAAGTCCGGCGGCGACTACGTGGCCACGCCGACCAAGGGCCAGCCGCCGGGGCTCGAGGACTGCGACGGCCACGGCACCGAGGTCGCCGGGATCATCGGGGCGAAGCCGGACAACCCCGAAGTCGGGTTCGTCGGTGTCGCGCCCGACGCCACGATCGTGTCCTACCGCCAGCTGAGCGAGAACTACGAGCCCGACACGTCGACCCAGACGCCGCCGGCGAGCAACACCGGCGGGGGCACGCCGTCGTCGAGCACCAACCCGCCGTCCGGGTCGAACACGGAGCTGCCGCCGGGCGGTGGCGGCGGCGGTGCCGAAGGCGACGGGACGTCGCCCGGGCAGACCAACGGCGGCCGCCAGCTGGAGAAGGCGGGCACCGCGGGGACGCTGAAGACGCTGGCCGAGATCATCCGCGGCATCGCCGACCGGCGCGAGGCCGACATCATCAACATGTCGGTCGACAACTGCCGCCCGGCCACCGGGTCGATCACCGAAGGCGAGCAGCAGGTCCAGGCCGCGGTGCGGTTCGCGGCGCGGGCCGGCATCGTGATCATCGCCGCCGCCGGCAACGCGACGGACACGTGCCCGCAGAACGACCAGCCGGACGCGCGGAAGCCCAAGACGATCGTGACGCCGCCGTGGTTCGCCGACGACGTGCTGTCGGTCGGGGCGATCGACGAGTCCGGCGGCGTGGCCCCGTTCAGCGTGCACGGCCCGTGGGTCGGCGTCGCGGCCCCCGGCACGAAGATCATCTCGCTCGACCCCGCCGAGGGGTCCAGCAGCCTGGCGAACCTGACGTTCGAGAACGGCGACAAGGCCAGCGAAATCCAGGGCACCAGCTTCGCCGCACCGTACGTGGCGGGCTTGGCGGCGCTGGTCAAGGCGAAGTACCCGCAGCTCGACGCGAAGGGCATCGTCAACCGGATCAAGGAGACGGCCCAGCACCCGGCCGCCCCGGGCGGCCGCGACAACTTCGTCGGCTACGGGGTGATCGACCCGGTCGCGGCGCTGACGCAGGTCCTGCCGTCGGAGGTCGGGAACCAGGCACCGATCCCGCCCCCGCAGATGGCCCAGCTCCCCCCGGCGAACGACCACAGCTCGACGCCGATGATCGTGGCGCTGGCCGGCACCGCGGGCGGTGTCCTGGCCCTGCTGATCACGTTGTTCGTGATGCACACGATCCGCCGCAACCGCCCGGCCGAGAACCGCACCACCCGCCGCTGACGCCCGGCCGGGGTCACTTCGCGGGCGGGGCCGGTGGTTTCTTCTGCTGCGGGTTTTCGTCCTCGCCGATCACCGGGGGCGCCACCAGGCCGGGCTCGCCGAGCAGGTCCGACGACTTGGTCACCGGGCGGGCCTTCGACGGGCGGCGGGCCTGGCCGCCACCCGAGCCGAAGGCGCCGAAACCCATCATCGGCATCATCGGCACTCCGCCGGACGTGCTGTGGCCCCGTTCCGCGGGCGGGGACGGCGGCGAGGCGGCCGCGTCGGCGGGCTGGGCGGGATCCGGGGCGTCGGCGCCGGTGTGGCGGCCCTCCGCCGGACCGGCCGCCGAAGCCGGTGTCATGACCTCGTCGGCCGAAGCCGAAGCCGGTGCCGAGGCGGGTGACGCCGGTGACGCCGCCGCGTCCGTGGCCTGCTCGCCCGCGTCGTTCAGGGCGTCGTCGTGCAGCTTGAAGCGCTCCGGCGGGTACCGGTGCCGGATCTCGATGGTGCGGGACGCCGCGTCGGGGTCGTCGACGCCGTCGCACAGCCGGTCGAACGCCTCCATGACGTCGCGCGCGGTCTCGTGCAGTGCCTTCGCCGAGTCCTGCGTCTCCTGCAGCTGGGCGCGGGCTCGCTTGGTGCCGCCGCTCGGGAGCAGCATCGTCTCCGACGTCAGCTCCGCCGCGTCCACCAGTACCTCGACGAGGTCGACGACGACGTGCCGCAGGGTCGTCACCATCTCGTCCAGCGCGCCGGCCAGGGTGTCGAGCGCCTCACGGAGGTCGCCGCCCGCCGCGCCGATCGCGCGGATGTAGGCGACGAACGAATCCGCGTCCCGGCCCTCCCAGCCCGCGTCGAGCCGGCCGAGCTGGTCGTCCAGGCGCGCCGAAACCTCGGCCGCGACCGACGCCGCCTGGCGCAGGCGGTCCGCTTCGGCGCCGAGGTCGGCCCAGCGGCCGAGCAGCGGGCGGAAGTACGTCTCGACGGGGTCGAGCACGCCCAGCTGCCGCGAGAGGTCCGTGAGGTACGCCAGGTACGGCTCGGCGGCCGCCGTGATGTCCTCTCCCGCGGGCACCGGCACCGAAGCCGCCGGCGGGTGTGGAATGGACTCCGTCGAGCTCTCGGCCGTCATCCGTCGAGCCTTCCGGCCCGCTTGATCAGTTCCGCGGCTTCCTCGTCCTGGCCGCCGTGGCGGACCGTCACCTGCCGCAGCGCCTCGGCGGCCGAGCGCAGCGCCTCGGCGCCGTCGGCCAGCTGCCGCCGCAACGCCCCGGCCGCGCGGCCGTACGACTCGCCGAGGCCGAGCTGCGCCCCCAGCGTCCCGTAGGACTCCGCGGTGACGTCCCCACCGACCTCGGCCGCCGCCGCGTCCAGGTCGTCCGCGGCGGCCTCGGCCGTCTCGGCGTACCGGGCGACGACGACGCCGTCCATCTTCAAGCCGGCCACGGCACCTCCGCTCGCGAGAAAGACCTTCCGGCGTGGGACGTCCGCCGCGGGCCGCCGGTTCCGCTCAGTTCGCGGGCTGCGCGGTCGGGTACGAGCCGGCGTTCGGGTCGATCGGCACGGCGTCGAACTGCCGCAGCACGTCCTGGGTGTTCAGCGACGCCCCGGTCGGCAGCAGCCCGATGATCGACTCGGGAGCGGGCTGCCGGTTGTTCATGCCGATCGCGTCCGCGGTCTGGGCGTCCGGGACGCTGTAGCGGACGCCCCGGTCGGAGATCAGCTGGATCTGCCCCTTGCCGAAGCTGGCCTTGCCGGTGGCGGACTGGACGACCGCGGCGAACCCCGGCTTGAGGTAGAAGCCGTTGAGCGGCACCCGGTTCGGGCCCGGCGTGGTCACCGTCATCGGGGTGAACTTCTCGCCGGTGCTCTTCTGGCCGGGCAGCTGCGTGTCGACGTACACCGAGGTGTGCCCGTCCTGGTCCGGACCGGACCCGGTCAGCGACCAGCCCAGGCACGCGACCGACGAGTTCTTCGTCGCGTCGAGGACCGTCGGCACCGAGCGCGGGAAGTCGTCGACCGGGATGTAGTCCGGGTCGGTGGGCTGCAGGGTCCGCGCCCCGGCGAGCTTGTCGAGGCCCAGCGTCTGGATGCTGCTGGAGCTGCCGTTCTTCGCGACGCGGATGATGTCGGCGACGGCGCTGGACACCCGCTGGATGCCGGTCGTGGTGATCGCCCAGTAGTTCAGCTCCCGCTGACCGGCCTGCTGCGTGGCGAAGACGTCGCCGGCGGTCAGGCCGTCGAAGTCCGCCGGCGCCTGGCCGTTCTGGATCTTCGGCGGCGTCAGCTTCGCGACCTCGGGGATCGCGTTGAGCAGCCCCTGCGTGATCTTCCGCGGCGACGGCGGCAGCTGCAGCGCGGTCCGGACGGCGTCGTTCGGGTTGTCGACGTCGATCTCGGCGCGCACGGTGTTCGCGTTCGGCCGGTTCCGCGAGCTCGGCAGCCGGTAGACGAGGTAGGTCTTCCCGTTGTCGGCCTTGGCCAGCAGCGCCTCGTTCTCGCCCAGCTCGGTGCCGAGACCACTCGGCGCGATGCCGCCGAAAACGTAGGTGTTGGTCCGGCCCGTGTCGGGGTTCGGCAGCGAGGGATCGAGCTGAACCTGGTCGCAGACCGCCCAATTGGGGGAAATGCGCTGGGAATCCGTCGGGATCAGCTGCGGGCCGTCCGGAATTCCGGTCAGCTTGTCGCGCGGAATGTTCTTCAGCTGCTCGTCGGAAACGACCGTGGGATTCTTCACACTCGCCGGGCTCGCCGGTGCGGGTGCGGCGGGTGCCCCGGTCGCGCCGCCCGCGCCCGGCTGCTTCTGCTGCGCCAGCAGCAACAGCCGCGCCGACGCGAGGTTGAACGTCGGGATCAGCTTCTTCGGGTTGCCCGCCACGACGTAGACCGTGCCGGACTGCTCGCCGATCACGATGTTCCCGGCCTCGGGCACCGAGGGCGCCGGGCTGAGCAGGCCCCAGACGACGAAGACGATCATGGCGAGCGCGCCCAGCACCACCCCCACGATGGTGGCCCGCGTGTGGGTGCGCATCGGGTCGTGCAGCATCACGGCGTCCCGCCGGACCAGCGCCGACTGCATCCGCCGCAGGACGAACCGATACGCCTGGACCTGAGACTTAGTCGTGGGTGTTGATGGCATTCTCGACCTACAGCTCTCCCCGTCGCGGTACGGTTCCGCAGGATAGCCGTACGGGGACCGTCTGGTGTGGGGTTTCTACCAACTCAAGCTAGGGTCGGGCCCCCCGGGACCCGGCTTCCGGGTACGCAGCAAGCACGAGGGGAAGAGAAAGCGCGGATGTCCGTCACCACTCCTCCACGTCCGCCTGGCCCGCCCGGGCCCCCGCCCCCCGGTGGCCGCCCGCCGGGCCCGCCGCCGCGGCCGGGCAGACCCGGTGGTCCTGGCGGACCCGGTGGCGTTCCCGGTGGCCCTGGTGGCGTACCCGGTGGACCTGGCGGACCCGGTGGCGTTCCCGGCGGACCCGGTGGCGGCCCTGGTGGTCCCGGTGGTCCCGGCATGCCCCCGCGCGGTCCGGGTGGACCCGGCCCCGGTCCGGGCGGTCCCGGTCCCGGCGGCCCTGGTGGGCGTCCGGGAGGCCCCGGCGGTCCGGCTGGTCCCGGCGGCCCAGGTGGACCTGGTGGCGGCGGTCCTGGTGGACCCGGTGGACCCGGTGGCGGCGGTCCTGGCGGACCTGGCGGACCCGGTGGCGGCGGTCCTGGCGGACCTGGCGGACCCGGTGGCGGCGGTCCTGGCGGACCTGGCGGTGGCGGTCCCGGTGGCCCGGGTGGTCCCGGCGGCCCCCAGGGGCCCGACGACAGCGGCCCCGCCTCTCCCCCGCCCGGCCTGGCCCGGGTGGCTCCGCCGGCGCAACGCCGGTCCGCGAGCGTCACCCTCGGCCCGCTGCCCGTGGCCAACCTCGTCGTGCTCGAAGTCGGCCTCGCGATCGGCCTGGTGCTGCTCGCGATCGACATGTCGCTCAAGTACGTCGGCATCGGCATCCTCGCCTTCGCCCTCATCGTCGCGCTGCTGCGCTGGCGCGGCCGCTGGTTCACCCAGTGGGTCGGCCTGACGCTGCGCTACACCGCCCGCTCGCACGACCGGGTCGCGAACCCGCTGCCGCCGAGCACCGTCGAAGCCATGACCGCCGAAGAAACCACGGTCACCGGCCCCGACGACGCCCGCGTGAACCTGCTCCGCATCGCCGTGCCGGACCTCGTCGTCGCCCACGGCGTCGACCACGAACGCCAGCAGGTCGGGCTCGCCTGGAACGACGGCACGTGGACGGCGGTGCTGCTCGTCGAGCCGGCCCCGGCGTTGATCACCCAGGCGGACGGGGCACCGAGCCTGCCGCTGTCGGCGCTGGCGCCCTGCCTCGAAGACCGCGGGGTGGTCCTCGACTCCATCCAGACGATCTGGCACTGCTACCCGGGCAGCGCGGCGCTGCCGTCGGACTCACCGGCCCTGAGCTCCTACATGGAGGTTCTCGGGCCGCTGCCCGCGGCGGCGCGGCGGACGACGTGGGTGGCGATCCGGCTCGACCCGCGGCGGTGCCCGGCGGCGATCCGGGAACGCGGCGGCGGCGTCGTCGGCGCCCACCGCGCGCTGATCGGCGCGCTGTCCCGGGTGCGCAACGCGCTGGAGTCCCAAGGCGTGCCGACCCGGCCGCTGGACCCGGACGAGCTGCTGCGGGCGAGCATCTCGGCCGCGGAGCTGACCTCCGTGGCCGGTTCGCCCACCAAGGTGACGTTGCAGGAACGCTGGTCCGGCGTCACCGCGGCCGGGATCGGGCACGCGAGCTACGCCATCACCGGCTGGCCGAAGGGCAAGGTCACCAACAGCCTGAACGCGCTGACGAGCGTCCGCGCGCTGTCGGCAACGCTCGCGATGTCGATCTCCCCGGCGTCCGACGACGGCAAGATCGGGCTCCGCGGGGTGGTCCGGCTGAGCGCGCGGAACCCGCGTGAGCTCGAGGCCGCCGACCAGCGGCTGCACGGGCTGTCCGAGCGGCTCGGGGTCGACCTGACGCCGCTGCGCGGGCTGCAGGTTTCCGCGTTCGCCGCGACCTTGCCGATCGGAGGCACAGCATGACCTCGCGCGTCCGCGACGCCGGCCAGAACAGTGGCGTGGCACCGGAGTTCACGGTGGACCCGGCGATGCTCGACGCGGTCAGCCCGTCGGGTGACCGCGGGGGCATCGTGCTCGGCTCGGGCCTCAAGGGCGAGCCGCTGACGATCTCCGCGCTGCGCTCGACCCCCACCCGGATCGTGCTGGTGGGCGGGCTGTACCTGGCCCGCCAGGTCGCCATGCGCGCGATGGCGGTCGGCGCGTGGGTCGTGGTCGCGACCGGGCGCCCGACCGAGTGGCAGGTGCTGTCCCGGGCGGCAGGCAGCCGCGACGGGCGGCCGTCGCCGCTGGTGCAGATCCGCCGGCTGTCGCCGGTCGAGCTGCCGCGGCCGTCGGAGGACGCGCCGCTGCTGGTGGTGACCGACGGCGGCCCGACCCCGCAGGACCTGTTCCCGCCGCGCTCGCCGTGGCAGACGACGGTCTACGTGCTCCCGTACCTGCACCCGCAGGCAGGCGCCACGGCCAACGCGGCGGACCTGGTGCTGATGCAGCGCCTTCCGGCGGGCCAGGCCGAGCTGGCGGCCCGCATCTGGCGCCTGCCGCCCCAGATGATGCGCCAGCTGACGACGTTGAAGGACGACCAGGTGGTGGCCTTGGGCCGCAACCTCTGGCGCCCCCTTCGCCTGGTGACCACCGGCAAGGAGCAGCAGCTCCTCGGCCCGGTCCGCCGCGGCGATTGAGTCCTTTCCGGACGGCCGGAAGCGGGTGGTTCCCCTCGGGGAGCCACCCGCTTTTCGTTCGTCAGGGGGAGGTGCGGACGTTGCGGGTCTGCTCGGCGCGGGCGGCCAGTTCGGCGTCGGGTGGGTAGTCGACGCCCAGGAGCGTCAAGCCGTGGGCCGGGGCGACCGCGCTGTCGCGGATGCCGCTCTCCAGCACCTTCGACGGCCACGCGTCGGTGCGGCGGCCGTCGCCCACCAGGAGCAGGACGCCGACCAGGCTGCGGACCATCGAGTGGCAGAACGCGTCCGCCGAGACCCGGACCTCCAGCAGGTGCTCGTCCACCCGCTCCCAGACCAGGCGCTGCAGCTCGCGGATCGTCGTGCCGGTGTCGCGCTGCTTGCAGTACGCCGCGAAGTCGTGGAGCCCCAGCAGTTCGGCGGCCGCGGCGTTCATCGCGTCCGTCGACAGTGGACGGTTCCACGCCAGCGTGTCGTGGCGGCGCAGCGGGTCCACGCCCCACGGGGCGTCCGAGACCCGGTAGCGGTAGTGACGGCGGATCGCCGAGAACCGCGCGTCGAACCCCTCGGGGGCGACGCGTGCACCCAGCACCCGGACGTCACCGGGCAGCAGGCGGTTCCAGCGCCCCGCCATGCGCGTCAGATCCGGGATGCCCTCCGGAGACACCGGAACGCGGCCGGAGGCCCCCGGAGCGAGCGGGACGACGTCGGCGTGCACGACCTGGCCGGTCGCGTGCACCCCGGCGTCCGTGCGGCCCGCCACGACGACGGACTTCGGTACCGCGGCCCCCGGTGGCTGCCGCTGCAGGGCCTCCTCCAGGACGCCCTGGACCGTGCGGCGGCCCGGCTGCCGGGCCCAGCCCGAGAAGTCCGTGCCGTCGTAGGAGACGTCCAGACGCAGACGAACGAGCCCGCCCTCCCCGTGGGGAGCGGCGGGCTCGTCCGGTGTCGAATCGGCCGTCAGGACGTCAGTCCTTCTTGGCGTCCGCGTCTGCAGCCGCATCATCCTGAGCCGGAGCCCCGGATTCGGTCTCGGCGGTGGTGTCCTCGGCCTTGGCCTCGTCGGCCTTGGCCTCCTCGGCCGGAGCCTCGGGGGTCTCCTCGGTCGAGGTGGTCTCCTCGGCAACCGGAGCGGCGGCCTTCTCGTCCTTGGCGAACTTGGTCTTGCGCGCGCGCTCGGCCTCGCTCGTCACGGTCTTCTCGGCCACCAGCTCGATGACGGCCATGGCGGCGTTGTCGCCCTTGCGCGCCATCGTCTTGGTGATCCGGGTGTAACCGCCCGGCCGCTCCGCGAAGTGCGGACCGATCTCGGCGAACAGCTTGTGCACGACGTCCTTGTCACGGACGACCTTCTGCACCTGACGACGGTTGTGCAGGTCGCCCCGCTTCGCCTTCGTGATCAGCTTCTCGGCCAGCGGGCGGACCCGGCGGGCCTTCGCCTCGGTGGTCGTGATCTTGCCGTGCTCGAACAGCTGCGTGGCCAAGTTGGCCAGGATCAGCCGCTCGTGCGCGGACGACCCGCCGAGCCGGGCTCCCTTGGTAGGGGTGGGCATTGGTTCTCCTACTAGTTCAGCTCGCAGCGTCCAGGCACAGAGCCCTAGAGCTGCTCGGTCTCTGCGTAGTCCTGGCCATCGTCGTGGCCGTCCGAAATCCCGTCGGCGATGCCACCGACACCCTCCGACCAGCCTTCACCGTCGTAGCTGGCGGCAGCCGCGGTCGGGTCGAACCCGGGCGGGCTGTCCTTCAGCGCGAGGCCGAGACCGACGAGCTTGAGCTTGACCTCGTCGATCGACTTGGCGCCGAAGTTGCGGATGTCGAGCAGGTCCGCCTCGCTGCGCGAGACCAGCTCGCCCACCGTGTGGATGCCCTCGCGCTTGAGGCAGTTGTACGACCGGACGGTGAGGTCCAGGTCCTCGATCGGCATCGCGTAGGCGGCGATGGTGTCCGCTTCCTGCGGCGACGGGCCGATCTCGATGCCCTCGGCGTCGACGTTCAGCTCGCGAGCGAGGCCGAACAGCTCCACCAGCGTCTTGCCGGCCGACGCGACCGCGTCGCGCGGCGTGATCGACGGCTTGGTCTCGACGTCCAGGATCAGCTTGTCGAAGTCGGTGCGCTGCTCGACACGGGTGGCCTCGACCTTGTACGTCACCTTCAGCACCGGCGAGTAGATCGAGTCGACCGGGATCCGGCCGATCTCCGCGCCCGCCTGCTTGTTCTGCAGGGCCGGAACGTAACCGCGGCCGCGCTCGACGACGAGCTCGATCTCGAGCTTGCCCTTGCCGTTCAGCGACGCGATGTGCAGGTCCGGGTTGTGCACGGTGACACCCGCCGGCGGCACGATGTCGGCCGCCGTGACCTCACCGGGGCCCTGCTTGCGCAGGTACATGGTGACCGGCTCGTCCTCTTCCGAGGACACCACGAGCTCCTTGAGGTTCAGGATGACGTCGGTGACGTCTTCCTTCACCCCGGGAACGGTGGTGAACTCGTGCAGCACGCCGTCGATGCGGATGCTCGTCACGGCCGCGCCCGGGATGGACGACAGCAGCGTACGACGCAGCGAGTTGCCGAGCGTGTAGCCGAAGCCGGGCTCCAGCGGTTCGATGGTGAACCGGGAGCGGGTCTCGTTGACCGTCTCTTCGCCGAGAGCCGGCCGCTGGGAAATCAGCATTTCTTCCTAATTCCTTTCCAGACGACGCCCGCCATATGACGTCGAAGGGATGGCGCAGGCGGCGGCGCACCTGTTGCGCCGCCGCCCGGTCCGACCGGGGCCGGACTACTTCGAGTAGAGCTCGACGATCAGCTGTTCCTGAACCGGAACGTCGATCTGCGCACGCTCCGGCAGCTGGTGGACCAGCACGCGGAGGTTGGACTGGACGACCTGCAGCCACGCCGGGATGGGGCGCTCGCCGTAGGACTCCTTCGCCACGACGAAGGGCAGCATCGCGAACGACTTCGGCCGCACGTCGATGATGTCCCACTTCGAGACCTGGAACGACGGGACGTTCACCTTCTGGCCGTTGACCAGGAAGTGGCCGTGGCTCACCAGCTGACGCGCCTGACGGCGGGTGCGGGCGATGCCGGCGCGGTAGATCACGTTGTCCAGGCGGGACTCGAGGATCTGCAGCAGGTTCTCACCGGTCTTGCCGGGACGCCGGACGGCTTCCTTGTAGTACCGGACGAACTGACGCTCGAGAACGCCGTAGGTGTAGCGAGCCTTCTGCTTCTCCTGCGACTGCAGGAGGTACTCGGACTCCTTGATGCGCCCGCGGCCGTGCTGGCCCGGCGGGTAGGGGCGACGCTCGAAAGCCTGGTCGCCGCCGATGAGGTCAACCTTGAGGCGACGCGAGATACGCGTCGCGGGGCCGGTGTAACGAGCCATTTCTTCTTACTCCTCCCCGTTCCTCAGACCCGGCGCCGCTTGGGCGGGCGGCAGCCGTTGTGAGGCTGCGGGGTCACGTCCTGGATGGTGCCGACCTCGAGGCCGGCCGCCTGCAGCGAGCGGATCGCCGTCTCGCGGCCCGAACCCGGGCCCTTCACGAAGACGTCGACCTTCTTCATGCCGTGCTCGGCAGCCTTGCGGGCAGCGTTCTCGGCGGCCATCTGCGCGGCGAACGGGGTGGACTTACGGGAGCCCTTGAAGCCCACGTGACCACTCGACGCCCACGCGATCACGGCACCGGTGGGGTCCGTGATCGAGACGATGGTGTTGTTGAAGGTGCTCTTGATGTGCGCGTGACCGTGCGCGACATTCTTCTTTTCCTTGCGGCGGACCTTCTTGGCCCCGGCCGCAGTACGAGACTTCGGTGGCATGTTCTGAGGGTTCTCCTGTTAGCGCGCGTTTT
This sequence comes from Amycolatopsis sp. lyj-346, assembly GCF_046548975.1. Classification (NCBI taxonomy): domain Bacteria; kingdom Bacillati; phylum Actinomycetota; class Actinomycetes; order Pseudonocardiales; family Pseudonocardiaceae; genus Amycolatopsis; species Amycolatopsis sp. lyj-346. The sequence goes on from NZ_JAJPWT010000003.1 coordinate 478,882, forward strand.
CTTGGTGAGCGGCAACCGCTTCGGCCTGGCCGCGCCGGATGATCGATCCGGCGTCGGTGTACAGGTTGCGGAGCGCCATCGGGCGGGCGTAGAGCGCCTTGGGCGAGACACAAGCCGAGCCGCGACGCTGGGCGCCGCCCATCTGCACGACCTTCTTGCCCTGGACGCTCACTTCTTGCCAGCCTTCTTCTTGCCGGCAACCGTCTTCTTCGGACCCTTGCGGGTGCGGGCGTTCGTCTTCGTGCGCTGACCACGAACGGGAAGTCCGCGGCGCCAGCGAAGGCCCTCGTAGCACCCGATCTCGATCTTCCGACGGATGTCGGCGTTCACCTCACGGCGAAGGTCACCCTCGACCTTGAAGTTCTCTTCGATGTAGACACGCAGCTTCGCGAGGTCGTCATCGCTGAGGTCCTTGACGCGGGTGTCCGCGTTGAGCTCGGCAGCCTTGATGAGCTGCTTCGAGCGGGTACGGCCGATGCCGTAGATGTAGGTAAGCGCGATCTCCAACCGCTTTTCGCGGGGGAGGTCTACGCCAGCGAGTCGTGCCATTGGCGTTGATGCTCCTTCTTCGGTTTCATCTTCAGGTCTGCTCCCCGTCCGGTTCCGGGACCGACTCGCCTGTCGTGCCCTCGGCTTGCGCTTCGGGTGTCCCGGCCCCGGCCTGAAGCCCGGGGGTGAACCGGCCCACTCGCGTGGCCCGGCAGGTGCGGGGAGGTTGTGTTGCCGTCAATCCACTCTGGTCGAGTGCGGGAGATCAGCCCTGCCGCTGCTTGTGCCGCAGGTTCTCGCAGATCACCATGATCCGGCCGTGACGGCGGATCACCTTGCACTTGTCGCAGATCTTCTTGACGCTCGGCTGGACCTTCACGTCTTCTGCTCTCCTGCTGTTGAGCTGCTCTTCGTGATCACTTGTAGCGGTAGACGATGCGACCACGAGAGAGGTCGTAGGGCGACAGCTCCACGACAACCCTGTCCTCGGGCAGGATGCGGATGTAGTGCTGCCGCATCTTGCCGCTGATGTGTGCCAGGACCTTGTGACCGTTCTCCAACTCGACGCGGAACATCGCGTTGGGGAGCGGCTCGACTACGCGGCCTTCGACCTCGATGGCCCCGTCTTTCTTCGCCATGTCCTCCGCATTTCCTGTCGCATGTCACTACACTCTGTGACCAACCGGAGCACTAGTGCCGGGTTGGGTGGTGCGTCGGCACACCGGTGCCCGGGCCCCAAGACCGTGAATTCACGAGCGCGCAGGATCCGGGCGCGATAAGTGCGCCGACTTGACAGTGTACGCAACTCGTGTCGCGACCCCCAAACCGGGGGTGGCCATGCTAAAGGAACGTGCAGGTGGACGTGATGGCGATCACCTCGGAAGGGTGAATCCGCAGGTCAGGCGTCTTCCGCGGCAGTGAGCACCCAAGGACCGTCTTCCGTGATGGCGACGGTGTGCTCCCAGTGGGCCGCGCGGGAGCCGTCGGCCGTGACGACCGTCCAGCCGTCGTCCAGCTCGCGGGTCTCGCCGCCGCCGCCGGTGAGCATCGGCTCGATCGCCAGCGCCATGCCGGGCTTGAGCCGGGGGCCCTTGCCGGGCTTGCCGACGTTCGGCAGGAACGGGTCCATGTGCATCTGGCGGCCGATGCCGTGGCCGCCGTACTCGACGATCATCCCGTACTCGACGCCGTCGTCGCGGCCCGCGCGCTCGGCGGCGGACTGGACGGCGTAGGAGATGTCGGTGAGCCGGCCGCCGGCGCTGACCGCCTCGATGCCGGCCCACATCGCCGCCTCGGTCGCCGCGGACAGCGCGAGGTCGGCGTCGGAGACCTTGCCGATGGCCAGCGTCACGGCGGAGTCACCGTGCCAGCCGTCGAGGATGGCGCCGCAGTCGACGGAGATGATGTCGCCGTCGGCCAGCAGCTGGGTCTTCGCCGGGATGCCGTGGACGATCTGCTCGTTCACCGACGCGCAGATCGACGCCGGGAAACCGTGGTAGCCCTTGAACGACGGCACCGCGCCGGCGTCCCGGATCGTCTGCTCCGCCAGCTCGTCGAGCTCGGCGGTGCTGATGCCCGGTTTCGCCGCGTCACGGACCGCCGCGAGCGTGCGGGCGACGACGAGGCCCGCGGCCCGCATCGCCTGCAGCTCGTCCGGGGTCTTGACTTCGATCATGCGCCCACGCCGGAGCACTTGCAGAACACGCAATCCTCCGAGGTTCACGTGCGGTCGCGCAACGCTTTCAGCACGCGGCCGGAGATTTCCTCGACGCTGCCGACGCCGTCGACGGTCACCAGGATGTCGGCGTAGTACTCCAGCAGCGGCGCGGTGTCGGACACGTAGATCTGCTGACGGCGGCGGATGACCTCTTCGGTGTCGTCCGCGCGGCCGCGCGACATGAGCCGCGCGACGACGACGTCCTCCGGGACCTGCAGCTGGATCACCGCGTCGAGCGAAACGTCCGCGTCGCCGAGGATCTCGCCGAGGACCTCGGCCTGCTTGGTGTTGCGGGGAAAGCCGTCGAGCAGGAAGCCGACCTTGGCGTCCGGCTCGGCGAGCCGCTCGCGGACCATCTCGTTGGTCACCGAGTCGGGCACGAGCTCACCCGAGTCCAGGTAGCGCTTCGCCTCCTGGCCGAGCGGCGTCTCCTGGCCGACGTGGGCGCGGAACAGGTCGCCCGTGGAGATGTGCGGCACGCGCAGCTGCTCGGACAGGGCCACCGCCTGGGTGCCCTTGCCCGCACCTGGCGGACCGACGAGAACCAGGCGCGTCACTTCAAGAACCCTTCGTAGTTGCGCTGCATCAGCTGGCTTTCGATCTGCTTCACGGTGTCGAGGCCGACACCGACCATGATCAGCACAGCCGTGCCACCGAACGGGAAGTTCTGGTTGTTCCCGGTACCGGTCACCGACAGGAAGAAGTTCGGAAGGATCGCGATGATGCCCAGGTACAGCGAACCCGGCAGGGTGATCCGGCCGAGCACGAAGCTCAGGTACTCCGCGGTGGGACGACCCGGGCGGATGCCCGGGATGAAGCCACCGAACTTCTTCATCTCTTCCGCACGCTCGTCCACGTTGAACGTGATCGTGATGTAGAAGTACGTGAAGAAGATGATCAAGCCGAAGTACAGCAGGATGTGCACCCAGCTGGACTGGTTCACGATGTAGTTCTTGATGAACACCTGCCAGCCGGAGTTGGCGTTCTGGTCGCCGACGAGGCGGCTGATCAGGTCCGGCAGGTACAGCAGGGACGACGCGAAGATGACCGGGATGACACCGGCCTGGTTGACCTTGATCGGCAGGTAGGTCGACGTGCCGCCGTACATCCGGCGGCCGATCATGCGCTTGGCGTACTGCACCGGGATCCGGCGCTGCCCCTGCTCGACGAAGATGACGCTGGCGATGATCACCAGGCCGAAGACGCAGACGATCGCCAGGCCGACGCCACCGGCGTTGCTGAGGATGCTGCCGCCCTCGATCGGGATGCGCGCGGCGATGTTCAGGAAGATCAGGACCGACATGCCGTTGCCGACGCCGCGCTCGGTGATCAGCTCGCCCAGCCACATCATGACGGCGGTGCCGGCGGTCATGGTGATGACGATGATCGTCAGCGAGTAGACGCTGTTGTCCGGGATGACCGGCTGGTCGCAGTCGGGGAAGAGCTGCTTGCGGTCCGCGAGCGCGACCACACCGGTGGCCTGCAGGATCGCCAGCGCGATCGTCAGGTACCGGGTGTACTGGGTCAGCTTGCCCTGGCCGGACTGCCCTTCCTTCTTCAGCTCCTCGAACCGCGGGATGACCACGGTGAGCAGCTGGATGATGATGCTCGCCGTGATGTACGGCATGATGCCGGTCGAGAAGAGCGACAGCTGCAGCAGCGCACCACCGCTGAACAGGTTCAGCAGCTGGTAGACGCCCTCCTGCTGCGCCTGGGAGCTACAGGCCTGTACGGCACCGTATGAGATGCCGGGCGCCGGAATGGTCGCACCGATTCGGTAAACCGCGACGATGGCTAGCGTGAACAGGATCTTCTTGCGTAGATCCGGCGTCGCGAGAGCCGAGCGGAAGGCGCTGAGCACGCGGGGGACCTCCTCGGCGTCGTCGGCTGTCCTAACCGACGATCGGCTTGGCCGGCACGAGGCCGGCAGGAACACACAGCACTACTGGCACGCAAGCCAGGAACGCTTCGGGGCACACTCGTCCCGAAGCGTGTCGCCGACTCTAACAGCTTCACAGGGCGTGTCCGCAGTCCGTGTGCGTTTTCCGTACCAAGGTTGCTCCGGCGGGTTGATCCACATCGCCGCGTTGGCCGAATTCCTTGACAGGTTGTGGATCAAGCGTTCGACGTCGCGAGCACGCCGGCCAGGCCGACGAGCACCACACCGGTCCCCCGGTCGACGTTGCGCCGGGCCCGCCGGGACAGCTCGATCGTCTTCACCGCGGCGCCGACGCCGACGTAGACCGAGCCGGCCAGGAACTCGGCCAGCAGGTAGACCGCGCCGAGCACCGCGATCTGCCCCGAGAACGAGCCTTGACCTGCGTCGATGAACTGCGGGACGAAGGCGGTGAAGATCAGGATCGCCTTGGGGTTGGTGATCGCGACGCCGAACTCCTTGCGGGTGACGCGCCACGCCGTCGTGGGGGTCGAAGGCAGCTGCGTGCTGCCACTGGTGCCCCGGAAGGTGGACCGGAGCAGGCGGAGGCCGAGGTAGAGCAGGTAGGCGACGCCGGCCCACTTGATGATCGTCAGCGCGGTCTCGGAGGCGGCCAGCAGCTGCCCGAGCCCGGCCGCGACGGCGGCGATCAACAGGGTGAAGGCGGCCAGCCGGCCACCGAGCCCGGCGAGGCCGTGGCGAACACCGTGCGTCATCCCGTGGTGGAGACCGAGCAGGTTGTTCGCCCCCGGCGTAAGGGCGACGAGCACGGAGGCGCCGAAGAAGACCCACACGTGTTCACCGTAGCGGCGCTCAGGGGCGTTCGTCGTCCGGCGGCAGCACGGTGATGGCGATTCCGGACGGCGGCGTCGGGGTGTCGGCGTAGGCGGCGGCCGGATCGGCCCAGCCGGGTTTCCGGCGGGGCAGGTGGGCGAGCACCGCCGCGGCGGCGGCCAGTGCGGCGGCCACGATCAGCAGCCACATGCCGGGCTCGGTGGTGACCTCCACGTCCACTTCTCGGCCGGCGATGGCGGCCAGCTCGAACCGGCTCATGCCGACGGTGGTGACGACGCCGGCGGTGAAGACCGCCCCGGCCGAGAGCAGCCACCGGGTGAGGCCGCGGCCGGGCCGCGAGAAGCCCGCGAACGCGGCGACGGCCAGCACCACGACCGCGATGAACACGGGGATGCCGACGGGCGCCCCGGGCCGGTCGGTGACTTCCTGGCCGGAGACTTCGACGCGGTTGCCCCACGCGCTCTCGGTGATGGTCAGCCGGGCGCTGATGAACCCCTGGCGGAGATCGAGCTCCTGGGACATCTCGAACAGCGGCAGGAAGCACCCGACGGCGGCCAGCAGGGCGGCAGCACCGGCAAGCACCACCGGGCCGCGGTGGAGCAGCCGGGCCGCGGCCGGCGTGCCGAGGGGCGCGGGCTCGGGTTCGGGTTCGGCCACCGGAACGGGTCCGGGGACGGCGGCAACACCCGGCAGCTCGGCAACCGGGAACGGCAACGACTGCGGCGGCGCGGGCGGCAGGGCGGCGGCCGGCTCCACGGGAAAGAGCGGCGCACCAGCAAACGGCGACGCCGCAGGCGACGAGGCAGCCGCCGGCTCCACGGGAAAGAGCGGCGCACCAGCAAACGGCGACGCCGCAGGCGACGAGGCAGCCGCCGGCTCCACGGGAAAGAGCGGCGCACCAGCGAGCGGAAGAGCCGGCGTCGCCTCCGCGGGGAAAGCCAACGGGCCCGCCTGCCGGGGCACCGGGGCCTCCGCCGGGGAGCGCGCGGGCGCCCCCGCGCCTGGCTCGACGTCTGCGAGCTTCGGCGCTTCGACCGGGAAGCTCAGCGGCGAGTCCGCGGCGCCGGCCGGCTCGGGTGACTCCTGTGCGGGTCTGTCCACCTTGCGATCCTGCGCCCGGATCCGGCGTTCCGGCAAGGAAGTTCGGCGAGCATGTTCCGGCGGTCCCACCGCCACGACAAGGGCCACGCACGCCGAAGGCCCGCCTGGCGGAGCCAGACGGGCCTTCGAACGTGGTACGAGCTCAGTTGGTGGTGGCGGAGCCACCGGCCGCTTCGAGCTTCTCCTTGGCGGAGCCGGAGAACGCGTCGGCGGTGACGTTCAGCTTGACGCCGTTCACGTCGCCGTTGCCGAGGACCTTCACCAGCTTGCCCTTGCGGACCAGACCGCCCTTGACGAGCTCCTCGGCACCGATGGTGCCGCCGTCCGGGAAGACGCGGGCGATGTCGCCCACGTTCACCGGCTGGTACTCGGTGCGGAAGCGGTTCTTGAAGCCGCGCAGCTTCGGGAGCCGCATCTGGATGGGCATCTGCCCACCCTCGAACCGGGCCGGCACGTTCTTCCGGGCCTTGGTGCCCTTCGTACCGCGACCGGCCGTCTTGCCCTTCGAACCCTCACCACGACCGACGCGCATCTTCTCGCGCTTCGAGCCCGGAGCCGGGCGCAGGTGGTGGATCTTGATGGCCGTCATGCCTTGACCTCCTCGACCTCCACCAGGTGGCGGACGGTGTGGATCAGGCCGCGCACCTGGGGGGTGTCTTCACGCACGACGCTCTGGCGGATCTTGCGCAGCCCGAGGGTGCGCAGCGACTCGCGGTGAGCGTGCTTCGTGCCGATCTTGCTCTTGACCTGGGTGACCTTGAGCTCAGCCATGTCAGACTCCCTGGCCGGCACGCTGGCGCAGCATCCGGGCCGGAGCGACGTCCTCGAGCGGCAGGCCACGGCGGGCCGCCACCTCTTCGGGACGCTGCAGACCCTTCAGGGCCGCCACGGTGGCGTGCACGATGTTGATCGCGTTGTCGGAGCCGAGCGACTTCGACAGCACGTCGTGGACACCCGCGCACTCCAGCACGGCACGCACCGGGCCACCGGCGATGACGCCGGTACCGGCGGAAGCCGGGCGGAGCAGGACGACACCAGCGGCTTCCTCACCCGTGATCGGGTGGGGAATGGTGCCGCCGACGCGCGGGACGCGGAAGAAGTTCTTCTTCGCTTCCTCGACGCCCTTGGCGATGGCCGCGGGAACTTCCTTGGCCTTGCCGTAGCCGACGCCGACCTGACCGTCGCCGTCGCCGACGACCACCAGGGCGGTGAAGCTGAAGCGACGACCACCCTTGACGACCTTGGCGACGCGGTTGATCGTCACGACCTTCTCGAGGTGCGGGGTCTTGTCCTGGCCGGCCCCGCCACGGCCGCTGTCGCGCCGGTCCCGGCCGCCACCACGACGTTCATTGCGGTCGTTGCCGCCCTGCCCGCCGGGTCCGCCCTGGCCGCCGCCGAATTGCCGTGTACGTCCCGGCATCAGGCTTTCCTTCCGTTAACAAGCTTCTGCATCGTCAGAACTCCAACCCCGCCTCACGGGCGGCGTCGGCGAGCGCGGCGATGCGGCCGTGGTAGGCGTTGCCCCCACGGTCGAACACCACAGCCGAGATCCCGGCGTTCTTGGCCCGCGCGGCGACGAGTTCCCCGACCTTGGCGGCCTTGGCCTTCTTGTCGCCGTCGACCGACCGGACGTCCGCCTCGAGGGTGGACGCCGACACCAGCGTGCGGCCGGCGAGGTCGTCGATCACCTGCACGGCGATGTGCCGCGAGGACCGCTTGACGACCAGGCGCGGACGCTGGTCGGTGCCCGAGACCTTCTTGCGGAGCCGGAAGTGCCGACGGGCCTTCGCGACGCGGCGGCGGGTCGAGATGTCCTTGCCCACCGGCTTGCGCTTCGTAGTCGTGTCGCTCATGATCACTTACCCGTCTTTCCGACCTTGCGGCGGATCTTCTCACCCTCGTAGCGCAGGCCCTTGCCCTTGTACGGGTCCGGGCGCCGCAGCTTGCGGATGACGGCCGAGATCTGGCCGACCTTCTGCTTGTCGATGCCCGAGACCGAGAACCGGGTGGGGGTCTCCACCTTGAAGGTGATGCCCTCCGGGGCCTCGATCTTGACCGGGTGCGAGAAACCGAGAGCGAACTCGAGGTCCGACCCCTTGGCCTGCACGCGGTAACCCACGCCGTGGATTTCCATCTTCTTCTCGTAGCCGGCGGTGACGCCGACGACGAGGTTGTTCACCAGCGTGCGGGTGAGCCCGTGCAGCGCCTTGCTGGTGCGCTCGTCATCCGGGCGCTTGACCAGCAGCGTGCCGCTCTCGTCGCGCTCGACGGTGATCGGCTCGGCGACGGTGTGCTCGAGGGTGCCCTTGGGCCCCTTGACCTTGATGTGCTGACCGTCGATGGTCACCTCGACCCCGGAGGGGACGGCGACCGGCAGCTTTCCGATGCGTGACATGTCTGTGCCCCCTTCCTTACCAGACGTAGGCGAGGACTTCGCCGCCCACGCTGTTGCGCTTGGCCTGACGGTCGGTCTGGAGGCCGGAGGACGTCGAGATGATCGCGACGCCGAGGCCACCGAGAACGGACGGCAGTTCGGTCGATTTTGCGTAGACCCGCAGACCGGGCTTGGAGACGCGCCGCAGGCCGGCGATGCTCCGCTCACGGTTGGGGCCGTACTTGAGCTCGACGACGAGGTTCTTGTGCTTCTCGCCCGGCTCGTCGTGGTAACCCGCGATGTAACCCTCGCGCTTGAGGATCTCGGCGATGTTCGCCTTGAGCTTCGAGTGCGGGAGCTTGACCTCGTCGTGGTACGCCGAGTTCGCGTTACGCAGACGCGTCAAGAAGTCTGCGATGGGGTCGGTCATCGTCATGGTGACCTGTCAACCTTTCTCACCTGGTTCCCCGCTCCCAGAAGGAGCGGGGCCTGTGGCGAAGTGGGAGTTAAAAAGAAGCTCTTACCAGCTGGACTTGCGGACGCCGGGCAGCTCGCCCGCGTGCGCCATCTCGCGAAGGCAGATCCGGCAGAGCCCGAACTTGCGGAACACGGCGTGCGGGCGGCCGCACCGCTGGCAGCGGGTGTAGGCGCGCACGGCGAACTTCGGCTTCTTCGCGGCCTTGTGGACCAGTGCTTTCTTGGCCATCGGCTCAGTTCTCCTTGAACGGGAAGCCGAGCTTGCGCAGCAGCGCCCGGCCCTCGTCGTCGTTCGTGGCGGTCGTGACGACGGTGACGTCCATGCCGCGCGGGCGGTCGATGGAGTCGGGGTCGATCTCGTGGAACATCGACTGCTCGTTGAGACCGAACGTGTAGTTGCCGTGGCCGTCGAACTGCTTCGGCGAAAGCCCGCGGAAGTCGCGGATACGCGGCAGCGCGATGGTCAGCAGCCGGTCGAGGAACTCCCACATCCGGTCGCCGCGCAGCGTGACGCGCGCGCCGATCGGCTGGCCCTCGCGCAGCTTGAACTGCGCGATGGACTTGCGGGCCTTCCGGACCTCCGGCTTCTGGCCGGTGATCAGCGCGAGGTCCTTGACCGCGCCCTCGATCAGCTTGCTGTCGCGGGCGGCGTCGCCGACGCCCATGTTCACGACGACCTTCGTCACGCCCGGGATCTGGTGGACGTTGACGAAGGAGAACTCAGCCTGCAGCTGGCCCTTGATTTCCTCGCGGTACCGCACCTTGAGGCGCGGCGAGGTCTTCTCTGCGGTGGTCATCAGATGTCCTTACCGTTCCGGCGCGAGATCCGGACCTTCTTGCCGTCCTCGCCGATGCGGTAACCCACCCGGGCCGGCTTGCCGTCCGAGTCGACGACCATCACGTTCGAGACGTGGATGGGCGCCTCCTGCGTGACGATGCCGCCGGACTGCGCGCCGCGCTGGGTCTGGCTGATCCGCGTGTGCTTCTTGATCCGGTTCACGCCCTCGACCAGCACGCGCTCGCGCTCGGGGTAAGCCTGGATGACCTTGCCCTTGGCGCCCTTGTCCTTGCCGGCGATGACGACGACCGTGTCGCCCTTCTTCACCTTCATCACAGCACCTCCGGCGCGAGCGAAATGATCTTCATGAACTTTCGGTCGCGCAGCTCGCGGCCCACCGGACCGAAGATGCGGGTGCCGCGGGGCTCGTTGTCGTTCTTGATGAGCACGGCGGCGTTCTCGTCGAACCGGATGTAGGAACCGTCCGGACGACGGCGCTCCTTGACCGTGCGGACGATGACGGCCTTGACGACGTCGCCCTTCTTCACCCCGGCAGCCGGGATGGCGTCCTTCACGGTGGCGACGATGATGTCGCCGATGCCGGCGTAGCGCCGCCCGGAGCCACCGAGAACCCGGATGCAGAGGATTTCCTTTGCACCCGTGTTGTCGGCTACCCGAAGCCGCGACTCCTGCTGGATCACGTCAACTCCTGTATGTCGCGCCGGTTCTCGCCCGCTTGTGAGGTCCACATTGGCGAGCCTTGCGGAACTAAAGACTCCGAAGAGCCCTGCTTACTTGGCCTTCTCCACGATCTGCACCAGGCGCCACCGCTTCGTCGCCGACAGCGGGCGGGTCTCCATCAAGGTGACCCGGTCGCCCACGCCCGCCTCGTTGTTCTCGTCGTGCACCTTCACCTTGGTGGTGGAGCGGACGACCTTCGAGTAACGGGGGTGCTTCTTGCGGTCCTCGAGCTCGACCACGATCGTCTTGTTCATCTTGTCCGAGACGACGTAGCCCTCGCGGACCTTACGGTCGTTCCGGGCCGGCGTCTCGGTGGTGGGCTCGCTCATGCGGCACCTTCACTCTCGGCGTCGGGGGCAACGGACAGGCCGAGTTCGCGCTCGCGCATGACCGTGTAGATCCGCGCGATGTCCGTGCGGACGGTGCGCAGACGGCGGTTGTTGTCAAGCTGCCCGGTCGCCATCTGGAAGCGGAGGTTGAACAGCTCCTCCTTGTATTCCTTCAGACGCAGGACGAGCTCTTCCGCGGTGAGCTCACGCAGCTCCGATGCCTCAGCGGCACCTGCCTTCGCCATCAGAACTCACCACCTTCACGGGTCACGATGCGGCACTTCATGGGCAGCTTGTGGATCGCGCGGCGCAGCGCCTCGCGAGCCGTCTCCTCGTTCGGGAACGAGATCTCGAACATCACGCGGCCCGGCTTCACGTTGGCGATCCACCACTCGGGCGAACCCTTACCGGAACCCATCCGGGTCTCGGCCGGCTTCTTGGTCAGCGGGCGGTCCGGGTAGATGGTCGTCCACACCTTGCCACCACGCTTGATGTGACGGGTCATGGCGATACGAGCGGACTCGATCTGCCGGTTCGTCACGTAGCTGTGCTCAAGCGCCTGGATGCCGTACTCGCCGAAGCTGACCTTCGTGCCACCCTTGGCGGCGCCGTGGCGCTTCGGGGAGTGCTGCTTCCGGTGCTTGACCCTGCGCGGGATGAGCACGTCTCAGCCCTCCGTCTTTTCTGCGGTCTCGGTGGCCGGGGCCGCCTCGGTCGTGGCGGCAGCGGCAGCGCGACCGGCTTCGGTCGAGGTGGCGGTCGTGCCCGAGGCGCCGGAACGACGCGGGCGGGACGGCCGGTCGCTGCGGTCACGATCGCGACGCGGCGCGCGCTCGGCGGCGTCGCGGGCTTCGCGGGCCTTCAGGCCACCGACGAGCTCACCCTTGTAGATCCACACCTTGACGCCGATGCGACCGAACGTCGTCTTGGCCTCGAAGAAGCCGTAGTCGATGTCGGCGCGCAGCGTGTGCAGCGGGACGCGGCCATCGCGGTAGTGCTCGGAGCGGGACATCTCGGCACCGCCGAGACGACCGCCGCACTGCACGCGGATGCCCTTGACCTGCGGCGAGCGCATGGAGGTCTGGATCGCCTTCCGCATCGCGCGGCGGAACGCCACGCGGTTGGAGAGCTGCTCCGCGACCGCCTGGGCGACCAGCTGGGCGTCGGCCTCGGGGTTCTTGACCTCGAGGATGTTCAGCTGGACCTGCTTCTTGGTCAGCTTCTCCAGCGCGCCGCGGATCCGGTCGGCCTCCGCGCCGCGGCGGCCGATGACGATGCCCGGCCGGGCGGTGTGGATGTCCACGCGGACCCGGTCACGGGTGCGCTCGATCTCGACCTTGGAGATCCCGGCGCGCTCCATGCCCGTGGCGAGGAGCTTGCGGATCTTGACGTCCTCGGCCACGTACTCGGCGTACTGCTTGTCGGCGTACCAGCGCGACTTCCAGTCCGTGGTGATACCCAGGCGGAAACCGTGCGGGTTGATCTTCTGGCCCACTACCGGCCACCTGCCTTCTTCTTGCTCTGAGCCTTCTGCGCGACGGCCGGACGCGACTCCACCTCGACGGTGATGTGGCTGGTCCGCTTGCGGATCCGGTACGCGCGGCCCTGGGCCCGCGGACGGATGCGCTTGAGGGTGGGGCCCTCGTCGGCGTACGCGTTCTTGATCCAGAGCGTGTCCGGGTCAAGCTGAAGGTTGTTCTCGGCGTTGGCCACGGCGCTGGCGAGCACCTTCGCGACCGGCTCGCTGGCCGCCTGCGGGGCGAACCGGAGCACGGCCAAGGCGTCGGCGGCGCTACGTCCCTTGATGAGCTCGATCACCCGGCGCACCTTGGTCGGCGAGTCCCGGACGAAGCGAGCCCGCGCGTACGCCGTAGGCAGTTCAGCCTCGGTCGTCGCGTCGTTCTGGGCGTTCATCGCTACTTCCCTTGTTCTCTCTCGTGCCCGCTCAGCGGCGGCGCGACTTGCGGTCGTCCTTGATGTGGCCCTTGAAGGTCCGCGTCGGGGCGAATTCCCCCAGCTTGTGACCCACCATCGCCTCGGTGACGAACACCGGGACGTGCTTGCGGCCGTCGTGCACCGCGATCGTGTGACCCAGGAAATCCGGGATGATCGTCGAGCGGCGCGACCAGGTCTTGATGACCGTCTTCTTGCCCGATTCGTTCAGCGCGTCCACCTTCTTGAGCAGGTGGTCGTCCACGAAGGGGCCCTTCTTGAGGCTACGTGGCATGTTGTTCTACCTCCCTGCTCAGCGCTTGTTCTTGCCGGTGCGACGGCGGCGGACGATGAGGGCGTCGGACGCCTTGCGGCGACGCGTGCGACCCTCGGGCTTACCGTTCGGGTTGACCGGGTGGCGACCACCGGAGGTCTTACCCTCACCACCACCGTGCGGGTGGTCGACCGGGTTCATGACGACACCGCGGACCGTGGGGCGCTTGCCGCGCCAGCGGTTGCGGCCGGCCTTGCCCCAGTTGATGTTGGCGTGCTCGGAGTTGCCGACCTCGCCGACCGTGGCGCGGTTGCGCACGTCCACGTTGCGGATCTCGCCCGAGGGGAGACGCAGCTGGGCGTACGGACCGTCCTTGGCGACGAGCTGCACCTTCGCGCCCGCGGACCGCGCCATCTTCGCGCCGCCACCGGGGCGGAGCTCGATCGCGTGGATCACGGTGCCGACCGGGATGTTGCGCAGCGGCAGGTTGTTGCCCGGCTTGATGTCGGCCCGGGGGCCGTTCTCGACGGTGTCGCCCTGCTTCAGCTTCTCCGGCGCGATGATGTAGCGCTTCTCGCCGTCGGCGTAGTGCAGCAGCGCAATGCGAGCGGACCGGTTGGGGTCGTACTCGATGTGCGCAACCTTGGCGGGGATGCCGTCCTTGTCATTGCGACGGAAGTCGATGACGCGGTAAGCACGCTTGTGGCCGCCACCCTTGTGCCGGGTGGTGATCTTGCCGGACGAGTTGCGACCGCCCGAACCGCTCAGCGGACGAAGCAGCGACTTCTCCGGAGTGGAGCGGGTGATCTCGGCGAAGTCCGAGACGCTCGAACCGCGACGACCGGGGGTCGTCGGCTTGTACTTGCGGATGCCCATTGTCAGCTCAGTCCTTTACGCGGTGGGTCCGCCGAAGATCTCGATCGCCTTGCTCTCGGGCGAAAGAGTCACGATGGCGCGCTTGGTGTCCTTGCGCTTGCCGAAGCCGGCGCGAGTCCGCTTCCGCTTGCCCTGGCGGTTGGCCGTGTTGACACTGACCACCTTGACGCCGAACACCTTCTCGACCGCGATCTTGATCTGGGTCTTGTTGGCGTCCGGGCGGACGATGAACGTGTACTTGTGGTCCTCGAGCAGCCCGTAGGACTTCTCGGAGATGACCGGCGCGAGCAGGATGTCGCGGGGGTCCGGAATGGCGACCGAACTCACTTCTCGTCACTCCCTTCCGTGACCTCGCCCGACCGCGCGGAAGCCTTGACGGACTTACCGCGGACGGGGCCGGCGACGAACGCGTCGTACGCGGCCTTGGTGAACACGACGTCGTCGTTGACCAGCACGTCGTAGGTGTTGAGCTGGTCGGCCCAGAGGATGTGCACCTCGGGCAGGTTCCGCAGGGAAACCCAGCTCAGCTCGTCGGCCCGGTCCAGCACCACGAGCACGCGCTTCGCGGCCGTGACGGCGGCGAGGGCGACCTTGGCGGCCTTGGTCGACGGCTTCTCGCCGGTCACCAGCTCGGTGACGACGTGCAGCTGGCCGGCGCGCGCCCGGTCGGAGAGGGCGCCACGCAGAGCGGCGGCCTTCATCTTCTTCGGGGTGCGCTGGGAGTAGTCACGCGGCGTGGGGCCGTGGACGACGCCACCACCGGCGAACTGCGGCGCGCGGGTCGAACCCTGGCGGGCACGGCCGGTGCCCTTCTGCCGGTACGGCTTCTTGCCGCCACCGCGAACTTCGCCACGGGTCTTCGTGTCGTGCGTGCCCTGGCGCGCGGCGGCCTGCTGGGCCACCACGACCTGGTGCATCAGCGCGACATTGGCCTGCACGTCGAAGATCTCCCCGGGGAGGTCCACGGTGCCGTCGGCTTTACCGGCCGGGGTCTTCAGCTCGACGCTTGTCATTCGGAGTTACCACCCTTCGCGGCGCTGCGCACGAACAGCAGGCCGCCCTTGGGACCGGGCACGGCGCCCTTGATCAGCAGCAGGCCGTCCTCGGCACGCACGGCGTGCACGGTCAGGTTCTGCGTGGTGACCCGGTCGTTGCCCATCCGGCCCGCCATGCGCAGGCCCTTGAAGACGCGGCCGGGGGTGGCACAGCCACCGATGGAACCCGGCTTGCGGTGCACGGCCTGGGCACCGTGGCTTGCGCCCTGGCCCTTGAAACCGTGGCGCTTCATGACACCCGCGTAGCCCTTGCCCTTGCTGGTCCCGGTCACGTCGACCTCGGTACCGGCAGCGAACACCTCGGCGGTGATCTCCTGGCCGACCTCGTAGGTCTCGGCGTCGGTGGTGCGCAGCTCGGCGAGGAACCGGCGCGGCGTCACGCCCGCCTTGTCGTAGTGGCCGGTGCGCGGCTTGTTCACCTTGCGCGGGTCGACCGCGCCGAACGCCAGCTGCACGGCCTTGTAGCCGTCCTTCTCCTGGGTCCGAACCTGGGTGACCACGTTCGGACCGGCCTTGACGACGGTGACCGGGACAACCCGGTTCTGGTCGTCGAAGACCTGGGTCATGCCGAGCTTGGTGCCCAGGATGCCCTTCATCTGCCTGTCAGACATGAGTCTCTTATCTCCGCCGCTCGCCCGCCGCTACTACTGGATGTTGACGTCGACGCTCGCCGGCAGGTCGATGCGCATGAGCGCGTCGACCGTCTTCGGCGTCGGGTCGAGGATGTCGATCAGACGCTTGTGCGTGCGCATCTCGAAGTGCTCGCGCGAGTCCTTGTACTTGTGCGGCGAGCGGATGACGCAGTAAACGTTCTTCTCGGTGGGCAGCGGCACCGGCCCGACAACCCGGGCGCCGGTGCGCGTGACCGTCTCCACGATCTTGCGCGCCGAGGTGTCGATCGCCTCGTGGTCGTAGGCCTTGAGCCGGATGCGGATCTTCTGTCCCGCCATGGTGGCTGCTCGTTCCTTGTCGTCTCGTGCCGCTATCTCACAAACCCCGGCCGGATGTCCCCATCTGGCCCGGGTTTCCGCAGTTCAACGGCCCTGTCCCCGGTCCACGCGGTCGGGCGTGTCGCGCCCGACGCACAGACGGATCCCGTGGGATCGTCGTCTTGCCTGGTCTTCCTCAACGTGAGGAGGCTGTGAGCCGGCCCGCTTTTCCAAGCAATGTCGTCTCACCGCCCTTGCCCGCTCGCCTCACCCGAAGGAAAGAGCTCCGCGGACCGTGGCCACTCGCACCGGAGCGGCCGGATCCCCGAAGGGATCGGCCGCCCCAGGACGAGCAACCTGAATAGTGTCGCACACGTGATTTGACGCCCCGAACCCGGGGGTGTATTGCCCCCGATGGGCGCCTAAATCACTTGATGATCTTGGTAACCTGGCCCGCGCCGACGGTCCGGCCACCCTCGCGGATGGCGAAGCGCAGACCCTCGTCCATCGCGACCGGCTGGATCAGCGCGACCGTGATGTCGGTGTTGTCGCCCGGCATGACCATCTCGGTGCCCTCGGGGAGGGTCACGACGCCGGTCACGTCGGTGGTGCGGAAGTAGAACTGCGGGCGGTAGTTGTTGAAGAACGGGGTGTGACGGCCACCCTCGTCCTTCGACAGGATGTAGACCCGGCCCTCGAAGTCGGTGTGCGGGGTGGTGGTGCCCGGCTTCACGACGACCTGGCCGCGCTCGACGTCCTCGCGCTTGATACCGCGGACCAGCAGGCCCACGTTGTCGCCCGCCTGGCCCGAGTCGAGCAGCTTGCGGAACATCTCGACACCGGTGACAGTCGTCTTGGTCGACTTCTCCTTGATGCCGACGATTTCGACCTCTTCGTTGACGTTGATCTGGCCGCGCTCGACGCGACCGGTCACCACGGTGCCACGACCGGTGATGGTGAAGACGTCTTCGATCGGCATCAGGAACGGCTTGTCGAGCTCGCGCACCGGGTCCGGCACGCTGTCGTCGACGGCCGCCATGAGCTCGAGAACGGCCTCGGCCCACTTCTCGTCGCCCTCGAGGGCCTTGAGGCCGGACACGCGCACGACCGGCGCGTCGTCCCCGGGGAACTCCTGCGAGGACAGCAGCTCGCGGACCTCCAGCTCGACGAGCTCGAGGATCTCCTCGTCGTCGACCATGTCGGCCTTGTTCAGCGCGACCACGATGTAGGGCACGCCGACCTGGCGGGCGAGCAGCACGTGCTCACGGGTCTGCGGCATCGGGCCGTCGGTGGCGGCCACGACCAGGATCGCGCCGTCCATCTGGGCGGCACCGGTGATCATGTTCTTGATGTAGTCCGCGTGACCCGGGGCGTCCACGTGCGCGTAGTGGCGCTTCTCGGTCTGGTACTCGACGTGCGAGATGTTGATCGTGATGCCGCGCTGCTTCTCTTCCGGCGCGTTGTCGATCTGGTCGAACGCCCGCGACTCGTTCAGCTCCGGGTACTTGTCGTGCAGCACCTTGGTGATAGCCGCGGTCAGAGTCGTCTTGCCGTGGTCAACGTGACCGATGGTGCCGATGTTGACGTGCGGCTTGGTCCGCTCGAATTTCGCCTTCGCCACTGGAATGTCCTCCTGGACTGATTTCGCTTTGTGCTCGTGGGGCGGCGTGGCTGCCGCCCCACGATTGTTCCTTCGTCGGTGCTGCGGACGTTCAGGAGAGTCCCTTAATGCCCGCGAGCGCTGGGGGGAGGAGTTACTCCCCCGTCGCCTTCGCGATGATTTCCTTCGCGACGTTCGCGGGAACCTCGGCGTAGGAGTCGAACAACATGGAGTAGTTCGCCCGGCCCTGGGTGCGGGACCGGAGGTCACCGACGTAGCCAAACATCTCCGACAGCGGGACCAGCGCCTTCACGACGCGGATGCCCGCCCGCTCCTCCATGGCCTGGATCTGACCACGACGGGAGTTGAGGTCACCGATGACGTCACCCATGTAGTCCTCGGGCGTGGTCACCTCGACCGCCATCATCGGCTCCAGGATCACCGGGCCGGCCTTCTTCGCGGCTTCCTTCATCGCCATGGAACCGGCGATCTTGAACGCCATCTCCGAAGAGTCGACCTCGTGGTAAGCACCGTCCAACAGGGTGAACTTCAACCCGACGAGCGGGTAGCCGGCCAGGACGCCGTACTGCATCGCGTCCTGCGCGCCCGCGTCCACCGACGGGATGTACTCCCGCGGCACGCGACCACCGGTCACCTTGTTGTCGAACTCGTAGAGCGCGCCGTCGGTGCGCTCGAGCGGCTCCAGCTTCACGATGACCTTCGCGAACTGGCCGGAACCACCGGTCTGCTTCTTGTGGACGTAGTCGAGCTTCTCGACCGTCTTCTTGATCGTCTCACGGTAGGCGACCTGCGGCTTGCCGATGTTCGCCTCGACCTTGTAGTCGGACTTCATCCGGTTCACCAGCACCTCGAGGTGCAGCTCGCCCATGCCCGCGATGATCGTCTGGCCGGTGTCCTCGTCCAGCTTGACCTGGAACGTCGGGTCCTCTTCGGCCAGCTTCTGGATCGCCAGGGACAGCTTCTCCTGGTCGGCCTTCGTCTTCGGCTCGATCGCGACCCGGATGACCGGCTCGGGGAACGTCATCGACTCCAGCACGATCGGGTTCTGCGGGTCCGCCAGGGTGTCACCCGTGGTGGTGTCCTTCAGCCCGATGACCGCGTAGATGTGGCCGACCTGGGCGTCGTCGACCGGGTTCTCCTTGTTGGAGTGCATCTGGAAGATCTTCCCGATGCGCTCCTTGCGCTCCTTGGTCGCGTTGATGACCTGCGCGCCGGCCGCGACCTTGCCCGAGTACACCCGGATGTAGGTCAGCTTGCCGAAGAACGGGTGCGCGGCGATCTTGAACGCGAGCGCGGCGAACGGCTCGTCGACGGACGCCTTGCGGGAGGCCACGGTCTCGCCGTCGGACAGCAGGCCCTCGACGGCCGGGACGTCCAGCGGAGTCGGCAGGTAGTCGATGACCGCGTCGAGCATGGGCTGCACGCCCTTGTTCTTGAACGCGGAACCGGCCAGCACCGGGAAGACCTGGCTGGTGATGGTGAGCTTCCGGATGCCGGCCTTGATCTCGGCCTCCGTCAGCTCCTCACCCTCGAGGAACTTCTCCATCAGCGCGTCGTCCGCCTCGGCGACGGTCTCGACGAGCTTCTCGCGGTACTCCGCGGCCTTCTCGGCCAGCTCGGCCGGGATGTCCTCGACCGAGTAGTCCTCGCCCTTCTGGACCTCGCCGCGCCAGGTCAGCGCCTTCATGCGGACCAGGTCGACGACGCCTTCGAAGTCGTTCTCGGCGCCGATCGGCAGCTGGATGACCAGCGGGCGGACGCCGAGGCGGTCCACGATGGTCTTCACGGTGTAGTAGAAGTCCGCGCCCAGCTTGTCCATCTTGTTGACGAAGCAGATGCGCGGGACGTCGTACTTGTCCGCCTGCCGCCAGACCTGCTCGGACTGCGGCTCGACGCCTTCCTTGCCGTCGAAGACGGCGACCGCACCGTCGAGCACCCGCAGGTTGCGCTCCACCTCGACGGTGAAGTCGACGTGCCCGGGGGTGTCGATGATGTTGATCTGGTGGTCGTCCCAGAAGGTGGTGGTGGCAGCCGAGGTGATGGTGATACCCCGCTTCTGCTCCTCCTCCATCCAGTCCATGGTGGCGGCGCCGTCGTGGACTTCACCGATCTTGTAGTTGACCCCGGTGTAGAACAGGATCCGCTCGGTGGTGGTCGTCTTGCCGGCGTCGATGTGGGCCATGATGCCGATGTTGCGGACCTTGTTCAGGTCGGTCAGCACTTCACGTGCCACGAGAGTGTTCCCCTGTTCTCAAGCTTGGGGCCCGGCATGGCTTGGTCGACAGCCGGGCAGAAATCACCAGCGGTAGTGCGCGAAGGCCCGGTTGGACTCGGCCATCTTGTGCGTGTCCTCGCGACGCTTCACCGAGGCACCGAGGCCGTTGGAAGCGTCCAGGAGCTCGTTCTGCAGGCGCTCGATCATCGTCTTCTCGCGGCGGGCCTGCGAGAAGGAGACCAGCCAGCGCAGCGCCAGCGTCGTGGAGCGGCCCGGCTTGACCTCGATCGGCACCTGGTAGGTGGCACCACCGACGCGGCGGCTCTTCACCTCGATGGTGGGCTTCACGTTGTCGAGGGCGCGCTTCAGCGTGACGACCGGGTCGGTGCCCGTCTTCTCGCGAGCGCCTTCGAGCGCGCCGTACACGATGCGCTCGGCCAGGGACCGCTTCCCGTCCTTCAGCACCTTGTTCACCAGCTGGGTGACCAGCGGGGAGGCGTAGACGGGGTCGGAGATCAGCGGCCGCTTGGGGGCCGGACCCTTGCGGGGCATTAGCTCTTCTCCTTCTTCGCGCCGTACCGGCTGCGCGCCTGCTTGCGGTTCTTGACACCCTGGGTGTCGAGCGAACCGCGGATGATCTTGTAACGGACACCCGGAAGGTCCTTCACACGACCACCACGCACGAGCACCATCGAGTGCTCCTGCAGGTTGTGGCCCTCACCGGGGATGTAGGCGGTGACCTCGATGCCGCTGGTCAGCTTCACACGCGCGACCTTGCGCAGCGCCGAGTTCGGCTTCTTCGGGGTCGTGGTGTACACGCGAGTGCACACGCCACGCCGCTGCGGGCTCCCCTTGAGGGCCGCGGTCTTCTGCTTGGCAGCCTTGTCCTGGCGGCCCTTGCGGACCAGCTGCTGGATCGTGGGCAATGGACCAGCTTCCTGTCGTGATCTGCTTCTTCGTGTCTTCACCGGCCCCCGCGGTCGGGCGTGTCGGCCCGCGTCACGGTCTCGCGACCGGTAACTTCCCGGAGGGATTTCCGTCGGAACCCCGACCTGCCGAAGCCGGTGACCAGGTGCCGGAGCACCCCGTCCATGCGCACGGCACGCGGAGCGGCCCGACGCATGCCGGGCACGGTCTCCAAAGATACCCGCCCGGGTCCGGGAGGAACGCGGCGGGGGGTGCGAAGGTCGGAGAACCCCCAGCGTACCTCTCAACGCCCCGGGCCTGCGGGACATTCCAAACCTCGGGTCGCGGGGCCGGACGCCCGGCGCCGGGTGCGACCGGCGGTGGCGCGGCTTCGTCGTCGCGAATGACCCATCCGGCACGCCCGGAGGCCCGGGTGACTCACCCGCGACACCCGGCTCCGCGGCCGGGGATCCGGCCGTCCGGGACGCGCCGGGCTCAGTCCTCGTCCGGCTTGGCGTGGTCCGGCCGGCCCGGGTTCGGGTCGCGGGACAGGTCGATCAGCGGGTGCACGCCGGCGCCCTCCGGGGCGGCGTGGCTGCCCGTCGGCCGGGGTTCTTCGTCCGGGCGCCGGGCCCCTTCGGTGCTGGTCATCACACACTCCTCGCGCGTCGTCCCCTGCTTCCCTCTCGGCCGCAACCTACCCATTACCCGGTCGGGTGACGCAGTGGGATCGGATCGGCCGTTCCGTGCGTCACAGTGCGGTCGGCGGGTCACGATGGGTGCACCACGAAACGAACGGGAGCGAAGGCATGTCGGGCGAGTTCGAGCACCTGGTGGCCGAGTTCGAGCGGTTCCAGGCGGGCATCCGCAGCGCCGATGACCGGTTCGCCGGGCTGGGGGCCATGCAGCAGCAGCTGACCGAGCTGCGGGCGAGCGCGGCGTCGCCGGACGGGGGCGTCACCGTGGTCACCGGGCCCGGCGGGGCCGTCCTGGACGTCGAGTTCACCGAGGCCGCGCTGGCCAAGGGCCCGCGGGCGCTGTCGGCCACGCTCCTCACCACGCTGCGGGAGGCCGTCGGCGAGGCGGCGCGGCGGCAGGCCGTGATCGTCGAGGAGAACATGGGCGACGACCTCGGCCTGGTCGACCAGGTCCTGGAAACCCAGGCCGTGGCGTTCGGAACCACCGTCGAAGAACTGCGGTCGAAGCTCCCGGAAGCAGCACAGCCGCCGTCCGAGGACTTCCCGGAGCAGCGGGTGCTCCGCCCGGCCGACCCGCCGCCCGCACCACCGGCGAGCGGCCCTTCGGCGGGCGACCGCTTCCTGCGCACCCTGTTCGACGAGGAGGACTGATGCCCGACGGAGCCGGCGGTTACCGGGTTCGGGTCGACGCGCTGCACAAGTACGTCGGTGACCTGGAGAAATATCGCGACCAGGGCACGAAGATCACCGAGAAGGCCGCCCAGGCCGACGTCGGCGACAAGTCGTGGGGCGTGGTCGGCCTCTTCACCAAGAGCGGCTACGACGACACCCTCCGCGAGCTGCAGTCGCTGCTGACGTCCATCGCCGACGGGCTGGCCTCGGCGCAGGCGAAGCTGACCGACGCGGCGAACGTCTACCAAGGCGTCGAGGAGGACCACAAGACCTTCTTCGGCCAGGTCGAGGTCCTGCTCGACGGCCCGCCCGAGCCGAAGCACTGAAGGGGGACGCCGTGGCAGAGGTCGAAGACGTCGCGAGCGGGATCACCGTCAAGCCCGACGCCCCGAAGACGGTGCTCGGGGTCAACGTCGGCAACGCGGTCAAGGCGACGCCGTTCGCCGGGAGCGCGGTCACCGTCGGCAAGGACGCGGTCTCGGTGACGAAGGCCGTCTTCGCGCCGCAGCCCGACGGCGCGGACATCACCCTCGCGCTCGGCACGATCGCGACCGACACCGCGAGCTTCATCCAGTCGAGCTCGAGCACGATCACCGACATCGCCACCGACCCGCTCGGCTGGCTGGTCGGGCAGGGGCTGAACTTCCTGGTCAACGCCGTTCAGCCGATCCAGGACGCGATCCACTTCGTCAGCGGCGACGGCCCGGCGCTCGGCGTCGCGGCGGAGAACTTCGGCGCGATCGCCACCGGCCTGGACCGGCTGGCCAAGAACTTCGCCGAGGTCGCCGACGAGTCCCTCAAGGACTGGGAGGGCGACGCGGGCAACGCGGCGAAGACGGCGCTGGGCGAGTTCGCGCACGGCATCGAGGGCGTCGCCGGGAAGTCCGGTGACCTGGCCCGGATGCTGCAGCTCAACAGCATGCTCATGAGCTTCGTCGAGGACCTGGTCAAGGCCATCCTCACCGAGTTCGTCACCTGGCTGATCCTGCTGTGGGTGCCGGCGCTGGCCGCCGCGGTGCCGACCTGCGGCGCTTCGCTGTCCGCCGCCGCCCCGGTGACCGAGGTCAAGGCGGCCCAGACGACCGCGAAGACCACCCAGAAGGTGAACAAGCTGCGCGAGCTCCTGCAGAAGGTGCTCGACTGGCTCCGGAAGCTGCAGCAGAAGTTCGCCTCGACGACGCTGGGCAAGTCGCTGACGAAGATCGCGGAGGAGAACGAGGGCAAGGACCTCCTCCAGAAGGCCGCCGGCGACAAGGGCATGATCGGCAAGCGCTGGGCGAAGGCCTTCGAGAACCCGGTGCTCGACGCCGCCGGCAAGGTCGACTACCAGAAGACGATGCTCAAGGCCGGCGCCACCGAAGCGCTGAAGAAGGGCGGCGAGGCGGCGATCAAGGGCGTTCTCGGCTTCAACCCGGCCAACCCCGGCGACAACCCCGCCAAGACGGTGAACGACCACCTCGGCAAGCTCAACAGCCACGTCAAGAACGCGAAGAAGACGAGCGGCTACGACGGGACGGGCCGGGACCAGTCCGTCGAAGAAACCCGCGAAGACCTGGACTTCTGACGATGCAGACGCTCTTCACGATCGGCGTCCTCGTGGTCGTGGCCGCGGTGGCCGCGGCGATCTGGTGGCGGTCGCAGCGGAAGTCCGCCGCGAGCCGCGAGAGCCACTGGTTCAAGGCGTTCGCGGCGGAACGAGGAGGCACGTTCGGCAGCGGCGACGGCGGCCCGGGCCCGTCCTTCGGCGTGTTCCACCCGACCGGGCGGCCGCTGGCGGGCGCGCCGGAAGAGCCGTGGGTCGAGTTCCGCCTCGGCGACCGGCCGGTGCTCGGGATCGACACGCACGAGTCCTACCGGAACTTCGACGACCACATCCGCTTCCGCGACCTCCACGTCACCCAGGTGCGCGTGCCGCCGGGCCCGGAGCTGCGGATCGTCCCGGGCCGTCCGCTGTCCATGCCGACGCTGCCACCGGACTCCACGCTCGACGCCGAGCTGGCCCGGTGGCTGGCGGCGAACCCGCGGTTCGGGCAGCGGGAGGTCGTGATCGAGAACGGCGCCGCACGGACCTGGGGCCAGGGCTGCGCGACCCGGCAGAACCTCACCACGGAGGCCCAGTACCTCGCCGACTTGGCCGACCACCTGCCGCCGGCGCTGTGGAACCTCAGCGGCGGCGCGTCGTGAGGTGGGTCAACCCCGCCGACAGCGCGAAGACCAGGCCGAGGCCGACGACGTAGGGCCCGGCCAGCAGGGCGATCCCGGCGCCGATGTTGGCGTCGGGCCGGTCCGACGTCGCCCGGAAGCCGATCGCACCCAGCGAGAGCAGGATCGCGCCCGCGGTGATCAGCAGGACGGCGACCACCGTGAGGGTTTTGGTGACGGGCTTCATCCCTTCATGGTGCCCGTGACCGCCCGGATCCGCCGGACGGCGGCCGGGAGCACCGCCCCCGGCCGCCGTCGGGTCAGAACGAGGGCAGGAGCTTCCCGGGCACGCCGTTGATCGACTGGATCAGGCCGAGCACCGGGACCCCCAGCGGGGCGAACGTCCAGATGTTGTTCAGACCGCTCGTGTCCGGCTCGTCGACCACCACGACGCCGGGCGCGTCGGCCGCCAGTGCCGGGGCCGCCGCGGTGAACAGGGCCGCTCCGGCGAGGACCGCCGCGCCGGCCGCGCGGGCGAGGTTGTTCTTCATGGTGTGCACCTTTCTTCTCAGGAAACCGCGGTGATGAGGCCGAACACGGGGGCGAGCAGGCCGACCGGCTGGCCGAGCGGCCCCAGGACGCCGCCGAGGTCGATGCCGGGCACCAGCCAGACGGGACCGTTCGTCGGGTCGGCGCTCGCGACGCCGCCGGCCAGGCCGGTGAACGCCGTCGCCGCGGCGAGCGGCAGCAGGACGCGGGCAGCAATGCGTTTCATGGATTTTCCTTTCCTGGCAAGGGTTTCAGCGGAGAACCGCCGTGATCGGCACGACGGTTCCGTCGGGGACCCACTGGCCCGCGTAGTCGCGGTCCACCACCATTCCGGCGGCGTGGGGTTCGGTGGGGTCCATCGGCATGGCGTTGACCTGGGCGGCGGCGAAGATCTGGACGTCGCCGGCCGGGCGATCGGCGCCCAGCCAGGCCCGGAAGCCGCCGAGGGTGGGGCTTTCGCCGCCGAAGCGGTCGCCGGCCGCGACGGCGTACCCGACCGCGGCCGCTTCCCGCGGGTCGAACCGCAGCGGCAGCGACGCACTGGCGACGGCGTTGACGATCGGCCCGTTCAGCAGCCACGGCGCCAGGTACAGCCCGCACTGGTGGGTGGGTTCGAGGCGCTGCAGCTCGGCCGCCCGCGTCATCGCCGTGTACCCGGGACCCCACCCGGAGACGACGACGAGCGCGGTGCCGGGCCCGGCGTCCGGCCGCACCGCCAACCCCGTGCGCGCCGCGGTTTCCCGCACCAGCTTCGCCGCCGCGACGCCGCGCGGGGAGCTGTCCCCGACGAGCGTGAGCGCGGACGGCTTGCGCCCGGCGAGGAACTCGACCAGCTTGACCAGCGCTCCGGCGTCCTCCGGCACCAGCGCGTCGGACGGGCACGTGATCAGCACGTCGGCGCGGCCGGCGACCAGGCCGCCGAGCGCCGCCGACGCGCACTCCGGGGCGTCCGCGCCGTCGATCGGCGGCCCGGGCGCGGTGCCCGCGTCGACCTCGACGACCGTCGTCGTGCCGCCGCGGCGGATCTCCAGGTCGCTGCGCCCGGGCGGCAGCTCGACGTCGGCCCAGGTGCCCTCGGCGCCGGGGCGCGCGAAGGCCTTGGTGATCAGGCTGCCGCGGACGCCGGCGGAGAGGTCGTCGCCCGCGCTCGCCGGGAAGTGGACGACGTTGTGCCCCGGCCGTTGCGGGCTGACCAGCACGGGGAACCCCGGCTCGTCGGCCAGCAGCGGCACCCCCGGCACGGGCAGCGGCGGTGGTGCCGGGATCGCGCCGAGCGCACCCCACGCGAGGAACGCGACGGCCACCCCGGCCGCCCCGACGCGGTAGGCGCGGGCCCGCAGCACCGCCGCGAGCCCGCTGACCACGAGCGGGACCACCACGACCGCCAGCACCGCGAGCCCGCCGGGCGTGCCGACGAGCCGCCGGTCGAACCCCAGGCCGGAAAGGCCGAACCGCACCACACCGGCCAGGACCAGCAGGCCGCCGAGGGTGATCGCCAGCGGCCCGGGCCGCACCGCCGCCGTCGCCGGCACCGCCGGGCCGAACAGCGCGAAGCCGAACCACACCGCGGTGCCGGCGACGAACACGGTGCCGGCCGCGAACTCGGCCCCGGCACCGCCGAGCGCGGTCTCCAGCACCAGCAGCGCCAGCAGCGCGACCGACGCCCAGCGAGCGGCCGGCGGCCACCGCAGCAGCACCGGCACGGCCACCGCGAGCACGACGTGCGCGGTCAGGGCGACGACGTTGACGTCGGCCGCGACCGCCGAACCCACGGCGAGCAGGGCGGAACACCCGCCGAGGACGGACAGGGCGAGCTTCGTCCGGCGTGGTACCTCGGTCACCGACGGGCGCAGCAGGCCGCCGCCCGCGAGCAACGCCGTGGAAAGCAGCAGCGCCAGCCGGATGACCAGGGCCAGAACGTCCACTGTGGACGAGCCGGTGGCCGGCGTGTCGTGGTGGTCCATCGGCCCTACCTCAGGTCCGCGTCCGCGACCACGAACAGCTCGGAGTGCGGCTTGGCGTTGCCGAAGGCTCCGTGCGGCCAGGACTTGCGGTTGAAGTTGATGCCGACCTGACCGGTGAACTCGTCCCGGAAGTTCCAGTCGACCGAGATCTTCCCGTCCGGCCCGAGGTTCAGCAGGTTGACCTTGTGGTCACCGTCGAGCCCGGACCGCGCGACGAAGTAGTTCGACACCGCGAGGTGCTGCGGCGACGTCGTTTCGTGGTAGAAACCGTCGCTGCCGAGCGCGAAGTTGTCGTAGGCGCCCCAGTGCGGGCCCGCGCCCGGCGTGCCGGGGTTGACCGGGGCCGCGCCGACGACGGTCGGCAGGTCGCCGCCCCCGCCTTGCTGGGCCTTCGCCTTGGTGTCGATCCGGCCCTCGATGTCCTCGATCCGGTCGCCGGCGTTGACCAGCTTCTGGATGTCGAGGACGTAGACGCCACCGGTGGTGCCGGGATCGTCCGCCGACAGCGTGCCCTTCTGGCGTCCCTGGATGGCCCGGTAGAGGTACTTGTCGTCCGGGCTGGTCTGGATCCAGCCGCCGTTGGAGCTGCCGCCGTTGGAGTCGTTGTCCGGGTAGATCGCCTTGCCCGCGGCGCCGTCGTCGAACACCTCGATCCAGTGCGGCTCGGCCGCGGTGATGTCCGGGGTGTAGAACACCGCGCCGCCCTGCATGGTCTGGGCGAAGGCGCCCTTGTGGCCCGGCAGGTTGGTCACCGTGGTCTCCATGACCGCGCGGCTCTCGGCGTGCAGCGGGTCGGCCGGATCGGCGCGCGGGCCGTCCTGCAGGTACGACACCGACTTCAGCTTCGGGTGGTTGCGATCGGAGATGTCCCAGGTCCGCACGGTCGGACGGCGCAGGTACGGCGACGGCTGCTTCACCGGGTCGAGGATGATGTTGCGCGGCTCGGCGTAGTCGCTGGTGACGAGCGTGTTCAGGTCCTCGCGGGCCTGGATGCCGTGCGGGTTGGCGCAGGTCGGCTTGCCCAGCTGCGGCAGGTTGTCGCAGAGCTTCCGGTTGTCGCCCTGCGGGGTCGCCGCCGGGGACTCCGAAAGGACCTCGGCGTTCGGTCCGAAGTGGACAACCTCGCCGGGGCTGCCGGCGAAGCCGTTGCCGATCTGGGTGGAACCGTCGGCGTAGGTGTGCGGGCCGGGCACGACCGGGCCGCCCATGTACGTGCCGTAGGCCGTGCCGTCCTTGAGCACCCAGTAGGCGTCCGGGACGCTCCCGCCGAGCGTGTTCGTCGGCAGGCTGACGCCCTTGAGCTTCAGCTGCGGCAACGCGCTGACGTCGAAGGCGTACGTCGCGGCCGCGAACAGCGCCCCGGCGTAGATGGTGTCGCCCTTGTGCCACACGTACTGCATGTGGTGCGGCTCGTTCTCGACCAGCGGGCCGACGGTGGCGGTGTTGACGACCTTGCCGTAGGTCGGCGACCCCTGCGTCGCGTCGATCACGGCGAGGAAGTCCGGGCCGGGCAGGGCGTTCTTCAGCTTGTTGAGCCCGCCGCCGAGCGTGCCCGGCAGGTTCTTGACGTCCTTGACCAGCGTGTCGGCGATGTTCTCGTCGCCGGCCCAGACGAGCAGCCACTTCTTGGGCGTGCCGCTCTCCGCACGCGCGAGGTCCTTGGACACCAGGTGGTTCTGCACCCAGTACTGCTTGCCGTCGGACGCGGTCTTCGCGTCGGTGACGGTCTGGACGTCGGCGTAGGCGCCGGTGGCGGAACCGGTGTAGGTGACGGCGCCGGCCGCGAGCGCGAGGGCCGCGGCGCCGGTCACCACCTTCCGCCACCGGCCCGGGCGCAACGGGGTTGATCGCATGGTTCTCCCTGTTCTTCTTCCACGGGCGGGCTGTTGCTCGGACAAAAGGGCGCGCTGAACCGCCGGTTCACCAAGGAACCGTTGGGACACAACGGATGGCGTGGTCAGGGGCGGCCGGCGGGCACAGCGGAATGTTCGCCCCGACCGGACACAGCGTCCAGCAGTGATCAAAGAATGAGACGTGACCCGAGCGGGTGAATTTCCCACGACCCGGACCGAGTTGCCGAGGCCGATTGGGCCGAACAGGTGAGGAGCATGCCCCAGTGGCGGCTAGACCACTCGGTGGCGTGACGGTTGGTCACAATGACGCAGCCCCGGCGTCCGGACGCTGGGGCCCGCTCGTTACTCAGTCGTTATGAAATGCCGGGAACTCGCACCGCTACCGGCCGTCCCGCGGCACGAGCAGCACCAGCGGACACAGGGCCAGTACCCCGCCGACGACCGCGACGAGCGCGTACCCGCCGCCCGCGAACAGCTGACCGGACCCCAGGCCGGCCAGCGCGGACGCCGACCACACGACCGCGTCGACCGTGCCCTGCACCCGGCTGCGCGTCTCCGGGGCGAGGTCGCGGCTCAGCTGCGCGCTGCCGCCGACGAACACCAGGTTCCAGCCGTAGCCGAGCAAGAACAGCGCCGCCGGCAGACCGGACGTGTGCGCGGTCGGCGCCGCGAGTGCGGTCGCCGCCGCCAGTGCCAGCACGCCGAGCCCCGCGTTGACCGTCACCGCCGGGCCCCAGCGGTCGGCGATCCGGCCGGACAGCGGTGCCAGCGCGAACATGCCGATCATGTGCGCGCTCAGCACCCAGCCGACGGCGTCGAGGCCGTGCCCGTGGCTCTGCAGCTGCAACGGCGTCATGGTCATCACCGCGACCATGGCCAGCTGCGCGGAGACCATCGCGATCAGCGGCCGCACGACGGCGGGCGAGCGGACCGGGCCGCGGACCGCGGTCACCGGCGGCCGCGGCGGCGGGGTGTCCCGCGGCAGGACGGCCGCCGCCGACACCGCCGCCGCCGTGGCCACCACCGCGACCGCGACCGGCCCCGACAGCGGCGGCCAGCCGAAGCCGGTCGCGACGTGCGCCGCCGGTGCCATGAGCGCCGGGCCGGCGAGCGCACCGACCGTCCCGGCCCAGACGACGGTGGCGCGCGGCCGCGGCGCTGGGGCGGGTACAGGTCCGCGGCGAGGTAGCGGGACAGCTGGGCGCCGCCGTTGCCGACGCCGACCAGCAGAATCCCCAGCAGCAGCGGCAGCACCGACGTCACCAGCGCGGCGGCGAACGCGACCAGCGCGCCGAGCGCCGCGAAGCCGTACCCGGACACCAGGACGCGGCGGCGGCCGTGGACCGGCAGCAGCAGTCCCGCGGCGAGCGCGCCGCCCGCGGTGCCGAGCACGCTCGCGACGCTCGGCAGCCCGCTCCAGGCCGCGCCGCTGCCCTCGGCGACGATCAGCGTGGCCGCGGTGGTCGACCCGGCCATGGCCGTGTTGAGCAGTGCGACGCCGGCGAACAGTGCCCCCATGGACCGGGTCCGCCCGGTCACCGTCGAAATCCCCATGACCGGCAACACTAAGGATTTCCGGCCACGGTCCGAAGGCACGATGAACGGGATTTCGCTCGCCCCGCGCCCGCTTCGGAAGGAGGATGGGCGCATGACCTTTCGTTCGGAAAAGGCGCTGGACGACGTCGACTGGCGGTTGCTGGACCTGCTGCAGGCCGACGGGAGACTTTCGTTCAAGGAGCTCGGCCGCCGGATCAACCTGTCGGCGCCGGCGGTGGCCGAACGGGTGCGGCGGCTCGAAGAGACGGGCGTGATCACCGGGTACCGCGCCCAGGTCGACGCGCGGCGCGCGGGCCAGCCGCTGCAGGCGTTCGTCGAGATGCGGTGCGCGCTGAGCAGCTGCCTGCTGAAGACGTCGAAGTCCGAGGACTACCCGGAGGTCGTGGAGATCCACCGGCTCAGCGGCGACCACTGCACGATGCTGAAGATCCGGGCGGCCTCGCTCGAGCACTTCGAGGGCCTGCTGGAGCGGCTGGGCAAGCACGGCGAGCTGCGGTCGTCGGTGGTGCTTTCGACGCAGTTCCAGGGGCGGCCGGTGCAACCGCCATCGGACGACTTCCTGCGTGCGACGACGCCCGAAGGCTGGGCGTGACCGAAGTGCGGCCCGGCAGGTCTCCGCTGAACACAAAGCGCCCCCGGTCCACAGTGGACCGGGGGCGCTTTGCCGGTGACGTCAGGCGGTGGGACGGCGACGGCGGGCGCCGAACACCAGGCCACCGCCGAGCGCGAGGGCAAGCAGCGCCAGTGCGCCGAGACCGAGCGCGTCGACGCCGGTGCTGGCCAGCCCGGAGCTGCCGCTCTGGCCGCCGCCGGTGCCGCCGGCCGCGCCGGTCGTCGACGTCGGGACGCCGGCCGTGCAGTCCGCGGGGTTGGCGGGCACCGACGGGGTCGGTCCGGCACCCTCCTCGGCCTCGATCCGCCACGGGTAGTGGTTCTCCGGCGGGCCCTGGACGTCGATTTCCATCGGGTTTTCGTACTTGGTCTTCCAGCTCTTCGGCAGCAGGAAGTACAGCCGGTAACGCGGTCCGGGAGCCACGTCCTCGAACTTGAAGTGGCCCTTCGCGTCGGTCGTGCGCTCGCCGGTGACCGGGCAGTGCTGGTCGGAGACGAGCACGACCTTGGCCCCGGCGAGGGCCTGCTTCACGTCGCCCTGGTTGTCGAAGACACCGAGGGTGCCCTCGACAACGGCCTTGGCGCCGGGCACCCAGGCCTGGGCACCGGCCTCCGCGTGGTGGTCGATGTCGACCTCGGGGTAGCCGAAGTCGCAGGAGGCGGCGACGTAACCGCGGTTGAAGGCGGCCTCCGGCACCGTTTCGGTGACGTCGAACGTGCGCGTCTCCCCGGGAGCGATCGTCACGCCGGCGCCGGCCAGGTCACCCCAGCCCTGGCCGCGGCCGCTCAGGAGGTGACCGTCCCCGATGCGGTTGCACGCGGCCACGATGCCGGTGAGCGGGATCGGGCCGGAGTTCGACAGCGTGACGGTGACGTGGGCGAGCTCGCCGACCTGGTAGCTGTTCTTGGTGAACGCCATCGACGCCGTGAGCGCGCCGTTCAGGGGCGGTACGCCGCGAACGGTGAGGTCGGTGTCCGCGCCGATCCGGACGGTCCGCCACGGGATCAGCCAGCCGTCGACCACCTCGCCGCCGAGGTAGTACTCCGCGGCCGGGACGTCGGAGGAGTCGAGCCTCCCCTGGGCATCGCTCGTGATCGAGTACGTGATGTCACTGTGGACGTACCGAAGGGTCAGCTTGGCGCCGGGCAGCTCTTCACCGGTTTCCCGCGTGCCGTTGCCGTTCTTGTCGCCGTACACGACTCCCGTCAGGTGAGCGGGCGCCCGGACGACGGCCGCCGACGCCGTGAACTCGCCGACGCCGAAGCCGGTCGCGTCGAACACGACTCCGCGCAGGACCGTGGTGGCCTGCCTGATGTCCCGGATCTTCCCGGTGATCTCGAGCTTGAAGGCCGCGCCCGGCTCGAGGTCGAGCCCCGGCTCGGACGACGGCCTGAGCGGACCCCAGCCCGGGTCGTACGGGACCACCAGGTCGGTCGGCGCGGTGATGTCCTGGGCGACCGAGAGGCCGACCGCGCGGGTCGGGCCGATGTTCGTCAGCTCGAACGTGGCGTGGACGTCCTCGTCGGACGCATAGGCGGTTTTGCCGAGGACGGCCGACACCTTGATCTGCGCGCGCTCCGCGGGTTGCGCCGCGGCGGGCTTGCTCTCGGGCGCGGGGGAAACCGGCGCGGGAGGCGTCGAGACCGGAGGATCAGCCGGTACCTCCGATGTCGACGGCGCGGTGGACGGCGCTGCGGACGTGACCGGCGCCGGGGCCTCCGGCGCCGGGTCCGCGGTCGCCGGGCCGGCGAACACGCTGGTCAGCACGGCTGCGGCGGTCAGCGCGGCGAAACCGCGCGCGATGGATCTCGCGCTTCTGGATATGTTCACGAACAGTCACCCCTGATTACCCCGTTGGAACGCGCAAAGCCCCCGAACCGCGTGAACCGGATCACTCTAGCGGGATTCCAGCCGGGTGAATACCCGGTCGGGTGACGCCCGGGAAACGGGAAAGGCCCCCGCCGGAACCCGGCGAGGGCCTTTCCGTCAACTCAGCTTCAGCGGAAGTCGCGGCCGAAGTCGTAGTCGTCCAGCGGAACCGCGGCACCGGTACCCGTACCGAACACGTCCGGGGTGTAGTAGCCGTCGTCGTAGGACGGGATCGCGTACGCCGCGACCCGGGCCTCCTCGGTCGGCTGCACCTGGATGTTGCGGTACCGGTTGATGCCGGTACCGGCCGGGATCAGCTTACCGATGATCACGTTCTCCTTGAGGCCGACGAGCTTGTCCGAGCGGCCGTTGATGGCCGCGTCGGTCAGGACTCGCGTGGTCTCCTGGAACGAGGCCGCCGACAGCCACGAGTCCGTGGTCAGCGACGCCTTCGTGATACCCATCAGCACCGGACGGCCCGAAGCCGGCTCGCCGCCTTCGGCGACCGCGGCCCGGTTCGTCGCCTCGAACTTGGTCCGCTCGGGCAGCTCGCCCGGCAGGAAGTCCGTGCCTCCGGAGTCGATGACCGTCACCCGGCGCAGCATCTGCCGGACGATGACCTCGATGTGCTTGTCGTGGATCGACACACCCTGCGCCCGGTACACCTTCTGGACCTCGTCCACCAGGTGGATCTGCGCCTCGCGCGGCCCCATGACCCGCAGGACCTCGTGCGGGTCCGGCGTGCCCTCGAGCAGCTGCTGACCGACGTGGACGTGGTCACCGTCGCCCAGCGGGCCGTTCGGGGTGTTCGCGAGCCGCTGCCGCTTGGACAGCTTGTCGAAGACGATCTCCTCGCCCCCGTCGTCCGGGATGAGGGTGATCTTCCAGAACCGCTCGCTCTCCTCGATCCGCACGCGGCCGTCGACGTCGGCGATGGGCGCCTTGCCCTTCGGGACGCGGGCCTCGAACAGCTCCTGGACACGCGGCAGACCGGTCGTGATGTCGTCACCGGCGACACCACCCTGGTGGAACGTACGCATCGTCAGCTGCGTACCCGGCTCACCGATCGACTGGGCCGCGACGATACCCACGGCCTCGCCGACGTCGACGAGCAGACCGGTCGCCATCGAGCGGCCGTAGCAGGTCGCGCAGATACCGACGACCGACTCGCAGGTCAGCACCGAGCGGACCTTGACCTTCGCGATGCCGCTGGAGATCAGCTTGTCGATGGCCGGGTCGCCGATGTCGTCGCCGGCGTTCAGCACGACGTTGCCCTTGGCGTCCACCGCGTCCGTCGCGAGGTTCCGCGCGTACACGCTGGTCTCGACGTGCTGGTCGCGCAGCACCTTGCCGTCGCCGATGTCCTCGCCGATCGGCATCATGATGCCGCGGGTGGTGCCGCAGTCGGTCTCGCGGACGATGACGTCCTGCGAGACGTCCACCAGACGCCGGGTCAGGTAACCCGAGTCGGCGGTACGCAGTGCCGTGTCCGCCAGACCCTTCCGGGCACCGTGCGTCGCGATGAAGTACTCCGCCACCGACAGGCCCTCACGGAAGTTGGCCTTGATCGGACGCGGGATGTACTCACCCTTCGGGTTCGACACCAGGCCACGCATGCCGGCCAGCGACCGGACCTGCGTCATGTTGCCCGCCGCGCCGGACTTCACGATCATCGCGATCGGGTTGTCGTCCGGCAGCGCCGTCTCCATGATCTTGTGGACCTCTTCGGTGGCCTGCGTCCACACCTTGACGAGCTCGTTGTTCCGCTCGGCGTGCGACAGCTGACCACGCTGGTAGCGCTTCTCCACCTGGGAGGCCTTGCCCTCGTACTCGTCGAGGATGGCCTTCTTGCCCACCGGGGTGAGCACGTCCGAGATGGCGACGGTGACGCCCGACCGGGTCGCCCAGTAGAAGCCGGCGTCCTTCAGCCGGTCCAGGGTCTGCGCGACCTGGGTCATCGAGTACCGCTCGGCGAGGTCGTTCACGATCGCGGCCTGCCGCTTCTTCGGCATCGGCTCGTTGATGAACGGGTAGTCCGCCGGCAGCAGCTCGTTGAACAGCACGCGGCCCAGGGTCGTCTCGGCCAGCCACGCCTTGCCCGGCTCCCAGCCCTTCTCCGCGAGCCGCGCCTCGTCGGCCTTCGCCGGCTGACGGTCGGTGATGCGGATCTTGACCGGAGCGTGCAGGCTCAGCGCCTTGCGGTCGTACGCCATGATGGCCTCGGCCGTCGACGAGTACGCGTTGCCCGCGCCCTCGGCCGTCTCGGTGAGGCGGGTCAGGTGGAACAGACCCGTCACCATGTCCAGCCGCGGCATGGCGAGCGGACGGCCCGACGCCGGCGACAGGATGTTGTTCGCCGACAGCATCAGGATCCGGGCCTCGGCCTGCGCCTCGGCCGACAGCGGCAGGTGCACCGCCATCTGGTCACCGTCGAAGTCCGCGTTGAACGCCTCGCAGACCAGCGGGTGCAGCTGGATGGCCTTGCCCTCGACCAGCTGCGGCTCGAAGGCCTGGATGCCGAGGCGGTGCAGGGTCGGCGCACGGTTCAGCATCACCGGGTGGCCGGTGATGACCTCTTCCAGCACGTCCCACACCTGCGGCCGCGAGCGCTCCACCATCCGCTTGGCGGACTTGATGTTCTGCGCGTGGTTCAGGTCGACCAGCCGCTTCATGACGAACGGCTTGAACAGCTCGAGTGCCATGTCCTTCGGCAGACCGCACTGGTGCAGCTTCAGCTGCGGGCCGACGATGATGACCGAACGGCCCGAGTAGTCGACGCGCTTGCCGAGCAGGTTCTGGCGGAACCGGCCCTGCTTGCCCTTGAGCAGGTCGGACAGCGACTTCAGCGGCCGGTTGCCCGGGCCGGTGACCGGACGCCCGCGGCGGCCGTTGTCGAACAGCGCGTCGACGGCCTCCTGCAGCATCCGCTTCTCGTTGTTGACGATGATCTCGGGCGCGCCGAGGTCGATCAGCCGCTTGAGGCGGTTGTTCCGGTTGATGACCCGGCGGTACAGGTCGTTCAGGTCGGAGGTCGCGAAGCGGCCACCGTCCAGCTGCACCATCGGGCGCAGGTCCGGCGGGATCACCGGGACGGCGTCGAGCACCATGCCGCGCGGGTCGTTGCCGGTGGCCTGGAAGGCCGCGACGACCTTGAGCCGCTTCAGCGCGCGGAG
This sequence comes from Amycolatopsis sp. lyj-346, assembly GCF_046548975.1. Lineage (NCBI taxonomy): Bacteria > Bacillati > Actinomycetota > Actinomycetes > Pseudonocardiales > Pseudonocardiaceae > Amycolatopsis > Amycolatopsis sp. lyj-346. The sequence goes on from NZ_JAJPWT010000003.1 coordinate 514,517, forward strand.
CTTCTTCTGCCCCTTGCCGTTGCGGATGGTGTCGCGCAGGTTGTCGGCCTCGGCGCTGACGTCGAACTCGGTGGCCAGCTTCTGGATGGCCTCCGCGCCCATGCCGCCGGTGAAGTACTCGCCGTAGCGGTCGACGAGCTCGCGGTAGAGCAGCTCGTCGGCGATCAGCTGGCGGGTGTCGAGCTTCGTGAAGGTCGTCCAGACCTCCTCGAGGCGGTCCAGCTCGCGGCCGGCGCGGTCGCGCAGCTGGCGCATCTCGCGCTCGCCGCCCTCCTTGACCTTGCGGCGGACGTCGGACTTGGCGCCCTCCGCCTCCAGCGCGGCCAGGTCGGCTTCGAGCTTCTGCGCCCGGGCCTCGATGTCGGCGTCACGCTTGGTCTCGAGGTTCTTGCGCTCGACGCCGATCTCGTTCTCGAGGGTCGGCAGGTCGTTGTGGCGCAGCTCCGTGTTCACGCCGGTGATGACGTAAGCAGCGAAGTAGATGATCTTCTCGAGGTCCTTCGGCGCCAGGTCCAGCAGGTAGCCCAGGCGGGACGGAACACCCTTGAAGTACCAGATGTGGGTGACCGGGGCGGCCAGCTCGATGTGGCCCATCCGCTCGCGGCGCACCTTGGCGCGGGTCACCTCGACGCCGCAGCGCTCACAGATGATGCCCTTGAAGCGGACGCGCTTGTACTTGCCGCAGTAGCACTCCCAGTCCCGGGTCGGGCCGAAGATCTTCTCGCAGAAGAGGCCGTCCTTCTCGGGCTTGAGCGTCCGGTAGTTGATGGTCTCCGGCTTCTTGACCTCGCCGTACGACCACTGACGGATGTCGTCGGCCGTGGCGAGACCAATGCGGAGCTCATCGAAGAAGTTGACGTCCAGCACGTCTAGATCCCCTTGGGGTTGTTTCGGCTAGAGGGGTTGGCGGGCGAGCGGGGACCCACGGGAGGCAGGTCCCCGCTCAGCTCGCGATCAGTGCACGACGTCGTCCACCGAGGGCGACTCGTTGCGGGACAGGTTGATGCCGAGGTTGGCCGCGGCGCGCTCGAGGTCTTCGTCGTCGGAGTCGCGCATCTCGATCGCCGCACCGTCGCTGGAGAGCACCTCGACGTTGAGGCACAGCGACTGGAGCTCCTTGAGGAGCACCTTGAACGACTCCGGGATGCCCGGCTCGGGGATGTTCTCCCCCTTGACGATGGCCTCGTACACCTTGACGCGGCCGACCACGTCGTCCGACTTGATCGTCAGCAGCTCCTGCAGCGTGTAGGCGGCGCCGTACGCCTGCATCGCCCAGCACTCCATCTCACCGAAGCGCTGGCCACCGAACTGCGCCTTACCACCCAGCGGCTGCTGCGTGATCATCGAGTACGGACCGGTGGAGCGGGCGTGGATCTTGTCGTCGACCAGGTGGTGCAGCTTCAGGATGTACATGTAGCCGACCGCGACCGGGTACGGGTACGGCTCGCCGGAGCGGCCGTCCAGCAGCGTGGCCTTGCCGTTCTCCTTGACCATGCGCTCGCCGTCACGGTTCGGCTTGGTCGCGCTGAGCAGCCCGGTGAGCTCCTCTTCCTTCGCGCCGTCGAACACCGGGGTGGCGGTGTTCGTGCCGGGCGCGACGTCGCGGAGTTCCTCGTTGAGGTTCTTCGCCCAGTCGGGGTTGCCCTCGATCGTCCAGCCCTGCGACGCCAGCCAGCCCAGGTGCAGCTCGAGGATCTGGCCGATGTTCATCCGTCGCGGGACACCGTGGGTGTTCAGGATGATGTCGACGGGCGTGCCGTCCTCCATGAACGGCATGTCCTCGACCGGCAGGATCTTGCCGATGACACCCTTGTTCCCGTGCCGGCCGGCGAGCTTGTCGCCCGGCTGGATCTTGCGCTTCTGGGCCACGTAGACGCGGACCAGCTCGTTGACGCCCGGGGGCAGCTCGTCGTCGTCCTCGCGCGAGAACACGCGGATGCCGATGACCTTGCCGGTCTCGCCGTGCGGCACCTTCAGCGAGGTGTCGCGGACTTCGCGGGCCTTCTCGCCGAAGATCGCGCGGAGCAGACGCTCCTCCGGGGTCAGCTCGGTCTCGCCCTTCGGCGTGACCTTGCCGACCAGGATGTCGCCGTCGCGGACCTCGGCACCGATCCGGATGATGCCGCGCTCGTCGAGGTCGGCCAGGACCTCCTCGGAGACGTTCGGGATGTCCCGGGTGATCTCCTCGGCGCCCAGCTTGGTGTCGCGGGCGTCGATCTCGTGCTCCTCGATGTGGATCGACGTCAGCACGTCGTCCTGCACCAGGCGCTCCGAGAGGATGATCGCGTCCTCGTAGTTGTGGCCCTCCCACGGCATGACCGCGACCAGCAGGTTCTTGCCGAGCGCCACCTCACCGTTTTCGGTGGACGGGCCGTCGGCGATGACCTGGCCGGCTTCGACCCGGTCGCCCTCGTTGACGATCGGGCGGTGGTTGAAGCAGGTGCCGTGGTTCGAGCGGCGGAACTTGTAGAGGCTGTAGGCCTTCCGCGTCCCGTCGTCGTGCATGACCGTGATCAGGTCGGCGGAGAGCTCCTCCACCACGCCCGACTGCTCGGCGACCAGCATGTCGCCGGAGTCGATCGCGGCGCGCAGCTCCACGCCGGTGCCGACGTACGGCGCCTGGCTGCGGAGCAGCGGCACGGCCTGACGCTGCATGTTCGCGCCCATCAGCGCGCGGTTCGCGTCGTCGTGCTCGAGGAACGGGATCATCGCCGTCGCGATCGAGACCATCTGCCGCGGCGACACGTCCATGTAGTCGATGTCGAGCGGGTCGATCAGCTCGACCTCGCCGCCCTTGCGGCGGGCCATGACCCGGTCTTCGACGAAGGTGCCGTCGTCCGAGATCGGCGCGTTGGCCTGGGCCTTGACGAACCGGTCCTCTTCGTCCGCGGTCAGGTAGTCGACCTGGTCGGTGACCCGGCCCTCGACGACCTTGCGGTACGGCGTCTCGATGAAGCCGAACGGGTTGACCCGCGCGTACGAGCAGAGCGAGCCGATCAGGCCGATGTTCGGGCCTTCCGGCGTCTCGATCGGGCACATCCGGCCGTAGTGCGACGGGTGGACGTCGCGGACCTCCATGCCGGCGCGCTCACGCGACAGACCACCCGGGCCCAGCGCGTTGAGGCGGCGCTTGTGGGTCAGGCCGTCGATCGGGTTCGTCTGCTGCATGAACTGCGACAGCTGCGAGGTGCCGAAGAACTCCTTGATCGCCGCGCCGATCGGGCGGATGTTGATCAGGGTCTGCGGGGTGATCGCCTCGACGTCCTGCGTGGTCATGCGCTCGCGGACGACGCGCTCGGTGCGCGACAGGCCGACCCGGATCTGGTTCTGGATCAGCTCGCCGACGGTCCGGATGCGGCGGTTGCCGAAGTGGTCGATGTCGTCGGTCTCGACCGGGATCTCGGTGTTGTTCGCGGCGGTCATCTTGTCCTCGCCGGCGTGCAGCCGGACCAGGTACTCGATGATCGTGACGATGTCCTCTTCGGTCAGCGTCCCGTTGTCGATCGGCGTCGACAGGCCCAGCTTCTTGTTGACCTTGTAGCGGCCGACCTTGGCCAGGTCGTAGCGCTTCGCCTTGAAGAACAGGTTCTCCAGCAGGGTCTGCGCGCTCTCCTTCGTGGGCGGTTCGCCCGGGCGCAGCTTGCGGTAGATGTCGAGCAGCGCCTCGTCGGTGCCGGCGGTGTGGTCCTTCTCGAGGGTGGCGAGCAGCGTCTCCGAGAAGGAGAAGCGCTCGCGGATCGCCTCGGTGGTCCAGCCGAGCGCCTTCAGCAGCACAGTGACGGGCTGGCGGCGCTTGCGGTCGATGCGGACGCCGACGGTGTCGCGCTTGTCGACGTCGAACTCCAGCCAGGCACCCCGGCTCGGGATGACCCGGACGCTGAAGACGTCCTTGTCGCTCGTCTTGTCGATGTCCTTGGAGTAGTAGACGCCCGGCGAGCGGACCAGCTGGGACACCACGACACGCTCGGTGCCGTTGATGACGAAGGTGCCCTTGTCGGTCATCACCGGGAAGTCGCCGAGGAAGACCGTCTGGCTCTTGATCTCGCCCGTGTTGTTGTTGACGAACTCCGCCGTGACGAACAGCGGGGCCGCGTACGTCATGTCCTTGTCCTTGCACTCCTCGATCGAGGCCTTGACCTCGTCGAAGCGCGGAGCGGAGAAGGACAGGGACATCGAACCGGAGAAGTCTTCGATCGGGGAGATCTCGTTGAGGACCTCTTCGAGGCCACCGACCGGGTTCTCTTCACCTTCCTCGACACGGCGCTGGAACCACGCTTCGTCCCCGGTGAACCACTGGAACGACTGGATCTGGACGTCGAGCAGGTTGGGGGTGTTCAGGGGTTCGCGAATCTTTGCGAAGGAAACCCGCTTGGGCGCGCCGGGGATTCCCGTGGCCTCCGAGCGAGATTCAGCCGAGGTGGTCGCAGCAGTGGCCTGGTTCGCGGGAGAGACTGCCAAGATGCGTCCTTCCGGGGACAATGAGCGGTGACGGCCGCCATAGCAACAGCTATCAGCGACTGTCAAGGGTGCCGTGTGCCCACTATCCTAACTACCGGCTCCGGGCAGCCTGAAAGAGGGCAGCGCAAAGAGACAGTCTAGCCCGAACGTCGCAGCCTGTCCAGGGGGCACTCCCGATGGGGCCCAGCCTGCTTCGCAACGTCTTCAGGTATGCCTCCAGGCGACCCGGCCGACCCTCCCGCAAGGGCTTCCGGTTTCGCCGTCGGGAGTAAGCGTGAACCCAGCGGCGCTTCCAGTCAAGATGCCACACGGGGGTCCCGCCGGTTGGCGCAGCGTGGAAGAGGGTCAGCGGAGCGTGAGCGGCCGAATATCATTCCAGCTACCGGCCGGTAATGCCACCTTGCGGGCTCTACCTGGGGTTTCTTGGCCGCGGCGAGGGGTATGGCGAAGGCCACGAGGGCCCACGGAAGCCGGGCGTGTCGGGAGTGGCCGCCCGGGAACCGGGCCCGGCGGAAAGCGCTTGCGGACGGGCCCGCGGCGGGGTATCGCACCGCGGCGCGCAAGGCAAGCGGGAGCGCTCCATGGCACCCGCCGGAGCGACTGCGCCCGCACCGGGCGGCGAGACCGCTCCACGGGACCTGCCGGGACGACAGCACCCGCGCCGGGGCGTGCCGGGCCGGTGGGGCGCACAGCACCGGCACCAGCCGCCACGCACCACCACCTCACCGCGCCGGGAGGGTCAGGAGGGCCGGGCGCGCGGCAGGAGGCCGGTCAGCGCCTTTGCCGACCGGCCATCCCGCCACGCACGCCACCGCCTCCTCAGGGCAGCCGACACCAGCCCCTCAGGGGCCCACACCCGCCCTCTACTTGCGGCATGACCGCGCTTCGCGTCCGCCCGGGGATCACCGGCCCCTGCGATCCGCCTACGAAAACACCTTCCAGGCTGCCGCCAGCTCGACGCGGGAGGTGATGTGCATCTTCTGGAACACCTTCTTCAGGTGGAACGCCACCGTGTGCCTGGAGATGAACAGCTGCCTGCCCACCTCGTTGTTGGTGTGACCCTGGCTCACCAGCTCGGCGACCGCGAACTCCGTGTTCGTCAGCCCGTGCGGTGCCGCGCCTTCGCGCTCCACGACGCGGGTCGTGCCGCGGCGGACCCCGTGCTCGCGGAGCTTGTTCACCACCCTGGCCGCGTCACGGGTGGCACCCACCGCCGTGTACGCGTCCAGCGCCGACTCGAGGAAGCGGACCGTGCGCTCGCGCTCGGAGTACCGCTTCGCCAGCAGGTCGCCCAGGTCCTCCAGCGCCGACGCCCGGCACCACCGATCCGGGTGGATGTCGGCCGCCTCGTGGAGCTTGCCCGGGTCCTGCGTCGACAGGCCCGCCGCGTGCAGGGCCGATCCGCGGATCACGCTGAACTCCGACTGCTCGGCGCCCGCCGCCGAAGCCGCCGACACCACGACCTCCGCCAGGTCGTGCGCGCCCAGCTTGCCGCAGACGCGGACCAGCCACGGCGCCGCCGCCGGCTCCGACACCAGCAGCTGCCGGAGCACCAGCGGGTTCGTCACGATGCCGGCGATGAGGCTCGCCGCGCTCTCCACCCCGCTGCGGGCTTCGACGGCCTGCGCAGCCACCCACGCGCCCGGCGCCTGCCCGAAGTAGCCCAACAGGGCCTCGTCGGCCAGCTTGTCCACGAAGTGCCGGCACGCCCGCATGTCCGCCCGGCGCAGCGCGCCGAGCGCCAGCACGACGTAGCTGGGTGGCCGCAGGGAACGGTCGCCGCACCCTTCGGCGATCCGCAGCCCCGTGCCCACCTCTTCCATGGCCTCGTCGACGTTGCCCATCGCGAACAGCAGGTTGCCGCGGACGTTGTGCGACACGGCGGTCATACGCTCGGAAGCGGAGCCCTCCCGGCTGTTTTCGACCGCGTCGAGCACCCGGCGGCCCGCTTCGAGGTCACGGGCCTTGATCAGGAGACCGACATACCAGAATTGAGCCATTTCGTAGAGTTCGCGGGATTCCTGGCGGCCACCTGCCGCAGCCGCCTTGGCGCACTGCAGCCCCGTGTCGAGCCGCCCGTTGAACCACGAGTACGCGGACCGCCGGAGGAACCCGGCAGTGTCACCCGCCTCCTGCATGAAATCATCACCGAATCCGGTGAACGGATTTTCCGGTAGTCGAAAAGTAGGTACGTCGAGCATCTTTCGGCTATCCCCCAGGCATAGACGAAACGAAATACAATCCACGGCACGCCGCTCTTCGGCGAATTCACGCAACCCGGACCGGCACGGCACAGCCGGGCGCGAACGCCCGGCCATTGTTGATCACACCGCACTGAACAGCGCTGTCCACTGGGACCCGGTGACCTCGGTCAGCGCATGGCGCACACCGACCGAGGAAAAGCGCACGTAACAACAACCTCCCCAGGCAGGCTTGTTAATGATTAACAGCTTGCAACCCTGACGATAGCTCCGCCCCGAGCCTCCGTCATCGCCCCTGTGACTCAGGTCACAGGGGGGTGGAATACGTGGGGATTTCGACTTTCACCTGGTCAAGCGGTGATTTAACACGGTCCTGACGCCCGAATCAGCCAGCTAGCCTAACGAGCGTCCTGTTAGCGTTCAACTAACTACCCAGCGCCCGCGATGCGCCCCGAAGAATGACAGCGCGTCGAACCGAGCCGCGCCCCACGTGCGGCCGTCACCCGGTTGGCTGCGACCCGATCGGGCACACACTGCGCCCGGTCACCCAGGCGACGCGCCCGATTCGGACAATACGGAACTAACTCACGCCGGGGATAAATGCAGCAGCGCCTGCGCCGCGAGGCGGTAGCCGAAAGCGCCAAGGCCGACCACGACACCACTCGCCAGTGGCGCAATGACCGACTCGTGCCGGAACTGCTCACGCGCCCACACGTTGCTGAGGTGCACTTCGATCCAGGGCGGCGCGTAGCTCGCCAACGCGTCGCGCAGGCTCCAGCCGGCGATCATCAGTGCGCCGGGGTTGACGATGGCGCCGACCGTGGTGTCGCGGTGCTCGTGGACCGCACCGACCAGCTCACCCTCGCCGTCACGCTGGATCGACACGACTTCCCAGCCCCGGCCGGCCACCTCGTCGGCGACCGCCTTCTCGATGTCGGCGAGCGTGTCGGTGCCGTAGATCTCCGGCTCGCGATAGCCCAGCGCACCCAGGTTGGGACCGTTCAACAGGAGGACAACGCTCAACGGGACACACCTCATTCACCCGGCAACCACTTCGGCTCACCCATGGTCTTCACGCCGCGCGGCAGGCACCACCCCAACTTTGATAGTCGGGCGGAGTCCTATCAGACCGAGGGATGCCCGGCCCGCCGCAGCGCTCCTACGCTCCGAGGCGACCAGGCAAGTCGCGGGATCGGCACCTGTCCCCCATCGATCGCCGTTCGGCCCCGCGCGATTCGAATGGAGCTGGCGCCGCAGTGACGACCAACGCGACCGAGAACCCGCCGAGCAACGCAGCGCTGCGGTCACCCCTCCCCCAGGAGTTCGTCCAGCGCGACGACCCGTTCACCGTGCCGCCCGCCCTGCTGGCGGTGTCCGCGCGCGGCCCGATCGCCAAGGCGACGCTGGCGTCGGGCGATCCGTTCTGGCTGGTGTCCGGGTACGAGGAGGCCCGTGTGGTGCTGACGGACTCGCGGTTCTCCTCCGACCGGTTCCGCTACCACCCCAGGTTCAAGGAGCTGCCCGCGGAGTTCCGGGAACGGCTGCGGGACGACAAGGCGCGCGCCGGGTCGTTCATCAACATGGACCCCCCGGAGCACACCCGGTACCGCAAGCTGCTCACCGGGCAGTTCACCGTCCGCCGGATCCGCGACCTCGGCGCGCAGATCGAAAAGATCATCGGCGGGTTGCTGGACGCCATGCTGGCCAAGGGCAACAGCGCCGACCTGATGACCGACTTCGCGTTCCCGGCCCCCTCGCTGGTCATTTGCGAGCTGCTCGGCGTGCGCTACGCCGACCGGGCGGAGTTCCAGCAGCGCGCGGCGGCCCTGCTGCAGCTGGACGCCCCGGTCAAGGAGGCGGTGGAGAACGCCGACGCCCTGCGCGAGTTCATGCAGCGGCTGATCACGGACAAGCGCGCACACCCCGCCGACGACCTCATCTCCGGCCTGATCCACCACGCCGGCGCCGACCCCGCGCTCACCGACGACGAGCTCATCAACATCGCCAACCTGCTGCTCATCGCCGGCTACGACACCACCGCAAGCATGTTCGGGCTGGGCATGTTCGTGCTGCTGCAGCGCCCCGAGCAGCTCGCCGCGGTGCGCGACGACCCCGCCCGCATCGGTGATGCCGTCGAGGAGCTGCTGCGCTTCCTGGCCGTGATCAACCCGGGCCTCTTCCGGTTCGCCAAGGAGGACCTGGAGCTCGGCGGCGAGCACATCCCGGCCGGCTCGACCGTCGTGGTCTCCGTGGTGGCCACCAACCGGGACGCACGGCAGTGGGCGGACCCGGAGACGCTGGACGTGACGCGGGCCCGCGGCCCGCACCTGGCCTTCGGCCACGGCGTCCACCAGTGCCTCGGGCAGCAGCTGGCCCGCGTGGAGATGCAGGTCGGCTACGCCGAGCTGCTGCGCCGCCTGCCCGGCGTCCGTCTCGCGGTGCCGCCGGAGGAGGTCCCCCTGCGCAACGACATGCTCACCTACGGCGTGCACTCGCTGCCGATCACCTGGGACACCCCCTAGGACGCAGAGACAAAGGCCCGGACCGGCGATGGCGTCCGGGCCTTTGCGTGTGGGCGAGCCCTCCGGGAAGGCACTACGCGTGATTGGAGAGACGACACGCGTGATTGGAGGGGCGGCACGACGGAAACCGGCTCCACACTGCACCGCCTGGGGGTACGCGGTGCGGCGTGGAGCCGGTGGGTTCCGCCTCCGGCGTCAGCCGACGAAGCGGGCGATCGAATCCGCCAGCGACTCGGCGTCCACGCCGAACAGGCGGTCGTGTTCCTCGGCCGTGCCGTAGACACGGGCCTCGCGGTCGCGCCACGTGCCGAACGACCTCAGGCGGTGCGGCACGTCGGCCAGCGCTTCGGTCACCTCGAACGCCGACGTCCCGCGCAGGTACGGCTCGACCAGCACCACGTTCGGGGCGGCCGCGTGCACCGCCGCCCGGAGGCCCTCGTGGTCGAACGGGCGGATCGTCGACGCGTACAGCACCGTCACGTCCGCCGTGGCCGTGGCCGCCAGCACCTGGTCCAGCACCGGGCCGACCGCGACCACCACGCCCGCGCTGCCCTGGCGCAGCACCGTGAACTTGTCCGAGACCGGCACCGCTTCGCTGTTGGCGCGCTCGGACAGCCGGACGTAGACCCGGTTGTCGCCGGCGATGGCCTGGCTCAGCAGCGGGGCGACCTCGTCCTCGTGGCCCGGGACGTGCACGGTCCAGCCGGGCAGCGTGTCCAGCAGGGCCACGTCGCCGGGTGCCTGGTGGGTGCGGCCCCACGACGGGTCGTCGTAGGACGCGCCGACGCTGACCAGCACCGCGCCGACGTCCTGGTGGCCGAGGCCGATCTTGAGCTGCTCGAACGGGCGCTCGATCAGGAACGGCGCGTAGGTGTGCACCACCGGCCGCTGGCCGGCCAGCGCGAAGCCGCCGGCGATGTCGATCATCGCCTGCTCGCGGATGCCGAAGTTGTGCACGCGCTCCGGGAAGTCCTTCTTCACCTCCCAGAAGAACCACGACGAGATGTCGGCGGTCAGCATGACCACCCTCGGGTCCGTGGCCAGCGACTCGATCACCGTCTCGGCGAAGACGGTCCGCATCTGCTTCCTGGTCACCTGGGCGGTCATGCGGTGCCCCCTTCCTCGATCGGGAGGATCTCCGCGACGACGGCACGCGGCCGCCCGTCGGTCTCCGCGGTCAGCGCCTTCTCCAGCGCGTCGTGGTCGCGGCCGTCGACCGTGGTCGCGGCCCAGCCCTCCAGCTCGAAGCGCCCGGCGATGCCGCCCGGCCAGCCGAGGCTCGCCGTCTTGTTGTCGATGACGATCGCGGTGAGCCGGTCCAGCCCGAGCCGTCCGGCGATCGCCATCGTCTCGTGGTTGCTGCCCTCGTCGAACTCGCCGTCGCCCATCAGGACGAACACCCGGGCGTCGCGGCCCTGGGCACGCAGCCCGAGCGCGGTGCCGACGCCGAGCGGGAGCCCGTGGCCGAGCGAGCCGCTGCTGATCTCCACGCCGGGCGCCAGGTTGCGGTCCGGGTGCATGCCGAGCGGCGAACCCCACTCCCGCCAGGTGTCCAGCGTCTCCGGCTCCAGGAAGCCCTTCGCGGCGAGGACCGCGTAGTAGGCCATCGGACCGTGCCCCTTGGAGAGGTAGAACCGGTCCCGGTCGGGGTCGTCGATGTTCGACGGCGACACGTTGAGCACGCGTTCGTAGAGCACCCAGATCGCGTGCAGCGTCGACGCCGCGGCCCAGCCGTGCTTCTCGTCCCCCGTCATCCGGCCGAACAGGCCGCGGAGGTTCTCTTCGGTCATCTGCATGGTTTCGGGCTTCCTCAGTCGGGCTTGCGCGCGGTCAGGAGGACGTATCCCAGCGACGGTTCCTCGCTGAACGCGCGGAACCGGCCCAGCGTGACCTCGAACTGCGCGGCCTCGATGTGCTGGAGGGCCTGTTCGCGCAGTTCCTCGAACCGCTCCGCCGCCTTGGCCCACGACGGCCGGGTGTACTGGCTGACGTCTTCGGCGGATTCGGGCTCGAGACCGGCCTCGCGGAGGTGGGCCTGGTACTCGTCGAGCGAGACGACCGACACCACGCCCTTGCCGACCTCGCGGACGCGCTCGCGGTCGGCTTCCAGCCCGGCGGGGCCGGGCACGAGCAGGAAGTCGCCCAGTGCCAAGCGCCCACCCGGCCGCAGCACGCGGGCCGCCTGGCGGATCACGTGCCAGCGGTCCGGCATGTGGTGCAGGGACTCCAGCGCCCAGACGAGGTCGAACGAGCCGTCCTCGTAGGGCAGTTCCATCGCGTCGGCGTACTCGAAGACGACCCGGTCGTCCACGTCGGCCTTGTACGCGCGGTCGTTCGCGCGCTCGACCTGCTTCTCGCTGATCGAGATGCCGGTGACCATGACGTCGTTCGCCACGGCCATCCGGATGGCCGGCTCACCGTTGCCGCAGCCGATGTCGAGCAGCCGGTCGCCCGCACGCAGCGGCAGCATCGCGGCCAGCCGGTCGGTCAGCCGGGTGGTGGCCTCTTCGAGCGTCGCGGACTCGTCGTCCCAGTAGCCGTGGTGCAGATTTTCGCCCCAGAGCTGGTCGAGCAGGTCCGCGAAAGCGTCGTAGCCCTTACCAATCTCGTTCGGAGTCGGCTTCGTCACCAGTACCCCTAAGCATCGTTTCGCGTGACCGCGTGTCGATCAACGCCTGGCCTGCAAGGTCTTTCGGAGACTAGGTCAGGCCCGCCCGGCCGGGCATCCCCCGTTCTGATAGCGCCGGTGCCGGACCGTCCACAAGGGACATAGCAGCGGCCCGGCCGGGGCGAGCACTGTCAGGTTGGGGGATGGCCCACCGGCCCGCCCTTCCCTACCGTCCGAACCCGGGGGCCGCGGCGTGCCCGCCCCACGCGAGCGGAACCGCCCGCGTCGGCACCAGGAAGGGATGGCCATGACCGCCACCGCCAAGCCTTCGGCCAAGCCGGTCGACCTGTTCTCACCGGAAGTGGTCGCCGATCCGTTCGGCTGGTACGCGCGGCTGCGAGAGGAGCCGTCGCCGGGCACCGGGACGCTGAACATCGGCACCATGATGGGCGGGCCGGACATGTGGCTGGCCACCCGCTACGAGGACGTGCTCACCGTCCTGACCGACCCGCGGTTCCTCACCAACCCGCCGGCCGACTCGCCGCTGGCGGACATCCGCGACGGCGTCTTCAAGGCGATGAACTTCCCCGAAGACCTCATCCCGTGGATGGCCAACAAGCTCAACACCGCCGACGGCGAAGACCACACGCGGCTGCGGAAGCTGGTTTCGTACGCGCTGACCGCACGCCGCGTCAACGCGCTGCGGCCCCGCGTCGAAAAGATCACCGAGGACCTGCTCGACCGGATGGCGGAGCTGGGTGCCGACGGCTCGCCGGTCGACATCGTCGAGGAGTTCTGCTTCCCGCTGCCGGTCACGGTCATCTGCGAGCTGGTCGGCATCGACGAGCCCGACCGCGCGGCCTGGCACGCCTGGGGCAACGCGATGGCGACGATGGACGGCCCCAGCATCCCGCCCGCCCTGCGCAAGTGCATCGAGCTGTCGCGCGAGCTGATGGCCCGGCGGCGCGTCGAGCCGAAGGACGACCTGGTCACCGCGCTCGTGCAGGCCCAGGCCGAGGACCCGAGCCGGGTGTCCGACGACGAGATCGTCGGGATCCTGTTCAGCCTCGTCACGGCCGGGCACCAGACGACGACCTACCTGATCGGCAACTCGGTGCTCTTCCTGCTGGAGCACCCCGACCAGCTCGCGCGGCTGAAGGCCGAGCCGTCGCTGTGGGTGCAGGCCGTGCGGGAGCTGCAGCGGCTGGGCCCGCTCCAGTTCACGCAGGCACGCTTCCCGTCGGAGGACGTCGAACTGGGCGGCGTCACGATCCCGCGCGGGACGCCGGTCGCGCCGCTGCTGCTGGCCGCCAACACCGACCCGCGCAAGTTCTCCGAGCCGGACAAGCTGATCATCGACCGGCTGTCCGTCGCCAACGAGATGCACCTGTCCTTCGGCAAGGGCATCCACCGCTGCCTGGGCCAGCACCTCGCCTACCAGGAGGCCGAGGTGGCGCTGCACGGGTTGTTCACCCGGTTCCCGGACCTGGCGCTGGCCGTGCCGCGGGATGAGATCCCGTGGATCCTGCGCCCGGCGTTCACCCGGACCAAGACGCTCCCCCTGAAGCTCGTTTAAGCCCCACCCGAAAGGCAGCCCGCCGTGCACCGACCAGACGCCGAGAAGTGGTTACGCCGTTTCGAGCGGGCACCGGACGCGCGGGCCCGGCTCGTGTGCCTGCCGCACGCCGGTGGCTCGGCCAGTTTCTTCTTCCCGCTGGCCAAGGCCCTCGCCCCCGCGGTGGAGGTCTTGGCGGTCCAGTACCCGGGCCGCCAGGACCGGCGCCACGAGCCGCTCGTCGACAGCATCGGCGGGCTGACGAACCGGCTGCTGGAGGTGCTGCGCCAGTTCGACGACCGGCCGCTGGCGCTGTTCGGGCACAGCATGGGCGCGATCATCGGCTACGAAGTGGCCTTGCGGATGACCGAGGCCGGGCTGCCCGCGCCGGTGCACCTGTTCGCGTCCGGGCGGCGGGCGCCCTCGCGCTACCGCGACGACGACGTGCGCGGTGTGTCGGACGAACGGCTCGTCGCCGAGCTGCGGAAACTGGGTGGTTCCGACGCGGCCATGCTGGCCGACCCGGAACTGCTGGCCATGGTCCTGCCCGCGATCCGCAGCGACTACCGCGCGGTGGAGACGTACCGGCACGAACCCGGACGGCGGCTGGACTGCCCGGTCACGGTGTTCACCGGCGACCGCGATCCGCGGGTGTCGGCCGACGAGGCCCGCGCCTGGGCGGAGCACACCACCGGGCCGTCCGAGCTGCGGGTGCTGCCGGGCGGGCACTTCTTCCTGGTCGACCAGTCCGCCCCGATCATCGCGACGATCACCGACAAGCTGGCCGGCGTGGCGCTGACCGGATCCACGGGAGGGAACTCGTGACGCGAGCCGCTGTCCGGCGGGCGCTGGCGCCCAGCGAAAGCATCCACGCCGGCAAAGAGGCCTACATCGGCTACACCGTGCGCGCCGAGGGCCGGCTCGATCCCGAGGCGCTGACCACGGCGTTCGAGGCGCTCTACCGCGCCTACCCCCACCTCGCGGCCCGGGTGGAGTTCACCGGCGAGGGCGCGGTGCTCACCGAGTCCGAAAACCCCGCGGCGCGGCCGGAGATCCGGTTCGCCGACGGCGACCTCGAACGGCCTCTCGCCGGGCTGGACCTCGACCAGAGCCGGGCGTTGAGCGCGCTCAACGTCGTCCGGGACGGCGACGAAGCCAGTGTCTGCCTGGCGATCCAGCACAGCGTCGCCGACGCCCACCACGCCACCGCGATCCTCTCGGCACTGTGGTCCTGCTACACCGACGTCGTCGAGGGCGTGCCGCTCGACCTGGGCCGGCACCCGTACCCGCGGTCGCTGGAGGACCTGCTGGCCGAACGCGGCATCCACGCGAACGCCCCGGCGACACCCGCGGCACCACCACCGGCCACGCCATCGGCTTCGCGACCGGATCCGGTGATCCGCCACGTGGTCCAGCACCGGCTGACCGAGGCCGAAACCACGGCGCTGGCGAACCTCGGCCACCGCGAGAAGGTGACGATCAACGGCCTGGTGTCGGGCGCGGTCCTGCTCGCCGAGGCCGAAATCCGCGACATGCCGCTGACCGAGCTCGTCTACCGGTACTCGGTGAACCTGCGCAGCCGGCTGACACCCCCGGTCGGCGCGACCGAAGGCACGAACGTGCTCGGCGGCGTGGGCTTCAAGGTCACCGGCGAGCTCGCGCACGACGCCGTCGCGATCGGCCGGGCCATCGGGGAGCAGCTGCGGGCCGGCCTGTCCGACGGCTCCGTGCAGCGCAGCATCCTCGACATGTTCTCGCGGCCCGCCGCCGCGAAGCCGTGGGACCCGAAGCTCGCCCTCGCCGTGGTCAGCATCATGAACTGGGGCGCCGCCCCGCCGATGCGCACCCCGGACGGCCTGCGGCTGACCAACCTCCACTCGGCCTCCCGGATGCGGGAGACCATCGCGCTCGGCGGCTACGTGCTGAGCAGCTTCGGCGGCCGGGTGGGCATCGACCTGGGCTGGCCCGAGGGCGACCCGTCGCTGCCGCGGCGCCTCGGCTGCCTGCGCGAACAGCTGACCCGCCTGACTCGTGACCTGTGAGGTTCCCTTGACGGACACGGACGTCGTCGTCGTCGGCAACGGCCCGATCGGCGCCACGCTCTCGGTGCTGCTGGCCCAGCGCGGCTGGCGGGTGACGGTGCTCGAACGCCGTCCCCGGCCGTACAAGCTGCCGCGCGCGACCAGCTTCGACGGCGAGACCGCGCGGCTGCTGGCCGCCACCGGCATCGGCCCGGACCTCGGGCGGATCACCGCACCCGCCAACGGCTACCAGTGGCAGACCGCCGACGGGCGGACGCTGCTGGACATCGCCTTCACCACCGAAGGCCCGTACGGCTGGCCGGACGCCAACACCATGCACCAGCCGGCGCTCGAAGAACTGCTCGCGGCCCGGGCCGGCGAACTGCCGGAGATCACCGTGCTGCGCGGGCACGAGGTCGTGGCCATCGCCGACGGCGACTCACTGGCCGAGGTGACCGCCGTCGACTCCGACGACGTGACCCGGACGCTTTCGGCGCGGTGGGTCGTGGGCTGCGACGGCGCGAACAGCTTCGTGCGCGAGCACCTCGACGTGCCGGTGACCGACCTCGGCTTCTCGTACGAGTGGCTGCTCTGCGACGTCCGGCTGAACGAGCCGCGCGAGTTCGTGCCGACGAACGTGCAGATCTGCGACCCCGCGCGGCCCACGACGCTGGTGGGCAGCGGGCCCGGCCGCCGTCGCTGGGAGTTCATGCGCCTGCCGGGGGAAAACGCGGCGGAGCTGAACTCCGACGAGACGGCGTGGCGGCTGATGGCCCCCTTCGGCGTCACCCCCGAAACCGCCACCCTCCTGCGCAGCACCACCTACATCTTCCAGGCCCGGTGGGCCGACCGGTGGCGGGTGGGGCACGTCCTGCTGGCCGGCGACGCGGCGCACCTGATGCCGCCGTTCGCCGGGCAGGGCATGTGCTCCGGCATCCGCGACGTCACCAACCTGGCGTGGAAACTGGACCTCACGCTCCGCGGCCTGGCCGCCGAGTCCATTTTGGACACCTATGGGGACGAACGCCGGGAGCAGGCGAAGGAGGCCATCCTCGCGTCGGTCCAGCTGGGCCGGGTGATCTGCGTGACGGACCCGGCGGCCGCCGCCGAGCGGGACGCCACCGTGCTGGCCAACCGCCGCGGCAAGCCGGCGGGCCGTCCGGAACCGGCGAAACCGCTCACCGGCGGGCTGCTCCACGAAAGCCCGGGCGCGGGCGTGGTCGTGCCGCAGGGCCGGGTGCGGCTGGGCGGCACCACCGGGCTCTTCGACGACGTCGCCGGCCGCGGTTTCGTCCTGCTCACCACCGAGGAGCCGGACCCGGATTTCCTCACGGAGCTCGGAACCCACGTCGTCCGGCTGGCCGACGGCGTGGACGTCGACGACGTCTACCGGCCGTTCCTGGCGCGCTTCGGGGCGGCTTCGGTGCTCGTCCGCCCGGACTACCACGTCTTCGGCACCGCCGGCCCGGGCGGCCTCAACGCCCTGGCGGACGCCCTACGGAACCGCCTGCGCACCGCGGTGCCCACCGCCTAGCGCCCCAATGTGGCCTTCGGTGCGCCCAACGCACCCAATGTGGCCTTCGGTGCGCCCAACGCACCCAATGTGGCCTTCGGTGCGCCCAACGCACCCAATGTGGCCTTCGGTGCGCTCAACGCACCGAAGGCCACATTGGGGCGCTTGAGGCGGGGCTCAGAAGCTGCGCATGCCGGCCATCAGGCTGCGCAGTTCG
Source organism: Amycolatopsis sp. lyj-346 (assembly GCF_046548975.1). NCBI lineage: Bacteria > Bacillati > Actinomycetota > Actinomycetes > Pseudonocardiales > Pseudonocardiaceae > Amycolatopsis > Amycolatopsis sp. lyj-346. Next base: position 531,612 of record NZ_JAJPWT010000003.1, read on the forward strand.
ACCGTCAGGTAGTTGCTGTGCGACAGCAGCGACAGCAGCTGGCTCAGGGTCGTCCAGAGGAACCGGTCGTCGGGCTCGGCATCGAATTCGTCCTCGACCTCGATCACCAGGTAGCGGTTCTGCGCGTGGTAGAAGCGGCCGCCTTCCTCGGAATGCACGACGTCCAGGCGTACGCGTCCGGTCGGCGCGGCGAGCGCGTAGTCGAGGTAGGGCGGGCGGTGCTCCGCCGGCGCGTCGGCGTAGTTGCCGGGCTGGCAGTGCACGGTGGCGGTCAGCTCGGCGATGTTGAGCGTGCCCGCGTCGCTGCGGGCCTGCACCAGCGCGTGCAGCGTGCCGTTGATCCGCTTGACCAGCAACGCGAGCAGGCCGGACTGCCGGGGCGCCACCAGCGGCTGGGTCCACGCGGTGACCTCGCGGTTGCTGGCGGCCACGGCCACCGCGACGACGTCGAAGTACTTGCCGTCGCGGTGGTCGATGACGTCGTGGCCGAGGCGCCAGCCGTCCTCGGCGATCTCCTTGAGCGGCACCCGGCGCTGCACCAGCTCCTGGCGGGCGCGCACCTCGGTGAGCCAGCTGAGGATGTGGCCCGGCTCGTGCACGGCCCGGCCGCGGCCGGACAGCGAGCGGTGGACCGCTTCGGCGAACGAGCCGTCGCCGGCGGTCCGGTCGTCCGGCCGCGCCAATGCGGGCGGAACGCACGCGAGGACCGTCCGGGAGTCCATGTTCACCATGTGGTCCAGCCGCAGCAGCCGCCGGATCTGGTCGAGCGACAGCCAGCAGAAGTCCTCGTCCAGCGCGACGTCGTCGTCGGTCTCGACGACGATGTTGCGGTTGCGCTTGTGCAGGAACCACGACCCCTGCTCGGACTGCAGCCCGTCGAACAGCACGCGGCCGCGGGAGCCGGGCCGGAAGTACTCCAGGTACTTCGTGGCCGCGCCGCCGTGGACCTTCATGTAGTTGCTGCGGGTGGCCTGCACGGTCGGCGAGATCTGCAGGCCGTTGATGTTGCCCGGCTCCATCTTCGCCTGCATCAGGCAGTGCGGGACACCGTCGAACCGCTTGACGAGGATGCCGAGCACGCCGATTTCCGGCTGCACGATGATCGGCTGGGCCCACTCGCTCACCCAGGGCCGGTCGGTCCGGACGCGCAGGCCTTCGACCGAGAAGAACCGGCCGCTGGCGTGCACCAGGTTGCCCGTGTCCGGCTCGAAGTCCCAGCCGGACAGGTCCGCGAACGGGATCCGGTCCACCCGGAAGCTGTTCGCGCGGGCCCGCGCGTTGAACCAGGAGTGGAAGTCCGCCATGGACATGACCGCGTCGTCGGAGCGTCCGTCACGGGCCGTGTCCTCGTGTATCGCGCTGTGGACCACGTCACTCCCTTCCTCGGCTCCGGCGAGCGTAGGACGGCCACGGCGGGCCGGGCATCCCCCGACCTGATAGCAGCCGGGTGTGCGCGGAACGCGGGCGTGACCTCGGCCGACCGCTATCAGGTCGGGGGATGCCCGGATCGGCGCCGCTGTCCTAGCGTGAACGGCGAACCGTGCCGGAATCGCGCTCGCCGTGAAGGAGATCCTGTGGCCCCACTGCGCATCGGGATCATGGGATGCGCAAGCATCGCCCTGCGGAAGATGCTCCCCGCCATGGCGGCGCTGCCCCGGACGGAAATCGCGGCGATCGCCAGCCGGAACGCCGGCAAGGCCGCGGAAATCGCGCGAGGCTACGGCTGCCGCGCGGTCGAAGGCTACGCGGCGCTGCTGGACCTCGACGACGTCGAGGCCGTCTACCTCCCGTTGCCGAACTCCGCGCACGCCGGCTGGATCGAGCACGCGCTGGCCGCCGGCAAGCACGTGCTGGCCGAGAAACCGTTGACCACCAGCGTTTCCCGCACCCGCGAGCTGATCGACGCGGCGCGCTCGGCCGGGCTGGTGCTGATGGAGAACGTCATGTTCCTCCACCACAGCCAGCACGTGGCGGTCCGTGACCTGCTGGACGACGGCGCGATCGGCGAGCTGCGCGCGTTCCACGCCGCGTTCGCCGTGCCGGCCCGCCCGCCCGGCGACATCCGCCACCGCGCCGACCTCGGCGGCGGCGCCCTGCTGGACACCGGCGTCTACCCGGTGCGCGCGGCGATGTCCTTCCTGGGCAGCGAACTCGACGTCGTCGCGGCGGTGCTCACCCGCCGCCACGGCCACCCCGTCGACTCCGCCGGGCAGGCGCTGCTGTGCACCGGCGACGGCGTGAGCGCGTCGGCGACCTTCGGGATCGACCACGGCTACCGGTCCGGTTACGAGCTCTGGGGCAGTGCCGGGCGGATCGTCCTCGACCACGCCTTCACCCCGCCCGCCGGCCACCTTCCGGTGCTCCGCCTGGAACGGCGGCCGGGCGTCGAAGAGATCCCGCTGCCGCCCGACGACCAGGTGGCGAACACCCTGGACGCGTTCGCGGCCGCCGTCCGCTCGGGACGGCTCCCCGACAACGACGACGTGCTGCGGCAGGCCGTGCTCGTCGACGACATCCGCACCAAGGCGAGGCTTTACGTCGATCACGCCACCGAGCCGGTGGGCTGAGGCCAGGAGGAACCCGATCGTGACGATGACCGTGCAGAAAGCGCCGTCCCAGCTGCTGGCGGCCCGGCTGCAGATACCCCCGATCCCCTACAGCCACGCCGCCGGGTCGTGGGTGTACGCCTCCGACGGCACGCGTTACCTCGACGGCGCCAGCGGGATCGTCAACGTGAACATCGGCCACGCCCACCCCACGGTGGTCGAGGCGCTGCGGGACCAGGTCGGCACCTGCACCTACGCCAGCCCCGGCACGTTCGCGCCCGACCTGATGGAGCAGCTGGCCGCGGCCACCGCGCGGGCGGTGCACCGGCCGGACGACCGGGTCATGTTCACCCCCACCGGCACGCACGCGACGGAATCCGCGATCGCGCTGGCCCGGCTGGTGCAGCGGGCCCGCGGCGAAGAGGGACGGCACAAGATCCTGACGTCGACGCTCGGCTACCACGGCAACAGCGCGTTCGTGCTCGCGCTGTCCGGCCACCGGTCGCGGCGGCCGCACGAGGACGACAGCTTCGGCCTCGCCCCCGCGTTCAACCCGCCCTACCCCGGCCAGCACCTCGACTGCCCGTTCCCCGCCTGCCGCGTCGAATGCGTGCGGGCGGTGCGCGACGCGATCGTCGCGGCCGGGCCGGAGACCGTCGCCGCGGTGCTGATGGAACCGGTCAACGGCACGACCGGCGGCGGGTACGTGCCGCCGGCCGGGTACCTGAAAGCGCTGCGCGAGGTCTGCGACGAGTTCGGCGTCCTCGTCATCCACGACGAGGTCCTCACCGGGCTGGGCCGCACCGGGCTCCCGCTGGCCTCGCACCACACGCCGGGCTCGGCGGCGGACATCGTCACGCTGTCGAAGGGCCTCGGCGCGGGGTACGTCCCGCTGGCGGCCACGATGATCTCGCCGAACCTGGCCGAGGACATCATGACGAGCGGCAAGTGGCTGCCGCTGATGGGCACGATGTCGGCGACGCCGCTGCAGGGCCGGGCCGGGCTGGCGGTGCTGTCGGTGCTGGAGGACCTCGGCGCCCTCGAGCGCGACGAAGTCCGCGGCGCGGCCCTCGGGCGGCTGGTGGCCGACGCGGTGCGCGGCCAGTCGGTGGTGACGGACGTCCGCGGGCTCGGTTACTTCTACGGGATCGAGCTGGCGCCCGGGACCGTCGGCGACGTCATGCGGATCACCCGCGCCCAGGGCCTGCTGCTGTACCCCTACGTCGGGTTCCGCCCCGACCGCACGGGTGAAGGCCTGCTGGTGGCGCCGCCGCTGAACGCGACCGACTCCGACCTGGACTTCCTCGGCGAGACGCTGCGCTCGGCGCTGCACCAGCTGAGCTGACCGGCCCGGATTCGCGCAAGGGCCCCGGCGTTCACGCATCGCCGGGGCCCCGCTGTCAGCCGGTCACTTCGCGGCGACGCTCGCGCGGAACGCGGACCAGGTGGCCGGCGTGACCACGAGGGTCCCGCCGTCGCGGTCCTTGGTGTCCCTGATGCCCACGACCGGGGCACCGAAAGCCACCTCCACGCAGGTGCTCTCGCCGCCACTAGACCAGCTGGACTTGCGCCACACGGCGCCCGACAGCTCGTCGTAGCTCACTGTCATCCTCCTGCCACCAGAGCGTCTATACGTTGCTCCAGCAGCGCGATCGTCTCACGCTCGCCAGCGGCGTTGATGGCCAGGGAGTCGAATGTCAGGCGGTAGACCTCGAGGACGTTCGCGCCGGACAGACAGTCCGTTCGGGTGAGATCTTCGATATTTACCCAGTGGGTGGCGGCGCCGCCGAGGTCGAGCGTCAAGTACGTGAAGCCGACGCCCAGCGACGCGTGCTCACCCGCGCTGAACGGGAAGATCTGCATCGTCACGTTGTCGAGGTCGGCGAGTTCCCGCAGGTGCCTGAGCTGCTCGAGCATTGCCTTCGGACCACCGGCCATGATGTGGAGCGCGGCTTCGCCGAGTACAAGGTGGACCCGCGGCGGGTTCTCGCGGTAAAGCAGGCTGCGCCGCCGCATCCGCGCTTCGACGACCTTCTCGACGTCGGCCGCCGCAACCACAGGTGACCGCGAAATCAACCGCCGGGCGTACTCCTCCGTCTGGAACAGGCCGGGGATCAGCTCGCCCTGGAAGATCTCCAGCTTGGCCGCGTCCTGTTCGAGGCCGAGAAATGGCCTGGACCACTCCGGAACCTTGCCGTAGCTCCCGCGCCTGCGTGCCTGCTGGCCGATCTCGCGCAGCTCGACCGCGGTCGCCTCGTCGGCACCGAAGAGGTCGAGCAGCTTGTCGACCTCGGCGACCTTGAGCGTGGCCTGCCCGTTGTCCACCCGGCTCAGCTTCGAGAGATCCCAGCCCATCTCGCGCGCGACCGCCTCGCGGTCCATCCCGGACGCCTCGCGCAGCGCCTTGAACTTGCGTCCCAGTGATACGCGGTACGCCGCCGGACCGGTTCCACTCATGGCGCGAAGGGTTACCGGGCGTGAACTTCGCGGCGCGCTCAGGTTGCGTAAGTCGCATATGCAGGTTTGCCGTGTGACCTACATCAACCACGTTAGATGCAGGTAGAGGGCCGATGATGAGCGACCAGGTGCGGGGCAAGGCGACGGACCGGATCGAGTACGCGGGCGCGCACTGGTACGCCCGGCGGCTGGCGCCGTCCGGCGAAATCCACTGGTTCTACGGGCCCCGGCTTCGTCCCGGTGTCGAGAAGGCGCTGGCCTGGTGCGGCCTCCGCGAGAACCGCGCGCCGGAGTTCGTCGCAGCGGAACAGGTGGGCACGACGCCCGGGAACGCCCCGCCCTGTGCGACGTGCTCGCACCTCGCGCCGCTCCCGGCCGGAGGTGCCCGGTGACCACGCTCGACGAACGACCCCGGACACCCCGGCCCGCCCCCGGTGGGAGTGGCACCTCTTCGAGGCCGACGGCTGGGCCCACCTGTACTCGGTCGCCGAGCTGGCCGATTCGCGGCTGGAACTGCTGCGCCCACGGTGCCTGCAGGATGCGCCCTTCCCGCTCGAACACGACCGGCCGAGCATCGATCGGCGGCGCCTGCGGGCACCGGGACGCGGCTGGACCTGCCCGGCGTGCGCGCCCACGCCTCATCGAGCCTGCGCCGCCAAAGCCCCGTGAGCACGCCCATCGAACGAAGGGAGCGGTCCGAACCGTGACCGACGCAGCACCCTTGCCAGCTCTCATCGTCCTCGCGAGCGGGCTCCGCGAAGCCCGCACCCGGCGCGGCATCAAATTACGCCGGCTCGCCGACATGCTCGACCTCCACCCGGGCGTGCTGTCGGCCTTCGAACTCGGCAGACGCACTCCCCCGGCCACCACCGTGGCGCACATCCTCGGTGTGCTGAGGTCGCCGAACACCGTGCGCGACCACCTCGTCGACCTGGCCGCCGGGCTCACGAACGCGACTTCATCGACCACACCGGACACGACGAAGACCTGCTGCGCGCCACGTACGAACAGCGGGCGACCCACGTGACCGAGTGGTCGCCGTCGTTGATCCCGCAGTCACTGCAAACCGTCGGCTACGCCCAAGCGTTGCGGGAGACCGGGCTGCTCGACCCCGACACCGCCGACCTGCGATCCCTCGCCCGGACGGTGCAGCAGACCACTGCGCCGAACGAGCCGGGGCCGCGGCACACGTTCCTGATCGGCGAAGCCGCCACCCGCGCCGAAGCCGGTTCCCCCGCCGTGCTGCGCGACCAGCTCGACGCGGTGACCGCCTTGACCCGGCACCCGCGCATGTCCGTGCGGTTCGTCCCGGCGACCGGCTGTCCGTCCGGCCTGGTCGAACCGTTCACCTTGTACGAAGACCGCGCCGGCGCCTTCGCGATCGCCGTGCGGCATCACCAGGGCGCCGTGTTCCTGACCCACGACGCCGCATTGGCGACCTACCGGAAGACCGCCCGATCACTGCAACGCCGCGCCACGGAAAACGGGTGGCCGTGAAAGAGCTCCCGGCCGGCGGGTCCTGCCTCCCCAGGCGGCCCGTCGGCCGGGGTCCCACCTCCCCGCCGCGGGGAGGACGGTGCCCCCGGCGGCTCACGCAGCCGGGGGCACTGTGGCTCAGGAAGCAGCGGGGCTCAGGGAAGCAGCGGGGCTCAGGAAGCGGCGGCCGCCTCGCTCAGCCGCACGCGGGCGGCCCGCAGGGCCAGGCACTCCTCGTACCGCGGCAGCAGGCCCAGCTCACCGGCCTCCCGCAGGGTCGGCGCGGCCGCGTCACGCTCGGACAGGATCGGCTCGCCCGGCAGGTTCAGCGGCAGGCCGATCTCGGGGTCCAGCGGCTGCACGGTGAGCACCTCCGCCGGCCGGTAGAGGTCGGACAGCAGGTACTGGACGCACGTGTCGTCCTCCAGTGCCACGAACGCGTGGCCGAGGCCCTCCTCCACGTACACCGCCGTGCCGCCGTACTGGTTGAGCACGATCATGTCCCACTGGCCGAACGTCGGCGAGCCCGTCCGCACGTCGACGACGAAGTCGAGCAGCGAACCACGCAGGCACGTCACGAACTTGGCGAGGCCGGGCGGGGTCATCGCCCCGTGCACGCCGCGGACGACGTTGCGGCACGACGTCGAGACGTTGGTCTGCAGGAATCGCGGCCGGTAGCCGAGCGCCTCGCTCAGCACGTCTTCGCGGTAGACCTCGAAGAAGTCGCCGCGGTCGTCGCCGAAGGACTTCGACGAAACGAGGTGTGCGCCGTCGATGCCGAGCGGCCGTACGGTCATGCTGCGGGTGCTGACACTGCCCATGGCCATCTCCGGGGGATGCGGGTCCGGCCCGCGCCCTCGGCTGGACGCGGGCCGGAACTCGGGTGTCCGCTTAGGACGCTTCCTGGACGAGCCGCTCGATGCGCAGCGCCACCTCGTTCGGCGAGGGCAGGGCGGCGATCTCCCGGGCGAGCCCGCCCGCGGCCGCGGCGAAGGCCGGGTCGGCGACCAGCTCGCCGCAGGTCTTCGCGATGACCTCGCTCGTGGCTTCCTCCGGCGAAAGCACGACCGCGGCGCCGGCTTCGGCGAGCCGGCGGGCCATGTCGCCGGCGCGGTAGAGGTTGGGGTCGGGGATCAGCACCTGGGGCACCCCGAAGGACAGGCCCGTCATCATGGTGCTGCCGCCGGTCTGGTGCACCAGGACGTCGCAGGTGGGCGCGACGACGTCCAGCGGGATCCAGCCCGCGCGCACGTTCTTCAACCGCTCGCGCAGTTCCGGCGCGGCGTCCTCGGTGACGGCGACGACGACTTCGGCGTCCAGCGTGGCGATCTGCTCGACGACGCCCTGCAGGAAGTCGTACTGGTTGTAGTTCGCGACCCCGGTGCCGACGGTGACGCCGATCCGGGTGCCGGCGCCCTTCGTGTACATCCACGGTTCCAGCACGGCCTGCGAGTTGCCCGGGATCCACCGCATCGGCTGCGCGGAGGCGGCTTCCGGCGGCAGCAGGCTCGGCGGCGCGATTTCGATCGTCATGGCGGGCTCGGGCAGACCGGTCAGGCCGAGCTCCGTCAGCTGGTCGCGCAGCTGCTCCTCGGCGCCGGAGTCCATCAGCCGCGGGCTGTGGATGTCCCAGGCGTGCCGCACGTACGGCACGCCCAAGTGAGCGGACAGCAGCGGGCCGGCGTAGGAGGTGACACCGCTGATGATGACGTCCGGGCGCCAGTCCTTGCTGAACGCCAGCAGCGCGTCGAGGGTCACGTACTCCATGTGCGCGTACCAGCGGCCCGCCATGACTTCGCGTTCTCTGGGGTCTTCCGGCACGTGCGTCAGGCCGCTCTCGGCGATGACCTGCCGCGGGGACACCCCTTCGGCGGTGGTGCGCACGGCGGACAGCCCGACGCCGGCGATCGTGTCGAGCATCTCGTCGACCGACGCGGTCGTCATGACCTGGTGCCCGGCGTTGCGCAGGGCGTTCGCGAGCGGGACGTGGCTGAACACGGTCGACGGGGCGACCCCGGCGAGATTAAGAACCTTCACAAGATCGTCCTCCCAGGGGTGGCTCGTGGTCGGCTCCAGCTTGCCCACGCGGGGGCCCGGGGCCATCACCAACGCGGGTAGTCTCCGCCGCTCGCCGGGCACGGCCCTACCACGTTGGGGGATGTCGCTCGACCCCGGCGCTTCTAGCGTCACTAGAGCGTTAGGTCCGCAACCGCACTCGACCGCAGGGGATCGATACGACATGGTCGACTCAGACCGATCGGACCTGCTGGCGCAGGTCCGCGACTACCACGACGCCCAGTCCCCCGGGCCGGCACCGTTCATCCCGGGGCAGACGCCGATCCTGTCGTCCGGGGCGGTGCTGGACGCCGCCGACCGCGAAGCCCTGGTGGCCGCCGCGCTCGACCTGCGCATCGCCTCCGGCACCATCGCGACGAAGTTCGAGTCGGCCTTCGCCCGGAAACTGAAGCGGCGCAAGGCGGTGCTGACGAACTCCGGCTCGTCGGCGAACCTGCTGGCGCTGAGCACCCTGACGTCGCCGACGCTGGGCGACGAGCAGCTCAAGCCGGGCGACGAGGTCGTCACGGTCGCGGCCGGCTTCCCGACCACGGTGAACCCGATCCTGCAGAACGGCATGATCCCGGTGTTCGTCGACATCGAGCTCGGCACGTACAACACGACGGCCGAGCGGGTCGAGGCGGCGATCTCCCCGCGCACCCGGGCCATCATGATCGCGCACACGCTGGGAAACCCCTTCCCCGTCGCGGAAATCGCCGAGATCGCGAAGCGCCACGGCTGCCACCTCATCGAGGACAACTGCGACGCCGTCGGCTCCACCTACAACGGGCAGCTCACCGGCACGTTCGGCCGGTTCTCCACGGTGTCCTTCTACCCCGCCCACCACCTGACCATGGGTGAGGGCGGCATGCTGCTGTCCTCGGACATCAAGCTGGCCAAGCTGGCGAAGTCGTTCCGCGACTGGGGCCGCGACTGCTGGTGCGAACCGGGCGAGGACGACCGCTGCCTGAAGCGGTTCGAACTGCACCTCGGCACGCTGCCGGAGGCCTACGACCACAAGTACGTCTTCTCCGAGGTCGGCTACAACCTCAAGAGCACCGACATCCACGCCGCGCTCGGGCTGAGCCAGCTGGCCAAGCTGCCGGACTTCATCGACGCGCGCAAGCGCAACTGGCGTCAGCTGCGCGAAGGCCTGGACGGCCTGCCCGGGCTGATCCTGCCGGAGGCGACGCCGGGCAGCGACCCGAGCTGGTTCGGGTTCATCATCACGGTGAAACCGGACGCGGGCTTCGACGTCCCGGAGGTCGTCGACTACCTCGAGGCGCGCAACATCCGCACCCGGCGGCTGTTCGCGGGCAACCTCACCCGTCACCCGGCCTACATCGGCAAGCCGCAGCGCATCGCCGGCCCGCTGACCAACAGCGACATCGTCACCGAGCGGACGTTCTGGATCGGCGTCTACCCGGGGATCACCACCGAGATGATCGAGTACGTGATCGGCACGCTCAAGGAGTTCGTCGCCACGCACTGACCGCGCGCGTGTCCACAAGGGACTGTGTCACGAGAAACCGTGCGCTGCCGGATCCAACACGAAAGGAAGAACCCATGACCACCACTGCCGAGACTTCGGCCGAACCGGTCGACCTGTTCTCCCCGGAAGTGGTCGCCGACCCGTGGGGAGCGCACGCCGCGGTGCGTGAGGCGCCGACGCTGCAGATCGGCGGCTTCATGGGCGGGCCGCCCATGTACCTGGCCGCCCGCTACGAGGACGTGCGCCAGGTCCTGATGGACCAGCGGTTCCAGTGCAACCCGCTGGCCGACTCGCCCGCCGAGGACATCCGGAACGGCGTGTTCCGGCACCTGGACATGCCGGAGGAGCTGATCCCCTGGCTGAAGAACCTCATCAACGCTTCCGACGGCGAGGAGCACGCCCGGCTGCGCAAGCTGGTCTCCTACGCGCTGACCGCGCACCGGGTCGGCAAGTTCCGCCCCCGCGTCGAGGCACTCACCGCCGAGCTGCTCGACAAGCTGGAAGCGGCCGGTGGCGACGGCACGCCGGTCGACCTCGTCGAGTCCTACTGCTACCCGCTGCCGGTCACGGTGATCTGCGAGCTGGTCGGTGTCGACGCGGAAGACCGGCCGCAGTGGCGCGCGTGGAGTGACGCGATGGCCACCCTGGACGGCAAGCGGCTGCCGGAAGAGGTCCGCAAGACGCTGATCGCCGCGCGCGGGATGATCGAGCGGCGGCGGGCCGAGCCGAAGGACGACATGGTCACCGCGCTCGTCGAGGCGCAGGCCAAGAACCCGGGCATCGCCACCGACGACGAGCTGGTCGGCGTCCTGTTCAGCCTGGTCACCGCCGGGCACCAGACCACGACCTACCTGATCGGCAACTCGGTGCTGGCCCTGCACGAGCACCCCGACCAGCTCGCCCGGCTGAAGGCGGACCCGACGCTGTGGCCGCAGGCCGTGCGCGAACTGCAGCGCCTGGGCCCGATCCAGTTCGGCCAGCCGCGGTTCGCGACCGAGGACATCGAGGTGGGCGGCACGGTGATCCCGCGCGGGATGCCCGTCGTGCCGCTGATCATGGCGGCCAACAGCGACCCGCGGAAGTTCCCCGAGCCGGAGAAGCTGAAGATCGACCGGCTCGCCGTCGGCAGCGAGAGCCACCTCGGCTTCGGCAAGGGCATCCACCGGTGCCTCGGCCAGCACGTCGCCTACCTGGAGGCGGAGGTGGCGCTGCGCGGGCTGTACACGCGGTTCCCGGACATGACGCTGGCGGTGCCGCGCAAGGAGATCCCCTGGATCCTGCGGCCCGGCTTCACCCGGACCAAGGACCTCCCGGTGCGGCTCGTCCCGCCGGCGTCCTGAACGGAGAAACCATGGGTACGCCGAAGGTGACCAAGGTGTGCACGCTGTCCGAGCTCGACGACCGGAAGCCGTTCGCCGTCAAGGTGGGGGACGTCCCCGTCGTGCTGGTGCGCGACGGGGACGAGGTGCACGCCCTGCGGGACGAGTGCTCGCACGCTTTCCAGCGCCTGTCCGACGGCGAGGTGACCGACCAGGGCATCGAGTGCTGGATGCACGGTGCGTGCTTCGACCTGCGGACCGGTGAGCCGTCCGTCGCGCCGGGCACCGACCCGGTGGACGTCTACCGGGTCCACGTGGAAGGTGACGACGTGTTCGTGGACGCCGGCACCGCCGTCAACTGATCGTCCGGGAAAGGCCGTTCACGGTTTCCTGCCGGGAACGGCCTTTTCGCGCGCCGTGCGTGCGCCACGAGAAGTGGCCGGCGAGCAAGCTCGCCGGCCGCTTCGGGCTGGGTCGGTGCCGCGGTGCTAGGCCCCGGCCGTGCCCTTCAAGCGCACGGGCAGGCGCTTCAGCCGCCACGAGCCGGGCATGTTGCCGCGGTCCAGCTCCTCCGGGGGACCGGTCAGCTCCATGTCGGGGAAGCGGTTGATCAGGCCGGTGAACGCCACCTCGAACTCCTGCTTGGCCAGGTGCGCGCCCAGGCAGTAGTGCAGGCCGGCGCCGAACCCGACGTGCAGTTCGCGCTGCCCGTCGGTCTGGCGGCGGATGTCCAGCCGCATGGGGTCCTCGAAATGGCGCGGGTCGTAGTTGGCCGCGACGAGCATGCCCATCGTCTTCTCGCCCTGCTTGATCTTCGCGCCGGCGATCTCGACGTCCTCGACCGCGTGCCGGAACTGCGTGCTGTGCAGCGCGCCGCACCAGCGAAGCAGCTCGTGGACCGCCCCCGGCATGAGCTCGGGCTCGGCGCGCAGGGCGGCCAGCTGGTCGGGGTGGGTGAGCAGGGCGATCATGCCGTTGCCGATCGTCTGCGCCGTGTTCTCGGTGCCGGCCAGCACCAGCGTCAGCACCATCGTGATCAGCTCGTTCTCGGTGAGCCTGCCACCCTCGTCGTCGTGCGCGTTGATCAGCCCGGTCAGCAGGTCGTCGGCGGGCTCGGCGCGGCGCAGCGCGACCAGTTCGGTGATCTGGTCGACCATGCCGCGCATCGGCTCGTTCTGCGCGCCCGGAACGAGCGAGAACGCGTCCTTGCCCCACTGCCGCCACTGGGGCCAGTAGCGCTCGGGAATGCCGATCAGCTGGCAGATGACGTTGATCGGCAGCTTGTAGGTGAAGTACTCCAGGAGGTCGACGACGCCGATGCCGTCCTCGTCGTCCACGGCCGCCTGGCGCTCCAGGTCGTCCAGCAGGCGCGCGGTGATCTCCTCCACCCGCGGCCGCAGGTCGTTGACGCGCCGCGCGGTGAAGGCCCGCGAGACCAGCCGGCGCAACCGGACGTGGTCCTCGCCGTCGGCGTCGAGCAGGCTGCTGGTGAAGATCTTGATGTACTTCTCTTCGAGCCCGAGCGCCTCGACCAGTTCTTGGTGGACCTTGTCGACGTCCGCACCGGGCACACTGCCCGGGTTGTTCGCGAACCGCTTGTCCGCCAGCATTTCCTTGACGTCGTCGTAGCGGGTGAACAGCCACAGCGGAGTGGTCGAGCCGGGCCACATGGCGCGGAAGACGCGGGCTTCCTCGCGCAGCCGCGAGTACCCCCCGAACGGATCTCGGAGCAGCTCCGGGGCGTTCATGTCGAGGGGGCAGCTCCCGCTGCTGCCGGTGTCCACGGGGCAGGTCTCGCTGCTGGTATCCATGTTTCCCCTCCCGAGGGGCGGTCAGGTGAAGTGTTGCTGCGCAAGGAAAGTCCAGCCAAGATTCGCCCAGCCGTGACGCCGGAACCATTACCCACGTGGGTAGTTCGAGGCGCCTTTGGCCTGGTAGAGGCCGCAAATCGGGATCTTGGTCGGGGTTTTGCGCGAGATGTCCGAAGTGTCCTTTTCGGAGAGAGGGACTCTCCACTCCGGACTGCCGGGAAAGTTTCCGGAAACGAGTCGGCCGCGAACCACGCCTCTCGCGAGAGACACGATTCGCGGCCGATTCAAATCCGGGCCCCCAGTCGGTGGGTCAAGCCACCGGCTGTGCTCAGAACCTCTTCGTCACTGCCCGGCGGGTGCCGGGGCCTGCGCGGCCCAGAGGACTTCGCCTTCGACGTTCGACAGGCGCCAGCCCTCCGGCGTGCGGACGGCTTCGTAACGCATCAGCGAATTGACCGTCGTCGTGGGCTCGGGGCCCATTTTGCCCTGCGGCGTCTTGCTGCTGCCGATGAGCTGGTCCACGAACGCGCGCACGGTGGCCTTGTCGCCGTTCACGTCGACGAGGACGTTGGTCACGACGTGCTGGGCACGGTCTTCCTGCTTGGCCGCTTCCGCCGTCTGGGCGATCACCTTGTCGCGCCCCGTGGTGACACCGAAGGGGGTCTTGACGACGACGCCCTCGGCGAGCACCGAGTTGAGCTTGTCGAACTGCCGGTCCTCCATCGTGGCGTAGAACCGGTAGATCTGCTGGGTGATCTCACCGCGGTCGTCGGCCTTGGGGGTGTCCGCGCCGGAAGCGCTGCCGGCACCGCAACCCGCGGTGACGAGGGCGGCGAACAGCACCGCCAGCAGCCCGCCCGCACGGAGGGACCCACGCCTGGTCCGACCGACTCTGCCTGAATTCATTGTCTTGCCGTCTCCTGCCTTGTTGCGGTCATTGCTCTTCTGGTGGGATGGGGAAACTCCGCCTTTGACGGAAAGCAAAGGCGAGGACGACGAACGCTAGCAGAGGCAGCCGGGCGCCCACCGGGGAATGCGCAAATCGACCCCGTCCCGCAACGGAAAACCGGCAGGGCTCACGCTTTGCGGGCAGTCAGCAGGACGTACCCCACCGCCGGCTCGTCGTCGAACTGGCGGAACCGCGAGAGCGTGGTTTCGTACTGCTGCAACCCGATGTGCTGCAGCGCCTGCTCACGCAGCGCCTCGAACCGCTCCGCCGCCTTGCCCCACGACGGCCGGGTGCGCTCGCTGACGTCCTCGACGGCCTCGGGCACCAGCCCGGCCGCCCGGAGCCGGGACCGGTACTCGTCGAGTTCGACGAGCTTCAGCGCACCCATCTTGACCAGGTCCACACTGGAGGCGTCGGCCGTCTTCCCGCCGGTGCTCCGGAGCATGAAGTCGCCGATGGCGATCCGGCCGCCCGGCCGCAGCACCCGGGCCGCCTGCCGGACCACGTGCCACCGGTCCGGCATGTGGTGCAACGATTCCAGCGCCCAGACCACGTCGAACGACTCGTCCGGGAACGGCAGCTCCATCGCGTCGGCGAGCTCGAACGACAGCCGCCCGGCCAGCCCGGCGGCGGCCGCGCGGTCGTTCGCCCGGGCGATCTGCCCCGCGGCGATCGAGATCCCCACCCCGGTGATGTCGTGGGCCGCGGCCAGCCGGATGGCGGGTTCGCCGATGCCGCAGCCGATGTCGAGCAGCCGGTCGCCCGGCTCGATGGTCAGCAGGCCGGCCAGCTCGTCGGTCAGCCGGGTGGTGGCGTCCTCGAGCGTCATGTCGCCGGCAGAATCGTCCCAGTAGCCGTGGTGCAGGTTGTCACCCCACAGCTGGTCGAGCAGATCCGCGAAACTGTCGTAGGCCTCGCCGACCTTGAACGGCGCCGGATTCGTCACCAGTACTCCTCAGCAGAAGTTCCTCGGGCGGGTGTTGCACGCGACCACGGGCGCCGCTCAGCCGGGGAAACCGGTCAGCAGCGGGAGTTTGTCGATCCCGGTCATGATCGGGATGGTCTTGAACACCGGGCGGTCCTCCGGATCGGTGCGCAGCCGCGGGAAGCGGTCCAGCAGGGTGTTCAGCGCGATGCGGCCTTCGAGCCGCGCCAGGGGCGCGCCCATGCAGAAGTGGACCCCACGCCCGAAGGAAAGGTGGTTGTTGGGGTCGCGGGCCGGGTCGAAGGTTTCGGGTGCGGGGAACGCGCTCTCGTCCCGGTTGGCCGCCGCGAGCCACACCATCAGCAGCTCGTCGGCGGGAATCCGCTGCCCGCTCAGCACCACCTCTTCGTTGGTGAGCCGGGAAACGGCGGCGAACGGCGGGAGCAGCCGCAGGGACTCTTCGATCACCGCCGGTACGAGCGAGCGGTCGGCGCGCACCCGGTCCTGCCACTCCGGGTAGGTGTCCAGGCAGAGCACCGCGTTGCCCAGCAGCATGGTCGTGGTGATGTGCCCGGTGAGCAGCAGCACGAAGCCGAAGTTCACCACTTCCGCGTCGCTGAGGCGCTCCCCGTCGACTTCGGCTTCGACGAGCTTGGAGAGCAGGTCGGTGCCGGGGTTCGACCGGCGCCGCTCGACGTGCTCGGCGATGTAGCGGAGGACTTCCTCGGCGCCGTCCATGACGACCTTCTCGTCGCCGTCCGCCTCGATGAAGATTTCTTCGCGGCCGCGGAACATCATGTCCACCCACTGCTTGAACAGCGGGTGGTCCTCGGTGGGCACCCCGAGCAGCTCGGCGATGACGATGACCGGCAGCGGGTAGGCCAGCTGCTCGACCAGCTCGAACCGGTCGCGCTCGCCGACCGTGGCGAGCAGTTCGTTCGTCAGCTCGGTGATCCTCGGTTCGAGCCCCGCCACCACCTTCGGGGTGAAGACCCGGCTCACGATCTTGCGGAGCTTGGCGTGCGGCACGCCGTCCATGCGCAGCAGGTTGCCCTCGTTGACCCGGTCGTCGATGGGGATCTTGCGCTGGACCGCCGAGGAGAACGTCGCCGGCTCGTTGAGGATCCGCAGCGCGTCGGCGTGGCGGTAGACGTTCCACACCTTGGTGGCCGGGTCGAAGGCGACCGGTTCGGCAGGCCGTCCCCCGTGCAGCCAGAACAGCGACTGCGGGGCTCCCCAGGTGTCGGCGACTGCGACCATGACGTTCCCTTCGGTGGAACGGATCTTCGGTGGGTTGACCGGCCGGCGGCCGCGGGGCGCGGCCGGCCGGTGACGGCACCCCAGCCTGCCCGCCCCGCCCGGGACCGGGCCATCCTCAGTCCTGGTGGAATTGGTGCGCCGCACGACGGGGTCAGCCCGCGCCGGCCGGGCGGAACAGCGGCAGGACGATCGTGTCGAGGATTTCTTCCAGCGCCGCGACGGGCACGGGCTTGAGGGTGGTGAGCAGTTCCAGCTGCAGCAGGGTGAACGGCAGCGCCCGGACCCGGGCGGAGACCCGGGAGAGGTCGGCTTCACCCCGCGCCGCGGCGCGCTCGTACACGAGGTCCAGCGCATGGGGCCGGTCGTGCCCGATGACCTCGCGCAGGGCCGCGGGGTCGGTGCCGGTCTCCTCGAAGTACCCGGCGAGGTGGACGCTCATCACGGTGACGAACTCGGCCCGCGTCCGGCTGATCTCCGACATCAGGGACAGCAGGTCGCCGCGCAGGGAGCCGGTGTCCTCGGGCGCCCGGACGCGGTTGCGCTGCAGGGCGTGGACGATCGTCGCGCGCAGCAGCTCGGACCGGTCGCTCCAGCGGCGGTACAGCACCGGGCGGCTGGTGCCGGCGCGCGCGGCGACGGCGTCCATGGTGAACCGCGCGTAACCGCCCTCCGCGAGCTCCTGCCAGGACGCGTCCAGCAGCGCCTGCTCCAGGACCGCGCCCCGTCGCCGCTCACCCATGCCCACCTCCGCAAGAAACACTTGCGCATCTTATTCACGCAAGCTTACGATGGCGCAAATAAGAAACACAGACGTATCTTAGGAGGTGTTCGTGTCCTCGTCCAGCGAGTCCGACCCCCTTGCGCCGGCCGATCCCGACCGCGTCGACCCCGCGGTGTGGCGGCTGGCGTTCACCATCATCGTCGGCGCGCTGGCGGCGATGTTCGACACCACGATCGTCAGCGTCGCCATCAACGACCTGGCCCGCGAGCTGCACGCCCCGATCGCCACGATCCAGTGGGTGAGCACCGGCTACCTGCTGGCCATGTTCGCCACCATCCCGATCGTCCGGTGGGCCCAGTCGGCGCTCGGCGGGAAGCGGCTGTGGCTCGGCTCGCTCGGGCTCTTCCTCACCGGCTCGGTGCTCTGCGCGGTGGCGTGGGACGCCACCAGCCTCATCGTGTTCCGGACCGTCCAGGGCGTCAGCGGCGGCCTGATGATGCCGCTGATGATGACCCTGATCATGCAGGCCGCCAAGGGCCGCAACACCGGCCGCGTCATGGCGACCATCTCCCTGCCCATCGCGCTCGGCCCCATCCTCGGGCCCGTGCTGGGCGGCCTCCTGCTGGCCACCGGCGACTGGCGGCTGCTGTTCCTGGTCAACATCCCGCTCTGCGTCACCGGCCTCTGGCTCGCGTACCGGAACCTGCCCGACGACCGGCCCAGCGGCGACCGGGACCGCCTCGACGTCGTCGGTCTGCTCCTGCTGTCGCCGGGCGCCGTCGCCGTCGTCTACGGCCTGTCCCGGACCGGCAGCGCCGGCTTCGGCAGCGCCGAAGTGCTGGTCCCGCTCCTGGCCGGGCTCGCACTGGTCGCCGGCTTCGTCGCCTGGGCCCTGCCGCGGGGCGCCGGGGCGCTGGTGAACGTCCGGCTGTTCGGCCACCGTTCGATCGCCTCGTCGTCGGTGCTGTACTTCCTGAGCGGCGCGACCCTGTACGGCGCGATGCTGCTGCTCCCCCTGTTCTGGCAGCAGGCCCGGGGCGTGGACGCGCTCGGCGCGGGGCTGCTGCTGATCCCGCAGGGCGTCGGCACCCTGCTGTCCCGGTGGGTCGCCGGTCGCTACACCGACAAGATCGGCCCCCGCGCGGTCGCGCTCGTCGGGTTCGCCGCCGTGGTCCTGACCACCGTGCCGTTCGCGTTCGTCACCGCCGGCACCCCCGACCTGCTGCTGATGGCCTTCCTGCTGGTGCGCGGCCTCGGCATGGGCGTCGCCACCATCCCGCTCGGCAGCTCCGCCTACATCGGGCTCGACCACGCCCAGATCCCCAACGCCACCATCCTCGTCCTCATCGTCCAGCAGATCGGCGGCTCGCTGGGGATCGCAGTCCTCGCCATGATCCTCGAGCACGCCTCGGCCGGCGCGAAGACGCCGGACGAGCTCATCCACGCCTACGGCACCACCTTCTGGTGGTCGATCGGCTTCACCGCGCTGGCGGTGCCGCTGTGCCTGCTCCTCCCGGGCCGCCCCAAACCCGCGCCCGCCCCCGGCAAGGCGGAAGCCGGCGTGGCCGCCGAAGCCTGAGCTGTCAGCCTCCCCCCACGTTGGCGGCTCAGTCGAGAGGCCTCTTCAGTCCGGCCGGCCGGACTGAAGAGGCCCTCCTCTTTTGGGGGTGGGCCACGGAACTCCGGATCACCGCGGCACCGGGTCCGGTCAGTCCTGTCAGTCCTATCAGGATGGGGGATCCTCGGCCGGGCCCGCGTTCCTATCGTTCTCCGGCGGGGTCGCGACGAGCCGGCCCCGCGCCGGCGGAGTCGTTCCCGGTGAGGCGGCTCCTTGCGCTGAGGAGTGGCCCCCTGATGACCGATCCCGTTGCCTTCCCGCAGAACCGGACCTGCCCCTACCGGCCGGCGCCGGGCTACCGGCCGCTGGCCGAGCGGCGTCCGCTCTCGCGGATCACCCTCTACGACGGCCGCGAAGCCTGGGCCGTCACCGGCTACGCGCTGACCCGGCGGCTGCTGGCCGATCCCCGGATTTCCAGCGACCACAGCGATCCCGCGTGGCCGGTGGCCAACGCGGCGGCGGCCGCGGCCCAGAAGTTCGGCGAAGACCAGAAGAAGGTCATCGGCAGGCTCACCGCGCTCGTCGGCGTCGACGACCCGGAGCACCGCGCCCGGCGGGAAGTGGCGGAAGCGGGCTTCAGGGCCGGGCTGATCGACGCCGTGCGGCCGAAGCTGCAGGAGGTCGTCGACCGGCAGCTGGCCGACATGGTCGCCCACGGTGCGCCCGCGGACCTGGTCTCGGCGTTCGCGTCGCCCGCGGCTTTGGGGTCGCTGTACGCGGCACTGGGTATTCCGCGCGAAGACCAGGAGTACTTCAAGCAGAAGACGCAGCAGCTGTTCGGCCCGGCCGCGGCCGGGGCCTACGACGAGCTCGTGGCGTACGTGGCCAAGCAGGCCGGGCAGCATCCCGCCGACGGCCTGCTCGGCGCCTACCTCGCCGCCGTCGCGGACCGCGGCACCCCGGCGGACGCGGCGCCCGCGGAGGTCCTCCAGCTGTTGCTGATCATGCTGGTGAGCGGTCACCACACCACGTCGAGCTCGATCGCGATCGGCGCCAGCGCACTGCTGCAGCACCCCGAGCAGCTCGCCGAGCTGCGTGCCGACCCGTCGCTGCTGCCCGCGGCCGTCGACGAGCTGAGCCGGCTCGTGGCGGTCACCGACGGCGTGCAGCGGGTCGCCGTGGCCGACATCGAGGTCGGCGGAACCACCATCGCCAAGGGCGACGGCGTCTTCTTCGTGCTCTCCCTGATCAACCGGGACGAGGAGCACTACCGGCAGCCGGACGCCCTGGACTGGCACCGCCCCGACCCCGGTGACCACCTGAGCTACGGGTCCGGCCCCCACCGGTGCCTGGGACTGGACCTGGCGCGCACCATCATGGAGATCGCCTTCGGCACCCTGCTCGAGCGGCTGCCCGGCCTGCGCCTCGCGGAGGCGGCGGCGGAAATCCCGGTCCAGCCCGGCGAGTCCTTCCAGGGCCTGGTCGAGCTGCCGGTCACCTGGTGACCACTGCCCCCGCCGGCCGTGAGCGGGGACGCGGTGCCCGCTCACGACGGCTGGGGACGTTCTCCGCTCTCGCCGGGTCCGCCGGCGATCAGGCGGGCGAGCGACACCGCGCCGCGCAGGGAGGACAGGCCGCCCAGTGCGGCCGGGGCCAGCGGCAGCGGGGCTTGGCCGGGGCGGGCCAGGCCGTGGAGGTGCTCGGCCACCCGGCCGACGAGCTCCGGGATCCCGGCCGCGAAGCCGCCGCCGATCAGCGCGCGCTCCGGGTGGACGAGCTCCTGGACGCCGGTCACCGCGGCGGCCAGTGCCCGGGCCGTTCCGTCGATCGCGCCGGTCGCCCAGGGCTCTTCGCCGCGCAACGCCTCGCGCAGGTCGTCGAACGTGACGTCCGCGCCGCGCAACGATCCCGCGCGGCGCAGGGTCGCCGGCCCCGACGCGAGGGCCTGCAGGCAGCCGCGGCGGCCGCAAACACACGGCTCGCCGCCCAGCTCGACGATCACGTGCCCGATTTCGAACGAGCCGCGGCCGAGGCCGGGGCACGGCACGCCGCCAAGGACCAGACCGCCGCCGATGCCGGTGCCGACCCCGAGGTACAGCAGGTTTTCGCAGCCCGACGCCCGCGCCTCGGCGAGGGCGCCGAGGTCGCCGTCGTCCGCCCAGGCGACGGCCGCTTCGGGAAACAGCGTGCGCAACGCCGGTCCCAGGTCGAACCCGGTCCACTCCGGACGGCTGGGCCAGGCGGCGACCCGGCCGTCCGGGCCGACCGTGCCGGGCATCGCGACCCCGACCGCTTCCAGTGGCGCGCCGAGCCGGTCCCGCAGCCCCGCCACGTGCCCGGCCAGCCGGGCGAAGTCCTCCTCGGCGCTGTGCCGGGGTCCCCAGCGGAACGTGGACTCCTCGACGCACTCGGAGCCCGTCTCGACGCGGAAGGCGACCTTGGTGCCGCCGACGTCAATGCCGAGGTGGTACACGCGGTCAGCTGCTGGGCACCGACGGGCAGAGCGCGAGCAGGTCGGCCGGCTGCTGCAGCACCACGTCGGGACCGGCGGCGAGCAGCTCGCCGATGTCGTCCGGGGGCGCCCACAGCGCGGCGGCCGAGGCGACGCCGGCGCCGCGCGCGCTGGCCAGGTCGGTCGGCGCGTCGCCGATCATGATGGCCCGCTCGGGCGGGACGTCCAGCAGGTTCAGCGCGTGCCGCACGATGTCGGGTGCCGGTTTGGGGCGGGCGACCTCGTCCGAGCCGATGACGTGCTCGAAGAACGGGAGCAGGCCGAGGTTGTCCAGCAGGGACCGCGCCCGCGGCCCGCTCTTGCCGGTGGCGATGGCCAGCCGCAGGCCACGCGCCCGCAGCGTCAGCAGCAGCTCGGTGACCCCGTCGAAGACCTCCACCTCGCCGGCGAGGCGGTAGCTCTCGCGGACGAAGGGTTCCTCCATCTCCAGCGGCAGGTCCATGATCCGCATGATATCCGGAAAATAGCGGCCGAGGTGGCGCCGGTATTCCTCGAAGGGCGCGGGCCCGTCACCGACCACTTCCGCGTAGGCGATGGCGAAGGCCTCGCTCATCACCGCGAAGCTGTCGACGACGACCCCGTCGAGGTCGAAGATGACCGCGTGCCGGACCGGGACCGAGGGATCGGCCCCGGCGCCCGGTCGGTCGACGATCGGGAATGTCATGGAGCGCTCCTTCATCACTGATACGCCGGAACCGCACCCCGGCCACGCGCCGAGCCCGCAGAGGCGTAGAAGTTCTCGATCATCGAGACGATCGGCCGCGCCTCGGCGACGGCCCGGCCACGGTTGGCGGGGTCGGCCAGCATCGCGGCGAGGTCGCTCACCTGGCGCGTGTATTCGACGCCGATGCGTTCGAGCGGCACGGGAAGCCGGGTCGTGGTGCCCTCGCGGGTCACCGTCAGCACGGGTTCGGGCTCCCGGTTGGGGCTGAAGCCGAAGGTGCACCGCAGGTCCGCGGTGCCGGCACTGCCCTCGACGTGGATCACCGAGACGTCCCGCGCCTGGTGCGACGCCCAGCTCGCCCGCAGCGAGACCGAGACGCCGTCTTCGCGGACCAGGAAGCCGCGCGCGGTGTCCTCGACGTCGGCGGCATCGGCGCCGAGCTGGTCCTGCCGCCACGCCGCGCGCCAGGCGCCGGCGTTGACGAAGTCGTCCGACGTCACGCCGATGACCTGGGTGAAGGCGGCCGGGCCGAGCAGGAACGCGAGCGTGTCGAGCAGGTGCCAGCCGAGGTCGTACAGCGCGCCCCCGCCGGCCTTCTCGCGCTGGGTGAACCAGCCACCCGCGCGGGGCACGCCCCGCGCCCGGATCCAGCCCATCGCGACGTGCCGGATCTCGCCCAGCTCCGGCAGGAGCTGCCGCAGCGCCCCGACGTCACCGCGGTAGCGGGCGGCGCTGCCGGCCAGCAGCATCCCGCCGCTGCGTTCGGCGGCTGCCAGGACGTCGATCTCGGCCGAGGTCAGGCACACCGGCTTCTCGAGGAAGACGGAGATCCCGGTGGCGAGCAGCGCGCCCGCCACCTCGGTGTGCAGGTAGTTCGGCACCGCGACGACGGCGAGGCCGACCTCGCGCGCGGTCAGCGCGGACACCGCGGGGTGCGTGGGGATGCCGGTCGCCTTCGTGAACGCCTGGCGTGACGCCGGGTCGGCGTCGACGGCGGCGACCACCTCGAAGTCCGCGTGCTCGCGCAGCAGGGGCAGCCACAGCTCCCGGCCCGCCCAGCCGAGGCCGACCACCGCGGCCCGGACGCTCATGCCCCGGCCACGGCGTCGGCGATGATCTCGGCGGTCGCGTGCAGCTCCGGCTCACCGGCGAGCAGGACCCGGTGGTGCAGCCAGACGCAGTCCCGGCTGATCGCGTCGGTGTTCGGGCAGCGCTCGGCGATCGCGTCCACGCTCTCGTCGGGGGCACCGAGCTCCCAGAACGCGTCGGTGCGGTAGATCGCGCGGAACGCGGCGAAGGCGGGCAGGCCGGCTTCGACGAGCCGGTCGACCAGGGCGTTGCGCTTCTCCTCGGTGAGCCCGGGGATGCGGAACATGGCCATGTAGTGGGAGTTGCGGTCGGCGCGCACGTCGCCGCCCTGCGGCACGACGCCGTCGATCGCGCCGAGCAGCCGGGACAGCAGCGCCCAGCGCTCGTCGCGCACGGCGATCTGCTCGTCGAGGCGGGCCAGCTGCGCACGCAGCACGGACGCGGAGAACTCGTTGAGCCGCATGTTGGAGCCGGCGATCTTGTGCATGTACCGGCGGTCGTCGCGGGGACGGCCGCAGCTGTGCCGGAGGAACGCCGTCTCGTACTTTTCGGTCTCGCCTTCGGGGAAGACGACCGCGCCGCCTTCGCCTGCCGTCATCAGCTTGCCGTTCTGGAAGCTGAAGGTGGCGATGCTGTCCAGCTCGCCGACGCGCTTGCCCTGCCAGCGCGCGCCGTGCGCGTGCGCGGCGTCCTGCAGCAGCGCCACCCCGGTGTCGGCGGAGATCTTGGCCAGTGCGTCCATGTCGGCCATCAGCCCGGCCATGTGCACCGGCATGATCACCTTGGTGCGCGGGGTGACGGCGGCCGCGACCGCCTCCGGGTCGAGGTTGTAGGTGGCCGCGTCGACGTCGACCGGGACGGTGACCGCGCCGAGCCGCTGGGCCGCCTGCGACGAGGAAATGAAGGTGAAGGCCGGCACGATGACCTCGGTGCCCGGGCCGACGCCCATCACCTGCAGGGCGAGTTCCAGCGCGTGGGTGCCGTTCGTGACCGCCAGCGCGTGCGCGGCGCCGTGGTGGGCGGCGAACTCGCGCTCGAAGGAGTTCACCTCGTCCCCGCCCATGCGCCACCACTGACCCTGTTCGAGCGCGCGGACCAGGCCGTCCCGCTCGGCGTCGTCGTACTGCGGCCACGCAGGGAATTCCGGTGCCTTTCGCGCGTTCATGGTTCTCCGAATCTCCGCTGGGGTTCGAATTGAAGAAAAGCCCGTGCCGTGTCCGGAATGCCTCGGAATCAGCGTCGTCACCAGGCTAGGTCGGCCCCGGGTGGCTCACATCCCCCGGCTTGGTAGTGGCCGATCTTCAACCCAGGCCGAAGAAAGCGCGGTAGGAGTCCAATTGCCCGTCGAGCATGTGGATTCCGTAATGGACGTCGTGGCCGAGAGCCGCCGCTTCGCGGAGAAGGCGGGTTTCGCGGGGTTTCATGATGATGTCGGCGACCACGCTGCGCGGGGCCAGCCGGTCCGGCCGGAACGGCAGCGGGTCGTCGGGGCGCAGCCCGAGCGGCGTCGCGTTCACGGCGATCTCGGCGCCCGCGGTGTCCGGTTCGGCCGAGACCACGGTCCGGCCCGGCCAGTGCGCGTCCAGGCGGGCTTGGAGGGCGGTCAGTTTCGCGGTGTCCGGATCGCACACCGCGAGCCGGCCGGCGCCCGCCGCCAGCAGGGCGGCCGCGATGGCGCTGCCCGCACCGCCGGCCCCGACGAGGGCCACCTGCCGGGCCTTCGGGTCGTGGCCGGCCGCGACCAGCCCGGCCACGAAGCCGGTGCCGTCGAAGTTCTCGGCGTACCACCGGCCGTCGGCTTCGCGCCGCAAGGCGTTGGCACTGCCGGTGATCGTCACCATCGGGCTGCACCGGTCGGCGAGCCCGGTCACGGCCACCTTGTGCGGCACGGTGACGAAGATGCCGTCGAGGTTGCCGACGCACTTCAGCCCGGCGACGATCCGCTCGAGGTCCGGCACCGGCGCGTGCACCGGGACGAGCACCGCGTCAACGCCCAGTTCCGCGAACAGCGGGTTCAGCAGCCCCGGCGACTGGACCTGGCCGACCGGATCGCCCAGCACGACGAACAGGCGAGTGGTCCCGCTGATGGTCATCTCGGCCTCTCCTCAAGCGCCCCAATGTGGCCTTCGGTGCGTCCAACGCACCCAAGGTGGCCTTCGGTGCGCTCAACGCACCCAAGGCGGCCTTCGGTGCGTTGAACGCAACCAAGGCCACATTGGGGCGGTTCGGGCTAGTGGAGCATCTTCGCGATCGTGTACGCGAGTTCGACCGACTGGTCGGCGTTGAGCCGCGGGTCGCAGGCGGTCAGGTAGCGGTCGGGCAGGTCGGCCTCGCCGATGCCCGTGGCACCGCCGAGGCATTCGGTCACGTCTTCGCCGGTGACCTCGACGTGGATGCCGCCGGGGTGGGTGCCGAGCCGGCGGTGCACGGCGAAGAAGCCGGCGAGCTCGTCGACGACGTGGCCGAAGTGCCGGGTCTTGTAGCCGTTGCCGGAGGTCCGGGTGTTGCCGTGCATCGGGTCGCACTGCCAGATCACCTCGTGCCCGGAGGCGGTGACCTTCTCCACGATCGGCGGGAGGAGCTCGCGGACCTGGGCGTGTCCCATCCGGCTGACCAGCGTCAGCCGGCCCGGCGTGCGGTGCGGGTCGAGCCGTCGCACGTACTCGACGACCTCCTCCGGGGTGCAGCTCGGCCCGAGCTTCAGGCCGATCGGGTTGGACAGCAGCTCCGCGAACGCGATGTGGGCACCGTCGAGCTGCCGGGTGCGTTCCCCGATCCACAGGAAGTGCGCCAGCCCGCTGGACAGCCGCGGTTCCGGCCCACTGGAATCCGCCCACAGGACGGCCCGCTCGTAGTCGAGCAGGAGCATTTCGTGGCTGACGTAGATCTCGGCCGGGTGCGCCGTCCGGACGGCGTCCGGGAACGGCCGTCCGGCCGCCGAGGACGCGCGGCGGGCGCCGGCCAGCACCACCTGCGCCACCAGGGGTTCCTCGAGGCCTTCGACGCCGAACTTGCGGACCAGGTCCATCGTGCCGGCGGCGTGGGCATAGGCCATCAGCATCCGGTGCGGGTCGGGGGTCCGGGCGGCGGGTGTGCACTCCGGGGAGTTCACGATGTCGCCCCGGTACACCGGCAGGCCCAGCGCGTCGACGGTGTTCGACCGCGGCTTGGCGAACTGCCCGGCCATGCGGGCGATCTTGACCACCGGCAGGCCGGCCGCCTCGGCCAGCACCTCGGCCATCCGGGCCAGCACGCCCAGGTTGGCCCGCACGTGCGGTTCGGTGTTGCCGTCGAACGTCTCCGCGCAGTCCCCGCCCTGCAGCAGGAACGCCTCGCCGCGGGCGACCGACGCGAGCCGGGTGTGCAGCCGCGCCGTCTCCTCCGGCGCCACGATCGGCTCGGCGTTGTGCAGCAGCTCGACCACCGCCGCCGCGCGCTCGGCGTCCGGCCAGCACGGCTGCTGCGCGGCCGGCCGGGCCAGCGCCGCGCTCAGCCGCCCGGCCAGCACCAGGTCGACCGCCCGGCCGTGGGCGGCGAGGTCCGGCTCCGCAGGCAGCCGCTTCATGTCGCCGCCGCTTCCGTCGCCCCGACCAGGTTTTCCAGGCTGTCCCGCGGCATCCGGTCCAGCACGTCCGTGACGACCTGCGGCGGCACGTCGCTCACCAGCTCCGCGCCCCGTGGGCCGGCGAGGACGAAGGCGAGCCCGGTGATCGCCTTCTTGTCCCGGCGCATCTGGCGGACGAGCACGGCCGGGTCGACGCCGTCGGGCAGCGCGGCGGGCAGGCCGTAGTGGCGGACGACGTCGAGGTGTTCGTCCACTCCGGACTGGTCGATGCGGCCCAGCGCGCCCGCCAGCCGGCCGGCGAAGACGGTGCCGATGGCCACCGCCTCGCCGTGGCGCAGGGCGAAGTCCGTCGCGATCTCCAGCGCGTGCCCGAGGGTGTGGCCGTAGTTGAGCAGGTGCCGCAGCCCGGTGTCCCGCTCGTCCTGCGCGACGATGCCCGCCTTCAGGGTGACGCTGGCGGCGATCTGCGCCGGCAGCGGAAGTCCCCGCAGGTCCGGCGCGCCGATGAAGTGGCAGCGGGCGATCTCGCCGAGGCCGTTCAGCAGCTCCCGCCGCGGCAGGGTGGTCAGGTAGTCGGTGTCGCACAGCACCGCGCTGGGCTGCCAGTACGCGCCGACGAGGTTCTTGCCCGACGGCAGGTTCACCGCGGTCTTCCCGCCGACACTGGCGTCCACCTGGGCGAGCAGGGACGTCGGCAGGTGGACCACGGCGACGCCCCGGTGGTACAGCGCGGCCGCGAGCCCGACGACGTCCGTGGTGGTGCCGCCGCCGCACGAGACGACGACGTCGGAGCGGGTGAGCCCGAACCGCGCGAACTCACCGCACAGGTCCTCCACTGTGGACAGCCGCTTGTCCGGCTCGCCGTCGCGCGCCGGGAGCAGCAGCGTCTCGACGCCCGTGCCGGGCACCCAGTCCGCCGGGCGGGCCGAGACGACCACGGCCCGCCGGGCGCCGAGCCGGTGGACGACCTCGGGCAGCGCCGTCCGCACCCCGGGGCCGACGAGCACGTCGTAGGACCGCTCACCCAGGCGAACCGGAATCGTCGTCCTCACGGCGCCTTCTTCCGCTGCTCCGGCACGGTCACGTACGGCAGGTCCACGATCCTGGACACCGGCTCGCTGCCGTGGTGGAGGTACTCGCCGCCGTAGAAGAAGTTGAGGTACGGGATGTAGTGGTGCTCGTACGCGGTCTTGCAGAGGCCGGCGAACTTCGCCAGCAGACCCGCCTTTTCCCTCATGGTGGTGCCTTTCGCCAGTTCAGCCAAGGTCGCCGGACAGCACGTGGGCGACCAGTGCCCGGTGCTCGCCGTCGTCGGTGATCGTGCGCACCTGCTCGCGGCCGTCCTCGACCGTCAGGTACCGGCGCTGCCGCAGGAAGACCTGGCCGTTCGCGAACGCCCGGCCGCACAGGGTTTCCTGGGTGTCGGTGCGGGTGGTGTCCCCCACGAGCGCCCGGAAGTTGTCCTCCAGTTCCTTCCAGTCACTCCACTGCCGCGGTTGCGTCGTGAACGTGTAGAGGGTGCTCCAGCGGGTGACCGCACCCCGGCGTTGCAGCGCGTACCCGGATTCGTGGTCCACCACCCGGAACTGGTTGCCGTACTGGGTCTGCACCGCGGGCGACACCGGCAGCGGCTCGACGTAGGTCGGGCCGGGGTAGCCGACGTCGACCAGCCAGTCGCCGCCGTCCAGGGTGACGAGGTTGAACATGTGCTCGACCTCGGTGCCGAAGGTTTCCCGGCCTTCGGCGGTGCTGCCCGCCAGGGGCGTGACGTCGTAGCCCAGTTCGGTCAGGAGCCGGTGGAACAGCCGGTTCAGGTGGTAGCAGGCCCCGCCGTTCCCTTCGGCGATGCTGGTCACGAAGACGTCGTCCTCGTCGAGGTCCACGACGTTCACGGCGTCACGGAGTTCGTAGGCGAGGCTGTTGTACGGGATCGCCATCAGGTGGCGCTTCTGCAGCTTCGCGAGCGTCTCGAGGTCCACGCCGGTTTCCCCGCCGCAGCCGATCCGCTGGAGATAGGTCTCCACGTCGAACACGGTTCACCACCTTCTTTCAGAGCAGCTCGTTGAGGTGCGCGGCGAGCAGGGCCGGCGTCGGGTGGTCGAAGACGACACTGGGCGAGATCTTCCGTTCGGTGCGGGCACGCAGCCGGTTGCGGAGCTCGATCGCGGTGAGCGAATCGAACCCGATCTCGAAGAGCCCCTGGTCCGCGTCGACCTGGTGGGCGGCGCGGTAGCCCAGTACCGCGGCCACCTGGGCGCGCACCAGGTCGAGCAGGACCTTCACCCGCTCGTCCGGCTCGAGCCCGGCCAGCCGGCCGGTCCAGTTCTCGTCCACAGTGGACGCTGAGCGGGCCTGCTGGCGGCCCGCGCGGATCAGGTCGCGCAGCAGGTGCGGCACGTCCGCGCCGCCCGCCGCCTCGGCACGCAGGCCGCGGAGGTCGAGCTGGGCGGGCACCAGCAGCGCGTCCCCGGCTCCGACGGCGGCGTCGAAGAGGGCCAGGCCTTCCGCGGGTTCCATGGCGATCAGCCCGCCGCGGCGGGTCATCCGGGCCCGGCCCGCCTCGTCGGTGCCGGCCGCCATGCCGCCGGTGGCCTGGTCCCACAGCCCCCACGCCAGCGACTGGCCTGGCAGGCCGGCCGCTCGCCGGTGGGCCACCAGCCCGTCCAGGTACGCGTTGGCCGCGGCGTAGCTGCCGCTGCCGGCGCCCATGAACACCGCGGAGACCGAGGAGTAGACGACGAACGCGTCGAGGTCCAGGTCGCGGGTCAGCTCGTCGAGGTGCCGGGCGGCGGCGACTTTGGCCGCGAAGACCTCGGCCAGCCGGCCCGGTGTCACCGTCCCGATCACCCCGGCGTCGGCGATGCCCGCCGTGTGGATCACCGCCGTCGGCCGGTGCTGCCGGAGCAGCGAGGCCACCTGGTTCCGGTCGGAGACGTCGCAGGCGGCGACCGAGACGTCGGCGCCGAGCCCGGTCAGATCGGTGACCAGGTCCTTGGCGCCCTCGGCGTCCAGGCCCCGGCGGCTGGCCAGCACCAGCTGCCGGACGCCGTGCCGCTCGACCAGGTGCCGGGCGGCCAGGCCGCCGAGCGACCCGGTCCCGCCGGTGATCAGGACCGGCCCGCGGGTCTCGAACCCGGCGGGCGCGTCCGGCCGGGCGGCGCGGGCGAGCCGCGGGATGGACAGGGTCGTGCCCCGCACCGCGACCTGGGGCTCGCCGTCGGCGAGCACCGAACCCAGCAGTGGCGGCACTTCGGCGGCGGGCTCGACGTCGAGCAGGACGATCCGGTCGGGGTTTTCCGCCTGCGCGGCCCGGACCAGGCCCCACACGGCCGCCCCGGCCGGGTCGGTGACCACGCCGTCGCCGGCGGGCACCGCGCCGCGCGTCACGATCGCGAGCTTGGTGCTCTCCAGCCCGCCGCCGGCCAGCCAGCACTGGACCACGTCCAGCACCCGGACGGTCAGCGCCAGCACCGGCTCCTCGTCGGTGGCGTCGGCGACGGCGTCCATGACGGCCACCGCCGGGGCTTCGGCCACGCCGGTCAGCACGTCGTCGGCCAGCGTCGCCACCTGTTCCGCGGTCGCCACCGGCACCCAGGACGGCGCGGGCTTCGACGTATCCACTGAGGACAGTGGTGTCCAGTCCACCCGGAACAGCGCGCCGGCGCCCGCGGCACCCGCCGCCGTCGTCAGCTGGTCGTTCGTCACCGGGCGGCCGACCAGGGAATCCAGCGTCACGACCAGGCCGCCGGTCTCGTCCACGGCCTCCAGCGACAGGCTGTCCCGCTCGGGCTTGGCGACCCGCACCCGCAGCACCGAGGCACCGGCCGCGTGCAGCCGCAGCCCGTTCCACGCGAACGGCAGCCGCACCTCGTCGCCGTAGGACTCGGTGTCCGCCGCGGCACTGACCATCGTCGAGTGCAGGGCCGCGTCCAGCAGCGCCGGGTGGATGCCGAACCGGGCGGCTTCGGCGCGGTGCTCGTCGGGCAGGGCGACCTCGGCGAAGGTCTCCTCGCCGCGGCGCCACACCGCGCGCACGGCCCGGAACGTGGGTCCGTACCCGTAGCCGACGTCCGCGAGCACGTCGTAGGCACCGGTGATGTCCACGGCCGTCGCGCCGGGCGGCGGCCAGGCGGCGAAGTCGTACCCGGCGGTCGTGCGCTCGCCCGGGACCACCACGCCGGTGGCGTGCCGGACCCAGTCCTCGGCGTCTTCGCGCAGGGAGTAGACGTCCACCGTGCGCGAGCCGTCGCCACCGGGGCCGCCGAGCGCGACCTGCACGCGGACCCCGCCGCGGCGGGGCACCACGAGCGGCGCCTCGATCACCAGCTCGTCGAGCACCGAGCAGCCGGCTTCGTCACCGGCCCGCACGGCCAGCTCGACCAGCCCGGTGCCGGGGACGATCACGACGTCCCGGACCGCGTGGTCGGCCAGCCAGGGGTGCGACCGCAGTGACAGCCGCGAGGTGAAGACGAGGCCGTCGGACTGCGGGAGCTGGACGACCGCGCCGAGCAGCGGGTGGTCGGCGCCGGCGAGCCCCAGCGAGACGGCGTCGGAGCCCACGGTGCCGACGGCGCGCAGCCAGTAGTGCTCGTGGTCGAAGGCGTACGCCGGGAGGTCGGCCCGCGCGGGCGGCACCAGCGACGTCCAGTCCAGTTCGACCCCGCGGACGAACAGCCCCGCCATCGACGTCAGCAGCCGGCGCAGGCCGCCGTCGTCGCGGCGCAGGGTTCCGGTGACGACGTCGTCGGTGAGCTCGGTGATCGGCTGGACGAGCACCGGGTGGGCGCTGATCTCGACGAACACGCCGTGGCCCTGCCCGAGCAGCGTTTCCACGGCCGGGCCGAACCGCACCTGGCCGCGCAGGTTCCGGTACCAGTAGCCGCCGTCCACGACTCCGTCGCCGGTGATCCACTCGCCGGTCAGGGTGGAGAGGAACGGCACCAGCGGGGCCCGGGCGTCGATCCCGGCCAGCGCTTCGGCCAGCGTCTCCTCGATGTCTTCGACGTGCCGGGTGTGCGAGGCGTAGTCCACCGCGATCTGCCGGACGCGGACGCCTTCGCCGGACAGCGTTTCGAGGGCTTCGGCGAGCGCTTCGGCGTCCCCGGCGACCACCACCGACGTCGGGCTGTTGACGGCCGCGACTTCCACGCGGTCCGCCCACGGCGCCAAGCGCGTGACGGCGGCTTCTTCGCTCAACGCGACCGACGCCATGCCGCCGCGGCCGGAGAGCTTCGCGGCGATGGCCTGGCTGCGCAGCGCGACCACCTTCGCCGCGTCTTCGAGCGACAACGCCCCCGACACGCACGCCGCGGCGATCTCGCCCTGGGAGTGGCCGACCACCGCGTCGGGGACCACACCCGCGGCGGACCACACGGCGGCCAGGCCGACCATCATCGCGAAGCTCGCGGGCTGGAGCACGTCCACCCGGTACAGCAGCCCCGGGCCTTCGCCGCGCAGGACGTCGAGCAGCGACCAGTCGACCCACGGCTCCAGCGCGGCCGCGCACTCGGCGATCCGCTCGGCGAAGACCGGCGAGGAGTCCAGGAGTTCGCGGCCCATGCCCGCCCACTGCGTTCCCTGGCCGGGGAACACCCAGACGAGCTTGCCCGGCAGGCCGGACGCGGGCACCCGGCCGGTGACCAGGCCCGGGTCGTCCTCGCCGCGGGCCAGCGCCGCCAGCCCGGCCGTCGCTCCCTCGCGCGTCTCCGCCACCACGACGGCCCGGTCGCCGAACACGGCGCGGCCGGACACCAGCGCCCCGGCGACGTCGGCCAGCGGCGCGCCGGACGCGCCGAGGAACGCGGCCAGCCGGCCGGCCTGACCGGCCAGTGACCCGGCGCTGCGGGCCGAGACGACCAGCGGCACCACGCCACCGTCGCGTGGTTCGGCGGCCGGCTCCGGCTCGGCCGGGGCTTCTTCGATGATCAGGTGGGCGTTCGTGCCGCTGATGCCGAACGAGGAGACCCCGGCCCGGCGGGGACGGCCGTTGCGCGGCCACTCCCGCGCCTCGGTCAGCAGCGAGACCGCTCCGGCGGACCAGTCCACCTGGCTGGTGGGCCGGTCGACGTGCAGGGTGGGCGGCATGACGCCGTGGCGCAGCGCCTGGACCATCTTGATCACCCCGGCCACGCCCGCGGCCGACTGCGTGTGCCCGAAGTTCGACTTCACCGAACCCAGCCAGAGCGGTGTTTCCGGGTCGCGGTCCTTGCCGTAGGTGGCCAGCAGGGCCTGCGCCTCGATCGGGTCGCCCAGCGCCGTCCCGGTGCCGTGACCCTCCACGATGTCCACATCGGACGGTGCGAGCCCGGCACCGGCGAGGGCCCGGCGGATCACCCGCTGCTGCGAGGGCCCGTTCGGCGCGGTCAAGCCGTTGGACGCGCCGTCGGAGTTGACCGCGCTGCCGCGCAGCACGGCCAGCACCCGGTGCCCGCGCTCACGCGCCACCGAAAGCCGTTCCAGCACGACGACGCCGACGCCCTCGGCCCAGCCCGTGCCGTCCGCGCCGTCGGCGTAGGCCTTGCACCGGCCGTCACCGGCCAGGCCGCGCTGCTTCGAGAACTCCACGAAGGTGCCGGGCGTCCCCATCACCGTGACGCCGCCGGCCAGTGCCATCGAGCACTCGCCCTGCCGCAGCGCCTGTCCGGCCAGGTGCATCGCGACCAGCGAAGACGAACACGCCGTGTCGATCGTGACCGCCGGGCCTTCGAACCCGAAGACGTAGGACACCCGGCCCGACACGACGCTCGACGCGCCCGCGGTGCTCGCGTAGCCCTCCATTTCGGCCGGGTCCGCGCCCATCCCGTAGCCCTGGTTGGACACACCGGCGAACACGCCGACATCGGCGCCCTTCAACGAGCCCGGGTCGACGCCGACGCCCTCCAAGGCCTCCCAGGACGCCTCCAGCAGCAACCGCTGCTGCGGGTCCATGGCCAAGGCCTCCCGCGGCGAGATCCCGAAGAAGCCCGCGTCGAACAGCCCGGCGCCTTCGAGGAAACCACCCTGGCTGGTGTAGGTCGTGCCGGAGCTGTCGGGGTCGTCGTCGAACAGGTTCTCCAGGTCCCAGCCCCGGTCCTCCGGGAACGGGGACAGCCCTTCGAGACCCTCGCGCACCAGGCGCCACAGGCCGTCGGGATCGGTGACACCGCCCGGCAGCCGGCACGCCATCCCGACGATGGCGATCGGCTCCCCGGCGTCCGCGGCCGCCGGGGCCACGACCGTCCCGCTCGCGACCGTGTCACCGAGTTCGTCACGCAGGTAGCGGGCCAGCGCGACCGGCGTCGGGTAGTCGAAGACCAGCGTGGCGGGCAGCTTCAGCCCGCTCGCCTCGCGCAGCCGGTTCCGCAGTTCCACCGACGTCAGCGAGTCGAAGCCGGTGTCCTTGAACGCGGTGTCCGCGCGGACGGCCTCCGGCCCGGCGTGCCCGAGCACCAGCGCGACCTGCGTGCGGACGACGTCGAGCAGCAGCGCCTCCTGTTCGGCCGGGGCCAGCCCGGCGAGCCGCCCGGCCAGTCCCTTGTCCACAGCAGACGCCGGCCGCGCCTGCTGCCTGCCGGGCCGGACCAGGCCGCGCAGCAGGTGCGGCACCGTTCCGCCGGCCCGGGTCTTGCGCAGGTCCAGCTTGACCGGGACGACCAGCGCGTCCGGTGCGCCGACCGCGGCGTCGAACAGGTCCATGCCCTCCGCGGGCGAGATGGCCAGGACGCCACCGCGGCTCGCCCGCGCCTGGTCGGCGCCGCCGAGGTGCGCGGTCATGCCGTCGGTCTGCTCCCACAGGCCCCACGCCAGCGACGTGCCGGGCAGGCCGGCGGCCCGGCGGTTCGCCACCACGGCGTCCAGGTAGGCGTTGGCGGCGGCGTAGTTGCCCTGCCCGGCGGAGCCGAAGACCCCGGAGGCGGAGGAGAACACGACGAAGGCGCCGAGGTCCAGGTCCCGGGTCAGCTCGTCGAGGTGGCGGACCGCATCGACCTTCGGCGCGAACACCTTGGCCAGCCGCTCCCGCGTCAGCGATTCGAAGACGCCGTCGTCGAGGACGCCCGCCGTGTGCACGACGGCGGCCGGACGGTGTTCGGCCAGCAGCGCGGCCACCCGGTCCCGGTCGGCCAGGTCGGCCGCGACCACGGACACCTCGGCGCCCTGGGCGGTGAGTTCCGCGGTCAGCTCGGCCATGCCCGCGGCGTCCGGGCCCCGCCGGCTGACGAGCACCAGCCGCCGGACCCCGTGCCGGGCCACCAGGTGCCGGGCGGTGAGCACGCCCAGCGAGCCGGCGCCCGAGATCAGGACCGTCCCGTCCGGGCCGGCCACGACCGGCTCCGCCACGGCCTCGGCGCGGGCGAGCCGGGGCGCCGTCAGCGTGGTGCCCCGCACGGCGACCTGGGGCTCGCCGGAGGCCAGCACCGGGCCGAGCGGGACGTCCCCGTCGGTGTCCAGCAGCACGATCCGGCCGGGGTTCTCCGCCTGAGCCGCCCGGATCAGGCCCCACACGGCCGCCCCGGCGGGATCGCGCACCACGCCGTCACCGGCGGGCACCGCACCACGGGTCACCACGACCAGGCGGGCTTCGTCCGCCGCGCCGTCGAGCCAGGTCTGCACGGCTTCCAGCACCCGGCCGGTCAGTTCCAGGGGGTCCTCGCCGGTGGCTTCGAGCACCTCGACGTCGTCCGCGGGCGCCGCCTCCCCGGCCGGGGAGATCTCGGCCCAGTCCAGGCGGAACAGCGCGTCGCGGTTCGCCGCCGCGCCCAGCTGCTCGGCCGACACCGGCCGGGAGACCAGCGAGTCCGCCGTCACGACGAGACCGCCGGCTTCGTCCGCGGCTTCGACCGACAGGGCGTCCGGGCCGCTCGGGGCGAGCCGGACCCGCAGCGCCGACGCCCCGGCGGCGTGCAGGACCAGGCCGTTCCAGGCGAACGGCAGCACCGGGCGGCCGGGCTCGTCCGTCGTGGCGGCCCCGGCCATGCCCGCGTGCAGGGCGGCGTCCAGCAGCCCGGGGTGGATGCCGAACCGGGCCGCATCGGCGCGGTCGTCCTCGGCCAGCGCGACCTCGGCGAAGACCTCGTCACCGCGCCGCCACACCGCCCGCAGGCCCCGGAACGACGGCCCGTAGGCGTACCCGCGCTCGACGAGGCCGTCGTAGAAGTCCTCGACGTCGACGCGCTGCCCACCGGGCGGCGGCCAGGCGGTGAAGTCGAACGGCCGGGCCGGCGGCGGCGTCGCGGCCAGGAACCCGGTCGCGTGCCGGGCCCACACCTCCGCACCGGCGTCCTCGCGCAGGGAGTACACCTCGACCGTGCGCGCACCGGTCTCCCCCGGCGCGCCCACGACGACCTGGATCCGGACCCCGCCGTGGTCGGGGACGACCAGCGGGGCCTCGATGACGAGCTCCTCGAGGACCGGGCAGCCCGCCTCGTCCCCGGCCCGGACGGCCAGCTCGACGAGCCCGGTGCCCGCGACGAGCACCACCCCGCCGATGACGTGGTCGGCCAGCCAGGGGTGCGACTTCAGCGACAGCCGGGCGGTGCACACCAGGCCGTCCGACTGCGGCAGCCGCACCACCGCGCCCAGCAGCGGGTGGTCGGCCGCGACCTGTCCGAGCGAAGCCGCGTCGGTGGCCTGCGCGGCGGGCTGGAGCCAGTAGTGCTGCTGGTCGAAGGCGTACTTCGGCAGGTCGATCCAGCCGGTCGCCGTCGGCAGCAACGCGGCCCAGTCGACGCCCGTCCCGCGGACGAACAGCTCGGCGGCCGCGGTGATCAGGGCCGTCGCTTCCGGCCGGTCGTCCCGCAGCGCGGCCACGCACGTGACGTCGGCCGTCTCTTCGACGAGGGCGGTCAGGGCCGCGCCCGGGCCCAGCTCCACGAACAGGGTGGCGCCGAACTCCGTTGCGGCCGCGACGCCTTCGGCGAACCGCACCGGCCGCCGCACGTGTTCGGCCCAGTACCGCGGTTCGGTGAGCTCGCCGGGCCCGGCGAGCCGGCCGGTCACGTTGGAGACCACCGGGATCTCCGGCTCCCGCCACGTCACGCCGGCCAGCTCGGCGGCGAAGTCCGCCAGCATCGGTTCCATCCGCGCGGAGTGGAACGCGTGGGAAACCTTGAGCTGCTTGGTCTTGTGCCCGCGCTCGCGCATGCGGGCGGCGGCCGCGAGGACCGCGTCTTCGTCGCCGGAGAGGACGACCGCCGAGGGGCCGTTGACGGCGGCGAGTTCCACGCCGTCACCGAGCAGCTCGGCCACTTCCGCTTCGGACGCAGCGACGGCGGCCATCGCCCCGCCCGGCGCCAGGGCCTGCATCAGCCGTCCCCGCGCCGCGACGATCCGGGCCGCGTCCGGCAGCGAGAAGACACCCGCGGCGTACGCGGCGGTGATCTCCCCGATGGAGTGGCCGATCACCACGTCCGGCCGGAGCCCCCACGACTCCGCGAGCCGGAACAGCGCGCTCTCCACCGCGAACAGCCCGGCCTGCGTGAACACCGTCTGGTCCAGCAGCCCGGTTTCGGCGGGCACCTTGCCGAGCACGACGTCCCGCACGCGGTGGCCGGCCCGCCCGGCCAGGCAGGTGTCCAGCTGTTCGCAGGCCTCGTCGAACGCCGTCGCGAACACGGGGTACCGGTCGTGGAGCTCCCGGCCCATCCCGAGCCGCTGCGATCCCTGGCCGGGGAAGACGTAGCCGATCTTGCCCGGCTTGCCGGACCCGGTCACCACCCCCGGTGCGCGTTCCCCGCGGGCCAGCGCGCGCAGCCCGGCCACCGCTTCCTCGTCCGTTCCCGCGACCACGACCGCGCGGTCACCGAGCAGCGCCCGGCCCGAGAGCAGCGCACCCGCCACGCGTGCCCGTGCCGTGCCGGCCTCCAGGACGTCGGCGAGACGGTCGGCCTGTGCCGCCACGGAGGCGGGGCTGCCCGCCGAGACGACCAGCGGCACCGGCCCCTCGACCAGGGGTTCTTCCGGAACAGCGGCGGCCGGGGGCGCTTCCTCCAGGATCAGGTGCGCGTTCGTCCCGCTGATCCCGAACGCCGACACCCCGGCCCGGCGCGGCCGGTCCCCGCCCGGCCACGCGCGCGGCTCGGTCAGCAGTTCCACCGCACCGGCCGACCAGTCGACCTCCGGCGTCGGCTCGGCCACGTGCAGGGTCGGCGGCATGGCCTCGTGCCGCAGCGCCTGCACCATCTTGATCACGCCGGCGACCCCGGCGGCCGCCTGCGTGTGCCCGAAGTTCGACTTGACCGACCCCAGCCACAGCGGCCGGTCCGGCTCGCGGCCCTGCCCGTAGGTCGCCAGCAGTGCTTGCGCTTCGATCGGGTCGCCGAGCGCGGTGCCCGTCCCGTGCGCCTCGACGATGTCCACATCGGACGCGACCAGCCCGGCCCCGGACAGGGCCTTGCGGATCACCCGCTGCTGCGACGGCCCGTTCGGGGCGGTCAGGCCGTTGGAGGCGCCGTCCTGGTTGACCGCGCTGCCGCGCACGACCGCGAGGATCCGGTGCCCGCGTTCCTGCGCCACCGAAAGCCGTTCGAGGACGAGCACCCCGGCGCCCTCGGCCCAGCCGGTGCCGTCCGCGGTCGAGGAGAAGGCCTTGGACCGGCCGTCGGCGGCCAGCACCCGCTGCCGGGAGAAGGCGACGAAGGTGCCGGGGGTCGGCATCACCGTCGCGCCGCCGGCGAGCGCCATCGAGCACTCGCCCGCGCGCAGCGCCTGTGCGGCGAGGTGGATGGCCACCAGCGAAGACGAGCACGCCGTGTCGATCGTGACGGCCGGGCCTTCGAGCCCGAAGGTGTAGGACACCCGGCCCGACGCCACGCTCGACGCCGCGCCGATGCCCGCGAAGGCCTCCAGTTCCGGGGTGATCGCCCCGGCGCCGTAGCCCTGGGTGAACACGCCGGAGAACACCCCGACGTCGCTGCCCTTCAGCGAAAGCGGGTCGACGCCGGCGTCCTCCAGGGCCTCCCACGACGTCTCCAGCAGCACCCGCTGCTGCGGGTCCATGACGAGGGCTTCCCGCGGCGAGATGCCGAACAGGCCCGCGTCGAACAGCCCGGCCCCGCGCAGGAAGCCGCCCTGGCTGGTGTACGACGTCCCCGGGTGGTCGGGGTCCGGGTCGAACAGGCCGTCCAGGTCCCAGCCCCGGTCGTCGGGGAACTCGGAGAGGGCGTCGACGCCGCCGGCCACCAGCCGCCACAGGTCTTCGGGCGAGGACACCCCACCGGGGAACCGGCAGGCCATCCCGACGACGGCGAGCGGCTCGTCGGCGTGCCGGGCGCCCTGCTTGCGCAGGCTGTGCAGTTCCGCCGTGACGCGCTTGAGGTACTTGAGGAGTTTCTCGTCCGTGGCCATTCCTGTGTCCTCACAAAGGTTTGCTGGAGCGTCGGTCTCGAACCGGGATCAGGTGAGGCCCAGCTCCTCGTCGATGAAGTCGAGGACTTCGTCGGCGGACGCGGCTTCGAGCCGGTCCGCCAGCGTGGCGTCGTCCGCCTGGTCGAGCACTCCGTTGCACCGGGCCACCAGGCCCTGCAGCCGGAGCGTGAGCCCGGTCTTCGTGGATTCGTCGAGGCGCAGCCCGCCGAGCAGCGCCTCGACGTCTTCGAGACGGGCGTGCACCAGGGACAGTGCGTCGTCGCCGGTCCCGAGCTCGTCGCGCAGGTGCCGGGCGAGGACCAGCGGGGTCGGGTAGTCGAAGGCGAGCGTCGCGGGCAGCTTCAGCCCGGTGCTCTCCCGCAGCCGGTTGCGCAGGTCCACCGAGGTGAGCGAGTCGAACCCGGTGTCCTTGAACGCGGTGTCGGCGCGGACCGCGTCCGGCCCGGCGTGCCCGAGCACCGCCGCGACCTGGCTGCGCACGAGGTCGACGAGCAGGGCCTCCTGCTCCGGCTCGGCCAGCCCGGCCAGCCGCCGCAGCAGCTGGTTGTCCTCTGTGGACGTCGCATGCGCCTGCCGCCGCCCGGTCCGGACCAGCCCGCGCAGCAGGTGCGGCACGGCCCCGCCGGCCCGCACCTCCCGCAGGTCGAGCTTGACCGGCACGAGCAGCGCGGGCTGCGCGCCGAGCGCCGTATGGGAAAGTGCCGTGTCGAACAGGGCCATGCCCTCCGCCGCCGTGATCGGCCGGACCCCGCCCCGGCTCATCCGGGCCTGGTCGGTGCCGCCGAGGTGCGCGGTCATGCCGGTGGCCTGCGCCCACAGGCCCCAGGCCAGCGACAGGCCGGGCAGGCCCGCCGCCCGGCGGCTCGCCATCGCCGCGTCCAGGAACGCGTTCGCCGCCGCGTAGTTGCCCTGCCCAGGTGAGCCGAAGACGCCGGAGCCGGAGGAGAACACGACGAACGCGTCGAGGTCCCGGCCGCGGGTCAGCTCGTCGAGGTGGCGGACCGCGTCGACCTTGGGTGCGAACACCTTGGCCAGCCGCTCGGGTGTCAGCGTCCCGATGACGCCGTCGTCCAGCACGCCCGCCGTGTGGATGACGCTCGCCGGGGCGTGGTCGGCCAGCAGGGCGGCCACCTGGTCCCGGTCGGCGAGGTCGCAGGCGACGACGGACACGTCCGCGCCCTCGCCGGTGAGGTCGGTGACGAGGTCCTTCGCGCCGTCGGCGTCCAGGCCGCGCCGGCTGGCGAGCACCAGCTTCCGCACGCCGTGGTGGGTGACCAGGTGCCGCGCCACGATTTCCCCGAGCACACCGGCGCCGGAGACGAGGACCGTCCCTTGTGGACCGAACACCGGGGCCGCGGCCGCGTCGGCGCGAGCCAGCCGCGGGACGTGCAGGGCCGTGCCGCGCACGGCGACCTGCGGCTCGCCGGTGGCCAGCACCGCACCGAGCGGGACTTCGCCGTCGGTGTCCAGCAGGACGATCCGGTCCGGGTTCTCCGCCTGCGCGGACCGGACCAGGCCCCAGACCGCGGCCGCGGCCAGGTCGGTCA
Source organism: Amycolatopsis sp. lyj-346 (assembly GCF_046548975.1). Taxonomy (NCBI): domain Bacteria; kingdom Bacillati; phylum Actinomycetota; class Actinomycetes; order Pseudonocardiales; family Pseudonocardiaceae; genus Amycolatopsis; species Amycolatopsis sp. lyj-346. Next base: position 571,900 of record NZ_JAJPWT010000003.1, read on the forward strand.
CCGGGGTGTCCCCGGCGGGCACGGCGCCGCGCGTCACCACGACCAGGCGCTCCGCCTCGGGCTCGGTCAGCCACGCCTGGAGCCGCTCCAGCACGCGGGAGGTCGCCGCCAGCGGGGACTCGCCCCCGGCGACCTCCAGCACCTCGGTGTCGCCGTCGACGGCGGCCACCTGGCCGGCCGGAAGTTCGATCCAGTTCACCTGGAACAGCGAGTCGCGGTCTTCGGTGGTGGTGCTCAGCTGCCTGGCGTCGACCGGGCGCAGGGCCACCTCGTTCGCCGTGACGACCAGGGTGCCGGTGCCGTCGGCCGCTTCCAGGGCCCCGCCGGGCACCAGCCGGACCCGCAGCGCCGACGCTCCCGTGGCGTGCAGCGTCAGGCCACGCCACTCCAGGGGCTGCGGCAGACCGGCTCCGCCGGGCAAGGCCGGGTGCAGGGCCGCGTCCAGCAAGGCCGGGTGGATGCCGAACGCGCCGGCGTCGGTGCCCTCGGGCAGGGTGACTTCGGCGAAGAGTTCGTCGCCGGCCTGCCAGGCCGCTCGCACGCCCTGGAACACCGGCCCGTAGCCGAAGCCGCGCGCGGCCAGGTCGTCGTAGCAGTCGCCGAGCTGCCGGGCGCCCGGGGGCGGCCAGGCCGTGAAGTCGAATCCGCTGCCGCCGGACGGCGTCGCCGAGAGCGTGCCGGTGGCGTGCCGGGTCCACTCGTCGGTGGCGTCTTCGGGCTGGGAGTGCACTTCCAGGGTCCGCACGCCGGTGGCACCCGGTCCGCTCACGGTGACCTGCACCCGGATCGCGCCGCGGTCCGGCACCACCAGCGGCGTGTCGATGACGAGTTCGTCCAGCACCGGGGTGCCGGCCTCGTCGCCGGCCCGCACGGCCAGCTCGACCAGCCCGCTGCCGGGCACGACGGCCACGTCTTCCAGGGTGTGCTCGGCCAGCCACGGCTGCGACTTCAGCGACCACCGCGAGGTGAAGACCAGGCCGCCGGTCTGGGGCAGCCGGACCACCGGGCCGGTCCCCGCGTCGGTGGCGGTCTCGACGTACTGCAGCCAGTAGTGGCGGTGGTCGAAGGCGTAGGTCGGCAGGTCGACCCGCGCGGGCGGCACCAGCGTGGCCCAGTCGACGTCGACCCCGCGGACGAACAGTTCGGCCATCGACGTCAGCAGCCGGCGGAGGCCGCCGTCGTCGCGCCGCAGCGAACCGCTCACGACCACATCGGCGGCCTCGCTGATCGGCTGCATCAGCACCGGGTGCGCGCTGACCTCGACGAACACCCGGTGGCCCAGGCGGATCAGCTCGGCCACCGCCGGACCGAACCCGACCTGGTTGCGCAGGTTCCGGTACCAGTAGCCGCCGTCCACGACTCCCGCGTCGCGGATCCAGTCACCGGTGAGGGTGGAGAAGAACGGCAGGGCCGGCGCCTGGGCCTCGATCCCGGCCAGCGCCTCGGCGAGCGGCTCCTGGATGTCTTCGACGTGCCGGGTGTGCGAGGCGTAGTCCACCGCGACCCGCCGGACGCGGATTTCCTGTGCGGACAACGCTTCGAGGGCCTGGTCGAGCGCTTCGGCGTCCCCGGCGACGACGACCGACGACGGGCTGTTGACGGCCGCTACTTCCACGCGGTCCGCCCAGGGCCGCAATTGCGTGACCGCGTCCTCTTCGCTCAGCGCGACCGAGGCCATGCCGCCGCGACCGGCGAGCTTCGCGGCGATGGCCTGGCTGCGCAGCGCGACCACCTTCGCCGCGTCCTGCAGCGACAACGCCCCCGACACGCACGCCGCGGCGATCTCACCTTGCGAATGGCCGAGCACCGCGTCGGGAACCACCCCGGCCGAAGACCACACCGCGGCCAAGCCCACCATCATCGCGAAACTCGCGGGCTGCACGACATCGACCCGGTCCAGCAGGTCACTTTCCCCGCGCAGCACGTCGAGCAGCGACCAGTCGATCCACGGTTCGAGGGCGGCCGCGCATTCGGCGATCCGCTCGGCGAACACCGGCGACGCATCGAGGAGCTCCCGGCCCATCCCGGCCCACTGCGAGCCCTGGCCGGGAAACACCCACACGACCTTGCCGGGCGCACCCACCCGGCCGGTGACCACTGCAGCCGTGTTTTCCCCGCGAGCCAGCGCTTCCAGGCCGGTCACGGCCTCGTCCCGGGTGCCCGCCACCACGACGGCCCGGTCGTCGAACCGGGAGCGGCCGGACACCAGCGCACCGGCGACGTCGGCGAGGGGTGCGTCCGACTCGCCGAGGAAAGCGGCCAGCCGCCCGGCCTGACCCGCGAGGGCCCCGCGAGCCGACACCACCAAGGGCACCACACCGGCGGAGGGCGTCTCGGCGGCCGGCGTCTCCTCTTCGGGCGCCTCCTCCAGGATGAGGTGCGCGTTGGTGCCGCTGATGCCGAAGGAGGACACCCCGGCCCGGCGCGGACGGCCTTCGCGCGGCCACTCCCGAGCCTCCGTCAGCAGCGAGACCGCCCCGGCCGACCAGTCGACCTCGGTGGACGGCCGGTCGACGTGCAGCGTCGGGGGCAGCACGCCGTGGCGCAGTGCCTGCACCATCTTGATCACGCTGGCCACGCCCGCGGCCGCCTGCGTGTGCCCGACGTTCGACTTCACCGAACCCAGCCACAGCGGCTTCTCCGGGTCGCGGCCCTTGCCGTAGGTGGCCAGCAGGGCCTGCGCCTCGATCGGGTCGCCGAGCGTGGTACCCGTGCCGTGGCCTTCGACGGCGTCCACATCGGACGGTGCCAGGCCGGCTTCGGCCAGCGCGGCGCGGATCACCCGCTGCTGCGACGGGCCGTTCGGCGCGGTCAGGCCGTTCGACGCGCCGTCTTGGTTCACCGCGATGCCGCGGAGCACGGCCAGGACCCGGTGCCCGCGCTCGCGGGCCACCGAAAGCCGCTCCAGCGCGACGACGCCGACGCCTTCGGCCAGCCCCATCCCGTCCGCGCGGTCCGAGAAGGCCTTGCAGCGCCCGTCCGTGGCGAGCCCGCGCTGCCGGGAGAAGGACACGAAGGAACCGGGCTGGGCCATCACCATCGCGCCGCCGGCCAGCGCCATCGAGCACTCGCCCCGCCGCAGGGCCTGCGCGGCGAGGTGCATCGCCACCAGCGAAGACGAGCAGCCGGTGTCGACGGTGACCGCCGGGCCCTCGAAGCCGAGGACGTACGACACCCGGCCGGACGCGATGCACGGCGCCGCGCCGGTGCCGACGAAACCCTCCAGCTCCGGCGCGACCACGCCGCCGCCGGCGCCGTAGCCCATGCTCGCGACGCCGGTGAACACGCCGACGTCGCTGCCCTTCAGCGAAAGCGGGTCGGTGCCGGTCCGCTCGATGGCCTCCCAGGAGGTTTCCAGCAGCAGCCGCTGCTGCGGGTCCATCGCGACGGCCTCACGCGGCGAGATCCCGAAGAACCCCGCGTCGAACTGGCCCGCGTCGTGCAGGAACCCGCCCTGGTCGGTGTACGTCGTGCCCGGGCGGTCGGGGTCGGGGTCGACGAGCCCGTCGACGTCCCAGCCCCGGTCACCGGGGAACGCCGAGACGGCGTCGGTCCCTTCGGCCACCAGCCGCCACAGGTCCTCGGGCGAGGACACCCCGCCCGGGTACCGGCATGCCATGGCGACGATGGCGATCGGCTCCCGCGCCTGCTCCTCGACCTCGCGCAACCGCGTGCGGGCGTCGCGGGCGTCGGCGATGGCCCGCTTGAGGTAGTCGCGGAGTTGTCCCTCGTCAGCCACTGAACTCAACTCCCAGAAGTCTCACGTGTGCTTGCTTTTCGGCGGTCGGAGTGGCGAAGCCCCGGATGTCACGGCGGTTTCAGTCGAGCCCGTCGACGAGGGCGAACAGCTCCTCGTCGCTGGCGGTGTCGAGATCGTCGGCGGTGCCCGGCCGGGCTTCGGCCGCCTCGGCGGCCTTGAGCAGTTCCCGGAGCCGAGCGGTGATCCGGTCGCCGTCCGGCCCGGTGGCGGCGGCCGCGATGGCCGCCTCCAGCCCGGCGAGACCGGTGAGCACCGTGTCGGCGGGGGACGCCTCGTCGACGGCGAGTTCCGCACGCAGGTGCCGGGCCAGTGCCGCCGGGTTCGGGTGGTCGAAGACCAGCGTCGCGGGCAGTTTCAGGCCGGTCGTCTCGCGCAGCCGGTTGCGCAGCTCCACCGACGTCAGCGAGTCGAACCCGGCGTCCTTGAACGCCGCGTCCGCGCGGACGCCGGAGCTGTCGGCGTGCCCGAGCACGACGGCGACCTGACCCCGGACGAGGTCGAGCAGCACTGCTTCCTGCTCGGCCACGGTGAGCCCGGCCAGCCGGCGGGCCAGGCCGCCGTCGTCGCCCGGCGCCGTGCGTGCCGCCTGCCTGCCCGCCCGGACCAGTCCGCGCAGCAGGTGCGGCACGGTGCCGCCGCCGGCCGCGTCGGCCCGCACCTCGCGCAGGTCGAGCTCGATCGGCACGAGCAGTGCCTGCCCGGCGGACAGGGCGGCGTCGAACAGCGCCATGCCTTCGGCGGACCCGAGTGCCCGGACGCCGCCGCGGCCCTCGCGCCGGCTCATCCGGGCGAGGGTGAGGTCGTCGATGGTGTCCGCCATGCCGGTGAGCTGCTCCCACGGGCCCCAGGCCAGGGAGAGCCCGGGCAGGCCCGCCGCGCGGCGGGCGGCCATCAGGCCGTCGAGGAAGGCGTTCGCCGCCGCGTACCCGCCGCTGCCCGCGCCCATGAAGATCGAGGAGGCGGACGAGTAGACGATGAACGCGTCGAGGTCGAGGTCGCGGGTCAGCTCGTCGAGGTGAGTGGCGGCCGTGACTTTGGGCGCGAACACCTTGGCGAGCCGCTCCCGGTTCAGTGCTCCGGTGACGCCGGCGTCGAACACGCCCGCCGTGTGCACCACCGCGGTCACCGGGTGTTCCTCGAGGAGCGCGGCCACCTGGTCCCGGTCGGAGACGTCGCAGGCGGCGACCGCCACCTCGGCGCCGTGCCCGGTCAGCTCGGCGACGAGGTCCTCGACGCCCTCGGCGGCCCGGCCGCGCCGGCTGGCCAGCACGAGCCGTCGCACACCGTGCCGGGTGACCAGGTCGCGGGCGGCGAGGGCACCCAGCGTCCCGGCTCCGGAGACCAGGACCGTTCCGTCCGGACGGAACGCCAGTGGCGCTTCCGCCGGTTCGGTGACGCGGGCGAGCCGTGGCACCGAGAACGTCGTGCCGCGCAGCGCGAGCTGGGGCTCACCGGTCGCCAGTACGGCGTCCAGCGGCACCTCGCCGTCGGTGTCGAGCAGGACGATCCGGTCGGGGTTCTCCGACTGGGCGGCCCGGACGAGGCCCCACACCGCGGCACCGGCCGGGTCGGTCACCACGCCGTCGCCGGCGGGCACCGCACCGCGGGTCACCACGACCAGGCGGGCTTCGTCGGCCGCCTCGGCGAGGAACGTCTGGACGGCTTCCAGCACCCGGCAAGCCAGGTCCAGTGGCTCCCCGCTGGCGGCTTCCAGCACCTCGGCCCGGTTCGACGATGCCGCACTGTCCACAGTGGGCAGTGCGGTCCAGTCGACCCGGTACAGCGAGCTGGTGCGCGCGGTGTCCAGCTGGTCGAGGGCCACTTCGCGCAGGATCAGCGAGTCCATGGTCAGCACCGGGGCACCGGTCTCGTCGGCGGCCTCGACGGTCAGCGCGTCCGGCCCGCCGGGCGCGACCCGGACCCGCAGGCCCGCGGCACCCACGGCGTGCAGGGCCAGCCGGTTCCAGGAGAACGGCATCACCGCCTTCCCGGGCCGGCCGGACGCGGCCGCGGCGATCGTGCCGGTCTGCAGGGCCGCGTCGAGCAACGCCGGGTGCAGGCCGAAGCCGGCCGCCTGCTCCCGCCGGTCGCCGGGCAGGGCGACCTCGGCGAACACCTCGGCGTTGTCGTCACCGCCGCGCTGCCACACCGCCCGCACGCCCTGGAACACCGGCCCGTACGCGTACCCGCGCTCGCTGAGGTCGGCGTAGAAGTCGCCGATCTCGACGCGCTGGGCGCCCGGCGGCGGCCACGCGGTGAAGTCGAATCCGGGGCCGGCGCCCGGCGTCGCCGAAACCGTGCCGGTCGCGTGCCGCGTCCACACGTCGTCGCGCCGGGAGTGGACCTCCACGGTGCGCGAGCCGTTCTGGTCCGGGCCGCTCACCGTGACCTGGAGACTCACGCCGCCCTGCGCGGGCACCACGAGCGGCGCCTCGGTCACGAGTTCGTCCAGCACCGGGCAGCCGGCCTCGTCACCGGCCCGCACGGCCAGCTCGACCAGGCCGGTGCCGGGGAAGAGCACCACGCCGCCGATCGTGTGGTCGGCCAGCCACGGGTGCGTCCGCAGCGAAAGCCGCGAGGTGAACACCAGGCTGTCGGACTTCGGCAGCGAAACGACCGCACCCAGCAGCGGGTGCCCGGCGGGTGCCTGGCCGAGCGACACGGCGTCCGCCTGCTCGGCCGGCTGGAGCCAGAAGTGCTGGTGGTCGAAGGCGTACGCCGGGAGGTCGGCCCGCGCGGGCGGCACCAGCGTGGCCCAGTCCACCCGGACACCGTGGACGAACAGCCCGGCCATCGACGTCAGCAGCCGGCGCAGGCCGCCGTCGTCGCGGCGCAGGGTCCCGGTGACGACCGCGTCGGTGAGCTCGCTGATCGGCTGCACCAGCACCGGGTGCGCGCTGACCTCGACGAACACGCCGTGGCCCTGCTCGATCAGCGCCGTCGCGGCCGCGCCGAACCGGACCTGGTTGCGCAGATTCCGGTACCAGTAGCCACCGTCCAGGACCCCGGGGTCACGCACCCACTCACTCGTGACGGTCGAGTAGAACGGCACCGCCGGTGCCTGCGCGGTGATCCCGGCCAGGGTCTCGGCGAGAGTGTCGCGGATGTCTTCGACGTGCCGGGTGTGCGAGGCGTAATCCACCGCGACCTGGCGAACCCGGACGCCGTCCCCGGCCAGCACCTCCAGTGCCTCGTTCAGGGCCTGGGCGTCGCCGGCGATCACCACCGAGGCGGGGCCGTTGACCGCGGCCACCTCGATCCGGCCGTCCCACAGCGCCAGCCGCGCGCTCGCCTCGTCCTCGCTCAGCGCGACCGACGCCATCCCGCCGCGGCCGGACAGCCGCGCCGCAATGGCCTGGCTGCGCAACGCAACCACCTTCGCGGCGTCGTCGAGGGTGAGCGCCCCGGAGACGCAGGCCGCGGCGATCTCGCCCTGCGAGTGGCCGACGACGGCGTCCGGGTGGACACCCACGGATTCCCACACCGCCGCCAGCCCCACCATCACCGCGAAGCAGGCGGGCTGCAGCACGTCGACGCGGTCCAGGTCGCCCTCGCCACGGAGAACGTCGAGCAGCGACCAGTCGGTCCACTGGTCCAGCGCGGCCGCGCACTCCTTGATCCGCTCGGCGAACACCGGGGACGCTTCCAGCAGCTCCCGGCCCATGCCGGCCCACTGCGTTCCCTGTCCCGGGAACACCCAGACGAGCTTGCCCCGCTTGCCCGCGCTCCCGGTCACGACGCCGGGCGCGGCCTCACCGCGGGCCAGCGCACCGAGCCCCGTGCGAGCTTCTTCGTCCGAACCGGCCACCACGACCGCGCGTTCCTCGAGCACCGCGCGCCCGGACACCAGCGCACCGGCGAGGTGCGCCAGGGGCACGTCCACCCCGGTCAGCCGTTCGGCCTGCCCGGCCAGGGAACCCGCACTCCGCGCGGAGATCACCAGCGGCACCACGGCCGCGGAAACCGGCACGGCCGCAGCGGGCTCCTCGGGCGCTTCCTCGATGATGAGGTGCACGTTGGTCCCGCTGACACCGAAGGACGAGACTCCGGCCCGGCGCGGCCGGTCGCCGCGCGGCCAGTCCCGTGCCTCCGTCAGCAGTTCCACCGCGCCTTCGGACCAATCCACCTGCGCGGTGGGCTCGTCGACGTGCAGGGTCGGCGGCATGACGCCGTGCCGCAGCGCCTGGACGACCTTGATCACGCTGGCCACGCCCGCGGCCGCCTGCGTGTGCCCGATGTTCGACTTCAGCGAGCCGAGCCACAACGGCTTCTCCCGCGCCTGCCCGTAGGTGGCCAGCAGCGCCTGCGCCTCGATGGGGTCGCCGAGACTCGTCCCGGTCCCGTGCGCCTCGACGAGGTCCACATCGGACGGTTCGAGCCCGGCGTTCGCCAGTGCCGCGCGGATCACGCGCTGCTGCGAAGGGCCGTTGGGCGCGGTCAGGCCGTTGGACGCGCCGTCCTGGTTGACCGCGCTGCCGCGCAGCACGGCCAGCACCCGGTGGCCGCGCTCGCGCGCCACCGACAGCCGCTCCAGCACGAGCACGCTGATGCCCTCGGCGAGCACCATGCCGTCGGCGCCGGAGGCGAAGGCCTTGCAGCGCCCGTCGGTGGCGAGCCCCCGCTGCCGGGAGAAGACGACGAAGGAGTCGGGGCCCGACATCACCATCGCGCCGCCGGCCAGTGCCATCGAGCAGTCGCCCTGGCGGAGGGCCTGGGCGGCGAGGTGCATCGCGACCAGCGAAGACGAACACGCCGTGTCGATCGTGACCGCCGGGCCTTCGAACCCGAAGACGTAGGACACCCGGCCCGACGCGACGCTCGACGCCAGCCCGGTGCCCGCGAAGCTCTGCATCTCCGGCGCGGTCAGTCCGCCGCCGTAGCCCGAGCCGCCGGCGCCGGTGAACACGCCGACGTCGGTGCCCTGCAACGACGTCGGGTCGAGGCCGACGCCTTCCAGCGCCTCCCAGGACGCTTCCAGCAGCAACCGCTGCTGCGGGTCCATGGCGAGGGCCTCGCGCGGCGAAATCCCGAAGAAGCCGGGGTCGAACAGGGCCGCGTCGCGGAGGAAGCCGCCCCGGTCGGTGTACGACGTCCCCAGGTGGTCCGGGTCCGGGTCGAACAGGTTGTCCAGGTCCCAGCCGCGGTCGGCGGGGAACCCCGACACGGCGTCGCCGCCCTCGGCCACCAGCCGCCAGAGCTCGTCGGGCCCGGTGACACCACCGGGCAGCCGGCACGCCATGCCGACGATCGCGATCGGCTCCCCGGCCGCGTCGGCGAGCTGCCGGTTCCGCTTCTTCAGCGTGCCGACCTCTTCGAGCGACTTCCGCAGCGCCTCGACGACCTTTTCATACGACGCACTCACCAGATGCTCCCCATCACTCGTCGCCGAAAGCCAGTTGCACGAGGTCGTCGACGCCCAGTTCGGCGATCGACCGCTCCTCGCCCGCGTCCTCGGCCGCGATCGACGCGAGCGCGTGCCGCAGCCGGTCGCCGTGCCCGTTGCCATTCCCGTTGCCGTTCCCGTTCGCGGCACCTTCCGGGACCAGCCGGGCGCCCAGGTAGCGGGCCACCGCCAGGGGGTTCGGGTAGTCGAAGACGAGCGTGGCCGGCAGTTTGAGTCCGGTCGCCTCGCGCAGCCGGTTGCGCAGTTCCACCGACGTCAGCGAGTCGAACCCGGTGTCCTTGAACGCCGTGTCCGGGCGGACCGCCTCCGGCCCGTCGTACCCGAGCACGACCGCGACCTGCCCGCGCACCAGGTCGACCAGCACCGCCTCCCGCTCGGCCGCGGGGAGCCCGGCGAGCCGCCCGGTCAGCCCACGGTCCACAGTGGACGCCGTCCGCGCCTGGGTCCGGCCCCGCCGGACCAGACCGCGGAACAGGTCCGGGACCGTGCTCGCCCGCATCGCGGCGAGGTCGAGCTTGATCGGCACGAGCAGGGACTCGTCCATCCGCAGCGCGAGGTCGAACAACGCCAGGCCCTCGGCCCGGGTCAGCTCCAGGACGCCGTTGCGGCCGGCCCGCGCGTGGTCGACGTCGCTGAGGTGGGCGGCCATGCCGCTGCTGCGTTCCCAGAGGCCCCAGGCCAGGGACAGGCCCGGCAGGCCCGCCGCCCGGCGATGGGCCATCGCCGCGTCCAGGAAGGCGTTCGCCGCCGCGTACGGGCCCTGACCGCCGCCGCCCAGCACACCCGCGACGGACGAGAAGACGACGAACGCGCCGAGGTCCCGGCCGCGGGTGAGCTCGTCGAGGTGCCGGACCGCGTCGACCTTCGCCGCGTACACGTTCGCCAGCTGCTCGGGGGTCAGCGCCTCGATCACGCCGTCCTCGAAGACACCGGCGGTGTGCACCACCCCGGTGAGCTCGGGCAGGTCCGCCAGGAGGGCGGCCACTTGGCCGCGATCCGAGACGTCACAGGTCACGACGGACACGTCCGCGCCTTCGCCGGTGAGCTCGGTGACCAGGTCCTGCGCGCCTTCGGCGTCCGGTCCCTGCCGGCTCGCGAGCACCAGCTTCCGCACGCCGTGCCGGGTGGCCAGGTGCCGGGCGACCAGCATGCCCAGCGATCCGGCGCCCGAGACCAGCACCGTGCCGTCCGGGTCGAACGCGGCGGGCGTGTCCGCGATCCGGGTGGCCCGGGCCAGCCGGGGCACGAGGAAGGTCGTCCCGCGGACCGCGAGCTGCGGTTCGCCGGAGGCCAGCACGGCACCGAGCGGGACGTCGCCGTCGGTGTCCAGCAGGACGATCCGGTCCGGGTGCTCCGCCTGCGCGGACCGGACCAGGCCCCACACCGCGGCCGCGGCCGGGTCGATCAGCGTGTGGTCGCCACCCGCGGGCACCGCCCCGCGGGTCGTCACGACCAGCCGCGCCTCCTCGAACGCGGGCGCGGCCAGCCACGCCTGCACGACTTCGAGCGCCCGGGAGCTGACGGCCAGCGCCGTGTCTCCCCCGGCGGCTTCCCAGACCACCACCGGTGGCGTGTCCGCCTTCTCCGCCAAGGCCGTCACGTCGTCGGCGGTGTCGACCGGCACCCACGGCGGCAGTTCCGCGCGGGGCACGGCAGGCAGCTCGGTCCAGCCGACGCGGAACATCGCGTCGTGGCCCGTGTCGGCCGCGGCACCCAGCTGCTCGGCCGAGACCGGCCGGGACACCAGCGACTCCATCGTCAGCACCAGGCCGCCGGTTTCGTCGGCGGCCTCGACGGACAGCGCGTCCGGGCCGCTCGGCGAAAGCCGGACCCGCAGGGCCGAAGCACCCGCGGCGTGCAGGACCAGGCCGTTCCAGGCGAACGCGAGCACCGGCTCGCCCGGCTCGTCCCCGCCGACGGCCGTCGCGGCCTGCAGGGCCGCGTCGAGCAGCGCCGGGTGGACGCCGAACCGGCCGGCGTCCTTGCGCAGGTCCTCGGGCAGGGCGACCTCGGCGTAGACGTCGCCGTCACGCCGCCAGACCGCCCGCAGCCCCTGGAACGCCGGCCCGTACCCGTACCCGCGGCCGGCCAGGTCGGCGTAGAAGGTCTCGACGTCGACGCGCTCGGCATCCGCGGGCGGCCAGGCGTGGAAGTCGAACGCGGTGTCCTGGGCGGGGGCCGTCGACAGCACGCCGGTGGCGTGCCGCGTCCAGGTCCCCGCGCCGCCGTCGCGCTGGGAGTAGACGTCCACCGTGCGCGAGCCGGTCTCGTCCGGGCCGCTCAGCGCGACCTGGACCCGGACGCCGCCCTGGGCGGGCACGACCAGCGGGGCCTCGATGATCAGCTCGTCGAGCGCCGTGCACCCGGCTTCGTCACCGGCCCGCACGGCCAGCTCGGCCAGCCCGGAACCCGGCAGGATCACCACGCCGCCGACCGCGTGGTCGGCCAGCCACGGGTGCGTCCGCACCGACAGCCGCGAGGTGAACACCAGGCCGTCGGACTGCGGCAGCTCGACGACCGCACCCAGCAGCGGGTGGTCGGCCGCCGCCTGGCCCAGCGAGGCCGCGTCGGTCGCGGACCCGGCGGGCCGGAGCCAGTAGTGGCGGTGCTCGAAGGCGTACTTCGGCAGGTCGACCCGGGCGGCCTGCGGCAGGACCGCGGTCCAGTCGAGCGGGACACCTCGCACGAACAGCTCGGCCATCGACGTCAGCAGGCGGCGCAGGCCACCGTCCTCCCGCCGCAGCGAACCGGTCACCACCGCGTCGTCGCTGATTTCACTGAGCGGCTGGACCAGCACCGGGTGCGCGCTGACCTCGACGAACACGTCGTGGCCCTGGCGAACTAGCTCCGCCACCGCCGGGCCGAAGCCGACCTGGTTGCGCAGGTTCCGGTACCAGTAGCCGCCGTCCACGACCCCGGCGTCGGTGATCCAGCCGCCGGTCAGCGTCGAGAAGAACGGCACCGCCGGTGCCTGCGCCTCGATCCCGGCCAGGGTTTCGGCCAGGAGGTCCTGGATGGCTTCGACCTGGTTGGTGTGCGAGCCGTAGTCCACGGCCACCCGCCGGACGCGGACTTCCTGCCCGGACAACGCTTCGACGACCTCGTCGAGGGCCTTGGCCTCCCCGGCGATCACCACGGAGGTGGGGCTGTTGACCGCGGCCACCTGGACCCGGTCGGCCCACGGCGCCAGCCACGCGGTCGCGTCTTCTTCGCTCAACGCGACCGAGGCCATGCCACCACGGCCGGCCAGCCGGGTGGCGATCGCCTGGCTGCGCAACGCGACCACCTTCGCCGCGTCCTGCAACGACAACGCACCCGACACACACGCCGCCGCGATCTCGCCCTGCGAGTGCCCGACCACGGCATCCGGCCGCACGCCCGCGGACCGCCACACCGCGGCGAGGCCGACCATCACCGCGAAGCTCGCGGGCTGCACGACATCGACCCGATCCAGCAGATCGGACTCCCCGCGCAGCACCTCGAGCAGCGACCAGCCGACCCACGGTTCCAGCGCGGCCGCGCACTCGGCCACCCGCTCGGCGAACACCGGCGAGGACTCCAGGAGCTCCCGGCCCATCCCGGCCCACTGCGAACCCTGCCCCGGGAAGACCCAGACGAGCTTGCCCGGCGAACCGGCGCGGCCGGTGACCACCGTGGCGGTGTCTTCTCCGCGGGCCAGCGCTTCCAGGCCCGTCACGGTCTCTTCGCGGGAGCCCGCGACGACGACCGCGCGTTCGGTCAGTGCGGCCCGGTTCGTCACCAGCGCCCTGGCCACGCCGGCCAGGGGCGCGTCACCCGCCACGAATCCGGCGAGGCGACCGGCCTGACCGGCCAGTGACGTCCGGCTCCGCGCGGAAACCACGACCGGCACCACCGGAACCTCCGGCGTGGGCACCGGCTCTTCGGCGGGTGCCTCTTCCAGGATCAGGTGCGCGTTCGTGCCGCTGACCCCGAACGCGGACACCCCGGCCCGGCGCGGACGGCCGTTGCGCGGCCACTCACGAGCCTCCGTCAGCAGCTCGACCGCACCGGCCGACCAGTCCACCTCGGGAGTCGGCTTGTCGACGTGCAGCGTCGGCGGCAGCACCTCGTGCCGCAGCGCCTGCACCATCTTGATCACGCCCGCGACACCCGCGGCGGCCTGTGCGTGGCCGATGTTCGACTTCAGCGAACCCAGCCACAGCGGCTGCTCCGGAGCACGGTCCTTGCCGTAGGTGGCCAGCAACGCCTGCGCCTCGATCGGGTCACCCAGCGTGGTGCCGGTCCCGTGCGCCTCGACGGCGTCCACATCGGACGGAGCCAGCCCGGCGTTCCCCAGCGCGCGGCGGATCACCCGCTGCTGCGACGGGCCGTTCGGCGCGGTCAGGCCGTTCGACGCGCCGTCCTGGTTGACCGCGCTGCCGCGCAGCACGGCCAGGATCCGGTGGCCGCGTTCGCGGGCCACCGACAGCCGCTCCAGCACGAGCACGCCGACGCCTTCGGCCCAGCCGGTGCCGTCGGCCGCGGCGGCGAACGCCTTGCAGCGCCCGTCGACGGCGAGGCCGCGCTGCCGCGAGAACTCCACGAACGCGCCGGGGTTCGCCATCACGGTCGCGCCGCCGGCCAGCGCCATCGAGCACTCGCCCTGCCGCAGCGACTGCGCGGCGAGGTGCATGGCGACCAGCGAGGACGAGCAGGCCGAGTCGATCGTCACCGCCGGGCCTTCGAACCCGAACACGTACGACACGCGGCCGGACGCCACGCTCGACGAGCCGCCCGTGCCCGCGAAGCCTTCCAGCTCCGGGGTCACGACGCTGTCCCCCGGGGCGACGTAGCCCTGGCCGAACATGCCGGTGAACACGCCGACGTCGTTGCCCTTCAGTGAAAGCGGGTCGACCCCGGCATCTTCCATCGCCTCCCACGAGGTCTCCAGCAGCAGCCGCTGCTGCGGGTCCATCGCGACGGCCTCACGCGGCGAGATCCCGAAGAAGCCCGCGTCGAAGAGCGCCGCCTCGTGCAGGAACCCGCCGTGGCGCGTGTAGGTCTTGCCCGGGGTCGCCGGGTCCGGGTCGTACAGGCTGTCCATGTCCCAGCCGCGGTCGGTGGGGAAGCCCGACACCGCGTCCCGGCCCTCGGCCACCAGCCGCCAGAGGTCCTCGGGCCCGGCGACCCCGCCCGGCAGCCGGCACGCCATCCCGACGATGGCGATCGGCTCGTCGAGGTCGGCCTTCGCGGCCGTCGTGGTCACCGGCGTCTCCGCCGCACCACCGAGTTCCTCGCGCAGGAACCGGGCCAGTGCCTGCGGGTTCGGGTAGTCGAAGACCAGCGTCGCGGGCAGCTTCAGCCCGGTGGCGGTCCGCATCCGGTTGCGCAGCTCGACCGCGGTCAGCGAGTCGAAGCCGGCGTCCTTGAACGCGGTGTCCACCCGGACGGCGCTCGCGTCGGCGTGCCCGAGCACGGCCGCCACCTGCGCCCGGACCAGGTCCAGGAGCAGGGTGAGCTGGTCGGCCGGGGTGAGCCCGGCCAGCCGCCCGGTCAGCGCGCTGTCCACAGTGGACGCTGTACGGGCCTGCTGACGGCCCGCCCGGACCAGGCCGCGCAGCATGTGCGGCACGGCCCCGCCCGCGGCGACGTCGGCACGCACCCCGCGCAGGTCCAGCTTGGCGGGCACCAGCAGCGACTCGTCCGACGCCAGGGCGGCGTCGAACAGGTCCATGCCCTCGTCCTGCGTCATGATCTGCAGGCCGCCGCGGCGGCTCATCCGGGCCCGGGTGGCCTCGTCGGTGTTGGCGGCCATGCCGGTGCTCTGGTCCCACAGGCCCCACGCCAGCGACAGGCCCGGCAGGCCGGCCGCCCGGCGGTTCGCCATCAAGCCGTCCAGGAAGGCGTTCGCCGCGGCGTAGCTGCCGCTGCCCGCGCCCATGAACACGGCTGAGACCGAGGAGTAGACGACGAACGCGTCCAGGTCCCGGTCGCGAGTGAGTTCGTCGAGGTGCGTGGCGGCCGTGACTTTGGGTGCGAACACCGTGGCCAGCCGCTCCCGGTCCAGCGTGCCGATCACGCCCGCGTCGAGGACACCGGCCGTGTGCACGACCGCGGTCGGCTGGTGCTCGTCGAGCATTGCGGCCACCTGAGCGCGGTCGGAGACGTCACAGGCGACGACGGACACGTCCGCGTCCAGCTCGGCGGCGAGGTCCGCCACGCCCTCGGCGTCCCGGCCGCGCCGGGAAGCCAGCACCAGCTTCCGCACGCCGTGGCGTTCGACCAGGCGCCGGGCCACCAGGCCACCGAGCGCGCCGGCGCCCGAGATCAGGACGGTCCCGTCCGGGCGGAACACGGGCTCCCCGCTCTGCTCCGCGCGGGCGATGCGGGGCACGAAGTACTTCCCGCCGCGCACCGCGACCTGCGGCTCGTCAGTCGCCAGGGCCGGGATCTCGCCGTCGGTGTCGATCAGGAAGATGCGGTCCGGGTTTTCCGCCTGCGCGGCCCGGACGAGGCCCCACACCGCGGCACCGGCCGGGTCGGTCACCACGCCGTCACCGGCGGGCACCGCACCGCGGGTCACCACGACCAGCCGAGCTTCGTCAGCCGCGTCGACGAGGAACGTCTGCACGGCTTCCAGCACCCGGGCGGTCAAGTCCAGTGGCTCCGCGCCGAAGGCCTCGACCACCTCGACCTGGTCCGGCACCACACCGTCCGCAATGGGCAGTTCGGTCCAGTCCACGCGGTACAGCGATCCGGCGCGGGTCTTGCCGGCCGAGAACTCCCGGCCCACCACCGGACCCGCGGTGACGACCAGGCCACCCGTTTCGTCGGCCGCTTCGAGGGAGACGCCGGGCACCAGCCGCACCCGCAGCGCCGAGGCGCCCGAGGCGTGCAGGACCAGGCCGTGCCACTCCGCCGGTTGCTCGTCGTCCGCGAGAGCCGGACGCAGGGCCGCGTCCAGCAGCGTGGGGTGGATGCCGAACGCGCCGGGGTCCAGCTCATCGGGCACGGCGACCTCGGCGAAGATCTCCTCACCGCGCCGCCAGAAGCCGTCGGCCTCCTGGGCACCGGCGGGCGGCCAGACGGTGAAGTCGAACGGCTCGTGCGCCGGGGCCGTCGCCGACAGGTGCCCGGTGGCGTTCCGGGTCCAGTCCTCGTCGCCTTCGCGCTGCGAATACACCTCGACCGTGCGCTCGCCGCTCACGGTGACCTGCACCCGCAAGCCACCGCTTTCGGGCAGGACCAGCGGAGATTCGACGGTCAGGTCGTCGAGGACCGGGCAGCCGGCTTCGTCGCCGGCCCGCACGGCCAGCTCCACCAGGGCGGCGCTCGGGACGCCGTCGGCCAGCCACGGGTGCGTCCGCACCGACAGCCGCGCGGTGAACACGAGCCCGTCCGACTGCGGCAGCGGCACGACCGCGCCCAGCAGCGGGTGATCGGCACCGGCGAGGCCGAGCGCGGGCGCGTCGGCCGCGGCGGGCGGGCTGAGCCAGAAGTGCTGGTGGTCGAACGCGTAGGTCGGCAGCTCGACGCGCGCGGGCGGCGCCATCGTGGCCCAGTCGACCGGGACACCCCGGACGAACAGTTCGGCCATCGAGGTCAGCAGCCGCCGCGGGCCGCCGTCCTGGCGCCGCAGCGTCCCGGTGACCACGGCGTCGTCGCCGATTCCACTGATCGGCTGGACCAGCACCGGGTGGGCGCTGACCTCGACGAAAACGCCGTGCCCCTGCTCGAGCAGCGCGGCCACGGCCGGGCCGAAGCCGACCTGGTTGCGCAGGTTCCGGTACCAGTACCCGCCGTCGACGACCCCGGCTTCGGTGATCCACTCGCCGGTGACGGTCGAATAGAACGGCACCATCGGCGTCTGCGCGGTGATCCCGGTCAGGGTCTCGGCGAGGGTGTCCTGGATGTCCTCGACGTGCCGGGTGTGGGACGCGTAGTCCACCGCCACCCGCCGTGCTCCGAGTGCTTCCACGGCCTCCGTCAAAGCTTCGGCGTCGCCCGCGATCACGACCGAGGACGGGCCGTTGACCGCGGCGATCTCGACGCGGCCGTCCCACGGCGCGAGCCGCGCGGCCACCTCGTCGTGGCTCAGCTGGACCGACGCCATGCCACCGCGACCGGACAGCCGTGCCGCGATCGCCTGGCTGCGCAACGCGACCACCTTGGCGGCGTCCTCGAGGGACAGTGCCCCCGACACGCAGGCCGCCGCGATCTCGCCCTGGGAGTGCCCCAGCACCGCGTCCGGCACGACCCCCACCGACGCCCACACGGCGGCGAGACCGACCATCACGGCGAAACTCGCGGGCTGAAGCACGTCGACGCGCTCGATCAGCGCCGGGTCGCCCTCGCCCCGCAGGACGTCGAGCAGGGACCAGTCGATCCACGGTTCCAGCGCGGCCGCGCACTCGCCGATCCGCTCGGCGAACACCGGGGACGCTTCGAGGAGCTCCCGGCCCATGCCCGCCCACTGCGTGCCCTGGCCCGGGAACACCCAGACGGTCTTGCCCGGCATCCCGGCGCTGCCGGTCACCAGACCGGTCGCGCTCTCGCCGCGGGCCAGCGCGGTCAGCCCCGCCCGGGCCTCCTCGGCCGAGCCGGCCACGACGACGGCCCGGTCGGTCAGCGTCGCCCGGGTCGACAGCAGGGCACCCGCCACGCGGGTCAGCGAGACGTCCCCGTCGAGGAACGCGGCCAGCCGGCCGGCCTGGCCCGCGAGGGACCCGGTGCTGCGCGCGGACACCACCACGGGCACCACGCCGTCGGGCAGGTCCGCCTCGGGGGTCTCCTCGGCGGGCGCCTCCTCCAGGATGAGGTGCGCGTTGGTGCCGCTGATCCCGAACGACGAGACGCCGGCCCGGCGCGGGTGGCCGTTGCGCGCCCACTCGCGGCCCTCGGTCAGCAGCTCGACCGCGCCCGCGGACCAGTCCACCTGCTTGGTGGGCTCCTGCACGTGGAGGGTCGGCGGCAGGGCGTCGTGCCGCAGCGCCTGGACCATCTTGATGACGGCCGCCACGCCCGCGGCCGCCTGGGTGTGCCCGACGTTCGACTTCAGCGAACCCAGCCACAGCGGCCGCTCCGGGTCGCGGCCCTTGCCGTAGGTGGCCAGCAGCGCCTGTGCCTCGATGGGGTCGCCCAGCGCGGTCCCGGTGCCGTGCGCCTCGACGACGTCCACTTCGGACGGTTGCAGGCCGGCGACGGCCAGCGCGCTGCGGATCACCCGCTGCTGCGAAGGACCGTTCGGTGCGGTCAGGCCGTTGGACGCGCCGTCCTGGTTGACCGCGCTGCCGCGGAGCACGGCCAGCACCCGGTGCCCGCGTTCGCGGGCCACCGAAAGCCGTTCGAGGACGACGATGCCGACACCCTCGGACAGGACGGTGCCGTCCGCGCCGTCCGCGAAGGCCTTGACCCGGCCGTCCTCGGCCATGCCGCGCTGCCGCGACATGCCGATCACGCCGATCGGCGAGCCCATCACGGCGACGCCACCGGCCAGCGCCATCGAGCACTCGCCCGCCCGCAGTGCCTGCGCGGCGAGGTGGATGGCCACCAGCGAAGACGAGCACGCCGTGTCCACCGTGACCGCCGGGCCCTCGAACCCGAAGGTGTAGGACACCCGGCCCGAGGCCACGCTGCCCGCGGTGGCCGTGGTGACGAAGCCTTCGAGCTCCGCGGGCATGTTGCTCAGGGATTCGAGGTAGTCGTGGATGGAGACGCCGGAGAAGACGCCGACGGCGTCGCCGCGGGCCTTGGTCGGGTCGATGCCCGCGCGCTCCAGCGCTTCCCAGGACGCTTCCAGCAGCAGCCGCTGCTGCGGGTCCATGGCCAGGGCTTCACGTGGCGAGATGCCGAAGAAGCCCGGGTCGAACAGCGCGGCCTCGTGCAGGAAGCCGCCCTGGCGGATGTACGCCGTGCCCGGGCGCTCCGGGTCCGAGTCGAACAGGCCCTCCAGGTCCCAGCCGCGGTCTTCGGGGAAGGCCGACATGCCGTCACGGCCCTCGGCGACCATCCGCCACAGGTCGTCGGGGTTCAGCACCCCGCCCGGCAGCCGGCACGCCATGCCGACGATGGCGATCGGCTCGCCCGCGTCCGCGGGAGCCGCCGTCACCGTGGCGGGCGCGCCCGCCACGGTCTCGCCCAGTTCCTCGCGCAGGTGCCGGGCGAGCGCCACCGGCGTCGGGTAGTCGAAGACGAGCGTGGCGGGCAGCTTGACGCCGGTCGCCGCGCTCAGCCGGTTGCGCAGCTCGACGGCGGTCAGCGAGTCGAAGCCGAGGTCGCTGAACCCGTGGGTGCCCTGGGCCAGCTCGGGGGCGGCGAAGCCGAGCACC
Source organism: Amycolatopsis sp. lyj-346 (assembly GCF_046548975.1). Lineage (NCBI taxonomy): Bacteria > Bacillati > Actinomycetota > Actinomycetes > Pseudonocardiales > Pseudonocardiaceae > Amycolatopsis > Amycolatopsis sp. lyj-346. The sequence goes on from NZ_JAJPWT010000003.1 coordinate 591,353, forward strand.
GCGGCCGCCTCGGTCTGGACGATGCCCAGCAGGATCGTTTCCTGGTCCTCGGCGGGCAGCCCGGCGAGCTTCCGGACCAGGCCGCCACCGCCGCTCGCGGCCGCCGTCCGCGCCACCCGGCGGCTCGCGCGGACCAGGCCGCGCAGCAGGTGCGGGACCTCGCCGCCGGCCGTGGCCTGGCTGCGCAGCGTCCGCAGGTCGAGCTTGATCGGCACCAGCAAGGCCTGCTCGGCCTGCAGGCCGAGGTCGAAGATGTCGAGGGCTTCGGCGGGCGTCATGGCCAGCACGCCGCCGCGGCTCATCCGGGCCTGGTCGGTGGCACTGAGGTGGGCGGTCAGGCCGTCGGCCTGCTCCCACAGGCCCCACGCCAGTGACACGCCCGGCAGGCCCGCCGCCCGGCGCACGGCCATCAAGCCGTCGAGGAAGGCGTTCGCCGCCGCGTAGTTGCCCTGGCCGGCCGAGCCCATGAGCGCGGCCGCGGAGGAGAACACGACGAAGGCGTCGAGGTCGAGGTCGCGTGTGAGCTCGTCGAGGTGGCGGACCGCGTCGACCTTGGGCGCGAACACCCCGGCCAGCCGCTCCCGGGTCAGCGCCCCGATGACGCCGTCGTCCAGCAGGCCCGCGAGGTGCACGATGCCGGTCGGGCGGTGCTCGGCCAGCAGCGCGGCCACCTGGTCGCGGTCGGAGACGTCGCAGGCCACCACGGCCACTTCCGCGCCCTGCTCGGTCAGTTTGGCGACGAGGTCTTCCGCGGCCACCCCTCGACGGCTCGCGAGCACCAGGCGCCGGACGCCGTGCCGGGCGACCAGGTGCCGGGCGACCAGACCACCCAGCGAGCCGGTGCCGCCGGTGAGCAGCACCGTCCCTTCCGGACTGAACACCGCGGGGACTCCGGGCGCCTCGCCAGTGGCGCGGGCCAGCCGCGGGACGGAGAATGCGTTGCCGCGCAAGGCGATCTGCGGCTCACCGGTGGCGAGCACCGCTCCCAGGGGCACCTCGCCATCGGTGTCGACGAGGATGATCCGGCCCGGGTTCTCCGCCTGCGCGGCCCGCACCAGACCCCACACCGCGGCACCGGCCGGGTCGGTCACCTCGCGCACGGCACCGCGGGTCACCACGACCAGCCGGGCCTCCTCAGCCGCGCCGTCGAGCCAGGTCTGCACCGCTTCCAGCACCCGGCTGGTCAGGTCCAGGGGCTCCCCGCCGACGGCTTCGAGCACCTCGGCGTGGTCTGCGGACAGGCTCTCGGTCGCGGGCAGCTCGATCCAGTCCACCTGGAACAGCGAGTCGCGCTCTTCGCCCGCCGCCGTCTCCAGCTGCGCGGCGGACACCTCGCGGGACACCAGCGAGTCCATGGTGACGACCAGGCCACCGGCCTCGTCGGCGGCCTGGAACGTCAGCGCGTCCGGACCGCCCGGCGCGACCCGCACCCGCAGCGCCGAGGCCCCCACGGCGTGCAGGACCAGGCCGTTCCAGGCGAACGGCAGCACGTTGCGGTCGTCGTCCGGGTTGGCGAAGGCGTTCGTGTGCAGGGCGGCGTCGAGCAGGGCGGGGTGCAGGCCGAACTTCCCGGCGTCTTCCTTGTGGTCGTCGGGCAGCGCGACCTCGGCGAAGACCTCTTCGCCACGCCGCCAGACCGCCCGCATGCCCTGGAACGCGCCGCCGTAGGCGTACCCGCGTTCGGTGAGGTCGGTGTAGAAGTTCTCGACGTCGATCGGCTGCGCCCCGGCGGGCGGCCAGGCGGCGAAGTCGAAGCCGGCGCCCGGTTCCCGGGTCGTCGACGCGCCGAGGAGACCGGTGGCGTGCCGGGTCCACTCGTCGGCGTCCTCCCGCATGGAGAACACGTCCACCGCACGCGAGCCGGTTTCGGTCGGCCCGCTCACCGCGACCTGGACGCGGACGCCGCCGCGCTCGCCCAGCACCAGCGGTGCCTCGATGACGAGCTCCTCCAGGACGCCGAAGCCGAGCTCGTCACCCGCGCGCAGCGCGAGGTCGACGTACACCGTGCCCGGGATCAGCACGACCCCGCCGATCGCGTGCCCGGCCAGCCACGGGTGCGACTTCAGCGACAGCCGGGAGGTGAAGACCAGCCCGTCGGACTGCGGCAGCGGCACGACCGCACCCAGCAGCGGGTGGTCGGCACCGGCCAGGCCCAGCGACACGGCGTCGGTCGCCGCCTCGCCCATCCGGAGCCAGTAGTGCTGGTGGTCGAAGGCGTAGGTCGGCAGCTCGACCCGGCGGAACGGCGGCAGCACGCCGGTCCAGTCCACGGTCACGCCGCGCACGAACAGCTCGGCCGCCGAGGCCAGCAGGCGCCGGAGCCCGCCGTCCTCGCGCCGGAGCGTGCCCGTCACCACGGCTTCGGTGTCGTCGACGAGCTCGTTGATCGGCTGGACCAGCACGGGGTGCGCGCTGACCTCCACGAACACCCGGTGGCCCTGCTCGATCAGCTCGGTCACGGCCGGGCCGAACCGCACCTGACGGCGGAGGTTCCGGTACCAGTAGCCGCCGTCGAGCACGTCGGCGTCTTCGACCCAGCTGCCGGTCACGGTCGAGTAGAACGGGATTTCCGGCGCCTGCGCGCGGATCCCGCCGAGCATCTCGGCCAGTGCGTCGCGCGCGGCTTCGACGTGCCGGGTGTGGGAGGCGTAGTCCACCGCCACCCGCCGGATCCGGACGCCCTGGTCGTCGAGCGCGTCGAGGGCCTCGTCCAGCGCCTCGGCGTCGCCGGCGATCACCACGGAGGACGGCCCGTTGACGGCCGCGACCTCAACGCGGCCCGCCCACGGCGCCAGCCGCGCGGCCGCGTCCTCTTCGCTCAACGCGACCGAGGCCATGCCGCCGCGACCGGCCAGCGAGGCGGCGATCGCCTGGCTGCGCAGCGCAACCACCTTCGCGGCGTCGTCCAGCGACAGGGCGCCCGACACGCACGCGGCCGCGATCTCACCCTGCGAGTGACCCACGACCGCCTCGGGCTCGACGCCGAGCGAAGCCCAGACCGCCGCGAGCCCGACCATCACGGCGAAGCTCGCCGGCTGCACCACGTCGACCCGGTCCAGCAGGCCGGCCTCGCCGCGCAGCACGTCGGTCAGCGACCAGTCGACCCACCGGCCCAGCGCGGTCTCGCACTCGGCGATCCGCGCGGCGAACACCGGAGAGGCTTCGAGGAGCTCCCGGCCCATCCCGGCCCACTGCGTCCCCTGGCCGGGGAAGACCCAGACGACCTTGCCCGGCGCACCCGTGCCGCGGCCGGCCAGCAGGCCGGGCGCGCTTTCCCCGCGGGCCAGCGCCTGCAGCCCGGTCACGGCTTCTTCGTTCGAACCGGCCACGACGACCGCGCGTTCGCTCAGCACCGCGCGGCCGGTCACCAGCGTCCCGGCCACGTCCGCCAGGGAAACCTCGCCGTCGGCGAAGCCCGCCAGGCGACCGGCCTGTGCGGCCAGCGAGGCCGCGGTCGCCGCCGACACGACCAGCGGCACCACACCCGCGGGCGCCGGCTCTTCGGCCACCGGCTCTTCTTCGGGTGCCTCTTCCAGGATCATGTGCGCGTTGGTGCCGCTGGCGCCGAACGCGGAGATCGCGCCGCGGCGCGGGCGGCCGTTGCGCGGCCACTCCCGGCCCTCGGTCAGCAGCTCGATCGAGCCCGCCGACCAGTCCACCTGGGGGGTGGGAGCGTCGACGTGCATGGTCGCCGGGAGCTGCCCGTGCCGCAGCGACTGGACCATCTTGATCACGCCGGCCACGCCGGACGCCGCCTGCGTGTGCCCGACGATCGACTTGACCGAGCCCAGCCACAGCGGCTGCTGCGGGTCGCGGCCCTGGCCGTAGGTGGCCAGCAGCGCCTGCACCTCGATCGGGTCGCCGAGGACGGTGCCGGTGCCGTGCCCCTCCACCGTGTCCACATCGGACGGTGACAGCCCGGCGCCGGCCAGCGCCTTGCGGATGACCCGCTGCTGCGCCGGGCCGTTCGGCGCGGTCAGGCCGTTCGACGCGCCGTCCTGGTTGACCGCGCTGCCGCGGATGACGGCGAGGACCTGGTGCCCGCGCTCGCGCGCCACCGAAAGCCGTTCCAGCAGCAGGACGCCGACGCCCTCGGCCCAGCCGGAGCCGTCGGCGGCCGCGGCGTAGGACTTGCAGCGCCCGTCGAAGGCCAGGGCCCGCTGGCGCGCGAAGCCGACGAACCCGCCCGGCGTGGCCATCACGGTCGAGCCGCCGGCCAGGGCCATCGAGCACTCACCGCGGCGAAGGGCCTGCGCGGCGAGGTGGATCGCCACGAGCGAGGACGAGCACATCGTGTCGACGGTGACCGCGGGGCCCTCGAGCCCGAGCGTGTAGGCGACCCGGCCGGAGGCGACGCCGCCCGCGGTGCCCAGTGCGCGCTCCAGGCTCATGAAGCCCTCGAACCCGCTGAGGTCCGGGGCGTAGTCCTGGTGGACGATCCCGGCGTACACGCCGATGTCGCTGCCCCGCACCGAATGCGGGTCGATCCCGGCCCGCTCGAGGGTCTCCCAGGACACTTCCAGCAGCTGCCGCTGCTGGGGGTCCATGGCGAGGGCCTCGCGCGGCGAGATGCCGAAGAACCCGGCGTCGAACTGGGCCGCGTCCTGCAGGAAAGCGCCCTCCCGCACGTACGTCGTCCCCGGGTTGTCGGGGTCGGGGTGGTAGAGGCCTTCGACGTCCCAGCCGCGGTCCTCGGGGAAGCCGGTGTAGACGTCGGCGCCTTCCGAAACCACGCGCCAGAAGTCCTCCGGGCCGCGGATCCCGCCGGCGTAGCGGCAGGCCATGGAGACGATCGCGACGGGCTCCGCGGCGGCCGCGGCGAGGGCGGCGTTCTCCTGCTGGAGGCGGACGTTCTCCTTCAGCGAAGCACGCAGTGCGTCAACGATCTGCTCGTTCGGCGCGGACATGTTCTTCCTCCACGATTGGTTCGCCATCGGCGGTCAGCTCGTCTGCCCGAGGGCCCGTTGCACGAGACCGGAGATGTCCAGTGCGTCGATCAGTTCTGTGTCGTCCGAGAGCGGCGCGGCCGGAGCCGCTTCGGCGGTGCCGGTGCCGGTGTCCGTGTCCGCGAGGCCGAGCAGGGTGTCCAGCACGCCCGCCTCCTTGAACCGGGCGAACGGCACGGACGCCAGCACCCGCCGGAGGTCGTCTTCCCGGCCCTCCAGGCCGTCGTCGGCCTCCCGGAGGAGTTCGACGCGCAGGTAGCCGACCAGCGCCTCCGGGGTGGGGTAGTCGAAGATCAGCGTCGCGGGCAGGCGCAGCCCGGTGGCCGCGTGCAGGCTGTTGCGGAGGTTGACCGCGGCCAGTGAGTCGAAGCCGACCTCCTGGAACGCCTGCCGCGGGCCGATGCCTTCGGCACCGCTGTGGCCGAGGACCGTCGAGGCGTGCCCGCGGACCAGCTTCAGCAGGATGCGGTTCTGCTCGGCGTCCGGGACCGCCCGCAGGGACTCCGCCAGCGAGGAGGCGGTGTCGCCGTCTTCGCCGTCGTCCTGCGTGGCCTGGAGGATCGCCTTCGCCTCGGGCAGGTCGGCGAACAGCGGGCTGGGCCGGACCGACGTGAAGGCGGGGATGAAGGCACCCCAGTCCATGTCGGCCACCGCCACGGCCTTCTCGTTGCCGGCGACCGCCTGCACCATCGCGGTGACCGCGAGCTGCGGGGCCATCGGGATGACACCGCGGCGGCGGAGCTGGGCGAGGGCGGCCTCGTCCATGCCGATGCCGATCTGGTCCAGCGCGCCCCAGGCGATCGACGTCGCCTTCAGGCCGCGGGCCCGGCGCCACTCGACCAGTGCGTCGAGGACGGCGTTCGCCGCACCGGCCGGGCCCTGCCCGCCACCGCCCCAGATGCCGGCGATCGAGGAGAACACGACGAAGGCGTCGAGCGGGGTGTCTTCGAACAGCTGGTCCAGCCACACCGCGGTGGCCACCTTGGCGGTGAACACCCCGTCGAGGTCGGCCGGCCCGGTGTCGTCGACGGAGCTGGTCTGCGCGATGTCCGCGGCGTGCACCACGGCGGTGACCGGCTGCTCCGGGTCCGCCACCAGCCGCGCGATCGCGTCCCGGTCGGTGTCGGCGCAGAACTGGACCGTGGTGCCGAACCCGGCCAGCTCGGCCCGCAGTTCTTCGGCGCCGCCGGTGCCGGTGACGATGAGCCGTTCGGCGCCGGACTGTGCGAGCCAGACCGAGGCGTGCCTGCCGAGCCCTTCGGCGCCGCCGGTCACCAGGACCGTGCCGCGGGGTTCCCACCGGCTCGTCGCGGATTCCGGCACCGGCTTGCGGACCAGCCGCCTGCGGTAGACGCCCGACCGCCGGATCGCCAGCTGGTCCTCCCCGCCGGCGCCGTTCAGGACACCGAGCAGGGCCTGGGCCGTGCGCGCGTCGGTCGTGGCGGGCAGGTCGACCAGGCCGCCCCACCGGTCGAGGCGCTCCAGCGCGACGGCGCGGCCGAGGCCCCACACGGCCGCCTGGGCCGGTGCGGTCACGGCGTCCTGGATGCCGATGTTCACCGCGCCGGAGGTGAGGCACCACAGCGGCGCGGCGGCGTTGGTGTCGCCAAGGGCCTGGACCAGCGCGAGCGTCGAAGCGGTGGTCTCGGTCGCGTCCGCGGGCCCGCCGTCGAGAGCGAGCAGCGACAGCACGCCGGTGACGTCGTTCTCCGCCAGGACACCCCGCAACCGCCCGGCAAGCTGTTCCCGGGAAGCTCCCTCGACCTCCAGCCGGACGATGTCGAGCCCCTGGCCGGTCAGCTCCTCCAGGAGCGCGTCGGTGGTGCCGGCCGGGACGACGACCAGCCAGCGGCCGCCCGGTACCCCGGTGGCTTCGCGTTCCAGGGGTTGCCAGGTGACCTGGTACCGCAGTTTCTCCGCGGTCGAGCGCTCACGCCGCCGGTCGCGCCACCCGGCCAGCACGGGCACGACGGTGCTCAGCGCGCCGCGCTGGTCCGGGGCCAGTTCGAGCAGCTCGGCCAGGTTGTCCACATCGGACTTTTCGATGGCGGTCCAGAACTCGGCGTCGGCGCCTTCACCGGCCTCGGTTGCGGCGGTTTCGGCCTCGTGCAGCCAGAAGTGCCGTCGGTCGAAGGCGTAGGTCGGCAGGTCCACCCGGCCGGACGCGGGCACGGCGGCCGTCCAGTCCACGGCCACGCCACGGACGTACAGCTCGGCCGCCGACGCCAGCAGGCGGCGGAGACCGCCGTCGTCGCGCCGCAGCGACCCGGCCACCACCGCGTCGTCGGTGATTTCGCTCAGCGGCTGGACCAGCACCGGGTGGGCACTGATCTCCACGAACACCGTGTGCCCCAGCCCGGCCAGCTCCGCCACCGACGGGCCGAACCGCACCTGCTGCCGCAGGTTCCGGTACCAGTAGCCGCCGTCGACGACCGCCTGCTCGATCCACGCGCCGAGGACGGTGGAATAGAACGGGATCGCCGGAGCCTGCGCGCTGATCCCGTCCAGGGACTTCTCCAGGGTTTCGGCGATGGCCTCGACGTGCCGGCTGTGCGAGGCGTAGTCCACCGCGACCCGCCGCACCCGGACGCCTTCGCCGGACAACGCGTCCAACGCTTCGTCGAGGGCCTGCGCGTCGCCCGCGATGACGACCGAAGACGGGCTGTTGACGGCCGCGACCTCCACGCGGTCCGCCCACGGCGCCAGCCGCGCGGCTGCGTCTTCCTCGCTCAGCGCGACCGAGGCCATGCCGCCGCGGCCGGCCAGTTCCGCCGCGATCGCCTGGCTGCGCAACGCGACCACCTTCGCCGCGTCGTCCAGCGACAACGCTCCCGACACGCACGCGGCGGCGATCTCGCCCTGGGAGTGGCCCATTACCGCGTCGGGCACCACGCCGAAGGAAGACCACACCGCGGCGAGGCCGACCATCATCGCGAAGCTCGCGGGCTGCACCACGTCGACCCGGTCGAGGAGGTCCGCGTCGCCGCGCAGCACGTCGAGCAGCGACCAGCCGGTCCACGGCTCCAGCGCGGCCGCGCACTCCTTGATCCGCTCGGCGAACACCGGCGACGCTTCGAGGAGCTCCCGGCCCATGCCCAGCCACTGCGAGCCCTGGCCGGGGAACACCCACACGACCTTGCCCGGCTTGCCCGCGGTCCCGGTCACGACGCCGGGTGCCTGCTCGCCGCGGGCCAGTGCCCGCAAGCCGTCCCGGGCCTCGGCGCCGGAACCGGCGATGACGACCGCACGCTCGTTCAGCGTCGCCCGCCCCGTCACCAGGGCCCCGGCCACCCCGGCCGGCGGGACATCGCCCTCGAAGAGGGTGGCGAGCCGGCCGGCCTGCCCGGCCAGTGACCCGGTGCTGCGCGCGGACACCACCAGCGGCACCACGGCCGCCGCCGCTTCCGCCACGGGTTCTTCGTCGGGACCTTCTTCGATGATCAGGTGCGCGTTCGTGCCGCTGGCCCCGAAGGAGGACACCCCCGCCCGGCGCGGGCGGCCGTTGCGCGGCCACTCCCGTGCCTCGGTGAGCACCTCGATCGCGCCCGCGGACCAGTCGACCTGGCTGGTGCGCTCGTCGGCGTGCAGGGTGGCGGGCATGACGCCGTTGCGCATGGCCATGACCATCTTGATCACGCCGACGACACCCGCGGCGGCCTGCGTGTGCCCGATGTTCGACTTCAGCGACCCCAGGTACAACGGCTGGTCCCGCTCCTGCCCGTAGGTGGCCAGCAGCGCCTGCACCTCGATCGGGTCACCCAGCGCGGTCCCGGTGCCGTGGCCCTCGACGACGTCCACATCGGACGGTGCCAGCCCGGCCGTGGCGAGCGCGCCGCGGATCACCCGCTGCTGCGAAGGACCGTTCGGCGCGGTCAGGCCGTTCGACGCGCCGTCCTGGTTCACCGCACTGCCGCGCAGCACGGCCAGCACCCGGTGGCCGCGCTCGCGCGCCACCGACAGCCGCTCCAGAACCACCACGCCGACGCCCTCGGCCCAGCCCGTGCCATCCGCGCCCTCCGCGTACGCCTTGCAGCGCCCGTCGGCGGACAGGCCGCGCTGGCGTGAGAACTCCAGGAAGGCGTCCGGGCTGGCCATCACGGTCGCGCCGCCGGCCAGCGCCATCGAGCACTCGCCCTGCCGCAGCGCCTGCGCCGCCAGGTGGATGGCCACCAGCGACGACGAGCACGCCGTGTCCACCGTGACCGCCGGGCCCTCGAACCCGAAGGTGTAGGACACCCGGCCCGACGCCACGCTCGAAGCCGTCCCGGTCATCGTGTAGCCCTGGACGTCTTCGGGCACTTCGCGCAGCCGCGTCACGTAGTCGTGGTGGACGATCCCGGTGAAGACGCCGACGTCGCTGCCGCGGGCGGACAGGGGGTCGACACCCGCGCGTTCCAGCGCCTCCCACGACGTCTCCAGCAGCAGCCGCTGCTGCGGGTCCATGGCCAGTGCCTCACGCGGCGAGATCCCGAAGAGCCCGGCGTCGAACTGGGCCGCGTCGTGCAGGAAACCGCCCGTGCGCGTGTAGCTCGTGCCGGGGTGGGCCGGGTCCGGGTGGTAGAGGCCGTCCAGGTCCCAGCCGCGGTCGACGGGGAAGCCGGAAATCGCGTCCCGGCCTTCGGCGACGAGCTTCCACAGCTCTTCGGGGCTGTCCGCACCGCCGGGCAGCCGGGTGCTCATGCCGACGATCGCGATCGGCTCGTCGGAGACGTCCCGCACCACCGGGACCGGCGCCGCCGGGCGCTCGCCGAGGAGCTCGGCTCGCAGGTGTTCCGCGAGGACGGCGGGGTTCGGGTAGTCGAAGATCAGCGTGCTGGGCAGCTCCACGCCGGTGAAGTCGCGCAGGCGGTTGCGCAGCTTGATCGCGCTGAGGGAGTCGAACCCGTGGTCCTTGAAGGACCGGTCGAGGTCGAACGCGTCCGCCTCGCGGTGCCCGAGCACCACGGCGGCGCTCTCCCGGACCAGGGCCAGCAAGTCGTGCGGCGGCTCGGCCGGCCGTCCCACGATCGGCTCCGCGGGGGGCGGGGTGACGCTGACCGGCACCGTTTCGCCGGTGTCGACCCAGAAGCGCTGGTGCTGGAAGGCGTAGGTGGGCAGGACGGTCCCGACCGCCGTGCCCGGCCGGTCGAGCACCGCCGTCCAGTCCACGGCCACGCCGCGGACGTGCAGTTCGGCGAGCGCGGTGAGGACGTCGGGGACCTCGGCGCCGTTCTTGCGGAGGGTGGCGACGCAGCTCTGCTCCGGGCCGCCGAGCGTGCCGAGCGCCATGGCCGCCAGGGCCCCGCCCGGACCGAGCTCGAGGTACGTCGTCGCGCCCTGACCGCTCAGCGTGGTGACGGCATCGCCGAACCGCACGGCGTTGCGCACCTGCTCGACCCAGTAGCCCGGCGTGTCGAGTGCCGCGGGTTCCCCGGTCAGCGTCGAGACGACGGGCAGCGAGCCGGCCCGGTAGGTCAGGCGCTCCGCGACCGCGCGGAAGTCGTCGAGCATCGGCTCCATGAGCGGCGAGTGGAAGGCGTGGCTGACCGCCAGCCGCCGCGTCTTGCGGCCGCGACCCGCCAGTTCGGCCGCCACCGCGAGCACCGCGGCTTCGGCGCCCGAGAGCACGACGGAGTCCGGGCCGTTGACCGCGGCCACGCAGACGGCGTCGTCGAGCAGCGGCGCGACCTCGTCCTCGGTCGCCTGCACGGCGACCATCGCACCGCCGCCGGGCAGGGCCTGCATCAGCCGGCCGCGCGCGGCGACCAGTTCGCCCGCCTCGGCCAGGTCCAGCACCCCGGACACGTGCGCGGCGGCAATCTCGCCGATGGAGTGGCCGGCCAGGAGATCCGGCCGCACGCCCCACGACTCGAAGAGCCGGAACAACGCGGTCTCCACGGCGAACAGCGCGCCCTGGGTGTACATCGTCTGGTCCAGCAGCGCGCTGCCGGTGAAAACGACCTCGCGCACCGGGCGCTCACGCAGGTGTGCGTCCACGGCGTCGCACGCGGCCTCGAAGGCGTCGCGGAAGACCGGGAAGGTCCCGGCGAGCTCGCGGCCCATGCCGGCCCACTGACTGCCCTGGCCGGTGAAGAGGACGGCCAGCTTGCCGTCGACCGGCGTCCCGGACACGACACCGGGGCCGAAGGCGGCAAGGTCCGCGCGGAGCTGCTCCCGGTCGGAGGCCAGGACAACGGCCCGGTGGTCGAGCTGGGCACGCGTGGTGGCGAGCGCGTGGGCGGCGTCGACGACCCGGACATCGGGCCGGTCGCCGAGGAAGCCGGCGAGCCGGGCGGCCTGACCACGGAGGCCGGTCGCGGTCCGCGCGGAGACGAGCACCGGCACGAGGAACCCGGCGGGCTCCGGCTCCGGCGTCCCGACCTGCTCGGGCACCTCTTCGAGGACGACGTGCGCGTTGGTGCCGCCGATGCCGAACGAGGACACGCCCGCCCGGCGCGGGTGACCGTTGCTCGCCCAAGCACGGTTCTCGGTCAGCAGTTCCACCGCGCCCGCCGACCATTCCACGTGGGACGACGGCCGGTCGACGTGCAGCGTCTTGGGCAGGACGCCGTGGCGCATGGCCATCACCATCTTGATCACGCCGGCGACGCCCGCGGCCGCCTGGGTGTGCCCGAGGTTCGACTTCACCGAGCCGAGCCACAGGGGCTGGTCCGGCGCACGGTCCCGGCCGTACGTGGCCAGCAGTGCCTCCGCCTCGATCGGGTCGCCGAGGGTGGTTCCGGTGCCGTGCGCCTCCACCGCGTCGACGTCCGATGTGGACAGTCCGGCGGCGGCCAGCGCCTTGCGGATCACCCGCTGCTGGGAGGGGCCGTTCGGGGCGGTCAGGCCGTTCGACGCGCCGTCGGAGTTGACCGCCGACCCGCGGACCACGGCCAGCACCTGGTGGCCCTTCCGCCGGGCTTCGGACAACCGCTCCACGAGGAGCAGCCCGACACCCTCGGACCAGCCGGTGCCATCGGCGCCGTCGGCGAACGCCTTGCAGCGGCCGTCGGGCGCCAGCCCGCGCTGCCGCGAGAACTCGACGAAGGTCTCCACCGTGCCCATCACCATCACGCCACCCGCGAGCGCCATCGAGCACTCGCCGCGCTGCAGCGCCTGCACCGCCATGTGCAGGGCCACCAGCGAGGAGGAGCAGGCCGTGTCGACCGTGATGGCCGGGCCCTCGACGCCGTAGTGGTAGGCGACGCGGCCGGAGAGGAGGCTCGCCGAACCGCCGGTGAGCCGGAAGCCCTCGACGCCGGCGGCCTGGTGCATCCGCATGCTGTAGTCGTGGCTGTTGACGCCGGCGAAGACGCCGATGTCCTGCCCGGCCAGGGTGGTCGGGTCGATCGCGGCCCGCTCGAACAGCTCCCAGGACGTCTCCAGCAGCAGCCGCTGCTGCGGGTCCATGGCGAGTGCCTCGTTCGGCGAGATGCCGAAGAAGGCGGCGTCGAACCCGGCGGCGTCGTCGAGGAAGGCGCCGTGCCGCACGTAGGTGGTGCCCTCGTGGTCGGGGTCTTCGTGGTAGAGCCGGTCGGTGTCCCAGCCGCGGTCGGCGGGGAACTCGGTGACCGCGTCGACGCCGTCGGCGACCAGCCGCCACAGGTCCTCCGGGCTGTGCACGCCGCCGGGGAACCGGCACGCCATCGCGACGATCGCGATCGGCTCGTCGGCCGCGGCGGTGCCGATCTCGGCCGGGCGGGGCGCCCGGTCGCCGAAGAGCTTGGCGCGCAGGTGTTCCGCGAGTGCCGGGGGCTTCGGGTAGTCGAAGATCATCGCCGGGGACAGGGTGAGCCCGGTCGCGGCGGCGAGGCGGTTCCGCAGTTCCACCGCGGTCAGCGAGTCGAAGCCGGCGTCCTTGAACGTCCGTCCGGAATGGACGGAGCCGGCCCCGGCGTGGCCGAGCACCTCGGCGGCGTGCCGCCGCACCAGGTCGAGCAGGGCCGCGGCCTGCTCGGCCTCGCCGAGCCCGGCGAGGCGTTCGGTCAGCGACGCGGTCTTGGCCGCCGTCCGGCGCGGCAGCGGAGCCAGGCCGCGCAGCAGCGGCGGCACCGGACCCCCGGACTTCGCCGTCGCCCGCAGCGCCGCGACGTCGAGCTTGGCCGCGACCAGCGCGCCACCGGTGCCGATGGCCGCGTCCAGCAGCGCCATGCCCTCGTCGGCGGGGAGGCCGGACATGCCGATCCGCTCGTTGCGGCGCAGGTCGGCGGCGCCGAGGTGCGCGGTCATGCCGCTGACGGTCGCCCAGTAGCCCCAGGCGATGGACACCGCGGGCAGGCCGAGGCTGTTCCGCTTGCACGCCAACGCATCCAGCTCGGCGTTGGCCGCCGCGTACCCGGCCTGGCCGGGGTTGCCCAGCACGCCCGCCGCCGAGGAGAACAGCACGAACGCGGCGAGGCCGGCGTCCCGGGTGAGCTCGTCCAGGAGCAGGGCGGCGTCGACCTTCGGCCGCCGCACGGTCTCGAGCCGCTCCGGGGTCAGCTCGGTGACGACGCCGTCGCCGAGGACACCGGCGGTGTGCACGACGGCGGTGAGCGGGTGCTCGGCCGGGATCGCCCGCAGGACGGCTTCGAGCTGCGCCCGGTCCGCCACGTCGCAGGCGGCGATGGTGATGGAGGCGCCCAGCGCGGTCAGCTCGTCGTGGAGTTCGGGGGCCTCGCCGCGGCGGCTGACCAGGACCAGGTGCCGGATGCCGTGCGCGGTGACGAGGTGCCGCGCGGTCAGCGCGCCGAGCGTGCCGGTGCCGCCGGTGATCAGCACGGTGCCGTGCGTGTCGAGCGGCCGAGCGTCCTGCGTCGGCGACAACCGGGTCAGGCGCGGCACCGACGCGACGTCGTCGCGCACCCGCACCTGGGGTTCGCCGCTGGCCACCACGGCGGGCAGCAGGGCGCGGTCGTCGAGGTCGGCCAGGACGATCCGGTCCGGGTGCTCCGACTGCGCCGAGCGCACCAGGCCCCAGATCGCGGCCGCGCCGGGCTCGGTGCAGTCCCCGGTGAGCACGGCCAGCCGGGTTTCCGCGGGGTCGGCCAGCCAGTCCTGAAGCGCCGTCAGTGCCGCTTCGACCGACGTGACTTCGCAGGTCACGACGTCGGCTTCGACCGCAGCGGGCAGCGGGATTTCCGTCCACTCGACGCGGAACAGCGAGTCGGTGCTCCCCTGTTCGGGCGTGAACGGCGTGCCTCGCACGGCTTCGACGGTCAGGACGGGCTGCCCGGCCGGGTCGGTCAGCCGCAGACCGGTCGCCGTCGGCGTCACGGTCACCGTCGTGGCCCCGGAAGCCAGCAGGGACACGCCGGTCCAGACGGACGGGAGCAGGCCCTCGCCGACGACCGTGCGGACGGCGGCGTCCAGCAGCGCGGGGTGGATCCCGTACCGGTCCGCGTCCCGCAGGCCGGCCACGGTGACGTCGGTGGCGTCTCCCGCCGCCACCGGGCCCGTCACCTCGGTGGCGGCGGGAGGAGCAAGGGTGCCGTGGGCGTGCCGCGTCCACGGCTCGTCCGCCGCACGGGAAAAGACCTCGATCGGACGGCGCCGCCGCTCGTCGGGGTCGCCGACGAGCAACTGGACCTCGCGGCCACCGCGTGGCGGAAGCACCACCGGCGCGTCGACGGTCAGTTCGGCGAGGAAGGGGGTGGCGGCCAGGTCGCCGAGGCGGATGGCCGCCTCGACCAGTGCCGCGTTCGGGACCAGGCCGTCCGCCGCCCAGTGGTGCGTCCGGCGCGACCACCGGGCCACGGCCGTGAGCCGGTCCGAGCCGGGCGTGCCGACGATCGTGCCCAGGAACGGGTCGCCGGCCGCTGCCGGTTCGGCCGGTTCGAGCCAGTAGTGCCGGTGCTCGAAGGCATACGTCGGCAGGTCCACCCAACCGGACGCGGGCACCATCGCCGTCCAGTCCACGTCGATGCCGCGGACGAACAGTTCGCCCATCGAGGTCAGGAGCCGCCGCAGGCCGCCGTCTTCACGGCGCAGTGTCCCCACGACGACGGTGTCGCCGGTGAGCTCGCTCAGCGGCTGGACCGTCACCGGGTGCGCGCTGACCTCGACGAACACAGCGTGGCCCTGCTCGATCAGGGCGGCCGCGGCCGCGCCGAACCGGACCTGGTTGCGCAGGTTGCGGTACCAGTACCCGCCGTCCAGCACACCGGCGTCCCGGATCCACTCGCCGGTGACGGTCGAGTAGAACGGCACCGCCGGTGCCTGCGCGGTGATCCCGGCGAGCGTTTCGGCGAGGGTGCCGCGGACGTCTTCGACGTGCCGGGTGTGCGAGGCGTAGTCCACGGCCACCCGTCGCACGCGGATTCCGTCGCGGGACAGAGCTTCCAGCGTCTCGTCGAGGGCGTTGGCGTCCCCGGCGATCACGACCGACGTAGGCCCGTTGACGGCGGCCACCTCGACCCCGGCCGCCAGCCGCGAGGCCACCTCGTCCTCGCCCAAGGCGACCGACGCCATCCCGCCCCGGCCGGAGAGTTCCGCCGCGATGGCCCGACTGCGCAGAGCCACCACCTTCGCCGCGTCTTCAAGCGACAACGCACCCGAGACGCACGCGGCCGCGATTTCACCCTGCGAGTGCCCGACGACGGCGTCCGGCCGGACCCCCACGGACTCCCAGACGGCGGCCAGCCCGACCATCACCGCGAAGCACGCGGGCTGCAGCACATCGACCCGGTCCAGGTCGCCCTCGCCCCGCAGGACGTCGAGGAGCGACCAGTCGATCCACGGCTCCAGCGCGGCCGCGCATTCGGCGATCCGCGCGGCGAACACCGGCGACGCCTCGAGCAGCTCCCGGCCCATCCCGGCCCACTGCGTCCCCTGGCCCGGGAACACCCACACGACCTTGCCCGGCGCCGCCGAACCAGCCGCGTTCAGCGTCCGCAGCCCGGCCACGGCTTCCTCGCACGAACCGGCCACGACGACCGCGCGTTCGTCCAGCACCGCGCGACGCGACACGAGCGCGGCCGCCACCTCGGTCAGCGAGACGTCACCTGCCAGGACGGACGCCAGCCGCTCGGCCTGCCGGGAGAGCGACTCCTTGCTGCGTGCCGACACGACCAGGGGCACCACCGGGGCCTCCGGGGTGTGCACCGGCTCTTCGGCGGGTGCTTCTTCGATGATCAGGTGCGCGTTGGTCCCGCTGACCCCGAACGACGACACGCCGGCCCGGCGCGGACGGCCGTTGCGCGGCCACTCACGGGATTCCGTCAGCAGCTCGACCGCGCCGGCCGACCAGTCGACCTCGGCGGTCGGTTTGTCGACGTGCAGCGTCGTCGGCAGCACTTCGTGCCGCAACGCCTGGACCATCTTGATGACACCCGCGACACCCGCGGCGGCCTGCGCGTGCCCGATGTTCGACTTCAGCGAGCCGAGCCAGAGCGGCTGTGCTCGCTCTTGGCCATAGGTCGCCAGCAGTGCTTGCGCCTCGATCGGGTCGCCCAGGGTCGTCCCGGTCCCGTGCGCCTCGACGGCGTCCACATCGGACGGTTCGAGCCCGGCCGCGGCCAGCGCGCGGCGGATGACCCGCTGCTGCGAGAGGCCGTTCGGTGCGGTGAGCCCGTTCGAGGCACCGTCCTGGTTCACCGCGCTGCCACGCAGGACGGCGAGAACCCGGTGCCCGCGCTCCCGCGCCACCGACAGCCGCTCGAGGACGACCACACCGACGCCTTCGGACCAGCCGGTCCCGTCGGCCGCCGCCGCGAAGGCCTTGCACCGCCCGTCGGGCGCCAGGGCCCGCTGCCGGGAGAACTCGACGAACGAGCCCGGCGTCGCCATCACCGTCACCCCGCCGGCGAGCGCCATCGAACACTCGCCCTGCCGCAACGCCTGCGCGGCGAGGTGCATGGCGACCAGCGACGACGAACACGCCGTGTCGACGGTGACCGCCGGGCCTTCCAGCCCCAGCACGTACGACACCCGGCCCGAAGCCACGCTCGACGCAACCCCGGTCGTGACGAAACCTTCGAGCTCCGGCGACACCGCGCCGGATCCGTAACCCTGGCCCATCAGGCCGGTGAACACGCCGGTGTCGGTGCCCTTCAACGCGATCGGGTCGACCCCGGCGTTTTCGAGGGCCTCCCAGGAGGTCTCCAGCAGCAGCCGCTGCTGCGGGTCCATCGCGACGGCCTCACGCGGCGAGATCCCGAAGAACCCCGCGTCGAACTGGCCCGCGTCGTGCAGGAACCCGCCCTGGCCGGTGTACGACGTCCCGGCGCGTTCCCGGTCCGGGTCGATCAGGCTTTCGAGGTCCCAGCCGCGGTCCTCCGGGAAGCCGGAGACGGCGTCGGCGCCGGTGGACACCAGCCGCCACAGGTCTTCGGGGGAAGCCACGCCACCGGGCAGCCGGCACGCCATCCCCACGATCGCGATCGGCTCGTCCGGGTCGGCGGCCGCCACCGGCTCGGCGACGGCCTGCGTGATCCCGAGCAGCTCGGCCCGGACGCGGGCGGCCAGCGCCGACGGCGTGGGGTGGTCGAAGACGGCGCTGGTGGGCAGCCACCGGCCGGTGTGCTCGGTCAGCCGGTTGCGCAGCTCGACGATGGCCAGCGACGTGAAGCCGAGGTCGCGGAACGCGCGCCCGGCCGGGACCGGCTGCCCCAGCACGTCGGCGGCCTGGGCGCGGACGAGGTCTTCCAGCAGCTCGTGCTGGGCGCGTTCGTCCAAACCGGACAGCCGCGCCCGCAGCGCCGAAGCGACGGCCTCGTCGGGCTCGCTCCCCCGGGCCGCTTCCTCGTGCTCGGCCGCGGCGTACCGCAGCACTCCGGGCTCGTCGGCCAGCAGGCCCCGCCGGATCTTGCCGGACGCGGTCCGCGGGAGGTGGGTGACTTCGAGGATCCGCTCCGGCACCTTGTAGGCGGACAGCCGTTCGCGGCACTCCTCGATCAGCGCGCCCGCGTCGAAGCCGGACGGCCCGGGGATCACGTAGGCGACCGGCACCTCGCCGAGCGTGTCGTGCGGGGCGCCGCCGACCGCCGCGTCGGCGACGCCGTCGACGGTGCGCAGCACCGCCTCGACCTCGCCCGGGTGGATGTTCGCGCCGCCCCGGATGATCAGTTCCTTGATCCGGCCGCAGATGGTCAGGTAGCCGGCGTCGTCGCGCCGGGCCAGGTCACCGGTCCGGAACCAGCCGTCCCGCATCGCCGCGGCGGTCGCCTCCGGGCTGTTGTGGTAGCCGAGCATGACGTTCGGCCCGCTGACCCAGACCTCGCCCTCCTCGCCGGCGGGGACGTCGAGCCCGGTGTCCGGGTCGACGACCCGGACCCCGACGCCGGGCACGGGCAGGCCGCACGAGCCGTCGACCCGGGCGCCGTCCGGCGGGTTCATGGCGATGGCTCCGCAGGTTTCGGTGCTGCCGTAGGCGTCGATCAGCGGGACGCCGAAGGTCTCTTCGAACTCACTCCGCAGCCCGGCACCGAGCACCGCGCCGCCGGCCAGGCCGATCCGCAGGCTCGGGGCCGAGAACCCGCGCTGCCGGGCGGCCCGCACCAGGTGGTGGTAGGTGGTCGGCACCCCGGCCAGGAACGTCGAGTCCTCCGCGCGGAGCAGCCGCATCACGTCGTCGGCGGAACTGCCGTCCATGATCCGGACGGACGCGCCGACCACGGTGGCGGACAGGACGCAGGCGATGTGCGAAAGGCTGTGGAACAGCGGGAGCGGCCAGAGCACCCGGTCCCGGTCGGTCAGTCCCGGGATCGGCACGTAGCAGGAGGCCACCGACCAGAGGCAGTTGCGCTGGGTCGACACCACGCCCTTGGGCAGGCCCGTCGTCCCCGACGTGTAGAACATCCAGGCCGGCTCGTCGAGGCCGAGGTCGTCCGCGGCGGGCTCGGCCGGTTCGCGGACGGCGAGTTCGTCGTACGAGCCGGCGCCCGCTGGGACGTCGTCGCCGGTCACCAGCAGCTTGACGGACGGGGCGAGCCGGAGCCGGGCCGCTTGGGTGGCGTCGGTGATGACCACCGTGGCGCCGCTGTCGGTCAGCGGGTGCTCGAGCTCGGCCGTCGCCGACCCGGGGTTGAGCGGCACGGCGACGGCGCCCGCCCGCAGGACCGCGAAGTAGCTCTCCACAGTGGACACGCGGTTGCCGAGGCAGATCGCCACCCGGTCCCCGTGCCGGACGCCGAGGCCGGCCAGGTGCCCGGCCAGCCGGCGCGTCCGCGCCTCGAGGTCGCCGTAGGTGACCGACCGGTGGTCGTCGGCGAAGGCCGGCTTGCCGGCGAAGCGGGTCGCGTTCTCCAGGAGTGCGACGGAAAGTGGCTTGATGAGATCGGTGCGCACTGTGCCGCAGATCCTTTCGGGCAATTCGGGGGGAAGGCCGCTCACCAGGAGACGGGCAGCTTCTTCACCGAGAAGACGGAACCCTTCAGCCGCAACGGCACGTCGTCGGCCGGGATGGCCAGCCGGAGCCCGGGGAACGCCTGCAGGAGCGCCGTGAAGCCGGCGCGGAGTTCGATGCGCGCCAGGTTCTGGCCGAGGCACTGGTGGATGCCGAAGCCGAACGCGACGTGGCCGGCGGTGTCGCGTTCGATGTCCAGCTTCGCCGGGCAGCCGAACTTGGCCGGGTCGCGGTTGGCCGCGGGCAGCGACACCGTCACCGTGTCGCCCTTCTTGACCAGCTCGCCCTCCAGCTTCACGTCCTCCAGCGCGGTGCGGTAGGTGTGGTACTGGTTGACGGTCAGGTAGCGCAGCAGTTCCTCGATCGCGGCGTCGAGCTTCTCCGGCTTCGCGCGCAGCGCCGCCAGCTGGTCGGTGTGGTGCAGCAGCGCGAAGACGCCGGTGGCCAGCGCGCCCTCCGTCGTCTCGTACCCCGCGAACAGCAGCAGGGTGACGATGTTGCGCAGTTCCTCCTGGGTCAGGTCCTCGTTGACGAGCGAGCTGATCAGGTCGTCCTGGGGCTGACGGCGCCGCCGCTCGATGACCTCGTCGAAGAACTTCCCGGCCACCTCGTAGGCGGCCGCGGCCTCGGCCGGGTCCGCGTCCGCGTCGTGCAGGAGGTTCACCGCGGGCACGTACCGGTCGCGTTCTTCGTAGGGCAGGCCGACCAGCTCGCCCAGCATCCGCAGGACGAGCGGCTTGGCGAAGTCCGCCACCACGTCGGCGGGGGCGCCCTTCGCCCGCATGACCTCGATCTGCTCGGCGGCCACGGCCTCGACGCGCGGGATCAGCCTGCTGGTGCGGCGGACGGTGAACTCGCCCGTCAGCAGCTTGCGGTACCGCGTGTGCTCGGGCGGGTCCATGTGGATGAACATGCCGGGGATCAGCGGGTGGGTCGGGATCACCTGGCCCTGGTGCGTCACCGGGAAGTGGCCGATTTCGCAGCTGTGGCTGAACCGCGGGTCGCTGAGGACCTCGCGGACCAGGTCGTAGCTGGAAACGATCCAGCCGACGTGTCCATCCGGGTAAACCATCTTCGCGAGCGGACGTTCTTCGCGCAGAGAGTCGAATATCGCGGGCGGATCGAACTTGTCGATCCGCGCCCACGGTACCTCGAAGGAGATTGCGTCGGTCATGGAAGCCTTTCCCGGGGGAGATTTATTCGGCGATCTTCGTGCGGTGCGACCAGCGGAAGACCGCGATGTCGCAGCCGTCGACGGCCTGGAATTCCCCGCCGTGCACGAAATGCTCGTAACCGGCCCCGTGGCGGATCTTGAGCGTGTTCTCCAGCGCGGCGGCGTCCACACTGCGGTGCGACAGCGCCAGTTCGGCCGGCCCACCGCTCAACGCGATTTTCACCTGCGTAGCACTCATCGCGGCCTCCACCTCTCGACGATCTCGGTCAGTCGACCTATTTCGGGGATCTCCCAGCACAGACCAGTCTTTTCATTCTCGATTCAGGCTAGGCGAGCCACCGCAAGGCGACATCCCTCACCCTGGTAGGGCCTTTCCGGGCCGCTACGGGCACCACGAAAAGAGGCTTCCTCCTGCGGTGCAGGAGAAAGCCCCTTCGCGGTCAAAGCCGTTTCAGCCGCCGGACGGCAGATCGACGGGCTGCCCGGTGTGCGCCGATTCGTAGGCCGCCTGGATGATCCGGAACGTCCGCAGGGCGGCCTGACCGTCCGGCCCGCGAACCTCGCCCCCACCGAGGAAATCCTTGAGCAGCAGGGCATCCAGGTCTTCGCCGCCTGGTTCCGCCTGGTCGCCGCCGAGCAGCCGTGGACCGGCGTCGTACTGCACGCTGCCCTTGTCCCCGATGAAGGTGACGACCGGACGGCCCGTCGCGGACCGGCTGCGAGAGCAGTCGAACGAGGCGACCTTCCCGCCGCGGTACCGGACCGTGAGAATCGCCGCGCTTTCCGCACCGTGTCCACTGAGGACAGTGTTGGTCTGTGCGTACACCTGTTGCGCGGGAGCGCCGTCGAGGACGGCGTCGGCCAGGTCGAGCAGGTACGGCACGGTGACACCCAGGACCCCGCCGTCCGCACTCGTGGTCAGCGAGCCGAGGATCGTCGTGAGCTCTCCGATGCCGCCACCGGCGATTCCCTTGCGCACCACGGCGAACGCCTCGCCGTGGCAGGCCGGGGACGCGAAGGTGAGCCGGTCGCCACCGGCGTCGACCATGGCTTTCAGGTCGGCTTCCTTGGCCGCGGGCGGGTATTCGCACAGCACCCGCGCGCCGGCCTCGGCCGCCAGCCGGACCGGCTCGAACGCGTCCCAGCTCGCCGTGGCGACGATTTCGACGTCCGGCAGGCCACGCAGCGCGCCGGCGTAGGCCTCGGGCGCGGACGACAGGATGGCGACCTTCACACTGCTCCCCTCACCGGCAGTTCGACGGCCCGCCCGGTCCACGCGGACTCGGCCGCGGCGTGGATGATCCGCACGGCGGCCAGCGCGTCGTTCGCCCCGATGCGCGGCTCGGGGCCGCCCGCGAACGCCGTGGCGAACTCGCGCATCTCGGTGGTGAACACCGACGGCCCGCCGTACGCGAAGTTCTCGGCGCCACCGTCGACGACCCGGACTTCCTGGGGCCACTCGGAGTCGTAGCTCACCGCGCCACCGGTCCCCGAGACGTGGAAGGCCACCCGCACCGGTGGCCGCGGCGTGGCCGTCCACCGGCTCACGACCTGGCTGATGGCGCCGTTGGCGTGGGTGAGCACGGCGGTCCCGGTGGCGACGGCCCCTTCGGGCGCCGGGGTGGCGATGTCGCCCTGGTAGCAGGCGTGCACGCGGACGACGTCCCCGAACACCCAGTGGGCGAGGTCGGCGCCGTGCAGCAGCTGGTCGGTGAGGATGCCACCCGACCGCGCGGAGGCGGTTCCGGTCCAGGGCCGCGGGTGGTAGGCGGAGAAGGAGAACCGGCCGATCGCGCCCTCCCCCAGCTTCCCGCTCGCGACGAGCTCGTGCAGCCGCGCGTACGGCGCGGCGAACCGCACGTCGTGGGCGGCGTACAGCCGCACTCCCGCCTTTTCGGCGGCGGCGACGATCTCTTCGGCCTCTTCGGCACTGGCGGCCAGTGGCTTCTCGCACACGACACCGACGCCGGCGGCGATGGCGGTCATGGCGATCCCGTGGTGGCTCGCGGTCGGCGTGCAGATGTCGACGGCGTCGGCTCCGTCGAGCGCCTCGGCCAGCGACCCGGCGGCCGTGGCCCCGAACTCCTCGGCCAGCTCGACGCTCCGGCCGTCGTCGGAGTACACCCGCACGGCGGCCCCGGCACCGAGCCACGCTTCCAGGTGCAGCCGGGCGATGAGCCCCGCACCGAGCAGGGCCACCTCGAGCTGCCGTGTCGTCTTCACGTACCGAGACTCGCCCACACCACCGGTGGGAGCCATTACCAACGTGGGTAGTTCGAAAAGCGCTACTTCGTCGGTGACGGGGAAGCCGGCGCCGGCGAAGGTGCCTGCGACGCCGCCGGGACCTTCGGGGCGTTGTAGGTGTCCATGTCGGTGATCTTCCACTTGTCGCCCTGCAGCTGGGCGTTCAGGTGGAGCTGGGCCGTGCCCGCCGTCGTCTTCTTCGTGTCCGTGCGGGTCGAGGTCTGGTCGACGAAGACCATCACCTTCGCCAGGTCGCCGTTGAGCATGATCACCGCCGCGCGCGTCACCTTGCACGTCACGATCATCTTCTGCTGCGGCGCCAGCCGTTTCACCTCGCCCATCAGCGAGTTGTACTTGTTCTTGACGTCGTCGTTGGCGAGCAGGTCGTTCGCCGCGTCCTCGGTCTTCTTGATGTTGTTGAAGTCGTAGGAGAACAGCGCCTCGGCCGCCTTCGACACCGCGTCCTTGACCTGGGCGGTCTTCGCGACGTCCAGCAGGGCCGTGTTGCTCGTCGCCGAGGAGACCTTGACCTCCTCGGACTTGAACCAGAACGCCAGCCCGCCCAGGATCAGCGCGACGAGCACCAGCGCGCCCGCCACCAGGTACGGCTTCGGCACCTTCGAGCCCGCGGGTTTCGCCGGCTCGTCCGCGTCGGTGACCGGAACCTCGGATTCCTCGGTCGGCTTCGCGATCCCGGTGTCCCGCTTCTTCCGCCGCGGCGCCGGCCGCTCGGAGACCTCTTCGTCCGCCGGTGGCTCACCGGTGAGCGCGTCGGCCTGCGGTTCCTCTTCGGCAGCGGCCTCGGTTCCGACCGCCGCGAACACCTGCGTGTCCTCCGCCGACGCGGTGTCGCGCTGCCCGCTGGTGGACTCGGCCTGCTCGGGGGCCGGCCGGGGCACCGGACGCGGGGCCGGTCGCGGCCGCGGCTTGGCGCCCGCGGGCGGGACGGCGGGCAGCTGGCCGGTCCGCTCCGCGGCGGACTCGTCCGCCGCGGGCTTGCGCAGACCGGCCACGCGCGGCCGGCGCGACGGCGGAGTGCTGCTGCTGCGAGGCGGCTGGCGGCGGGAGGGGGGCACTACGGGCTCCTTCTGTGCTACTGGCCGGCCGCGACGAGCGGGACGCTGTCGATGCCGGACAGCTTCCACTCCTCGCCCACCCGGGTCATCGAGACTTCGAGGCGCAGCGGCTTCGCGCTGCTCTTGTCGCCCTGGGTGACGGTGGTGGCGATGGCGGCGAGGAAGCTGGCCTTGCCTTCGTGGTCGTCCAGCTCCTCGACGGCGATGTCCTGGACGTCCGTGGTGACCTTCGTCTTGGCGTCGGAGAGCGCCTTGCGGAACGTCGGCGCCGACTGGTCGATCTGCTGCGCCATCTTGTCGTCCGACACGGACTTCTGCCGGGCGAAGAAGCCGTCGAGGTCGGTGTAGTCGACCTCGGTGTAGGCCTTCAGCGCGTTGGTGCCCGCCTTGACGACGGCCTCGCGCGAAGCCGCCAAACCGGCGTTGTCGTCGTTCTCGGCCACCCACCACTGGATGCCGAAGATCGCCGCCGCGATCAGGGCGGCCAGCGCCAGCGCCCCGGCGCCGAGCACCAGGATCCGCGAGGAGTCCTTCGACGGCGTCGGGGAGGATTCGTCCTCCCCCGCCGTGGCGGCCGGCTCGTCCGTGCTCATGACACTCCAGAGTAGGTAACGGTCATCAAATCCACGTCAGGACAGGCCGAGCAGCGAGCCCAGGCTGTTCAGGCTGACGCCGGGGCTGCCGACGATGCCCGGAACGCCCCGGGTGTTCCGCTCCTCGGCCAGCTCTTCGGCCGGCCGGTTCTTGTTGGCCGCGACGTCGCTGTCCGACGGCGCGACCGGCACCCCGCCGTACGGCGCGTTCTGCGCACCGCGGACGTTGATCGGGCTGCCCTTCGGTTCGGCACAGTACGCGTCTTCCTTCGCCGGTTTCGCCGAGAGGTCGTTGCCGGTGCGGTACTGCGAGTACGGCAGGTAGCCCTTCGTGCAGGACGGCGGGTTGAACAGGTTGAGCACCAGGCCGAGGTGCGCGGTGCCGTCGCCGGGTGCCACGCTGCTCGCCGCGCCGGCCAGCGCCGGGTAGGTGACCAGGCCCTGCTCGATCCCGTCGAGGCGGGTGACCGTCAGGTTGGCCGTGGTGAGCAGGTTCGCCGTCAGCGCGCCGAGGCCGGGGCCGGACTCCTGCAGGACCTGGCTGATCTGCGACGCCACCTGCGGGGTGATGCCGATGAGCTTGCGCAGGTCGCCGTCGGAGTTCTTCAGCGTGCCGGTGAGCTCGTTGAGGCTCTTGCTGAACGAGGCGAAGTTCGCCGCCTCGGCGTTCTGCGTGTCCAGCACCTGACCACCGGCGTCCAGGAGCTGGATCGTCTGCGGCAGGTACTGCTGCGCCGTCGTGGTGAAGCTGCGCGCGGTGTCCAGCAGCTTCTGCAGGTCGCCGCCGGTGCCGCGGAAGGCGTCGTAGGACTCGTCGACGACCGTGCGCAGCGAGTCGACCGGGACCGACGCGGCGAGCGAGTCGAGGCCGCCGATCAGCCGGTCGGTGCTGACCGGCGTGGTCGTCTTGTCCGCCGGGATCACCGAGCCGGCCGCCAGGTACGGGCCCTGGTCGGCCTTGGGCCGCAGGTCGACGTACTGCTCGCCGACCGCGGACCGGTTGGCGACGACGGCGTCGAGGTCCGCGGGCACCTGCGGCGCCGACGGGTCGATGTTCAGGTCGGCCTCGAGCCCGGTCTGGGTGAGCCGCATTTCGCCGACCCGGCCGATGTTGTAGCCGCGGTAGGTGACTTCGGCGTTGGTGAAGATGCCGCCCGATTCGTTGAGCTGCAGCTTCACCGTGTAGCCGTCGTTGCCGAACACGCTGCCGAGCCCGGCGAACCGGACCAGCGCGTACACGATCGCGACGACCGAGATCACCACGAAGGCGATCAGCTGGATCTTCGTCCGGCGGATCAGCATCAGCCCGCACCTCCCGACAGGAGCCCGAAGAGGTTGCCCAGGCCCGGCTTGGACGACTGCGTCCCGGCACCGGGGATCGGCAGCGGCGGCGGCTGGTTGGCCTGCGTGCCCTGGACCCCGCCGGTCAGCCCGGCCAGCGGCAGCTGCCCGGACAGGGCGTTCTGCCTGCTGTTGCCCAGGTTCTCGACGATGGTCTTCAGGTTCAGGTCCACCTTCGCGTACAGGTTGAAGTAGTCGCCCTTGACGCCGTTGACGGCCTGGTCGCTGAACGGGAACGTCAGCAGGATCTCCAGGGCCTTCGGCAGGTCGTTGCCCGCCTCGCCGAGCTTCTGCAACGTCGGCGTCAGCGCCTTGAGGTCGGCGACGAGGTCCTTCTGCGACTTGTTCACCGTGTCGGTGGCGACGCCGGACAGGTTGTCCAGCGCCTGCAGCATGGTCACCAGCTGACCGCGCTGCTGCTCCAGCACGCCGAGCCCGGGCCCGAGGTTGTCGACCGCGCCGACCAGCTTGTCCTTCTGGTCGTCGAGGGTCGAGGAGAGCCGGTTCAGCCCGTCGATGGCCCGGGTGATGTTCTTCGACTGCCGGTCGAGGTTCGTCACCAGCTGGTTCGCGTTGTCCAGCAGCGCCTTGATGTCCGGCTCGCGGCCGGACGTGGCGTTGTTGAGCTCCTTGGTGATGGTGTTGAGCTGGTCGACCCCACCGCCGTTGAGCAGCAGCGACAGCGCGCCGAGCAGTTCTTCGACCTCGACGCTGCGGTTCGTCCGCGCCAGCGGGATGGTCGCGTTGTCGGCGAGCTTGCCGCGGGCCTGGTCGTCGCCGGGCGAAGCCAGCTCGACGTACTTCTCGCCGAGCAGGCTGGACTGCTTGACGTTGGCGATCGCGTTGGCGGGCAGCTTGATGTCGCCGTTGACCCGCAGGGTGACCAGTGCGTGCCAGCCGTCCTTGGTGAGCCCGACGTTCTCCACCCGGCCGACCGGGACCTCGTTGACCTTCACCCCGGCCTGCGGGGTCAGGTCGAGCACGTCCCGGAACTCGACGTTCACCGTGTACGGGTGGTCGCCGAGGTCGGCGCCACCGGGCAGCGGCAGGTCGTAGATGCCCTTGAAGGCGCACCCGGACAGCGTCAGCGCGGACGCCGTCACCAGTACTCCGGCGGTCAGGAGCTTCTTCACTTGCCACCTCCCGAGCCGTAGAGCTGCCCGGCGATGGGCAGGGGCAGCGGCGGCAGCTGGCCCGACTGCAGTGCCTGGACGGTCTGCGCCACCGACGGCAGCGGGATCAGCCCGTCGACCACGCCGGCGATGCCCTCGCAAGCGTTGCCCAGCACGTCGGGGATGCCGTTGCCGGCCTGCTTGAGCAGCCGGCAGATCATCACCAGCGGCGGCTGGGTCAGCTCGTTGAGGTTCGGCCGGGCGTCGAGCGTGCCCGCCGAGCCGTTGTAGGTGTTGACCAGGTTGCTCAGGCCGACCGGGGCGACGTCCAGGATCTCGGCGAGCGAGCTGCGCTGGTCGACGAGCACCTTCGTGATGCCGGCCAGTTTGTCCACATTGGACTTCAACCGGTCGTGGTTGGCGTCGATGAACGCCTGCACCGCGGTGAGCGTCGTGCCCAGCTGCTGCACGGTCGCGGCCAGGTTGTCCTTTTCGGACGCCAGGTAGCCGCTGACGTCGGCGAGCCGCCCTTCGAAGGTGCGAACCTGCTTGTCGGAATCGGCCAGCGTCTGGGAGAACTTGCCGAGGTTCTCGACGGTGGAGAACAGGTCGTCCTTGTTGCCGGACAACGTCCCGGCCGCCTGGCCGAGCTTGGTGATCGTGTCGTGCAGGGCCTGGCCGTTGCCGTCGACGTTGGCCGCCGCGGTGTTCAGCAGGTTCGACAGCGACCCTTCCTTGTTGGCGCCGTTCGGGCCGAGGGTCTCGCTGACCCGGGCCAGGCTGGCCGCCAGCTGGTCGACCTCCAGGGGCACCTCGGTGCGGTCGAGGCCGATGACCGCGCCGTCGGAGATCCGCGGGCCGCCGGTGTAGGCCGGGGCCAGCTGGACGTAGCGGTCCGACACCAGCGACGGCGCCACGATGAGCGCCTTCGCGTCGGCCGGGACGGCGACCGAGCGGTCGTACTCGAGCTCGACCTTCACCTGGTTGCCCATGGGCTGGATCTTGGTGACCGTGCCCATGTCGACGCCGAGCATCCGCACGCTGTTGCCCTCGTACAGGCCGACGGCGCCGGCGAAGTACGCGGTCACGTGGTTGCGGCCGGCGTCCTTGAGGGTCCACCAGATCCCGCCGGCGACGACGAGCGCGAGCACGATCGCGATGGCGAAGCCCCTGGTCAGGGCCTGTCCGAATGGACTGACACCAGAGCGGGTGTCACTCATTTCGTGTAGCACCCCTCTTCGTTGATCGGGCCCATCGACGGCAGCAGCAGGCCGCAGATGTAGTTGTCGAACCAGCGGCCGTTGCCGATGGTGTTGGTGAAGACGCGGATGAAGGGCGCGAACTTCTTCAGCCCCTCGGCCAGCGAGTCCTGGTTGCGCTGCAGCATCGACGTCAGCTGGTCGAGCTGGGTCAGCACCGGGTCGAGCTGCTTGTCGTTGTCGTCGATCAGGCCCTGCAGCTGCGTAGCCAGCGCCCGGGAGCCGTCGAGCAGCGCGGTGATCGCGTCCTCGCGCTTGGCCAGCTCGGCGAGCAGGTCGTTGCCGTCGTCGAGCAGCTTCTGCACCTCGGCGTCGCGGTCGACCAGCGTCTGCGACACCTCGCGGGTGTTGGCCAGCAGGTTCGCCAGCTGCTGGTCGCGCGAGGCGATCGTGTCCGACAGCTTCGACAGCCCCGACAGCGCGCCCCGCACGTCCTCCGGGGTGTTGGCGAAGGTCTGCGAGATCGTGTCGAAGCTCTGCGCCAGCTGCTTGGTGTCGATGTTGTCGACCGTCTGGGACAGCCCGCGGAAGGCGTCGAGCACGTCGTAGGGCGCCATCGTGCGGTCCCGCGGGATGCCGGTGCCCGGGTTCAGCGCGTTCTCGCCCTGCGGGTCCAGCGACAGGTACTTCTGCCCAAGCAGCGTCTTGATCTTGATCGCGGCGCTGGTCCGGTCGCCCAGCCAGGCGTCCTTGACCTTGAACGACACCTTCACCGAAGCGCCGTCGAGTTCGATGTCGCTGACCTTGCCGACCTTGACGCCGGCGATCCGGACGTCGTTGTCCTTCTGCAGCCCGGACGCCTCGCTGAACTCGGCGCTGTAGGTGGTGCCGCCGCCGATCAGCGGCAGGTCGTCGGAGTTGAGCGCGGCGGTGAAGCCGAGCGCGAGCACGACGATCCCGACCAGGGCGATCGGCACGGGGTTGCGCTTCTGGAACGACTTCATCCCTTGCACCTCGCCCGGTTCGCCGGCAGCAGGGGCAGCGGGACGTCGTTGATCAGTGGCGGCAAGCTCACGCTCCCGGAGAACTCGCAGGCGTAGAAGTTGAACCAGGAGCCGTAGTCCGCGGTGCGGGTCAGCGTGCTCACCTTGGTCGGCAGGAACTGGATGAAGTGCTCCAGCTCCGGCTCGTTCTTGTTGAGCGCGCTGGTGAGGTTCCCGAGCGCGCTGATGTCGTTCTTCAGGGGTTCGCGGACCTCGCCGAGCAGCCCGGACGTCGTCTGGGCCAGGGTGCCGAGGCTCTCGATCGCGTCGCCGATCGGCTTGCGGTCGGCGGCGAGGCCGGACACCAGCTGCTGCAGCTTCACGATCAGGTCGTTGAGCTGCGGGGTGTGCGCGTTGACCGTGTCGAGCACCGAGTTGAGGTTGTCGATGACCTCGCCGATCACCTGGTCCTTGTCGGCGATCGTGGTGGCCAGCGACGCCGTGTGCGACAGCAGGCTCTCCACGGTGCCGCCCTCGCCCTGCAGGACCTGGATGACCTCGTAGGACAGCTTGTTGACGTCCTCGGGGTTGAGCGCGGTGAACAGCGGCTTGAAGCCGTTGAACAGCTCGGTCAGGTCCAGCGCCGGCGTGGTCCGCTCCAGCGGGATGGTGCCGCCGGGCTGCAGGGTCTCGCCGGAGCCGGCGTCGCCCTCGCCGAGGGAGACGTAGCGCTGGCCGACCAGGTTGCGGAACTTGATCTGCGCGGTCACCCCGGCCGGCAACGTCCGCCCGGCGTCGACCTCGAACTCGACCTCGGCCTGGCGCTTGTCGACGATGTGCACGTCCTTGACCTGCCCGACCCGGACACCGGCGATGCGGACGTCGTCGTTGGGCAGCAGCAGTGTCGCGTCGGTGAAGCGCGCCTTGTAAGCGTTGGTGCTGGTGGTGTTGATGTTGGCGATGCTGATCCCGAGGATCGTCGTGAACAGCACGGTGACCACCACGAAGACGCCGAGCTTGATCAGCGGCGCGAGCAGGCCCCTCACTTGACCGTCACCTCCGCACCCCGGTACAGCGGGCCGACGAGCAGCGAGCTCCAGCCCGGGACGTCGGCCGCGTTCATGCCCAGCTGCGGGCCGAGGAGATCGGCCAGGAAGCCCTGCTCAGCCGTCGAGTACGCCAGGTCACCACCGGACCCGCCGCTGCCGGCGGCGTCGGCCTTGAACTTGGCCGGGTTGAGGCCCTCGCCGGCGCTCTTCGGCGCGGTCTGGTGCAGCGTGCCGTCCTTGAACGCGCCGTCCGGCGGCTCCGACGGGAACGGCTTCGGGATGTCCTTGATGTCGTAGCAGCGCGGGCCGCGCTTGTCGTCGAACCGCGGTTCTTCCTTGCCCGCCTGGTACGGCGCGCGCGGCACGATGATTTCGATCGTCGCGTGCAGGCCGGGCTGGTCGGTGCCCTTGCCGAGCGCCTGGTCGATCAGCGGCACGTTCTTGGCCATCTGGGAGATCACGCAGGGGTACTCCGGCGCGTACTTCGCCAGCAGCTCGGCCGTCGGCCGGGCGGTGTCGACGAGGGAGATGATGTTGTCCTTGTTGTTCTGCAGGAACGTCTGCAGGTCCACCGAGGCCTGCGTCAGGCTGCCGTAGAGGCTCGCCAGGTTCTGCCGCTCGTCGACCACCGTCCGGGTCGTCGTGCTCAGGTTGTCCAGGCTCTGCACCAGGTCCGGGGCCGCGTCCTTGAGGTGGTCGGAGAACTCCGCGAGGGCCTTGAGGTTGTGCTGCAGCTCCGGCTCGTGCGGGTTCAGCTCGCCGATGTAGGTGCCCAGCTGCGAAAGCGTGTCGCCGAGCTGGTCGCCGCGGCCCTGCAGCGCCGTCGAGATCGCGGTGAGCGTCGCCGAGAGCTTCTGCGGCTGCACCGCCTGGAGCACCGGCATCAGGTGGGAGAACGCCTGCTCCAGCTCGACCGCGCTCGACGTCCGGTCCTGCGGGATGACGTCGCCGCTGGTCAGCGTCTTCGCCGACGGGTCCTTCGGGATCTCCAGCGAGACGAACCGCTCGCCGAAGAGCGTCTTGGGCAGGAACCGGGCCGAGACGTTCTCCGGGATGAGCTTCGCGGACTCCGGCTGGAGCGCCAGCGTCAGCTCGGCGCCCTTGTCGGTGGCGACGATGTCCTGGACGGACCCGACGATCAGCCCGCGCACCTTGACGTCGGACTGCCTGATCAGCTGGTTGCCGATCTTGTCGGCCTGCAGCTTGACCGTGACGACCGGCGTGAACGCCTTGTCGTAGAGCGCGATGGACAGCGCCACCCCGCCGACCATCACGGCGATGAGCAGCAGGCCGAGCAGCCTGCGCCGGAGCACCCTCATCCCGCGATCCTTACCGTGACGTCGGTTCCCCAGATGGCGAACCCGATGAAGAAGTTCATGATCGACACCGTAACGATGGACAGCCGCACGGCCTTGCCGACCGCGACGCCGACACCGGCCGGGCCACCGGTCGCCCGGTACCCGAAGTAGCAGTGCGACAGGATGATCAGGACGCTGAACAACAGCACCTTGATGAACGAATAGAGCACGTCCTGCGGCGGTAAGAACAGGTCGAAGTAGTGGTCGTAGGTCCCCGCCGACTGGTTGTAGATGTAGATCACGACCAGTCTCGACGCGAGGTACGAGCTCAGCAGGCCGATGATGTAGAGCGGGATGACCGCGACGAACCCGGCGATGATCCGGGTCGTGACCAGGTACGGCAGGCTCGGCACGCCCATGACTTCGAGCGCGTCGATCTCCTCGGAGATCCGCATCGCGCCGAGCTGCGCGGTGAACCCGGCGCCGACGGTGGCGCTCAGGGCGAGCCCGGCGACCAGCGGGGCGATCTCGCGCGTGTTGAAGAACGCCGTCAGGAAGCCGGTGAACGCCGACGTGCCGATCGAGTTCAGCGCGGAGTAGCCCTGGAGGCCGACGAGGACACCGGTGAACAGGGTCAGGCCGACCATCACGCCGACCGTGCCGCCGATGACCGCCAGCGAGCCGGAGCCGAAGCTGACCTCGGCCAGCAGCCGGAGCACCTCTTTGGTGTAGCGGCGCAGCGTCCGCGGCGTCCACAGCAGCGCGCGGCCGTAGAACGACATCTGGTCACCGAGGGTGTCCAGCGTCTGCAGGGGTCGATTGGCGACGCGTTTCGCGCCCTGGAGGAACGTCATGGCGCTAGTCCAGCTTTCCGGGCACGATCTGCAGGTAGATCAGGGTGATCACGAAGTTCACGACGAACAGCAGCAGGAACGTGATGACCACCGACTGGTTCACCGCGTCCCCGACGCCCTTCGGGCCGCCGGACGGGTTCAAGCCCCGGTAGGACGCGACGACGGCGGCGATGAACCCGAAGATCAGCGCCTTGAACTCACCGACCCAGAGGTCGGGCAGCTGCGCGAGGGCCGAGAAGCTCGCCAGGTACGCACCCGGCGTCCCGCCCTGCAGCACGACGTTGAAGAAGTAGCCGCCGAGCACGCCGATCACGCTGACCATGCCGTTGAGCAGGAGCGCGACCAGCATCATCGCGAGGGTGCGCGGCACGATCAGCCGCTGGACCGCGGAGACGCCGAGCACCTCCATCGCGGCGATCTCTTCGCGGATGGTCCGCGCACCGATGTCGGCACAGACGGCGGAGCCGCCCGCGCCCGCCACCAGCAGCGCGGTGACCAGCGGACTGGCCTGCTGCACGGTGGCGAGCACGGAGCCCGCGCCGGTGTAGGACTGCGCGCCCAGCTGGCGGGCGAGCGAGCCGAACTGCAGCGAGATGACCGCGCCGAACGGGATGGCCACCAGGGCCGTCGGCAGGATGGTCACGCTCGCGATGAACCACGACTGCTGGATGAACTCCCGCAGCTGGAACGGGCGCTGGAACATGCCACGAACGATGTCGAGGCCGAGGGCGAACAGGTTCCCGGTTTCGCGGAGCATGCCGATTCCGGGGATCTTCGCCTGTGAAGCGGGAGAACTCACCTGCCACCTGGCCCGTTGTCTTGTGGTGGCATTCGGTGCGTGCCGGGTCTCGGCAGCTGGCCGCCGGGGATGCGCGCCACCTGGTCGGCGGGCAGCTGCCCCTGGTGCTGGTTCGGGAAGCCGTCACCCTGCGGACGCGCGCCGACCGGCTGCCCGCGGTGCGGCCGCACACCGTAGTGGCGCTGCTCCTCCGGGCTCAGCGACTCGATGATGCTCTCCTGCGCGGCCGGCGGCAGCCGGTGCATGATCTCCATGACACGGTCCTTGCGGCGGACGGCACCCATCCGGGTGGGCACGCCCGGCGTCGGCTGCATCTGCGGCGGCACCCCGGAGACGTCCTCGACGCCACCCGCGTGGTGACCGGCTTCGAACATCGCCTGCTCGGCGGCCATCTGGGCGCTGTCCTTCTCCTCGGACATGCCGATCGGCCCCTGCATCTTGCCGTTGAGGAACTGCTTGACGACCGGCTCTTCGCTGGTCAGCAACACCTCGCGCGGGCCGAACATGACCAGTTCCTTGCGGAAGAGCATGCCCAGGTTGTCCGGCACCGTGCGGGCCAGGTTGATGTTGTGCGTGACGATCAGGAACGTCGCGTCGATCTGCGCGTTGACGTCGAGGAACAGCTGCGAGATGTAGGTGGTGCGGACCGGGTCGAGGCCCGAGTCCGGCTCGTCGACCAGGATGATCTCGGGGTCGAGCACCAGGGCGCGGGCCAGGCCGGCGCGCTTGCGCATCCCGCCGGAGATCTCGCCCGGCAGCTTCTTGTCGGCGCCGTTCAGGCCGGTCATGTCGAGCTTCTCGAGCACGATCCGGCGGATTTCCGTCTCGGACTTCTTCGTGTGCTCGCGCAGCGGGAAGGCGACGTTGTCGTAGAGGTTCATCGAGCCGAACAGCGCGCCGTCCTGGAAGAGGACGCCGAAGAGCTTCCGGATCTCGTACAGCTTGTGCTCGGAGCAGGTGACGATGTCGACTCCGTTGATCATGCAGCGGCCGCGGTCGGGCTTGAGCAGCCCGATCATCGACTTGAGGAAGACCGACTTGCCGGTCCCCGACGGGCCGAGCATGGCCGACACTTCGCCCGGGGGGAGCGTCAACGTGACGTCCCGCCAGATGGCCTGCTTACCGAAGGACTTCGTCAGACCTTCGATGACCACCTCGGCACCCATCGCACCTCCAGGAGCTGTTCCGCGTCATTGCGCCCGCTGCCACACCCTGCCACCCACGCCGGCGGCGGGTGCGGGCCTGTGGCGCCCACGAACCCGCGTCAACCAGGTGCAACGAGCTGAGTGCGAACAGGTTACTCACCAGTTTTCTTTTCTGGCCAGCCCCGGCTCCATCGTCACCCCGCCGTGATCGGCAATGGGCAGCACGGTAGCCCATTCGGGGCAACCACGCAGGCCTGCGCGGCCCCGTACTGCAGATTTGGGGGCCCGGGGCCATTCGGACACCGCTCCTAGGGGGTCGGAGGGCTCCGCAGCTCAGGAAGTCGTAGACGCGGAAGGGGCGGGCATCCGCGTGGATGCCCGCCCCTTCTCGAGGTGGTGCACAGGCGCTTGCGCGCCCGGGATCACTTGATGGAGATCTTGGCGCCCGCAGCCTCGAGCTTCTCCTTGGCGGCCTCGGCGGCCTCCTTGTCGACCTTCTCCAGGAGGGCCTTGGGAGCGGCCTCGACCAGCTCCTTGGCCTCCTTCAGGCCCAGGCCCGAGACGACCTCGCGGACGACCTTGATGACCTGGATCTTCTTGTCGCCGGCGCCCTCGAGGACGACGTCGAACTCGTCCTGCTCCTCGGGGGCCTCGGCGGCGGCGGCCGGGCCGGCGGCGGCAACGGCGACCGGCGCGGCGGCGGTGACGTCGAAGGTCTCCTCGAACTCCTTCACGAACTCGGACAGCTCGAGGAGGGTCAGCTCCTTGAAGGCGTCGATCAGCTCGGCGGTGCTCAGCTTCGCCATGATGGCTTCCTCTCAGAAAAACGAACTAGACGTTCGGGGGTGGGGGTGGTTCAGCTCTCGGCGGGTGCTTCGGCTGCTTCGGTACCGGCGGCGTTGCGCTGCTTTTCCTCCAGCGCGGCAGCCAGGCGGGCGACCTGGGACGCCGGCGCCTGGAACAGCGCGGCGGCCTGGGACAGCTTCGCCTTGAACGCGCCCGCCGCCTTGGCGAGCAGGACCTCACGGCTGTCGAGATCGGCGATCCGGTTGATCTCGTCCACGGACAGCGGCTTGCCGTCCATGTAGCCGCCCTTGATCACAAGCGCGTTGTTGTCCTTCGCGAAATCGCGAAGCGCCTTGGCGGCGTCGACAGCTTCACCCTCGACGAAGGCGATGGCGGTCGCGCCGACAAACAGGTCCTCGAGACCCTGAACGCCGGCGTCCTCGGCGGCACGCTTGACGAGGGTGTTCTTCGCGACCCGGTACTTGGCACTGGTGCCGAGAGCGCGGCGCAGCTGAGACAGCTGGGACACGGAGAGGCCGGTGTACTGGGTAACGACGGTGGCCGAGCTGGTGCGGAAGCTCTCCGCGATCTCGGCGACGGCCGCCACCTTGTCGGGCTTCGCCATGGTCGCCTCCTCTCTTGGCTAGTGTTTCCACTGGCACCGAGGGGCCCCCGAAACGACGAAACGCCCTCGCGCAAGCAGGCGCGGGGCGTCATTCCGGCAAAACGTGCCGGAGCCTCGTTCCTCCTGCGCGGGCCGCCCGGCGAGTGCGGGACCTTCGTTCCCCGGTTTGGCGGGGAAAACCAGCGGTCTTCGGTAGAACCGTGGTCAAGTGTACGTGACGGGTTCCGGGGCTTGTTCTCACCCCCTGTCCTGACCTGCGTTTAGGGCGCCTGGGGGTTCCCCGGGACGCCGCGGGGGGCATCATGGTGACGTGGCGGAGCAGCGCGATGACGGAAAGCCGGGCTCGGAAATCGAACCGGCGGGCCCGAACGCGCCCGCCGCCGTGCCGCCCCCGCAGCCACCGGGACAGCCGCCGGTCGACCCGGCGGAGGTCGAGCAGTTCCGCCAGTTCCAGGACTACCTGCGCTTCACCCAGGCCCAGCAGGGCAACCCGCCGGCCCCCGCGCCCGACGCGGGCGTCGTCCAGGCGCCGCCGTCCCAGCCTGCTCCCCAGCAGGGTGGTCAGCCCCCGATGATCCCGCCGGGCTACCAGCTGGTCCCGGTCGAGCGCCGTCGCGCACCCCGGTGGCTCGCCTGGCTGGGCAAGAAGGTCATCGCCTGGGTACTGGCCTTCATCCTCCTCGCGGTCGCGGGCACGTGGCTGTACAACCACTTCTTCCCCAACAACTCCGGTAAGACCTCCGCCCAGCTCGCCGACGAAGGCGGCGGGACCTACCACACGAACCACATCCTTTCGACCAGCCCGTACGAGGCGGTCCGGCAGGTCTACGACGCCGTCGCGCAGAACCTCGTCCCGCAGGCCTGCGGGCGAATGCGGGAAGACGTGCAGCAGAAGTTCGCCCAGGACCTCGGGTACGCGGACTGCCAGGTCGCCGTCCACGAACTGAACCGGCAGGTCAAGAGCAAGAACGACTACGCCGAGTCGATGCCGTCGTACGTCTCGCAGCCGATCCCGGGCGACACCTTCACGATCAGCTCGTGCCAGTTCGGCATTCGCGGTGGCCCCGCTCTCGGCGCCTTCACCGTGCAGAAGGTCGAGAAGGGCCAATGGCTCATCACGGCGCACACCAACGAGCCCACGCCCTGCCCGCCGCCGACGCCGACCAGCCGTTAGCGCGGGTGCGGCGCCGACAGGAACGACACCAGGGCCTCCGCGAACGCCGGTGACATCACCGCCGTCATGTGGTCGCCCGGGATTCGGACCAGCCTCGCCCCCGCGATCGCCGCCGCCAGTCTCTCCGGCTCGGCGGCCAGCTGGTCCTGCTCGCCCGCCAGGACCAGCGTGGGCACGCCGATCGCCGACAGGTCCAAGTGTCCCTCCCGGGAAGCCAGCGCCACCGCCGCCAGGGCCCGGCGGTCTCCGCCCACCGCGTCGGCCAGCAGCCGGAACGGAATCCCCGACGGCGGGACCAAAGCAGGGTCCTCCGCCAGCAGTGCCGAAGCGATGTCGGCCGGCTTCAGCACGCGCCGGTCGACGCCGCCGAAGTCGACGATGCCCGAGCCCACGCCGCCTGTGGCCAGGCAGCGGATGCGCTTGTCCGCCGCCGTTGCCGTGAGGGCGATGATCGCGCCCATCGAGTAGCCAACCATCGAGACCTCGTCGAGGCCCAGTTCGTCGAGCAGGGCCGAGACGTCCCGCGCCATGCTGTCTTCGGTGTAGCGGGCTTCGTCGTGCGGCTTCTCGGATCGGCCGTGGCCGCGCGCGTCCAGGGAGATCACCGTGAGGCCCGCCGACCGCAGGGCCGCGACGACGCCGGTGGAGATCCAGTTCGCGTTCGTGTCCGCGGCGAAACCGTGCTGCAGCAGCACCGGGCGGTGGGCGCCGTCGCCCTCCCACACCGTGTAGTTCAACCGGAGGCCGTCGAACGACGCGAAAGTCGGCATGCCGTCAATAAGACACGAAAAAAGGGCGCCCCCGCAGCACGCGGGGACGCCCTTTCTGGTGATGTCCGACTCAGACGGCCGCTTCCTCCGAGAGGAGGTTGCGGGTCCGCAGCGGGTCGACCGGGATGCCCGGGCCCATCGTGGTGGTGAAGGTGACCTTCTTCAGGTAACGGCCCTTCGCCGACGACGGCTTGGCGCGGAGGATCTCGTCCAGCGCGGCGGCGTAGTTCTCGACCAGCTTCTCGGTGTCGAAGGAAGCCTTGCCGATCACCAGGTGCAGGTTGGCCTGCTTGTCGACGCGGAAGTTGATCTTACCGCCCTTGATGTCCTTCACGGCCTTCTCGACCGCGGGGGTCACCGTGCCGGTCTTCGGGTTCGGCATCAGGCCGCGCGGGCCGAGGATGCGGGCGATGCGGCCCACCTTGGCCATCTGGTCCGGCGTCGCGATCGCGGCGTCGAAGTCGAGCCAGCCACCCTGGATGCGCTCGATCAGTTCGTCGGTGCCGACCGCGTCCGCGCCGGCGGCTTCGGCCTCGGCGGCCTTGTCGCCGACGGCGAAGACGATGACACGGGCGGTCTTACCGGTGCCGTGCGGCAGGTTCACGGTGCCGCGGACCATCTGGTCGGCCTTGCGGGGGTCCACACCGAGACGCATCGCAACCTCGACGGTCGCGTCCATCTTGGTCTTGGAAGTCTCCTTCGCCAGCTTCGCAGCCTCGAGCGGCGCGTACAGGCGCGCCTTGTCGATGAGCTCCGCAGCCTGGCGGTAAGCCTTGCTGTGCTTGGTCATGCTTTGTCCCTATTATTTCGTATTATTTTGGACATTGTGGTAGGAGCCAGCACGGGCTCTCCCACGGGTAAAGCTGCAGACTCAGGCGTCGACGACCGTGATGCCCATCGAACGAGCAGTGCCGGCGATGATCTTCGCGGCCTGGTCGATGTCGTGGGCGTTGAGGTCGGTCTCCTTGGTCTTGGCGATCTCGCGGACCTGGTCCCAGGTGACCTTGGCGACCTTGGTCTTGTGCGGCTCGCCGGAGCCCTTCTCCACGCCCGCGGCCTTCAGCAGCAGCTTCGCGGCCGGCGGCGTCTTCAGCTTGAAGTCGAACGACCGGTCCTCGTACACGGAGATCTCGACCGGGACGACGTCCCCGCGCTGCGACTCGGTCGCGGCGTTGTAGGCCTTGCAGAACTCCATGATGTTGACGCCGTGCTGACCCAGCGCGGGGCCGACCGGCGGCGCGGGGTTGGCCGCACCCGCCTTGATCTGCAGCTTGATGATCGCCGCAAGCTTCTTCTTCTTGGGTGGCATTTCTTTTCCTGTCCTGTACTACGTCCCCCGCGTACCTGCCGTGGACGCGGGAACTGCGGCCGAGCGAGCGGCCGTCAGATCTTGGAGACCTGGTTGAACGACAGCTCGACCGGGGTCTCCCGGCCGAAGATCGACACCAGGACCTTCAGCTTCTGCCCGTCGATATTGACCTCGGAGATCGTCGCCGGCAGCGTGGCGAACGGGCCGTCCATGACCGTGACCGACTCGCCGATTTCGAAGTCGACCTCGACGGCCGGGCCGCCGAGCGGGGCCGCGGTCGCGGTGGACTCGCCCTTGCCCGCCTTCGCCGGGGCTTCGTTCTCGACCTTGGGCGCGAGGAACTTCAGCACCTCGTCCACGGTCAGCGGCGACGGCCGCGAAGTGGCGCCGACGAACCCGGTGACACCCGGCGTGTTGCGCACCGCGCTCCACGAGGCGTCGTTCAGGTCCATCCGGACCAGGATGTAGCCGGGCAGCACCTTGCGCTGCACCTGCTTGCGCTGGCCGTTCTTGATCTCGGTGACCTCTTCGGTCGGGACCTCGATCTGGAAGATGTAGTCCTCGACGTCCAGGGTCTGGGTCCGGGTCTCGAGGTTGGTCTTCACCTTGTTCTCGTACCCGGCGTAGGAGTGCACGACGTACCACTCGCCGGGCGCGGCGAGCAGCTCGGAGCGCAGCTTGGCGACCGGGTCCTCGTCGGCCGCGGGCTCGTCCTCTTCGGCCACCGCAACGTCGGCCTCGTCGGCCGCGGCGTCGCCGTCCTCATCGACAGAGGCTTCAGAGGCGTCGGCTTCGTCGTCGGAAGCGTCGTCGACCTCGGAGTCCGACACGTCGACGGGCTCGAGGTGCGCGGACTCCTCGTCACCGAGTGCCGCGTGCACCTGCTCGTCGGAAAGCTCGGTCAGGTCGTGACCGGCTGCTGTGCCGTTGTCGGAGGTCACGTTCCGTCCTCTCAGTTGATCATTGCGGGCCAAGGCCGGGACCTGGGCCCCAATCGGCGCGCGCCGGGGGCGCGTCAGCCGAAGATCTTGCCGATGCCCCACTTGAATGCCAGGTCGAGCACGCTCACCAGGCCCACCATGAACACCACGAAAGCGAGCACGACCACCGTGTAGGTGACCATCTGCTTGCGGTTGGGCCAGATGACCTTGCGCAGTTCCGCCCAGACCTCGCGGATGAAGCGCACCAGCCGCGCGAACACGGAAGCCTTCTTCGGCTTCTGGTCGCGCTTCGGAGTCGGAGCGCCCTTCGCGTCCGGGGCGGCCTTCTCCCCCGACTTCCCGGCCGGACGGGTCTTGTCGTCCGCACGTGCCGCGGACTTCCCCGCCGGACGAGCGGTCGCACGGCGTTCACGCCGGGCGGCGGCTGTGACGGGACGGGACTGGCTCTCGGGCTTCTGCCCGGTGCCGTCCTGCTCCTGCTCGCCGCCGCTGGCGTCGCTGTCGCTCACGACCACTCCTCCGCTCCACCAGTTCCGTTACGCAGGGGTGACAGGACTTGAACCTGCAACCTGCGGTTTTGGAGACCGCTGCTCTGCCAATTGAGCTACACCCCTGTGGAGCCCCGATCTCTCGGAGCCCCGGAGGACGCATTCCAGCATCCCCACCATCCAGGCGGGGATGACCGTAGTGCGTTCCAAGTCCCGAAGTCTACGGCAAGCCTCGCGGGAGCCCGCAACCGCGCCCCCCGATCGACCACCGCACCCCGGCCGGCCAGCGGAAAACTCCCCGCCGGCCACCTGATCATGCCAGGATGTCCGCCATGACGACCACCCCCCGTCCGGCGGGGGATCCGATGCGGCTCGGGCTCGCACTCCCCCAGTACGGCGCCCTCGCCGAACCCGCCGCTGTGGCGCGCTTCGCGACGGCGGCGGAGGACCTCGGCTACACCTCGCTCTGGGTGGGCGACCGGATCCTGGCGCCGCTGGAGCCGTCGGACCTGTACCCGGGCGGTGGGACGCCGGAACACCCGTACCCCCAGGAGTTCGAGACCTTCGCCGACCCGTTCACGACCCTGGCGACCGCCGCCGCGGTGACCCGCACGGCCCGGCTGGGGACGAGCGCGCTGACCGGCCCGGTCTATTCCCCGGTGCTGCTGGCCAGGGCGCTGACCTCGCTCGACCTGGCCAGCTCGGGGCGGCTGGACGTCGGTTTCGGGCTCGGCTGGCTGCGCGAGGAGTACTTCGCCACCGGGGTGCCGTGGGACGGCCGGGGCAAGCGGCTCGAAGAGCTGCTCGACGCGCTCGACGCGCTGTGGACCGGCGATCCGGCGGAGCACGAAGGCTCGCAATGGCGGATCGCGCCGTCGACGGTGGGCCTGCGCCCCGCGCAGGACCCGCGCCCGCCGGTGCTGCTCGGCGGGTTCTCGCCGCCGGCACTGGCCCGGGTGGGGCGCCGCGCGGACGGCTGGCTCGCCGGCTGGATGCCGGAGCGGTACCTGACCGGCCTCTGGTCGGTGGCGCTCGAAGCGGCCGGGAAGGCCGGACGCGACCCGGGCGCGCTGCGCCGCGTCCTGCGCATCAACCCGCGGCGGGGCACCACCGTCGAGACGGCCCCCGACGTCCTCCCCTGCCTCGACGTGGCCCGGCGGCTGGGCATTTCGGAGGTGCTCGTCGACCTGCACTACGTCGCGAAGGACGTCGACCACGCCCTGGACCTCGCCGCCGAACTGATCACGAGCGCGAACTGACCCCGTCCGGCGTACCGCATCACCCGGATTGACTAGGTCGGTGGCGCGGCGGCTTCGGTAGAAACGAACAAGTGGCGAAGAAGAGCGGTGGCGGCGGGTGCCTGGTGGTCGTGCTCGTGGTCGGGCTGCTGGCCTTCGGGTACTACAAGTGGCAGCACGGCTCGTCGTCGGCGCCACCGGAGGGCGTCGACACCGGGGGCGGCTCGGGCCGCTACGTCGCACTCGGTGACTCGTACACCTCGTCGCCGCGGACCGGACGGCAGGCGGGGACCCCGGCCGGCTGCGACCGCTCGGACGACAACTACCCGCACCTGGTGTCGGCGAAGCTGAAGCCGGCCCAGTTCGCCGACGTCAGCTGCAGTGGCGCGACGACGGCGCACCTGACCGGGGCGCAGAAGACGGGGAACGGGACGAATCCCCCGCAGCTGGACGCGGTGACGGCGGCAACGACGCTGGTGACCGTGGGCATCGGCGGCAACGACGTCGGCTTCTTCTCGTACGCGTCGGGCTGCGCGACGACGCGTCAGGACGCCTCGCCGTGCCGGGACCGGCTGACGGCAGGCGGCCGCGACCAGCTGGCCGAGCGCATCGACGCGACGGCCCCGAAGATCGCCGCGATCCTCGACCGGATCCACAAGCAGGCCCCGAAGGCCAAGGTGGTGGTGGTCGGCTACCCGGCCGTCCTGCCCGACGGCGCCGGCTGCTGGCCGTCCCTGCCGTTCGGCGCGGGGGACATCGAGTACTTCCGCGGCGCGCTGGGCAAGCTGAACAAGATGCTGGAGGACCAGGCGGACGCGCACCGGGCGGGGTACGCGGACACGGCCACACCCGGGAAGGGGCACGACGTGTGCTCGGCGCCGGACGAGCGCTGGGTGGAGGGCCTGCTGCCGGCCGCGCCGGCCGCCCCTCTCCACCCGAACGCCCGGGGAGAGCAGGGCATGGCCGACGCGGTGCTGGCCGTCCTGAAGCTGCCGTAGCGGGGACAGCCGCCGCCTCAGAAGCGGACCAGGGCCTGGGGCTTCCCGAGCACCGTCTTCCCGTCGAACTTCACCACGAGGTCGATCCGCGCGATGCCGTCGTCCTTGACGTCGGCGACCTTGCCGGTGATCTCCACCAGCGCGCCCTCGGCCGTGTTCGGCACCACGACCGGCCGGGTGAAGCGGGCGCTGAAGTCGACCAGCCGGGCCGGGTCGCCGAGCCAGTCGGTGACCACGCGCCCGGCGACCGCCATGGTCAGCATCCCGTGCGCGATGACGTCCGGCAGGCCGACGTCCTTCGCGAACGCCTCGTTCCAGTGGATCGGGTTGAAGTCCAGTGCCGCCCCGGCGTAGCGGACCAGCTGCTCGCGGGTGATCCGGACTTCGAGGGCGGGCAGCTCGTCGCCGGCTGTGACATGCGGGGCTTCGCCCCGGCCGGGGGCTCCGCCACCCGGACCCCCGTAAGCGGCTGTGACATGCGGGGCTTCGCCCCGGCCGGGGGCTCCGCCACCCGGACCCCCGTAAGCGGCTGTGACATGCGGGGCTTCGCCCCGGCCGGGGGCTCCGCCACCCGGACCCCCGTAAGCTGTGTTCACGCGTTCTCCCCTCGGACCACCAGCTGCGCGCGGGTGGTGCAGACCTTCTGGCCGGCGGCGTCGGTGATGTCGGCGCGCAGGGTGATGAAGTCGTTCCCGGCGCGGTTCATGATGCCGTCGATGTGGGTGGTCACCTCGAGCACGTCGCCGGCGAACACCGGGCGCGTGTAGGTGAAGCCCTGGTCGCCGTGCACCATCCGCGAGTAGTCGAGGCCGAGCTCGGGGTCGGCGACGATCGCGTTGATCGAGGCGAGGTTGATGATCGTGAG
Source organism: Amycolatopsis sp. lyj-346 (assembly GCF_046548975.1). NCBI lineage: Bacteria > Bacillati > Actinomycetota > Actinomycetes > Pseudonocardiales > Pseudonocardiaceae > Amycolatopsis > Amycolatopsis sp. lyj-346. The sequence goes on from NZ_JAJPWT010000003.1 coordinate 634,662, forward strand.
GAAGGTCGGCGGGGCGATCACGTCGGGGTGACCGGCTTCGCGGGCCGCCTCCGGGTCGCGGTAGACCGGGTTGGCGTCGCCGATCGCGTCGGCGAACTCCCGGATCTTCTCCCGGCTCACTTCGTAACTGGTCTGCGGCGGATAACTCCGCCCGGCGAACGACTGGTCCAAGGGCACGGCGACGAGGCTACCAACAGCAAGAAGCCGCCCTGGTGATCCAGGGCGGCTTCTTGAAGCTGGTGAACGCGCTACGTCAGCGGGTTTCCTTGTGCGTCCGGTGCGTACCGCAGTTCGGGCAGAACTTCTTCATCTCCAGGCGATCCGGGTTGTTGCGCCGGTTCTTCTTGGTGATGTAGTTGCGGTGCTTGCACTCTTCGCACGCCAGCGTGATCTTGGGTCGCACGTCGGTGGCAGCCACAGCGTTTCCTTCTCTCTCAGGTCCCGGGGGCCAGCCCCGTCGTTACCGCGTAGCGGTGGCCGGACTTGAACCGGCGACACAGCGATTATGAGCCGCTTGCTCTGCCAACTGAGCTACACCGCCCTAACATGCCTAGCATGCCCACCCCGGGGGTCCAGGGGGCGAAGCCCCTTGGCGGGGGTCTGGGGGCTCGGCCCCCAGATGGACACCGCGAAGCGAGCTATGCTTGCGCTTTCTGCAAGCATAGCTCGCCCACTCGCGGAGCCCCTTTACGGAATCGAACCGTAGACCTTCTCCTTACCATGGAGACGCTCTGCCGACTGAGCTAAAGGGGCCTGGCCTCTCGCGAGGACTTGGAAAGATTACCAACCCCCGTCACCCGGCCGTGCAACCGGGGTCCCCTTAGCACAAAACCTCAGGTCAGCAGGGTCAACACGGTCTCGGAGTGGCGTCCGGGCGAGCGCGCGGTCCGGGCCTGCAGCCACGCCTCCAGGCGGTCCTCCGGCAGCGGCCGCGAGATCAGGTAGCCCTGGGCGACGTCACACCCCATCGCCTCGAGCTGGTCGCGGGCCACGTCTTCCTCGACGCCCTCGGCCACCACCGTCAGCCCGAGCGAGTGCCCCAGCTCGACGATCGACCGGACCACCGCGAGGTCGCCGAGGTCGGTGCCCATGCCGAGGACGAAGCTCTTGTCGATCTTGACCTGGTCGACCGGCAGCTGCCGCAGGTACGCCAGCGACGAATAACCCGTCCCGAAGTCGTCGACGGCGAGGGTGATGCCCAGCGAGTGCAGCTCGCGCAGGATCGGCAGCGCCTTCTGCGGGTCGGACATCACGCCGGACTCGGTCAGCTCGAACGTCAGCAGCTCCGGCGGGATGCCGAAGTGCTCCAGCTCGCGGGCGACCTTGGCCGGGAAGTCCTCGTCGGCCAGGTTGCGCACCGACAGGTTGACCGCCACCGAGATCCGCAGGCCCTCGTCGAGCCACTTGCGGCACCGCTTGAGCGCCTCGCCGAGCACGAACGACGTCAGCACGCCGATCAGGCCGGCCGCCTCGATGGCCGGGACGAACTCGTCCGGGCCGAGCCTGCCGAACTCCGGGTGCACCCAGCGGACCAGTGCCTCGACGCCTTGGACCTGCCGGTTCGGCAGGGTGATCTTCGGCTGGTAGTGCACGCTGACCTGGCCGTCTTCGAGGGACTGCCGGAACTGCGTCACCATCTGGAAGCGGCGCAGGAAGATCTGGCCCATGCTCGGCACGTAGCCGCGGACCTCTTCGCCGCCCTTCGTCGCGCGGACGGCGACGTCGGCGCGCTGCAGCAGGCCTTCGATGTCGACGACGTCGCCGGGTTCCTCCGCGGAGGTCGTCGCGTAGCCGATCATCGCGTTCGCCTCGACCGAGAGCCGGTCGACCGGGTAGGGCGCCGACAGCTCTTCGCGCAGCCGTTCCGCCGCGTGGTGGGCGTCCTCCGGCGGGCAGCCGACGAGCAGCGCCGCGAAGGACGCGCCTTCGAGCCGGGCGAGCGGGACGTCGGGGCCGAGCGCGTCGCGGATGCGACGGCCGGCGGCGACGACCATCCGGTCGGCCCAGGCGTAGCCGAGCGCGTCGCTGACCGTCGAGAAGACGTCGAGGTCGATCCGCAGCACGACGGCGTTGGCGAAGTCCCGCAGCGGTTCCTTCGCCACCTGCCGGAAGCCCGGCCGGTTGAGGTGCCCGGTGAGCGGGTCGTGGTAGGCGTCGTGGCGCAGCGTCGCCAGCAGGCGCCGGTTGTCCAGCGACGTCGCGAGGTGGCTGGCCATCGTGCCGAGCAGCTGGACGTCGTACTTGCCGAAGCCGCGCCAGCGGGACAGCCGGTCGTGCGCCTCGACGACGCCGAGCAGCCGGTTCGCGCTGCGCAGCGGGACGACGAGCGCCTCCTGCGCGCCGCGGTCCAGCAGTGCCGCGCGGACGTCGGGGTTGGCCTCGGTGATCCGGAAGTGGCGGACGTGCGCGCCGGGCAGCCGCAGCAGCGGGTCGTCGGCGGCGGGGTCGGCGGCCGGCAGGTCGTCGCCCGCGACCACGACCCGCATGGTGTCCTTCGGTTCGAGCCGGAGTCTCAGCACGACGCGGCCGGCGGCGAGCTGGTCCTTGATGCGCTCGGCGATCGTCGCCCACTCGCGGACGTCGACGCCGCCGACGAGCTCGTCGGCGCGGCTGGCCGGGCGCGCCGCGGCCTGCTGGCCCGAGCGGGCCACCATCAGGCTGACGTCCGAGAGCGCCTCCATGTCCCGCTGCTCGCGCAGCAGGTCGGAGTACGCCCAGTACAGCGCGGTGAGGCCGAGGAAGACGGCGAGCACCAGCGGCCACGCCTGCGGCGTGCTGGAGATGACGAGGTAGCCGGAGAGGCCGACGGACGCGTTGACGAAGCCGACGACCAGGATCCGCCCGGTGAGCCGGACGGCGGTGCTGACCCGCATGCGGCGCCGCAGCACGCGGACCGCGGCCAGTGCGAGCAGGGTGCTCACGAGCGGCGCGGTCAGCGTGCCGGCCAGCGCCGCGACCCACGGGATCCCGTCGCCGGTCCCGACGGCGTGCTTCACCAGCCCGGCGACCGCGAAGGCGCCGGTGATCTCGAGCAGGAACGCGCCCGCGTTGTAGAGCACGCGGCCGGCGACCTTGCGCGCGAGCAGCGTGCCGATGCCGGCGATCAGGTGCGCGGCCAGCACGACCTCGAACGGCGCGATGAAGAACCCGATGACGAGCGGGATCTCGGTGAAGGAGATCGTCCACGAGATGCCGCTGCGGACGTCGACGTTGATGCCGAGCTGTTCGGCGAGCAGGAAGGCGACCGCGAGCACGGGCCCGATCCACAGCAGCCGGTCGTCCCAGTGGAACGGCAGCCACGAGCCGACCGCGAACGCGGCGGCGAGCCCGAGGCTCAGGACGGCGAAGGTGTAGACGCGGAAGCGGCGTTCGTCGGTGCGGGCTTCGGCGGAGACGGGTGGTGTCCCGGAAGCGGCTCCCGGCCCGGGCTGCGCCTGCGCGACGGCGTCACCGTGGGCGTTGGTGTCCGGCATCCGACCTTCCCTCCAGGCTTGTCCACCGGTGCTGATCCGTGACTTCGGGTGTGGACAAGGGCCATACCGTACCCCGTAGGGCGTACCCGCGTCCCTTTCGAGACAGTAGGAGATCACCCCAGGGTTAACAATGCCTCGAACGCGCTGACCTGCGTGGACCAAGGGGTGAAACGGCGGATGTCGAAACCGGGGCAGTTCTCTACGCACGCCGGCCCGGGTAGCGCTTCAATGGGCCCCATGCACAGCGATGTGATTGCCACCGAGCACGCGGCGCGGCTCGCGGCGGTGGATTCCCTCCTCCCCGGCTCGGCCCCCTTCGAAGCGGCGGAAAACGCGGTGGTCCTGGAGGTCGCGACGGGCAGCTCCGCGGCGTCCGGGCTGGCTTCCCGCGTCCAGGTCGACCGCGACGCCCCCAACGCGCCGTGGCGCGCGCTGACCGAACACCGGCTCGACGTCCAGCTGGCCGGCCCGGAGCCGGCGGCCGTGCTGGACGCCCTCCTCACCCGATGGGATGAACATCTGCGCGCGGTCGCCGAGCGCGGCGACACGGAGACGGCGGCGATCGTGCCGCGCGCGAGCCGCGACGCCGCCGGTGCGCGCGAAATGCTGCACCACGGCTTCGCGCCGCTGCGGGTGATCGCGGTCCGTCCCGCGCAGCGGCTGATCCCGGCGACCCCGCTGGGAACGCCGGGGGTCAAGATCCGCCGTGCCGAGCCCGGCGACCTCGAGACGGCGGTGGCGCTCGGCATGGAACTGCACTCCTACGACGCCCAGTACGGCACGGTGAACTGGCGCACCGGCGTCGAGGAGATCCTCGCCAAGGACCTCGCCGAGCAGCTGAAGCGGCCGGAGCCGCCGTTGTGGATCGCCGAGCTGTACGGCCGTCCGCTCGGCATGGTGAGCGTCCAGCACCCTGGCGAGACCGGCTGGATCAGCAGCCGCGTCGCCGCTTCCCGCGTGGGCTACCTGTCGTCGCTGGCCGTGGCGGAGGCCGCGCGGTCGTCCGGCGTCGGCACCGCCCTGGCCACGCACGCCCACCACGTCCTCGACGAGGAAGGCGCCGACGCCGTCCTGCTGCACCACGCGGCGGCGAACCCGCTGTCGACGCCGTTCTGGTACGCGCAGGGGTACCGCCCGCTGTGGACGTACTGGCAGCGTCGACCGGCCGTTAGGTGAACTGTCTGGTGGATTACCGCCGGTGCGCAGGACTTATAGGCTGAACTCCGCCACCAGCGAGGGGAGCCTGAAGTGACCGACCAGCGGGATTCCGCGCCGAGAGCGCCCGAGGGCGTCGACACCGAGAAGCCGTCCGCGGCCCGGATCTACGACTGGTACCTGGGCGGTACCCAGAACTGGGCCGTGGACCGCGAGTTCGGCAGGCGCATGGAGCAGCAGTGGCCGCTGGTGCGCCCGGGCTCGAAGCAGAACCGCGAGTTCATGAACCGCGCGGTCCGGGCGGCGCTGCGGGCCGGGGTCCGGCAGTTCATCGACCTCGGCTCGGGGGTGCCGACGGCGGGCAACGTGCACGAGGTCGTCGAGGCGGAACTGTCCGACGACCACGACGCGAAGGTCGTCTACGTCGACTACGAGCCGGTCGCCGTCGCCCACGCGACGCTCATCCTCGAAGAGGGCGTGGCGACCGACTGGGCCGGCATCGTCCAGGCCGACATGCGGGACGCGAAGTCCGTGCTGCGTGCCTCGGAAACGCAGCGCCTCATCGACTTCTCCCAGCCGGTCTGCCTGATCATGGCGGCGGTCCTGCACTTCGTCGGGCCCGACGACGACCCGGAAGGCCTGCTGGCGACGTACCGCGACGCGCTCGCGCCGGGCAGCTGGCTGGCGATTTCGCAGATGAGCGAAGGCGACGGGACCGGCGAAATGCTCGACGGGCTGCGCTGGTTCGTCGAGCAGTACCGGAAGACGAGCAACCCGGTCTGGTTGCGCAACCGCGAAGAGATCGAGCCGCTCTTCGGCGACTGGCCGCTGCTCGAGCCGGGCATCGTGCACCTGCCGGACTGGCGGCCCGATCGCAAGATCAACGCCCTGGAGGCGGAGGCCCGCCCGTTCGCGTGGTGCGCAGTCGGGGTGAAGCCAGGGGCCTGACCTGCGGTTTCCCCGATCGCTGTGGGCGAACGCACCATCGGAAACAAACGCACCCATCGGAGAGTTGAGCTAGGCAGACTCAACTACACGAGGAGTGCACATGTCCGACACCCGCCTCCTGCCCGTGCTCCCGCTCGATGACGACGTCGTGCTGCCGGGCATGGTCGTCCCGCTCGACCTGACCGACACCGAGACGCGGGCCGCGGTGGAGTCCGCACAGGCCAAGGCGCCGGCCCAGGCGTCCTTCCCCGGCATCCGCTCGTCCGCGGCCACCAAGGCCGAAGTCCTCATCGTCCCGCGCGCCCACGGCGAGTACGCCGGCTTCGGCACCGTCGCCACCGTCGAGCGCATCGGCCGCGTGCCCGGTGGCAAGGCCGCCGTCCTGCTGCGCGGCACGGCCCGCGCGGTCGTCGGCCGGATCGCCGACGGCCCCGGCGCCGCCCGCTGGGTGCACGCCGAGGACGCCCCCGAGACCACGGACGACCAGACCGCCAAGCTCGCGGCCGAGTACAAGGCCGTCGTCATCTCGATACTCCAGCAGCGCGGCGGCTGGCAGCTGATCGACGCCGTCCAGCAGGTCGAGGACGCCTCCGCGGTCGCCGACCTGTCCGGGAACGCGCCGTACCTGTCGACCGAGCAGAAGCTCGAGCTGCTCGGCGCCCTGGACGTCTCCGCACGCCTGGAGAAGGCCCTGGAGTGGAGCAAGGAGCACCTGGCCGAGCTCGAGGTGACCGACACGATCCGCAAGGACGTCGCCGAGGGCATGGAGAAGCAGCAGAAGGAGTTCCTGCTGCGCCGCCAGCTCGAAGCCATCCGCAAGGAGCTCGGCGAGCTCGACGGCACGGCGCAGGACGACGACTACCGCGCCCGCGTCGAGGCCGCCGAACTGCCCGGCACCGTCAAGAAGGCCGCACTGGCCGAAGTGGACAAACTGGACCGCACGTCCGAGCAGTCCCCCGAAGGCGGCTGGATCCGCACCTGGCTGGACACCGTCCTGGAGCTGCCCTGGAACGAGCGCACCGAGGACGTCTACGACATCGCCGCCGCGCGGGCCGTTCTGGACGCCGACCACGCCGGCCTCGACGACGTGAAGGAACGCATCATCGAGTACCTGGCCGTGCGCAAGCGTCGTGCGGAATCGGGCTTCGGCCCGGTCGGCGGACGTCGGTCCGGAGCCGTGCTCGCCCTCGCGGGCCCTCCCGGGGTCGGCAAGACGTCGCTGGGCGAGTCCGTCGCGAAGGCCATGGGCCGTAAGTTCGTCCGCGTGGCGCTGGGCGGCATCCGCGACGAGGCGGAGATCCGCGGCCACCGCCGCACCTACGTCGGCGCGCTGCCGGGCCGGATCGTCCGCGCCGTCAAGGAAGCCGGCTCGATGAACCCGGTCGTGCTGCTCGACGAAATCGACAAGGTGGGCGCCGACTACCGCGGCGACCCGACCGCGGCGCTGCTCGAAGTGCTGGACCCGGAGCAGAACCACACGTTCCGCGACCACTACCTCGAGGTCGAGCTGGACCTGTCCGACGTCGTGTTCCTGGCCACGGCCAACGCGCTGGAGACGATCCCCGGCCCGCTGCTGGACCGCATGGAGCTCGTCACGCTGGACGGCTACACCGAGCACGAGAAGGTCACCATCGCCCGCGACCACCTGCTCCCCCGCGAGCTGGAGCGCGCCGGGCTGGGTGCCGCGGACGTCGTCCTGACGGACGCGGCGTTCAGCCGGATCGCCGCCGAGTACACCCGCGAGGCGGGCGTGCGCGACGCGAACCGGACCATCGCCAAGGTGCTGCGGAAGATCGCGACCAAGGTGGCCCTGGACGAGGTTTCCTTGCCGCTGACCGTGGACGCCTCTTCTCTGGAGACGTACCTCGGCCGCCCGCGGCACCTGCCGGAGTCGTCACTCCCGGCGTCGACCCAGCGCACGGCGACCCCGGGCGTGGCGACGGGCCTGGCGGTGACGGGTGCGGGCGGTGACGTCCTCTACGTCGAGGCGTCGCTGGCGGACAAGGAGTCCGGCGCATCCGGCCTGCAGCTGACCGGCCAGCTCGGCGACGTGATGAAGGAGTCGGTGCAGATCGCGCTGTCCTACCTGCGCTCGCACGGCGCGGAGCTGGAGCTCCCGGTGGGCGACCTCCGCGAGCGCGGCATCCACGTCCACGTCCCGGCGGGCGCGGTCCCGAAGGACGGCCCGTCGGCGGGCATCACGATGACGACGGCGCTGGCGTCCCTGCTGTCCGGCCGCGTGGTCCGCGCGGACGTGGCGATGACGGGCGAGGTGTCCCTGACCGGCCGCGTCCTCCCGATCGGCGGCGTGAAGCAGAAGCTGCTGGCAGCCCACCGGGCGGGGATGAAGACGGTGATCATCCCCCAGCGCAACGAGCCGGACCTGGACGACGTCCCGGCCGAGGTGCTCGCCCAGCTGGACGTCCACCCGGTGGCGAACGTCCGCGAGGTCCTGGACCTGGCCCTGACCCCGGCTTCAACGCCGGTTTCCCAGGCGGCGTAACCCCGAGCGCCGCCGCCCCGAACGGCCGGTTCCCCTTCCCGCGGGGAACCGGCCGTTCGTCACCTCTTCCACGGGGACGGCACCGAACTCGAAAGGTGACCCCGGCCGGGGGTCCAGGGGGCGGAGCCCCTTGGCGGGGGTTTGGGGGTTCGACCCCAAGGGACACAACGGAAGAGAGCCCCGTCTGCGCATTCTGCAGACAGGGCTCTCTCACGAACGAACGTGGCGGGTGAGGGATTCGAACCCCCGTAGGCAATGCCAACTGGTTTACAGCCAGTCCCCTTTGGCCACTCGGGTAACCCGCCCAGGCCGGTCGCACCGGCCTCGGAAAGCTTACCCAACGCCTCCCCGTAGGGGTCAACCGGGATACCCCTCCCCCGGTGGGGGCTAGGCTGGGTGGCCCCTGACAAGCGAGTACGAGGTGTGAGGACACGTGGCGGATCCCTCTTTCGACGTCGTGAGCAAGGTCGACCGCCAGGAGGTGGACAACGCGCTGAACCAGGCGAGCAAGGAACTCGGCACCCGGTTCGACTTCCGCGGCACCGGCACGACGATCAACTGGGCCGGCGAGGAGGCCATCACGATCGAGTCCGAGACCGAGGAGCGCGCGCTGGCCGCGGTCGAGGTGTTCAGGGAGAAGCTGATCAAGCGCAGCATCTCCCTGAAGGCCTTCGAAGCCGGCGAGCCGGCGCTGTCGGGCAGGATCTACAAGATCTCCGGCAAGATCCTGCAGGGCATCGCCTCCGACAAGGCGAAGCAGATCGCCAAGTTCATCCGCGACGAAGGTCCCAAGGGCGTCCAGGCCCAGATCCAGGGCGACCAGCTGCGGGTGTCGGGCAAGAAGAAGGACCAGCTGCAGGAGATCATCGCCCTGCTGAAGGGCAAGGACTTCGAGATCGCACTGCAGTTCACCAACTACCGGTGACGCCGCCGCGGGCACCCGGTTGCCGGGTGCCCGCTCAGGACGGGGTCAGCGTCCAGCTCGCCTCGTACCCCTCCACCTGCAGGTACGCCGGTCCGCGGACGTCCCGCTCCACCTGCAGGTCGCCGATCTGGTTGAGGATCAGGTCGCGGTCCTCCGGGGACATCACCCACAGCCCGACGTTGCCGCGCGTCTTCGCCGTGAAGTGGATGCGCGTCACCCCCGCCGGCAGTCTCAGCACCGCGTCGCCCTTGCCCGAGGTCCCGGTCTCCGCCGTCACGACGCTTCGGTGATCCGCGATCGTCGCCGTCCAGGGGGCGTTCGCGTGGACCGTCACCCGCCGCACCGGGCGGTCCGGGTCCGTGTTCAGCCACTTCGTGCCCTTGTACGCGCCGATCGCGTTGACCAGGCCGTGCTCGCCGCCGTCGGTGTCGATGATCACGTTGGCCGCGCACTTCGGGCAGTCGAACGTGAAGAAACCCAGCTGGTCCGCCGGCCACGTCGTGCGGAACTCGCCGCTGCCCGTGCCCGTGTGCGTCTCCGTCGGCACGTCACGCGGAACAGCCGGTGCAGGCGCGGCCGAAGTGGGCACCGAGCTGGGATCCGCGACGATCTCGCCGTAGCCGATCGGTGGCGGCGCGCACGCCGATGCCAGCACCACCAGCAGCAAGCCACCCAGCCGGATCTTCATGTTTCCCCCTCAAGGCCCTCCGTGATCCTTTCGGCTCCGGCCGCGACGGCGTTACCCGAACGCGTGAATGCGCCCCGTGACCGGTCGCCAACCGTGTTGTAATCGCGCGGTCACCGTGTGGAAGGGGGCCGAGGTGCGCCGTTCGCTGGTCTTCGTGCTGACGCTCGCCGCCGTCGCCTCGCTGCTGACACCGGCGAGCGCGGCCGAACGCAAGCAGCTCATCCCCGGCTTCGGCGCCTACGCGCGTTTGATTCGGCTGGAGCACGGCCGCGGACGCATCATCGCCACCCTGACCAGCGAAGACGCCCACGGCAAGTTCACGCCCGTGCTGGAGAGCACCGACGAAGGCGAGTCGTTCCACGAGATCGGCGCGATCCGCGACCCCGACGGCCGGTCCGGCATGTGCTGCGGCACCGTCTACGAACTGCCCGAACGCGTCGGCAAGCTGCGCGCGGGCACGCTGCTGTGGGCCGCGTCCTACCGGCAGGACGCCGGGCCGCGGCGCCGCATCGGGATCCGCGTCTGGGCCAGCAGGGACGCCGGCCGCTCGTGGAGCTTCCTGTCCGAGGCCGCGCGGTCGCACAACATCGACGGCGTCTGGGAGCCCGAGTTCACCGTCGACGCCGGCGGCACGCTCTGGCTCCACTTCGCCGACGAGACGCAGGCGCCGAAGTACGCGCAGGTGCTCAACCGGGTCGCCTCGACCGACGGCGTGAACTGGGGCACCAAGCAGCTCACCATGGCGATCTCGCCGGACCGCGTCCGGCCGGGCATGCCGATCATCCGGCGGCTGCCCGACGGCCGCTACTTCTTCACCTACGAGATCTGCAACTTCCGCGACCGCTACTGCGACCCGTACTTCAAGATCTCCGCCGACGGCGCCAACTGGGGCGACCCCGCCGACCCCGGCACCCGCGTCGACACCGCCACCGGCAACTACTTCCAGCACGCGCAGACGATCACGCTGTTCCCCGGCGGCCCGAACGGCGTGCGGATCGTCATGGTCGGGCAGATCTACACCGACGCGAAGGGCGTGCCGCAGCCGCGGAACGGCCAGGTCCTGCTCGCGAACGACGACTTCGGCAGCGGCCACTGGTACGAACTGCCCGCGCCCGTGCACATCACCGGCATCCGGAACCACTTCTGCCCCAACTACTCCTCGACGCTGCTGCCGGTCGACGACGGCCGGAACGTGCTGGAGATCGCCACCGAGGACAACGCCGGCTGCAAGGCCTACTTCGGTAAAGGATCCGCCTTCTAGCGACGGCCCGTAGGGTGGGCGGGTCGCGGCCACGGGAACAGGGAGGCAGTCCATGAAGGGGATCGTGCTGGCCGGAGGCAGCGGGACACGCCTGCACCCGATCACCCAGGCGGTGTCCAAGCAGCTGCTGCCGGTTTACGACAAGCCGATGGTCTACTACCCGATCTCGGTGCTGATGCTGGCCGGGATCCGCGAGATCCTGCTCATCTCCACCCCCACCGACCTGCCGATGTTCCGCAGGCTGCTGGGCAACGGCGACCAGTTCGGCGTCTCGTTCTCCTACGCCGAGCAGCCGAGCCCGAACGGGCTGGCCGAGGCCTTCGTGATCGGCGCGGACTTCATCGGCGACGACGACGTGGCGCTCGTCCTCGGCGACAACATCTTCTACGGCCAGGGCTTCTCCGGCCGGCTGCAGCAGGCGGTGCGCGAACTCGACGGCTGTGTCCTGTTCGGCTACCCGGTCAAGGACCCCGAGCGCTACGGCGTCGGCGAGGTCGACGACGCGGGCAAGCTGATCACCATCGAGGAGAAGCCGCTGAAGCCGCGCTCCAACAAGGCGATCACCGGTCTGTACTTCTACGACAACCAGGTCGTCGACATCGCCCGCGCGCTGCAGCCGTCGGGGCGCGGTGAGCTCGAGATCACCGACGTCAACCTGACCTACCTGCGCCAGGACCGCGCCACGCTGGTCGAGCTCAGCCGCGGGTTCGCCTGGCTCGACACCGGCACGCACGACTCGCTGCTCGAAGCCGGCCAGTTCGTGCAGGTGCTGGAGCACCGCACCGGCGTGCGCATCGCCTGCCTCGAGGAGATCGCGCTGCGCATGGGCTTCATCGACGCCGACGAGTGCTACGCGCTGGGCGCGAAGCTGGCGAAGTCCGGCTACGGCGACTACGTGAAGGCGGTCGCCGTGGCGGCGGGAGCGTCGGCCTAGAACTCTCGGCGGCGCGCCAGCTCTTCGAGCCGGGCGATGCGGTCGGAGATCGGCGGGTGGGTCGAGAACAGCTTGCTCAGGCCCTCGCCGGGGCGGAACGGGTTCGCGATCATCAGGTGGGACTGCGACACCAGCTGCGGCTCGGCGGCCAGCGGCCGCGCCCGCGTGCCGGCTTCCAGCTTCCGCAGCGCCGAAGCCAGGCCCAGCGGGTCGCCGGTCAGCTCCGCGCCGGACGCGTCGGCCTGGTACTCCCGCGACCGGCTGACGCCCATCCGGATGACGGCGGCCGCGATCGGCCCGACGAAGATCAGCAGCAGGCTGAGCAGCGGGTTTCCGTCGCGGTTGCTGCCGCCGAAGAACAACGCGATGTTCGCGAGCACGCTGATCACGCTGGCCAGCGCGCCGGCCACGCACGAGATGAGGATGTCGCGGTTGTAGACGTGCGACAGCTCGTGGCCGAGCACGGCCCGCAGCTCGCGCTCGTCGAGCAGGGCGAGGATGCCGGTGGTGCAGCACACGGCGGCGTGCCGCGGGCTGCGGCCGGTCGCGAACGCGTTGGGCGCGACCGTCGGGCTGATGTACAGCTGCGGCATCGGCTGCCGGGCGACCTGCGCGAGCTCGCGCACGATCCGGTACATCGCGGGCTGCTCGACCTCGGACACCGGCCGCGCCCGCATCGCGCGCAACGCCAGCTTGCCGGAATCGAAGTAGGCGAACGCGTTCATCCCGAGGGCGACGACCAGCCCGATGACCAGCGCGCCCCGGCCGAAGAGCCCGCTGAGCGCGACGATGATCGCCGACAGCAGACCGAGCAGCAAGGCCGTCTTGAGTCCGTTCTGGTGCCCGTGCACGCGCGCTCGCCTCCGTCCGCTGTCCCGAGTGGGTTTACCCAGTGGAAACAACGCGATCGGGGGACGCGAAGTTCCTTCAGGTGGGCATGGCGCGGGTTACGCTCGGGCGGCGGATGATCAGGATCGGAGGTGCCGATGCGAGGTGGCCTGCTCCCCCGGCGCACCCTGTTCGCCCTGGTCACGGCGGGCGTCGGCGCGCTCGTCCTGCCCGGGACGGCGCGCGCGGCGGACGTCCGGTCGATCGACCTCGGCGGGGCACCGGCCGGGGTCGCGGTGAACCCCGTCACCGGGTTCGGGTACGTCACCGACGCCCAGGCCGGGACCGTTTCCGCGGTGGATCCGCGCAGCGCGTCGGTCGCCGACGTGGTCCACGTCGGCGGCGAACCCGGCGACGTCGCGGTCGACCCGAAGGCCGGCCGGATCTACGTGGCGAACCCGCCGGCGGGCACGGTGGTGGTGCTGGACGGCCGGACCCACGACCTGGTGAGCGTGATCGGCGCGGGCGACGGCGCCTCGGCGCTGGCGGTCGACGAAGGGGCGAACCGCGTCTACGTGGCCAGCAGCACGACCGGGACGCTCGCCGTGCTCGACGGCGTGAGCTGCACGCTGGCGGCGCTCGTGCCGGGCCCGGAACCGGGGTTCGCCGGGATCGGCGTCGACCCCGGCCGCAAGCTGGCCTACTGCGCGAGCACCACCACCGATTCGGTCGAGGTGTTCTCGATCGACGGCGGGAAGTTCGTCGCCTCGGTGAAGGTCGGCCGCAACCCGACCGGCGTCGCGGTGCACCACGCGAGCGGCACGGTGTACGTCGCGAATTCCGGCATCCACCACATGTCCATTGTGGACGCGGCGACGCGCACCGAACGCAAGACCGTCTTGCTGCGCAGCGAATCCTCCGCGCTGGCGGTGCACCAGGGCACGAACACGGTGTACACCAACGGCGGCCAGAACGGGCTCGCCCGCGTCGACGGCACGGCGGGCACGCTGAGTGGCGACCTGTCACTGGGCGTCAACCCCGGCGACGTCGCCGTCGACCAGCGCTCGCGCACGGTCTGGGTCACCGATCCCCTGCACGGCCGCGTCTTCCTCGTCCGCGATTTCTGACCCCGCGGCCGCGGGCAAGCTCACCTGAACCCCCGTCGAAGGAGCCCCTCTCCGCCGGACGGCGGGCGGCCCCGTAGCGCGTCCACTGTGGACGTTACGGGTCCGGGAGAGCATGGTTGGTGATTCCCGACACAGTTAGCCCATTCAGGTTGCGGTTGCGAATCGGTCCACCAGTGGCTCCCGCGTCGCTGTAACGACCTCCCGGCGCCGGTCGACGTGTCTGGTGCACATCGCGACCGCGAGCCAAGGAGCCTGGTAGATGACCACATGTCGACTCTGCGGTTCGACAAGCACGGCCAGCGTCGTCGACCTCGGCGCGACTCCCCCGTGTGAGCGATTTTTGACGGCCGAGCAGCTCGACGAGCCGGAAGCCACCTTCCCGCTCCACCTGAAGGTGTGCACCGACTGCTGGCTCGCCCAGATCCCGCCGCTGATCGACCCCGACGACACCTTCACCGAGTACGCGTACTTCTCGTCCTTCTCGACGTCGTGGGTCGAGCACGCGAAGCGCTTCGTCGACGGCTCGGTGGAACGGCTCGGGCTCGGCGAAAAGTCCTTCGTCGTCGAGGTGGCGAGCAACGACGGTTACCTGCTCAAGCACGTCGTCGGGCACGGGATCCGGTGTCTGGGCGTCGAACCTTCGGTGAACGTCGGGCAGGCGGCGCGCGACGCCGGCGTGCCCACCCTGACGGCCTTCCTCTCCGAGGAAACCGGCCTGAAAGTCCGCGAGGAGCACGGGCCCGCGGACCTCGTCGCCGCGAACAACGTCTACGCGCACATCCCCGACGTCCTCGGCTTCACCAAGGGCCTCCGGGCGCTGGTCGCGGACGACGGGTGGGTCTCGATCGAGGTCCAGCACCTGCTCACGCTGATCGAGAAGAACCAGTACGACACGATCTACCACGAGCACTTCCAGTACTACACCGTCGAATCCGCCCGCCGGGCGCTGGCGACCGGCGGGCTGACCGTGGTCGACGTCGAACTCGTGCCCACGCACGGCGGGTCGATCCGGCTGTGGGCACGTCCGGCAGAGGTGGCGGGCGAGCCCAGCGAGCGGATGACCGACGTCCTGGAGCGCGAAAAGGCCGCCGGGCTGCACGAGCTGTCCGGGTACACCGAGTTCGCCGAGCGCGTCACCCGCGTGCGGCTTGACCTGCTGAAGTTCCTCATCGAGGCGCGCAACGACGGGAAGACCGTCGTCGGCTACGGCGCCCCGGGCAAGGGCAACACCCTGCTGAACCACTGCGGCATCCGGACGGACCTGCTGCAGTACACGGTCGACCGCAACCCGTACAAGCACGGCCGGTTCACGCCGGGCACGCGCATCCCGGTGCTGCCCCCCGAGCGGATCGAAGCGGACCGGCCCGACTACGTGCTCGTCCTCCCGTGGAACCTCCGGGAGGAACTGACCGAACAACTCTCCTCCATCGGGGCCTGGGGCGGAAAGCTCGTGTTCCCGATCCCCCACTTGGAAATCGTCGAGGTGCAGTGAAGTGAAGGTCGTCCTCTTCTGCGGTGGCTACGGGATGCGGATGCGCAACGGCGCGGCCGACGACGTCCCGAAGCCGATGGCGATGGTCGGTCCGAGACCGCTCATCTGGCACGTGATGCGCTACTACGCGCATTTCGGCCACACCGAATTCATCCTGTGCCTCGGCTACGGCGCGGCACACATCAAGAACTTCTTCCTGTCGTACGAAGAAACGATTTCGAACGACTTCGTCCTCCGCAACGGCAAGGCCGAGCTGCTCTCGACCGACATCGCCGACTGGACGATCACGTTCGTGCAGACCGGGATCGAGTCCCCGATCGGCGAGCGCCTCCGCCGCGTCCGCGAGCACCTCGACGGCGAGGAAATGTTCCTCGCGAACTACGCCGACGTCCTGTCCGACGTTCCGCTGCCCGACATGATCGAGCGGTTCTCGAACACCGACGCGGGCGCGTCGATGATGGTCGTGCCGCCGCAGTCGTCGTTCCACTGCGTGGAAATGGACGAAGGCGGCAAGGTCGGTTCCATCACCGCGGTGAGCGAAATGCCGCTGTGGGAGAACGGCGGGTACTTCGTGCTGCGGCAGGAAGTGTTCGACCACATCCCGGAGAACGGCGACCTGGTCGCCGACGGCTGCGGCGAACTCGCCAAGCGCGGCCGCCTGCTGGCCTACCCGTACCGCGGTTTCTGGAAGCCGACGGACACGGTGAAGGAACGGGCGGCCCTCGACAACGCCTACACGCACGGCGACCGGCCATGGGCGCTCTGGGAGCGCGCGGCCGTGAGCACCGCGTGATCGGGCTTCGACCGGACCGGCTCGGCAGCGTCGTCGCACTCGGCGCGCACTGCGACGACATCGCGATCGGCGCCGGTGGCACGCTGCTGGCGCTGTGCGCGTCCCGGCCCGGCCTGCGGGTCGACGCCCTGGTCCTCACCGGCGGCGGCACGCCCCGCGAGGACGAGGAGCGGGCGGCGCTGGCGGCGTTCTGCCCGGGCGCGGACGTCGAGGTCACGGTGCTGAAGCTGCGGGACGGACGCTTCCCGACCCACTGGGAAGAGGCCAAGGACGCGCTGGAAGACCTGCGGCGGCGGACCGACCCGGACGTCATCCTGGCCCCGCGCACCGACGACGCCCACCAGGACCACCGCGGGCTGGCGAAGCTGGTGCCGACGACGTTCCGCAACCACCTCACCCTGGGCTACGAGATCGTCAAGTGGGACGGCGACCTCGGCCGCCCGTCGGTGTACCAGCCGCTGACCGACGAACTGGCGGAAGCGAAGGTCCGGCTGCTGCAGGAGCACTACGCCTCGCAGCGGCACCGGCCCTGGTACGACCGCGAGGCCTTCCTCGGGCTGGCCCGGATCCGCGGGATCGAAGCCGCCGCGAAGTACGCCGAAGCGTTTTTCGTCAAGAAACTCACTCTCGATCTGAAGGGCTGAATCCGATGCGGGTGTTGCTGACGGGGCACAAGGGCTACCTGGGGACGGTGATGGCCCCGGTGCTCGCCGCCGCCGGCCACGATGTCACCGGCCTGGACTCCGGGCTGTTCGAGGACTGCCTGCTCGGGCCCGCCCCCGCCGACCCGGCCGGGCACGTCGTCGACCTGCGGGACGTGGAGGCCAAGCACGTCGAGGGCTTCGACGCGGTCATCCACCTGGCCGCGCTGTCGAACGACCCGCTGGGCTCGCTCGCGCCGGAGCTGACCTACGACATCAACCACCACGCTTCGGTGAAGCTCGCGAAGCTGGCGAAGGACGCCGGCGTGCAGCGGTACATCTACGCGTCGACCTGCTCGGTGTACGGCGCCGGCGGCGACCACCTCGTCGACGAGGACGCGCCGCTGCGGCCGGTGACGCCGTACGCGGAGTCGAAGGTGCGCGTCGAAGCCGACGTCCACGAGCTCGCCGACGACGACTTCACGCCGGTGTACATGCGCAACGCGACCGCGTTCGGCTACTCGCCCCGCCTGCGCGGCGACATCGTGCTGAACAACCTGACCGCGCACGCCCACCTGTCCGGCGAGGTGCTGGTGCTCTCCGACGGCACGCCGTGGCGGCCGCTGGTGCACGCCCAGGACATCGCGCGCGCGTTTGCGGCGGCGTTGACGGCGCCGAAGGAAGCCGTGCACGACAAGGCCTTCAACATCGGCACCGAGGAGAACAACGTCACCGTCGCGGAGATCGCCCAGGAGGTCGTCGAGGCCGTGCCGGGCTCGAAGCTGAACATCACCGGCGAGGCGGGTGCCGACCCGCGCTCGTACCGGGTCGACTTCTCGCGCTTCCGCGCCGCGATCCCCGGCTTCACCTGCGACTGGTCGGTCAAGGACGGCGCCGTCGAGCTCATCGAGGCCTACCGCCGGTTCGGGCTCACCCGTGAGTCGTTCGAGCAGCTGTTCACCCGGCTGGCCTGGCTGAAGAGCGAGGGCGAAGCCGGCCGCGTCGACACCACCATGCGGCGGAAGTAGTGGCGGGCCCGCAGCTGCGGACCGGGGCGGACCTGCACGCCCTGGTCGAGCGGCTGTACCCGCTCTGCCGCAGCATCACCGGCGACGGCGTGCGGCGAACGTTGGACATCATCGGCGAGCACATCGAGCTGGAGCGGCACGAGGTCCCGACCGGGACGGCGGTGCTGGACTGGACCATTCCGCAGGAGTGGAACATCCGGGACGCCTACGTCGCCGCTCCTGACGGCTCGCGCGTCATCGATTTCCAGGAGCTGAACCTGCACGTCGTCGGGTACAGCGTCCCGGTGTCGCGGCGGATGCCGCTGAGCGAGCTCCGGGAGCACCTGCACACGCTGCCCGACCAGCCGTCGTGGGTGCCCTACCGGACCAGCTACTACGCCCCGGCCTGGGGATTCTGCCTGGCCCAGGAGAAGCTCGACGCGCTGCCCGACGGCGACTACGACGTCGTCATCGACTCGACCCTTTCCGACGGCTCGCTGACCTACGGCGAGCACGTCGTGCCCGGCCGCGTCACCGACGAGGTCATCGTGTCCTGCCACGTGTGCCACCCGTCGCTGGCCAACGACAACCTCGCCGGCATCGCGGTGGCGATCTCGCTGGCCCAGCAGCTGGTCGATCCCCACTACACGTACCGGTTCCTGTTCATGCCCGGGACGATCGGCTCGATCACCTGGCTGGCCCGCAACGCGGACCGCATCGAAAGGGTCAAGCACGGCCTGGTGCTGGCGTGCGCGGGCGACCCGGGCCCGTTGACGTACAAGAAGTCCCGCCGCGACGACGCCGAGATCGACCGGGTCGTCCAGCACGTGCTGCGCTCGCGCGAACACCGTGTCGTCGACTTCTCGCCGTACGGCTACGACGAGCGCCAGTTCTGCTCGCCGGGCTTCAACCTCGGCGTCGGCTCGCTGACGCGCACGCCGTACGCGGGCTACCCCGAGTACCACACCTCCGCGGACAACCCGGGCTTCGTGTCGCCCGCGGCCATGGCGGACACGCTGGGCGCGCTTCGCGACACGTTCGGCGTCCTGGACCGCAACCGCCGGTACGTCAACCTCAGCCCGTACGGCGAGCCGCAACTCGGCAAGCGCGGGCTGTACGACTCGCTCGGCGGCCGCAGCGACGCCAAGCAGGCCCAGATGGCGATGCTGTGGGTGCTCAACCTCTCCGACGGCGAGCACTCGCTCCTGGACATCGCCGAGCGCGCCGGGCTGCCCTTCGACATCGTCGACGTCGCGGCCCGTGCCCTGCACGACGCCGGCCTGGTCAAGGAGTGAGCGACGTGGCCAACCATCGCCGTGCACCGCGCTCGATCTTCCGGTCGGGCGCGGTGCGGGCGATGGCCGGACGGTTGAGCTGGGGCCTCGGCGACCAGGCCGTGTCCAGCCTGACGAACTTCGCCGTCGGGCTGTACGTGGCCCGCTCGCTCGGCACGTTCGCGTTCGGCATCTTCAGCCTCGCCTGGGTCACCTATGGCGTGGTGCTCAACATCTCGCGCGGCCTCGCCACCGACCCGCTGATGGTGCGGTTCAGCGCGGTGCCGGAGGACCGCTGGCGGTCGGGCGTGGCGAGCGCGTCCGGCACCGCGATCGGCGTCGGCTGCGTGACCGGGCTGGTCAGTCTCGCGGCCGGGCTGGCCGCGGGCGGCCCGCTCGGCAACGCGTTCGTCGCGCTCGCCGTCGTCCTGCCGGGCCTGCTCCTGCAGGACGCCTGGCGTTTCGCGTTCTTCGCGCGCGGCGCGGGCAAGAAAGCGTTCGTCAACGACTGCGTGTGGGGCGTGGCCCTGCTCCCGGCGCTCTACGTCGCCGCGCAGCTCCACACGGTGGTCGCGTTCGTGCTGGCCTGGGGCCTTTCCGGCGCGGTCGCGGCCCTGTACGGCGGGTTCCAGACGGGCATCCTGCCGCACCCGCGGGAGATGCTCGGCTGGCTCCGGACCCAGCGCGACCTCAGCGTCCGGTACCTCGTCGAGAACGTCAGCAACAGCGGCGCGTCGCAGCTGCGCGCGTACGGCCTCGGCGCCATCACCGGCATCACCGCCGTCGGCGCGGTCCGCGGGGCCGAGCAGCTCCTCGGGCCGTTCCTGGCCCTGCTCATGGGACTGTCCCTGGTCACCGTGGCCGAGGGCGCACGGGTGCTCCGGCGGGCACCGCACCGGCTGAAGCACTTCTGCGTGATCCTCGGCGGCGGGCAGGCCGCCGCCGCGCTGTGCTGGGGCCTCGGCCTGCTGCTGCTCGTGCCCGACGGCGCCGGCCGCTGGGTGATGGGCTCGGTCTGGGACTCGTCGTCCCCGCTCATCCTCCCGGTCACCCTCGCCGTGGTCGGCGCGAGCTTCGCCACGGGCGCGGCGGCCGGCCTGCGCGCCCTCGGCGCGGCCAAGCGGAGCCTGCGCTCGCAGCTGGTCGCGTCCCTGTTCTACGTCACCTTCGGCATCACCGGCGCGTTCCTCGGCGGCGCGGCCGGGTCCGCGTGGGGCGTCGCGACGGCCACCCTCGGCGGGTCCGTTGTCTGGTGGTTCCAGCTGCGGGCCGGGCTGCGCGAGTACGTGCCGCCGGGTGCCGACGAGCCCACCGTGGTGTTCGAGCCGATCAAAGAGCCGATCAAGGAATGAGGACTCCATGACCACCGTCCCGCGGCTGAGCCTCGGCCTCCCGGTGTACAACGGCGAGGAGTACCTCGCCGAGTCGCTGGACGCCCTGCTCGGCCAGACCTACGAAGACTTCGAGCTGATCATCTCGGACAACGCCTCCACCGACGGCACCGACGAGATCTGCCGCCGCTACGCCGAGAAGGACTCCCGGATCCGCTACGTCCGGCAGCCGAAGAACATCGGCGCGACGCCGAACCACAACTTCGTGTTCGACGTCTCCCGCACCGAGCTGTTCAAGTGGGTTTCCCACGACGACCTGTACGCCCGCGACCTGCTCAAGCGGTGCATCGAGGCCCTCGACGAGCGTCCGGACATCATCCTCGCCCACTGCGACCAGGCGATCATCGACGGCGACGGCCGCATCGTCCAGCCGCTGGAGTACACCCTGAACACCGCCTCCCGGCACGCCCCGGACCGCTTCCGCAGCATCCTGTTCGAGCCGGGCGGCGACGACTTCTACGGCGTCATCCGCGCCGACGTCCTCCGCCGCGTCAAGCCGCTCGACAGCTACCACCACGCCGACCGGACGTACTCGGCCGAGATGGCCCTGCACGGCCCGTTCCACCAGGTGCCCGAGCTGCTCTACTTCCGCCGCGACCACCCCGGCCGCGCGGAACGGGCCAACCCGACCATCCGGAGCCGGTGCGCGAATCTGGACCCGCGGCGCGCGAACCGGCTCCGGAACCCGACCGTCCGCCTGCTTGGCGAGTACGTCTTCGGGTTCGCGGACCTGATCCGCCGCGCGCCCATCTCGGCCGCTGACAAGCGCGAGTGCTTCGGCCACCTCGGCGCCTGGCTGACCAACCGGGCCCGCTCCGGCCACGGCGAGCGCGTCGAGGACCGCGCGCCGACCGCCTCGGACGTCACCACGGTCAACGAGATTGTGGCCGGCCGGGAAGGCAGGCTCGCGTGAGGCGTCCGCCCCGCGTCGGCGTGTTCGGCCTGCTCGGCTCGGGGAACCTCGGCAACGACGGTTCCCTCGAAGCCGTGCTCGGCTACCTGCGCGCCGAGTACCCGGACGCGGTGCTGAGCGCCCTGGTCGGCGGCCCGGAGCTCGTCCGCGAGCGCTACGGCCTCGACGCGACGCCACTGCACTGGAACCAGGCCGAGTACGAGACGGCGTCCGGCCTGCGCTCGGTCGCCCTCAAGGGCTTCGGCAAGCTGGCCGACATCGCGCGCACCGCGGCCTGGGTCCGGAAGCAGGACGTCGTCATCGTGCCCGGCATGGGCGTGCTCGAAGCGACGCTTCCGCTGCGGCCATGGGGTTTCCCGTATTCGCTGTTCCTCCTCTCCGCCACCGGGCGCCTCTTCGGCACCAAGGTGGCGCTCGTCTGCGTCGGCGCCAACGAGATCAGCGCCCGGGCGACGCGGGCGCTGGTCCGCTGGTCCGGCCGGTTCGCCGCCTACCGCTCCTACCGCGACGACATCTCACGCGACGCCATGCGCGCCATGGGCGTCGACACGAGTGCCGACCAGGTCTATCCCGACCTCGCGTTCTCCCTCCCCACCCCGGCCGCCGCCGGCAAGCCGGGCACCGTCGGCATCGGCGTGATGGCCTACTACGGCGGCAACGACGACCGCGCCGACGCGGAACGCATCTACCGCCACTACGTGGACACGATGAGCCGTTTCGTCGCGTGGCTCGTCGACCAGGGCAGAGGAGTCCGGCTGTTCATCGGCGACCGGATCGACCGGCAGGTCGTCGACGAAATCATCGAGAAGACCGCATCCCCGTTGGTGACGGCGGCTCCGGCGGAGACCCTGGACGAGCTGATGCACGAGATGGCCGCGGTGGACAGCGTGGTGGCCACGCGCTACCACAACGTGCTCTGCGCCCTGAAGGTCGCGAAACCGACCGTGGCGATCGGGTACGCGCCGAAGAACGACGTGCTCATGGCGGAGATGGGCCTCGATGGCTTCACCCAGCGCGCGAAGACCGTCGGCTTCGACCGGCTCGTCGAGCAGTTCACCGAGCTCGAGAACCGCTCGGCCGAACTGCGCCAGATCCTCCTGGAACGGAACGAGATGAACGCGCAACGGCTCAAGGACCAGTTCGCCGCCCTTTCGGCGGCCCTCTTCGGGGGTGGGCGATGAAGGCCATTCCGGTGCCCGAGATCGACGGCGCGTACCTGTTCGAACCCACCCCGCACGCGGACCAGCGCGGATTCTTCAGCCGGACGTTCGACCGCGACGTCGTCGCGTCGGCCGGCATCGACCCGGACGGCTTCGTCCAGGACAGTCTTTCCCGCTCCCGCAAGGGGGTCATCCGCGGGATGCACCTGCGCGGCGGGGCCGGCGAGGCGAAGCTGGTGCGGTGTTCGCACGGCGCGATCTTCGACGTGGTCGTGGATCTCCGACCGGATTCGCCGACATTCCGGAATGTGAAAACATTCGAACTTTCCGGTGAGACCCAGGTATCCGTGTACATCCCGGCGGGGTGCGCCCACGGATTCCAGTCACTCACGGATCCCTCGGACGTTTCGTACCGGATCGATCGGGCCCACGATCCCGCAGAAGACATTACAATTTCGTACAAGGACCCCGAATTGGACATTTCCTGGCCACTGTCGGTCACACTGGTCAGTGACCGGGACGAACGCGCGCCGTCTCTCGGAGAGGCGTTGAAATCAACGAGGTGAGCCACGACATGGGAACGAACCTGCCCCGCTCCACCACGGCGGACGAGCGGCTGCACCGGGTCATCCCCGGTGGTGCGCACACCTACGCCAAGGGCTCGGACCAGTATCCGGCCGGGATGGCTCCGGTCATCTCGCACGGCCGCGGCGGGCACGTCTGGGACGTCGACGGCAACGAGTACATCGAGTACGGCGCGGGGCTGAGAGCCGTCAGCCTCGGCCACGCCCACCCGCGGGTCCTCGAGGCGGTGCGCGGCGAGCTGGAGAAGGGCAGCAACTTCATCCGCCCGTCGATCATCGAGGCCGAGGCCGCCGAGCGGTTCCTCGAGAACGTCCCGACGGCCGACATGGTGAAGTTCACCAAGAACGGCTCGGACGCGACGACCGCCGCGGTCCGGCTGGCGCGCGCCGCCACCGGCCGCAAGCTCGTCGCCAAGTGCGCCGACCACGCGTTCTTCTCCACCGACGACTGGTTCATCGGCACCACGCCGATGAACGCGGGCATCCCCGACGAGACGACCGAAGCGGTCGTGTCCTTCCCGTACGGCGACCTGCAGGCCGCGGAGGAGCTGCTGCAGCGCCACGACGGCGAAATCGCGTGCCTGATCCTGGAGCCGGCCGCCGCGGTGGAACCGCCGCCGGGCTACCTGCAGGGTCTGCGCGAACTCACCACCCGGCACGGCGTCGTCCTGATCTTCGACGAAATGATCACCGGCTTCCGGTGGTCCGCCCACGGCGCGCAGGGCCTCTACGGCGTCACGCCCGATCTCTCGACGTTCGGCAAGGCCCTCGGCAACGGCTTCGCGGTGTCGGCGCTGGCGGGCAAGCGGGAGCTGATGGAGATCGGCGGCCTGCGCACCGTTCGCGAGCGGGTGTTCCTGCTCTCGACCACCCATGGCGCGGAGACCCACTCGCTGGCCGCCGCGATGGCGGTCATGGACGTCTACCGCGACGAGGACGTCATCGGCCGCCTGCACGCCCTCGGCGACCGGCTCGCCGCCGGCGTCCGCGACGTGGCGGCCGGGCTGGGGGTCGGGGACCACGTGGTCGTCCGCGGCCGGGCCAGCAACCTGGTCTTCGGCACGCTCGACGCGCACGGCAGGCCGTCGCAGCCGTACCGGACGCTGTTCCTGCGCGAGCTGGTCGGCGGCGGGGTGCTCGGACCGTCCTTCGTGGTCAGCGCCGCGCTCACCGAGGCGGACATCGACAAGACCGTCGACGTCGTCGCGCAGGCCTGCACGGTGTACCGGAAGGCCCTCGACGCGAACGATCCGGCGCCGTGGATGGGCGGGCGCCCGGTGCAGCCCGTGTTCCGCAAGTTCGCCTGATCCCCGCACGGGCGGGCCGGATTCACCCGTTGGGTCCGATGAGGACACTTGGGGGTGACTGTTTTCCGGCCCGTTCGTGCGTAACTTCCTGCCATGGGCAGATCTCGTGCGGTTCTCGTCGCTGCTTGCTCGCTCCTGATCGCCGTGGCGTGCCCGGCGGTCGCGGGCGCCGCCGGCGGGCCCGGGCCGGTGTGCGGCCACCAACCCGCCGAGCACGGGCAACCGCCCTCCGGAGCCGTCACCGTCGATCCGGCCGTCGACGGCGACCTCACGGCCAAGACGGCGGCGAACCCGGCGGGCACGACGTTCTGGCTCCGGCCCGGCACCCACACGCTCGGCGAGGACGAGTTCGGCCAGGTCGCCCCCAAGGACGGCAACGTGTACCTCGGCGCGCCGGGCGCGGTCGTCGACGGCCGCGGCATCAACCGGGCGGCCTTCACCCAGCGCGCCCGCAACGTGCAGCTCCGCGGCCTCACCGTCCGCGGGTTCGCCGCGCAGCAGGACCAGGGCGTGGTCAACCACGACTCCGGCGACGGCTGGCTCATCGAGAACACCACGATCGAGGAAAACGCGGGCGCGGGCATGATGGCAGGCGCCGGCCAGGTCGTGCGGCACAGCTGCCTGCGCAATAACGGGCAGTACGGGCTCAACGCGTACCAGGCGGGCGACGGCATCACCGGGCTCGTGCTGGAGGGCAACGAGATCACCGGCAACAACACCGGCGACTGGGAGGCCAAGGTACCGGGCTGCGGCTGCAGCGGCGGCGCCAAGTTCTGGGCCGTCAACGGCGCCGACATCCGCGGCAACTGGGTCCACGGCAACCACGGCGCCGGGCTGTGGGCCGACACGAACAACAACGACTTCCTCGTCGAACACAACCTGTTCGAGGCCAACGACGCCGAGGCGCTGTTCTACGAAACCAGCTACAACCTGGTGCTGCGCGGCAACACGTTCCGCGGCAACACCCTCGTCCAGGGCCGCGCGTTCGCGGCGCGCGGCGACAACTTCCCGGTGGCCACGGTGTACCTGTCGGAATCGGGCGGCGATCCGCGCGTGCCGGCCCGGACGTCGGCCGTCGACATCAGCGGGAACACGTTCGAGGACAACTGGGCCGGGATCACGTTGTGGGAGAACGCCGACCGCTTCTGCAACAGCCCGGCGAACACCTCGACGGGCTACTGCACCAAGACGGCGGCAAAGTCTTCGTGCACCGCGGGCACTATCGAGAAGGCACCGGCGTACGACGACTGCCGCTGGAAGACGCAGCGGGTGGAGATCCACGGGAACACCTTCCGGTTCGACGCCGGCCGCGTCGGCTGCACGAGCCTGTGCGGGCGGATGGCCCTGCTGTCCAACTTCGGGACGTTCCCGGATTGGTCGCCCTACAAGGGAACGGTGATCGAGGAGGCCATCACGTTCCGCCAGGCCAACCGGTGGCACGGCAACTCCTACCTCGGGCCGTGGACTTTCGTGGTGCATGACACCTCCATGACGGTCGACGCTGCGGGCTGGCGGGCGAAGCCCTACTCGCAGGACGAGTGCTCTTCGTTCGGCGGTGAGCCCGCCGGCTGCTGATCGAGAGCTTGCCGGCGGGGTCCGACAGTTTTCGACCGCCTCTGCGCCGATGATCGGCCTTTCCCTTGGAATCAAAGGAAAAAGTCGCGAACGGAGAATTTCGGACAGCACCGGGTTCACCCGTTCCAGCGATGGCGTTCGCACGCATGTTCGGTACCGTCGGAGACATGACCGTTTCGACTACCTCATCCGTCCAAAGTGGACGAATCGCTCAGACCATGGTGAAGCGAATACTCGGTTCACCCCGAAGACGCCCGGCGGGCAACCGCCGATTGCAGAGGACAAGGAGCAGATCCTGCGCCGCCCCGGTGAGCGGCGTACCGGCGCCGTACGACCAGTCGAGATCATCAGCCCGCAAGGCAACACCGGTCAGGTCGGCGCCGAAGTACTTGGCCTGCTTCGGTTTCATCGCGGCGAAGATGACTTCCAGTCGTTCGAGGGGAACCTGGCGGTCCAGCTGCAGGGCGGTCGTGATGTCGAGGCCGTGGATCACGTCGTGGCTCAGTGCGCCTGCCGGGCCACCGCCCGGCGGCCGCCACGGGTGGCCGGCGTTGTCGCGCAGCGAAGCGACCAGCGCCTCACGGGAGAGCGTGGCGGCTTCGCGCCGGGCGACGCGATCGGCCATGACGTTGAAGCGCCCACCGGACTTGACTAGTTCCCGCACGAACCGCCCGCCGGAGAACCGGAAGGGCATGGTCATGTGGGCCACCACCTCGGCCACCCGCCAGCCGGCGCACAAGGTGGGCGAGCTCCAGCCCGACGGCGCCAGATCCTCGAGCAAGGCGGCCAGCTCCCGCCGCTCGGCGGCAATCAGGTCTTGGATCATGGGGATCTCCTTCACAGGTCGGTCCCCCACCGACGAACGGCATCCCCCGGAACCGACACCCACCTGGAATCGAATCTCCGGTCAAGACTCACCGGCCGGACCGGCCGGTGCGGCAGAAAGCCCGGCCCGAGCCAGTCGCCCCAGCACACAACGGCCCCCGGTCCGAGCGTCGTTCGGTGGTGCCGTCGCCCCCGGCGCTCCGACCCATCTCACATCCAGCCGTACTTTCACCCTTGGCGCTCCGGCTCACCCCGGCGCCCGCGCCACATCCGGCGTCGGTGCCGTTCAGTGCCCAGGCCCCCGGCACGGCCGCCGCCCACCGTCACCGGCCGGCGACTCCGCCACGCATCTCCATAGGCGTCGGCCAGCCGTTCCAGGGGGCAACACCGCCCGGCAAGGCAGGTCAGCCCCTTCGGCAGGCGCCCAGTTCAGAGCCGGTCAGCCACGCGGTCCAGCGCCCAGGCGGTCGCCGGGACCGCCGCCAGCGCCGCGCAGAACCCGCCGACCGCATCCGTCGGGTAGTGCGCACCCAGCGCCACCTCGGCCCACCCCATTGCCACTCCGGCCAGCAGCGCCAACCCCAACGCGAGCACCGCCGCGGCCGGCCGGCCCAGCCCCAGCCGGTCGGTCAGCAACAGCGCGATGATCAGTGCGAGCGCCGTCGCCATGGCCGTGTGCCCGCTCGGGTACGACAGGAACTCGCCGTGGATGGTGCGGCCGACCAGCGGCTTCAGCAGCGTCGTCACCGCCACCGTCACCGCGACACCCAGCACCGTCAGCACGGCTGTCCGGATGCGGTGGACCAGCCAGCACACGCCCGAAAGGAGAGCGAGCAGGATCACCGCCCCCACCGGTTCGCCGCCGAAGTCGATGACCAGGGCGACGTACCGCCACGGCGGCCGTACCCCGTCGATCGAAGGGAGGATTGCCGCGTCGATGCCGGTCAGGCCCGAGTCGCGGAAGTGCAGGATGCCGACCGCGACGAGCACCGCCGTCGCCAGGGCGGCCGACATCGCCAGCGGGGCGCGCAGCACGGCCGGCAGGGCCGCGGGCGCCGTCCGGACCAGCTGCCTCACGCCTCGATCGCCGCCTCGTACCCGGCGATCAAGCGGTCCAGACCGACCGCGGGGGTGAAGTCCTTCTCGTACCGGACGCGGGCCGCGTCGCCCATGTCGCCGTTGCGGTTGCCGACGACCGCGCGGAGGCGGTCAGCCAGGGAAGCGGGGTCGTTCGGGACGTGCAGGAGGCCCGTCACACCGTCGTCGATCAGCTCGGAGAACGCGCCGTGCGCGGACGCGACCGTCGGCACGCCGGCGGCCATCGCCTCGACCACGACCAGGCCGAACGCCTCCAGCCACGTCGACGGCGCGACCACGGCCACCGCGTCGGCGGTCAGGGCACGGCATTCCGCCTTGTTCTGGAGGCCGACGTACGAGACGTCGGGGCGGCCGGCCGCCCAGGCCGCGACCTCGTCCTGCATCGGGCCGGTGCCGGCGACGACCAGCGGCACGCCCAGGGCACCGTCGAGCCGCTCCCAGGCGCGCATCAGCAGGCCGACCCCCTTCTCTTCGGTGACACGGCCGAGGAACAGCACGTGCTTGCCGGCGCCGGTGCGGCGGACGCCGGGGTCGGTGACGAAGTTGTGCTTCACCGCCATCCGCTCGCCGGGCATCCCGGCCGACACCAGGAGGTCACGTTGGGCCGCCGAAATGCAGAAGAACCGGGAAACGCCCGTCCACCACCGGCGCCGGTTCGCGATCATGCTCGCCGCCATCGGGAGCGTGGCCGCGCTCGAACCGCGGTAGCAGCCGTGCTTCACCGCCGGCAGCGGTGAGCCGCCGACGCACTCGGTGCAGATGCGGCCGTCGCGGTGGAGGGTGCCGGGTGGGCAGACCATCGTGTAGTTGTGCAGCGTCGCGACCGCGGGCACCCCCGCGTCCGCGCACGCGGCGACCACCGAAGGCGACAGCAGCGGGAACGTGTTGTGGATGTGCACGACGTCCGGGCGCGATGCCCGCAGCCGGGCGGCGAGCTCCTTCCGCACCGCCGGGTTCCACGGCACCATCAGCGGCACCGCGGCCTTGCGGGGCAGCGGCATCTCCGCGATGTCGTCGCTGCGGCGTTCGAACAACGACACCTGGTGACCGCCCTCGGCGAGGAGCGTCACCTCGGCGTCGACGACGTTGTTCTCGCCGCTCGGCTGCTCGGACCGGTACCGGTTGTGCACCACGAGCACCTTCACGCGCCTGCACCTCGCACGTCTGCCCCCTTCGCCGGGATGAATGCTTGTTCGTCGGACTGCGGCACCCCGCGGACCAGCAGCGACGCGGCGACCGCCAGGTGCAGCAGGTACGGCGACGCGTCGCCGAGACCCGCTTCGGTGTAGGAGGCCGAAATGCAGTAGGTGATCAGGAAGATCGCGCACGCGCGAGCCAGTGACGGCGGCCGCAGCACGGCCACCACGACCAACGTGAGGAGGAACCCGCCGACCAGCGCGATCCCGACGAAGCCCTGCTCGTGGTAGATGGCGAGCCAGCTGTTGTCGATCGGGAGGCCGTCGTAGGACTTGTCCGTCAGGCCGACCCCGAAGATGTACTCCGCCGTCGTCCGCGGGGCCTCCAGCAGCGCGTCCCACACCTTCGCACGGCCGGTCAGGCTGGAGAAGTTGTCGGCGCTCTGCCCGCGGAGGAACCAGGCCTGCAGCACACCCGCGAGCACCACGCCGGCGATGCCGCCGACGCCGACCGTCCACGCGAACACCCTCCGGGCGCGGGCGCTGGTCAGCACCATCGACAGGAAGGCCACCGCCAGGCCGGCGACGAGACCGAGCGTCGCCGTGCGGGTGTGCGTGAGCAGCAGCAGCCCCAGCACCGGCACCACGATCGCCAGCGCGCTGCGCCAGGTCGTGCGGCGCCCGAACCAGAGGAGGAGCGTGAGCCCGGAAATGACGGCCGCGTACTGGCCGATCTGCGGCGGGGTCAGCGGCCAGATCGCGCCCGAGAGCCGGCCGCCGTACTCCTCCGGCAACGCGTTGCCGGGCGAGATCGCCAAGCCGACCGCCACTGACGCGAGCACGACCGCGTACGTGCGGATGTGGGACCGGACGAAGCTGAAGCCGCCGTCCCACCAGCGGGTCAGCAACCAGAGCGTGGAGACGAACACCGTGAGCCGGAAGCACCGGAACAGCGCGCCGAAGCCCTCCTGCAGGTCGGCGCTGGAGAGGATGCTGGTGCCCAGCAGCGCCGTCAGCAGCGTCAGGTACGCGCTCGGGCGGATCCGCAGGTGCTTGTTCAGGGCCAGCGCGATCACGAACGCCGTCATCAGCGAACCCATGGTGACCAGCTGGCTGACCGACCGCGGCAGCGGGAGGACCGTCTTCGCGCCGGTCGAGCCGAGCGTGTTGAGGATCAGCAGCGCCCACGCCACGCCCGCCCACTTCGGCGCCGAGGACTCGGGCTCCGGCGCGGCGTCGCCGCGGAAGCCGGCCAGTCCGGTGTACGCGGTCACGTCAGCCCCCGCCCTGCCCGGTGAAGGTGCTTCCGCTGTCCTGCGAATACGGTGCACCTTGCCATTCGCCGATCTGGAGAACGCGGTCGGCCGAGTAGGTGATGAACGTCCACGGACCGGTGTAGCTGTTGTCGTGCCAGCGGTTGTCCTGCTTGAACGTGATCACTTCCTGGACCGCCTCGCCGCGGTACGGCGACCAGTCCGGGTAGCTGCCGAAGTTCGACAGCAGGCCCATCCGGCCGCACGAGGCCTGGCAGCCGACGACCGCCGGGTCGAGGACGAACTTGTTGTCGTGGATGTCGACGTGCTGGGTCTTCCAGCGGCAGTCGGCCAGCAGCGTGCCGCTGGTGATCGCCGGGGCCGCGCACTGCTTGACGGACGGCACCAGCCGGGTGCAGTCGCCCGAGGAGGTGTTGGCCGGGCTGTTGCAGAACCGGTCGGCGTTCTCCCACAGTGTGATCCCGGACCAGTTGTTCTCCAGGTAGTTGCGGGAGATGTCGATCTTCGCGGTGCGGGCCTTGACCCGCGGTTCGCCGCCGGACTCGGAGATGTAGATCGCCGACGTCGGGAAGTTGTCGCCCTTGTCGGCGTACCGGCGGCCGTCGGCCCAGTTGTTCTTGCGGATCGTGTTGTCGCGGATGATCGCGTTGTAGCTGATCTCGTAGATCAGCGCGGCGCTGTCGTTGTTCTCGATGAGGTTGCCCTCGATGAGGAAGTCGTTGTTGTTCGTGTCGGCCCAGAGCCCGGTGCCGCGGTTGTCGTGCACCCAGTTGCCGCGCACGTCGGCGCCGTCTACCTCCCAGAACTTGACGCCGCCGCTGCAGCCGCAGCCGTCGATCTTCGCTTCCCAGTCGCCGGTGTTGTTGCCGGCGATCTCGTTGCCCTCGACGACGAGTCCGGTGATCGGCGTGCTGCCGGAGTAGGCGTTCATGCCGTACTGCCCGTTGCGGCGCAGGCAGTTGCCGCGCACCTGCTGGCGCGCGCCCGCCATGAGCCCGGCGCCCTCGTTGTCCTGGATGGTCGAGTGCTCGATCAGCCAGCCGTCACCGGAGTCGTGGTTGACCACGCCTTCGTCGTGCGGAGCCACGAAGCCCTGCACGGTCACGTAGGTGATCTTGACGTTGACCGCGTGACCGGTGAAGGCGTACTGGTTGATCTTCCGGCCGTCGACGACCGCGCCCGGGGCGCCGATGTAGACGTCACCGTCCTTGGGGGAAACCTGGTCGTACTTGTCGTCGCCGAGGATGTGCTTGCCGGGCTTGAGCCAGAACGTCGTGCCGGGGCCGGCCGAGCGCGTCTTCGCCGCCAGGTCCCCCGGCACGGCGGGATCGACGACGACGGCCCCCGCCGGTGCGGCGGCCGGCCCGGCCGGCTGCTTGTCGCACACGGCGGCGACCGACCCGCTGGGAGCCGGGGTGGCCTGGCCCGGGCCACCGTCGGGGTCCGGCCCGCCCGAGCACGCCGCGACCGTGAGCAGGACGCCGAGCAGCGGAGCTGCACGGCCGAGTCGGAAGCGGCGGGCTGTCACGGGCGGGTCCTAACTGAAGCGGAGCAGGGTGGTGAGGAGTCCGGGCGACCCGGAGCCGACAAGAGTGGTGGCGGGTTCCTTGCGCCCGAACCCCGCGGAGTACCAGCCCAGCGGCGGCTCGGTATCGCCCCGGTGCACGGTCCACGAGAGTTCGGACGGCAACTCCATCACGGCGGTCCGCACGCCTCCGGTGAGCGAACCGGAAACCCGCCCGACGAGCGGGTCGGCGGCCGCGGCGGAACCGGCCGCACGTTCACCGCCGACGGCAGCGGGGCCGGGCTCGCCGTCGACCGGCGAACCGGAAACGACCGTCCAGCGGAGGCGGGCCGTGGTGCCGTCCAGCATCACCGTCACCGACGGGCCGAAGTGGAACACCAAGCGCGCGGCTTCCGGCAAACCTTCGCCCAGTACCTCGTCGACGATCTTCAGCACGTCGCCGTCCAGCTCGGCCGTGCGGCGGTGGACCGCCGGGGCGTAGCCGTCGTGCGCCGCCGACCAGCGGGACGGGCCGTCGGCCGGGGTGTGGACCGCCAAGACCTTCGTCACCGCGTGGCGGGTCCACAGGAACGGGCCGCCCGATACCGACTGGTCGCGGCCAGCCAGCTCCAGGGTGTTGTGCCCCAGCGTCGACCGGAAGTACGACCGCCACTGCGGCTCGCCGTGGTAGCAGAACGTGCCCGGGTCGGCCAGGACGTCGACGCCGTCGTGGCGGACCTCCAGCGACAGCGCGTCCGCGTGGGCGTGCGCCGCGATCGACAGGAATCCGTGCGGGCCACCGTCGCAGCGGACCCACACCGGGCCCGAACGCAGGATCGTCATCCCCGCGTCCCGCAGGTGCGCCGGACGGCGGGCGGGGCGGACGCCGGACGCTCTCGGCGTCCGCGACACCAGGGAGGCCAGCAGCGGTGTCCGTACGTCGTCGGCCGGGATCGCCGGCCACCAGTCCAGGCGGCCGAACAGCGCTTCCCCCGAAGCCAGCAGCGACGCCCAGCGGTCCGTTTCCGAGCCGTCGACGATCAGGCCGAAGCCGTCGTCGGCGTCGCCCTGGCGGGGCGGACGCAGCCTGTTGTCCACAATGGACGCCAGGGCGTCGGTCATCCGGAGCAGGACGTCCCACGTCGAAGCCGGCACCGGCGTGCCCGCGGCGTCGGCCTCGACCGCCGCCGCCAGGCCCAGCTCCAGCACCAGACCGTGGTACTCGGACGCCAGTTCCGCGTTGAGGCCACTGGCGAACGTGTTGCGGCCCAGCTGGACGTCCAGCGAGCGCATCGCCTCGGCTCGCCAGCCCGCCGACTCGGGGAACCAGCCGAACGCGCAGGCCGCGGCCAGCAGCCCGGCGTCCTCGGCGATCACGTGGTTGTTCGCCGACGAACCGTGGCTGCGCAGCGTCGCGAGCCAGTTCTGGTGGTGCCACAGCTGGAGCTGGAAGTCCGGGTTTTCCTCGAACAGCTCCGCCACTCCCGGCCAGCCGTCGAGCAACCGGCGCGTCCAGACCCACGACAGGAGCCGGATGCCCAGCTCGATGCCGCTCACCCAGTGCGGCCCCTGCAGCGGCGGGTTCGCGGCCCACCACGACCGGAGGTGCTCGGCCACGCGCGAGGCGTACGCCGAAGAGCCGGTCACCGCGTAAGCCGCGGCGAGCACGGTGAGGTGCTGGTGCCGCGACGGCTCCCAGATCTGCTTGATGTCGCCGACCGTGTCCTCCGACCGGTACGGGACGTCGAAGGCGTACACGTCCGAGGGAGCGCGGCGCCCGGTCTTGGGGTCGAGGAACCAGTCGGGCGCCTCGAAATCCACGCGCTCGACGCCGAAGTACTCCGCGCGGCCGGCCATCAGCTCGTCGGCCGTGGCCAGCAGCCGCTTGGCCGCTTCGCCGGACACCTTGTCCAGCGCCCCGGAAGGCAGGGCGGCGGTGAAGCGGGGGTGCGACGGCCAATCGGGCGGAACCGGCAGCGCGGACCGCCACTGCCGCTGGACAACGGCATGCCGCGCGCGCCCGACAACCTCCGCCGGCCCCATCCGGGACAACCGGCGCAGGTACCACCCGGGACCCATCATGGCCGGGCACCCGCCTTCGACAGCGGCCCCGGCCGGCTCGGCGCGACGGTCGTCATGCCGGGGCGCCCGTCTTGACCGGGAGCTCGATCCGCACCGGTGCCGCGTTCGCGACGCTCGTCTGCGCGGCCAGGGTCGCCAGCGTGGTCGCGGCCAGCGACGCGATCGAGATCGGCATCGGCGAGCCCGTCCGTGCCGCCGACAGGAATGCGTCGACCTCGGCGGCCTGGCCCTTGTCGCGGCCCTTCGGGAGGCGTGAGCTGGCCCACTTCTTCCGCGAGTACACCGATGCGCGGACGAAGTCGTCGAACTTGAGGACCTTGCCGTCCGCGGTGAGGTCCAGGGTCTCCTTCGGGAAGCCCGACGAGCCGGTCTCGGCGTAGGTGATGACCGCCGTCGAACCGTCCGGGTAGCCGAGGGTCACCTGGAGGTCGCCGGTGGCGTACACCGAGACCGGGTCGGCGTCGAGCAGCCAGCTCACCGTGTCGATGAAGTGGCCGCCCTCGCCGGCGAAGCGGGAGCCCTCGGAGTCGGTCTGGTTGTACCAGCTGCCGTGGTCGAGGCGGCCGGCGTTGACCAGGTACCGCACGCTCGCCGGGCCGACGCGCGGGCCGAACTGCTCGCGGGCCTCGTGCAGCAGCGGCGCGAACCGGCGGTTGAAACCGACCTGCAGGCGGTCGTTGCCGGACTCCTCGATCGCGTCGAGGACCTTCTGCAGCTCTTCGGGCGACAGCGCCAGGGGCTTCTCGACGAACACCGTCTTGCCGGCCAGCAGCGCCTGGCGGGTCAGCTCGGCGTGCGAGCTGTGCCGCGTCACGACGAAGACGGCGTCGATCGACGAGTCGCCGAGGACGTTGTCGATGTCGGTCGACGCCGCGGCGAAGCCGAACTTGCGCCGCGCGTTGGCGCCGGACAGCGCCGACGTCGTCGCGACGTGCTTGAGCTCGACGTCGGCCCGCTCGGCCAGGTGCGGCAGCAGCATCGACGACGCGTAGTTCCCCGCCCCGATGAAGCCCAGCCGCACCGGCTGTCCCGCCGGGAGCGCGGCGGCCGGCGACGACGCCACCGCGACCCGCGCGGACGTCACCACGGGCTCCGTCCGAGCGACCGCCTCCGGGTAGCGGAACAGCACCGCCACCGCCTTGAGCGACCCCTCGTTCAGCGACTGGTACGTCGAAACCGCGTCAGAGAAGTCCGAGACGTGCGTGATCAGCGGCTCGACGTCGAGGCGGTCGCGCGCGATCAGGTCGAGGACGCACTCGAGGTTGCGGCGCTCGGTCCAGCGGACCTGGCCGATCGGGTAGTCACGGCCTTCCAGCTCGTACGACGGGTCGTAGCGGCCCGGCCCGTACGAACGGGAGAACCGGACGTCCAGTTCCTTCTCGTAGTAGGCGTTCCACGGCAGGTCGAGCTTGCACTTGCCGATATCGATGACGCGGCCGCGGTCGCGGGACAGCTTCGCGGCCAGCTCCACCGGGTCGTTCGTGTTGCCGCCCGCCGCGAGGTAGGTCTGGTCGACGCCCGCGCCGTGGGTCAGCTCGTCCACCGCCGTGTCGACGATGCCGGACGCCGGGTGCGCGCAGGTCAGCGCGCCGAGGCTCTCCGCGAGCTTGCAGCGCTCCGGGTCGGGGTCGACGCCGACGACGCGCACGCCGGACGACGCCAGCAGCTGCACGACGAGCTGGCCGATCAGGCCGAGCCCGATGACCAGGGCGACGTCGCCGATCTGCGGCTCGCCGCGGCGGACGCCCTGCATCGCGATCGAGCCGACCGTGCCGAACGCCGCGTGCCGCGGGTCGACGCCGGCCGGCACGCGCGAGTAGAGGTTCTTGGGCACCCAGTTCAGCTCGGAGTGCAGTGCGTGCTCGTTGCCCGCGCAGGCCACCAGGTCGCCGACCGAGACGTCAGTGATGCCGTCGCCGACCTGCTCGACGATGCCGCACAGCGAGTAGCCGAGCGGGGTGTAGGAGTCCAGTTTGGACGTCACCTTGCGGTAGGTGGCCGAAAGGCCGTTGGTGGCCACGCTCTGCATGACCTTCGCGACCTGGTCGGGCCGCGCCTTCGCCTTGCCCACCAGTGACAGGCTGGCCTCGGACACCTTCATCATCTCGGTGCCGGTCGAGATCAGCGAGTACACCGTCCGCACCAGCACGCCGCCCGGCTTGCAGGCCGGCTCGGGCACGTCGAGGAGTGCCAGTTCCCCGCTCTTGTAGTTCTGGACTACCTGCTTCACTTCGCTCCCGCTCCAGACATCGCGTTCCGGTACCAGTATTCGAGGGTCAAGACGTGCCAGAGGTGCTTGCCGCGGTCTTCCTGACCGGCGGCGTCCTCGGCGACCATGCGCTGCAACGCCTCGCGCTGCAGGAAGCCGGATTCGACGAGCACGCCTTCGTTGACGACTTCGCGCACCAGAGGCGCCAGGTCGCGGCTCATCCAGGCCCGCAGCGGCGCGCTGAACAGGCCCTTCGGCCGGTGCACGATCTCGCTGGGCAGGATGTTCAGCGCCGCGTTCTTCAACGCCATCTTCCCGGCGCGGCCGACGATCTTCTTGTTGCCGGGGATCTTGAACGCCGCCCGGACGACCTCGACGTCGACGAACGGCGTCCGCACCTCGGTGGACGCCGCCATCGTCGACCGGTCGGTGTAGGTCAGGTTCAGCCCGGGCAGGAACAGCCGCGAGTCTGCCAGGCACATCCGGTTGACGAAGTCGTCGAGCGACTGGTCGTGGTAGGTGTCCGCGTGCTCGGTCAGGACGTCGTCGACCAGCGGGGCGAAGTCCGGGTTCAGCAGCGAAACCAGTTCGGCGCGGTCGTACATCGTGTAGCTGCGCCGGAACGCCGTCTCCTCGGGCAGCCCCGCGAACGACAGGAACCGCTTGGCGAACCGCACGGACCGGTAGCCGCGCTTGGCCGACGCCACCGGCAGTCTGTCCACAAGGGACTCGACCGGTTTCCGGACCGCACCCGGCACCTTGTGGTAGCGCAGGGCGATGAGGTTCGCGAGGTGTTTGCGGTACCCGGCGAACAACTCGTCGGCGCCCATCCCGGACAGCATCACCTTGACGCCGGCGTCGCGCGCGGCCGAGCAGATCAGGAACGAGTTGATCGCCGCCGGGTCGCCGATCGGCTCGTCGAGGTGGTAGGTCATCTTCGGCAGCAGGTCGAGCACCTGCGGCGCGATCTCGATCTCGTGCAGGTCGACGCCGAACTTCCCGGCCACGATCCGCGCATAGTGAAGGTCGTCGGGCATCGCTTCGAACTTGGCGTCTTCGGCGCGGAACCCGATGGTGTAGGCGGAGATCCCGGGCTGCGACCGCGCGGCCAGCGCCGTCAGGTAGCTGGAGTCCAGCCCGCCCGAGAGGAACGTCGCCACCGGGACGTCCGAGAGCAGGTGCTTGGCCGTCGACTCGGCGATCACGGCGTGCAGGTCGACCTCGCCGTCGAAGGCCGCGCCCTCTTCGGCGACCTCGCGCAGCGACCAGAACCGGCCGCGGTCGACCTGGCCGTCCGGCCGGCAGCGCAGCCAGGTGCCCGGCTGCAGCTTCTCCGCGCCCTGGTAGGCGCACCGGCTGTCCGGCACCCAGTAGTAGAGCAGTGACGCGATCAGCGCCGCGTTGTCGATCTGCAGCGACCCGCCCAGCTCGCCGGCGAGGGCCTTCAGCTCGGACGCGAACGCGACCCCGCCGCCCCGCCGCACGAAGAACAGCGGCTTGATGCCCAGCTGGTCGCGGACCAGGAACAGCTCGCCGGTGCCCTCTTCGAACAGCGCGAAGGCGAACATGCCGCGCAGCTTGGGCAGGCAGTCCGTGCCCCAGCGCCGCCACGCCTGCAGCAGCACCTCGGTGTCGGACGTGCCGCGGAAGCGCACGCCGGCCGCGGACAGCTCGGCCCGCAGCTCGGGCGCGTTGTACAGCTCGCCGTTGTAGCTGAGCGCCAGCCCGTCGAGAACCATGGGCTGGGCGCCGGTCTCGGACAGGTCGATGATCGAGAGCCGCCGGTGTCCCAAGTGGACTTCACCCGGCCCGGCGCGGTGGTCGTA
The DNA here is from genome assembly GCF_046548975.1 of Amycolatopsis sp. lyj-346. NCBI lineage: Bacteria > Bacillati > Actinomycetota > Actinomycetes > Pseudonocardiales > Pseudonocardiaceae > Amycolatopsis > Amycolatopsis sp. lyj-346. The sequence continues at coordinate 672,595 of NZ_JAJPWT010000003.1, forward strand.
GCGGCCGGAGCCGTCCGGCCCGCGGTGGGCCAGCGTCTTGGTCAGCCGGTCGGTGAGCGGCCCGCCGTCCGGCCAGAGGTAGGTGCCTGCGATGCCGCACATCTGGAGTGCGTTCCCCTTCGGTTGCGGCGCGGGTCAGGAGACCTCCGCGCTCTTTTCGGGCTCGAGGTCGGCGTCGAGTTCGCCCTGGTGCTTCGGCTCGCCTTGGTCGCGTTTGAACGGCGTCGGCCGCTTCGTGGGCTTGACCGGGGCGAATTTCTTCGTCGGCGCGTTCAGGTGGTCCGGGACGCTCACGCTCCCCGGTGGCGGCGGCGAGGCCGGCGGCCGCGGCGTGGCGAGCGCGGCTGGGAGCACCGGCCGGACTGGGGTGATCCGGCGCGTCGGCGGCTCGGTCGTGGCGACGCGCTCGGCGACGCGGGCGACCAGCTCGTCCAGCCGGTCTTCGCGCTCGGCAGGCTTCGCCGCGGCGGCCGGGCGGGCGCGCCCGCGCAGGGCCGTGTGCAGGCCGTCCCACAGCGTGCCGTCGGACTTGTCGCGTGGATCCGGGTCGACCAGCACGACGCCGATGATCGGGATCTCCTGGTCGGCCAGCTGCCGCGCGACGGTGTGCAGCCACAGCGTGTTCGCGTGCCCGGCCTTCACGACCAGCACGGTTTCCTGGCCGAGGTGCGCCAGGTCGGTCCACGCCGTGCCCGGCGACACCGAGCCGACGCCGACGCGGCGTTCCGCCGCCGTCGCGGGCGGGTCGGCGGCGCCGGCCACGGAGACCTCGCTCTTGGTCTCCCGCGCCAGCTTGCGGACGTCCTCGCCCGGCAGGTCGTCGACGACGCTCGCGGCGCCCCCGGCGGCCAGCTCCTCGGCGATGTCCAGGCCGAGCGCGGCGGCGACCCCCGGTGCACCGAGTTCCAGCAACGACACCTCGCGCGGATCCTGCTTGATCAGGCGGACCAGCGTCGTGGCAACACGCTTGCGTTCGGAGACGGCGCGCGAGCGCCGCCACAGCCGGGCGGGCCCGCGCAGCTTCGACGGCAGCTGTGCGATCACGGACGCGCCGAGGTGCGTCGAGATCTCGCGGCGCAGCACCGGCCGGTCGCGCGAGACCGCGCCGACGGCGACGAGCGCGAGCCCGAGGGCCAGGCCGAGCGCGAACCCGATGCCGGCGTTGGTCGCGATGGTCTTGAGGAACGCCTTGGGCAGCACGCGGGCCGCGTCGACGACCTGGGTGCCCGCGGCGACCTGCGGGCTGCCGATGCCGGCCTGCTGGGCGCGCGAGGTGAAGTCCGTGATCTGCGCGGTGAGCGCGGCGCGGCGGCTGTAGAGGTTCTCGAGAGCGGGCTGGCTGGCCTGGCGGCCCTTGCCTTCCTCGTCGACGATCTGCTGCTCGACCCTGGCCAGCTCGTCCTGGGCGTTCTTGCGCTGGTCGAGGATGGCCTGCGACTGCGCGGCCGCGGCCGCCTGGCTGCGCCTGACGTGGTCGGCGATGAACGTCTCGGCCAGCGCCTGTGCCCGGGCCGCGGCCTCCGCGTCGCTCTTGGCCTTGACGGTGATCTGCAGGACGTTGTTCGTCAGCCCGAGGCCCGCGTAGTTCTTCATGAAGTCTTCGGGCGAATCGGTGCTGCCCAGCTTCTTCAGCGCGGCTTCGGCGATCTGGGTCGTCTGCAGCACGGCGACGTCGGTGCGCATCAGCGTGCCGCTGTCGGTCGGCGAGTCGTCCTGGTGAACCACGATGACCTTCGCGACCGCGGTCGGCGGCGCGGGCAGCACGATCGCGAGCGCGGTGCCGGCGATGAGCCCGAGCAGCGCGGTGGCCAGCCAGATCCGCTTGCGGCGGCGGATCGCGATGAACAGCCGCTGGAGGTCGACGAGCGGAGCCGCCGGGGTTTGGGGAGTCGTCACGCCGAACCTGCCAGGGCTTTCTCGGGGGCTTCCGCCGCGGGTCCGGACTTCTCCGGCTCGATCGGCCGGACGGGGTGGGTGAGGACCGCGCCGACGATCTCCTGGCGGCCGTCGGCGCAGGCCTCGGCGAGCCGGACGAGCTGCCACGCGGTGCGCGTGCCGGCGCCGAGCACGACCAGGACCCCGGAGCCGGCCGTGGCGTCCGGCACCGTCGGCCGGTCGGGCGAGAACTCGAAGATCCGCAGCGGCACGGACAGCCGGTCGGCCAGCTCGGCGAGCTGCCAGGCGGCCAGGCGGCCGGTTTCGTCGTCTTCGGCCACCAGCAGCAGGACGTCGGCGGGGCCGGTGGCCAGCCGGGCCAGCACCCGGCGGTAGCGGATGTCGCGGTTGACCTCGTCGGCCGAGGTCGCCACCGGCGGCAGCACCCACGGCCGGTCACTGCCGAGCAGGTGCCGCACCCTGCCGAGGAAGCCGTCGGCCGGGACGCGGTCGCCCTGCGGGGTGGCGACGTCGACGCCGGCCAGGATCGGCGCGCCGAGCGCGGAGGCGATCTGCGGCTCGCCCCGCAGCCTGTGGTCGGTGCGGGCGGTGAACAGGTGGCCGAACACGCCGGCGAGGAAGAACAGCACCGCGCCCCCGGCGACGAACTGCGTCATGGTGGGGGCCGCCGGCGACGTCGGGCGCTGCGACGGCCCGAGCACCACGGTGTTGCCGACGCCGGTCGCGAGGTCGGCCTCGTTCAGGTCGTTGATCGCCTGCTCCAGCGACGACTTGAGGCCCTCGAGCTGGGTGCGGACCTGCACGCTCTCCACGGTCAGGTCGCCGCCGACGTTCTTGGCGAGGTCGCTGATCTTCTCCGTGGTCAGCTTGACCTGCTGGCGCAGCGACTCGCGCTGCTCCTGCGCGAGCTGCACGGAGGCGTCGGCTGAGTTGCTCGCCAGCTGCCCGGAGTACTTGACGAACTGCTGGGCGACCTGGTCGGCGAGCTGCTGGGCGTGCTCGGCGGTGTCGGCCGAGGCCGTGATCGTCACGACGTTGCCCTGCGCGACCGTCGCGCCGACCTGCTTCTTCAGGTCGGCGCCGGTGGGGTGCCACGGCAGCATGGCCGCGGCCCGGTCGAGGACGACCGATGCGGTGGCGATCTCGGCCTGGGTCAGCAGTTCGTCGGCCTGGCGCGGGCCCTGGAGCAGCACGCTGGACGTCGTCTTGTAGCCGGGCGAGAACAGGATCGACGCTCCGGCGCCGACCAGCGCGCCCAGTACGGCGATGGCGGCCAGAAGCCGCCAACGCCGCCGCAGAACCTGCCCGATCAGGGCCAGGCGCACCGTGTCTTCAGTCAACGGCGGGATCTCCATTCCTGAGACGGATACGCCGAACGGATCCACTTGATCGGCCGGTTACCCCAACCGTCGTCCGACCGGGAGCATTGGTTACACGTCCGGTGAGTTCTTGACCTAACGGCGATCAGGACTTCACAGCGTGCTCATACGCGGCTAGCAGGTTCCTCGCCGAGTTCTCCCACGAGAGCGGGCCCGCCACCCTGGCCTGGCCCAGCTTGCCCATCCGGATCCGCTCCTCCGGGTCGTCGAGCAGCCGCGACACCAGCGCCGCGAACGCCGCCTCGTCGTTCGCCGGGGCGTAGACCGCCGCGTCGCCCGCGGACACCCGCGCCTCCCGCAGCTCGAACGAGACGATCGGCTTGCTCATCGCCATGTACTCCATGACCTTGTTCATCGTGGAGACGTCGTTGAGCGGGTTCAGCGGGTCCGGCGACAGGCAGACGTCGGCGGTGGACAGGTAGCGGACCAGGTCCTCGTCGGAGATCCGGCCGGTGAACTCCACCTGGTTGGCCAGCCCGAGCTTCGCCGACAGCGCGACCATGTCGTCGAACGCGTCGCCGGAGCCGACGAACACCGCGTGCCAGTCGGTGCGGCCGATTTCGTCACGCAGCTTCGCGAGCGCGCGCAGGGCGTAGTCGACCCCGTCCTGCGGGCCCATCACGCCGAGGTAGGCCAGCAGGTACGGCTTGCCCTTCTTCAGCTCGGGCTCGGCAGGCACCTCGTGGAACCGCTCGACGACCGGGGCGCTGCGCACCACGAAGACGTCCTCGGGCCGCTTGCCGCCGCGGATCCGGGCGACCTGCTGGTAGCTCTCGTTCGTGGAGATCACGACGTCGGCGGCGCGGTAGGTGGCGCGTTCGAGCGCGCAGACCCCGCGGTAAAGGAGGTCTTGCCCGCGGTCGAACCGGGAGAGGTACAGCTCGGGGCACAGGTCGTGCTGGTCGAAGACGAACTTCGCGCCCTGGCGCTTGAGCAGCTTCGCGACCAGGTACAGCAGGTCCGGCGGGTTGCAGGCGTGCACGACGTCGACCGGCCCGACCTTGCGGGCCAGCCGCAGTGTGTGCCACAGCGCGGTGCCGTACTCCTGGAGGTAGCCGGCGGGCCCGCCGGTCGCCGCCTTCAGCGGATAGCGGTGGATGTGGACGCCGTCGACGACGGCTTCGGCTTCGGTGTCGCGTTTCGTGCCCTGCGGGCAGATCACGTGGACTTCCCACCCGGCGTCGCGCAGGGTCGTGGACTCCTGCCAGACCCGCCGGTCGAAGGGAACGGACAGGTTTTCGACGAGGATGAGCGCTTTACCAGGCAAGGCCGGCATATCCCTCTTCAAGGCGACGCGTCTCGGCGTCGGGCAGGCGGACGAGGTCGACGATCTCCCGGTCGCCACCGTGCGGCAGCGCCGCCAGCACGTCCGGGTCCTTGGTGCCGACGAGCAGGACGTCGGCGTGGTCCATCACTTCTTCGACGGACCCGGCCAGCAGCTGGCCGAGGTGCGGCAGCCTGCTCTCGATGTACTCGCGGTTGGCGCCCATCAGCCGCGAGAGGCTGACGTTGGCGTCGTAGATCTTCAGGTCGTAGCCCTTGCCGAGCAGCTTCTCGGCCAGCTCCACCAGCGGCGACTCGCGCAGGTCGTCGGTACCCGGTTTGAACGACAGGCCGAACAGCCCGACCTTGCGCTTGCCGGTGCGCGCGACCAGGTCGAACGCCCGCTGCAGGTGGTCGTCGTTCGACGCGAGCACGTGCGACAGGATCGGCACGCTGACGTCGGCGCGGTGCGCGGCGTAGACGAGCCCGCGCAGGTCCTTCGGCAGGCACGAGCCACCGAAGGCGAACCCGGGCTTGAGGTAGGCGGGGCTGATGTTGAGCTTGGTGTCGGCGAGGAAGACGTCGATCACCTGGTGCGAGTCGAGGCCGAGCGCCCGGCAGATCGAGCCGAGCTCGTTCGCGAAGCCGATCTTCAGGCCGTGGAAGGAGTTGTCGGCGTACTTCGTCATTTCCGCGACCGGGATCGGTACCCGGAAAACCGGACCGGGCAGGCCCTCGTACAACGCCGCGACGGCGTCCCCGCTGGCCGCGTCGATCTCGCCGATCACGGTCTTCGGCGGGTCGAAGAAATCGCGGACGCTGGTGCCCTCGCGCAGGAATTCGGGGTTCACCGCGACGCCGAAATCGACCCCGGCCGTGCGGCCCGAGGCCTTCTCCAGGATCGGAACCAGCAGGTCGAGGCAGGTGCCGGGCAGCATCGTGCTGCGGAAGACGACCGTGTGCCGCTCGCTCTTCCTGGCGAGCGCTTCGCCGATTTCCTCGGCCACGCGCTCGAGGTAGACCGTGGAAAGACTGCCGTTCGGCGCCGACGGCGTACCGACGCAGACCAGCGAAATCTCGCTGTCGGCGACGGCTTCGGCGACGTCGGTCGTGGCTCTCAGCGCGCCGCTCGCGACCACCTCCGCGGTCAGCTCGCCGATCCGCTCCTCGACCACCGGGGCGTTGCCCTGCGTGATGAGGTCGATCTTCACCGGGTTGACGTCCACGCCGACCACCCGGTGTCCCTGCCCCGCCAGGCACGCGGCGGAGACACAGCCGACATAACCGAGCCCGAAGACACTGATCTTCACGCCAAAACCTCCGCTTTTCCACGCGACCCTCAAGTTGGTCGGCGGCCACCCCTGGATCGTTACCGCGGGTGTGGCGAACGGGGGACAGCGTGAGACTGCGGTGAGACGCAAGGGATTCGGGTGAAAATTGCGTCTCGATCCGGTACGCGGGCCGTCGGCGGACCGTGGCCGAGAACCACGGTTCGCCGCCGGGCGGTAAAAAAATGTCAGCGGCCCTCTGGTTAGGAAACTTTCCTTATGACGGCGGAAGGCGGCGACCTGTTGGCCGGAACACGACCGGCCGGCCGGCTCCGGCGGGTGACACCTAACGGGCAGCGCAGCGGAAGAAGCGGCTCACCCAGTGCGCGGCCCGCCGCCGGGAGCCGGCGAGAACGCCGTCGAGCCAGTCGCCGTCGAGGTCGTGCGGGAGCTCGGTGCGCGCCTGCAGCCAGCCGTCGCGGCGGGTCGCCCCGCCGTCGCTGGAGTAGACGCGAGTGGCGCCCGCCTGCCGCAGCCGAGCGAGCACGCGCCGGTCGTAGGCGCCGAACGGCAGCGAGTAGCGCCGCACCGGCCGGCCGCACAGGTCGCCGAGCAGCTTCGGCGCGTCCTTCAGCTCGCGGTCGGCGTGCCGGTCGTCGAGCCGCCGCCAGTCGCGGGGTTCCCAGCCGTGCGAGCCGATCTCCATCCCGGCGCGCACGAGCTCGCGCAGCCCGTCGCGGTCGAGGTACCCGCGCTGCCCGAGCCGGCCGGCCAGGGGGAAGAACTCCGCCTTGAGCCCGCGGTCGGCCAGCCGCGGCAGCACGATCTCGACGTCGGAGTCGTTGCCGTCGTCGAAGGTCAGGTGGACGTCTTCGCGCTCGGCCGCGACGTCGAGGACGCGCTCGAACTGGCCGATGGTCAGCCAGCGCTCGTCCTCACCCGGATCGAGCGGGCGCGCCGGCCGGCCCACCCCGTGCACGGCAAGGATCACCGTCACCACTCCCACCGCCTGCCACCGCGAGTAGTCGATTTGTTACTTCGATTAATCGCGATGGCAAACGGGTGAGTTACACTTTTTCGCCCGCCGGTTATCCCTTCCGGATTTCCAGCGTGCAGCACTTCGGGCCACCGCCGGCTTTCCGCAGCTCGGAGATGTCGACGTAGACCGGCTCGTACCCCCGTGCGACGAGAAGTTCACCCAGACGGGTGGCCTCGACGGGCAGGACGACGTTGCGGCCGTCGGACACGCCGTTGAGGCCGAAGCACTCGGCGTCTTCCCTCGTCGCGAGCACCGCGTCCGGGAACATCCGCGCCAGCACGCGGCGCGAGCCGGCGGAGAAGGCGTCCGGGTAGTAGACGATCTGGGCGCGGGTCGTGTCCGTCGTCTCGGCGAGCACGAACAGCGCGGTGTCGAGGTGGTAGTAGCGCGGGTCGACCAGCTGCAGCGAGACGACCGGGACGCCGAGGACCTCCTGCGCCTCGGCGTGCGCGGCCGGGTCGGTGCGGAAGCCGGTGCCGGCGAGCAGCACGGAACCGGTCCAGGCGAAGTCGCCTTCGGCCTCGTTGATCTTCTCCGGCATGGTGATGTCGCGGTAGCCGTGCTCGACGAACCAGCGGCGGAAGTGCTCGGCCTCGGCGGCGCGCTGCGGCGCGCGGAACCGCGAGCCGAGCACGCGGCCGTCGACGACGGTGCCGGAGTTGGCGGCGAAGACCATGTCGGGCAGGCCGGGCTGGGGCTCGATCTCCTCGACGGTGTGGCCGAGGCGGCGGTAGGTGTCGCGCAGCTCGGTCCACTGCGCGACGGCGACGTCGGCGCTGACCGGCTGGGTCGGGTCCATCCAGGGGTTGATCACGTAGTCCACCGCGAAGAAGCGCGGCGGGCACATCAGGTATCGGCGGGTGGTCGGTACGCGCGTGGCCAGTGATCCCTGCATGATTGCAGGGTAAGGCGCGCCTAATATCGCAATCAATCGCTGTTCGCTGCGCGTATCTGTGCTAAGTGTTGCGTGTGAACACCATCGACCAGCGAATCGTTTCGTGCCTCGTGGCGAACGCCCGCTCCAGCTACGCGGAGATCGGCAAGGTGGTCGGCCTGTCCGCGCCGGCGGTGAAGCGGCGGGTCGACCGGCTGCTGGAAACCGGCATCTTGCGGGGCTTCACGGCGGTGGTCGACCCGGAGGCCCTCGGCTGGGGAACGGAGGCGTTCGTCGAGGTCACGTGCCAGGGCAACATCACGCCGGCCCGGATCCGCGCCCGCCTCGAACCGTTGCCCGAGGTACTGGCGGCGTACACGGTCTCGGGCGCGGCGGACGCCATCGTCCACCTGAGGGCGGCGGACATCCACCACCTCGAGACGGCGCTGGAGCGGCTGCGCGGGCTGGAGATCGTGGACCGGACGGTGTCGACGGTGGTGCTTTCGAAGCTGCTGGAGCGGCCGCCGACGCCGGAGCAGTAAGCGGCACGGCCGGGCGATCGGCAGCCGCCGGGGCGAGGGCGGGCCTCCGCCCCCCGGTCTCCAGCTTACCGGCGGGGACCGACAGTTCCGGGTGAGTGCGCGGCGCCGGTGCACAGGTCAGCGACCCTGTGCACAAGTCCGCGTCCCGAGCCGACGAGATCGCGAAACCGTCGGACCTCGCCGATACGCTGGACACCGGGGGCCGGAGGCGCGAGCGTCAGCCGCCCAGGGCGCGCAGCACTGCCGGTGCCTCGTCCGGGTGGAGCCTCAGCTCCGTCCGGCCGCCGGCCGCGTGGAACGTCACCGCCTGCTGGTCGACCGCCTGCATCGTGAGCTCGCCCGGGTCGAACACCGCCGGCTCCTCACGCGGAGTACGCCACCGCACCGGACCGTCGCCGACCACCAGCCAGCCTCGCCGCTCGCGGCCGGACGTCAGCTCCTCGTCGCGCAGCACGCACGGGTACTCCACGGGCTCGCCGCGGGCCGCGGCCGCCGCTCGGGCGCGGCGGCGGCGTCCGCCGAACAGCTCGACCGTGTCGATCATCGTCAGCAGGTTGCCCGCCAGCACGATGACGCCCTTGACCAGCACCCCGACCAGTTCCCCCATGCGTCCAGTAATACCGGACCGTGCCACGCTGGGGCGCATGACCGACCGCATCGTCAGCGACCACTCCGGCGGCGTCGCACTGCTGACCGTCGACGCGCCCGGCAGCCGGAACGCGCTGACCCTCGACCTCTCCGCGCAGCTCGCCGCCGCCGTCGAGGCCGCGGAACGGGACGAGTCCGTGCACGCCGTCGCCGTCACCGGGACGCCGCCCGCCTTCTGCGCCGGAGCCGATCTGTCCGCGCTCGCTACTGCCGGCGAAGCCGGCCTGCGTGCCATCTACGAAGGCTTCCTCGCCGTGGCGCGGTGCGAGCTCCCGACGATCGCTGCCGTCGGCGGGGCTGCCGTCGGGGCCGGGCTGAACCTCGCCCTCGCCGCCGACGTCCGGCTGGCCGGGCCGCGCGCGAAGTTCGTCGCCCGGTTCCTCGAACTCGGGCTGCACCCGGGCGGCGGCATGACCTGGATGACGCAGCGGCTCGCCGGCCCGCAGCAGGCCGCCGCCATGACGTTGTTCGGCGAGGCGCTCGACGCCGAGGCCGCGGTGCGGGCCGGACTGGCGCTGCGTGTGGTCGAAGGCGGCCATGACGAACTGCTGACGGCCGCGCGTGAGCTCGCTCACCCCGCCGTCGCCGCTCCACGGGAGGCGTTGATCGCCGCCAAGCGCAGTCTTCGCACCACCGCGGGCCTGGCCGAACACAGTGCCGCCGTCGACGTCGAGATCCGGCCGCAGCTGGCCTCACTGGCGTCACCGGAGTTCGCCGAACGGCTTTCCCTGCTGCGGGACCGGATCCGTTCTCGCCCGTGACTCGAGCCGACGGCCCTACCCTCCGGGAGACACGCATCACAACGCGGTGCAGCAGCTACCCGTTACCATCGGTTACAGGTATCTGACGTACCTGCGAAAGAGGCATTGAAGAGCATCGATGAGGTCGCCCAACAGCCGGGACACTACCAACATCGGTGTTGAGGGCGAGCTAACCTCGAGAGTAGACCTGGTGAGCGCAGCCGCGGCACCGGCAGGCGAACGGAAGCCGTACCGTCGGGAGAAAGGGAATCCCTGACCCATGAGCACGAGCGCGAGTGCGAACGGCAACGGCGCTGGTCACGGCTCGCTCGCCGCAACCAGGCCGACCGAGGTCAGCAAGCTGGACCGGGTGGTCATCCGGTTCGCGGGCGACTCCGGTGACGGCATGCAGCTGACCGGCGACCGCTTCACGTCCGAAGCCGCCGCGTTCGGCAACGACCTGTCGACGATGCCGAACTTCCCCGCCGAAATCCGCGCCCCACAGGGCACCATCCCGGGCGTCTCCAGCTTCCAGGTGCACTTCGCCGACTACGACATCCTCACCCCCGGCGACCGGCCGGACGTGCTGGTGGCGATGAACCCGGCCGCGCTGAAGGCGAACCTCGCCGACGTCCCGCACGGCGGCACGATCATCCTCAACACCGACGAGTTCATCAAGCGCAACCTGACCAAGGTCGGCTACGCGACGGACCCGCTGGACGACGACACGCTCGCGCCCTACCAGGTGCACCGGGTCGCCATGTCGGCACTGACCCAGGGCGCGCTCGCCGACACCGGCCTCGGCAAGAAGGACGCCGAGCGCTGCAAGAACATGTTCGCGCTCGGCCTGCTGTCGTGGATGTACCACCGGCCGACCGAGGGCACCGAGCGGTTCCTGCGCGAGAAGTTCGCGAAGAAGCCGGACATCGCCGAGGCCAACATCCTCGCCTTCCGCGCGGGCTGGAACTACGGCGAGACGACCGAGTCGTTCGCGACGACGTTCCAGGTCGCGCCGGCGAAGCTGAAGCAGGGCACCTACCGGCAGATCACCGGCAACACCGCGCTGGCCTACGGGATCGTGGCCGCCGGGCAGCGCTCCGGGCTGCAGATCCTGCTCGGCACGTACCCGATCACCCCGGCGTCGGACATCCTCCACGAGCTGTCCAGGCACAAGCACTTCGGCATCATCACCTTCCAGGCCGAAGACGAGATCGCCGGCATCGGCGCCGCGCTCGGCGCGTCCTACGGCGGCGCGCTCGGCGTCACCTCGACGTCCGGGCCGGGTGTCGCACTGAAGTCCGAAGCCGTCGGCCTCGGCGTGATGGTGGAGCTGCCGCTGGTCGTCATCGACGTCCAGCGCGGGGGCCCGTCCACCGGGCTGCCGACCAAGACCGAGCAGGCCGACCTGCTGCAGGCGATGTTCGGCCGCAACGGCGAATCGCCGGTCCCGATCGTCGCGCCGCTGTCGCCGGCGGACTGCTTCGACGCGGCCGTCGAGGCGACCCGGATCGCGCTGAAGTACCGCACGCCGGTGCTGCTGCTCTCGGACGGCGCGATCGCGAACGGCTCCGAGCCGTGGCTGATCCCGGACGTCGAATCGCTGCCCGACCTGCGGGTCGAGTTCGCCACCGAACCCAACGCGGACAACGACTCCGGCGAGTTCTGGCCGTACGTCCGCGACCCCGAGACCCTCGCTCGCACGTGGGCGGTCCCGGGCACCCCCGGGCTGCAGCACCGCATCGGCGGGCTGGAGAAGGCCGACAAGACCGGCCACATCTCCTACGACCCGGACAACCACGACAAGATGGTCCGGCTGCGGCAGGCGAAGATCGACGGCATCGACGTCCCCGACCTCGTCGTCGACGACCCGAGCGGCGGCAAGGCCCGCGTGCTCGCGCTCGGCTGGGGCAGCTCGTTCGGCCCGATCGGCGCGGCCTGCCGGCGCGTGCGCAAGCTCGGCCTGCCGATCGCGCAGGCCCACCTGCGGCACCTCAACCCGTTGCCGGCCAACCTCGGCGACGTCCTGCGCAGCTACGACAAGGTCGTGGTGCCGGAGATGAACCTCGGGCAGCTGTCGCTGCTGCTGCGGGCGAAGTACCTCGTGGACGTCCACTCGCACACCAAGGTCGCCGGAATGGCGTTCAAGGCCGAAGAGCTGCAGAACCTGTTCTCGGAGATCATCACCGGCGTTGCTACGGAGGCGGCGAAATGACCGCAATCGATCTGGGGATACCCAACCTCGGTGGCCTGGACCTCGTGCCCACCACCGACGAGCCGCAGAAGGCCAAGGACTACAAGTCGGACCAGGAAGTCCGGTGGTGCCCGGGCTGCGGTGACTACGTCGTCCTGAACGCCGTCCAGTCGTTCCTCCCGACGCTCGGCCTCAAGCGCGAGAACATCGTGTTCATCTCGGGCATCGGCTGCTCGTCGCGGTTCCCGTACTACCTGAACACCTACGGCATGCACTCGATCCACGGCCGCGCGCCGTCGATCGCGACCGGCCTGGCCACCACGCGGCCGGACCTGTCGGTGTGGGTCGTCACCGGCGACGGCGACGCGCTGTCCATCGGCGGCAACCACCTGATCCACGCGCTGCGGCGCAACGTGAACATCAAGATCCTGCTGTTCAACAACCGGGTCTACGGGCTGACCAAGGGCCAGTACTCCCCGACGTCCGGGCCGGGCATGGTCACGAAGTCGTCCCCGATGGGTTCGGTGGACACGCCGTTCAACCCGCTGTCGCTGGCGATCGGCGCGGAGGCGTCGTTCGTGGGCCGGGCCATGGACTCCGACCGCAAGGGCCTCACCGAGGTCCTGCAGGCCGCGGCGCAGCACCGCGGGTCGGCGCTGGTCGAGATCTACCAGAACTGCCCGATCTTCAACGACGGCGCGTTCGACGTCCTCAAGGACGCCGACGAGGCCGCGGCGCGCCTGATCCCGCTACGTGCGGGCGATCCGATCCGCTTCGGCCCGAACCAGGAGTTCGGCGTCAAGCGCGGCGACTGGGGCGGGCTGGACGTCGCCAAGGTCGCCGACATCGGCGAAGACAACATCGTGGTGCACGACCCGTCGATCGCGGACACGTCGTACGCGTTCGCGCTGTCGCGCCTGGGCGACCAGAGCCTGAACCACGTCCCGACGGGCATCCTCCGCCAGGTCGAGCGCCCGACGTACGACGACGGCGCCCGCGCCCAGGTCGAGGAGGCCCGTGCGGCCCGCAAGCCGGACCTGCAGGCCCTGCTGCGCGGCAAGGACACCTGGACGGTCGCGTAACCGAGAACCGCCGAAGGCCACCATCGGGACTCCCGATGGTGGCCTTCGTGGTCTCACGGTCACGCCGGTCGGACAGCTGTCCCGGATTCCGGGCCGCCGGGCCGGACCTCAGCCGAGCGGCCGGAACCCGACCCGCTCGGCGTCCTCCGCGGTCCGGAACCAGACCTCGGCGACCATCTTCGGGAACTGCGCCGATTCCTCGGTGCAGTACCGCAAAGCCGTCACGCTGGCCTTCACGGCGAAACTGTCGCTGGGTGCGCCGCCGCCCGGGCGCGGCATCGCCGAACCGGGTCCGAACGGGCCCGGCGGGACCGAGTCGCCCGCCGCCTGGCGGGCCGGGGGCGGCTCCGGCGCCACGACGCCGGCGGCCGCCTGGTTCGGCTGGACCGACGGCTCGAACAGCGAGCCGCTGTGCGCACCCGCCAGGTCGGGCTCGCGGCGCTCCACCGTGCGCATCGACGGCTGGATCGGCTGCGGCGCGTCGAACCCGCCGCGCACCGCCTCCCGCGGCTGCCGCTTCGGCAGCACCTGCGTCGCTTCGGCGGGGGTCTCCGGCGGCACGTCCAGCTCGGCGGCGATGTCCCCACCGAACGCGTACTTGGGCGGCTCGGCGTCGTCTTCCTCGTCCCGCACGGAACCGGGGTGCTCGCCGATGTAGCGCGTGCGCTCCACCGGCTCTTCGAACGCCGACCGCTGGGACGGCGCCTCGTGGTCGAACCAGTCCGGCTCGGCCGCCGCCTCGCCGGACGGCGGCCGGAACAGCGAGCCCGCGGGGTCCGGGCCGGGTTTCTGCGCGAGCCGCGACAGGGCGGGCAACTCGGGCTCCGCGTCGTCGTCGAACGAATCCCCGGCCGGGACCAGGTACTGCGTCGCGGTGGCGCGGTGGGGGTCTTCGGGCTTCGGTTCGGCGTCCGGCGTCAGGAACTGGGTGGCCGCGCTCCGGTACGGGCCGTCCTCCTCGAGCTCCGGCTCGGGCACGCGGACGGGTTCCGGCTCCGGCGGGATCCGCGGCGGCACCTGGGCGTCCAGCTCGGCGAAGTCCTCGTCGATGTCGTCGTGGACGTCGTCGCGGTGGATCGGCGGCGCGGCGACCAGCGTGCCGGGGTAGGAGGTCTCCTGGCGGGAGGGCTCCGGTTCGGGCCGCCGGAAGGCCTGGCCGCCACCCACCGCGGCGGCGTTCGCCGGGGTGCGCGCGGCGTCGGCGTGGGCCTGGGCCAGCGAGCTCTCCAGCCGGCGGACGCTCTTGCGGAGCGGCAGCACCAGCACCAGCCAGGTGAGGATGGCCCCGACGAAGAACGCGGCCAGGCTCCACAGCCAGACCTGTCCGAATATGGACATCTTTTCCTGCCCCTGTTAAGTGCTCAGCGCGTGCGCGCGACCAGGTAGTCGGCGACCGACTCGCACGCGTCCCGGGCGGGTGACGCGGGGAGCGCGGTGAGCTCGGCTCGCGCGCGCTGAGCGTAGTCGGAAAGGGTGACGCGTGCTCGATCGAGTCCGCTACTGACCCGCAGCAGCTCCAGCGCCTCCTGCACGAGCGCGTCGTCGGCGATCGGGCCGGACAGCAGCTCCACCAGCCGGGGGTCGGTGGCCGGGTCGGCCAGCGCGTACAGCATCGGCAGTGTCCGGACGCCTTCGCGCAGGTCGGTGCCCTGTGCCTTGCCGAGCTCGTCGGACGGCGACGCGATGTCGATGATGTCGTCGGAGATCTGGAACGCGGTGCCGATGATGTCGCCGAACCGGCGCAGCGCCTCGACGTGCGCCTCGGCGGCGCCGGACATCATGCCGCCGAAGCGGCCGGACGTGGCGATCAGCGAGCCGGTCTTCTGGGCGATGACGGTGAGGTAGTGCGCGACGGCGTCGTCACCCGGTCCGGGTCCGACGGTCTCGCGCATCTGGCCGGTGACCAGCTCACCGAAGGTCTCGGCGATGATCCGCGCGGCGTCCGTGCCCAGGTCGGCGACCAGGCGCGAAGCGTGCGCGAAGAGGAAGTCGCCGGTGAGGATGGCGATGGTGTTGTCCCAGCGGGCGTTGACGCTCTCGGCGCCGCGCCGCATGGTGGCCTCGTCCATGACGTCGTCGTGGTAGAGCGTGGCCAGGTGCACCAGCTCGACCGCGGCGGCGGCGATCACCACGTGGTCGTCCTGCTTGGGGCCGAACTGCGCGGCGAGCAGCGTGAACAGCGGACGGAAGCGTTTGCCACCCGCCTCGACCAGGTGCAGCGCGGCGTCGTTGACGGCCTGGACGTCACTGCGGACGACGTCACGCAGCAGCTTCTCGACCTCGGTCAGCCCGCCGGCGATCGAGCGCAACAGGGTTTCGTCGGCGATCTGAAGCCCGACCGACGCCCGCAGGTCGTCGAGGGCGCCGCCCGGCGCAGCGGGGAGGGATCCCGCCCCGGGGGCTGGGGAAGGCACAGACACGTCGGCTCCGCTCTACTCGTGCACCGGTCGGTTGCCCCTTGAGCGTAGTGGCTACGCCGCGCGGTCGTTTACCCGCTGTCCTGCGGAAACGGTGACGAACATGACACCGGCCACCGCCACCCACCGGGTGGTTCGTGATCCTCGAAAGGGTGATCGGCGATTCCGGGCGCAACGGACGTCTCCGGCGCGCGGATATTCAGTCGTGGAAGAGCGGCGGCCCACGACCGCTCTCCGGGCGGCGAGGAGAACAGCGGATGCGCAGCACGATCGTCACGGCCTTGGCGGTGACGGGCCTGGCAGCTTCGGCCGTGACGGCCTCGGCGGCCCCCCAGCCGGGCGCGGCGGACATCGGCTCGGCATCGTTCACGAAGGCGGGCTCCCCGGTCACGGTGCCGGCGCAGGGACGGTGCGCCCTCGGCGGCCCGGCAACCGCAACGGCGGCGAGCATTTCGAAGCCGGGAATCACCTTCGGCGGCGGCACCTCGTCGTGCGAGGAAACAAAGCTGACGGCGACGGGCAAGAACTTCGAGCTGACGGCGCTGATGAGCGCGGGAGGGCCGAGGGTGAAGCTGTCGAGCTTCACGGTGACGTGCGAGGCGGCCCAGACCCAGACGACCGCGAACTGGTCGTACGGCGGAATGTCGGGAATCCCGAACCCCCCGAACCCGGTACCGGCGGGCTACGTGGCCCCGATCAAGAAGGCGGACGGAACGGCACTGGCGAACGCGGTGTTCAACACCCAGGAGCTCCCGGGCGACGGAAGCATCGGGTTGACGATGTTGCGCATCGAATTCCTCCCGCAATCGGGCATTTCCGGCCACGTGACATTGGGCCGAACAAGCTGCGCACCAACCCCATAGCCGTCCCGAGGGCCGCGGCTTGGGAGAAAGCCGAGAGGACCGCCGCGGCCCTCGTGACCTCGCTTTTCCGAGGAGGGAACCCTGGTAGGGTGCGAAACGTCGGATACGCAGGGTGCTCGGGGTGGAGCACACTGCAAGCTAGGGGAGAGCTGATGACGACGGTGCGCTGTGTCTGAAGGACCGGTTTACGACCCGGGCGGCAATTGGCAGCTACCGGGCCCGAACGGCGTTCCGCACGCCGGGACCTACGGCGGCGGTGATGCGGGGGCGGGGTTCGAGTACGACGAGCAGACGCTTCGTGAGCTGATGCACGAGTGGAACGACCTGGCCAACGAGTTCCGCGACGATCAGCAACGCGCACAATTGCTGGCTCAGGCGCAGGGTCCTGGGCTCGAGTACGCAAGCGAAGGCAATGCCGAGCAGATCCGCAGCTCCGGCATAGCGTTGCTGGCCACACTCGGCGAGCGAGAACGATACTGCCGGTCGATGGCGAAGAAGTTCGAAGCGGCATTAGGCAGATACGCAGCCATCGAAGACGCGAACAACACGGAGATCAGGCAGACCGGAGGCACGCTTTGATCCGCCGGATTGTCGTTCTGCTCTGCGTCTCAGTGCTGGCGCTGGCGGCCTGCACCGACCGCATGGATGGCACTGCATCACCGTCTACTTCCGGCTCGCAGCCGACTACTGCGCCTTCATCGGCTGTCCCGGGCCCCGGCGTGCCAAAGGTCGCCAACCCGCTCGACGTCAGCCACTTCCGGCAAGCGCCGTGTGACTCACTCACCGCCGAGCAGGGCCAGGAGCTTCTCGGCCCGGACGTCACAACCCATCCGGCGGTCGACGATCAAGCCGGCCCCACTTGCCGTTGGAACGTCCCCGCGGTGTCCCAAGCCGGCGTCGCGGTGACCTACTTCAAGACAACTCAGCTCGGACTGACCGGCGTCTACCGGGCGAAGGACACCGTGTATCCGTTTTTCCAGCCACTCGACCCGATCGACGGCTACCCCACAGTGGCTTTCGGTCAGATCGACGAGAGAAGCACCAAGGGGCGATGCCTGCTCGCGCTCGGCACGAGCGACACTCAGCAAGTCGATATCGCCATCTCCCTGTCAGAAGGGAATATCGGGAAGAAGGATCCTTGTACAGCCGCCCATGATGTGGCGGCAAAAGTTCTGGAAAACCTGCGGAAGGCGAACTGATGGTCACCGAGGGCCCGTTGACGGCAGCGCAGATATACGAACAGGTTACCGGCGGGGCCGGCAGCGATTCGCTCGCCAGCGCGCAAGACGGTGCTACGGACCTGACCACCCGGATGGTTGAGCGGGCTCAGCGGATCAGCGCTCTCCGCGCCAAGACCATGGCCGGATGGCAGGGTAATGCCGGCGAAGCGGCTGCTGATGCCACTCGGCCTCTTGTTCATGCTGCCGCTGATGATGCCGTTCATCTTCAGAATGCGCAGAGTGCCGTTGGGGCTCAGATGGATGCCTTTGGTACCGCCAAGAACTCCGTCAAGCCCGTTGCCGCCCAGCCGCCTGAGCTTGACAAGAATGATGTTGTCAATGTCATCACCGGCAAAGGGTGGGATTCCTACAACACCAAAGTTGCCGGGTGGCAGGCGGACAGCCAAGCCAACATCGATGCCTTCAGTGCCTACCACGCCGCCAGCACCGACAACGGTGGGCAGATGCCCGCGCAGTACGCGCAGCTCGCCGGCTCCGGGGCTCCCGTCTCCATGACCACCGACGACGACAAGAAAACCGGGTCCACCGATACCGGCGAGTGGACGCGGAATCCACGGGACACCCAGATTCCCACCCAGGATCGGCAGATCGTTCGACCAGGGCAAACCCAAGTCGAGGACAAGCAGAACCAGAAGCAGACCACAAACCAGCAATACCAGCGGCACCAGCAAAATCAACAGGAACAGCAGATCCGGCCCGGCACCACGGATCCCGGCAACACCCACGCCGACAGCTACGTCCCCAAGCCCGTCCTGCCCGCCGCCCAGGGTGGGTACGAGTTCGGGCCTACCGGGCAGCCCGTCAGCAACCTGACCGGCACCGGCACCGGCACCAACTGGGCCGGCGGGTTCGGGCCCGGGACCGGGCCGTACTCCGGCGGTGGGTACCAAGCCGGACCCGGGACCCCAGGGAGCAGCACAGGCAGCCGGCCAGGTCCAGGAAACGGGCCGAACCAGCCCGGTACCCGGCCAAGCCCCGGCAGCGGACCGAACCAGCCCGGGCCGGGGAACAGCACCGGCACCCGCCTCCCCGAAGAACGCTTCCCCACCTCCGCCCGCGGCTCTGCCGGGCCCCGGGGTGCCAACGGTTTCCCCATGGGTGGTGGCCCCATGGTCGGACGCGGTGGCAAAGAAGAAGACCACGAAAAGAAGAAGGCACCTTACCTGCAGAACCCCGATCCCGACGAAACCTTCGGCGGCTTCACCGAAAAGCCCATGCCGCCGGTCATCGGGGAAAACCGGAACAAGAAACCGTGATGGCCGTTTTCTCGCTGACCACCCTGCTCACCGCCATGCGGCACGTCGGGTGCGGGGATCCGCACCCCGTTTTCGCGAAAGGGCTTCGGTACGTCCCGCCCTCCGCGAAACAACAAGTCTCCCGGGAAGCCTTCGAGGAACTCGGCCCTTACGGCTTTACGCAAGGTGACGGCTTCTCCCCCGAATTCGAAGATCTCCTGCACCTCATCGACCACCCCGCACAGGAATACTCCGCCTACGCCCGTGACACCACCGGGCAGATCGGGGTGCTCGTGGCCGTCAAGGGACCGGACGCGGTCTGCGTGGTCTGCCGGGACGATCAGGTCGAACTCACCGACGTCGACACCCATCCCGCCGATGCCCTCGTCGCCCAGCTGCCCGGCTACCCGCCCGCGGACATCAGGCCCTTTTCGCTGCCGCAAGAGCAGCACTCCCCGGCAAGCGACATCTTCGACGAAGCACGCAGCAGGGAGGCGGAAGAACTCGACGCGCTCCTGCAGCAACCGCACTTCGGCGTCGGGCAGCTCCAAACCGGCGACAAGACCGTCAGCTACCTCGATCTGGAAGCCGGACGAATCGGGATCGCCGTTGCCGACGGCTACATCAGCGTTCTGCCCGGGGCCAACAAGGATCTGAGCCGGAAACTGAAATAAGGCCGCCACTCCCCCGGAACGGGAGAGTGGCGGCCCGGAGAAAGAAACCTCAGAAAGCGAACCCGCCCGAACCGGCCCAGCCGAGTGCGAAGGCCGGGACCAGGCCCAGCACCAGCGTCACCGCCGTGCCGAGGAAGATCGCCGTTTTCGTGCCGAAGCCCGGGACCGAGACCGAAGGCCCGTCCGCCGCCGGCTCGGAGAAGTACATCAGCACGATCACGCGCAGGTAGAAGAACGCCGCCACCGCGCTGAAGACCAGCGCCACGACGACCAGCGGCGCCATGCCGTCCGACAGCGCCGCCGAGAACACCACGAACTTGCCGACGAAGCCCGACGTCAACGGGATGCCCGCCAACGCCAGCAACAGGAAGGTGAAGACGCCCGCCAACAACGGGGAGCGCTTGGCCAGCCCCGCCCACGCCGAAAGGTGCGTTGCCTCGCCCGAGGGATCCCGGACCAGGCTGATCACGCCGAACGTCGCCAGCGTCGTGAAGCCGTACGCCAGCAGGTAGAACAGCGTGCTCGAAAGCCCGTCGCGCGTCATCGCGATCGCACCCACCAGCAAGAACCCGGCGTGGGCGATCGACGAATACGCCACCATGCGCTTGACGTCCGTCTGGGTCAGGCCCAGCACCGCGCCGATCACCATCGAGATGATCGCCACGCCCCAGAGGACTCCGCGCCACTCCCAGCTGGTCGAGCCGAACGCCACCGACAGCACCCGCAGGATCGCGCCGAACGCCGCGACCTTCGTGCACGCCGCCATGAACGCCGTCACCGGCGTCGGAGCGCCCTGGTACACGTCCGGGGTCCAGGTGTGGAACGGGCCGACCGAACCCTTGAACAGCAGGCCGACCACCAACAGACCCAGCCCGGCGAACAGCAGCGTGTCCGACCGGTCCGAACCCGCCGCCGCGGCCGCGATGTCACCCAGCTTCACCGAGTTCGCGTAGCCGTACAGCAGCGCCAGCCCGTACAGGAAGAACGCCGAGGAGAACGCGCCGAGCAGGAAGTACTTGACCGCCGCTTCCTGCGAAAGGAGACGGCGGCGGCGGGCCAGGCCGCACATCAGGTACAGCGGCAGGGACAGCACTTCCAGCGCGATGAACATCGTCAGCAGGTCGTTCGCCGCGGTGAACGCCATCATGCCGCCGAGGGCGAACAACGTCAGCGGGAACACCTCGGTCTGCATGACCGTCGCCGTCTGGGCGCGGTCCTGGACCGTGCCCGGGCGGATGCCGGCCTGGGCGACCAGTGCGCCGCCCGGCTCGACCACGCGATCCGAAATGAGCAGCACCGCGCCGACCGCCAGCGCCAGCAGCGTGCCCCAGAGGAACAGCGCCGGCCGGTCGATCGAGATCGCGCCGCTGAACGTCGTGACGCCGG
The DNA here is from genome assembly GCF_046548975.1 of Amycolatopsis sp. lyj-346. NCBI lineage: Bacteria > Bacillati > Actinomycetota > Actinomycetes > Pseudonocardiales > Pseudonocardiaceae > Amycolatopsis > Amycolatopsis sp. lyj-346. Next base: position 693,333 of record NZ_JAJPWT010000003.1, read on the forward strand.
CCGCGGGCGCGCTGCCCGTCGCGTAGATGACCAGGCTGACGCCGGCCGCGACGATCGACGCCAGGCTGAGCCCGACCTGGATGCCGAACCGGGACCGCTTCGCGGCGAACGCCTCGACCAGCACGCTGACGCACGCCGCGCCGAAGACGATCAGCACCGGCAGCACGGCCGGGTAGTCGATCGACGGCACCTGCACCGGCGGCTCCGGTGCCTGGGTCAGGAGGATGTCGAGCACTTTTACTTGCCTCCCTGGACCGCGGACAGCGTCTGCTGCACCGTCGGGGTGACTGTGTCGAGCACCGGCTTCGGGTAGAAGCCGAGGACGATGATCAGCACGACCAGCGGCGCGAGGATCGCGATCTCACGGCCGTTCAGGTCGCGGATGGCCTTCTTGGCGCCCAGCTCCGGCGCGATCGCCGTGCCCGGCCCCCCGCCGACGCCCACGAGAGCGTCACCACGGACCGGGCCCTGCATCACGCGCTGGTAGAGCCACAGGACGTACGCCGCGGCCAGGACCATGCCCACCGTGGCGAGGATCGTGTACACCGGCTGGTCCACGAACGCCCCGATGAGCACCAGGAACTCGGAGACGAACGAGTTGGTGCCCGGCAACGAAAGCGTCGACAGGCCGGCGAGGAGGAACATGCCCGCCAGCAGCGGAGTCACCTTCGCCATGCCGCCGTAGTCCGAAATCTTCGAAGACCCGCCGCGCGCGATCACCAGGCCGATCACCACGATCAGCATGCCGGTCGCGAGGCTGTGGTTCAGCATGTACGTCGCCGAGCCGACCATCGCCTGCTCGTTGAACGCGAAGATGCCGAGCGAGATGAACCCGAAGTGCGCGATCGAGACGTAGGCGATGAACCGCTTCATGTCCCGCTGGCCCGCCGCGAGGATCGATCCGTAGAGGACACCGATCACCGAGAGCACCAGCACCAGCGGGGCGAGGGTCCTGCTCGCGTCCGGGAACATCGGCAGGCAGTAGCGCAGAAAGCCGAACGTGCCGACCTTGTCCAGCACGCCGACCAGCAGGACGGCGACGCCGATCGGCGCCTCCCCCGCCGCGTCCGGCAGCCAGGTGTGGAACGGCACCAGCGGCGCCTTGATCGCGAAGGCCAGGAAGAACCCGAGGAACAGCCAGATCTGCGTGGACAGCGGCGCGTCGCGCACCACCGTCACCAGCGTGGCCCAGTCGAAGGTGCCGTGCCCGAGCTTGTCCACCGCCAGCGAGTACGCCCCGATCGCCGACGCCAGCATGATCAGGCCGCCGAGGAACGAGTAGAGGAAGAACTTCACCGCCGCGTACTGCCGGTTCGCGCCGCCGTAACCGCCGATGAGGAAGTACATCGGGATCAGCATGATCTCGAACAGCACGTAGAACAGGAAGACGTCGGTCGCGGCGAACACGCCGATGGTGAGCGCCTCCTGCAGCAGGATCAGCGACAGGAACCCGCCCGCGCTGCGCCCCGGCGGGAGCTTGTCCATCGTGCCGAGGCCGCCGACGACGATCGGCACCAGCAGCGCGATCACCGCGATCATGACCAGCGAGATGCCGTCGGTGCCGAACGAGATGTGCACCCCGAAGCTCGGGATCCAGTCGAAGCTCGACGTCATCTGCAGCCGCGCGCCCGAAGGCGAGTAGCTGAGCCAGAACGGAATGATCAGCAGGAGCTCGAGGATCGAGAACGCCAGCGCGGTCAGCACCGCGGCGCGGTCGTTCCCCTTGAGGAACGCCAGCACCAGGGAGCCGGCGAGCGGCACCAGGATGAGGATCAGCAACCAGGTCATCAGGAGAACCTCACCAGCAGGAGAGCCGCCAGAAGCAGGAACGTGCCGCCCAGCATCGACAGCGCGTAGGACCGGACGAACCCGGTTTGGAGCCGCCTCAGCCGGCCGGAGCCGCCGCCGAGGCCGGCGGCCAGGCCGTTGACCGCGCCGTCGACGCCGCGGTTGTCGACGAACACCAGCGCCCGCGAGAGCCAGGTGCCCGGGCGGGCGACCAGCGTCTCGTTGAGGGTGTTGCCGTACAGGTCCTTGCGTGCGGCCCGGGTGACGAACGAGACCCGCTGGGGCTGCTCGACCGGGACGTCACGGCGGAAGATCAGGTACGCGATCACCGCACCGAGCACCGAGAGCGCGACCGCCGCCACCGAGATCACCCAGGCGTCGAACGGCGCGTGGTGCGCCTCCTCCAGCTCGCCGACCGAGGGAGCCAGCCAGTCGCTGAAGCGGTGGCCGAGTGCGAAGAACGCGCCCGCGCCGACCGAACCGAGTGCCAGCACCGCCATCGGGATCCACATGACCGACTTGGACTCGTGCGGGTGGAAAGGTCGTGGGCCGTCTCCCGAAGATCCGCTTGCGGGATCGAGCTCCAACGCTGTGTTGATGTCCTTCCAGCGCTCCTTGCCGAAGAACGTCATCATCATCAGCCGTGTCATGTAGAACGCGGTGAGGCCGGCGCCGAGCAGGGCCGCGCCGCCCATCACCCAGCCGCGCCAGCCGCCCTGGCCGAACGCCGCTTCGATGATCGCGTCCTTGGTGAAGAAGCCCGACAGCGGCGGGATGCCGATCAGGGCCAGGTAGCCGAGGCCGAAGGTGATGAAGGTGATCGGCATGTGCTTGCGCAGCCCGCCGAACTTCCGCATGTCGACTTCGTCGTTCATGGCGTGCATGACCGACCCGGCCCCGAGGAACAGCCCGGCCTTGAAGAAGCCGTGCGCCACCAGGTGCATGATGCCCAGCGCGTACGCGATCGGCCCGAGCCCGACGGCCAGCATCATGTAGCCGATCTGGCTGACCGTCGAATAAGCGAGGACCTTCTTGATGTCGTCGTACGCGCAGCCGATGATGCACCCGAGCAGCAGGGTCACCGTGCCGACCAGCGTGACGATCAGCCTGCCGTCCTCGGTGGCGTTGAAGATGTCCTTCGAGCGGGCCACCAGGTAGACGCCCGCGGTCACCATCGTGGCCGCGTGGATCAGGGCCGACACCGGGGTCGGGCCCTCCATCGCGTCCGGGAGCCAGGCCTGCAGCGGGAACTGGCCGGACTTACCGCAGGCACCCAGCAGGAGCAGGATCGCCATCGCGGTGATCGCGCCCGGCGAGAACTTGCCGTCGCCGACCGCCTGGAACACCTGCGCGTAGCCGGTGGAGCCCGCGTACTTGAACATGATGAAGATGGCCAGCGCGAGCCCGACGTCGCCGACGCGGTTCATCAGGAACGCCTTCTTCGCCGCGGTCGCGGCGGACGGGCGGCCCTGGTACCAGCCGATCAGCAGGTAGGACGCGAGACCCACGCCTTCCCAGCCGAGGTACAGCGTCACGAAGCTGTTGCCCAGCACCAGGATCAGCATCGACGCGACGAAGAGGTTCAGGTACGCGAAGAAGCGGTACCGGCCCTCGTCGTCGGCCATGTAGCCGATCGAGTAGTAGTGGATCAGCATGCCGACGCCGGTGATGAGCAGCACGAACGTCAGCGACAGCGCGTCGATCCGCAGCCCGAAGTCGATCTGCAGCGCGCCGGCCGGGATCCACGAGTACAGCTTGGTGTCCGTCGTGGTGCCCGTGTCGGCGGTGAAGAACAGGATCAGCCCGTAGACGAAGGCGAGCGTGACGGTGGCACAGCCGAGCAGATGCCCCCACGCCTTCGCGCGCTTGCCCGCCAGCAACAGGATGAGCGCGCCGAGGCCCGGGAGGGCCACCAGCAGCCACGATGATGCGGTCACTCGGGGGTCTCCTAGTACTTCAGCAGGTTGGTGTCGTCGACCGAAGCCGAGCGCCGGGTGCGGAAGATGGCCATGATGATCGCCAGGCCGACCACGACCTCGGCGGCCGCGACGACCATGACGAAGAACGCCATGACCTGGCCGTCGAGCCCGCCGTTGATCCGGGCGAAGGTGACCAGCGACAGGTTCACCGCGTTGAGCATCAGCTCGATGCACATGAACACGACGATCGCGTTGCGCCGCACCAGCACGCCGACCGCGCCGAGCGCGAACAGCAGCGCGGACAGCAGCAGGTAGTACGTCGGGGTCATTTCTTCTCCCCCTCGGTTTCCGCAGCGTCGGAGCCGACCAGCGCGTGCGCGTCCGGGTGCGGGCCCTCGTCCGCGACGAGCTTGCGTTCCTTCGCCAGTTCGATCGCCGAGGTGGACTCGATGATCGCCGACAGCGACTCCGGCGCGACCGAGCCGTCCGGCAGCAGCGCCGGGGTGGCCACCGAGTTGGCGGTGGCGAAGACACCCGGGCCGGGCAGCGGCGACGGCCGGTCGTGCTCGCCGCGGAAGCGGAGCAGGACCAGTTCCTTCTGCGTGAGCTTCCCGCCCTTGCCGTGGCGGTCGGTGAAGGCCAGCACCATCGCGCCGATCGCGGCGGTGATGAGCAGCGCCGACGTCAGCTCGAACGGGAACAGGTAGTCGGTGAAGATCAGCCGGCCGAGCCCCTTCGGCCCGCCGCCCGCCGGGGTGGCCGAGTCGAGCGGGATGGCCGGGGTGACGTTCTCCATGGCCCGGTAGATGCCGGTCGCCAGCAGCGCGGCCAGCCCGATGCCGAGCACGGTCGCGGCCAGCCGCTGTCCACGGAGGACCTCGACGACCGAGTCCGAGCTCTCCCGGCCGACCAGCATCAGCACGAACAGGAACAGCATCATGATCGCGCCGGTGTAGACGATGATCTGCGTGAAGCCCAGGAACGGCGCCGACTGGATCATGTACAGCGCGCCCAGGTTCAGCATGGTCAGCACCAGCCACAGCGCCGAGTGGACGGCGTTGCGGGAGAAGATCATGCCGAGCGCACCGAGCAGGGACAGGGGCCCGAGGATCCAGAACGCGACGGCCTCGCCGGTGGAGACACCCGCGGACGCGTTCGGCGCCTGGGTCAGGAGTGCGGCTATCACTTCGAAGCCTCCCCGCCGCGGGCCAGTTCGGGGCCGTTCACGTAGTAGTCCTGCTCGTTCTCGCCGAGCCGCATCGGGTGCGGCGGCTGCTCCATGCCGGGCAGCAGCGGGGCGAGCAGGTCTTCCTTCGTGTAGATCAGCCGCTGGCGGTCGTCGTCGGCCAGCTCGTAGAAGTTGATCATCGTCAGCGACCGCGTCGGGCACGCCTCGACGCAGAGACCGCAGCCGATGCAGCGCAGGTAGTTGATCTGGTAGTCCGCGCCGTACCGCTCACCCGGGGAATACCGGGCCTCCTCGGTGTTGTCACCGCCCTCGACGAAGATCGCGTCCGCCGGGCACGCCCAGGCGCACAGCTCGCAGCCGACGCACTTCTCGAGGCCGTCCGGGTGGCGGTTCAGCTGGTGCCGTCCGTGGTACCGCGGGGCGGCGGGGGCGCCGGCTTCCGGGTACTCCTCGGTGGCGACCTTCTTGAACATCATCCCGAAGGTGACGCCGAAGCCCTTGACGGGATCAAGAAACCCCATCTTGTGCCCCTTCCTTTGCGGTACCGACGGCCGCCGGCTTGCGGCGGGCCGCCTTCGCCTCGGCCTTGGCCAAAGCCTTCTGACGCGGGGTGGTCTGCGGGACCTTGAGGTCCAGCGGCGGGACCGGGAAGCCGCCGCCGGTCACCGGGATACTCTCGCTCTCCTCTTCACGGCCCGCGGCGCGGACGTAGAAGAACAGCGCGACGACGATGAAGATCGCGACCGCGGCGATGATGACGGACGCGGTGTTCCAGGTGATGACCTTCGCGAAGGTCACCATGATGATCCACACCAGGTTCAGCGGGACCAGGACCTTCCAGCCCAGGCGCATGAACTGGTCGTAGCGCAGGCGGGGCAGCGTGCCGCGCAGCCAGATGAACCCGAACAGCAGGACGAACATCTTCGCGAAGAACCACAGCACCGGCCACCAGCCGGTGTTGAGCACGTTGTTCCCGATCAGCGACAGCGGCCACGGGGCCATCCAGCCGCCGAGGAACAGCGTCGTCGCGAACGCCGACACGATCACCATGTTGACGTACTCGGCGAGGAAGAACATCGCGAACTTCATCGAGCTGTACTCGGTGTGGAAGCCGCCGACCAGCTCCGACTCGGCCTCCGGGAGGTCGAACGGCGCCCGGTTGGTCTCGCCGACCATCGAGATCAGGTAGATCACGAAGCTCGGGACCAGGTAGAGGAACCACGCGGGCTGCTGCTTGCCGACGATGTCGGCCAGGTTCAGCGACCCGGCCTGCAGGATCACCGCGACGATCGACAGGCCCATCGCGATCTCGTAGGAGATCACCTGCGCCGCGCTGCGCATGCCGCCGAGCAGCGGGTACGGCGAGCCGGACGACCAGCCGGCGAGCACGATGCCGTAGACGCCGATCGAGGAGCAGGCCAGGATCACCAGCGCGCTGACCGGCAGGTCGAGCAGCTGGAGGACGGTCCGCTCGCCGAAGATCGACACGACGGGCCCGAACGGGATGGCCGACAGCGCGATCAGCGAGGGCACCACGCAGACGACCGGGGCGAGGAAGTACACCTTGCGGTCGGCGGTGTCCGGGATGATCTGTTCCTTGAACGGCAGCTTGATCGCGTCCGCCAGCGACTGCAGGTAGCCGCCGGGGCCGACCCGGTTGGGACCGGGCCGGTTCTGCATCCGGCCGACCGCCTTGCGCTCCCAGACGATCAGGAAGATCGTCAGGATCGGCCCGATCAGCAGGATGACCACGCACTTGAGCAGGATCAGCCAGAACGGGTCGTCCGCCAGCAGCGCCGCCCGCGTCGCCGCGTCCGGCACACTGCCGACGGCGGTTTCGGTCAGCAGCGGGGTCATTGCCCACCTCCAGCGAGGTTCACGACGGCGCCGTGTCCGGCACCGAGCGTCTTGGCCACGGCGGAGCCGTCGGAGTTGCCCGGCAGCCACACGACGCCGTCGGGCAGGTCGGCGATCTCCACCGGCAGCGTGATCGCACCGCGTTCGGTGCTGACCCGCACGGTCGTACCCAGCCCCTCGGCGGTCTTCGCGGAGAGCCGCGCGACCGGCGTGCGCTGGGTGCCCTTGAGGTGCGGCTCGCCGTCCTGCAGCGAACCGTTGTCGATCAGCTGGCGCCAGGTCGACAGGATCGCCTGGCCGTCACCCGGCGTCGCGGGCGGCGCGACCTCGGCGGCGACGTCGCTCCAGCGCAGCGCCGAAGCCGGGCCCAGCTTCTCGAAGTCGCCGCGGGCGGCGGCCGGCGTCTGCGTGAACAGGTCCGCGTCCATCTCGACGGCGAGGGTGTCGAGCACCCGGCAGTCCGGCAGGGCGCCGGTGCCTTCGAGGGTGACGTCGAACGGGCGGGTGCGGCCCTCCCAGTTGAGGTAGCTGCCCGCCTTCTCGTCCGACGCGGCCACCGGGAGCACGACGTCCGCGTGCTCGGTCACCGCGCTGTGCCGCAGTTCGAGGCTGACCACGAACCCGGCGGCGTCCAGCGCACGCAGCGCAAGAGCCGGGTCCGGCAGGTCGTACGGGTCGACGCCGCCGACGATCAGGCCGCCGAGCTCGCCGGCCGAAGCGGCCAGCAGGATGTCGGTCGTGTCGCGGCCCGGGGTGGCCGGGAGCGGGACGCCCCAGGCGTTTTCGACGGCGACGCGGGCGGCGTCGTCGCCGACCCGGCGGCCGCCGGGCAGCAGCGACGGCACGCAGCCGGTCTCCAGCGCGCCCCGGTCGCCGGCGCGGCGCGGGATCCACGCGAGCCGGACGCCGGTGCGCTCGACCAGGTCGTGCAGGGCGGCGAACAGGCCGGGGATCGCGGCGGCGCGCTCGCCGACCAGGACGACGGCGCCTTCGCCGCGCAGGGCCTCGTCGAGGTCCGGCGCGTGCTTGGCGATGCCTTCGACGGCCGCGGCCTCTGTGCCGGGGACGCAGGCGAGCAGCTCGCCGAACGTCTTGCGCACCGACGACGTCGTCCACTGTCCCAAGTGGACGACACGGGTCCGGTTCCGGCGGGCCGCCTTGCGCAGCCGCAGGAACACGATCGGGGCCTCGTCCTCGGGCTCGAACGCGACGCACAGGACCGTGCGGGCCCGCTCGATCTCGCCGAAGGTGACGCCGGACTCCGGCGTCACGCCCACGACGTGCGAGGTGAGGAACGCGAGTTCCTCGGCCGAGTGCGGGCGGGCGCGGAAGTCGACGTCGTTGGTCCGCAGGGCGACGCGGGCGAACTTCGAGTACGCGTAGGCGTCCTCGACGGTCAGCCTGCCACCGGGCAGGACACCGACGCCCCCGTTCGACCGGGCTTCGACGAGCCCGGCCGCGGCGATGCGCAGCGCGTCGGTCCAGGACGCTTCCGCCAGCTCACCGGTCTCGCGGTTGCGGACCAGGGGACGCCGGATGCGGTCCTCGGCGCCGGTGTAGCGGAACGCGAAGCGGCCCTTGTCGCAGATCCACTCTTCGTTGACTTCCGGGTCGTCGCCGGCCAGCTTGCGCTGGACCTTGCCGCGCCGGAAGTCGGTGCGCTCGGCGCAGCCGGACGAGCAGTGCTCGCAGACGCTCGGCGAGGACACCAGGTCGAACGGCCGCGACCGGAACCGGTACGCCGCGCTGGTCAGCGCGCCGACCGGGCAGATCTGGATGACGTTGCCGGAGAAGTAGCTCTGGAACGGCTGGCCGGACGTCGTCCGCGAGGCCAGGTCCAGCACGTCCGCCGTCTCCGCGGTGCCGATCTGCTGGTGGGCGCCGCGTTCGAGGAGCTCGATGAACGGGTCGCCGGCGATCTCGCGGGAGAACCGGGTGCAGCGCTGGCAAAGCACGCAGCGTTCCCGGTCCAGCAGCACCTGCGTCGAGATCGGCAGGGCCTTCTGGAACGTCCGCTTGGTGTCGACGAACCGCGACTCCGCGCGGCCGTGCGCCAGCGCCTGGTTCTGCAGCGGGCACTCACCGCCCTTGTCGCAGATCGGGCAGTCCAGCGGGTGGTTGATGAGCAGCAGCTCCATCACCCCCTGCTGGGCCTTGTCCGCGACCGCCGACGTCAGCTGCGTCTTGACGACCATGCCGTCGGCGACGGTCATCGTGCAGGACGCCTGCGGCTTCGGCATCGGCCTGCCGCCCATCTCAACCTCGACCAGGCACTGGCGGCAGGCGCCCGCCGGGTCGAGGAGCGGGTGGTCGCAGAACCGCGGGATGACCGTGCCGAGGCGTTCGGCCGTGCGGATGAGGAGCTCGCCCTTGGGGGCGATGACCTCTTCGCCGTCGATGACCAGCTTGACGTGGCCTTCGGGGACCGGCGTCTCTTGGGTCTCGGGCTTGTCGGGCGCGATCGTCATGCCTGCGCTCCCACCAGTTCGGGCTTGGTCTGTTCGTGCCGGTTCTTCTCGCACAGCGCCAGGAATTCCTCGCGGAAGTACTTGATGCCGCTGGTGATCGGCGAGACAGCGCCGTCGCCGAGTGCGCAGAACGACCGGCCGAGGATGTTGTCGCAGACGTCGAGGAGGGTGTCGATGTCCTCTTCGGTCCCGTGGCCCTCGACCATCCGCTCGAGGATCTGCGCCAGCCAGTAGGTGCCTTCGCGGCACGGCGTGCACTTGCCGCAGGACTCGTGCTCGTAGAACTGCGTCCACTTCATCACGGCCCACGGCACCGACACGGTCTCGTTGAAGACCTGGACGGCGGTCGTGCCCAGCATGGAGCCGGCTTCCGCCGCGCCTTCGAAGTCCAGGGGAACGTCGAGGTGCTCGGCGGTGAACATCGGGGTGGACGAGCCGCCCGGGGTCCAGAACTTGAGCGGGATGCCGTCCTTCATGCCGCCCGCCATGTCCAGCAGCTCACGCAGCGTCGTGCCGAGCGGGCACTCGTACTGGCCGGGCTTCTCGACGTGGCCGGAGATCGAGTAGATCTTCGGGCCGGGCGACTTCTCGCGGCCCATCTCGCGGAACCAGCTCGAACCGGCGTTGACGATGTAGGGCGCGCTCGCGATGGTCTCGACGTTGTTCACCGTGGTCGGCGCGGCGTAGAGACCGGCGGCGGCCGGGAACGGCGGCTTGAGCCGCGGCTGGCCGCGACGGCCTTCGAGCGAGTCGAGCAGCGCCGTCTCCTCGCCGCAGATGTACGCGCCCGCGCCGGCGTGGACGGTGATCTTGAGGTCGAAGCCGGAGCCGAGGATGTTCTCGCCCAGGTAACCCGCCGCTTCGGCTTCGCGCACGGCCGCGTTGAGGCGGCGGATGCAGTGCAGCGCCTCGCCGCGGACGTAGATGAAGCAGTGGTTGGACCGCATCGCGTACGAGGCGATGATGCAGCCCTCGATGAGCGAGTGCGGGTCCGCCATCATCAGCGGGATGTCCTTGCAGGTCCCCGGTTCGCCCTCGTCGGCGTTGATCACCAGGTAGTGCGGCTTGTCGAAGTTCGGCGGCATGAACGACCACTTGATGCCGGCCGGGAAGCCCGCGCCGCCGCGGCCGCGCAGGCCGGAGTCCTTGATCAGCTGGACCAGCTGCTCCGGCGTCCCGGCCAGTGCCTTGCGGATGGCGGTGTAGCCCTCGAGGGCCTCGTACTGGCCGATCTGCCAGGAGTTCGGCGACAGCCAGCGCTTCGTGAGGACCGGGGTGATGGGGTCGGCCATTACTTCTTCTCCACCTCGGGAAGCGGGACATCGGAAGCGGCCGGGGCGACCCAGCCGCGCTCCTGCGCGAGCTGCGCGCCCCGCAGCGTCTCGACGGCCTGCGACGGGCCGTCGACGTCCTTGCGGTAGACCGCCTCGTCCTCCGGGAAGAACCCGGCGAGCTGCAGCTCGGCGCCCTTGAAGTTCGTGAGCGGGGCACCGCGCGTCGGGGCCGGCTTCTTGCCCGCCTGCAGCGCGTCGACCAGCGCGACGGCCTTGTCCTCGGTCTGGTTGTCGAAGTACTCGTAGTTGACCTGGATGACCGGCGCGAGGTCGCAGGCCGCGAGGCACTCGGCGTGCTCGAGGGTGATCGAGCCCGGCTCGTTCGGCGTGCCCGCGGTCTCGTTGTGCCCCAGCGGCTGCTCCTCGGAACCGAGGTGCGTCTGGAGCTTCTTGTAGATCGCGTCGCCGCCCATGGCCGCGCACAGCGTGTTGGTGCAGACGCTCACGAGGTGCTCGCCGCACGGACGCCGCTTGTACATCGTGTAGAACGTCGCGACCGCGCTGACCTCGGCGTCGGACAGGTCGAGCTGCTTCGCGCAGAACGCGATGCCCTCCTGGCTGACGTAGCCCTGCACCGACTGCACGAGGTGCAGCATCGGCAGCAAAGCCGAGCGGGACATCGGGTAGCGGGCGATCAGCTCCTGCGCCTTCGCGTGGGTGTCCGCGTCGAAGATGTCTTCCAGGGGCGTCTCGGTGATGATGCCGGCGGCCACATCGGGGTCCGGCGCGATGGCGACGACGTCGGTGTCCGGCCCGGCCGCGGCGTGCGTTGCCGCGGCGTAGCGGGGACCCGGCTCGGGAACTGCGGTGGTCATCGGTCCACTCCCCCCATGACGGGGTCGATCGAGGCGATGGCGGCGATCACGTCGGCGACCAGGCCGCCTTCGGCCATGGCGGGCATCGACTGCAGGTTCACGAAGCTCGGTTCGCGCACGTGGACCCGCAGCGGCCGGGTGCCGCCGTCGGAGACCAGGTGCACGCCCAGCTCGCCGCGCGGCGACTCGACCGGCGCGTAGACCTGGCCCGGCGGGACCTTGAAGCCCTCGGTGACCAGCTTGAAGTGGTGGATCAGGGACTCCATGGACTGGCCCATGATCTTCTTGACGTGCTCGAGCGAGTTGCCCATGCCGTCGCTGCCGATCGACAGCTGCGCGGGCCAGGCGACCTTCTTGTCCTCGACCATGACCGGGCCCGGCTCGAGCTTCTCCAGGCACTGCTCGATGATCTTGAGGCTCTCGTGCATCTCGTGGACCCGGATCAGGTAGCGCGACCAGCAGTCGGCGCCGTTGTCGACCGGGACGTCGAAGTCGAACTCGTCGTAGCAGGAGTACGGCTCGGTCTTGCGCAGGTCCCACGGGAGGCCGGCGCTGCGCAGCACCGGGCCGGTGACGCCGAGTGCGAGGCACGCGTCGACCGGCAGGTAACCCACGCCCTTGAGCCGGTTCCGCCAGATCGGCTGCCCGGTGAACAGCTTGTCGTACAGCGGAAGGCGTTCCTTCATCGTCTTGATGAAGGCCTTGACGACCTCGACGTAGTCGGCCGGCATGTCCTGCGCGAGACCGCCGGGGCGGATGAACGCGTGGTTCATCCGCAGGCCGGTCAGGTGCTCCAGCAGGTGCAGCACCTCTTCGCGCTCGCGGAAGCCGAGCGTCATCGCGGTGGTGGCGCCGAGCTCCATGCCACCGGTGGCGATGTAGACCAGGTGCGAGCCGATCCGGTTGATCTCCAGCAGCATCACCCGCAGCAGCTGCGCGCGGCGCGGGGCTTCGATCTGCAGCAGCTTCTCGACGCCGAGGCAGTACGCCATCTCCGTCGACAGCGGGGCCAGGTAGTCCATGCGCGTCACGAAGGTGACGCCCTGGGTCCAGGTCCGGTACTCGCAGTTCTTCTCGATGCCGGTGTGCAGGTAGCCGATGACCGACCGCAGCTGCGTGACGGTCTCGCCCTCCATCTCCAGCACGAGCCGGAGCACGCCGTGCGTCGACGGGTGCTGCGGGCCCATGTTGATGACCATGCGCTCGTCGTGCGCCGCGTCGGCGATGACGTCGTCCCAGTCGCCGCCGGAGACCGAGTAGACGCGGCCTTCGGTGGTGTCACGGGAATCCGCGTAGTTGACGTCGTCGGTGCTGTCGCTGCCGGTCTCGGTGGTGCTCGTCCCGGTCGTGACGTCCGACAGGTTCTCGGTGCTGCTCACGAGTAAGACCTCCGCTGGTCCGGCGGCGGGATCTCCGCGCCCTTGTATTCGACCGGGATCCCGCCGAGCGGGTAGTCCTTGCGCTGGGGGTGGCCGTCCCAGTCGTCCGGCATCAGGATCCGGGTCAGCGCCGGGTGGCCGTCGAAGACGATCCCGAACATGTCCCAGGCCTCCCGTTCCTGCCAGTCGGCGGTCGGGTAGGTCTCCACCAGCGACGGCACGTGCGCGTCCTCGACGTCGAGGGTGACCTCGAGCCGGATCCGGCGCCGGTAGGTCAGCGACGTGAAGTGGTAGACCGCGTGCAGCCGCTGCGGGACGTCGACGCCGTAGTCCACCCCGGACACCGACGACAGCAGCTCGAAGCGGAGGCCGCCGTCGTCGCGCAGCGTCTTCGCGATGGCGGGCAGGTGCTCGCGGGCGACGTAGAAGGTGATCTCGCCGCGGTCGACCGTCGTCTGCAGGATCGCCTCGACGGGGATCTTGCGCTCGGCCAGCGCGGCGTAGAACTCGTCGGCGAACTGGTCGAACCAGCCGCCGTACGGGCGCTCGGCCGGCGCCGGGCTGTACGCCGGGAGCCGGACGCCGCCGTAGCCGGAGGTGTCACCGGTGCCGTGGACACCGAACATGCCCTGGCGCTCGCGCCCGGTGACGACCGATTCGGCCGCTCCCGGGCCCTTCGCCGTCAGGCCGGTTTCGGCACGCTCGGCGCTCGACTGCTCGTCGCCGGGTTGGGGGTTCTCAGTCATCGCTCTACTTCTTCGCGTACTTGATCGACGACGCGACGAGCTCGGTGCGCTCCCCGCTCGCGGCGCGGATGGCGGCGCGGCGGGCGTTGATCGGCTCGTCCTGGATCTTGGCGTGCAGCTTGAGGATCGCGTCCAGCAGCATCTCCGGCCGCGGCGGGCAGCCGGGCAGGTACATGTCGACCGGCACGATGTGGTCGACGCCCTGGACCACGGCGTAGTTGTTGAACATGCCGCCGGAGGAGGCGCAGACGCCCATCGCGAGCACCCACTTGGGCTCGGCCATCTGGTCGTAGATCTGGCGCAGGACCGGCGCCATCTTCTGCGTGACGCGCCCGGCCACGATCATCAGGTCGGCCTGCCGCGGCGTCGCGCTGAAGCGCTCCATGCCGAAGCGGGCGATGTCGTAGCGGGAACCGCCGACGGTCATCATCTCGATCGCGCAGCAGGCGAGCCCGAAGGTGGCCGGCCACATCGAGTTCTTCCGCGACCAGTTGACGAGACCTTCGAGGCTGGCCAGCAGGATGCCGTTGGGGAGTTTCTCTTCGAGGCCCATGGGTCTAGTTCCAATCCAGGCCGCCGCGCCGCCACACGTAGGCGTACGCGAAGCCGACCGTCGCGATGAACAGCAGGATCTCCACCAGGCCGAACGTGCCCAGCGCGTCCGCCTGCACGGCGAACGGGTAGAGGAAGACCATCTCGATGTCGAACAGGATGAACAGCATCGCGGTGATGTAGTACGCAACCGGCATCCGCCCGGCGCCGACGAGCGGCTGCGGGGACGGCTCGATGCCGCACTCGTAGGCGGACAGCTTGGCCTTGTTGTACCGGCTGGGACCGACGAGCGGGCCCAGCAGGACCGACAGCACGGCGAAACCGAGTGCCAGCACGAACAACAGGACCAAGGGCAGGTAGGGCTTCAGGCTCGGGGCCTCTTGGGCCAGCTGCACCGTCTCGGTCCGGGTCAGCAACGTCAGCACGGGGTCTTCGCCATCCTTTCCGCGCCGCTGCGGTTGTGCTTGTGGTGGGGAACCGCTGGGCCTCGTCGGCACCCTAAGGGACCTGGGTCACACCGCCGAGGGTCAGGGTCTCCTTACGGCCCGTGGCTGGACCTCAAGGTGCTTGTGAAATAGTTCACAAGCCACTCGTCGCGGATGTGAAGGGATTCACAAAGCATGGGGGGAGTCTAGGACGCGACTCACACTCTTGTCCCTAGTACCCCGTGTTATAAGGGTGCCCTAAGTTCACGCGCCATCGTTGTCACGGGTCGGCGTCACCGCGCGCGCGACCTGCGCGAAAGGGCTTCAAGATCGCGTTCCGGACGGACAAAACGGGCGTTGACCTGTGATCTATCCCACTGACCGCACGGCCAACTTGTTAGTCCACCCGAGTGTCCGCGCGCGACCCACCCCCGAGCTTTCCCTAGGAAAGATGCGTCGCGAGGGCCCGCAGACGCATCTTTCCCAGGGAAAGTGACGGCTTCGGGTCAGCGGGGGGTGGGGGTGGCGCGGGCGAGGGCCGCGATGAGGCGGTCGACGCCGTCGCCGCCCTTGGCGTCGTAGCAGCCCGAGAGGCCCTTGTAGACCAGCGGCAGGAGCTTGTTGATGCGCAGCCCGTACTTGGTGCAGGCGTGCATGATCTTCGGCTTGCCGATGATCTTCGCGAACACGTTGCCCAGCTGGTAGTAGCCGCCCATCAGCTCGCCGACCGCCCGTGGGTACGCCTCCAGCGCCCGCTCCCGCGAAGGCCCTTCCCTCCGGGCCAGCGCCTGCACGACGACCTCCGCGGCGATCTGCGCGGACTCCATCGCCGCCGAGATGCCTTCGCCGTTGAACGGGCTGACCATGCCGCCCGCGTCGCCGAGCAGCAGCAGGCCGTCGCGGTAGTGCGGGGTGCGGTTGAAGCCCATCGGGAGGCCGGCGCCGCCGACCTTGCCGATCGCGTTCTCCTCGCGGTAACCCCACTCCTCCGGCGTCCCGTCGAGCCACTGGCGCAGCAGCGCGCGGTAGTCGGTGTTCCGGAACGACGCCGACGTCGAGAGCATGCCGAGGCCGACGTTCACCGTGCCGTCGCCGAGCGGGAACGCCCAGCCGTAGCCCGGCAGCAGCTTCGGGTCCCGAGGGTCCGAGCGGTCCCACAGCTCGAGGTGGCCCTCGATGAACGGGTCGTCGTGGCGCGGGCTCTTGTAGTACTGGCGCACCGCGACGCCCATGGGGCGCTTCTCGTTCTTCTGGATCCCGACGCTCAGCGCGAGCCGCGCGGACACGCCGTCGCAGGCCAGGACGAGCGGCGCGCGGTAGCTCACCGCCGTCCGCTCCGGGCCGACCTTCGCCTCGACGCCGACCACGCGCCCGCTCGCGTTGGTGATCGCGCCGGTGACGGTGGTGCGTTCGTACAGCCGCGCGCCGGCTTTGACCGCCAGCTTCGCCAGGAGGTCGTCGAAGTCGTGGCGGGTCCGGGAAACGCCGTACGGCGGGTAGCTCGTCAGGTCCGGCCAGTCGAGTTCCAGCGTCAGGTCGCCGGTGAGGATCCGCAGGCCGCGGCTGTGCACCCAGCCCGCGTCGGTGGCTGTATCTATTCCAAGGTCGATCAGCTGCTTGACGCCGCGCGGGGTCAGGCCGTCGCCGCAGACCTTCTCGCGGGGGAACTCGGTCTTCTCCAGCAGCAGCACGTCGACGCCCGAGCGGGCCAGGTAAGTCGCGACGGTGGACCCGGCCGGTCCGGCGCCGACGACAATGACCTCGGCGTCTTGTTCTGGGCTACGACGGCTCATACCCGCGAGTTTAGGCAGGCTTTCGCGCGCGGTGGATCGCCACGACCCCGAATGTGAGGTTCAACCACTCGACGTCGGTCCAGCCCGCGCTCGCGATGATCTCGCCGAGCGTGCGCTGGTCGGGCCAGGCCAGCATCGATTCGGCCAGGTACGAGTACGCCTCGGGGTTGGACGACGTCCGCTTGCCGACCCAGGTGAGCAGCTTCAGCATGAACCGCCGGTGGACGAACCGGATCGGCGCGAACGGCGGCGTCGAGACCTCGCAGATCACCAGCCGGCCACCCGGCTTGACCACCCTGGCGATTTCGGTCAGCGCGGCCTTCGTGTCGACGAAGTTGCGCAGCGCCAGCGAGATCGTCACGGCGTCGAAGCTCTCGTCCGCGAACGGCAGGTTGAGCGCGTCGGCCGCAACCATCGGCACGTTGCGGTGCTTGCCGGCACGGAGCATGCCGAACGAGAAGTCCGCGGCCAGGCACCAGGCGCCCCCGCGGGCGTACTCGACGGTGGACACCCCGGTGCCGGCGGCCAGGTCCAGGACCTTCTCGCCGCGGCGGGCGTCGAGGACGCGGGCGGTGGTGGTGCGCCAGCGCCGGTCGAAGCCGAAGGTCATGAACGAGTTCGCCCGGTCGTACCCGTCCGCGACGCCGTCGAACATGGCGGCGACTTCGTGCGGGTCCTTGTCCAGGCTTGCGCGTGACATGGCTTGAGATTACGGGTACCTCAGCCGAACGTGGCCAGCATCCCCGCCACCGCCGCCGGCCAGGTGAACTCCTCCGCCCGGGCTCGCGCCGCAGCACGCCGGGTCTCCTCCGGGCACTCCAGCAGGTCCGTCACCGCCGTGGCGAACGCAGGCGCGTGGTCGTCGACCGCGGCGCCGCACCCCGGCCGCACGATCTCCCGCAGCGCCGACGACGCCGACACGACCACCGGCGTCCCCGACGCCAGCGCCTCCAGCGCCGCGAGCCCGAACGTCTCGTGCGGGCCCGGCGCGAGGGAGACGTCCGCGCTGGCCAGCAGCCGCGCGACGTCGCCGCGGCCGGACAGGAACCCGAGGAACGTCACCGGCAGGCCACGCGCCCGGCGCTCGAGCGCCCGCCGTCGCGGCCCGTCGCCCGCCACGACCAGCCGGACCCGCGCGCCCGATTCCGTCAGCTCGGCAACGGTGTCCACGCTGCGCTCGACGTGCTTCTCCGGCGACAGCCGTCCACAGTGGACGAGCAGGGCGTCCGCTCCCCCGGCCAGGCCCGCGCGCCAACCGTCGTCGCGCATGGCGGGCCGGAACGTCGCGAGGTCGACGCCGAGCGGGACGCGGCGGACGTTCGGCGCCGCGATCCGGTCGAACTCCGCACGCGCGAACGCCGTCGTGCAGACGACCGTGTCGTAGCTCGCGGCCATCCGCCGGTTCGCGGCGTCGGCGACGCGGCGCGCCACCGGCGCGGGCAGCAGGAACTGCTCCAGCAGGCGGTCGAGCCGCTCGTGGGAGATGACCGTGCTGGGCACGCCGTGGCGGCTCGCCCAGCCACCCATCCCCCGCAGCGTCAGCCGGTCGGACACCTCCAGGCGGTCCGGCTCGAGCTTCCGCAGCACCGCGCGGACCCGGTGCGGGTCGACGGCGCGGTAACCGCCGGTGCCGGGGATCTTCGGCGCCGGCAGGGAGAACCGGCGCACCCCGGTCGGCAGCACCTCGTCGGCGTACCGGGTACCGGGCACCACCAGCGTCACCTCGTGCCCGCGCGCGACGTAGCCGGCGCCGAGGTGGTGCAGTGCGGTGCGCAGCCCGCCCGAGCGCGGCCCGTAGAAGTTCGCGAGCTGGACGATGTGCATGTCAGGCCGCGCGGGCGGCGCGGCCCTGCACGGCTTCGTAGTGGCCGACCAGCTCGCGGCAGACGGCGGGCCAGGTGCGGCCCAGCACGACCTTGCGCGCCTTCTCGCCGAGCCTCGCGCGCAACGCGGCGTCGCGGAGCGCGTCGACCTTTTCGACGAGGGCCGGGCCGAACCGCTCGCGGTCCGCGGGCAGCAGGTAGCCGGTGCGGCCGGGCAGGACGAGGTCCTTCGGCCCGCCGGCGTCCGGGGCGAGCACCGGCAGCCCGGAGGCCATCGCCTCCTGCACCGCCTGGCAGAACGTCTCGTGTGGTCCTGTGTGGACGAAGACGTCGAGGCTCGCGTACGCCTTCGAGAGGTCTTCGCCGTACTTCGCGCCGAGGAAGGCCGCGCCGGGCAGCTGCTCACGGAGGGTGCCGAGTTCGGGCCCGTCGCCGACGACGACCACGCGCACGCCCGGCAGCCCGGCGAGCGCGGCCAGCCGGTCGACCTCCTTCTCGGGCGCCAGGCGTCCGACGAACCCGACGAGCAGCTCGCCGTCGGGGGCCAGCTCGGCTCGCAGCGCCGGGTCGGCGTGCGCCGGGGAGAACCGGTCGATGTCGACGCCGCGCGCCCACCGGTGCACCCGCGGGACGCCGTGGAGCCGCAGTTGTTCGACGGAGTCGCTGGACGGCGCGAGGGTCCGGTCGGCGCGCGAGTGCAGCCGCCGCACCCACCGCCACGCGGCGCGGGCGGCGATGCCGAAGCCGTACGCGGCGGCGAACCCGGCGATGTCGGTCTGGTAGACGGCGATCGAGGGGACGCGCAGCCGTCTCGCCGCGGCGAGCCCGCGCGCGCCGACGACGAACGGCGACGCCAGGTGCACGACGTCCGGGCCGAACGCGGTCAGCGCGTTCAGCACCGTGCGCGTCGGCAGGCCGATCGGCAGGGAGCTGACCCCGGGGACGTCGAGCGCGGGGATCCGGACCACGGGGGCGCCGCGGTAGGAGTCCGGGCCGGGGCCGGGCGCGATGATCAGCACCTCGTGCGCGCGTTCGCGCAGGTGCTCGACGACCCGCAGGACGGAGTTGGTCACGCCGTTCACCTGGGGCAGGAAACTTTCGGTGACTATGGCGACTCGCACGCCCCCGACGATCGCAGCCGAGGCTGGCGGCGGCGTGACACTGCGGCCAACGGTGCCGGAACAGATCGGCTACGACATGTCATCTCAAGGTCGTGTGCCGGAAACCCGCGGGGCCCAGACTAAGCAGGCATGACCCTCTTGTCCTCACGGCCGCCGCGGCCCGTCGAGCCCGGCCTGCTGTCGAGGGCGCTCGAAGTGGCCGGGCGGCTGGCCAACGACGCCACCGACGTGATCACCGCGACCGCCGGCCGCGGCGCCCACCCTTCCACGCTGGACTCGCCGTTCGACTGGGTCACCGACACCGACCGCATCCTGGAGCGCCACACCCGGCGCGTCCTGACGGCGGAGTTCCCGGGCATCCCGGTGGTCGGCCACGAGTTCGGCGCCGACCACGGCGCCGACGTCGCGGAGTACCGCTGGGTGGTCGATTCGGTGGACGGCACGGCGAACTACGTGGCCGGGGTGCCGTGGTGCGCGTACAGCCTGGCGCTGGTGGACGCGGCGGGCCCGGTGGTCGGAGTGGTGGCGGACCCGTACCGGGCCCAGATCTACGCCGCGGCGCGCGGCCGGGGGGCCCGCGCGAACGGCAAGCCGATCCAGCTGAGGGACCGCTGCGTGACGGCGGGAGCCCTGGTGTGCACGGAGCTGGCCCGCACCGGCCCGTGGCCGGGAATGGGCGGCTTCATCGAGCGCGCGGCGGCGGCCCACGCGGGCGTCCGGGTGCTGGGCTCGGCGGCGTTGTCGATCGCGCAGGTGGCGCTGGGCCACGCGGCGGCGGCGGTGCTGCACAGCTACCACGAGTGGGACGTGGCGGGCTCGGTGGCGATGGCCATCGAGGCGGGTGCGGTGGTGCTGGACAAGCACGGCGAGGACACGGCCCTCCCGACGGACGGCCTGCTGGTGGCGGCCCCGGGCGTGGCGGACGAGGTACTGGGCTGGTGGCAGGAGACGGCGGGCTAATCGGGTTGCGTCCGGTGTGAAGATCGGGACATGCCGACCCTGCACACACCGCGGCTCGAGCTCGTGCCGCTGAGCGACGAGCACCTCGAGCTGGAGTACGAGCTGGACTCCGACCCCGAGGTGATGCGGTTCCTGACCGGCCGGGCCTCGACCCGGGAGGAGGTCCGGCGGGCGCACACCCGCCGGATGGCCACCGCACCGGGGTTCGGCTTCTGGATGGGTTTCGCGGGTGACGATTTCGTGGGGTGGTGGCTCCTGCGCCCACCGCACGGGCCCGACCAGCCGGACGTCGACGGCGAAGCGGAGCTGGGGTACCGCCTGCTGCGCCGCCACTGGCGACAGGGCTACGCCCGCGAAGGCTCCCTCGAGCTGCTGCGGTACGGCTTCGAGGAGCTGGGCCTCGACCGCATCTTCGCCCAGACGATGGCGGTCAACACGCCATCCCGGGCCACGATGGCTTCGGCGGGGCTGACGTTCGCTCGCGCGTTCACCTCGGCCGGGGAGTACGACGACCCGATCCCTGGGGCGGAGGAGGGCGAGGTCGAGTACGAGATCACGCGCCGCCGCTGGCTCGAGGTGGCGGGCTGAGCTGTCGACGGTGGCGGGTTGCGTCACTCGAGGTGGCGGGCCGAGTTGCTTGAGGTGGCGGGCCAAGTCGCTTGAGGTGGCGGGTCGCGTCGCTTGAGGTGGCGGGCCGCGTTGTCCACGGCGGCGGAGCTGAGTTGTCCACATCGAGTCCGGCTGTCCACAGATTTGCCGCGTCACCCGATTGTGCAGCCCCCCACCGATAGACTGGAACAGGGCACGCCCCCCAGGGTGTGGCGGGGAGCTGTCCGGGCGGCCAGAGAGCCGGCACAGTCGATTGCCAGGCAGGTCCTCGCGACGTTCGAAGCCCCGCTGCTGCACCCGGCTGCTCGGCCGACCTTGCCAAAGCCCCCCAGGGTGTGGCGGGGAGCGGTCAGGAGGCCGGCACAGCCTCGGCCTTCGCCAGCTTGTTCTGCCGGCGGATCCACCACAACGCCGGCCCGGCCACCAGCCACGTGAAGAACACGAAACTCCCGAGCGGCAGCAACGTCAACGTCGCCGATCGGCCGGCCACCCTGGCCAGCTCCGGGTCCGATGCGTCGTACTCGATGCGGACCAGCTGGCCCGCCGCCAGGCCGTCCGGGTACAGCACTCCGTTCGCCGGGCTGTGGACGACGCCGTCCGGGGTCTCGAAGTGGATGATCGTGCGGTCGAACGCCACCGAGTCGACCGTGGCCGTTGCCGTGCCGAGCTGGGCCGAGATCGCTCCGTCGTTGCGGATGGCCGCGAACAGCAGGCACACGCACATCACGGTGAGGAGCGAGGCGACGCCGAGGGTGGTCCACCACCCGACGCGCCTCGCCCGCTCACCTCTCGTGCTCACGCCGCGAGCGTAGCGGTCCCGGTCAGCCCGCGTGTTCCGCGGCGAGGAACCGGTGGTTCTGCTGGATCTGGTCGTACGAGCGAGGCTTGACCGAAGCCGAAGCCGAAGCCGCGGAACGGAAAGCGGCGGCAGCGCCGTTCGGGCCGACCGAAGGCTTGCCCGCCGTGTACAGCCACGTCTGGAACAGGTCGTGCAGCGGCTTGCCCGAGATCTTCTCCGCCAGCGCGATGAACTCGAGGATCCGGCCGTGCGACCCGCTCTTCGTTGCGTGCCAGGTCCGCAGGATGTCGAAGAACGCCTGGTCACCGACGGCGGTCCGCAATGCCTGGAGCGTCAGCGCGCCCCGGTCGTAGACGGCGTTGTCGAACTGGTTGTCCGCGCCGGGGTCGGCCGGGACCAGCTTCCACAGGTCGGCGTCGGCCGGGTTGGCGTCGTACGTGTACTGCGCCAGCTCGGCGACCGTGCCCTCGCCCTCGTGCTCCGACCACAGCCACTCCGCGTAGGACGCGAAGCCCTCGTTCAGCCAGATGTCGCTCCAGCGGCCCACTGCGACGCTGTCGCCGTACCACTGGTGGGCGTTCTCGTGCGCGATCAGCGTCGTGTTCGAGCCCGCGCGGAAGTTCCGGGCCCCGTAGACCGGCCGGGTCTGGTTCTCCAGGGAGAAGCCGATGCCGCTGGTCACGACGCCGCCCTCGGCCTCGAACGGGTACGGCCCGAACTGCGTCGCCAGGAACTCGTTGATCTCCGGCGTCCGCTCGACGCTGGCCTTCGCCGCGCCGAGCGAGTCGCCGAGGTCGGCACCGTACGCCGTGACGAACGGCTTGCCGCCGGGCGTCGTGGCCTCCACGACCTCGTACTTGCCGACGACGAACGCCGTCAGGTAGGTCGCCTGCGGTTTCGTGCTCCGCCACTGCCAGCGGGTCCACCCGGCGCGCTGCTTCGTCTTGCGGACCAGGGTGCCGTTGGAGATGGCGGCGTTGCCGTCCGGCGCCTCGATCGAGACGTCGTAGGTCGCCTTGTCGGTCGGGTGGTCGTTGGCCGGGAACCACCACGCCGAGCTCTGCGGCTCGTCGATGCCGAGTGCGCCGAAGCTGCCCTTCTTCCACGCGTTGAGCCCGTCCACCGTCGCGGTCGACGGCGTGTCCGCGTAGGCGACGACGACCGTCGCGGTCTGGCCCTTGAGCAGCGGCTGCGCCGGCGTGACGACGAGCTCGCCGTTGCCGGTCTGGTTGGTGAACTGCGCCGGCCGGCTGTTCACCCGCACGCTCGACGCCTTCAGCGCGAAGTCCAGGTCGAACCGCGAGAGGTCCTGCGTCGCCGTGAGCAGCAGCGTCGTGGTGCCCGACAGGAGATCGGTGGCGGGCTGGTAGGTCAGCCGGATGTCGTAGTGCAGCACGTCGGTGCCGCCGTTGCCGGCGTTCGGGTAGTACGGGTCGCCGACGCCGGGGGCGCCGGGCGAGGGCGCCGCGCTCGCGGTGCCGGCGAGCAGCACCGAAACGATGCCGGTCGCGAGCGCACCGAGACCGGTGCGCGTTCTTGCACGCATTCGAATTCCTCCTGAAGGAGTGAGAAGCAGCGCGCTTGAACGTAGCCAGCCAGGATCCCCCCAGGAACAGCCGAAGGGAGGTTTCTTGCCTGCTGGGAATGTACCCGGAAAGCGGTTGACGTCAGACCGCGGACACGGCCGTGGACACCGCCGCGCGCAGGCGGGCGTGCAGGTCGCGGTGCCGCGACCGGTCCACCCGGACCTCGACGACCCGCAGTCCCGGCGCCGGCTCCAGCGCCGCCCGGAACTCCGTCAGGGTCTCCGCGACGACGTGCGGGACGCGGTAGCCGGCGCACAGCGCACCCAGGTCGGCGCCGTGCGGGGTGCCGAAGACGCGCTCGAAGCTGGCCGAATGCTCCGGCGCACCCTGCTCCAGCAGGGAAAAGATCCCGCCGCCGTCGTCGTTCAGCACGACGATCGTCAGGTCGGGGCGCTGCTCGGCGGGCCCGGTCAGCAGCCCCGACGCGTCGTGCAGGAACGTCAAGTCGCCGAGCAGCGCGTACGACGGGCCGCGGTGCACGTACGCGGCACCGATGGCCGTCGAGACCGTGCCGTCGATGCCCGCGACGCCGCGGTTGCGGTGCACCAGGACGTCCGGGCGCAGCCGTCCCGCCAGCGCGACGTCCCGCGTCGGGTTGGACGAGCCCACCACCAGCAGCGAGTCCGGCGGCAGCGCGTCCACCAGCTCGGTGGCCACGCGCAACCCCGACGGCCACGGCTCCGAAGCCAGCGTCGACGCCACCGCGGCCGCGGCCGCCGCGTCCGCCCGGCGCCAGCTGGCCAGCCACTCCGGGTCGGCGGGCTTGGTCGGCTCGTCGAACCACTGCCCGACCTGCCGGACGTTGTGCGCCGGCGCCGGCCAGTCCGAGTCCGGGCGCACCAGCAGCACCTCGACCGAGGCGTCCGAGAGCACCTGCTGGATCTGCCGGAACACCGTCGGCCGGCCGAGGCAGAGCACCTGCTCGGGCTTGTGCCGCGAGATGAACTCCTCGACGCCGAGCAGCCACGCGCCGGACGAGATCGCGGTGCCGCCGGACAGCCCGATCCCGCCGGTTTCGGAGATCACCGGCCAGCCGTGCAGCTCGGCCCACTCGCTGGCCGCCTGGACGCCGGTGTCGCACGCGATCACCAGGCCGTGCCGCGCCGAGGGCACCACGAACGACGGCAGCGCGCCGAAATCCGGCAGCTCGGTCCAGCGAGAGCCGTCCGCGCGGCCGTCCAGGGATTCGTACCATTCGCCGTCGTCGTCCAGGTCGGGCACCAGCGGCTCGCGGAACGGGATGTTCAGGTGCACCGGCCCGCAGCGCCACTCGCCGTAGGCGGCGTTCCAGGCCCGGCAGATCTGGCTGCGCCAGTACGAGTTCTGGCCGGCCCGCCGCTCGGCGACGGCCAGCTCGTCGAAGTAGCGGATCGCGTCGCCGTAGAGCTGGTGCTGGTCGATGACCTGCGACGCCCCCGCGGCCCGCAGCTCGGGCGGCCGGTCGGCGGTCAGCACGATCAACGGGACACCGGCCCGGTCGGCCTCCAGGACCGCCGGGTGGAAGTTCGCGGCCGCGGTGCCGGACGTGCAGAGCACGGCCACCGGGCGGCCGGTGCGGGCGGCGATGCCGAGGGCGAGGAAGGCGGCGCCGCGCTCGTCGATGCGGACGTGCAGCCGGAGCTTGCCCGCCGCGGCCGCGTCATACAGCGCGATGGACAGCGGCGCGTTGCGGGAGCCCGGGCAGAGGACGACGTGCGAAACGGTGTTGCGGACGAGTTCGTCGACGATGACCCTGGCCTGCGCGGTGGATGGGTTCATCTCCGGCAGGCTCCAGACGCGTCCGATTCAACTGAGTCCACAGGTCCTATCCTCGCAAACGTGGATGACGCCCGAGTTTCCGAGCTGTTCGACCCCGCCGCGTGGACCGAGGTCGAAGGTTTCGCCTTCACCGACATCACTTACCACCGCTCCGCTGAGAGCCGCGGCGGCAAACGCGTGGTGCGCATCGCGTTCGACCGCCCCGAGGTCCGCAACGCCTTCCGGCCGCACACCGTCGACGAGCTCTACCGGGCCCTCGACCACGCCCGGATGAGCGCCGACGTCGGTTGTGTCCTGCTCACCGGGAACGGCCCGTCGCCCAAGGACGGCGGGTGGGCGTTCTGCTCCGGTGGTGACCAGCGTATTCGCGGACGCTCCGGGTATCAGTACGCGAGCGGGGAGACCTCCGACACGGTGGACCCGGCGCGGGCGGGCCGGCTGCACATCCTCGAAGTCCAGCGGCTGATCCGGTTCCTGCCGAAACCGGTGATCGCGGTCGTGCCGGGCTGGGCCGCGGGCGGCGGGCACTCCCTGCACGTCGTGTGCGATCTCACCCTCGCCTCGGCCGAGCACGCGAAGTTCAAGCAGACCGACGCCGACGTCGGCTCGTTCGACGGCGGCTACGGCTCGGCCTACCTGGCGAAGATGGTCGGCCAGAAGTTCGCCCGGGAGATCTTCTTCCTCGGCCGCGAGTACTCCGCCGAGCAGATGCACCAGATGGGCGCGGTGAACGCCGTCGTGCCGCACGCCGACCTGGAAAAAGAGGCGCTGACCTGGGCGTGGGAGATCACCCGCAAGTCGCCGACGGCGCAGCGGATGCTGAAGTACGCGTTCAACCTGACCGACGACGGCCTGGTCGGCCAGCAGCTGTTCGCCGGCGAAACCACCCGGCTGGCCTACATGCAGGACGAAGCCGTCGAAGGCCGTGACGCCTTCCTCCAGAAGCGCGACCCCGACTTCAAGGACGTCCCCTACTACTACTGACTTCGCACTTTCCCCAGGAAAGTGCGAAGTCCTCACACGGACTTCACATCGGAAGGTGACATGCGGACGGTCGAACTCGACGGCACTCCCGAAGCGCTCGAAGCGCTGAAGGCGGCCGTCGCGGACGCGCTCGGCGGCGGCCCGGCCGTGCTGCCGTTCACCGACCCCGCGCTGCGCGACGCCATGGCGCCGGCCGAGCCCGCCGAACCGGGCACCGCCGTGGTCATCGCCACCTCGGGTTCGACCGGCGCCCCCAAGGGCGTGCTGCTGTCGGCCCGCGCGCTGATCGCGTCCGCCGAGGCCACGCACGCCCGGCTCGGCGGGCCGGGCCACTGGCTGCTGGCCACGCCGGCGCACTACATCGGCGGGCTGCAGGTGCTGGTCCGGTCGCTGCTGGCCGGGACGACCCCGGCGCTGCTGACCGGCACCGGCTTCCGCCCGGACGACTTCGCCGCCGCGGCGGCGAAGCTGGCGGGCAGCCCGCGCTACACGGCGCTGGTGCCGACCCAGCTGGTCCGCCTGCTCGACGACGGCGGCGCCGGGCTGGCCGCGGCGAAGGCGTTCGACGCGATCGTGGTCGGCGCCGCGGCGACCCCGCCGTCCCTGCGGGAGCGTGCCGCGGACGCCGGGGTGCGGATCGTGCCCGCCTACGGGATGAGCGAGACGGCCAGCGGCTGCGTCTACGACGGCTTCCCCCTCGACGGCGTCCGCGTCGACCTCTCCGGTGACCGGATCCGGATCGCCGGGGACGTCCTCGCGCACGGCTACCGCCGCCGTCCGGACCTGACCGCGGAGTCCTTCTCGGACGGCTGGTTCACGACGTCCGACCGTGGCGTCCGCCACGACGACGGCCGCATCGAGGTACTCGGCCGGGCCGACGACATGATCAACACCGGTGGCGTGAAGGTGTCGGCGAACGCGATCGAACGGTGTCTGCGCGCGCAGCCGGGAGTGCGCGACGCGTGCGTCGTCGGCGTGCCGGACCCCGAGTGGGGCGAGGCCGTGGTCGCGCTGGTCGTCCCGGAGGGTGAGCACGGCGACCTGCGCGCGGCCGTCCGCGCGGAACTGGGTGCCGCGTCGGCCCCGAAACGCCTCGAATACGGCCCCGAGCTGCCGCTGCGCGGGCCGGGCAAAGTCGACCGGGCGGCGGTGAAGGCCCGGGTCACGCGGGGTGCGACCCGCTGAATGGCGGCACTTCGTTGACACGCACAGGGTGCGCCCGCTTGGCTACTCACCATGACGCGCTGGATCAGAACTGCTCTCCTCGGCACCGCCGTCACGCTGGGCCTTCTCGTGCCGTCGGCCACGGCCCTGGCCGACGGCGTGGACCCCAACAGCGGATCGCTCGTCTGGCAGCTGCCGACCGGCGACTGACTTCCCGGGTTCGCGCTCGCCGCTGATCACCATGGCGTTGAATGGCGCCATGGCGAGCTTGAGCGAGTGGATCGAGGGGGCCCGGCCGCGGACGCTGCCCAACGCGGTGGCGCCGGTGGTGGCGGGGGTCGGTGCGGCGATCGCGCTGGACGCGTTTTCCTGGTGGCGTTCGGCGCTGGCGCTGCTGGTCTCCCTCTCGCTGATCGTCGGCGTCAACTACGCCAACGACTACTCCGACGGCATCCGCGGCACGGACGAAAACCGCGTCGGCCCGCTGCGGCTGGTCGGCGCGGGTGTCGCCGCCCCGAAGGCCGTGCTGACGGCCGCGCTGGTCGCGCTGGGCCTGGCCGGGGTGCTGGGACTGGTCCTGGTGGCCGTCAGCGGCCACTGGTGGCTGCTGGCGATGGGCGCGCTGTGCATCCTCGGCGCGTGGTTCTACACCGGCGGCAAGAAGCCCTACGGGTACTACGGCTTCGGCGAGATCGCCGTCTTCGTGTTCTTCGGCCTGGCCGGCGTGCTGGGCACGGTCTACGTCCAGGCGGGCCGGGTCAGCTGGGCGGCGCTGGCGTGCGCGGTCGCGGTCGGCTGCTTCTCGACGGCGGTCCTGACGGCCAACAACCTCCGGGACATCCCCACGGACATCGAGTCCGGCAAGCGCACCCTGGCCACCCGCCTGGGCGACAAGGGCACGCGCCGGCTCTACCTGGTGCTGGTGGCCGTGCCGTACGTGATCAGCGTCGTGCTGGCCGCCACCGGGCAGGGCCTGGTCGCGCTGGCCGGCCTGACCATCGGCCTGCTGCTCCCGGCGGTCGGCGCGGTCCACGGCGGCAAGACCGGGCGTGCGCTGATCCCCGCGCTGCGGGACACCGGCATGGCCATGCTGGTGTGGGCCCTGGCCACCGCGATCGGCTTGAACATCTAGCTCTCGGGGACGAACTTCCCGGTCGTCAGGAACTCCTCGAACAACGCCGTGTGCGGCGCGAGGTCCAAGCCCTGCTTCGCGACCCACTCGTCGTTGTAGTAGGTGTGCGCGTACCGCTCGCCGCCGTCGCAGAGGAGCGTCACGACGCTGCCCGCCTGGCCGTCCTCGACCATCCGGGAGATGAGCCGGAACGCGCCGTAGAGGTTGGTGCCGGTCGAGCCGCCCGCCCAGTGCCCGGTCCGCTCGCGCAGCAGCCGGATGGCCGCCAGGGAGCCCGCGTCGGGGATCCGGAACATCTCGTCGATGACGCCGGGGACGAACGACGGCTCGCAGCGCGGCCGCCCGATGCCCTCGATCCGCGACGGCATGCCGGTGGCGTAGTCCAGGGCCCCGGTCTCCCAGGCGCCGTAGAACGACGAGTTCTCCGGGTCGACGACGCAGACCTTCGTCGTGTGGCGCTTGTAGCGGACGTACCGGCCGAAGGTGGCGCTCGTGCCGCCGGTGCCCGCGCCGACGACGATCCAGGCCGGCACCGGGTGGCGCTCCGAGCGCATCTGCGCGAACACCGACTCGGCGATGTTGTTGTTCCCGCGCCAGTCCGTCGCGCGCTCGGCGTAGGTGAACTGGTCGAGGTAGTGCCCACCGCACTCGGCCGCCAGCCGTTCGGCCTCGGGGTACATCGCCGGGGCCTCGTCGACGTAGTGGCACTCGCCGCCGTAGAACTCGATGAGCGCGATCTTCTCCTTCGACGTGCGCCGCGGCACGACGGTGATGAAGCGCAGCCCCAGCATCCGGGCGAAGTAGGCCTCGGACACCGCGGTGGACCCGCTGGAGGCCTCGACGAGCACGGTGTCCGGCCCGATCTGGCCGTTGACCAGCCCGTAGAGAAACAGCGACCGGGCCAGCCGGTGCTTCAGCGAGCCGGTCGGGTGCACCGACTCGTCCTTGAGGTACAGGTCGATGCCCCACTCCGGGGGCAGCGGGAAGACGTGCAGGTGCGTGTCGGCGCTGCGGTTGGCGTCGGCCTCGATGATCCGGACGGCCTCGCGGACCCAGCTGCGGCTGTGGCTCATTCGGGCTGACCGGCGGCGTCGCCGCGCAGCTGGGCTCGCAGCTGCGCCCGGGCCCGCGCACGCTTCTCGTTGCGCTTCGCCAGCCCGGCGGTCACGCGGGCGTTGAGCGGGCGGAACAGCAGCAGGCCGAGCGGCAGCCCGACGACCAGGCCGATCAGCAGGGCGACCAGCAGCGGCACCCCGGCCAGGGACAGCGCCCCCGCGATCACCCCGACCAGCACGAACCGCGCCAGCAGGTACAGCGTCAGGTCACGGGGCAGGTGGTCGGCCTTCACGTCGCTCACATCAACGCAGGCTACGCCCCGCCCGCCCGGTCCTTCTGCAGGCCCGCGTTGTTCGGGCGGCCCTCGAACCGGGTCGAGAGCACGACCGTGGTGTTCGTCCGCCCGACGCCGGGGATGCGGCGCAGCCGGCCGAGCGTGCGTTCCAGCTCGTCGACGGTCGACACGCGCACCTTGACGACGAAGGCCTCGTCGCCTGCCACCGCGTAGCAGCTCTCGACCTCGTCGAGTTCGGCGAGCGCGTCGGCGACGTCGTCCTCCGTGGCGGTATCGGTCGGGTGAATGCTGACGAGGGCGGTGACGCCGAGGCCGACCGAGCTGGGGTCGACGACCGCGTGGTAGCCGGTGATCACGCCGGCGGCTTCCAGCTTGCCCACGCGCTCGTGCACCGATGACGCGGACAGCCCGACGGCACGTCCGAGATCGGCGTAAGTGGCCCGTCCGTTGATGCGCAACGCTGCGATGATCTTCCGGTCCAACTGATCCACGGGGATCACTCTATGCGGTTGGACAATCCCCCATTGGCACCACGCCTCACCGCCGGTGGCCGCAGGAGGGCACGTCTTCGCACGTCACGTCACCGAACCGCCCGGCGAACGGCCGATGACCTGTCCGTTTTGACCTTTAAGGGCTCTTTACTCAAAGACAACCGTTCGAGTACCCGACGGGTGAAGTGCAACGATTGCCTCGTTGGCTACCCGGCGCGACGGGCAGAAGGGCCCGGACGCCTCCCGGTATAGCAGTGAGTTCGTTAAGGAGGCGGAAAATGACCGCGACGATGGGCGGACGCCTGCTCACCCCAGGCGAAGTGGCAGCGCTGTTCCGAGTGGACCCGAAGACGGTGACGCGGTGGGCGACCGCGGGCCGCATCGGCTCGATCCGGACCCCGGGCGGGCACCGGCGGTTCCGGGAGTCCGAGGTGAACGAGCTCCTCGCCGAGCTGACCACCGACGCCAGCGAACCGGCTCGCATCGCCTGAACCATCCGGACGCCAGGGCCGTGTCGGATACGGGAACCACCCGTACCCGACACGGCCTTCGTGCTTTACCCGCCCGGCTTCAGACCCATCACACGGCCGGACCGGTTAACCTCGGGGGACAGGCAGCCATACGGAAGGATCCGGCATGCTCGCTCTGCTCGCAGCGGTCGGCGCACTGATCGTCGCCCTGCTCTTGTGGCGGTCGTTCGCCGGCCAGCGGATCGGGGTGCCCTCGGCTCCGCGCCGCGCCCCGCTCGCCCCGGACGACGACCCCGACTTCCTGCGCCAGCTGGCCGAACAGCAGCGCAAACGCCGAGACGAAGACCTTTAGGAACCCCTTTACCTTCGCCGCCCCTCGCCCCGCGCCGCACTTTCCCCGTGAAAGTGTTGTGGAGTGACGACCTCCGGATCACTTTCCTGGGGAAAGTTCGGTCTGGGTCGGGGGATGGTCAGCGGTAGCCCTGCGAGAGCGGGGTCGCGAAGCCGTCGGCGACGGTGGCCGCCAGCTCCAGCAGCGCGAGGCGGGTTTCGCCGGAGAGGCGGTCCAGCTCGATTTCCGCGCCTTCCTCCAGGTGCGGGTCGAACGGCACCTTGCAGACGGCCCGGACCTTCGCGCCGAAGTGCGCCGACAGCTTGTCGAGGTCGACCGAGCCGCCCTTGGGCCGGACCGAGTTGATCACCGCCACCGAGCGCTTGACCAGCTCGCCGTAGCCGTGGGCTTCGAGCCAGTCCAGCGTCGCCGAGGCGCTGCGGGCGCCGTCGACCGAGCCGGACGACACCACGACCAGCGCGTCCGCGACGTCCAGGACGCCCTTCATCGCCGAGTGCATCAGGCCGGTGCCGCAGTCGGTGAGCACGATGTTGTAGAAGTGCTCGAGCAGGTTGACCGTGCGCCGGTAGTCGTCCTCGGAAAAGGCCTCCGACACGGCCGGGTCCTGCTCGCTGGCCAGGATCTCCAGCCGGCTGGAGCCCTGGGACGTGTAGGACCGGACGTCGCTGTAGCGGGTGATGCGGGCGGCATCACGCAGCAGGTGGCGGACGGTCGCGGTCGTCTCCAGCGGGATCTTCTGCGACAGCGTGCCGCGGTCCGGGTTGGCGTCGACGGCGACGACGCGGTCACCGCGCAGGGAGGCGAACGTCGAGCCCAGGGTCGTCGTCACCGTGGTCTTGCCGACGCCGCCCTTGAGCGACAGCATCGCGATCTTGTAGCAGCCGCGCAGCGGCTGGTTGACGCGGGCGATGAGCTCGCGGCGGCGGGTGTCCGCCGGGCTCTCCCCCGGGTTGACCAGCTTGCCGGTGCCGACGTAGAGCGCCTTGCGCCAGCCGGACTGCGGGGGCCGCTTGGTCTGCTTGACCAGGTGCGCGGTCGACAGGTCGTGGCCGTGACCCGGCTGCGGCGGGGCCGCGTGCCGGCCGCCCTGGGGCTGCGGCAGCCCGGACGGCTGCTGCTGCTGCTGCGGGTACTGGGCCTGGGCGTGCGCCTGGTACTGCTGCGCCGGGTCGCCGTACTGCGGCTGCAGCGGCGGGAGGTTCTGGTCGTAGCCGTAGGGCGCCTGGTGCGGCCCCGACACGGCGGGGTTGGGCACCTGGTGCGGGCCCGACACCGCCGGGTTGGGTGGCGGCGCCACCGCCTGCGTCGGCTGCACGTCGAACGCCCCCGACGCGTCGGGGTGCGGGTGCGAGTCCGTCCGATCGTCGGCGAACAGGCCCGGCTGCGGCGGTGCAGCGGCCGGGTCGGCCTGTTCGGGGTGGCCAGGAGCCGATTCTTCGCTGGGTCCGGTCACCGGTGAAAACCTCCGCGCTCCGCCTGACACATCAGTCCCCCGATGTCGACGGTAGTCGGCGGACGCGCGAGATGCTCAGCCCACCCCGGCGTAGGAGTGCAGGCCGACGGAGACCAGGTTCACGAAGAACAGGTTGAAGATCATCGCGGCGAACCCGACGATGTTGATGATCGCGGCCCGTGCCCCGCGCCAGCCGGCGGTCGCCCGCGAGTGCAGGTAGGCCGCGTAGACGACCCAGGCGATGAACGCGCAGGTCTCCTTGGGGTCCCAGCCCCAGAACCGGCCCCACGCCGACTCGGCCCAGACCGCGCCGCAGAGCACGCCGAAGGTGAACACCGGGAAGGCGAAGATGGTGGTCCGGTAGGCGATCCGGTCGAGGACGTCGGCCGCGGGCAGCTTCGGGGCGAACCGGGCGAACTTCGTGGCGTCCTTCTCGTGCGCCGCGCGGAACAGGTAGAGGACGCTGGCCACGCCCGGCACGAGGAAGACGCCGGAGCCGATGATGGCCGCCGCGACGTGGATGACCAGCCAGTACGACTGCAGCGCGGGCTGCACCGGCGCGGCGATCGTGTACAGCAGCGTGCCGTTGATGAACATCAGGATCACGACGGGCAGCAGCAGGAAGCCGGTGAGGTGCCGGACCGGGAACTTCCGCAGCACGACCAGCCAGGTCACCACCGTGATGAAGGTGACGGCCATGCCGTACTCGTACATGTTGCCCCACGGCGCGCGGTGCACGGCGAGCCCGCGCAGCACGATCGCCGTCAGCTGCAGCACTGCGCCGAGGACGAGCAGCGCCGCGCCCATCCGGCCGATCCGCTCGGGGCGGCCGACCTCGCGCTGCGCGGCCGGGACGTCTTCGACCGGCGGGCCGCCGGCCCCGACGAGCTCCCGCGCCCGCAGCTTCGCGCGCTCGGTGGCGAGCCGCCCCTTGGCGCCGAAGCCCTGCTCGATCAGCGTCATCATCAGCGCGACGACGTAGATCGCCGCGGCGGTGGTGTACAGCCAGTCGCTGTAGGTCGACAGCGTCTCGTTGATCGGCATGCCTCAGCCCTTCTGCCCACTGATCAGGCGTTCGCTGACCCGGTGGAACTCTTCGCCGTACCCGGCCTGGTCGGTGCGCGCCAGGCCGGCGACCTCGATCACGGTACCCGGGTCGTCTTCGGTCCCCGGTTTCACCCGCACCCACAGCCGTCGGCGCTTGACCAGCAGGGAAGCGCCGAGGCCGAGGAACATCGCGATGGCGAAGCCGAGCACGAACCCCTGCGTGGGGTCGTGGGAAACCTGCAGGGAGACCCACTGGCCGACGCCGTCGAAGCGGATCTTCGTGCCGTCGTCCAGCTTGAGCTCCTGGCCGACCTTCAGGTTCTCGCGGGCGACCTTCTTCAGCCTGCCGTCGTCGACGAGCGACTGGTCGACCTCGAACACCGACTGGCCGCGCCCGGCGTCGAGGCCGAGGTCGCCCCGCAGGACGTCGACGGCGACCGCGGGATCGTCCGCCTCGGGCGCCGACGACGTCAGGACGTTGCCGTGCAGGAACGCGGTCGGGGCGAACAGGCCGGTGACGGCCAGCTGGCGGGTCCGCCGCTGCACCTCGTCGGTGATGCCGGGCTGGTCGAACTTCGTCGCGCCCTCGGCGAGCATCGTCGACGGGTCGACCGTGCGCCACTGGGTGTTCTGGGTGCGCTGGGAACCGTCCGGGAAGGTGACGGTGAACTTCGGCGAGTAGCCGTGGCCGAGCAGGTAGACGCGGTCGCCGGCGGTGCGCAGCGGCGAGTTGACCTCGAGGCCGTACGGGCGCCAGGTGTTCGTCTCCAGGTCCGCGCCGGACTGGTACTCGATGTTCGCGTGGTAGTAGTCGGGCTGGCCCGACTCGGTGAACCGCGCGGCGAAGTCGTTCACCTTCACGCAGAAGGGGTTGAGATCGGTGCCGTCGACGCGCAGGCCCGCGTTGAACGAGTCGTAGTTGTAGATGCCGGCGTTGCAGAAGCTGTCGCCGTCCGCCTGGACGATGACCTGGCCCTCGTAGCTGTAGAGCTTGCCGAGGGCGAAGAACACGATCAGGCCGAGCATGCCGAAGTGGAAGAGCAGGTTGCCGGTCTCGCGGAGGAACCCTCGCTCTGCGGAGATCGTGCGGACGCCGCCGTCCTCTTCGCGCTCGATGCGGCGCCAGCCGGAGAGCTGCTTGTGGACGGCCGCGACCTCGGCGGCGACGTCGGCTCGGCCGCGGCCGAGCCGGTAGTGCGGCATCCGGGCCAGGTTGCGCGGGGTGAGCACCGGCTTGGCCCGCATCGCCTTGACGTACTCGAAGCTGCGCGGGGTCAGGCAGCCGACGAGCGAGATCATCAGCAGCAGGTAGATGGCCGAGAACCAGATGCTGGAGTAGACGTCGTAGAACTCGAGCTTGTCGAGCAGGGTGCCCCACCAGCCGTGGGCGGTGATGTACTCGGCGACCTTGGGCGCGTTGAGCGTCCGCTGCGGCAGCAGCGCACCCGGCAGGGCGGCCAGCGCCAGCAGGAACAGCAGGACGAGCGCGGTGCGCATGGACGTCAGGCCGCGCCAGGTGTTGCGCAGGAAGGCGAAGGCGCGCTTGGCGGGCGTGGGACCCTGCGGCGCCGCGGGCGGGGCTTCGGAGGTGGTCGTCACAGCGGCAGCCTCAGGTCCACGACGAGTTCGTTGCGGAGCCAGCCCATCAGATCTCCCCAGACGCCGGTGACCAGCAGGATGCCGACGACCATGAGCAGCGCGCCGCCGAAGATCTGCACCTGGCGGCCGTGCCGGCGGACCCAGTCGGTGGCGCGCACGGCCCAGCGGGCGCCGAGCGCGATGAGCAGGAACGGCAGCCCGAGGCCGAGGCAGTAGACGGCGATCAGCAGGTACCCGCGGGCCTCGGCACCACCGGTGGCGCTGGCCAGCGTCATGACTGCGGACAGGGTAGGACCGATGCACGGCGTCCAGCCGAGCCCGAAGATCGCGCCCAGCAGCGGTGCTCCCCAGAGGCCGCCGCGCGGGACGTGGTGCGAACGCACCTCACGCTGCAGGCCGGGGATCCAGCCGAGGAAGACGAACGCCATGGCGATGGTGAGGACCCCGCCGACGCGCTGCAGGATGTCCTGGTTGAGGGTGAGGGTGGCGGTCAGCCACACCAGCGTGCCGAGAGTGGCGACGAAGACCACCGTGAACCCGAGCACGAACAGCAGGGCGGCCCCGACGACGGCCCACCGCCCCCGCTTGCGCTCCTCATCGGCGCTGACGGCGGGCGCCTCGGCCCCGACGAGCGCGGCGAGGTAGGCGAGGTACCCCGGCACGAGCGGCACGACGCACGGCGAGGCGAAGGAGATCGCCCCGGCCAGCAGCGCGACACCCGCGGCGAGCAGCAGCGGCCCGGAGAGCGCCAGCTCGGTAACGGAGTTCACCCCGTTGAGGGTAGGCAGTGAGGTCCTGGTGAGAACGCCGGGGCCGCTTCACAGGACCTCGGTCACAGCACTTCAGGACCTTCGTCCCGCCCCGCCCCGCCCCCAAGCGCCCCAATGGGGTTGTTTCATCGTGGTTGTTGCTGGTGGGGGCGGTGTGGCAGGGCTGGTTCGGTTGGTGTGGCAGCAACCGGCGTCGGGACGGTGTGGTGTCCGCGGGTATGAGTGAAGCCCTCG
>NZ_JAJPWT010000004.1:0-564268 GCF_046548975.1 Amycolatopsis sp. lyj-346
CGCCGGCTGCCCCGGCACGAACACCTCCGCGACAAACCGCTCCAGCTCCCCATTCAGCGCCAGCACCGCACCGAGATCCACACCACGATCACATCACAAGATCAACAACCCCTAACAAAGCCCTATTGAACGCACCCAAGGTGGCCTTCGGTGCGTTCAACGCAACCAAGGCCACATTGGGGCGCTGGGGACCGGCGTGGCTCAGGTTTCGTCGAGACGGCGTTCCAGCGCGTCCAGCCGGTCCGACCAGAACCGGCGGTAGGGCGCCAGCCAGGCGTCGACCTCGGCCAGTGGCTCCGGGCGCAGCGCGTAGCACCGCCGCTGCGCCGCGACCCGGACCGTCACCAGCCCGGCTTCGCGCAGCACGCGCAGGTGCTTGGACACCGCGGGCTGGCTCAGGGCCAGCTCGTCGACCAGCTCGCCGACCGAGCGCTCGCCGTCGCGCAGCAGGTCGAGGATGGTCCGGCGCCGGGGCTCGGCGAGGACGTCGAAAGTCTGCATCACCCGTGAAATGTGCTCCGCCGGGCATATTCCTGTCAAGGAATGTGGACCTTCGATGGTCTGAACCATTGACCTAGTGGTCTAGTCCACTTGCGGTGAGTGTGGTCCTCACCACTCCGGCACCGTCGTCGCGGGTGGCGCCACCGCCCCGGTGGCCGCCGCCGCGACCGACGCCTCCGTCGGCAAGGTGGTCGGCTACTTCACCGAATGGGGTGTCTACGACCGCAACTGCCACGTCAAGAACATCGAGACGTCGGGCTCGGCGAGCAAGCTGACCCACATCAACTACGCCTTCGGCAACGTGACGAACGGCGGCTGCGCGATCGGCGACGCCTACGCCGACCACCAGAAGACCTACGACGCCGCGGGCAGTGTCGACGGCGTCGCCGACACTGGGACCAGCCGCTCGCCGGCAGCTTCAACCAGCTCAAGAAGCTCAAGGCCAAGCACCCCGGCCTGAAGGTCCTCTGGTCCTTCGGCGGCTGGACCTGGTCGGGCGGCTTCGCGCAGGCCGCGAAGAACCCCGCGGCGTTCGCGAACTCCTGCTACAACCTGGTCAACGACCCGCGCTGGGCCGGTGTCTTCGACGGCATCGACATCGACTGGGAATACCCCAACGCCTGCGGCCTGTCGTGCGACACCAGCGGCGCCGCGGCGTTCAAGAACCTGCTCCAGGCGCTGCGCGCGAAGTTCGGCTCGAAGCTGGTCACGGCGGCGATCACCGCCGACGGCACCAGCGGCGGCAAGATCGACGCGGCCGACTACGGCGGCGCCGCGCAGTACGTCAACTGGTACAACGTCATGACGTACGACTACTTCGGCGCTTGGGCGGCGCAGGGCCCGACGGCTCCGCACTCGCCGCTCACCGGTTACGCCGGCATCCCGACGGCCGGCTTCTCTTCCGACGCGGCGATCCAGAAGCTCAAGAGCAAGGGCGTCCAGGGCAGCAAGCTGCTGCTGGGCATCGGGTTCTGCGGCCGCGGCTGGACCGGCGTCACGCAGAGCGCCCCGGGCGGCTCCGCCACCGGTCCGGCGCCCGGCAAGTACGAGCAGGGCATCGAGGACTACAAGGTGCTCAAGGCCTCCTGCCCGGCGACCGGCACGGTCGCCGGCACCGCGTACGCCAAGTGCGGCAGCAACTGGTGGAGCTACGACACCCCGGCGACCATCGCCGGCAAGATCTCCTACGCCAAGACCCAGGGCCTGGGCGGCGCGATGTTCTGGGAGCTCTCCGGTGACACCGCGAACGGCGAGCTGATCA
This sequence comes from Amycolatopsis sp. lyj-346, assembly GCF_046548975.1. Taxonomy (NCBI): domain Bacteria; kingdom Bacillati; phylum Actinomycetota; class Actinomycetes; order Pseudonocardiales; family Pseudonocardiaceae; genus Amycolatopsis; species Amycolatopsis sp. lyj-346. The sequence goes on from NZ_JAJPWT010000004.1 coordinate 1,763, forward strand.
CCGCCGTCGCCAGGTGACACGGCGCACGCGGGGGCACCGGCGGATTCTGCCGGTGCCCCCGTTTATCGTCGCGGGCGTGAAGTTCAGCGGATTCGGCGAGTACGCCGTCGACTTCTTCGACGGCCTCGTGGAGGACAACTCCAAGCCCTACTGGGACGACCACGTCGAGACCTACAAGAGCGACGTCCGTGCCCCGATGGAAGCGCTGCTGGCCGAGCTGGCGCCCGAGTTCTCCGACGGCTTCGGCGAGCCCAAGGTGTTCCGCCCGTACCGCGACGTCCGCTTCGCCAAGGACAAGACGCCGTACAAGACCCACTGCGGCGCGGTGATCGAGCAGGGCCGCGGCGGCGGGGCCTACTACGTCGAGGTCGGGCCGGACGGCCTGCGTGTCGGCGGCGGCTGCTTCCACCTCGCGTCCGACCAGCTCGCCCGGTTCCGGACGGCCGTCGACACCGAGCTGCACGGCGAGGCCCTGCGGAAGATCCTCGCCAAGCTCGAGCGCGCCGGCTGGGAGGTCAAGGGCGACCGGCTGAAGTCGAAGCCCCGCGGGTTCGACGCCGATCACCCGCGCCTGGACCTGCTGCGCCACCGGTCGGTGTACGCCGTGCGCGGCTGGGAGCCCGACGACGTCCTGCACGAGCGCGGCGCCCTCGACCGCGTCCGGAAGGCCTGGCGGCAGCTGCGCGAGTTCAACGAATGGGCCCGCGACCGGGTCGGGCCCAGTGAACAACCACGTCGTTGACGCAGGTGGACCAGGGGAGTCTCTGAACACTTTCTTGAACATTCGGGATCGGTACAGACGAACGCGCGAAGAGGGTCTACGCTATGTGGACGTGAGCCGACGCGCGAAGATCGTTTGTACCCTGGGTCCTGCCACTGCCACGCCGGAGAAGATGCGGGCGCTGGTCGATGCGGGCATGGATGTGGCCAGAATGAACTTCAGCCACGGCAGCCACAGCGACCACAAGGAGGTCTACGACCTCATCCGGGCCGCGGCTGCCGAGACCGGCCGCGCGGTCGGCGTCCTCGCCGACCTGCAGGGCCCGAAGATCCGCCTGGGCACGTTCGCCGGCGGCCCGGTCGAGTGGCACAACGGCGACATCGTCCGGATCACCGTCGAGGACGTCGCCGGCACCCACGACCGCGTCTCGACCACCTACAAGGGCCTGGCGAGGGACGCCAAGCCCGGTGACCGGCTGCTCGTCGACGACGGCAAGGTCGGCCTGGTGGTCAAGGGCGTCGAGGGCCCGGACGTGGTCTGCGAGGTGACCGAGGGCGGCCCGGTCAGCAACAACAAGGGCGTCTCGCTGCCCGGCATGGACGTCTCCGTGCCGGCGCTGTCCGAGAAGGACATCGAAGACCTCGAGTTCGCGCTCGAGCTGGGCGTCGACTTCATCGCCCTGTCCTTCGTCCGCTCGCCGGCCGACATCGACCTGGTCCACCAGGTGATGGACCGGGTCGGCAAGGGCAGGCTGCCGGTCGTCGCCAAGATCGAGAAGCCCGAAGCCGTCTACAACCTCGAAGCCATCGTGCTGGCCTTCGACGCGGTGATGGTCGCCCGCGGCGACCTCGGCGTCGAGCTGCCGCTGGAGCAGGTCCCGCTGGTGCAGAAGCGCGCCATCCAGATCTGCCGCGAGAACGCGAAGCCCGTCATCGTCGCGACGCAGATGCTCGAGTCGATGATCAACAACTCCCGGCCGACCCGCGCCGAGGCCTCCGACGTCGCGAACGCGGTGCTCGACGGCACCGACGCGGTCATGCTGTCCGGCGAGACCAGCGTGGGCCGGTACCCGATCGAGACCGTGCAGACGATGGGCCGGATCATCGAGGCGGTCGAGACCGACTCGCCGATCGTGCCGCCGCTGTCGCACGTCCCGCGCACCAAGCGCGGCGTCATCTCCTACGCCGCCCGCGACATCGGCGAGCGGCTCAACGCGAAGGCACTGGTCGCCTTCACGCAGTCCGGTGACACCGTGCGCCGCCTCGCGCGGCTGCACACCCGGCTGCCGCTGCTGGCGTTCACCCCCGAGGAGTGCGTGCGCAGCCAGCTGTCGATGACCTGGGGCACCAACACCCACATCGTCCCGCAGGTCAGCTCCACCGACCAGATGATCCAGCAGGTCGACCACGCGATGCTGGAGATGGGCAGGTACCAGAAGGGCGACCTGGTCGTCATCGTGGCCGGTTCCCCGCCGGGCACCGTCGGGTCGACCAACCTGATCCGGGTGCACCGGCTCGGTGAAGACGACCACGCTTGAGAGACCGACCGCTTGGTATGCACCTAAGCTCCTGCCATGACTGAATTGGCCAGGACGGCCGCCACCGAACCGGAGATCCCCGGTGGCGGCCAGCCGGTGCTCGACCGCCTGATCGCGCTGCTCGACCTCGAGAAGATCGAAGAGAACATCTTCCGCGGTGTCTCGCCCGCCCACTCCCCGGTGCGGGTGTTCGGCGGCCAGGTCGCCGGCCAGGCGCTGGTCGCCGCCGGGCGCACGGTCGGAGAAGAACGCCGGGTCCACTCGCTGCACGCGTACTTCATCCGCGGCGGCGACCCCAGCGTGCCGATCGTCTACGAGGTCGACCGGATCCGCGACGGCCGGTCGTTCACCACGCGCCGGGTCGTGGCGATCCAGCACGGCAAGGCGATCTTCTCGCTCTCGGCGTCGTTCCAGGCGGACGAACCGGGCATCGAGCACGCCGAGACCATGCCGGAGGGCGTTCCGGCGCCGGACACACTGCCGACGCTGATGGAACGCGCCGAGGGGTACGCGATCGGCGCGCACGCCCGGCCGCGGCCGATCGACCTGCGGTACGTCAACGAGCCGCCGTGGGTCACCCGGGAGACCGGCGAGCGGCCCGCGCGCAACCAGGTGTGGATGCGGGCCGACGGGAAACTGCCCGACCAGCAGCTGCTGCACGTCTGCGTGCTGACCTACGCCTCGGACATGACGCTGCTGGACTCGGTGCTCGCGCGCCACGGCGTCTACTGGGACACCGACAAGGTCCTCGGGGCCAGCCTCGACCACGCGCTGTGGTTCCACCGGCCGTTCCGGGCGGACGAGTGGTTCCTCTACGACAGCGCCTCGCCGACGGCCTCCGGTGCCCGCGGTCTGGCCACCGGCCGGTTCTTCGGCCAGGACGGCACGCTGATCGCGACGGTCGTCCAAGAAGGACTCCTGCGCGTCCTGTGAAGTTCGCCGGGAAATCACCCTCACGGGCGACCGATAACCCGAATACCCGTCGCCGGAAAAGGGCATTCGGCTCCGGTGAGGGGCCCGGGACCGATCGGGGGACGGCCCCGGACCCCTCCGTCCGATGATCGCGCGGCACTTCGCACGGTCATCGTCTACCCTGCTCAGAGGCCGGTCGAAGCCACGGCGGGCCGACTGTCAGGCGCCCGAGGCAGTGCAGGGTGCGAGGATACAAGAGCATTCTGCAAATTGCAGATCCGGTGCCGGAATCGTCCGTGTTAATGCTCCACCCACTCCGTGCCCGGCTGGTTAGATACAGATAGCACTCGACATCCGGAGGTGCCGCGATGGCAAGGGGACAGAGCCCCACGGTTCGCCGCCGGAGGCTGGCGAGCGAGCTGCGCCGGCTCCGCGAGGCCGCCGACCTCACCATCGACGAGGTGGGCGAAAAGCTCGAGTGCTCGGCCTCGAAGATCAGCCGCATCGAGACCGGCCACGTCGGCGTCACGCCGCGTGACGCCCGGGACATGCTGGCGCTCTACGGCATCATGGGCGACGAGCAGGAGGCGCTCGTCCAGCTGGCCAGGGAGGCCCGCAAGCGCGGCTGGTGGCACGCGTACAACGAGGTGTTCACCGGGACCTTCGTCGGGCTGGAAGCCGACGCCAGTTCGCTGTGCGCGTTCCAGGCCCTGCTGGTGCCCGGGCTGCTGCAGACCGAGCGGTACGCCCGCGCGGTGATCCGCGCGCTGCGGCCGGACGCCGACGAGGCCGAGATCCGCCGCCGCGTCGCCGCCCGGATGGCCCGCCAGGAACTGCTGTCCGACACCCCGCCGCCGGAGTACTGGGCGGTGATGGACGAAGCCGTGCTGCGCCGCGTGGTCGACAGTCCCGAAGTGATGGCCGAGCAGCTCTACCGGATGGTCGCCGTCGCCGAGAAGCCGAACGTGACCGTCCAGGTCGTGCCGTTCGGGGCCGGCGCGCACCCCGGCATGGAAGGCCCCTTCCTCATCATGGGCTTCCCCGAGCAGGCCGACCCGGACGTCGTCTACGTCGACGACAGCACGTCCAGCGGCCTCTACCTGGAAGAACCCACAGACGTGCGGCGCTACGGGCTGATGTTCGACCATCTGCGCGCGGCCGCACTGAAACCGGACGACTCGGTGGACCTGATCGCCGAGGCGGCCGGACGGTTCGCCGAACAGGCGGCCGTACCGGGGCCGGTGCACCATCCGGAACCGAGGACAGAGTAAGGAGTGGTGGGGACCATGGAAGCAGAACTCTCCGGGGCGCGGTGGCGCAAGAGCAGCCACAGCGGCGGCGGCAACGACTGCGTCGAGGTCGCGTTCGTCGCGGGCGGGGCCGCGGTGCGCGACTCGAAGGACCCCGAAGGGGGTGCGTTCCGCCTGCCCGCGTCGGGTTGGCGGGGGCTGCTGGCCGCGGTGCGGACCGGCGGCCCGGCGCACGACTGAGGCGCTTGGACAAGACCCCTTACCCCCGCCGAGCTGGGCTCGGCCGGGCGTAAGGGGTCTTTTTGCGGCCATGCCTACGTGATCACCCGATGCCTGGGGTGGGCCCTCAGGACGAACCTGAGTGTTACCAACCGCCAGGGACAGGGGAACACCATGCACAGCGATCTGATGCTCGACGCGGTCCGCGCCGAAGCGGCGTACCGGGCCGAAGAACTGCGGAAGGCCGGGCGCAGCGCCTGGGCCGCCCGCGCCCGCCGCGCCGTCCGCCACGTGCGGGCCACGCGGACCGACGTCGAGGTACCCGAGCAGGAGCGCCGGGAGGCCGCGCGGGAGACCGCCGGTGCCGCCAAGACCGCCCGGTAGGGGCGGGTGATGGTGGCGATGGCGATAAGTGGTCGGAAACTGTCGGTGGGGTGAGCAACAATGCTCCTCGTGCCCAGACTCGGCTCCGGAATCCCGCTCGTCGCCCGTACCCACGAGATGCGGCGGCTCCGCGCCGCCTTCGCCAGGGCCGAACGGGGCGAAGCCGGCGCGGTGCTGCTCTCGGGGGACGCCGGGGTCGGCAAGACCCGGCTGCTGACCGCGCTCGCCGAGCACGTCGCGGCGTGCGGTGCGCTGGTGCTCACCGGCCGCTGCATCGACGTCCGCGAGGGCGGCCTTCCTTATCTTCCGTTCGCCGAGGCGCTCGCCCCGCTGGGCAGCGCGGCGGACCCGGCGGTCGCCGCCGCGGTGCGGGCCCGGCCCGCGCTCGGGCGGCTGCTGCCCCAGGGCCAGGGCGTCGAGGAGCCCCGGGCGGCCGAACACCAGCCCATGACCTCGAACGACCGGGAGACCATGGTGCGTCCCCGGCCGGAGCAGGATCTCGGTCAGCTGCAGTTGTTCGACGCGGTACTGGGGGTGCTGACCGAGATCGCCGAGTCGCGGCCGGTGGTGATCCTGCTGGAGGACCTCCACTGGGCCGACGCCTCGACCCGCAACCTGCTGTCGTTCCTGCTCAGCAGGTTGCGGGCGCAGCGGCTCCTGGTCGTGGGCAGCTACCGCGAGGAGGACGTGCACCGGCGCCACCCGCTGCGCGGCCTCCTCGCGGAGCTGGTCCGGCTCGCCACCGTCGAGCGCGTCGACCTGCACCCCTTCGGCGCGGCCGACGCCCGCAAGTTCGTCGAAGCGCTGGCCGACGAGCCACTGGCGGCGGACGTCGTGGCCGACATCGTCACCCGCTCCGAGGGCAACCCGTTCTTCGCCGAGGAGTTGCTCGCCACCAAGGCCGAGTGCAACGACCTGCCCGCCGGGCTGGCCGAGGTGCTGCTGTCCCGGCTCGAGCGGCTCTCGCCGGACGCCCGCCGGGTCGCGCGGGTGATCTCGGTGGCCAACGAGCCGGTCATGCACGGCGCGCTCGCCGAGGTCTCCGGGCTGGGCGAATTGGAACTCGACGAGGCACTGCGGGAAGCCGTCCAGCACCACGTGCTGGTGGTGCTTTCGGACGCCTCGTACACGTTCCGGCACGCCTTGCTGCAGGAAGCGGTGTACGGCGACCTGCTGCCGGGGGAACGGTCGCGTACGCACGCGGCGTATGCGGCCCGGATCAAGGCGCGGCCGCAGGGGCGAGGCCACGACGCGAAGCTGGCCTACCACTCGATGCAGAGCAGCGATCTGGCCACCGCGCTCCCGGCGCTGCTGCGCGCGATGGACGAGGCCGAGAAGCTGGGTGCGCCCGGGTCGGCGTTGCAGCACGTCGAACAGGCACTGTCCATCTGGGACGCCGTCACCCCGGCCGACCGGCCCGAAGGCTTCGACGAGCTGAAGCTGCTCTACGAAGCGTCGTACTTCGCGGGGACGTCCGGCGAGCCCGAGCGGGCCGCCGCGTTCGCCCGCTCCGCCACCCAGGCGCTGACCCCCGACGTCCCGAACGACCGGGCCGCGAAGGTGTGGCGGCGGCTGGCCGACGCGCTGCTCGCGCTGGAGGGCACCCTCGACGAGGCGGTCGCCGCCATCGAGCGGGCCTGGGACCTGGTGAAGGACACCGAACCCGGCTCGGCACGCGCCTGGGTGCTGGCCAGCCGCGCCGGGTTCCTGCGGATCCTCGATCAGCCCGAGGCGGCGCTCGACAGCGCGTTCGCCGCGGTCGTCGACGCCCAGGCGGTCGGCGCGGCCGGTGCGGAGGCGTCGGCGCTGGTCACCCTGGGCACGCTGGCCGATTCGCGGGGCGACGCCGCCGAGGCCCGGCAGCGGCTGCGGCAGGCCCAGTGCAAGGCACGCGACGTGGGCGCGTACAACACCGAGATCCGCGCGACCTACTTCCTGGCGTTGAGCCACGACGACCAAGGCGAGTTCGCCGAAGCGCTGGAGCACGCCACACACGGCGTCGCGCGGGCCGAGGAAGCCGGGCTGAGCTGGAGCGTCTACGGGCTGGAGCTGCGCGCGCGGCAGCTGACGCTGCGCTACCTGATGGGCGACTGGCCGGACGAGAGCGCCGGGCGGGCCGGGCGCGGGGTGTCCAGCGCCGTCGCCGCGCGGATCCTGGCCATCTGGTCGCTGTTCGTCGTCGCCCGCGGCCGGTTCGACGAGGCCGCGAAGCTGCTCGGCGGGCTGCGGCAGCACTGGACGGCGGACCTGCAGATCCCGCTGTCGGCAGGCGGCGCCGGAATCGAGCTGGCGTACTGGCGCGGCGCCCACGCCGAGGCCGTGCGCCAGGCCGACGAGCTGATCGGCTGGCTGGAGCGGATCGAAACCGGCCTGCTGGCCGGCATCCGGGTGGCCGCGCTCGGCGTCTCCGCGGCGGCCAGGCTGGCCGCCGACGCCCGCGTCCACGGTGACCAGGCCGCGGCCGGAGTCGCCGTGGCGGCCGGCGAACGGTTCCTGGCGCACGGCCGGATGTGCTCGGTCGTCGGCCAGCCGCGCTCGGGAACGCTCGGTCCGGAGGGCCGCGCGTGGCTGCTCCGCCTGGAAGCGGCGGCGACCTGCCTGTCCGGCCGCGGCGACGCGGAGAAGTGGGCGGCCGCGGTGAAGGCGTTCGGCTACGGCGCCGTGTACGAGCAGGCGATCTGCCGCTGGCACGAATCCGAGGCCCGGCTGGCCGCGGACGCCGACGCGGGCGCGGCCCTGGAGGCGGCCCACGCGGTGGCGGTCCGGCTGGGCGCGATCCCGCTGCGCGACGCCGTCCGCGACCTCGCGCACCGCGCCCGCGTCGAGCTGGCGGGCGTCGAACCGGCGGCCCCGGCCCGCACGGTCACCGACCCGCTGACCGACCGCGAGCGCGACGTCCTCGAGCGCGTCGCCCTCGGCCGCACGAACCGCCAGGTCGGCGAAGAGCTCTACATCAGCGAAAAAACGGTGAGCGTCCACCTTTCCCGCGTGATGGCCAAACTGGGCGCAAGCCGCCGCGCGGAAGCGGTCGCGATCGCCTACGACCGCGGCCTCCTCACCGCCCCCACCGCGTAACCAAACGGTCGGCTCGCGTACCGGAAGGGTCGGCTCGCGTACCTGGAGGGTCGGACGGCGACCCGACTGTCCAGGTACGCGACCCGACTGTCCAGGTACGCGAACCGACCGTCCGGGTACGTTAGCGGGGGAGGCGGCGGAGGGCTTTGAGGCCGAACGTCATGCCGCGGGACCACAGCGAGCCCGGGATTCCGCGGGGTGGGCGCAGGGCCAGGCCGCGCTGGAGGGCGATGGACTGGGACTCCGTGTACTTCAGCAGGCCTTCGGCGCCGTTGCGGCGGCCGACGCCGGAGTCCTTCATCCCGCCCATCGGGACGCCGACGCTGCCGAACGTCGCCGCGTAACCCTCGTTGACGTTGACCGTCCCGGCCTTGAGCCGGGCCGCGACCTCCCAGCCCGCGCGGCCGTTGCGGGACCAGACGCTGGCGTTGAGCCCGAACGGCGTGTCGTTGGCCCGCTCGATCGCGTCGGTGACGTCGGTGTAGCCGTAGATCGAGACGACCGGCCCGAACGTCTCCGCCGCGTACGGCAGCATGTCCGGGGTGACGCCGGACAGCACGGTCGGCTCGTAGAACAGCGGGCCGAGGTCGGGCCGGGCATGGCCGCCGGTGAGCACCGAAGCCCCCTTCGCGCGGGCGTCCTCGACGTGCGCCGACACGGTGGCGAGCTGGTCTTCCGACGTCAGCGAGCCCATCTGGGCGTGGTAATCGAGCGCGCCGCCGAGCCGCAGCGCGGCAGTGCGGGCGACGAAGGCGCGGGTGAACTCGTCGCGGATGTCCTCGTGGACGTAGATCCGCTCGACCGACACGCACAGCTGCCCGGCCGAGGAGAAGCACGCCGTCACCGCGCCCGTCGCGGCCTTCGCGATGTCGGCGTCGGGCAGCACGACCATCGGGTTCTTGCCGCCGAGTTCCAGCGAGTACGACGTCAGCCGCTTCGCCACCTGCCCGGCCAGTTCCTTGCCGGTCGGCGTCGAACCGGTGAAGCAGAGGTAGTCCGACTCCTCGACGAGCGCCGTGCCGATCTTCGAACCGCGGCCGAGGACGATCTGCCAGGTGCCGGCGGGCAACCCGGCTTCTTCGGCGAGTTCGTGCAGCCACAGCGCGGACAGCGCGGTTTGGTTGTCCGGCTTCTGCACGACGGCGTTCCCCGCGGCCAGCGCCGGCAGGACGTCCATCGCGGTCAGGGCGAGCGGGTAGTTCCACGGCGAGATGATCCCGACGACGCCCTTGGGGTGGCGGAGCTCGCCCGCCCTGGTCAGGCCGGGGATGACGCCGGCGACGCGGCGGGGCGCGAGGAGCTTCGCCGCGTGCCTGCCGTAGTAGGCCGCGACCAGCGCGGTTGCGCTGACCTCGTCGAACGCGTCGAGCCGCGCCTTGCCGGCTTCGACCTGGACCAGGTCGAGCACCTCGTCCTGCCGGGCGAGCACCAGGTCGTGCAGGCGGGTGAGGACGCGGGCGCGCTCGGCGGGGGAGCGGTCCGCCCACGCCGGCTGGGCGGTGCGCGCGTCCGCGAACACGGCGCGGACGTCGGCGTCGGTGGCCTGCGGCAGCGTCGCGATCGGCAGCCCGGTGAAGGGCGCCCGCATCCGGATCGGCGCCGAGTCCGCGCCGCCCGTCACGCGGGCGACGAGCTGGGCCGCCCGAGCCGAGCCCGGCGCCCCGGCAACACCGCCGACGGTCGGCGGCAGCGTGGTGTCTTCGACTGCGTTCGCGGGGGTCGTGCTGGTCATGACGTCTCCGTTCCGCGGAGTCCGCGCGACGTCGCGCGGAAGTTACCGATCAGTACACCATACCGTCGGTACGTCAGCTGTCCAGTGTGATGTGAATAAGATTCACGTATTGGGTGGGTGCAGGGGCGGCAGCTGGTAGTTCGGCTCGGTCGGGTCCTGCTGGGCCGGGTGCCGCTGAGCCTGCGTGGCGCCGCCGTAGGGATCGTCGGGTTGCTGCGCCGGGAACGGTTGCGACGCCGGACCGCCGTACGGGGGCGGCGGCTGCGCGCCGGTCTGCGGCGGCGGGGCCTGGGCGGGAAACGGCTGCGACGCGGGATATCCCGGATGAGGCTGCGCGTACTGCCGGGGCGGCACCGGATAGGGCTGCGACTGCTGCTGCGGGTACGGCCCCGGGGGCGGCCCGGCCGGGGCCGCGGCGGGTGCCCGCCGCCCGGCGAGCGCCGCGGACACCAGTGCCATCACGGCGACGATCCCGCCGCCGACCAGCAGCCAGAACCCGATCCCGGTCGTGTAGTGCGACCTGACCGTCCCCTCGTCGGACTCGTAGCTCAAGGTCGCCGAGACGTCCATGCCGAGCATCCAGACCGCCGCGGCGACCCCGGCCGCCCCCGCCACCAGTGCCGTCCGGGCACCCGAACGCAGGCCGGGCCCCGCCGAGCGGCGCGCGCCGGCGAAGGCCAGGCCGGCCCCGGCCAGCAGCACGACCGCGCCGGCCGTGAGCGGGATGCCGTACCGGGCGACGTGGGTCTGGTCGTAGAACTTCTTCGCCTCCTCGCCGGGTTCGACGGCGAACGAGCGTGACCAGGCGCTGATCGTCTGGCTGCTCTCGGTCTCCCCGTTCACCACCTGCTCGAACGTCGTCTGCGGGAAGAAGGACCCGGCGATCACCAGCACCGCGGCGAGGGCGCCGAGGATCGCGGCGAACAGCCGGAAGACGGCACCCGGGTCGGCCGGCGGCGGTGCGGGTGGCGGGCCGTAGGGGTAGGGGTACGGGGCGGCGGTCATCGGAACTCCCCTCGCTCGGAGGGGATTGGACCACGAAATCCCCCGGCGGATAAGGGGCAAAACACCCTGGTGGCGTCGCGCTGGTCAGCTCGGCGCAGTGGTGGCGTCCTGGTAGAGCAGGACGGCGATGCGCTTCCACTCGTCGAGGAGCTGCCGTCGCCGGTTCGGGTCGCCGCCGAGCTCGGCGTCCAGCGCCAGCCCGCGGGTGAGGTTCACGGTGAGCCAGAACAGCATTTCCGCGCGTTCCGGCGGCAGTTCGCCGGCGACCTGGGTGACGTGCTCGAGCGTGGCACGGCCGAGCGCGCGGTCGACCGGGCGGATGGCCGCGCGCAGCTCGGGGTCGGTGCGGGCGGCGACCCACAGCTCGGTGACGGCGGTCGAGAGCGTGCCGGAGTAGCCGGCCCACAGCAGGTCGATCGCGGCGGCGACCCCCTTGCCGCCGCCCGGCAGGTCTTCGAGCGACTTCGCGAGCTGGCGACGCAGCTTCGTCGTCAGGTGCTCGACCGCGGCCGCCATCAGCTCGGCCTTCGCGGTGAAGTGGTGCTGCACCGCGCCCTTCGAAACGCCTGCACGGGCGCAGATCTCCTGCACCGACGTGCGTGCGTAGCCGACCTCGACCAGGCACTCGATGGTGGCGTCGAGCAGTGCCGTGCGGGTCTGCTCCCGCCGCTGCGCCTGAGTCCGGTGGGTCGTCTCGGTCACCGCGGCCTCCCTGCTTTACCCACGGGCGGTACGGATGTACATTCCGGTCAGAACTTACATGCCGATCGTCATGTTTGCCAGCACTGCCCAGCAGGAGGGTCCCCGTGCCACTGCAACTGCCGAAGAGCTCGTGGAGCACGACCGAGCTCGACGACCTCCGCGAACTCGCGCGGTCGTTCCTGCAGAAGGAAGCCGTCCCGCACCAGGAACGCTGGGCGGCGGAGAAGAAGGTCGACCGCGAGCTGTGGACGAAGGCGGGCGACGTCGGCCTGCTCTGCCTGTCCATCCCCGAGGAGTACGGCGGGGGTGGCGGTACCTTCGCCCACGAAGCCGTCCTCTACGAGGAGCAGGCACGCGCCGGCGACAGCGCGTGGGGCGTTACCGTCCACAATGGAATCGTCGCGCACTACCTGCTCGCCTACGCCTCGGAAGAGAAGAAGCGCGAGTGGCTGCCGAAGCTGGCCAGCGGCGAGATGGTCGGCGCCATCGCGATGACCGAGCCCGGTACCGGCTCCGACCTGCAGGGCATCAAGACGCGGGCGGTCCGCGACGGCGACCACTACGTCCTCAACGGCGCGAAGACCTTCATCACCAACGGGTTGCACGCCAACCTCGTGGTCGTGGCGTGCAAGACCGATCCGGACGCGGGCGCGCAGGGCGTCTCGCTGATCGTGGTCGAGACGGACACGCCGGGCTTCCGCCGCGGCCGTGTCCTCGACAAGGTCGGGCTCAAGGGCCAGGACACCGCCGAGCTGTTCTTCGACGACGTCCGCGTACCGGCCGGCAACCTGCTCGGCGACGCCGAGGGCCAGGGCTTCGTCCAGCTGATGCTGCAGCTGCCGCAGGAACGGCTGATCATCGCCGTCACCGCGGTGGCCGGGCTGGAGGCCGCGGTCGACCTCACGCTGGAGTACACCAAGGAGCGCACGGCGTTCGGCCGGCCGATCTTCTCCTTCCAGAACACCAAGTTCACCCTCGCCGAGGCGGCCACCGAAGCCGCGGTGGCGCGGGCGTTCCTCGACCAGTGCATCGAACGCCACCTCAAGGGCGAACTCGACGTCCAGGGCGCGGCGATGGCGAAGCTGTGGACCACCGAGCGCGTCAACAAGGTGATCGACGACTGCGTGCAGCTCTTCGGCGGCTACGGCTACATGACCGAGTACCCGATCGCGCGGGCGTGGGCCGACGTCCGCATCTCGCGGATCTTCGGCGGCACCAGCGAAATCATGAAGGAAATCATCTCCCGCTCGCTCTGAAAGGACCCGTTATGAAGGCAGGTCCGCTCGGCGGCCTGAAGGTGGTCGAACTCGCCGGGCTCGCGCCCGGGCCGTTCGCCACGATGATCCTCGCCGACCTCGGCGCCGACGTCGTCCGCGTCGACCGCGCGCAGCCGGGGGAGGACGTCCTCGGCATCCAGACCGACCCGCTCGCGCGCGGCCGCCGGTCGGCCGGCATCAACACCAAGACCCCCGATGGCGTCGAGCTGGTGCTGAAGCTGTGCGACACCGCCGACGTCCTCATCGAGGGCTTCCGGCCGGGCGTCGCCGAGCGGATCGGGCTCGGCCCGGACGTCGTGCACGCCCGGAACCCGCGGCTGGTCTACGGCCGGATGACCGGCTGGGGCCAGGACGGGCCGCTGGCCCGTGCCGCCGGGCACGACATCAACTACATCGGCATCGCCGGTGCCCTGGAACCGATCGGGCGTGCGGGCGAGCGTCCGGTGCCGCCGCTGAACCTCCTCGGCGACTTCGGCGGCGGCGGGCTGCTGCTGGCGATGGGCATCCTGGCCGCGCTGTACGAGCGGAACACGTCCGGCCGCGGCCAGGTCGTCGACGCGTCGATGGTCGACGGCGCCGCGCTGCTCACCACGAGCCTGCACGGCATCAAGGCGGCCGGGCTCTGGTCCGAGGAGCGCGGCGAAAACATGCTCGACGGCGGCGCGCCGTTCTACGACACCTACGAGACCGCGGACGGCAAGTACGTCGCCGTCGGGGCGATCGAGATGCGGTTCTGGGGCGAGCTCGTCAAGGTCCTCGAACTGGACCCGGCGGAACTGCCGCTGCACATCGACAAGACGCAGTGGCCCCGGCTCCGCGAGATCGTGGCGGGGGCGATCGCCAAGCACACGCGCGACGAGCTCGTCGCGCGCGCCGAAGGCACCGACGCGTGCCTGACCCCGGTGCTGTCACCGGCCGAGGCGGCAGCGCACCCGCACAACGCGGCGCGCGGCACGTTCGTCGAGATCGGCGGCATGGTCCAGCCGGCCCCGGCCCCGCGGTTCGACCGGACGCCGCCGTCGACGCCGGAGGCACCGCGGGCCAAGGGATCCGACACCGAAGCGGTGCTCGCCGAACTGGGCGTCACGGACCTGGACGCCCTGCGCGCGGCGGGGGTGATCGCCTAGCGCTTCAGCTCTTCTCCAGAGCTCTTCGCCAGGTCGGAGCGCACGACCGAGTAGATGACGTGGTCGCGCCACTCGCCGTCTCGGAAGCTGTACCCGCGAAGCACGCCTTCGCGGGTGAAGCCGGCTTTCTCGAGCGAGCGCTGTTCGGCGCGGTTGCCGACCTCGGTCGTCGCTTCGACCCGGTTGAGCTGGGTGTGGGCGAAGAGGTAGCCGACGAGCAGGCGCTGGGCTTCGGTGCCGTAGCCGTGGCCACGCGCTTCGGGGACGAGGACGAGACCGGCGTTCCAGCAGTAGGACGTCGGCCCGGTCCGGCTGCGGTGCCAGGAGACGAGCCCGAGGACGCGGCCGCCGAGCGTCGGCACGAGCATGCCGGTCTCCGCGGTGAGCATCCCGGTCTCCAGCCACCGGCGGCGCAGGTAGCCGGGATCGTGCCAGCCGAACCACTGGTGCTCGCCGGTCGCGACGGGATCGTTGGTCAGCCGTTCCAGCAGCTCGAGATCCCTTTCGGCCACCGGCCGGAGCTCCACACCGGCACCGTCGTCGTCCATCCGGAGACCTTATCGGCCACTTGACCGGAACCGGGACGGCTTTGCGCAAGACAGCTCGCTAGAGGCATCGCCCGTGACCCAGCGGTCCCCGAGCGCCCCAATGTGGCCTTGGTTGCGTTGAACGCACCCAAGGTGGCCTTCGGTGCGTTCAACGCACCGAAGGCCACCTTGGGGCGCTGGGTCACGTGAAGGTGCCGTGGCGGCCTTCGCCGCCGGCGAAGCGGGCCGCGCCTTCGACCGCTTCCGCCGCCAGGACGCCGGTGCCCACGGCCGCGGCGAACTCCGCTGCCAGCGCGTCCTCTTCGGCCTCGCCCCACTGCGCCAGTGCCGAACGCCGGTCGCCGCGCAGGCAGGCCTGGGGGAACGCCGCCAGCTGCCGGGCCAGCTCCTGCGCCGCCGTCAGCGCTTCGCCCGCCGGGACCAGCCGGTTGGCCAGGCCGATCTCGAAGGCCTCGGTGGCCTCGACCGGCCGTCCGGTGAGGATCAGGTCCATCGCCCGCGACTGGCCGATCAGGCGTGGCAGCCGCACCGTCCCGCCGTCGATCAGCGGGACGCCCCAGCGGCGGCAGAACACGCCGAACACCGCCGTGGCGTCCGCGACCCGCAGATCGCACCACAGGGCCAGCTCGAGCCCGCCCGCGACGGCGGGCCCGGAGACCGCCGCGATCACCGGCTTGCCGAGGGTCATCCGGGTGGGCCCCATCGGGCCGTCCCCGTCCGGGTGGGTGCGGTTCACCCGGCCGGTGCCGATGGCCTTGAGATCGGCACCCGCGCAGAACGCGCCGCCGGCTCCGGTCAGCACCGCGACGGCCGCGTCCGGGTCGGCGTCGAAGGCGCGGAAGGCGTCGGCCAGCTCCGCCGCCGTCGGCCCGTCGACGGCGTTGCGCGCCGCCGGCCGGTCGATGGTGATCGTCGTCACCGCGCCGTCCCGCCGCACCAGCACGTTCCGGGACATCGCCGCTCCTGGGTCGATCGAGGTGTCTTCCGTACCCGCCTTCCCTACAGTATTGGGGTGGCCACTCCCAGGACGGGGACGGCGAGCCGGGGAGGAAGCGCATGTCGGGTGGCGTGAAGAAGATTCTCATCGTGGGTGTGGTCGCGCTCGTGCTCTTCCTGCTCATCACCCAGCCCACCCAGTCCGCCGACTTCGTGCACCGCGTGCTCGGCTGGTTGAAGGACGGCGCCGAAGCGATCGTCACGTTCTTCCGGGCGCTCTTCTCCTGACCCGGTGCTTCTCCGTACCGGTACCGCCACGGGCGGTGCCGATGACTACCCTGCGTGTTAACGGACGGTAAATCACTCCGTGTCACCAATCCCGGATTCCGGGCCCCAACGCTCGACCATCCGGGTGGATTGCGGTCGAAAACACGCAGGTCGTCGAATTCGTGGCACCCGGGGTCTGGCGAAGGTGACCACCCCGGCCCTACGGTGCTCACATTGCGTGATCGGGTGGTTCGCCATCCCCCCGGAGAACCCCGGTACGCAGGCAGTTTCCACTCAGCAAGGTGCAGGTTGGTGCGTGCGGCACCGCCGCGTGGGACAGGCGTCAGGCCCTGTCCGTCGGGGACCTACAAGGAGGCAGGGATGACCGGAGATCCCGGAGTGGACGCGTTGATCCGGCAGTGGGCCGCCGAGCGCGGGAGGACTCCCGAGGAGCAGGAGGTCGACCGCATCGCGTCCGCGTGGCTGGCCGACGCCCCCGCGCAGGCTCCGGGTATTCCCGGCCAGCGTGCCCGGACCGGGCAGTCGCGGTTCGTCCCGGTGGAGTCGGCCGATCCCGGCTACCTCGCCGCGATGCGCAGCCGGCTGCCGGAGGTGCCCGAAGAGCTCCTCACCGCCGCCGCGGGCTGGTGGCAGATGGTCGGCGGCGTCGCCGAGGCCGAGGAGTGGTGGGACGCCGGCATCAGCCCGCTCGACCAGCGGGCCCTCGACTACCGGGCGGCCGGGCTCGCGCCGTCCGACCTGAGCCGTCGGCTCGGGCCGATGACCGTCCTGCAGCACCTGCGCCGCGGCAGTGCCCCGGCGTGGTGCGTGGCGCGGCTCGCGCGGCAGCAGAAGTCCGCCTGACGAGACGTTTTCCACTCGGCCGGGTGACCCGGTGTGGTGGGACGATCGGAAGGGCCCGCGTAACGCTAACCTGCGCGGGCTCGTTGACCGTTCGTCGACACCACGCTGGAGGACCGGAGTTTCGTGCGCACCAGGACCGGAAAGACCGAGGACGACCCGATCGGCCCCAGCGCCGAAGAAGCCGCCCCCGCCGCACCGGCACCGCGCTCTCCGGGCGTGGCCGTGCTCACCCGGCTGCTCGTGGTCCTCGCCGTGCTGGCCGTGGCCGGCGGCGGGATTTGGCTCGTCACCCGCGCCGCGACGCCGGCGGCGAGCCCGACCACGACCGAAATCCCCGCCCTCCAGGTCCAGGCGGCCGACGTCCGGCCGGGCTCGGTCGCCCCGGCCGGTGGAGCGGTGGCGGGCGGGGCCGAGCAGCAGACGAGCCCGCAGCAGGCCCGCCCGCGTGAGACGGGCCCGGCGACGCTTTCCCAGTGGGCGGCCCAGGTCGCCGCGGCCACCGGCGTCCCGGCGCGCGCCCTGCAGGCGTACGGCAACGCGGAGCTGGCGATGCGCGCGGACCAGCCGGGCTGCAAGATCTCCTGGGCCACGCTCGCGGGCATCGGCCGCATCGAGTCCAACCACGGCCAGTACGCGGGTGCGGTCCTCGGCGCCGACGGCCGCCCGTCCAAGCCGATCATCGGCGTCCCGTTGGACGGCTCGGCCGGGGTCAAGGCCATCGGCGACACGGACGGCGGCCGCTACGACGGCGACACCGGGGTGGACCGGGCGGTGGGCCCGATGCAGTTCATCCCGGGAACGTGGCGCAAGTGGGCCTCGGACGGCAACGGCGACGGCCTCGGCGACCCGCAGCAGATCGACGACGCGGCCCTGGCGGCGGCGCGGTACCTGTGCGCGGGCGGGCGGGACATGGCCGGCCCGAGCGGGTGGTGGGCGGGGATCCTGTCGTACAACAACTCGACGGAGTACGCGCAGAAGGTGTTCGGTCTGGCGGACGGGTACGCCAAGGCCGCGCAGGCGGCGCGCAAGCAGAGCTGAGGGCCGGGCCAGCGCGCCGTCTCCCAGCCGGTCAGTGCTAGCGTCGGAGCGTGCCAGCTTCCCCGCCACCGGCCGCCTCCCCGTGGGGACGGCGGCTCGCGATCGTCGCGACCTGCCTGGTGAGCCTGCTCGTCTGCTGCGGGCTCGCCTGGTGGCAGTGGGACCGCTTCACCTCCGCCAACGGCACCTTCCAGAACCTCGGCTACGTCCTGCAGTGGCCGCTGTTCGGGCTCTTCCCCGCCTTCATGTTCTGGCGGATCCGCAAGCTCAACCAAAAGGCCGCGGCCGAGCCCGAAACCCCGGTGGAAGCGAAGCCCGAGGTGCCCGCTCCCCGTCCCCGCCCCGACGCCGTTCAGGCGCCGCTGACGGACGAGGACGAGGAGCTGGCCGCCTACAACCGTTACCTGCGCGAGCTGAACGCCCGCGACCAGCAGGCCGCAGAGTGAGGACGACGACCCGATGAGCACCAGCACCGAAGGCGCCAGGACAGCCGTGCCGCTCGCCGGCCCCCTGGCCCGGTTCCGCACCGCCGCCTACGTCACCGGTGTCGGCCTGCTCGGCCTGTGCTTCGTGATGGTGCTGCGGTACGGCTTCGGCAACGCGACGCCGTCGGCGGTCTACTCGCCGATCCACGGCGTCCTCTACATGATCTACCTGGCGCTGACCATCGACCTGGCGATCAAGGCCCGCTGGTCGATCAAGGGCACGGTGCTCGTGCTGCTGGCCGGCTGCGTCCCGTTCGTCTCGTTCCTCGTCGAGCGCCGGGTGACGCACAAGGTCAAGGCCGGGCAGAAGCTGTAACCGCGGCCTGGCGGCGGAAGGTCAGCGCCACCAGCACCGTGCAGGCCGCGAACACCGCGGCCGTGGCGAACGCCGCCGTCATGCCGTCGACCGTCAGCTGTGGCCCGGTGGTGCCTGCCGCGGCCGCCGAGCGGGTCGCCGAGCCGAACACCGTCACCAGCACGGCCAGCCCGAGTGTGCTGCCGACCTGCTGCATCGTCTGGAGCACACCGCCCGCGGCCCCCGCGTCCTCGCTCGGCACGGTGGCCATCACGATCACGTTGAGCGGCGCGAACGACAGCCCGCCGCCGAGTCCCATCAGCAGCAGCGGCCCGAGCAGTGCCGGGAAGTACGTGCTTTCGGTGGTGAGCAGCGCGAGCCAGCCGACGCCGGTGACCATCAGGATCGAGCCGGTGAAGGCCAGCGGCTTCGGCCCGTAGCGGGGGAGCAGCCGCGGCACGAGCCGGCTCATCGTGAAGATCAGCACCGCCATCGGGAGGAAGGCGAACCCGGTCGCGAGCGCGGCGAAGTGCCGGATGTCCTGCATGAACTGGGTGAGGAAGAAGAACATCGACATCATCGCCATCGGCCCGAGGAAGAAGTTGACGTAGGCCGCGCTGCGGTTGCGGTCGGCGAACAGCCGCAGCGGCACCAGTGGCAGCGCGGCGCGGGCTTCGATGGCGACGAACCCGGCGAGCAGCACCAGGCCGGCGCCGAGCGAGCCGAGCGTCACCGCGTTGCCCCAGCCGCCGGACGCCGCGTGGGTGAAGGCGAACACCAGCGCGCCGACGCCGAGGGTGCCGGTGACCGCGCCGGGCAGGTCCAGGTGCGCCCGGCGGCGTTCGGGTTCGGCCACGAACCGCGGGGCGAGCAGCGCGATCGCCAGGCCGAACGGGACGTTGATGAACAACGCGGCGCGCCACGAGATCCATTCGGTGAGCAGGCCGCCGACGATCAGGCCGATCGCGAAGCCGCCGCTGGACATCGCGGAGAACAGCGCCAGTGCGCGGACGCGGGCCTTGGGCTCGGTGAACGTCGTCGTGACCAGCGCCAGGGTGCTCGGACCCGCCATGGCGGCGCCGACGCCCTGCAGGACGCGGGCGACGATGAGCAGCGTGGCCGAGTCGGCGAGGCCGCCGGCCAGGGAGGCGAGGGTGAACACGACGGTGCCCGCGACGAACATGCGCCGCCGTCCGAACAGGTCGCCCGCCCGGCCGCCGAGCAGCAGCAGGCCGCCGAAGACCAGGCTGTAGGCGGTCATCACCCAGGACAGGCCGGTGGCGGAGAAGCCGAGGTCGGACTGGATGCGCGGCAGGGCCACGTTCATGACGGTCGCGTCGAGGACGAGCATGAGCTGGCAGGTGAGGATGATCGCGAGGACCAGCCCGCGGTGCCTGCGTGACGCCGGGGTGGGCGCACGGTCGAGCGTCTGTTGTGCCAAGAGATACTCCCCCGAGGAGCAAGAGAAGAAGCGGAGATGTTCTCCACTTGGGTGTGATCCGATAATATGGAGAGCGTCTCCGGATGCGCAAGTGAATTCGGAGAATCTCTCCGGTTAAGTGGCGAGGAGGCCGGGATGCCGGGTGCGGACTCGGAGCGTCCGATGCGCGCGGACGCCAAGCGCAACTACGAACGCATCGTCGCGACGGCGAAGGACCTCTTCACCACCCAGGGCGCCGACGTGCCGCTGGACGACATAGCCAAGACGGCCGGCGTCGGCGCGGGCACGCTCTACCGGCACTTCCCGACGCGGGAGAAGCTGTTCGAAGCGGTCTACCGCGAAGAGATCACGGTGCTCGCCGACCGCGCGTTCGTCCTGCACGAGGAACTGCCGCCGTGGGAGGCCCTCGAGGCGTGGCTGCTCGGGCAGGTGACGTGGGTGGTCGAACGGCACAAGCTCGCGACGATCCTCAAGGAGTCGATCGACGCCGGCTCGGAGACCTTCCAGTACTGCCAGAAGCGGCTGCGCGAAGCGACGGGCGTGCTCGTCGAAGCGGCGCAGGAAGCCGGCCTGGTCCGGCCGGACGTCGTCGGCGCGGACGTCCTCCGCCTCGGCCACGGTGCCGGGATGGCCGTCCGCAACTGCAGCCCGGAGGACGGCAAGCGCGTGCTGAACGTGATCCTGGACGGCCTGCGCCGCTGACGGCGGTCAGGAGCCGATGCCGGTCATCGAGCGGACTTCCATCTCCGCTTGCATCCGGGCGTCCGCCTTCGGCCGGCCCACCAGCGTCCCGACGAAGCCGCACAGGAACGAGAACGGGATCGACACCAGGCCCGGGTTCTTGAGCGGGAACCAGGCGAAGTCGATGCTCCTGAAGATCGAGTCCGGGGCGCCCGAGACGACCGGCGAGAACAGCACCAGCAGCAGGCACGCGATCAGGCCGCCGTACATGCCCCACAGCGTGCCGGTGGTGTTGAACCGCTTCCAGAACAGCGAGTACAGCAGCGTCGACAGGTTGGCCGACGCCGCCACCGCGAACGCCAGCGCCACCAGGAACGCGACGTTCTGCCCGTTCGCCAGCACCCCGCCGGCGATCGCCAGCACGCCCACCACGATCGCGGTCAGCCGCGCCACCCGGACCTCGTCCGCCGGCTCGGCCTTGCCGCGCTTGAAGATGTTGGCGTAGACGTCGTGGGCGAACGACGCCGACGCGGTGATCGTCAGCCCGGCCACCACCGCGAGGATGGTCGCGAACGCCACCGCGGCGATCACGCCCAGCAGCAGGGTCCCGCCGATGTGCAGCGCCAGCAACGGCGCCGCCGAATTCTCCCCGCCCGGGGCGGCCTTGATCTCGTCCGCGCCGACCAGCGCGGCCGCGCCGAAGCCGATCACCAGCGTGCACGCGTAGAAGATGAGCATGCACACCGTGGCCCAGACCACCGAACGGCGCGCTTCCAGGGAGTTCGGCACCGTGTAGAAGCGCATCAGCAGGTGGGGCAGCGAAGACAGGCCGAGCACCAGTGCCAGCGCGAGCGACACGAAGTCGAGCTTGGTGGTGTCGTCCTTGCCGTAGGAGCCGCCCGGTTCCAGGAGGCGCTCGCCGAGCGGGCTCTTCTCGGTCGCGGCGGAGAGCAGGTTCGAGAAGCTGAAGCCGTACTTCCCGAGCAGGAACACCGCGATCAGCACCACGGCCAGCATCAGCACGCCGGCCTTGATGATCTGCACCCACGTGGTGCCCTTCATCCCGCCGACCAGGACGTACAGGACCATGACCAGGCCGACCACGCCGATGATCAGCGCCTGCCCGAGCCGGGTGTGGATGTCGAGCAGCAGGGCGACCAGGCCGCCGGCGCCCGCCATCTGCGCCAGCATGTAGAAGAAGGAGATCACCAGGGTCGACGTCGCCGCCGCGGCCCGGACGGGCCGCGGCTTCATCCGGAAGCTGAGGACGTCGCCCATCGTGAACCGGCCGGTGTTGCGGGTCAGCTCGGCGATCAGCAGCAGGTCGACCAGCCAGGCGACCAGGAAGCCGATGGAGTAGAGGAAGCCGTCGTAGCCGTGGACGGCGATCGCGCCGGCGATGCCGAGGAAGGACGCCGCCGAGAGGAAGTCGCCGGAGAGCGCGATGCCGTTCTGGCGGCCGGTGAAGGCACTGCCCGCGGCGTAGTAGTCCGACGTCGAGGAGTTCCGGCTGCCGGCCCGGTAGACGACGTACAGGGTGATCGCCACGAACAGGGCGAACACGGCGGTGTTGACGACGGGGTCGCTGGCGGCCAGCCCACCCGCGGCGAGTGCGGTCATCGGCGCTTCTCTTCCGTCAGGCCCGCGCGCGCCCGCAGCTCGGCGACCCGCGGGTCGAGCTGCCGGCGTGCGTAGCGCAGGTAGAGCCAGGTGATCAGCGCGGTGCTGACGAACTGGCCGAGGCCGAGCAGGATGGCGACGTTGACCTGGCCGAACACCTTGCGGCTCATGAAGTCGTGCGCGTACGCGGCCAGCAGCACGTACGTCATGTACCAGGCGAAGAAGACGAAGCTCAGCGGGAAGACGAACCCGCGGAACCGGCGGCGCAGCGAGACGAATTCCGGGCTGGCCTGGATCGCGGTGTAGTCGGGGCCCGCGGGCGCGGCGGTCCGGTGGGGCGGGACTCCGGCCGGGCCGGGCCCGGCGGGCAGGACCGGGATCCGGCTCGTCTCCTCGAGGGCGTTGCCCGGCGCGGGCCGCGCTACGTCGTACATGGTGCCTCCGGCGGGGTGCCTCCGTGGCGGCGGGCCCCGGGGCGCCTGCGGGCAGGGCGCCGGGCCGCCCTTGCGGACTGCGGGGGCACATCGTAACTACGCCATCTGGCGGCCGCTGAAGGCGGCCGGACCGTCCGGTCGGTCCGGGAGGCGGTATTCGTTTTCCTGTCGACGGCGTCGAATGGGTGACCGGGGACAACCCGGCGACAACCCGGTGACAACGCGGTGTGAAGAACGACCGGAATGTCGAAAAGAATTGTGACCGGACGTTGCCGGGACTGCACCGCGCTGAGGCGAACGGGCTAACGGTGCTGGTCGTTCCGGCAACACAGTTACGGAAAGTAGCAAACTCTGGCACTTGATAGTGCCCGCGGGTGGCGTCGAGGGCGGCGCGAAGGTTAAGATCCACTGGTCAGGGCCGGGTTTCGAAAGAAATCACCGGGTCGGGGCAGGTGGCTGCGCAACGCCACAACATCGGGCACATCTTGAGACTTGACCCACCCGTTGGTGGTACGGAGTGTAGATCGACCGAGGGAAGCTGCTACCCTGCCTGGGCTAATCGGGTGACGGCCGGATGCGCCCGGTCCACGCATCCGGTAACCGGAATTCCCTCTTCGGGAGTGGTGCAGCGGAATGTTTTGGCCAGTGTCCGGTCGCGAAAGCACTTTTCGCAGGTCAGGGCCCGAACGGGGAACGCAATTGACCGGCCCGGCATCGGGGGTACGATTCCTGGGCCCAGCTGACCGCAGCGATCGATTGGCGCCGATAAAGTTGATCTCGATCACCGTGCACAACGCAACTTGCGACGTGCACGTGCATAGTCCCGGGCGGCAGGGCCCCGGGCGCGGGACGAGGCGGTGCCTGCCCGGCGACGGGCGCGCGGACGGCGGGGCGGCCGGGGACGAGCGAGGGCGCCGGGGAAGCGGCAGGGCAAGGACGGCACGGCCGTCCGGCGGCCCGCCGCGAGCCGGGACGCCCCGCCGCCGACGCGGATCCATGACGCCGGACAGGGAGTCACTCACGTGACCGTTGCAGGAGAAGGTCAGGTGCCCGTGGGGGAACTGCTCGGCCGAGCGCCCCGGCGGTCGAAGGGCAAGGCCGTGTGGCGGGCGCTCGTGCAGTGGCGCGACTGGAGCCTGCCCGTCAAGCTTTCGGCCGTCACGGTCGTGCCCATCGTCCTCGCGCTCGTGCTGGGCGTCGCGACGATCGCCGCACAGGTCGGCCGCTCGGACGAGTACCAGCGGCTCGACCGGCTCGTCGGGCTCGGCGGCGGGGTGCGCACCCTCACCGCCGCCCTCCAGCAGGAGCGCACGGTCACGGCGGCGATGCTGACCGAAGGCACCGTCGGCGGCACCCCCGAGCTGGCCGCGGCGCGCAAGGCCACCGACGCCGCGACCGGCCCGTTCACCGCGGAGCAGACCCGTGCCGCCGCAGTCGAGCCCGGCGTGTCCGGCGCCGCGGGCGCGGCGTCGGCGCAGGTCGGCAACCTCGCCTTCCTGCGCCGCCAGGTCGACGGCGGCCAGCTCAACCCGAGCCAGGCCATCACGGCGTACTCCGCCCTCACCGGGTCGCTCATCAGCCTCGACACCGCGGCCACCGCGGGCGCCGGCGACGGCACCCTCGGCGGCCTGCCCGCCGGGCTGCACGAACTGCTGGTCGCCGGTGAGCAGGTCTCGGTCAGCCAGGCCCTCGTCTCCTACGGCATCGGCCGAGGGGGGCTGACGCCGAGCGAGCTGGCCACCCTGCGCGCCGCCGAGCTGCGGCTCGCCGACCGGCTCGTCGACTTCCGCTCCGCGGCGGGCGACGCGCTGCAGCGCGACTTCGCCGGGATCGCCGAAGGCACCCAGGCGCAGAGCCGGGCTCGCATGGTCGAGACCGTGCTGAACGCGCAGAGCAGCGTGGTGGACGACGCCTTCCGCGCGTTGTCCGCCGCGGACTGGAACGCCGCCTCCGCGGGGATGCGCGCGCAGATCGGCGGGATCGCCGACCGGCTCGGCGCGTCGGCGGCGCAGACCGCGGCGGACCTGGTCGACGAGTCCAGCAGCGGAGCCGGCCTGCTCGCGGTGCTGCTGTTCGCCGCGATGGTGCTGGCCGTCGCGGTCGTCTTCCTCATCACCCGCCAGCTGCTGCGTTCGCTGAAGGTGCTGCGCCGCAGCGCCCTCGACGTCGCCGAGACCGCGCTGCCGGAGGCGGTCCGCAACATCCAGGAGGGCCGCGCGCAGGGCACCGACGTCCGGCCGGTCCCGGTGCACACCGACGACGAGGTCGGGGAGGTGGCGCGGGCCTTCGACAAGGTGCACCACCAGGCCCTGCGGCTGGCGACCGAGCAGGCCGCGATGCGGACCGGCTACGGCAGCGTCTTCGTCAACCTGTCCCGGCGCAGCCAGAGCCTGGTGCAACGGCAGCTGCAGCTGATCGAGCAGCTCGAGCGGGACGAGGAGGACGCCGACCAGCTGGCGACCCTGTTCCAGCTCGACCACCTCGCCACCCGGATGCGGCGCAACAACGAGAACCTGATGGTGCTCTCGGGCGCCGAGCCGGGCCGCCGGTCCGGGAAGCCGGTCGGCACCACCGACATGCTCCGCGCCGCGGTCTCGGAAATCGAGCAGTACCAGCGTGTTCAGGTGCAGCCGCCGCCCCCGGCCCGGATCGTCGGCTACGCCGCGAGCGACCTGATGCGCCTGGTCGCCGAGCTGCTGGACAACGCCACGGCGTTCTCCGCGCCGGAGACCACGGTGACCGTGGCCTCGCGGCTGGGCGAGCACGGCGCGCTCGAGATCGACATCCTCGACAAGGGCATCGGCATGAACGAGGCCGAGGTCGCCGAGGCGAACACCCGGCTGACCGAGGCCGGTTCGGTCGACCTGGTGACGTCGCGCCGGATGGGCCTGTTCGTCGTCGGCCGGCTGGCCAGCAGGCACCGGATCGGGGTGACGCTCCACGGCGGCAGGGACATCGTCGGCGTCCGCGCGACGGTCATGGTCCCGCCGGAGCTGGTGATGCCGGTGACCGACGGTCCGCCGACCGGCCCGATCGGCGCCCTGCAGCAGCACCCGGCGAGCCCGGCGGCGGGCAACCGGCTGCCGCGCCGCCCGGTCAACGGCGCCGCCCGCCCGCGGCCGGTGGTGCCGCAGCAGCCGGCGATGGGCGAGGAGCGGTGGCCGTCGGCGAGCGACCTCGCCGGGCTGTCCGGCGTCCGCCCGCCGTCGGACCTGGAGATCTCCGGGACGGCGCTGTTCGCCCCGATCGAGAAGGACGGCGACGTCCCGCCGCAGCACCCGGCCCTGCCGCAGGTGCCCGCGGTGCTGCCGGTACCGCAGGCACCGCCGCCGCCGCGGGGCGACGACCTGCCGGCGGGCAAGGACCTGTTCACGGCCAACGAGACGACGCTCAGCGACTGGTGGCAGGAGGCGACCGCGGGGCAGGAGCCGCCCCCGCCGGCCCCGGCACCGGACCGTTCGGAGACGACGCCGATCTTCGACGAGATGCTGTCGGCGTGGTTCCGCGAGGACAAGCCGGCCGCGGAGGAGGAACCGGCCGCTTCCCCGGAAGTGCCGCCGGAGGAGCGCCGCAGCTGGGACTTCGCGAGCGACGAGAACTTCCGCACGGTCCAGGAGGTGACGAGGGCCGAGCCGACGGCGTTCACGGAGGCGGGTCTCCCGCGCCGCCGCCGCGGCGAGCAGCTCCTCCCGGGCAGCGCCATCCCGCCGATCCCGGCGGCCCCGAGCCCGGCCACGGCCCGCCCGGACCTCCCGGTCCGCGACCCGGCGGACGTCCGCGGCCGCTTGAGCAGTTTCCAGCAGGGCGTGTCCCGCGGCCGCCGCCAGACCCGCCAGGCCGCGGCCCAGCGATCCCGCCCGGCCCAGCAGGCACCGGGCACCACGGCAACGCCGCCGGTGCAGGGGCTGGGCACGGCCCAGTCCGCAGCCGAGGCGTCACGGCCGACGCCCGGGGCGCCTGGGGTCTCCGGGGCGGCTGGGGTGCCTGGGGTGCAGGCGCCGGCCGAACAGACCACGCCGCAGGCGGTGAGCCCGGCGGCCCAGACCGCGCCGGAGACGGCGGGGCAGCAGCCCACCTCGCCGGCGACGGGCTCGCCGGACGCGCCGACGCCCAGTGCGCCACCGCAGCCGGGCGCCGCCGAGCAAGCGGTTTCGCAGGAGCCGGACTCGGAGCAAGCCACAGCTCAGCCCGGCACAGCTCAGCAGGCGGGGGTCGCCTCGCAGGCAGCGGGAGCCGCCACGTCCCAGCCCGGCGCAGCTGAGCAGGCTCTGGGAGCTGGCTCGCAGGCATTCGGGGGTGTTGCGCCTCAGTCTGGTGCTGCTGAGCAGGGTCGCGGAGCGGCCTCGCAGGCGCCGGGGGGCGCCGCACCTCAGCCCGGTGCAGCTGAGCAGGGTTCGGGAGCTGGCTCGCAGGCATTCGGGGGCGTTGCATCTCAGTCCGGCGCAGCTCAGCAGGGACCCGTGGCCGCCTCGCAGGCATTCGGAGGTGCCGCATCTCAGTCTGGTGCTGCTGAGCAGGGTCCCGGACCGGCCTCACAGGCGCTCGGAGGCGCGACGTCCCAGCCCGGCGCAGCTGAGCAGGCTCCCGGAGCCGCCTCGCAGGCGCCGGGGGGCGCCGCACCTCAGCCCGGCACAGCTCAGCAGGCCCCCGCTGCCGCCTCGCAGCCACCCGCGGCCACCCCGGAGCCGGACGCGTCCCGGCAACCCGGCGAGACACCCCCGTCCGGTCACCGGCCCCCCGCGGGCGGGGCGCTGCCCAGCCGGCGGCCGGCCGCGTCCGGGTCGGCGTCGGGGACCCTGCCGCAGCCCGGCGGGCGGTACCCGAACGTCTTCCAGGAATCCGGGCAGCTGCCGGTCGCGGGCGGCCGTCCCGCCGGTCCGCCGTCCTCGCTTCCCAGCCGGAAGTCGCCGGAAACCCCCGCTCCGCGCCGCGAAGAGACCGCCGTCGAAGCCACCGCCGAGTGGAACTTCGGCACGGACGACGGCTGGCGTGCGGTGCAAGCGGTGTCCCAGTCGACACCCTCCACCTTCACTTCGGCAGGATTGCCCCGGCGCCGTCGCGGGGAGCAGCTGCTCCCGGGCAGCGTCGGACCGTCCACCGGGGCCACGGCCCCCCGACCACAACGGGACGCACACGACGTGCGCGGCCGCCTGCGGAGTTTCCAGCAGGGCATCGAGCGCGGACGCCACCGCACCGCGCAGGCGGCCGAGACCAACCACGAGACCTTGGAGGGTGAATGACCTCGCCGAGTAGCGCTCAGCCGACGCAGAACCAGTTCGGCTGGCTGGTGAACGACTTCGCGGAGCGGGTGCCCGGCGTGGCCCACGCCGTGGTCGTCTCGGCGGACGGCTTGCTGCTGACCGCGTCGAACCGGCTCCCGCTCGACCGGGCCGACCAGCTCGCCGCGGTCGCTTCCGGGCTGGTCAGCCTCACCCAGGGCGCAGCCCGCTGCTTCGAAGCCGGCGCGGTCAACGAGACCGTCGTCGAGATGGAGCTGGGCATCATGGTGCTGATGTCGATCAGCGACGGCTCGTGCCTTGCCGTGCTCGCCGCCCCCAACTGCGACATCGGGCAGGTCGCCTACGAGATGACCATGCTCGTCGACCGGGTCGGCCAGATCCTCACCCCGGAGCTGCGCGCTCAGCTCCAGGGCTCCGGGGGGTCGCTGATCGGCGAACCGGTGGGATGATGGCGCGATGAGCACGGGGTCCGGATTCGACGGCGAACCACCCGGGGGGCACAGCCCCGCCGGGCGTGGGGACGACGGCACGTTCGCCGACGTCCTCAACGGGTTCACGCTGGATTCCGGCCGTGCCCGCCGGAAGCGCAAGAAGACCAAGGAGTCCCCGCAACCCCCGGCCGCCGGTGCGCACGCGGCCGCGGATCCGCCGGCGCCCGCGCCGTCGGCCGACCAAGGAGATCGTGTGACCTCTTTAGTCTCGCCACCCGGCAGTACCGACGGGGACAGCCCCAGGCCGGGTGGACTGTTCGACCCGGGGCCGCCCAGCGGCGAATTCGTCATGCCCGCGGTGTTCGAGCAGCCGCCCGCGCCCGAGGAGCTGACGGCGATCGTCCGGCCCTACGCGCTGACCGGTGGCCGCACCCGGGCGAACTACGCCCTGGAGCTGGAGACACTGATCTCCGCGAAG
Source organism: Amycolatopsis sp. lyj-346 (assembly GCF_046548975.1). NCBI lineage: Bacteria > Bacillati > Actinomycetota > Actinomycetes > Pseudonocardiales > Pseudonocardiaceae > Amycolatopsis > Amycolatopsis sp. lyj-346. The sequence continues at coordinate 30,462 of NZ_JAJPWT010000004.1, forward strand.
GACTACGCTGCCACCGGTGGCTTCCCCGAAGTGGCCGCGGAGCAGATCGAGTGCATCTCGATCATGGAAGAGTGCCGGACCCCCCGTTCGGTCGCCGAGATCGTGTCGGCGCTGCGGGTGCCTTTGGGCGTGGCCCGGGTGCTGATCAGCGACGCGGCGGACGCAGGGCTGGTCACGGTGCACAAGACGATTACGGGCAATGACGGCGCCGAGGCACATCTGGTGTTGATGGAAAGGGTTTTGAGTGGACTCCGTCGGCTTTAAGGCACCGCGGGACACCGCGCCCCCGACCATGACATCCGCCAAGATCGTGGTGGCTGGCGGCTTCGGTGCGGGGAAGACGACCTTCGTCGGGTCGGTGTCGGAGATCGTGCCGCTCACCACCGAGGCGATGATGACCGACGCGAGCGTCGGCGTCGACAACCTCGACCACACCCCGAACAAGTCCACGACCACGGTGGCGATGGACTTCGGCCGGGTGTCGCTGGACGCGGACCTGATCCTCTACCTGTTCGGCACGCCCGGGCAGCAGCGGTTCTGGTTCATGTGGGACGACCTGGTCCGCGGCGCGATCGGCGCGGTCGTGCTGGCCGACACGCGCCGGCTGGCCGACTCGTTCGCGCCGATCGACTTCTTCGAGGACCGGGGCCTGCCCTACATCGTCGGCGTCAACACGTTCGACGGCGTCCTGGAGCACGACATCAACGACGTCCGCGAGGCGCTGTCGATCGACCCGAACATCCCGATCGTCCGCTGCGACGCCCGGGATCGCGAGTCGACCAAGCAGACGCTGATCACGCTGGTCGAGTACGCCATGCGGCAGTGGATCGCGCTGCGGGCGGCCAACGCGCGCTGACGCGGGCGGCGCCCGAGGCCCGGGGCACGCCCGGGCCCGGAGGCGCCGCTCACGCGCGGCGGAAGCGCAGCAGCACGACCTGGCCGTCGAAGCTGCGCGATTCCGCCAGCTCCAGGCCGAGCCGCGCGGTGCCCTCGGCGAACGGGCGCTTGCCGCCGCCGAGGACGACCGGGTGCACGACCACCTGGTACTCGTCGATCAGGCCGCGCGCGGTGAGCTCGGCGGCCAGCTCCGCGCCGCCCATGAGCAGCAGGTCCCCGCCCGGTTCGGCCTTCAGGGACGCCACCGCTTCGGCCAGGTCGCCGCCGAAGACGCGGGTGTTCCAGTCCGCCTTCTCCAGCGTCCGCGAGAACACGACCTTCGGCGTCTCCCGCCAGACCGGCGCGAACGCGATGTCGTGCGGGTGGTCCGAGATCGACTCGGCGGACGGCCAGTACGCGGACATCATGTCCCAGACCTTCCGCCCGTAGGCGAACTCGCCGGCGCGCGCGCTCAGCTCCTGGGAGTAGGCCGACAGCTCCGGCCCCATGACCGGCCAGTCGAACTCGCCCCGGGGGCCCTCGACGTAGCCGTCGAGCGACGTGTGGACCAGATAGACGATCTCGCGCATTTCCATCTCCTCGGTTCGGGTCTGACACGAGGAGGTCGGAGCCGCGGACGCGGACCGGACACGCTCGCCGAAGATTTTTTCAGTACTCGTCGTGGCGGCGCCACCAGGCACCGGGACCGTCGTCGCCGCGGCTTTCCTCTTCCCACGCTTCCTGGCGGCCGAGCGGCGTCACGTCGAGGTAGCGGTGCGACGCGAGGAACATCTCGCCGCCGCGTCCGGAGGTGAAGTAGGTGCGGTAGACCCGGTCGCCGTCGCGCAGGAACACGCTGACGCCGAAGCCCGTGCCGACACCGCAGTCCTCGGTGAAGTCGCTGCCGTGCGCGGAGACCCACGGCACGTCCCAGCCCATGCGCGTCCGGTACTGCTCGATCTCGGCCAGGGTGGCGGGTGCGACGACCTTGAGCGTGACGTCGCGGGCGTGCAGGTGGGCCAGGTGCGGCAGGTTGTCGACGACCAGCGAGCAGCCGGGGCAGCCTGCCCGGTCGCCCGGGTGCAGCATGAAGTGGTAGACGATCAGCTGGCGGCGGCCGTCGAACAGGTCGAGCAGGCTCTTCGTCCCCTCGGCCGACTCGAACTCGTACGGCTTGGTGAAGGGGACCATCGGCAGCCGGCGGCGCTCGGCGGCGAGGTGGTCCGCCGCTTTCATGAGCTCCTTCTCCTTGACGAGCAGCGCGTCTCGCGCGGCCTGCCATTCCTCCGGCGAGACGACCTCGGGCAGGGCGTGGTGGGTGGCGGTCATCGGGCGTCCTTTCCTCGGATGAAGCGGGTCAGGTCTTCGAAGCTGGAGGTCCAGCCCTCGTCGTGGCCGTCGCGGTCGGCGGCGGTGGGGAAGCCGGTCTGGACGAAGGTCATCTCGGTCTTGCCGCCGACGTCGGCGAAGCCGATGGTCACGAGGGTCTCGGTGCGCAGGTCGCCTTCGGTGTCCCAGGCGAAGGTGAAGACGAGCCGTTCGGGGGCGGTGATCTCGCGGTAGACGCCGTGCATCCAGTGCTCGTCACCTTCGGGGGAGCGGATGCACGCCCGCCAGGCGCCGCCGGGCCGGGCGGCGAGGGTGACGGCGGAGCCGGTGTAGCCGTGCGGGCCGAGCCAGCTCGCCAGCCGGTCGGGGTCGGTCCACGCGGTGAAGACCAGCTCGCGCGGGGCGTCGAACACGCGGGTGATGGTGAGGTCAGGCATCGCCGGGGCCTCCGGTCAGGGTCCGCAGGTGCTCTTCGAGGCGGTCGAACCCGTCGTCCCAGAACCGGCGGTAGGTGGCGACCCAGTCGGCGACGTCTTCCAGGGGTCTGGCCTCCAGCCGGCAGGGCCGCCACTGGCGGGTGCGGCCGCGGGTGATCAGCCCGGCCTCTTCCAGGACCTTCAGGTGCCGGGACACCGCGGGCAGGCTCATCGGGAACGGCTCGGCGAGTTCGTTCACCGTCGCTTCGCCCGCCGACAGGCGCGCCAGGATGGCGCGCCGGGTCGGGTCGGCGAGGGCCGAGAACGTCCGGCTCAGCGTGTCGGTCATTTCACCATCCTGTTAATTAACGGACTCATTAAATATAGGGCCGACCTGGCGGATGTCAAGGTTCTGCCCGGCTGCCCTGAGATCCGCGTCACTGGTCCTCGGGTTTCAAATAGTAGGAAGCCAAAGTATTTTGGAAGGATGAGCAGTGAGCTGTACCGCCCCGCGCACCCCGTCCGGTTCGTCACGGCGTCGAGCCTCTTCGACGGCCACGACGCGTCGATCAACATCATGCGGCGGATCCTGCAGTCGCAGGGCGCGGAGGTCGTGCACCTCGGCCACAACCGGTCGGTCGACGAGGTGGCCACCGCGGCCATCGCCGAGGACGTCCAGGGTGTCGCCATCTCGGCTTACCAGGGCGGGCACGTCGAGTACTTCTCCTACCTGGTCGAGCTGCTGCGCGAGCGCGGCGCCGGCCACATCAAGGTCTTCGGCGGCGGGGGCGGGGTGATCGTGCGCGAGGAGATCGAGCTGCTGCACTCGCGTGGCGTCGCCCGCATCTTCTCGCCCGAGGACGGCTACGAGATGGGCCTGCCGGGCATGATCAACCTGATGATCAAGGCCTGCGACGTCGACCTTGCGGCCGAGGCCCCGTCGCTGGACAAGGTCCTCTCCGGGGACGTGGCCGCGCTCTCGCGGGTCATCACCCAGCTGCAGGCGGAACGGCTGCCCGGAGACCTGCTGGGCGGCCTCACCGAGGCCGCGGGCAAGCGCGAGGTGCCGGTGCTCGGCATCACCGGCACCGGCGGCTCGGGCAAGTCGTCGCTCACCGACGAGCTGATCCGCCGCTTCCGCCTCGACCAGGAGGACAAGCTGCGGATCGCGGTGCTCGCCGTCGACCCGTCACGGCGCAAGGGCGGCGGCGCGCTGCTCGGCGACCGCATCCGGATGAACTGCCTTGACGGCTCTCCGGTGTACTTCCGCTCGCTGGCCACGCGCACGACGTCCGGCGAGATCCCGGCCGGGCTGCGCGAGGCGATCCTGGCCTGCAAGGCGGCCGGGTTCGACCTGGTGATCGTCGAGACGCCGGGCATCGGCCAGGGCGACGCCGGGATCGTCGACTTCGTGGACGAGTCGCTGTACGTGATGACGCCGGAGTTCGGTGCCGCGTCGCAGCTGGAGAAGATCGACATGCTCGACTTCGCCGACGTCGTCGCGATCAACAAGTTCGAGCGCCGCGGCGCCGAGGACGCCCGCCGGGACGTCGCCCGCCAGCTGGTGCGCAACCGCGAGGCCTTCTCGCAGGGCCCGGACGACATGCCGGTGTTCGGCACGAGCGCGGCGAAGTTCAACGACGACGGCGTCACCGCGCTGTACCAGCACCTGCGCGGGATGCTCGCCGAGCGCGGCCTCGGCGTGTCCGCGGGGACGCTGCCGCAGGTCGAAGGCAAGGTCTCGACCGACGCGTCGACGATCATCCCGGGCAACCGGTCCCGCTACCTGGCCGAGATCTCGGAGACCGTGCGCGGCTACCACGCGAAGACCGAGCAGCAGGTCGCCGCGATCCGCAAGCGCGACGCGCTGGCCCTCGCCCGCGAGGAGCTGGCCAAGGTGGCCGCGTCGACCGCGGCGCTGGACGGCCTGCTCGCCGCGGCGGAGTCCGATGTGGACGGCGAGTCGACAAAGCTCCTCGCGCGGTTCCGCGAACTGGCCGAGGCGTACCGCCAGGACGAGCTGGTCGTGAAGATCCGCGACAAGGAGCTGCGCACGCAGCTGTGGCGCGACACGTTGTCCGGCAACCGGATCCCGCGCGTCGCCCTGCCGCGGTACGCCGAGTCCGGCGAGCTGCTGTCGTTCCTGCGCCGCGAGCACCTGCCGGGCTACTTCCCGTACACCGCGGGCGTCTTCCCGTTCAAGCGCGACGGGGAGGACCCGGCGCGGATGTTCGCCGGCGAGGGTGACGCGTTCCGCACCAACCGCCGCTTCAAGCTGCTGTCGGCCGACTCGGAGGCCAAGCGGCTGTCCACGGCGTTCGACTCGGTGACGCTCTACGGCCACGACCCCGGCACGCGCCCCGACATCTACGGCAAGGTCGGTACGTCCGGTGTGTCCATCGCGACGCTCGACGACATGAAGGTCCTCTACGACGGCTTCGACCTGACCGCGCCGAACACGTCGGTGTCGATGACCATCAACGGCCCGGCGCCGACGATCCTCGCCTTCTTCCTCAACACGGCGATCGACCAGAAGGCCGAGGCGTTCCGCGCCGAGCGCGGGCGCGAGCCGTCCGGCGCCGAAGCCGCCGAGCTGCGCGAGTGGGTGCTGCGCAACGTCCGGGGCACGGTGCAGGCCGACATCCTCAAGGAGGACCAGGGCCAGAACACCTGCATCTTCTCCACCGAGTTCAGCCTCCGGATGATGGCCGACATCCAGGAGTGGTTCATCGACCACGGCGTGCGGAACTTCTACTCGGTGTCGATCTCCGGCTACCACATCGCCGAGGCCGGGGCGAACCCGATCTCGCAGCTGGCGTTCACCCTGTCCAACGGCTTCACCTACGTCGAGTCGTACCTCGCGCGCGGGATGGACATCGACGACTTCGCGCCGAACCTGTCGTTCTTCTTCTCCAACGGCATGGACGCGGAGTACTCGGTGCTCGGCCGGGTGGCGCGCCGGATCTGGGCGGTGGCGATGCGCGAGCGCTACGGCGCGAACGAGCGGTCGCAGAAGCTGAAGTACCACGTGCAGACGTCCGGCCGGTCGCTGCACGCGCAGGAGATGAGCTTCAACGACATCCGCACCACGCTGCAGGCGCTCTGCGCGCTCTACGACAACGCGAACTCGTTGCACACCAACGCCTTCGACGAGGCGATCACGACGCCGTCGGAGTCGTCGGTGCGCCGCGCGATGGCCATCCAGATGATCATCAACAAGGAGTGGGGCCTGTCGAAGAACGAGAACCCGCTGCAGGGTTCGTTCGTCATCGACGAGCTGACCGACCTGGTCGAGGAGGCCGTGCTGGCCGAGTTCGACCGCATTTCGGAGCGCGGCGGCGTGCTCGGCGCGATGGAGACGGGCTACCAGCGCGGCAAGATCCAGGACGAGTCGATCCTCTACGAGCGCAAGAAGCACGACGGCTCGCTGCCGATCATCGGCGTCAACACGTTCCGCAACTCCCGCGAGGGCGAATCCGACGTCGAGGTCGAGCTGGCGCGGGCCACGGAGGACGAGAAGAAGTCCCAGCTGGACCGCCTCGCGGACTTCCAGCGCCGCCACCACGAGGAGGCCCAGCAGGCGCTGAAGGCCCTCCGCGAAGCGGCCACCCGCGGCGGCAACCTGTTCGAGGCGCTGATGGATGCCGCGCGGGTGTGCTCGCTCGGTCAGATCACGGAGGCGTTCTTCGAGGTCGGTGGCCAGTACCGGCGCAACGTCTAGCGGCGGGTGGCCTTCAGCTGCCAGACGGGGACCAGCACGCGGCCGTCGCCGTCGGTGTCCAGCCCGGTCAGGCTCGCCGGCGCCTTGCCGAGCACCACCTGGACGCTCTGCCGCAGCTCTTCCGCCGTCATCGACGTCGTGTAGACGGTCGGCTCGAGGCGTTCGATCGTCCAGTCCCTGCCGACGGTTTCCCGCAGGTTGGCCTCGCTGATCAGGTACGGCGCCGGGAAGCCCTCCGGGACTTCCTCGGAGAAGCAGAACAAGTGCAGCGTCGCGCCGGGCCGGGTCGCGCGGGTCAGCGCCGCCAGGTACGCATGGCGCTGGTCCTCGGACAGGCAGTGGTACAGGGCGCTGTCGAGGACCGTGTCGAAGCGGCCTTCGTAGCCTTCGAGCTTCGTGGCATCGGCCACCGCGAAGGTGACGTCCGGCGCGCGGGTGCGAGCCTGTTCGATCGCGGACGGCGCGCCGTCCACCCCGGTGACCCGCAGGCCCTGCGAGGCGAGGAACGCCGAGTTGTCGCCGAGGCCGCAGCCGATGTCGAGGATCTCGCCGGTGAACTCGCCGGCGTCGGCCAGTGCGACGACCGCGGGTTGCGGAGCGCCGAGGTCCCACGGCATCTTGCGGCCCATCGGGGTGGCGCCCTGGTACAGCTCTTCGAAGTCGACGTCCTGGACGTCCATGACTGCCCCTTATTCAACGTCTGATGAGATGACTCCATCCTGCACCGGCTGTCAACCCGGTGGTAGTCGTTGAGTATGAAATTCGGGATTTCGACGTTCGTGACCGACGAGGGCATCCGGCCCGACGTGCTGGGTGCCGCGCTGGAAGAACGCGGCTTCGACTCGCTGTTCCTGGCCGAGCACTCGCACATCCCGGTGAGCCGGGAAAGCCCGTACCCGGGCGGCGGCGACCTGCCGCGCGTGTACTACCGCACGCTCGACCCGTTCGTGGCGCTGACCGCCGCGGCGACCGCGACGTCGGAGCTGCTGCTCGGCACCGGGATCGCCCTGCTGATCCAGCGCGACCTGATCCACACGGCCAAGGAGGTCGCGTCACTGGACCTGATTTCCGACGGCCGCGCGCTGTTCGGTGTCGGCGTCGGCTGGAACCGGGAGGAAATGCGCAACCACGGCACCGATCCGAAGACGCGGGGCGCGCTGATCGACGAGCAGCTGGCCGCGCTCAAGGAGATCTGGACGAAGGACGAGGCCGAGTTCCACGGCGAGCACGTCGATCTCGATCCGATCTTCAGCTGGCCGAAGCCGGTGCAGAAGCCGCACGTCCCGATCTACATCGGCGGTGAGAGCGAAGCGGCCCTGAACCGCCTGGCCAAGTACGGCGACGGCTGGCTGCTCCGGGGCCACACGAAGTACCAGGAGGCGCAGCGCGTCCGCGGCTGGCTGGCCGACCAGGGCCGCGAAGACGTCCAGTTCGCGGTCTTCGGCGGCCCGACGACGCCGAAGGTCATCGACGGCTTCCGCGAGGCCGGCGTCGAGCGGTACACGTTCCTGCTGGACACGCTGCCGGAGGCCGAGACGCTCAAGGCGCTCGACGAGCTGGCCGAGGTGGCCGCGGCGCACCGCTGACGCCCGGCCACGGGCCGAGCTCCGGAACGTGGCCGGCGAGGCCGTCGCCGGTGGTCCGGCCGGACAGCCAGGCCGCCAGGTCGCGCACGGGCCCGGCGACCTCCGTGCCGCCGTCGCCCCAGCGGCGGTCGCCGGCCCGGACCGCGACGCCGTCGGGCAGGCGGCAGGCGAGGAAGCCCACCGCGTGGACGGCGAAGTCTTCGGGCCAGTCGGCCACGCCGATGCCGACGTCGAGGTCGACGCCGTGGATCCAGACCTCGCGCCAGCGCGCGAAGACCGTGCTGGACAGCTTGCCGTCGCGGTAGTCGACGTGCTGGTTCCAGTTCCGGACCCGTGCCCAGGCGTCTTCCAGGCGGACGGAGTGCCGGAGCAGGGCGCGCCGGTGCTCGTCGGCGGTGCGGCCCGCGGTCGCTTCGATGATGCCGTCCCGGTCGTGCGTCCGCGGATCGTAGAGCGGGACGAGCACGCCGAGCAGGGCGTGCTCGACCAGGTCGGCGAGTGCACGGCCGGCGTCGGTGACGTGGGCGAGCACGTGGCCGCGCGTCCAGCCGGGCAGCGGCGACGGCTCGCGGACCTGCTCGTCGGTCAGCCCGTCCAGCGTGCGGTGCAGCCGGCGGTGCGCTTCGGCGACCGCCGCCGTCGGGATCACTTGTCCAGCAGCAGGTGCACCGACAGTTCGAGGCGGTTGGCGACGTCGGCCGCCGAGGCGCGGCGGGTCACCCAGGCCACCAGGTTGGCCATCCAGACGTCCGCGACCACGTGGAAGATGTCGCGGTCGGCCTCGGTCGGCTCGGCGATGCCCATCGCCTTGGCGAACATGTTCTCCATCAGCCGCCCGACCTGCTCGACCTCGGCGGCGGCGGAGGTGTCGGCGAACATGAACGCCCGCACCATCGCCTCGGTCAGGTGCGGGTCGCGCTGCATCAGGCGCGTGTTGCGGCCGAGCACGAACATCAGCCGCTCGGCGGGCGTGTCGCCCGGGATGGCCTGGCGTTCCAGCTTCTCCTGGGCGCGCTCGAACTCGCGGGCCAGCCCGGAGACGAGCAGGTGGATCTTCGAGGGGAAGTACCGGTACAGCGTGCCGAGGGCGACGTCGGCCTTCTCGGCGACGGCGCGCATCTGGACGGCGTCGTAGCCGCCCTTCGAGGCGAGCGCGAGGGTGGCGTCGATGATCCGGCGGCGCCGGTCGCGCTGGGCGGCCGAGCCGAGCTCGTCCGCGCCGATCGCGCTCAGGCCGTTGCCGCGGGCCTTGGTCTTGCCTGGCATCGGCATTCCCCCGTCCTTGGGAACTTGTTCCAGTTCTCGACGTAGAGTACCTGTCCTGGCGCACCGATCGGCAGCTGACCCACTGGCCGGAAAACTATAACACGTTCTACACTCGCGAGTAGCGTCGCCGATCCGCTCACCGGTACTCGCCCCGCCGGGGCTGCCTGCCGGAACGGCGACGGACGACACAGCGTCGCCGATTCGCGAGGAGGCCCCATGCCGGTCGCGCTCACCGAGGAACAGACTGCGCTGGCCGAGGCGATTCACGCCTGGTCGGCGGCGCACCACCCGCGGGAGGCGGTGCGGGCGGCGGAAACGGGGGCCGGCGCGGGGATTCCCGCCGGCTTCGCCGCGCTCGGCCTGTTCGGTGTCGCGCTGCCCGCGGCGGTCGGCGGGGCCGACGGCAGTGTCGCCGACCTCGCCGCCGGGCTCGCCGCGGCGGCCGAAGAACTCGTTCCCGGGCCGGTGCTGGGCACCGCGCTCGCCGGGCTGCTGCTCGCCGAGGTGCCCGAAGCGAAGGAGCTGCTTCCGGCTCTGGCCGAGGGGACGGCCACGGCCGCGGTCCTGCTGGACGCGCCGTCGCTCGACGACGGCGTCACCGGGCCGGTGCCCGGCGTGGACGCCGGGACCTGGCTGCTGGTGCCGGTCGAAGGCGGTCACGTCCTGCTGGCGCCGGGCACGCCGGGGGTGCGGGTCGAGCCGCTGGACGCCTTCGACTTCTCGCGCCCGCTGGCGCGCATCCGGTTCTCGGGGGTCCGTGCCGACGTCCTCACCTTGCCGCCGGTCGGCTCGGCCGCGGCGACCCTGGCGGTGGCCGAGGCGGCGGGCGTGGCGCGGCGGTGCCTGACCGTCGCCGTCGAGTACGCCGGAGTCCGCGAGCAGTTCGGCAAGCCCATCGGGGCGTTCCAGGCGATCAAGCACCTGTGCGCCGAGATGCTCTGCCGCGCCGAAGCCGCCGAAGCGCTGGCCTGGGACGCGGCTTCCGGGCAGCACCCGCTGTCGGTGGCGAGCGCGGCCGTCGTCGCCCTCGACGCGGCCGTCGCCAACGCCAAGGACTGCATCCAGGTGCTCGGCGGGATCGGGTTCACCTGGGAGCACGACGCGCACCTGTACCTGCGCCGGGCCGTGGCCCTGCGGCAGTGGCTCGGCGGGTCGTGGCGGCGGCGGGCGGCGGCGCTGGCGCTCTCCGGGACCGAGCGCACGCTGGGCGTCGACGTCGGTGCCGATCCCGCGCTGCGGGACGAGGCCGCGCGGATCGCCGCGCTGCCGCCCGGTGATCAGCGGGTCGCCTTGGCCGACGCGGGTCTGCTGGCACCGCACTGGCCGGCGCCGTACGGCCGGGGTGCGGGTGCCGCGGAGCAGCTGCGGATCGACGCCGCCTTGAGCGCCGCCGGGGTCCGCCGTCCGGACCTGGTGATCGGCGCGTGGGCGGTGCCGACGATCCTCGAGCACGGCAGCGACGAGCAGTGCGCCCGGTTCGCCCGGCCCACCCTGCGTGGCGAGATCACCTGGTGCCAGCTGTTCAGCGAGCCGGGCGCCGGGTCGGACCTGGCGGCGCTGCGGACGGTGGCCCGGCGCGTCGACGGCGGCTGGCGGCTGTCCGGGCAGAAGGTGTGGACGTCGCTGGCCCGCGAAGCCGACTGGGGCATCTGCCTGGCCCGCACCGACCCGGCCGTGCCCAAGCACAAGGGCATCACGTACTTCCTGGTCGACATGCGCGCCGACGGCATCACGACGCGGCCACTGCGTGAGATCACCGGCGAGGCGGTGTTCAACGAGGTGTTCCTCGACGACGTGTTCGTACCGGACGCCGACGTCGTCGGCCCGCCGGGTGGTGGCTGGCGGCTGGCGCGCACGACACTGGCCAACGAGCGGGTGGCCATCGGCAGCGGTTCGGCGGTCGGCGAGAGCGTGCAGACGTTGGTGTCCACAGTGGACGCCGCGGCGCTGGACGACGTCGCGCTGGACCGGCTCGGCGTGCTGGTGGCGGACGGGGTCGCGGGCTCGGTGCTGGACCTGCGGGCGGCCCTTCGCCGGCTGGAAGGGCAGGACCCGGGCGCGGAGTCGAGCGTCCGGAAGCTGCTCGGCGTGCAGCACCGGCAGGACGCGGCGGAGTTCGCGCTGGCGCTGGCCGGCTCGGGCGCACTGCTCGCCGACGGCGCGCCCCAGCACGAATTCCTGGTGACCCGCTGCCTTTCCATCGCGGGCGGCACCACGCAGGTCCTGCGTTCCCTCACCGCCGAACGCCTGCTGGGCCTGCCCCGCGGCTGATGCCCCGCCCGGCACGCGAGCTGCCCTTCCACGCCCGAGCGGGTTGCGTTGGGCAACGGTGCGAACGGACCGTTCGCGCCGCCGGGGGCAAAACTGTCGGGGTCGTGTTCTAGCGTTGCGGTCGTGGAGTTCAGCGCAGACACCCAGGCCACCTACCTCCCCGCGGATCCCCCGCGGGACGGGGTGCTGGCCCTGTGGGGCGAGGACGTGGCCGGCGGGACCACGATCGAGCTCGTGCTGCCACGGGGAGCCAAGTTCGCGCGGACGAAGGTCGACGCCGAGCTCGTCCCCCTGGAGCGGGCGCTGCCCCGGCTGCTGTCGGTGGGGGAGGGGGCCAGCCCGGCGGTCGCGGCGTGGTCGGCGGCCGTCAACGCCGCGGTGAACCTCGTCGCACGGGGCCGGCTGCGCCCGGCCGCCTCCCCGGGCGGGGCGGCGGCCTGGCGGATCGGCCCGCTGGACGCCGCGGACGAGGAACTGCTGCGGGGGCTGGCCGGCGCCCTGCCGCCGGAGGCGTACGCGCTGCCGTTGACCGGCCTGAAACGGATCCGCCTGCACTCGCCGGACTCCCTGGTCCGGGCGCTTTGGGACGCGACGGCCGACCTCCTGGTGCGCAGCCCGGCAGCACCGGTCGGCGCGGGTGATCCGGCGTTCGCGGCCCGGGAACCGGCCCTGCTCGGCCCGGACGGTGCGGCGTGGCTCGCCGAGCTGGAGGCCCGCGAGCCCCGCGGGGTCCAGGTGCTCCTGCGGGTCGAGGGGCTGGACGACGACTCGTTCGCCGGGGTGCTGGCGGTGCGCAGCATGGCGGAGCCGAGCCTGGTGGTGGAGGCGGCCACGCTGTGGGACGCCCCGGACGCGGTGCTGAACCGCCTCGGCGAGCAGGTCGAGACGCAGCTGCTGCTCGGCCTGCGCCGGGGTGCGCGGGCCTGGCCGCCGCTGGGCCGGGTGCTGACCCAGGCGACGCCCGCTTCGCTGGCGTTGTCCGACGAAGAGGTCGTCGACCTGCTCACCGACGGCGCCCGCGACCTGGGCGGCGCCGGCATCGAGGTGCTCTGGTCGAAGGGCCTGTTCGCGGGCGAGGTGAAGGCGAAGGCGAGCGCCACCCAGGCGCCGGCGAGCGTCACGGAGGCGGAGTTCGCCCTGCGTTCGCTGCTGGAGTTCCGCTGGCAGCTGAGCCTGGGCGGGGAGCAGCTGACCGAAGCCGAGGTCGCGGCACTGGCCGAAGCCAAGCGGCCCCTGGTCCGGCTGCGCGGCCAGTGGGTGCGCGTGGACCCGCAGCTGCTGGCCAGGGTGCGTGGCCGGACCCGCAAGCTGGACGCGGGCGAGGCACTGGCGGCAGCGTTGACGGGCGAGCTCGAACTGGACGGCGAGCGGGTGGAGTTCGCGCCCCCGCCGGCACTGGGCGGGCTGGTTTCGCGCATCCGCGACCGGGCGGAGGCCACGGTGGCGCCCCCACCGGGACTGCAGGCGACCTTGCGACCCTACCAGCAGGCCGGGCTCTCGTGGCTGGCCACGATGACGGGGCTGGGATTGGGCGCCTGCCTGGCCGACGACATGGGCTTGGGCAAGACGATCCAGCTGATCGCCCTCCACCTCCACCGGCGCGAGCTGGCAAGGTCTGGTCAGCTGCCGCCCGGCCCAGTGCAGCCCGGTTCGGCGGAGTCTGGGCCGGCGCAGGCTGGTCCGGCGCAGCCCGGTCCGGCGCAGGCTGGTTCGGCGGAGTCTGGGCCGGCGCAGGCTGGTCCGGCGGAGTCTGGTCCGGCGCAGCCCGGTCCGGCGCAGGCTGACCTGCCCATGCCGTCGGCAGCCGAGCCGCCACCGCAACCCGGCGAGCCCACCCGATCGGCGGCCGAGCCGCACCCCCGCGAGCCGCAACCCGGCGGGCAGCCTGGCAAAGTCACTGGATCCGAGTCCGAGCCGCCGCCGATCGGTGCGCGGCCGGCGGCCGGCGGCGAGTCCCTTTCGGACGGTGCCGAGCCGCCGCGTGCCGAGCCCTCGCCTCCCGAGCGGGAGCGGACCGGTGGTGGCCCCACCCTGGTCCTCTGCCCCACCTCCCTGCTCGGCAACTGGGAGCGCGAGTTCGCCCGCTTCGCCCCCGGCATCCCCGTCCGGCGGTTCCACGGCGGCACCCGGCACCTCGACGACCTCGCCCCCGACGAGGTCGTCCTCGCCACCTACGGCGTCCTCCGCCACGACCGCGAGACGCTGTCCGAAGTGGACTGGGGTCTCGTCGCCGCCGATGAGGCGCAGCACGTCAAGAACCCGCTCTCCGCGACCGCCAAGGAACTGCGCAAGATCCCCGCCCAAGCCAAGGTCGCCCTCACCGGCACGCCCGTCGAGAACCGGCTCACCGAACTGTGGTCCATTGTGGACTGGACGACTCCCGGCCTGCTCGGCCCGCTCGACCGCTTCCGGCGCACCGTGGCGCGCCCGATCGAACGCGACCGCGACCGGGCGGTCACCGAGCGGCTGGCCGCCACCGTCCGGCCGTTCCTGCTGCGGCGGCGCAAGAGCGACCCGGACATCGCCCCGGAACTGCCGCCCAAGACCGAGACCGACCGGTTCGTCCCGCTCACCGCCGAGCAGACCACGCTCTACGAAGCCGTCGTGCGGGAAAACCTCGCCGAAATCCGGGAAACCCAGGGCATCAAGCGGCGCGGGCAGGTGCTGCAGCTGCTCACCGAACTCAAACAGATCTGCAACCACCCCGCGCAGTTCCTCAAGGAACCGCACGGCGCGCTCACCGGCCGGTCCGGCAAGCTCGCGGCGTTCGAGGAACTCCTCGACGTCATCCTCGACGAGGGCGAAAGCGTCCTGGTGTTCAGCCAGTACGTCCAGCTGTGCCGCCTGCTCGAGCGGCGCCTCAAGGACCGCGGCCTGCCCACCGAACTGCTCTCCGGCGAAAGCTCCCCGGCGAAGCGGCAGGACATGGTCGACCGGTTCCAGGCCGGCGAAATCCCGGTGTTCCTGCTCTCGCTCAAGGCGGGCGGCGTCGGGCTCAACCTGACCCGGGCCACCCACGTGATCCACTACGACCGCTGGTGGAACCCGGCGGTCGAGGACCAGGCCACCGACCGCGCGTACCGGATCGGGCAGGACAGGCCGGTCCAGGTGCACCGGCTGATCGCCGAGGGCACCCTCGAGGAGCGCATCGCGCAGGTGCTGGAAAAGAAACGGGGGCTCGCCGAGTCGATCGTCGGCGCCGGGGAGGACTGGATCACCGCACTGTCCGACGACGAACTCGCCGACCTGGTCCGGCTCGGGGGCGGGTGATGCCACCGAGGCGGAACTTCGGCACGACGTGGTGGGGCCGGGCGTGGGTCGACGCGCTGGAGCAGCGCGCGAAGCTCGACCCCAACCGCCTGCCCCGCGGGCGGACGTACGCGCGGAAAGGCACGGTCGACGAGCTGCACGTCCGGGCCGGCGCCGTCAGCGCCCGGGTGCGCGGCAGCCGTCCGCAGCCGTACAAGGTGACGATCACGATGCGCACCTTCACCGACGGAGAGTGGGACACCCTGCTCGGCGTGGCCGGCACCCAGCTCGGCCACGCGGCGGCGCTGCTCGACGGCGAGCTGCCGGGCGCGCTCACCGAGCAGGCGCGCGAGGCGGGCGTCGACCTGCTGCCGGGCCCGGGCGACCTGCGGCCGCGGTGCTCGTGCCCGGACTCGGCCAACCCGTGCAAGCACGTCGCCGCGGTCTACTACCTGGTCGCCGACGAGGTGGACCGCGACCCGTTCACGCTCTTCCTGCTGCGCGGACGCCCGCGGGCGGACGTGCTGGCCGAGCTCCGCGCCCGCCGGTCGCCGGCGCGCGGCGAGAAACCGAAGCTCCCGAAGCCCGCGGACGAGGGCCTGACCCCTCGCGCGGCCTACGCACGACGGCCGGGTGCGATCCCCGCCCTGCCGCCGCCACCGCGGGTCCCCGGCCCGCCGGCGGTCCTGGACCTCGACCCGCCCCCGGGCACCGGCTGGACGGCGGCCGCCCTGTCCGCACTGGCCGCGGACGCCGCCTCCCTCGCCCGCGACCTCCTGGCCGGCGGACCGACGGCGGCGGAGCTGACGTTCGAGGAAGACCTCGCCCGCCGAGCGGCAGGCCGCACGGGCGCGGAGATCACCGCACTGGCCGCGGCGGCGGGGGTGGCCGCAAGAGACCTGACCCACTGGGCCGAGGCCTGGCGCGAAGCAGGCCGCGGCGGCGTGGCGGCCCTGCGGGAGACCTGGCAACCCGGCCCGGGCCCGCTGGCGGAGGCCGAGTCGGTCCTGGCGGACGCGGGCCTGCCGGGCAAGCCGAAGACCTGGCGCAACCGTTTGACCCACGGAGACCTGCAACTGCGCTACGGCCGTGACGCGCGCTGGTACCGCTTCGTCCGCGAAGGAACCGAGTGGCGCCTCGACGGCCCGCCTTCGGCCAGTCCCGTGGACCTCGCCTACTGACCGGCAGAAGTCCGATCCAGGGCGGTGGTCAATGTGCGCTGGACTCCTCACGGAAGGCATCGAACTTAGACTTCAGTTCGCGAAACCGGTTCTCGGACAACGGAGAGCCGGTGATGACCTCGAACAGCGCGATGAAATCCTTGTAGGTGGTGGTTGATCCCATGGAGAAGTGGCGACCTTGGCGTGACGTCCAGAGGCGAGAGAACTCGGTGCGTTCGAGCTTGTAAAGGTAGGAATCTCGGCCGAACCGAAGTGTGCGCGGATACAATTCGGTCGCGTCACCGGGTTCGCTGTAGAGGCCGAGCCAGACGCTGTTGTCGAACATTTCCAGTCGATCCAATGGCGGGTCTGCAGTAGCGGTGATTTCGACTCGTGTGCAACGGCTGCGGGCGAGAAACAATCCGACCAGGCCGACGTGGATTTCTTCCACGAGCGTTTTCTGAATCTGATCGTATTGCTCGTTCATCCGATGGTGCGACAGGCGTCGAACGCGCCCGCTGACCGAGTTCGGTCGCCTGGGGTCGGCGATGACCACGCGAATCTTCCGATCCGTGCGGTCGGAAAACAATCGGGCGGCCGCGTGTCGTCCGGAGAAGCCGCGGAAGAAGTACTGCCCGGTTGCGTTGAAGTCGGCCATCAGTATCCGGGTGAAAACGGGATCCGGGGCAGCGGTCGCCTCGAACACGTCAGTGGGAAAGAACTCCTTGTTCAGGGACCGATATTCGGCGCTGATGGCCTCGAGTGTGCGCCTGGTTTCCGCGATCGACGGAGCAAACAAAGCATTCTGCGCGGCGTCGGTCCTCCTTCTGTCGATCTTCCTGCCTTGTCGCCGCATCTGCAGATCTCTGACGCGAGCCGGAACTCCGTCGAACAGGACCGTCGCCACCTGCTCGGCGACCCACAGAAGCCGCTTCCGGTGGGGAACGACCTCGAGTTCGGCGCGCAGTTCGGCGCGGCGAGCATGATTCTTCGGGTAGATCAGGGTGAGGATGTGCATGGCGAGCTTGGGTAAGAAACCGAAGACGACTGCTGTCATCAACAACGTAACGAGGCTCCAGTCGGCCACCCGGCTCAGCAGTTCTGTTGTCACGCGTACCCCAAATTGATGCCGCGGAACCGCTGATCCTGCTTGGCTGCCGCCAGCACGGCGCCGAGTTCGACTTTGCCCTTCGTTGTCAGGGTGTAGTACCGCCGAGGCGGTCTGCTGCCGGCCTCTTCTTTGTGTTCCCAGCCGTCTGTCAGCCAGCCCGCCTCGAGCATCTGGGTGAGGCGGGGGTACATCGCGCCGGATCGGACACCGGACTGCTTCGAAAGTTCGTAGCCCCAGTGCCGATCGCCGGGCGCGGCCATCAGGGCGGCGGCCAGCTGAACCAGGGCGTGCGTGACGCGCATAAGTCAATTATGACATATGTCGTCGAAGGGGTGAAGCCTTCGCGGTCAGCTTCCGCCGTGGAGCCAAGGCGCTACTGCTGCTCGGCCTTCCAGGCGTGGTACGTGTGATCCAGGAACCGCGCCACCCCGCGGACCACGTGCGCACTTCGCACCGACGTGAACACGTCGAACGCGTGCTGCGCCCCGGCCAGCTCCGCGTACGCCACCGGCTGCCGCGACTTCTCCCGCAGCCGCGTGACGAACTCGCGTGCCTCGCGGACCGGGACCAGTGAGTCGTCCCGGCCGTGGATCACGAAGAACGGCGGTGCGTCCGAGCTGATCCGGTCCCACGGGGACGCCGCGACGTAGTCGTCCAAGTGCGCCACCGGGTCCCGGTCGGGGGCGAACACCCGGCGGGCGATCAGGCTTTCCAGCCGGTACTTGCTCGCCGGTGCCCCGGACGTCGCCGCGAAGTCGTACACCCCGTAGTGCGGGACGCACGCCTGGACGCTCGTGTCCGCGTCCTCGAACGACGGCTGCAACGCCGGATCGTTCTGGGACAACGCCAGCAGTGCCGACAGGTGCCCGCCCGCCGATCCGCCCGTCACCGCCACGAACCGAGGGTCGCCGCCGTACGAGGCAATCGAAGAACGGATCCACGCCAGTGCCTGCTTGGCCGCGACGATGTGCGCCGGCCAGCGGTGCGCCGGCGACAGCGGGTAGTTGATCGCGACGCACACCCAACCCCGGCGGGCCAGGTAGCGCATCAGCGGCCGGCCCTGCTCCTCCTTGTTGCCGATCACCCACGCGCCGCCGTGGACCTGCAGCAGCACTGGGGCACCGGAGACCGGCGAAGAAGGGCGGTACACGTCCAGGAGGAACCGCTTGCCGCCCGGGGCGTACGCGATGTTGCGGTCGACCCGCACGTCCGGTGCGCCCATCCGGAACGGCAGCGCCAGCTCGCCCCACGGCAGGCCCAGGTCGGACCGGCCCAGCTCCGCCGCGTAGTCCTCGCCCAGCGCCGACGTCAGCGCCTTCTCGATCTCCTCGCGGGCCCCGTGGCCGGTGCGGACCAGCGTGGCCAGCCCCGCGGCGGACGCCGCCGCCATGACCAGGCCCGCCTTCGTCGACCGGTCGTGCACGCCGTGGCGGGCCGTGTGGACCAGTGCGTCGGCCGCCGTCAGTGCGAGGAACTGCGGTGCCAGCTCGCCGGTCAGCCACCCGGCGAAGAACACCGGGATCGTCGTGGACCGGGCCCGCAGCGGGCGGAGCGCGTTGGCGGTGAGACCGAGCTGGACCGCGCGACGGATCAGGAAGTTCGGCTGCACCACCACGATAGTACCGGCGAGTAGGGTACTGTGTCGTTAGCCACTGACCCGACCACAGTCACGGCCGGATGGCTTTCGTGGCAACGGTTGCTTGTCGCTCGAGGGCCGGCCTGCTTTTGGTCGGATCAGTGACGTGCCGCTCACCGGAAGTGGCCTACCCTGACACCATGCAGCGATTGAGCGGGCTCGACGCGAGCTTCCTCTACCTCGAGACGTCGTCGCAGGTCCTGCACGTCTGCGGGCTGCTCATCCTCGACGGCTCGACCGTCCCCGGCGGCTACACCTTCGCGAAGCTGCAGGAAAGGCTCGACGAGCGCGTCCGGATGATCCCGGCGTTCCGCCGCAAGCTGCACAACCCGCTCTGGAACCTCAGCCATCCCGTCTGGGTCGAAGACGAGGACTTCGACCTCGACCACCACGTGCACCGCATCGGCGTGCCCGCCCCCGGCGATCGCGCCGAGCTGGCCGGGCTGTGCGCCCACATCGCCGGGCAGCAGCTCGACCGCGCGCACCCGCTGTGGCAGCTGTACGTCATCGAAGGCCTGGCCGGCGGCGGGCTCGCCGTGCTGCTCAAGATGCACCACGCGAGCGTCGACGGCGTGAGCGGCGCGAGCCTCATCACGTACCTGGCCGGGCTCGAGCCGGACGGGCCGATGCCGGCCATCGAGGAGCACCGGAACGCCGGGCTGCCGTCGCCGCTGGACCTGCTGCGCTCCGGGGTCGAAAGCGTCGTGCGGCGGCCCGCCGAGGTCGCCCGGCTGCTGCCCGATCTCCTGGGGCTGATGCCGCGGTGGGTCGGCCGGGCGTTGCGCGGCAAGGGGATGCCGGTCCCGTTCACCGCGCCGAGGACGTCGTTGAACGGCACGATCACCGGGCACCGCAGCGTCGCCTTCGCCCAGCTCGAGCTCGACGACGTCAAGGACGTCAAGAACGCGTTCGGCGTCACGGTGAACGACGTCGTGCTCGCGCTCGTCGCCGGTGCGCTGCGGGAGTTCCTCGCCGCGCGCGGCGAGCTGCCGGAGGACCCGCTGGTGGCGACCGTCCCGGTTTCGGTGCACGACCGGAGCGAGCGCGAGCACGGCAGCAACAAGGTTTCGGCGTTCTTCGCCTCCCTGCCCACGCACCTGCCCGACCCCGCCGCGCGGGTGTTCTTCCTCGCCGAGGCCAACCGGCGCTCGAAGGACCACCACCACGACATCGACGCCGACATGCTGCAGGACTGGGCCCAGTTCTCGGTCGCGACGGCGTTCGGGCTCGCCGTGCGCGCGTACTCCGCGCTGCGCCTGGCCGAGAAGCACCCGGTGGTGCACAACCTGGTCGTCTCGAACGTGCCCGGCCCGCCGATGCCGCTGTACTTCCTGGGCGCGCGGATCACCGGTTTCTACCCGCTCGGCCCGGTCTTCCACGGTGCCGGGCTGAACGTCACGGTCCTGTCGAACGCCGGCCAGGTGCACGTCGGCCTGCTCGGCGCGCGGGAGCTGGTCAAGGACTTGTGGCCGCTCGCCGACGCGCTCCCGGACGCGTTGGCCGAGCTGCTGAAGGCCAGTCCTACCGGGGGCTGAGCACCACCACCGGGATCTCCCGCTCGGTCCAGGCCTGGTACTTCGCGAAGTCCGCGTACAGCTCGACCAGCCGCGGCCACAGCTCGGCGCGTTCCTCCGGCCCCGCGACCCGCGCCCGGACGGGCACGCCGCGACGGCCCTTGAGGTGCACGCGGGTTTCGGGGTGCGCGAGCAGGTTGAAGTACCACTGCGGGTGCCGGGGCAGGCCGCCCTGGGAGCCGACGACGACGACGTCGGCGCCGGAGCGCAGGTACAGCAGCGGGGTGGTGAACAGCCGCCCGGACTTGCGGCCGCGGTGTTCCAGCAGCAGCGTCGGCACCGGCTTGCGGAACCCGGCCCCGATCCGCCACGTGCCGCCGACGCGGCCGCCGGTCAGCCGGAACACGGCCACCTGCGCCTTCGCCAGGTACTTCATGGCCTTCGCCGTCACGGGCGAGTCCAGGCCGTCGGGCTTCTGGTCGGGCAGGCTGAACCGTCCCATCATGGGTTCCTTCCTCGGAGGGAGCTGACCGCGGCGAGCAGGGCGGGCACCCAGCGGTCGGCGGCGAGGACGCACGCGGCGTGCCCGGCCGCGACC
Organism: Amycolatopsis sp. lyj-346; assembly: GCF_046548975.1. Lineage (NCBI taxonomy): Bacteria > Bacillati > Actinomycetota > Actinomycetes > Pseudonocardiales > Pseudonocardiaceae > Amycolatopsis > Amycolatopsis sp. lyj-346. Next base: position 51,195 of record NZ_JAJPWT010000004.1, read on the forward strand.
TCGTAGGTGGCCGCGCCGGGGATCCGGCGGGCCAGTGCTCGCTGGTGGGCGGGGGCGATGAACCGGTCCCGGGTGGTCACCACGACCGCGGCCGGCAGCCGCAGCGTGGGCAGCCACGGCGTCGAGTCGAACCGGCCGATCTCGTCGACGGCGACCGCGATGGCCCACGGCGTGGTCGACCGGAACTCCCGCAGCCCCCACCGGTGGTCGGTGAGGCGTTCGCGGGGGAGCACGGCGGGCACGGACGGCGGCCGCACGTGCTCGCGCAGCCGCCGCAGCGTCCGGCCGAAGACCGCGAGGGCGGCGCGCTGCCGCAGCCCGCGGCCGAAGTGGCCGGCGGTCGAGCACAGCACCAGTCCGGTAACACGTTCTGGTTCGGCGCGGGCCACGAGCTGCGCCACCAACCCGCCCATCGAATACCCCGCGAGGGCGAACCGTTCGATGCCGAGGGCGTCCGCGACGGCGGTGACGTCGTCCGCGCAGTCGGCGAGCCGGAACTCCGGCGAGCGGATGCCCCGGCCGTGCCACCGCTGGTCGAACACGACGACGCGGTGGTGCCGCGCCAGCCGCGTGAGCGCCGGATACCAGGTCAGCAGCCCGGTGCAGGCCACCGAGTGCAGCAGGACGATGGCGGGCGCGTCCCGCGGGCCGACGTCGGCGACCACGGTGCGGCCCCGCCCGGGCAGCTCCACCGGGACCGGCTCGGGCACGCCCGCGGTCGGCGGCACGGTGATCAGCCGCCGCGTCCCCGCCATTCCGCCACCCCCGGGGGTTGCCGTGCCCGCCCTTTCCGGTTAAGACTAGAACAGGTTCCAATATTGCGCCCGATCCGGAGGACAGGCGTGGACTTCGCTCCAGACGATACGCAGATCGAGATCGCCGCCCTCGCCGCGAAAGTGCTCAGCGATTTCGGGGGCCCGCACGCCGGGGGAGGCCCCGGGGATCCCCCGAAGCGCGCGGTGGAGGACGGCTCGTGGCGTGCGCTCGCCTCGGCGGGCCTGCTGGCCTTGGCGCTGCCCCCGGAGCTGGACGGCGACGGCCTGGGCGTCGCCGAGGTCGCCCAGGTCCTGACCGAGGTCGGCCGGGCCGCCGCGCCGGTGCCCGCGTACGCCGCGCTCGCGCTCGGCGTCCTGCCGATCGAATCGCTCGGCACCCCCGCCCAGCGCGCGCAGTTCCTGCCGCCGGTCGCCGCCGGGGAAGGCCTGCTGACCGCGGCCCTGCACGAGCCCTCGGCGCCGCTGGCCGCCGAGCCCGCCGCGACCACCCGGGCCGCGGACGGGAAGTGGCTGGTCACCGGCGTGAAGACGGCGGTGCCGTACGCCGCCGAAGCCACCCGGATCCTCACCCCGGTGACCACCGCGCACGGCAGCGCGGTCTACCTCGTCGACCCGCACGCCGAGGGCGTCACGCTCATCGCGACACCCACCTCCGCCGGGACGCCCGAGTACACCGTCCGGCTCGACGAAGTCGCCGTCGGGGAAGCGGACCTCCTGTTCGACCGCGGCGCGGTCGCGGCCCTGCACCGGTTCGCACTGGCCGGCGCCCTCGCCCTCGGCGACGGCCTCCTGGCCGGAGCGCTGGCGCTCACCGTCAAGCACGTCGGCGAGCGGACCCAGTTCGGCCGGCCCCTGGCGGCCTTCCAGGCCGTGGCGGGCCAGATCGCCGACGTCTACGTGGCCGCGCGGACCGTGCACCTGGCCGTGACGTCCGCGGTGTGGCGGCTGGCGTCGGGACTCGACGCGGACGCCGAACTCGACATCGCCGCCTACTGGTTCGCCTCCCGGGCACCGGAAGCGCTGGCGACCTGCCACCACCTGCACGGCGGGATCGGCGTCGACGAAACCTACCCGCTGCACCGGTATTCGTCGGCGGTCAAGGACCTCGGCCGGACGCTCGGCGGGGCCGCGCACCGGCTCGGCCGGCTCGGCGAACGAGTGGCGGGGTGAGCGGATGCACGTCGAACTGACCACCGCGCAACGGCAGCTGCGCGCCGAACTGCGCGCATACTTCGCCGGGCTGATCAGCCCCGAGGAACGCCGGGCGATGCGGCGCGAGCGGCACGGGCCGGTGTTCCGCGAGATCGTCCGCCGGATGGGCCGCGACGGCAGGCTCGGCGTCGGCTGGCCGGCCGAGTACGGCGGCCAGGGCTTCGGCGGGATCGAACAGCACCTGTTCGTCGACGAGGCCGCGCGCGCCGACGTCCAGCTGCCGTCGGTCACGCTCCAGACGGTCGGGCCGACGCTGCAGGAGTTCGGCACCGAGGAACAGAAGTCCTTCTTCCTGCCCAAGATCCTCGCCGGGGAGATCCACTTCGCCATCGGGTACAGCGAACCGGAAGCGGGCACCGACCTCGCGGCCCTGCGGACCACGGCGGTGCGCGACGGCGACGAATACGTCGTCAACGGCCAGAAGATCTTCACCACCGGCGGGCACGACGCCGACTACATCTGGCTCGCCGTCCGGACCGCGCCGGACGCGCCGAAGCACAAGGGCATCTCGATCCTCGTCGTCGACACGAGCGACCCCGGCTACTCGTGGACGCCGATCATCACCTGCGACGGTGCCCACCACGTCAACGCGACGTACTACTCGGACGTCCGCGTGCCGGCGAACCGCTTGGTGGGTGCGGAAAACGCGGGCTGGCGGCTGATCACGACGCAGCTCAACCACGAGCGCGTCATGCTCGGGCCGTCCGGGCGGATCGGCGGCCTGTACGACCGCGTGCGCGCGTGGGCGAGCGCGCACGGCCTGCTCGACCTCGCCGACGTGCGGGCCGTGCTCGCCGAGGCGCTGGCCGTGACCCGGGTGAACGAACTGCTCAACTGGCAGGTCGCGGTGTCCTCGGCGAGCGCGCCGGTGGGCGTGGCCGACGCGTCGGCGACCAAGGTGTTCAGCTCCGAGGCCATCCAGCGGATCGGCCGGAACCTCGAGGAAGTCGTCGCGCGCCACGGCGACCTGGCCGACCCGGACACCGCCGAGCTGGCGGACTGGCTGGACCTGACCGCGAAACGCAACATCGTGCTGACGTTCGGCGGCGGCGTCAGCGAAATCCAACGGGAGCTGATCGCCTCGATCGGCCTGGGCCTGCCGAGGGTGCCACGATGAACATCGAAGAGGCCGCCGCGCGGATCGCCGCGCGCGGGGAATGCGCGCCGCGCCCGGCGCGCGACCCGGTCAACCAGGCGATGGTCAACAACTGGGTCGAAGCGATCGGGGACCGCAACCCCGTTTACACCGACCCGGAGTTCGCCGCCACGAGCGTCCACAAGGGACTGGTCGCGCCACCCGCGATGGCGCAGGTGTGGACGATGGGCGGCCTGAACGTCCCGCGGGGGGCCGACGACCCGCTCGGCCTGATGATGGAGCTGCTGGACGAGGCCGGGTTCACCTCGGTCGTGGCGACGAACTCCGAGCAGGCCTACCACCGCTACCTGCGGCCGGGGGAGCAGGTCGAGGCGCGCACGCGGCTGGAGGACGTCGTCGGCCCGAAGAAGACCGCACTGGGCGAAGGGTGGTTCGTCACCACGCGGATGACCTGGTACGTCGGCTCCGAGGCGGTGGCGGAGATGATGTTCCGGGTGCTCAAGTTCCGCCCGCCCACTCCGAAGCCGCCGACGTCACCGGTGCTCCGGCCGGTGATCAGCCGGGACACCGAGTTCTTCTGGGCGGGCCTGCGCGAGGGCGAGCTGCGGATCCAGCGCTGGGGTGAGACGCTGCGGCACCCGCCCGGGCCGATGCCGCCCGACGGCTCGCTGGACACCAAGCCCGACTACGTCGTCGCCAGTGGCCGGGGAACCGTGTATTCCTACGTCGTGCACCACCACCCGCCGGTGCCGGGCAAGGAACTGCCGTTCGTGGTGGCACTGGTGGAACTCGAAGAGGGGGTCCGCTTGATGGCCGAGCTGCTGGACGCGGCGCCGGACGAGGTCCACATCGGACTTCCGGTGGTCGCGGCGTTCGTCCGGGTCGACGACGACCTGACCCTGCCCGCGTGGAAGGTGGCCCGGTGAACGTCGCCGAAGGGACCGAACTGCCGCCGCTGACGATCGAGGCGACACCGACGTTCGTCGTCAGCACGGCCCTGGCCACCCGTGACTTCCAGGACGTCCACCACGACCGCGACGCCGCCGTGGCCCGCGGCTCGAAGGACATCTTCCTCAACATCCTCACCGACACCGGCCTGGTCCAGCGGTTCGTCTCGGAGTGGGCGGGGCCGCAGGCGCTGATCCGGTCGATCAAGATCCGGCTCGGCGTGCCCTGCTACGCCTACGACACGCTGACGTTCAGCGGCCGGGTGCTCTCCCGTGACGGCAACGACGTCGTGGTTTCGGTGTCCGGTGTGGACAGCCTCGGCGAGCACGTCGCCGGCACGGTCGAGGTGACCCTGCCGTGACGCTCCCGGGCAAGGCGGCGATCGCCGGGATCGGCGCGACGGAGTTCTCCAAGGACTCCGGGCGCAGCGAACTGCGGCTGGCGGCCGAATGCATCTCCCACGCACTGGCCGACGCGGGGCTGGCGCCGTCCGATGTGGACGGTCTGGTGTCCTTCACCATGGACGGCAACGCGGAGATCGCGGTCGCCCGGGAGCTGGGGATTCCCGAACTGAAGTTCTTCAGCCGCATCCACTACGGCGGCGGGGCCGCGGCGGCGACCGTGCAGCAGGCCGCGATGGCGGTGGCGACCGGCGTCGCGGACGTCGTCGTCGCCTACCGGGCGTTCAACGAGCGGTCGGGGCACCGCTTCGGCCAGGTGTCGTCCGCGGCGGCCGGGCAGGTCAACTCCTCGGGCGTGGACAACGCGTTCCACTACCCGATGGGCCTCGCGACCCCGGCGGCGACGGTGGCCATGGTGGCCCGGCGCTACTTGCACGACTACGGCGCGACGAGCGAGGACTTCGGGCGCGTCGCGGTCATCGACCGGAAGCACGCGGCGACCAACCCGGACGCGTGGTTCCACGGGCGGCCCATCACCCTCGAGGAGCATCAGGCGTCGCGCTGGGTGGCCGAGCCGCTGCACCTGCTCGACTGCTGCCAGGAGAGCGACGGCGGGGTCGCGCTGGTCGTCACGAGCGTTGCGCGGGCACGCGACCTGGCACGCCCGCCGGCGGTGATCGCGGCGGCGGCGCAGGGGAGCGGGCCGGACCAGTACGTGATGACCAGCTACTACCGCGACGACCTGGCCGCGCTGCCCGAAATGGGGGTCGTGGGCAGGCAGCTGTGGGGCCAGTCGGGTCTCAGTCCGTCCGATGTGGACGTTGCCGTGCTGTATGACCACTTCACCCCCTACGTGCTGATGCAGCTGGAGGAGCTGGGTTTCTGCGGCCGCGGCGAGGCGAAGGACTTCATCGCGGACGGCGCGTTGGAGCTCGACGGCGCGTTGCCGCTCAACCCGCACGGGGGCCAGCTCGGCGAGGCGTACATCCACGGCATGAACGGCATCGCGGAAGGTGTCCGGCAGATCCGCGGCACGGCGGCCAACCAGGTCGCGGGCGCGGCCCGGGTGCTGGTCACGGCGGGAACGGGCGTGCCGACCAGCGGACTCATCCTGACGGGTGACTGAGTGTCACCTCAATGACGGCTGGTGCCCGGCCGGCGTGGGTGTCACGGTGGAGCCACCACCCCACGACGGAGAGTGAGGCCGACTGGCGATGGCGGTCGACTGGGCGCTCACGGCGGTGTTCGCGGCGCTGGTGCTGCCGTGCGTGCTCCGCCTGGTCCGCCTCGATTACGCGCGGCTGGGCCACGGCGTCCGCCACGGCGACCTGGCGGAGCTGCTGCTGGTGGTGGCCATGGTGGCGATGCTGTCCCCGGTCGGCGGCCCGATCCCGGCGGCGGGCTGGCAGGCGGTGCTGGTGCTGACCACGGGCTGGTTCGCGGTGGCCTGGTGGCGGAGCCGGACCTGCGCCCACCACGCGCTGTCGGCGGCGGCGATGCTGTACATGGTGACGGCGATGCCCCACGGCGGCGCGGACCACGGGCCGTGGCTGACGATGTCCGCCATGGAGGCGCGGCTGGCGTTGCCGCTGATAGCGGTGGTGGCGGCGGGGTATTTCGTGGCCGATGCCGCGTGGTCCGGCGTGCGGGTGGTGCGGGGCTCGCCGGTCGTGGGGCGGGATTCAGGCCACGCGTCACGGGCGGTGTGCCGGGCGGCGATGGGTGCCGGGATGGGCTACATGCTGCTTGCCTCGGCCCTGTGAGGGCGGTCTTGTGGGCACGGCCTGTGAGCACAGCCCTGTGAGCACGCCCCAGAGAGGTCCCCGGCCTGGGGGCCCCCGGATTTCACGTTACCGGAGACCACCGACAATTCCGGGCGGTGAGGCGGGGGCGATCGGCCCACCAGCGGGTTCGCCGCGCGAACGGTCCGGGCCGCGGCAGACTTCAGCCGGTGAGCCGGCTTCAGGCGTGCGCAGACTTCAGGCGTGCGCAGACTTCAGGCGTGCGCAGACTTCGGGCGGTGAGCCGGCTCAGGCGTGCGCAGAGACTTCAGGCGGTGAGCCGGCTTCAGGCGGTGAGCCGGCGGACCTCGCCGAGCGGGCTCTCCCCGGCGGGCGGCAGCGAAGCGGCCGGGTGCTCCGCCGTCCACTGGGTGGCCGCCGCGATGTCGTTCTTCAGTGCCGTGATCAGGTCCTCCGCCGAGGCGTACTTCTGCTGCTCCCGCAGGTGCGAGCCGAGCCACACCAGCAGCGTCTCGCCGTACAGGTCGCCCGAAAACTCCAGGACGTGGGCCTCCAGCAGGCGGTACCCGTCCGCGCCGTAGTACGTCGGGCGGCGGCCGACCGAGATCGCCGCCGGCAGGCGGGTGCCGTCCGGGCGGCCGATCCAGCCCGCCCACACCCCGTCGCCCAGGGAGCCGTCCTGATCGCGCAGGGCGATGTTCGCCGTGGGAAAGCCCAGCTCGCGGCCGCGCTTGTCGCCCGATTCGACCATTCCCCGCACCACGAAGTACTCCGGCATCGTCTTCCGTCCTCCCGAGGTCTCCCTCACACGGTAGCCGCACTGGACGGAACAGCTCAGGAAGTGGGCACCAGCACCGTGTCGGCCAGCACCGGCGCGTCGTCCCGTTCGACGGCCGACGTCGTCACCAGCAGCCGGTCCTCGTCGCGCCACACCCGGATGCGCAGCGTCTCGCCCGGGAACACCACGCCGGCGAACTTCGCCGCGAACGACGCCACCCGGGCCGGGGCGCCGTCCAGGAACTCGTTCACCAGCACCCGCGCGACGATCCCGTACGTGCACAGCCCGTGCAGGATCGGCCGGTCGAACCCCGCCGCGTGCGCGAACGCCGGATCCGCGTGCAGCGGGTTCCGGTCGCCGCACAGCCGGTACAGCAGCGCCTGCTGCGGCAGCGTCGGTGTGTCGAAAACAAAGTCCGGTTCACGCGTCGGCCATTCGATCCGGTCCGAAGGCCCGCGTGAGCCGCCGAAACCGCCTTCCCCGCGGGCGAAGATGCTCGAACGCGCCGTCCACAGTGGATCTCCGGTCGACGAGGTGACGGCGACCTCCTGGACCACCACCGCGGCCTTGCCCTTGTCGAAGACGTCGGCGATCCGCGAGCGCGCCACCGCCTTCCCGGCCGTCGGGATCGGCTGGTGCAGCGTGATCTCCTGCTTGCCGTGCAGCACCTTCGCCAGGTCGATCTCCACCCCGGGGAACGACACCGCCGGCGGGTCGAACACGCGCAGGTTGGCCGCCACCGTCGCGAACGTCGGCAGCACCACCAGGTCCTGTTCGTAGGTGTAGCGCAGCTCGTCCGGGCCGGCGCCCAGCGCCAGGTGGTACAGCAGCACGTCCGACGACGTCCAGCCGAAGCTCACCTCGCCGATCTCGGCACCGATGGCGACCGTGGGGTCGATGGGCACGCCGGACTCCTATTCGTAGCTGATCGAGACCTCGTCGGTGACCGGCAGCGACTGGCAGGCCAGCACGATGCCGTCCGCCATGTCCTCGGCGTCGAGGACTTCGTTGTGCAGCATCTTCACCTCGCCCGAGACCACCCGGCACGCGCACGCACTGCATTGTCCCTCGCGGCACGAGTACGGCGCGTCCATCCCCGCCTCCAGCAGCCGGTCCAGGAGCTTCCGCTGCCGCGGCCAGGTCAGCGTCCGCGTCGAGCCGTCCAGCGACACGGTCAGCGACGCCGGGGCCTCGTCCGAAGCGGGTTCCTCCTCGGCGGCGACGTCCTCGAACGGGTTCCCGGTCAGCGACGTGAACTTCTCGACGTGCACCCGGTCACGCGGCACCCCGAGCTGGCCGAGCGCCTCCCGCACGGCCGCCATGAACGGCGCCGGCCCGCACAGGAACGCCTCGTGCGAGGTGTACGCCGAAGCCAGCCCGCGCAGCTGCGAGACGTCCGGCAGCCCCTGGACGCTCTCCAGCCAGTGGATGACGACCAGGCGGTCTCCGTACCGCTTCGCCAGCGACGCCAGCTCGCCGGCGAAGATCACCGAGCGCTCGTCGCGGTTCGCGTACACCAGCACGACCCGCCCCGACCCCTGCTCCAAGGCCGTCTTCAGGATGGCCATCACCGGCGTGATGCCGCTGCCGCCGGCGAACAGCAGGAAGTCCTCGTCCGCCGACGCCGGGCAGAACACCCCGGCCGGCGCCAGCACGTCGACCTGCATCCCCGGCTTCAAGGACGAGCAGATCCAGCCGGAGCCGTACCCGCCGTCGGTCCGCTTGACCGTCACCTGCACGCGGTTTTCGTGCGGTGCGCTCGAGAGCGAATAGCACCGCGCCACCGAACCGGTCCGGTCGCTGGGGATCTTCAAGGTCAGGAACTGCCCGGCCGCGTAGGTGAACGCCGGCGCGTGCTCGGCCGGGATCTCGAAGACGACCGACCGCGCGTCCGGCGTTTCGACGACGACGTCGGCGACGGTCAGCGTGTAGACCCGCTCAGCCATCGGCCACCCCCAGGGTGCCCTCGCGGACCGCGTCGGAGATGCTGTCGGCCAGCTTCGGGCAGGTGTCGAGCAACGCCGACGGACCGTCCGCGTCCGCGAACACCGGGCAGGTGTCGGCGGGGCGGGACGTCCACTGGATGCTCGTGTGCTGGATGCTGTTCTTCTTCACCAGCACGCACGTCCCGCAGCTGCGGCACTCGTGCGGCCGCAGCCCGCCCGACAGGAACTCGGTCTGCTCGGCGGTGGTCACACTTCCGCCTCGGTCTTCTGCCGCGCCAGGTTCTCCGCGACCTCCGCCGCCCACGCCTCGTTCGCCTTGGAAGTGTCCACTTCGAACTCGAAGCGCCGGGTCATGTCCTCGGTGACGTCGGCGGCGTCGACGTAGAACTGCTGGTACCACCGGCGAAGCTGGTAGACCGGACCGTCCTCTTCGCACAGCAGCGGGTTGTCGATCTGCGTCTTGTGCTTCCAGATCTCGACGTCCTGCAGGAACCCGGCCCCGATCCCGCGGGCCAGCTTCGCGGCGATCTTGTCCGCGTGCTCGTCGGAGATCCCCGGCGGCTTCCGCACCTTCATCCCGTACTGCAGCACGAACGACGTCGGCGTGACGGGGTAGTGGCAGTTGATGAGCACGCTTTCGATCTCGTAGCCCTGGAACGAGTTCACCAGCTTGTTGATCATGTACGACGGCCCGAAGTACGACGCCTCCGACCGCAGCAGGTTCTCCTCGCCGCCGTAGTTCGACGCCATGCCCATGTCCGGGCGGCCCTTGGTGTTGAGGTACTGCGTGGCGATGTGGCCTTCGAACACGTTCTTGAAGTACGTCGGGTAGGCGTAGTGAATGTAGAAGAAATGCGCCATGTCCACGACGTTGTCGATGATCTCCCGGCAGTTGGAGCCGTCGATGAAGATCTCGTCCCAGGTCCAGTTGCTCCACTCGGCGCTGTCGGCGGCCTCGATCCGGGGGATCGCCAGCTCGTCGGCGGGCGGGTTGCCCTCCGGGTCGTGCCACAGCAGCAACTGGCCGTTGCGCTCCTCCGTCGTCCACGACCGCGTCCGCGCGCGCAGCGGAACCCGCTTGGCGTAGGGGATCGAGACGCACTTGCCCTTGCCGTTCCAGCGCCAGTCGTGGAACGGGCAGGCCACCTCGTCGCCCTTGACGCTGCCCTGGGTGAGGTCGCCGCCCATGTGCCGGCAGTAGCCGTCGAGCACGTGCAGCTGCCCGGCCGAGTCCGCCCACACCACGAGCTTCGTGCCGAACGCGGTGATGGCGTGCGGTTTCCCGTCGCGGAAGTTGTCCGCCAGCCCCAGGCAGTGCCAGCCGCGGGCGAACCGGGTCGGCGGCTCACCGGCGTAGATGGTGCGTACCGAATCCTGCGTCATCGCTGCCCTCCCGTGGTCCCTCGATCTTCGTGCGCCAGCCGCGTCGCCGCAAGGTAGCCGAACACCATGGCGGGACCGATGGTCGCGCCGGGCCCGGCGTACGTCCGGCCCATCACGGCCGCGCTGGTGTTGCCCGCCGCGAACAGCCCCGGTACGACCGAGCCGTCTTCGCGCAGCACCTGCGCGTGCTCGTCGGTGCGCAGCCCGCCCTTGGTGCCGAGGTCGCCCGGCACGATCTTCACCGCGTAGAACGGCGCTTCGTCCAGCGGCCCGAGGCTGGGATTCGGCTTGTTGCGCGGGTCGCCGTAGTAGTGGTCGTACTTGCTGACCCCGCGGTGGAAGTCCTCGTCGGCACCCCGGCGCGCGAAGCCGTTGAAGCGCGTCACCGTGGCTTCGAGGGCGTCGGCCGGGACCTCGATCTTCGCCGCCAGCCCGGCCAGCGAGGACGACTTCGCGGCGATCCCGGCCTTGAACCACCGGCCGGGCAGCGGCTGGCGCGGCCCGATGCCGGTGAACATGTACCGGTCCTTGTAGCGCTGGTCGAACACCAGCCAGGTCGGGATGTGCTCGCCCGGCCCGTCACCTTCGCCGTACATCGCGTGCACGGCCTCGACGTACGGCGCCGACTCGTTGACGAACCGCTCGCCGCGCGCGTCGACCATGATGCAGCGCGGCCGCGACCGCTCGGCCAGCGCGAACCACGGCCCGCCGGTGAGTGGCAGCGTCGGCCCCCACCAGGCGTCGTCCATCAGGTCGAGTGCCGCGCCCAGCTTGAGACCGGCGGTGATGCCGTCGCCGGTGTTGGCGGCCGCGCCGACGGTCCAGTCGGTGCCGATCGGCGCCCGCTGGTACTTCTCGCGCATCTCGAGGTTCCGCTCGAAGCCGCCGCTGGCGAGGATCACCCCGCGCCGGGCCTCGACGGCACCTCGCGCGGTGACGACCCCGGTGACGCGGTCGCCTTCGACCTGCAGGTCGACCAGGGGCGTGCTCAGCCGGACTTCGACACCGGCCTTGGCCAGGCCCACCCGCAGGCCCGCCGCAAGCGCTTGCCCCATGCTCAGCAGCTGCTGCCCGCGGAGTTTGCCGGCGAGCCACTGCGCGCCCAGCGACAGCAGCCGGACGGCCCCGCGCGGGTGCCTCGCGAGGAGACTCAGCCAGCGGTAGTCCGCCTGGGTGATCGGGACACCGAGCGGGGGAGCGCTGTAGGGCGGTTCGAGGTGGGCCAGCTCGGCGCCGAGCAGCTTGCCGTCGAGGGCGACCGGCTCGACGGACCGGCCGCCGGGGCGCCCGCCGGGGGCTTCGGGGTGGTAGTCGCTGTAGTCGCGGACCCACCGGAACTCCAGCGGCGTGTGGTCGCAGACGAACCGCAGCACCTCGGGGCCGTGCGCGAGGAACGTGTCGCGCCGGACGGCCGGGACGACGTCGCCGACGATCGAGGCCAGGTACTCGCGCGCCCGCTCGGGTGGTTCGTCGATCCCGGAGGCCCGCAGGGCGTGGTTGCCGGGAATCCAGACGCCGCCGCCGGAGCGCGCGGTCGAGCCGCCGAAGCAGGGCGCCTTCTCCAGGACGACGACGCTCAGGCCGTGGTGAGCCGCGGCCAGCGCGGCGGTCATCCCGGCGGCACCGCTGCCGACCACGACGACGTCGAACTGCTCCGTCATGCCACCTCACTTGTAAGGCGTTCTGCAGAACACTTGTAACGTGTTCCATAGGACGAGTCTCCAGTTGAGAGCCGCTTTCGGCCACGATAGACGAGAACGTGTTTCAGTTCTAGGGTGGTGACCATGGACGCACTCGTCGCGGACGTGGTCATCGTGGGGTTCGGGGCGGCCGGCGCCTGTGCCGCCCTCGAAGCGGCCGACGCGGGCGCCGACGTGGTCATCGTCGAGCGCTTCGCCGGCGGAGGAGCCAGCGCGGTCAGCGGTGGCGTCGTCTACGCCGGCGGGGGGACCGGCCAGCAGCTCGACGCGGGCGTCGACGACTCCGTCGACGCGATGTACGCCTACCTGAGGCTGGAAACCGGGGAGGTCGTCTCGGAGCGGACGCTGCGGCGGTTCTGCGAGGGCAGCCGCGAGATGATCACCTGGCTGGAGGGCAACGGCGTGCCGTTCGAAGGCAGCCTCTGCCCGTACAAGACGTCGTACCCGAGCGACGAGCACTACCTCTACTACTCCGGCAGCGAGGCGGCCGGAGGCTTCCGCGACGCCGCGAAGCCGGCTCCGCGCGGCCACCGCGTCAAGGGGCCGGGGACCTCGGGCAAGATGCTGATGGCGCGGCTCAAGGCGGCCGTGCGGGCCCGCGGCATCCGCGTGCTGACGCAGACGACCGCCCGCACCCTGATCCGCGACGACGCCGGCCGCGTCACCGGGCTCGTCGTCGACACCCTGGCCGACGCTCCCGCGGCGGTGCGCGCACGGCACCAGCGCTTCGCGCAATACGCGGCGAAGCCCGGGATCTACGTACCGTCCCTGCGCAAGTCACTGCACCGCCGGGTCGAGCGCTTCGAACGGGCGCACGGCCGTGAGCTGCGGATTTCCGCCCGGCGCGGGGTCGTGCTCGCCGCCGGTGGTTTCATCGCCGACCGCGAGATGGTGCGCGAACACGCGCCGGCCTACCGCGGCGGGCTGCCGCTCGGCACGTCCGCCGACGACGGTTCGGGCATCCGGATGGGTGTCGAGGCCGGCGGCGCGACCGGCGAGCTGGGCCGGATTTCCGCGTGGCGGTTCGTCACCCCGCCCAGCGCGTTCCTCGGCGGGATCATCGTCGACGCCGGGGGCCGGCGGGTCATCGACGAGTCCCGCTACGGTGCCGCGGTCGGCGAGAAGCTCATCGAGGAGCACGAGAGCAAGGGCTGGCTGCTCGTCGACGCGCCGATCGTGGCCGAAGCGCGCCGGGACGGCCGCAAGCAAAGCCAGTGGTTCCAGTGGCTCCAGCTGCGGTACCTGCTGCGCCGCGGCCGGGTCGTCGGGGCGACGGTCGAAGAGGTGGCGCGCAAGGCCGGCGTCGATCCGCAGGGGCTGCGCGCGAGCGTCGAGGCCTACCACGGCGACCGGGACCCCGCCGGCAAGCCGACGGAGTTCGTGCGGCGCCTGGACAACCCGCCGTACTCGCTCATCGACATCTCGGTGCGGCCGAACCTCGGGTACCCGACGCCGATGCTCACGCTCGGCGGCCTGGTCGTCGACGAGGACACCGGCGCGGTGCGGAGCACGGCGGGGGCGCCGATCCCGGGGCTGTACGCCGCCGGTCGCACGGCCGTGGGAATCTGTTCCAGGTCCTACGTGAGCGGCCTGTCGCTGGCCGACTGCGTGTTTTCCGGCCGCAGAGCGGGGATCAACAGTGCCTTGGCGCAGGGCGTTCTCGACAAAAACGAGAACGTGTTCTAGTCTTCTCGGGAAGTGGAAACGAGAGAGGTGCGCATGAGCGAGCAGGTGATCGCCGGGGTCCGGGACCTCCTGCCGGTCCTGCGGGAACGGGCCCAGGACACCGAGGACGCGCGCTGCGTCCCCGAGGAGTCCGTCAAGGCCCTGCAGGAGACCGGGTTCTTCAAGCTGCTGCAGCCGAAGCTCCACGGGGGCCTCGAAGCCGACCCGGTGAGCTTCTACACCGCGGTCAAGCTGATCGCGAGCGCGTGCGGGTCCACCGGCTGGGTCGCCTCCATCCTCGGCGTCCACCCGTGGCACGTGGCCCTGTTCGACGCGCAGGCGCAGCAGGAGGTCTGGGGCGAGGACCAGGACGTGCGGATCTCCTCGTCGTACGCGCCGATGGGCAAGGCCGAGGTCGTCGAGGGCGGCTACCGCCTCTCAGGCCGCTGGAGCTTCTCCTCCGGCTGCGACCACTGCACGTGGGTGCTGCTCGGGGGACCCGCGTTCAAGGATGGCAAGCCGGTCGACTTCTGCACCTACCTGCTGCCCATCGCCGACTACTCCATCGTGGACGTCTGGGACACGATCGGCCTGCGCGGCACCGGCTCGAACGACGTCGTCGTCGAGGACGTGTTCGTGCCGCGGCACCGGGCGCTGAGCTTCATCGCGACGTCGAAGTGCAAGGTGCCGGGCCAGGCCGTCAACCCCGGTCCGCTGTACCGGCTCCCGTACGGCTCGGTGCACCCGACGACGATCACCGCGCCGATCATCGGCATGGCGCAGGGTGCCTACGACGCGCACGTCGAGCACCAGCGCAAGCGCGTGCGGGCCGCGTACGCCGGTGAGCAGTCCAAAGAGGACCCGTTCACGAAGGTGCGGATCGCCGAGGCGGCCAGCGAAATCGACGCCGCCTGGCTGCAGCTGACCCGCAACATCGAGGAGCTGTACGAACTCGCCAAGCGGGAGGAACGGCTGCCGTCGGACCTGCGGCTGCGCGTCCGGCGCGACCAGGTGCGCGGCACCGAACGCGCGATCACCGCGATCGACCGGCTCTTCGAGAACTCCGGCGGCCGGGCGATCCAGCGCGGCACGCCGATCCAGCGCTTCTGGCGCGACGCGCACGCGGGCCGCGTCCACGCGGCCAACGACGCCGAGCGCGCCTACGTCATGTTCGGCACCGGTGCCTTCGGGCTCCCCGTCGAGAACGCGATGTACTGATGGCCGCGCCCGAAGGAAAGTACGTCCAGGCGGGCTCGCTCAAGCTGCACTACCACGAAGCCGGCGCGGAGCACGCCGAGACCGTGATCCTGCTGCACGGCGGCGGGCCCGGCGCGTCGGCGTGGAGCAACTTCGGCCGCAACCTGCCGGAATTCGCCAAGCACTACCGGACGATCGCCGTCGACCAGCCCGGCTTCGGGCGGTCGGACAAGCCGGCCGAGCACCCGCAGTACTTCCGCCACAGCGCCGACGCCGTCGTGGGCCTGATGGACGCGCTCGGCATCGAGCGCGCCCACTTCGTCGGCAACTCCCTCGGCGGCGGCGCCGCGGTCCGGCTCGCGCTGAACCACGGGAAGCGCGCCGGGCGGCTGGTCCTGATGGGGCCGGGCGGGCTGAGCGTCAACCTGTTCGCACCCGACCCGACCGAAGGCGTCAAGAACCTCGGGCGGTTCGCGGCCAAGCCGTCGCGCGAGCGCATGGCAGCCTTCTTGCGCATCATGGTCCACGACCAGGCACTCGTCACCGACGAGCTGATCGACGAACGCTTCGCCGCCGCGAACACCCCGGAGTCCCTGGCCGCGATGCGCGCGATGGGGATGTCGTTCGCGCAGCCGGACACCTACGAAGAAGGCATGCTCTGGCGTGAAGCCCACCGCCTCCGCCAGCGCGTGCTCCTGATCTGGGGACGCGAGGACCGCGTCAACCCCCTGGACGGCGCCTTGCTGGCACTGAAGACGATTCCGCGCGCGCAGCTGCACGTGTTCGGCGGCTGCGGGCACTGGGCCCAGCTGGAGAAGTTCGACGAGTTCAACCGGCTGGCCCTCGACTTCCTCGGGAGTTCCTGATGGGCATCCGGTCTCTGGGCTACCTCCGCATCGAAGCCACCGACATGGCGGCGTGGCGCGAGTACGGGCTCAAGGTGCTCGGCATGGTGGAGGGCAAGGGCGAAAACCCCGACGCGCTGTACCTGCGCATGGACGACTTCCCGGCGCGGCTGGTCATCTCGCCCGGTGCCGCCGACCGGCTGGCCGTCACCGGCTGGGAGGTCGCTCACGCGGGCGAGCTGGCCGAGCTGCGGTCCCGGTTGGACAGTGCGTCGGTGCCGTACAAGGAGGGCACGCCGGAGGAACTGGCCGACCGCCGCGTCGACGAGCTGATCAGCTTCGACGACCCGTCCGGCAACACCCAGGAGGTGTTCCACGGCGTCGCGCTGCAGCACCGGCGGGTGGTGAGCCCGTACGGGCACAGGTTCGTCACCGGGGAGCAGGGCCTCGGCCACGTCGTCTTGTCCACGAAGGACGACGAGGCGTCGCTGCGCTTCTACCGCGACGTCCTCGGCTTCCGGCTGCGCGACTCGATGCGCCTGCCGCCGCAGATGGTCGGCCGGCCCGCCGACGGGCCACCCGCGTGGCTGCGGTTCTTCGGCTGCAACCCGCGTCACCACAGCCTGGCGTTCCTGCCGATGCCGACGCCGAGCGGGATCGTGCACCTGATGGTCGAGGTGGAGAACACCGACGACGTCGGCCTCTGCCTCGACCGCGCGATCCGGCGGAAGGTGCCGATGTCGGCCACCCTCGGCCGGCACGTCAACGACCTGATGCTGTCGTTCTACATGAAGACCCCGGGCGGCTTCGACGTCGAGTTCGGCTGCGAAGGGCGGCAGGTCGACGACGACAACTGGATCGCGCGCGAGAGCACCGCGGTCTCGCTGTGGGGCCACGACTTCTCGGTCGGCGCGCGGCCTCCGGGCGCATGACGTCCGTGGCGGTCGACCAGACCGGGTTCCGCAGCGTGCTCGGGCACTTCTGCACGGGCGTCACGGTCGTCACCGGCCGCGACGGCGACACCCTCGCCGGGTTCGCCTGCCAGTCGTTCGCGGCGCTGTCGCTCGACCCGCCGCTGGTGCTGTTCTGCCCGGCCCGGACGTCGCGGACGTGGCCGGTGCTGGCCGCGGCGGGCCGGTTCGCGGTCAACGTGCTGGCCGAGGACCAGCAGGAGGTCAGCGCGGTGTTCGGCGCCCGCGGCGAGGACAAGTTCGCCCGGTTCGGCTGGACACCCGCGCCGTCCGGCGCGCCCCTGCTCGACGGCGCGCTGACCTGGATCGACTGCGCCTTGGAGGCCGTCCACGAGGCGGGTGACCACTACGTCGTCATCGGCCGGGTGACCGCGCTGGGTGCGCCGTCCGAGGCCCGCCCGCTGCTGTTCCACCGCGGCCGGTACGCGGTCACCGAGCCGGTCCGGGACCCGCTTGCGGCCCTGATGCCCTGGCCCCGCCCCGACGACTGGCTGTAACCACCCTTCGCGCCGGGTTGGCGCGACCGGGTGGTTGTGCACGGGTTCACAGGTGGGCCGCGTCCCATTCGCGAGAGAAGCCGAGCCCCGGCGCGCACACTGTTACCGAGAAGACACCTTCCCGGGAGGAGTGAGCTGCGCATGCGTGGGCCCAGCGGACGGATCGCCCGGTTCGGCCGGCGGGTGCACCCCGGCCGCAACCCACTGGCCCGGACGGGCGACCGCGTCGAAGCCCTCCTGCTGCTCCTGGCCATCGCCGGCGCGTTCCTCGCGATCCCGTTCGCGGCGGCGTTCGGCTCCGAGACGTACGCGGCGCAGACGGCCCGCGCGGCGCAGGAGCGCGCCACCCGTCACCCGGCCACGGCGGTCTCGCTCGCGGCGGCGGCCGGCCAGCCGTACAGCACCGACGGCGCCGGCGCCCCGGCCGCCCAGGCCACGGTCCCGGCGGCCTGGTTCGACGCCCGCGCCGCCCGCCACACCGGCGAAGTCCTCGCCGACCCGGGCACCCCGGCGGGCACCCGCGTGCCGATCTGGCTGGACCAGCACGGCGAGCTGGCGGGCGAGCCCCTGTCGACGTCCACCTCGGCGGCGGACGGCGTGTTCGCGGCCCTCCTGCTGTGGACCGCGATCACCGGCGCCTTGGCGGGCATGTACGGCATCGCCCGCTTCGCGCTGACCCGCCTCCACGCGGCGGCGTGGGACCGAGCCTGGTCCGAAGCCCGCCACGACAGCCGGTTCTGACCCCACTTCCAGCCGTACGGCACGCCGTGCCGGAACGGTCGACACGCGTGATCCGAGGGTCGACACCCGTGATTGACGCGTCGACACGGCGGTGCGGGGCCGTGTCGTCGCCAGGATCACGCGTGTCGGCTTCCTGATCACGCGTGTCGGCTCCGGGATCACAGTGCCTGCCACCAGCCGTCGACCGGTGGGGGTGCGGTGGCGTCGATGCGCTCGCCCGGGCGGGGGATCGCCAGCGGGAGGTCGGCCTCCTTGGCCTCGGTCCACACGCGGTCGGCCGGCTCGCCCCACGGGTGCATGGCCAGCTGGAACGTCGCCCAGTGCACCGGGACCAGCAGCTTCGCCCGGACGTCGAGGCCCGCCGCGACGCCTTCCTCCGGGGTCATGTGGATGTCCGGCCAGTGCGGGGCGTACGCGCCGATCTGGATCAGGGCCGCGTCGAACGGGCCGTGCTCCGCGCCGATCGCCGCGAACCCGGCGAAATAACCCGTGTCGCCGCTGTAGAACACGCGGTGCTCCGGGCCCAGCAGCGCCCACGACGTCCACAGCGTGTCGTCGTTCGTGATGCCGCGGCCGGAGAAGTGCTGGGCCGGCGTCGCCACGAAACGGACGTCCGCCACCGTCGCCTCTTCGTGCCAGTCGAGTTCGATGATCCGCGCCGCCGGGACGTGCCAGCGTTCCAGGTGCGCCCCCACCCCGAGCGGCACGAGGAAGGGTGCGTCGGAGGAGCGGACCAGCTCACGGACCGTGGCCAGGTCGAGGTGGTCGTAGTGGTCGTGCGAGATCACCACGGCGTCGATCCGGCCGAGCCCGGACAGCGGCACCGGCGGCCCGTGCAGCCGCCGCGGGCCGGCGAACGCCGCGGGGGAGACGCGGTCGCTCCACACGGGGTCGAGCAGCACGCGGGCGCCGTCGAGCTCGACCAGCGTGGACGCGTGGCCGTACCAGGTCAGGTGCAGGCCGTCCGCCGAGAGCACCGGCTCCGCCGCGACCAGCGGCACCGCACCGGCCGGTTTGCGCAGCTCGCGGTGTTCGCCGAAGAACATCTCGCGGAAGATGGTGCGCATCGCCGCCGCGGTCATCGGGTGCCGCGGCGCGACGTTGCGGAACACCTTGCCGTCGAACTGCGGCGAGGAGCGGACCCGCTCGGCCCGGGCGCCGGTGGCCTTCCCGCCGAACGCCGCCGGCAGGTCCCGCAGGGCCGCGATCTTCTTCCTCATGCCCCGAGTCTACGAACGCTTCCTGAGAGGGGCCCCAGCTTCATGCAGGTGGGTGAGGGCCTGCCGGTAGGACTCGGCCAGGCTCGTCTGCAGGTAGGGGATGCCCAGCTCGGCGCAGTAGGCCTGGACGATCGGCTGCGCCCGCCGCAGGTGCGGCGACGGCATGCTCGGGAACAGGTGGTGCTCGATCTGGTAGTTGAGCCCGCCGAGCGCGACGTCGGTGACGACGCCGCCGCGGACGTTGCGCGAGGTCAGCACCTGCTTGCGGAGGAAGTCGAGCTCGGTGCGCCCGGTCAGCGTCGGCATGCCCTTGTGGTTGGGCGCGAAGATCGATCCCATGTAGACACCCCACAGTCCCTGGTGGACGGCGAAGAACAGCAGCGCCATCCCCGGGCTCAGCACCGTCAGCAGCGCGCTGAAGTAGAGGACGAAGTGCGCGGCGAGCAACGCGGCTTCGAGGCCACGCCGCCGCAGCCCCGGCCTGCGGACCGCGCGAATGCCGGACCAGTGCAGGTTCAGCCCTTCGAGGGTGAGCAGCGGGAAGAACAGGAAGGCCTGGTACCGCCCGATGAACCGGGGCACCCCGCCGCTGGCGCGGGCCTGGTCCTTCGACCAGACGAGGATGTCCGGGTCGACGTCGGGATCGAGCTCTTCGTGGTTGGGGTTGGCGTGGTGGCGGGTGTGCTTGTCCATCCACCAGCCGTAGCTCATCCCGATGCCGAGGTTCCCGGCGAGCATCCCGGCGATTTCGGTGGGCCGCCGTCGCCGGAACACCTGCTTGTGCGCGAGATCGTGGGAGAGCAACGCGATCTGCCCGAACAGCACCGCCATGAAGACGGCGACGGCGAGCTGCCACCAGGAGTTCCCCAGCAGGGCGAAGGCCACCCAGCCGGCGCCGAACAACCCGGCGACGACGGCGATCCGGGCGGTGTAGTAGCCGGGACGGCGGTTCATCAGTCCGGCGGCGGAGACGCGGTGGCTCAGCCGGGCGAAGTCGCTCCCGGCGAGGTTCTCAGTGGTCGTCACCCACCCGAGTCTTCGGCACCGCCGCCCCTCCCGGAATCCTGCGCACCCCAGCCGCTTTGCGGGGGCCAGCCCTACCAAGCGCCCCAATGTGGCCTTCGGTGCGTTCAACGCACCCAAGGTGGCCTTCGGTGCGTTGAACGCAACCAAGGCCACATTGGGGCGCTTTGGGTCAGGAGGCGATGTACTCGGCGAGGTGCTTGCCCGTCAGCGTCTTCTTCCGCGCCTTCACCAGCTCCGCCGGCGTGCCCTCGAACACGATCCGCCCGCCGTCGTGACCCGCGCCCGGGCCGAGGTCGATGAGCCAGTCCGCGTGGGCCATCACCGCCTGGTGGTGCTCGATGACGATCACCGACTTGCCCGCGTCCACCAGGCGGTCCAGCAGGCCCAGCAGCTGCTCGACGTCCGCCAGGTGCAGGCCCGCCGTCGGCTCGTCGAGGACGTACACCCCGCCCTGCTCGGCCATGTGCGTCGCCAGCTTGATCCGCTGCCGCTCGCCGCCCGACAGCGTCGTCAAGGGCTGGCCGAGGGTCAGGTAGCCGAGGCCGACGTCGGACAGGTGCGTCAGGATCTTGTACGCCGCCGGCAGCGCGGCGTCGCCGGAAGCGAAGAACTCGCGTGCCTCGGTCACCGGCATCCCGAGCACCTCGCTGATGTCGCGGCCGCCGAAGGTGTACTCCAGCACCTCGGCGTTGAACCGCTTGCCCTCGCACACCTCGCACGGCGTCGCGGTGCCGGCCATGATCCCCAGGTCCGTGTAGACCACGCCCGCGCCGTTGCAGTTCGGGCACGCGCCTTCGGAGTTGGCGCTGAACAGGGCCGGCTTCACGCCGTTGGCCTTGGCGAACGCCTTGCGGATCGGCTCCAGCAGACCGGTGTACGTCGCCGGGTTGCTCCGGCGCGAGCCGCGGATGCCGGTCTGGTCGACCGTCACCACGCCCTCGCCGCCGGACACCGAGCCGTGGATCAGCGAGCTCTTGCCCGACCCCGCGACCCCGGTGACGACCACCAGCACGCCGAGCGGGATGTCGACGTCGACGTCCTGCAGGTTGTGCGTCGAAGCGCCGCGGACCTCCAGGACCCCCGAGGGCGTGCGCACCGACGGCTTCAGCGACGCGCGGTCGTCCAGGTGCCGCCCGGTCAGCGTGCCACTGGAGCGCAGACCGTCCACAGTGCCCTCGAAGACGATCTCGCCGCCCTCGGTGCCGGCGCGCGGCCCGAGGTCGACGACGTGGTCGGCGATCGTGATCGCCTCCGGCTTGTGCTCGACGACCAGCACCGTGTTGCCCTTGTCCCGCAGCTGCAGCAGCAGGTCGTTCATCCGCCGGATGTCGTGCGGGTGCAGGCCGATCGTCGGCTCGTCGAAGACGTAGGTGACGTCGGTGAGCGACGACCCGAGGTGGCGGATCATCTTGGTGCGCTGGGCTTCCCCGCCCGAGAGCGTCCCGGAAGGACGGTCGAGCGAGAGGTAGCCGAGGCCGATCTCGACGAACGAGTGGAGCGTGTGCTTCAGCGCGTCCAGCAGCGGCGCCACCGACGGCTCGGACAGCTTCGCCACCCACGCGGCGAGGTCGCTGATCTGCATCGCGCACGCGTCGGCGATGCTGATCCCCCCGATCTTCGACGACCGCGCCTCGGCGGAAAGCCGCGTGCCGTCGCAGTCCGGGCAGGTCTGGAACGTCACCGCCCGCTCGACGAACGCGCGGATGTGCGGCTGCATCGAGTCGACGTCCTTGGACAGCATCGACTTCTGGATCGCCGGCACGAGCCCGGAGTAGGTCAGGTTGATGCCGTCGACCTTGATCTTCGTCGGTTCCTTGTAGACCAGGTCGTCGAACTGCTTCTTGGTGTACTTCTTGATCGGCTTGTCCGGGTCGAAGAAGCCGGAGCCGCGGAAGATGCGGCCGTACCAGCCCTCCATGCTGTAGCCCGGGATCGTGATCGCACCCTCGTTGAGCGACTTGTTCTCGTCGAACAGCGCGGTCAGGTCGATGTCGTTGACCTTGCCGCGGCCCTCGCAGCGCGGGCACATGCCGCCGGTGATGCTGAAGCTGCGCCGCTCCTTGATCTGCCGGCCGCCCTTTTCGACGGTGACCGCGCCGGCGCCGCTGATCGACGCCACGTTGAACGAGAACGCCTGCGGTGAGCCGATGTGCGGGGTCCCGAGCCTGCTGAACAGGATGCGCAGCATCGCGTTGGCGTCGGTGGCGGTGCCGACGGTGGAGTGCGGGTTGGCCCCCATCCGCTCCTGGTCGACGATGATCGCGGTGGTGATCCCGTCGAGGACGTCGACGTCGGGTCTCGCCAGCGTCGGCATGAACCCCTGCACGAAGGTGCTGTAGGTCTCGTTGATCAGCCGCTGCGACTCGGCGGCGATGGTGCTGAACACCAGGGAGCTCTTGCCCGAGCCGGAGACCCCGGTGAACACCGTCAGCCGCCGCTTGGGCAGCTCGACGCTGACGTCCTTGAGGTTGTTCACGCGCGCGCCGTGGACGCGGATCAGGTCGTGGCTGTCGGCCGCGTGCGGTGCGTTCTTCCTCGTGGGCTTGCTCATCGGGGTCTCCAGCGTTCGTTCGGGTCAGCGCGGCTGTTGGATGCGGACGAGGTTTCCGGCGGGGTCGCGGAAGGAGCAGTCGCGGATGCCCCACGGCTGGTCGGTCGGTTCCTGGACGACCTCGGCGTCGCCGGCCTGCACCCGCTCGAAGGTGCCGTCCAGGTCGTCGGTGGCCAGGTTGACCGCGGCGAAGGTGCCCTTGGCCATCATTTCCGTGATGGTCCGGCGTTCCTCGTCGGACAGGTCCGCGTACGCGGCGCCCGCCGGCTGCAGCACGAGCGACGTGTCGGGCTGGCCGGGCAGGCCGATCGTGAGCCAGTGCCGGCCGCCGTGGTCGACGTCGTTGCGCACCTCGAAACCGAGGGTGTCGCGGTAGAAGGCCAGCGAAGCCTCGTGGTCGTGGTGGGGGAGGAAGGTCTGGTGAATGGTGAGGTTCATGGGAATCACGCTACTTTCGGGCCCGCGGCCGGAGCTTCTCGATTCCTGATCGCTTCGGCGGCTCGCCGGTAATCGTGCGGCGAAAGGCCGTAGGCGTCCCGGAACCGGCGGACGAACTGCGCGGCGGGCAAGTCCACTGTGCACGCCAGCGCCTCGATGTCCAGCGGTCGCGCGCATTCGGTGTCGATCCGGTCGCGGACGCGGCGCAGCAGCACCAGTTCGCGCAGGTGGTTCTGCGCGGCGACCTTCAGGCCGAGGCACATGTCGGATTTCCTTCCGGAATGCGCCCGAGCACCGCTCGGGGGCCGGGTGGCGGAGCTTTCGGGCCGGGGCAGCGGCCACCGGTCAGCGCAGCTCCTGGATGCGCAGGAGGTTGCCCGCCGGGTCGCGGAACGAGCAGTCGCGGATGCCGTAGGGCTGGTCGACCGGCTCCTGGACGACCTCGGCGTTCCCGGCTTCGAGCTTCGCGAAGAGCGCGTCGAGGTCCTTGGTGGCGAGGTTGACGCTGGCGTAGGTGCCCTTGGCCATCATCTCGTTGATCATGCGGCGCTCGTCGTCGGTCAGGCCGGGCGTCGCGGCCACCGGCGTCAGCACGATCGCGGTGTCCGGCTGGTTCGGTGGGCCGACGGTGATCCAGTGCAGGTCGCCGTACTTGACGTTCTGGCGGACCTCGAAGCCGAGGAGGTCGCGGTAGAACGCGAGCGAGGCTTCCGGGTCGGTGTGGGGCAGGAAGCTCGAGTGAATGGTGACGTCCATGGTGGTCACCCTAGGTGGCCGCCGATGGCCGCGCTTCTCGATTCCTGATCGGCCTGGTGACCTGCTTGGCGACGCACGGCGGCATCCCGACGGTGGCCTCGGCCTGCTGTTCGCGGTAGACGCTCGGGGGCATGCCGACCAGCTCGGCGAACCGCGTGCTGAAGGTGCCCAGCGACGAGAAGCCGACGGTGAAGCAGACCTCGGTGACGCTCAGTTCCCCCTTGCGCAGCAGGGCCATCGCCCGCTCGATCCGCCGCGTCATGAGGTACGAATACGGTGACTCTCCGTACGCTCGCCGGAACTGCCGGCTGAGGTGCCCGGCCGACATGTTCACGCCACGGGCCAGCGCGTCGACGTCGAGGGGCTGGGCGTACTCGCGGTCGATCCGGTCCCGGACCCGGCGCAGCAGCGCGAGGTCGCGCAGGTACTGAGCCGTGGCGGCGGTGCTGGTCACCCCTGGATCCTGCCATACGAGACGGCGCCGGTAACCGGTTTCGCGGGGCCCGGACGTCCTGAACGACTCTTTCATGACGGCAGGCACATCGGCCGTACACCGGTGCGCCGGGAGAAGGCCACCCCGGGGGCGTCGGGTTCCCTCGGGATGGCCTTCTCCCGGCCCGCCGGGCGCTCGGGTCCACCCCGTTTCGGGAGTCCGGACGCGAGGCGGGCAGGGGGGACGCTGGGGCCGGCCACCACACCGCCCAGCCGCGGAGGGGGTGTGGTGGCCGGCGAGGGACGGAGGCCGCCGCGCGCAGCTCCGTCCCGGCTTCTACCTCCCCATCGGGATGGCCATGGTCGGCAGTGCCGCCCCGGGCTGCGCGGCGAACGCCGTGGTGGGCGGGGCCTGCGCGGGGAACGCCGTCGTCGGGATGTCGTTGGCGAACTCGCTTTCGAACTCGCGCTCGAAGGCCTGGTGGTCGAAGCCGCTGTCGAACTCCGGCGGCACCTCGGCCGCCAGCGCCGCCAGCGACGGTTCGACCGTGGGCACCTGGGGGACTTCCGCGGCGGGCGCGGGCTCCGGCTCGGGCACGTAGTCGGGCGCGGGCAGCCGGCGGTTCAGTTCGGCCATCCAGTCGAGCATCGCCCGTGGCTTGTCCCAGCAGGAGATGCCGACGAGCTGCCCGTCGCGGACGAAGCCGGTGATGCCGTCGGCCAGCGACACGGTGTCCTCGGCCAGCGACGGCATCCCGCACATCTGCAGACGCGTGTCGTACAGCGTCGACCAGGCGCGGGGGAGCGGGGTGAACGGCACGGCGCTGGAGTGGCCCATCAGCAGGTTGTCCGCCGCGTGCCGGGCCGACTCGACGGCGTTGATCCAGTGCTCGACCCGCCGCGGGGTCTCGTCGAAGCGCAGGTTCGGCCAGCGCGCGATGTCGCCGGCGATGACGACGTCGGAGGCGCCCTCGGCGAACAGCTTGGAGTCGCAGAGGACGCCGTCGCTGATGTCGAGGCCGGAGCCGCGCATCCAGTCCACCGACGGGACGCTGCCGATGGCGAGCACGACGACGCTGGCGACCAGCAGCTGGTTGTTCGTCAGGTGCAGCCCGACGGTGTCCTTCGTGCTGATCCAGTGCCGGACTTCGCTCCGCATGGCCAGGTTCGCGCGGTGCTCGTGGTGCGCCTCGACGACGCCGCTGGAGACGCGGTCGCCGAAGCGGTGCAGCGGCGCCTTCGCGTGCCCGATCAGGGTGACGTCCCGGCCGATGTGCCGCATGCTCGCGGCGAACTCGTTGCCGATCAGGCCGGCGCCGATCACGACGGCCGGCTTCTTGCTGGCGTTGAGGCAGCGCCGCACCGCCATCGAATCCTCGACCGTGCGCAGGATCCGCACCCGCGGGTCGTGCCGCGGCGCCCCGGGCAGGTGCCGCGGGTAGACGCCGGTGGCGGCGATCAGGCCGTCGTACCAGAGGGACTCGCCGCCGGGCAGGTGCACGACCCGCTCGGTGGTGTCCAGGTGCGTGACCCGCGCGCCGAGCCGCCAGTGCACGTCGAGGTCCGGCAGGTAGTGCGAAAGGCCCACGTCGCTGGGCCGTTCGGTCCCCATCACCAGCGCCTTGGAGACCATCGGCCGGTGGTAGGGCCGCCGGGCCTCGTCGCCGATCAGGACGATCTCTCCGTCGAACTTCTGTTCCCTCAGGCGTTCCGCGGCACGCAGCCCGGCGACGCCCGCACCGACGATGACGATCCGGTCGCCGTCAGCCATCGAGGTCCCCTCTCATCACGACCGCCTGCATCGGGCAGCAGCGGGCGGCCATCTTCGCCTGTTCAATGGTGGTTTCGTCGAGCAGCCTCGTGTGGAAGCGCAGGCGGCCGTCCTGGCCGAGGTCGAACACGTCCGGCGCCTCCATGGCGCAGATGCCGTAGAGCTCGCACCGGTCGTTGTCGACGCTGATCCGGGGACCGCCGCCGGGCAAACGGAAGGGCATTTCAAGCCACCTGTTCTTCCACGAGCCCGATGCGTTCGAGCGTGCGGGCCGGCATGAACCGCAGCATCGACACCGTCACGGCCGGGACGAGCAGCGTGATGCCGCCCAGCCAGGTGACCGAGAGGTGGCCGTTCGCGATCGCGCCGAACCAGGAGTGGATCGCGATCAGGCCCACGGCCGGGTACGCGCAGCGGTGCAGCCACAGCCAGCGCCGGTAGGACGTGAAGCGCTGCAGGCCCGCGGTCAGGAAGATGGCCACCATGACCTCGAAGCCGACGATGCCGGCGAGGTGGCGCCCCTCCTGTCCGGAGCCGAACGGGATGAACATGTAGGTGAAGCTGTACGGGGCGACCGTCAGGTAGGTGAAGCCCAGCGCGTGGATGGCGCCGAAGATGAGCGTCGCGGTGGCCAGGACCATGTGGGTGCTGCGCAGGCCCTTCCGGCCGGTGACCGAGCGGATCCAGCCGGTTGCGGTGAGCACGCCCCAGGTGAGCGTCAGCATCGCGGCCCCGTACGACGTCCGGGCGGCGAAGGCCGCCAGGCCGCGGGCGGCCGGGTCGGTCTTCGGCTGGAACTCCTGGGTGAGGAAGAGCGTCGCTTCGTGCCACGTCTCAACCATGGCTGCCCCCGGTTCTCGCGGTGGCCGGCCGTGCCGTCCGGCCGCGGCCACGGTTGCTCTTGATCTGCCGCAGCACGTAGAACAGGCCGCCACCGACCAGCAGGAACAGGGCCCCCACCACGGCGATCTGGGACGTGTCGAGGCCGAGCTGGATCCCGGAGGGCGCCGCGGTCGTGGAGACGGCCGGGGCGGGCAGCGCGGTGTAGTCGACCATCCCGGTGCTCTCGAGGATCGACATGTGCCGCATCACGGCCTGGTTGCCGACGGTCGCGAAGGCCCGCACGTCGGCGTTGCGGGTGCCGGCCCGCAGCTGCGCGAGGACGGCGAACACCGAGCCGTGCGCCGCGCGCAGCCGGTTGGCGAAGACGCGGTCGAACTCCGGCCCGGGGGAGGCGGCCATCTGTTCGGCGAGCCAGCCGCGCTGTTCTTCGGAGGGCTGGTCGGGGACCGGCGAGTTCAGCTTCCGCGAAAGCGCGCGGGTCGCCACGTCGAGGCGGCCGTGGTCCATCATGATCGCGAAGCCGACCTTCTGGACGATCGGGCTGCCCTTCTCCATGGCCATCATGCCGGAGGGCATCTCCCACAGACCGGCCTGGCGGACCTTGGTCAGCAGCACCGCGTCGGTGTCGGAAATCGCGTTCGTCTGGGCGAGGGAGGCCGAGCCCGGCGCGAGCAGCGCCAGCACCAGGGCCACGACGAAGAGGATCCGGACCAGCGGCCGGGACCGCTCGAGGACGGACGAGGGTTCGAAGTCGAACCCGGCGAGCTCAGACGCCGAACGCATTTTGCCTCCACTCGTCCTGGGTCAACGTGATCTTGTTGCCGTCCGGCGCGATCGGGTACCACGCCTGGTCGAGGCCCTGACCGGAGGTGTCGGCCGGTTCGGTGTCGCCGGTGAAGTGGTACAGGGGCCAGCCGGCGAGGGTGAGCTGCTGGCTGCCGTCGTCGCGGGTGAGTTCGCCGATCAGCGACTGGTCGACGTCGATCGCCGGCAGGTTGCCGCCGGCCTTGACCGGGATCCACTTGGCCGCGCACGCGCCGGTGCAGTTCGACCGCGAGGGGTTGGGGGTGTCCCGGTCGTACCGGTAGATCGTGTACCCGGTCCCGTCGACGAGCAGGAGCCCGAGGTCGAACGTCTTCGCTCCCCTGAGCTGGCTCTTCGCCGGGTTGTTCGGGTCGGCGGTGATGCCCTGCGGCATCGGCAGGACGACCTGGCCCTGCTGCATGCCGGGCATCTGCATGCCGGCGGCGCCACCGGCCGGGGTGGCCGCGCCGGCGGTACAGGCGGTGAGAAGGGCGAGTGCGGTGAGGCACACGGCGGCGGGGACCACCGGGCGGGGAATGCGGATCACTGCTCCTCCGTGGGGCATGACTACGCGCTGTTGCCGGTAGTGCAACGGAAAAGGGCGCGAAAGATCCACAGTGGACATTCGGTCCGGAGTGGATGCGGAGCGTTGCGGGGGACAACGCCTGGTCGGGGTCTTCGGTAGGGGATACGGACACGGTCCGGAAACGGTTCAAAAAAGTTTTGCTCCCGGTTTGCCTGCCCGAAGTACTGGACGTAGGCCGTCCGGCCCACCAGGATGTCCCGCGTGGGACGGCACACCCGAGCGCTGAGATCCGTCGGAGATCAGGAAGCCGTCGTCGAGCCCGGCGACGGCCACGATGATCTGGCGAAGGCGCTCTACCAGGAGTTCGGCGGGTCGCTGATGGCGTTCGCGCTGCGGCTGACCGGCCACGACCGGCAGTGGGCCGAAGACGTCGTCCAGGAAACCCTGATCAAGGCGTGGCGGAACGCCGACAAGCTCGACCGCCAGCCGGAGATGCTGCGTGCCTGGTTGTTCACGGTGGCCCGCCGGATCGTCATCGACGGCTGGCGCAGCCGCAGCGTCCGGCCCCAGGAGCTCGAGGAGATCGAATCCGACGCGATCGCGGTGTCCGACGAATCGGACCGGACGCTCGCCGCGATGATCGTTTACGAGGCGCTGCAGGGCCTTTCGCCCGAGCAGCGGGAGGCCATCCAGCAGACCTACCTGCGTGATCGAACCGTGAACGAGGTCGCGGCGACCCTGGGCGTCCCCCCGGGCACCGTGAAGTCCCGCATCCACCACGCCGTCCGCGCGCTGCGCCGGGCCCTGCGCGAGCGGGGGTGAACTGAGCGTGGCCGGATCCGCACACACCGACGTCGCCGCCTACGTGCTCGGCGTCCTCAGCGAGGCCGAGAACACCCAGTTCGAAGCCCACCTGATGAACTGCCCGCACTGCCAGCTCGACCTGATCGAGCTCTACCAGCTGCCGGACGTCCTCGACCTGGTGAAGCGCAGCTGGCCGGAGCCCCCGATGCCCGCGCCCAGCCCGCGCACGCTTTCCCCGGGCCCCCGGGTGCTGCGCGGCCTGATGGAAGAGGCCGCCGTCAAGCGCCGCCGCCGTCGCCGGATCGGCATCCTCGCCGGGGCCGCGGCCGCGGCGGCCGTGATCGCCGGCCCGCTGGTGACCCTCGCGGTCCGGCCGGCCGACGCCGTCCCGCCCGCGTCGCTCGCCGCCCCGGGCAACAAGCAGCCGCCGCCGGCCACGAGCGTCCCGGCGACGTCCACCCCGCCGCCCGCGGGCGCCCAGGGCCAGCCCGGCGGCGGCCAGACCTACGGCCGCGGCAGCGGCGGGTCCGCCGTCAGCGCCCTCGTCACCGTTTCGCCGGTGGAGTGGGGCAGCCGCGTCGAGCTCGAGCTGCGCGGGATCGTCGGGCCGGTGAAGTGCCAGCTGGTCGCCATCCCGGCGACCGGTACCGAGCGCGTCGTCTCCAGCTGGTCGGTGCCGCCCAAGGGGTTCGGCATCCCCGGCTCACCCGAACCGTTGCGGCTGCAGGGTTCGGTCTCCCTGGCGATGGACCAGATCAGCCGGTTCGAGGTGCGCGGCGAGGACGGCACCGTCCTCGTTGTCGTCCAGCGCTGAATCTCTTTCTTTTCGGTGAAACGCCGTGACCTGGGTTAATGCTGTCCGGTTGCGTTCCGGTAGATAACGAACAGATAACGGGCCGGTCGCTTTTGAACCTCGGGGCACTCAGGTCCGTATCCCCCAATGCATCCCCCGATGCATCCCGACAGCCGGAACCGCAAGCATCCCCACCGGGTTCCGTGCGATCTCGAGCTCAATCAACGGTAGTTCTTGCCCGGGCCGCCGCGCTGTCGAAGTGCGCGCCCGGAAAAACGAACGAGGTGAACTAGTCTATGGCCCGGAATTCTCGGTCCCCCGTGACGGGCAAGCACCGCGTTGCCCGCCGAACCAAGATCGCGATGGGTGCGATCGGCCTGTCGATCGCCGTCGGTGCACTCGCCGTCGCGGTCACGACGGGCCGCACGGGCGAAGCCAGCGCGGACTCCGCGGACCCGTCGTTCTTCGTCGACATCACCAAGGTTGCCGCCGGCACCAACGTGAACGCGGCCGTGAAGCAGAAGGGCACCCAGGGTTCCTTCACCGTCGACTGTGGAACGAACGCGGACGGTGCGCACCACAACCCGGACAACTTCATCGCGCAGCCCGGGATCAAGAACGGCGCCCAGCACCTGCACGACTACGTCGGCAACGTGACGACCGACGCCGATTCGAGCCTCAAGAGCCTGCTCGCCGGCGACACCACCTGCAAGAACGGTGACCAGTCGGCGTACTTCTGGCCCGTCATCCGCATCGACCGCGAAGACGAAGCGGTCGACAAGAGCAAGAACCAGCAGGCCCAGCAGGAACAACAGGGCAAGACGGGCGACGTCCAAGAGGACAAGAGCGCCCAGGACGCCAAGGACGCGCAGGACCAGAACCGGCGCGAGCGCCAAGGGCAGGGCGGCGGCCGGACCGGGCTGAGCGCCCAGCAGCAGGGCGACCAGAACGACGGTCAGCAGCAGGACCGCCAGCGCCGTCAGCGCGACCAGGAGCAGAACAACCAGCAGCAGGACCAGAACCAGAACGAGCAGAACCAGAACCAGCAGCAGGATCAGAACAACCAGCAGGACCAGCAGCAGAACCAGCAGAACCAGCAGGACCAGAACAACCAGAACAACCAGCAGGATCAGCAGAACCAGCAGGAGCAGAACCAGGACCAGGGGCAGCAGCAGGAAGAAGAGCTCGGCGGTCCGCAGGGCGAGAACGAAGAGGTCGGCGACAACGACGGCGAGATCATCGAGCCGGAGTCCGCGGAGCTGAAGTTCATCGGCGGCGGGGCCGAGCAGGTCACGGCGATGCCGCTCGGCCTGAAGATCCTCTACGGTGACGCCAAGCAGAGCACCAACGGCCCGGCGAACGCCCGGCCCAGCTGGACCTGCACCGGGTTCGAAGACCGGCTGACCGACAAGTACCCGATCTGCCCGGCGGGCAGCAAGGTCGAGCGCATCCACGCCTTCCCGAACTGCTGGGACGGCCAGAACACCGACAGCGAGAACCACCGCACGCACATCGTGTTCGCCGACCAGCAGGGCAACTGCCCCCAGGGGTTCAAGAACGTGCCGCAGCTGCAGGTGACGCTGGTGTACGACATCCCGCAGGACGTCCAGCAGAACAAGCAGTACAAAGTGGACGCGTTCGCCCAGGAAGAGCACGACCCGGCTTCCGACCACGACGACTTCGCGAACGTGATGAGCAAGCAGATCATGGGCCGCCTGGTCGACTGCATCAACTCCGGCAAGGTCTGCGCCGAATAACGTCACCCGGTCACTTCGAAAGCAGAAGGGAGAACTTCCGATGAACCGTGCTCGCCCGGCCGTTGCCGCGCCGATCGCCCTTGCCGGACTCGCGCTGGTCGCGGCCTGCGGGACCAACCCGTACGCCACTTCCGGTGCCGTCCAGCCGGTGGTGCTCGGGGTGCAGCAGCAGCCGGCGAGCGCGGTTCCGGCCGGCGCCGCGGTCCAGCTGATATCGTCCACAGTGGACGGGCTGGGCACGGTGCTGGCCGATGCAGAAGGGCACACGCTCTACCGTTACGCGAAGGACGCGGCCAAGCCGTCGAAGGCGACCTGCGCCGGTCCGTGCGCGATGACGTGGCCGCCGCTGGTCTCCGACGTCCCGGTGCTCGCCGCCGGGGTCGACAGCGGGTTGGTCGGCCTGGTCACCCGGCCCGACGGCCGCAAGCAGGTGACGGTCGCCGGCTGGCCGGTCTACCGGTACGCGAAGGACACGGGGCCGGGCATCGCGCTCGGCCGCGCGGCCGCCGCGGACTGGGCGGCGATCACCCCGGCGGGCGAGAAGGCGGGCACCGAGCCGGCCACCGTCGGCACCGCGGAGATCGGCGGCCTCGGGTCCGTCCTCACCGACGCGGACGGCCGCACGCTGTACCTGTTCACCCAGGACGGCAAGGGTTCCGGCAAGTCCACTTGCGACGCGGCCTGCGCGCGGAAGTGGCCACCGGTCCCGGCGGACGCCCGCACCACGGTCGCCGACGGCATCGACGCCGGACTGGTCGGCCGCATCGGCCGCGCGGACGGCACGAGCCAGCTGACGGTCGGCGGCTGGCCGGTGTACACGCACACGTCGGACAGCGCACCGGGCGAGGCCACCGGCCACGGCGCGGGCGGCACCTGGTACGCACTGGAGCCCAACGGCTGCAAGGCAGAACCGGTGCAAAGTCCCCCGGTCAGGCAGGCATCGACAACATCCCCCGGCGGGTATTGACCCGCCCCTCGAACCCCGGCCCGGCGGACACTTCCCTCCACCTCACCCCCCCAGTCCGCCGGGCCGGTTGCACCACCCCTGAAAGTCGCGGGAATCCCTCCCGCACCTCGAGTCCCGGCCTGGTGGACGCTTTCCCTCCACCTCACCCCCCGAGTTCATCGGGCCGGTTGTTTTACCGCAGGAAATCGCGGGGCTTTGTCTCGCGTCTTGAGTCCCGGTCCGGTGGGCGCTTTCCCTCCACCTCACCCCCCAAGTCCACCGGACCGGTTGCTTCACTGCAGGAAACCGCGGGACCTTCCTCCCGCACCCCCCGAATAGCGGGATTTCGTCCCGCACCCCGAGCCCCGGTCCGGTGGACGCTTCCCTCCACCTCACCCCCCCCAGTCCGCCGGGCCGGGATTCTTCACCCCACGATCCGGCCCAGCCGGATCAGCGAAGGAGGAGAAGGCGGGAGCCGCTCCCGCCCGCGAGTTCCGGCCCGGTGGACACTTCCCTCCACCTCACCCCCCAGTCCACCGGCCGGAACCCTTCCCGCCACGTGAGATCCGGCCCCAATCACGCCAGATCCGTGGCTGATCACACGACTTCCGCCCCCAATCACGCGAGCCCCCCCCGGATCACGCGAGCCCGCCCAAGCCACGCGAGTCCCGCCCCCATCCACGCGAGCCCGCCCAAGCTACGCAGACCCCGCCCCCAACCACGCGAGTTCCGCCCCAAATCACGCGAGTTCCGCCCTGAATCACGCGAGTCCCGTGCCGGATCACGCGAGCCCGGCCCGATTGACGCCAGCACGGCCCGGATCACGCGAGCCCGGCCCCGATCCCCGCGAACCCGCTCGAAGCCCCGCCGGTGGCCGCCCCTCGGCTACCGGGACGGCCGGCTTCGCGGGCCCGTGAACTCCGGTCCCGGAGGATGCTTCCCTCCACCTCACCCCCCTCATCCTCCGGACCGGTGAACGCTGCGGTCCCCGTGCTCCGGCACGGGGACCGTGGCCCAGAAGTCCAGCGGCACCCGGCCCGTTCCGCGGCCCGCGGAGTCGAGCGACCGGCCCATCAGCTTCACGCTCCGCACCGTCACCGCCCGGCCGGTGACCTCCAGCCACGGCAGTTTCGCCGCCAGCCGCGCCTCCACCGAAAGCCCGTCGTGCGGAGAAGCCAGCCACAGCACCAGCATCAGGTTCGCCGCCCCGGTCAGGGCCGCGCACATGCGGACCTCCGGCACCACCGCCAGCGACCGGGCCGTCGACTCGAGCTTGTCCGGCGGCACCCGCAGCCACAACGTCTCCGTCACCGGCGCCGGTGACACCGACCGCGCGATTTCGCACCGCACGCGGATCGCGCCGCGGCCGAGCAGGCCGTCCAGGCGGCGGCGGACCGTGGTCGCCCCGACTCCCAGCTCGGCCGCCAGCGCCGCCGCCGATGCCCGGGCGTCCGCGCCCAGCGCCAGGATCAGGGCCCGGTCCGCCGCGTCGAACCGCAGTGGCGTGCGGTGGCGAGCCGGCTTGGCCGACAGCGCCTTCCGCTGACCCGGCGAAATCGCCCGCACCCGCCAGCGGCTGCCCTCGGTGAAGACCCGCGGGGACAGCGTCGTCCGCACCCGCGCCACGCCGGGCACCGCCGCCACCCGGCCCGCCACGTGCGCTCCCAGTTCCCGCACGGACGGCGCGACCACGTGGGCCAGCAGGTCGCAGGGCCCGGCCACGTACTCGACCGTCGCCACGTGCACGTCCGCCGCCAGCGCGAACGCGACGTCGAGCGCCGCACCGGGCTCGCAGTCGATCTCGACGAAAGCCGGCACCAGCCGCTCGAGCAGCTCGCCGCCCGCGTAGGCGGTGAGCCAGGCGTCCCCGCGCTCCACGAGCGCGTCCCAGCGGCGGGCTACGGTCACCGCGCCCAGGCCGAGCGCGTCCCCGAGCGTCGACCACGACGCCCGCGGCGCCGCCTGGAGCGCGTCGGCCAGTTTGAGGTCCTGCTCGGCCAACATGGCGGATTCTTCGCTCATCAGCCCTCGAAACGGTGGTTTCGGCGATTTTCCCCGGCCATTGTGCTCGACTCTCGCATGATCGGCAGATGACCCTGCGCTCCGACGCCGCCGCCCTGCTCGACGAACTGGTCGCCCTGCGCCGTGACCTGCACCGCATCCCCGAAATCGGTTTGCACCTGCCGCGCACCCAGGACCGGGTGCTCGCCGCGCTGGACGGCCTGCCCCTCGAAATCACCCTCGGCAAGAACCTGTCGTCGATCACCGCCGTGCTCCGCGGGGGCAAGCCCGGCGGCACCGTCCTCCTGCGCGGCGACATGGACGCGCTCCCGGTCACCGAGGCCAGCGGCGAGGAGTTCACCTCGACCCTCGACGGCGCCATGCACGCCTGCGGCCACGACCTCCACACGGCGGGACTCGTCGGCGCGGCCCGGCTGCTCGCCGCCCGCAAAGAGGATCTTCCCGGCGACGTCGTCTTCATGTTCCAGCCCGGCGAAGAGGGCTGGGACGGCGCCGGCCGCATGATCGACGAAGGCGTGCTGACGGCGTCCGGCAAGCACGTCGACGCCGCCTACGGCCTGCACGTTTCGGCCGCGAGCTACGCCAAGGGCCAGTTCGCCGCCCGGCCGGGCACGCTGATGGCGGCGTCGGGGGCCCTCGCGGTCCGCGTGCTGGGCGACGGCGGCCACGGCTCGTCCCCGCACGACGCCCGCGACCCCATCCCGGCGGCCTGCGAGATGGTGACCGCCCTGCAGACGATGGTCACGCGCACCTTCGACGTCTTCGACCCGGTCGTGATCACCGTCGGCTCGTTCCACGCCGGCACCCGGCGCAACATCATCCCGGACGACGCGGTGTTCGAGGCGACGCTGCGGTCGTTCTCGCCGGAAGTCGCGGCGCGGGTCGGCGAGCGCGCGGTGCAGGTCTGCCGCGGGATCGCCCAAGCACACGGTCTCGGCATCGAAGTCACCTACGAACCCGAGTACCCGGCGACGGTCAACGACGCCGGCGCCTACGACTTCGTGGCCGCCACGGTCCGCGACGTCTTCGGCGAGGAGCGCTTCACCGAGATGGCCGATCCGATCACCGGTTCGGAGGACTTTTCCCGTGTCCTGGAACGGGTTCCCGGCGCGTACCTCTTCCTCGGCGCGTGCCCGGCGGACCCGGCGACCGCCCCGGACAACCATTCGCCGCGTGCCCGCTTCGACGATCAGGTGCTCGGCGACGGCGCCGCGCTGCTGGCCGAGCTCGCCGTCCGCCGTCTCGCGCTCCTGGCCGGGTGACGGCCGTGCTCCCGGAACGCCACCCGGGCGGTACGGTCGACCCGGCGGTTCCGGAACCTTCTCGGGAGGCGGCGTGACGCGCACGGTGTTCACCGGCGGCTCGGTGTTCGACGGCACCGGCGCGGACCCGGCACCGGCCGACGTCGTCGTCGAGCACGGCCGGATCGTCGACGTGGGAACGGACCTCGACGGCGACGAGAGCGTCGACTGCGCCGGCACGGTGCTGCTGCCCGGGCTGTTCGACTGCCACGTGCACGTGACGGTGTCGGACATCGGGCTGCTGGCCCGGGTGCAGAAGCCGTTCTCCTACCAGTTCTACGAAGCCGCGCGGAACCTGTGGGCGACGCTCGGGCTGGGCATCACGACGGTCCGCGACGCCGCGGGCGCGGACCTCGGCATCAAGCAGGCGGTGGACGACGGCCTGATCCCGGGGCCGCGGCTGCAGATCTCCATCGGCCTGATCAGCCCGACCGGCGGCCACGGCGACGCGTGGCACCCGTCGGGGCTGTGCGTGCCGTTGATGGTCCCGCACCCGGGCCGGCCGGAGACCACGGCCGACGGTCCCGACGAAATGCGCCGGGTGGCCAGGACGCTGCTGCGGGCGGGGGCGGACGTGCTCAAGGTGTGCACGACCGGCGGCGTGCTGTCCCCGCGCGACGACCCGCGGCATTCGCAGTTCACCCCGGAGGAACTGGACGTCCTGGTCACGGAGGCGGCGATGCAGGGCCGCCCGGTGATGGCGCACGCCCAGGGCGCGGCGGGCATCAAGAACGCGGTCCGCGCGGGGGCGCGTTCGATCGAGCACGGGATATACCTCGACGACGAAGCGATCGAGCTGATGCTCGGCCACGGAACCTGGCTGGTGCCGACGCTGATCGCGCCGGTCAACGTGGTCCGGGCGGCCGACGCGGGCGTCGACCTCCCCGCGGCGGTGGTGGCGAAGGCGCGTGAAGTGGTGGAAGCCCACCGGGATTCGCTCCGGCGCGCGTACGCGGCGGGGGTCCGGATCGCGATGGGCACCGACAGCGGTGTGGGACCGCACGGAACGAACCTCGAGGAACTGGCCCTGATGGCGGCGTGCGGGATGACGCCGGGAGACGTCCTGGAGGCGACGACGTCGTCGGCGGCGCGCCTGATGGGCCTGGACGGCGAGCTGGGCAGGCTGGCGCCGGGACTGCGGGCGGACGTCGTGGTGGTGGACGGCGATCCGTACGACTTCCCGGCCCTGGCGTCGAACATCCGCGAGGTCTGGAAGGACGGCATCCGGGTCGTTTGAGGCCGTGTCGCCGGTCAGAGTTCGGGGTTCAGCAGGTCTTTCAGCGCCGCGGCGAACTTCGCCGGGTTCCGCTGCGGCGCCAGGTGCGCGCCCGGCACCTCGGTGAACGGCAAGCCCAGCTCCAGAGCCAGGATCTTCGCCGGCTGGTAGTGGTAGCGGCCCCGGCTGCCCTCACCCGCCACCGGGAAGATCTCCGTGCTCGCCTTCCGCAGCGCCCGCAGGTCCGGGAGGTAGTCGAAGAACTCCGTCAGCTCGCGGTCGAACAGCCGGATCCACTCGGCTTCGTGGGGGAGGCGGAGGTTCGGCAGGTTCGGCAGGGCCGCGCCCGCGATCGCCTCCGCGAACCGCGTCACGGCGGCCATCAGGTCACCCGAGCGGGCCAGCCGGACCTGTTCCGCCGCCGCTTCGAGCCAGCCGCCCGCGTCCGGCATCAGGTGGACCGCCGGGGGTTCGTGCGCGACCAGCGTCGTGACGCGGTCCGGGTGCCGGGCGACGAGGTCGAGGCCGATCAGGGCACCCGCGCTCGAGCCGAACACCCGCGCCGGGCCGTCCGCCGCGTGGTCCAGGACCGCCAGCGCGTCGTCCGCCTGCCGCGCCACCGGGACCGGGCCCGTCGTCGTGTCCGTGCTGCCGAAGTGGCCGCGGCGGTCGTAGGTGATCACGGTGTAGTCCGCGTACAGCTGCTTCGCCAGCGCGCGGTAGGCGTCGCCCGATCCGGTGCCGCCCGCGATCAGCAGCAGTGCCGGGCCCTCGCCGTCACGGCGGACGAGGAGCTCACCGTCCTCCACCGGGCAACGGCTTTCCGAGATCATGCCCCGAAGTGAAGCACAGACAATGAAGTGGACGGCGCGGTGGTCGATCCCTACCGTGCACGGCATGGCAGAACGGCGAGCGATCCTCAGCGGATCGACCTTCGAAGAGCGGATCGGCTACGCCCGGGCCGTGGTGGACGGCGACCGCGTGTACGTCTCGGGCACCACGGGTTTCGACTACCGGGCGATGACGATTTCCGACGACGTCGTCGAGCAGGCGGCCCAGTGCCTGCGCACCATCGAGGCGGCGCTCGCCGAGGCGGGCTGCACGTTCGCGGACGTGGTCCGCGTCCG
The DNA here is from genome assembly GCF_046548975.1 of Amycolatopsis sp. lyj-346. Lineage (NCBI taxonomy): Bacteria > Bacillati > Actinomycetota > Actinomycetes > Pseudonocardiales > Pseudonocardiaceae > Amycolatopsis > Amycolatopsis sp. lyj-346. The sequence continues at coordinate 89,426 of NZ_JAJPWT010000004.1, forward strand.
TTACCTGCTGCCCTCGCGCGAAGACTTCGAGCCGTGCTGGCCGGTGCTGCGCAAGGCGTTCGCGGACGTCCGCCCGGCCGCGACGATGCTGGAGTGCGGCCTGGCGGACCCGCGCATGAAGATCGAGATCGAGGTGGACGCCCACCTGCCGGGCTAGAGCCGTTCGATGATCGACGCGGTGGCCAGTGCGCCGCCCGCGCACATCGTCACCAGTGCCGTCGAGGCGTCCCGGCGCTCCAGTTCGTGCAACGCCGTCGTCAGCAGCCGGGCTCCCGTGCTGCCCACCGGGTGGCCGAGGGCGATCGCGCCGCCGTTGACGTTGACCCGGGACGGGTCCGGGGAAACCACCTGCTGCCAGGACAAGGCGACCGAAGCGAACGCCTCGTTGACCTCGAACAGGTCCACGTCGCCCACGGTCATCCCGGCCCGGGAGAGCACGCGTTCCGTGGCGCGGATCGGGCCGTCGAGGTGGTAGTACGGCTCGGCGCCGACCAGTGCCTGCGCGACGATCCGGGCCCGCTGACGCAGGCCCAGCGCCTTCGCGCGGCCGGCGTCCAGCAGGAGCAGGGCCGCCGCGCCGTCGGAGATCTGGGAGGACGTGCCCGCCGTGTGGATGCCGTCCTCGACCACCGGCTTGAGCCGGGCGAGGCCTTCGGCCGTCGTCTCGCGCAGGCCCTGGTCCCGGGTGACCAGGCGGGTTTCGCCGGTCGGCTCCCCGGTTCCGGACAGGACCGGCGCCTTCACCGGCACCACTTCGCGGTCGAAGTGGCCGGCCGCCCAGGCGGCCGCCGCCTTGTGCTGGGACGCGGCGCCGAACGCGTCGACGTCTTCCCGGGTCAGCCCGCGGCGGACCGCGATCCGCTCGGCCGCACCGTACTGGTTGGGCAGGTCGATCGACCACGACGACGGCCGCGGGGACGCGCCGGCGCGGTTGGTGCCCAGCGGCACCCGGCTCATCGCCTCGACCCCGCACGAAACGCCGGCCTCGATGGCGTCCGCGGCGATCAGGCCGGCGATGAGGTGGGTGGCCTGCTGCGCCGAGCCGCACTGGGCGTCGATCGTCGTCGCGCCCGCCGTTTCCGGGAGGCCCGCGTGCAGCCACGCCGTGCGCGTGACGTTGTTGGACTGCTCACCGGCCTGCGTGACGCAGCCGCCGATGAGCTGTTCGACGAGGGCCGGGTCGAGCCCGGCGCGGTCCAGCAGGGCGAGCTGCGCGGCGCCCAGCAGTTCGGCCGCGTGCAGGCCGGCCAGCAGCCCGTTCCGCTTGCCGATCGGGGTCCGCACGGCTTCGACGATGACCGGCACGCCCATGTCGTCCCTTTCGTCGGGAAACACTGTTCACTGCCGGAAAAACTAGAACAAGTTATCGTTTTCTGCAAGTCTGCGCAGGTTTGACGCCTTGTTGATCTCCGTCAGGTGAGCGCGTGCTCACCTGGCCTCATCGGTTAAGTAAACGGGTTTCACTCACGGTCTTCCGTTGGTTAACGCCGTATGCTTCAATCCAACCTAGAACGTGTTCCAAGCCGAACCGTGGGAGGCAACGTGGCCGCTCCGCTCATCCCCGCCGGGTTCGACTTCACCGATCCCGATCTCTTGGCAGAGCGACTTCCCGTCGCCGAGTTCGCCGAACTGCGGCGGACCGCCCCGGTGTGGTGGAACCCCCAGAAGCACAACACCGCGGGCTTCCGCGACGACGGGTACTGGGTCGTCTCGCGCCACGCGGACGTCAAGGAGGTCTCGCGCGACAGCACCCTCTACTCGTCGCGGGAAAAGACCGCCATCATCCGGTTCGACGAGAACATGACCGAGGACAACCTCGAGGCCAACCGCCTGGTGCTGCTCAACATGGACGCCCCGCAGCACACGAAGCTGCGGCGGATCGTGTCGAAGGGCTTCACCCCGCGTTCCATCTCGAAGCTCGAGGACACGCTGCGGGACCGCGCCGAACGGATCGTTTCCGAGGCGCGGAAGAAGGGGTCGGGCGACTTCGTCACCGACGTCGCGTGCGAGCTCCCGCTGCAGGCGATCGCCGAGCTGATCGGCATCCCGCAGGAGGACCGGCTGAAGATCTTCGACTGGTCCAACCAGATGGTCGCCTACGACGACCCCGAGTACGAGGTCGAGCCCCTGGAGGCGTCGACCCAGCTCATCGGCTACGCCTGGAACATGGCCGAGGACCGCCGTAGGTGCCCGATGGACGACATCGTCACGAAGCTGATCCAGGCCGACGTCGACGGCGAAGAGCTCGGCTCCGACGAGTTCGGCTTCTTCGTCATCCTGCTCGCCGTCGCCGGCAACGAGACCACGCGCAACTCCATCACCCACGGCATGAAGGCGCTCCTGGACCACCCGGACCAGTGGGAGGTCTTCAAGGAACAGCGGCCGAAGACCGCGCCCGACGAGATCGTCCGCTGGGCCACCCCGGTGATCGCCTTCCAGCGCACCGCCACCCGGGACACCGAGCTCGGCGGCGCGCACATCCGCAAGGGCGACCGCGTCGGCATGTTCTACAGCTCCGCCAACTTCGACCACGAGGTGTTCCAGGACCCGGAGAAGTTCGACGTCCTCCGCGAGGACAACCCGCACGTCGGGTTCGGTGGCACCGGATCGCACTACTGCATCGGGGCGAACCTGGCCCGGCTGCAGATCGACCTGATCTTCAACGCCATCGCCGACGTGATGCCGAACATCACCGAGGTCGCGCCCCCGGTCCGGCTGCGGTCGAGCTGGCTGAACGGCATCAAGCACTACCCGGTGAAGTACGCCTGAGGAAGTTTCCCGGTGCGCTCGGCCGCGGGTGCGTCGTGGCCGTCCGCGTCGGTGGAGAAGTGGCCGATGCCCGGGTCGGGGCACCCCCCTGGGCATCGGCACCGGACCGGCCGTCCGGCGAGTCCGCCGGAGGATGACATGATGGTCCGATGGCAGTGCGAGCGACCGTGGACGTCGAGTTCGCGATCCGCGTCACCGGACCCGGGCCCGCGGCGATCTCGATCGCCGCGGCGCACGCAGACACCGAAGAACTGACCGTGTCCTGGCACGGGAACAGCAGGCCCGTCGAGTTCGAGCACGGCACCCGCGCCGAGATCTTCGACCTCCCCGCCGGGGAGCACCGCGTCACCTACCACGCCGAGCGTGCGCTGACCGAGCCCGAACCCGAGCCGGTCACGCTCGCCGACGCCGCCGTGTTCACCCGGCCGAGCCGGTACTGCCCGTCGGACCGCGTCGCCGGGCTCGTGCCGCCGGAACTGTTCGAGCTCAACGGGGCCGCGGAACAGGTGGGCGCCGTGGTCCGGCACGTCCACCGGCGTCTGTCCTATGTGGTCGGTTCGAGCCGGTCCACCGACGACGCGCTCGACACCCTCCTGGCCGGGGAAGGCGTCTGCCGCGACTTCGCGCACGTCTGCATCACGCTCTGCCGCTTCCTCGACATCCCCGCGCGCTACGTCGGCGTCTACGCGCCCGGGCTCGCGCCGATGGACTTCCACGCCGTCTTCGAAGCCGCGGTCGAGGGCCACTGGTACGTCTTCGACGCCACCCGGCTCGCCCCCCGCCAGACCATGCTCCGGATCTCCACCGGCCGCGACGCCGCCGACACCGCCTTCCTCGCCACGCTCGGCGGCGACCTCGACTTCCTCGGCAGCACCGTGTTCGCGACGACGGACGCCGCGCTGCCCGTCGACGACGGGTCCGCGTTGGTCGTTCTGGGCTGACCCGCGTGTTGCCTGCGCAAAGACGGCCCCGGCTGGGTAGACAGTCCTCGTGAAGAGTTCCCCCAAGGCGCCGAGCCGGTGGGCCCGGGCACGCGCCCGGTACCGGTGGCTGGACCACATCGCCCGTGCGACCAACCGCTACATCGAGTCCGGCGGCTACCACTACGTCGCCTCGATCACCTACTTCAGCCTGCTGTCGCTGGTGCCGCTGCTGATGGTCGCCTCGTCGGTCGCCGGGTTCGTGCTGGCCACCCAGCCGCACCTGCTCGACACGATGGTGCACGCGATCGTCAACACGCTGCCCGGCGGGCTCGGCGACAAGGCCACCGAACTGCTCACCGGCTTCGTCGAGCAGCGGACCAGCGTCGGGGTGGTCGGTCTGGCCATCGGCCTCTACTCCGGCTGGAACTGGATGAACGCGCTGCGGGACTCGCTGACGGCGCTGTGGGGGCAGAACCGGTCGGACCAGTCGCTGCTGCGGCTGATCGCCGTCGACCTGCTCGCCCTGCTCGGCCTGACCGCGGCGCTGCTCGTGTCGTTCGCGCTCACCATCTCCGGCACCGCCCTCGGCAGCTACTTGCTGCGGCTGGCCGGCCTCGACGACACGAGCTGGGGGCACCAGCTCGTGTCGGCGTCGTCGGTGCCGCTGTCGCTGGCCGCCGACTGGCTGGTGTTCCTCTGGGTGCTCACCCGGCTGCCGCGGCAGAAGGTCGGCGTGCGCAGCGCGGTCCGCGGCGCGATCGCCCTGGCCGTCGGGTTCGAGCTGCTGAAGCTGGCCGGGGGGATCTACCTCCGGCTCATCGGCGACTCGCCGACCGGGATCGCGTTCGGCTCGATCATCGGTCTCATCTTCTTCATCTCGCTCGTCGCGCGGCTGCTCGTCTACGCCGCGGCGTGGACGGCGACCGGCTCCGACGCACCCCCGAAGCCGGTCCAGCCACCGGCGCCGGTGGTGCTGAAGCCGGTGGTCGTGGTGGACCCGCCGATGGCCGTGCCCGCCACGGTCGGCGTGGTCACCGGCGTGCTCGGCACCCTGCTCGCCCTCCGCTGGCGCCGCACCCGCCGCTGACGACAAGCGCCCCAATGTGGCCTTCGGTGCGTTGAACGCACCCAAGGTGGCCTTCGGTGCGTTGAGCGCACCCAAGGCCACATTGGGGCGCTGTCAGGTGGGCTTCTCCGACCCCACCAGCCACATCGAGAAGTACTGGGAGCCGCCGCCGTAGGCGTGGCCGAGCGCGCGGCGCGCGCCGTCCACCTGGTAGTCCCCGGCCCGGCCCATGACCTGCTTCGCCGCCTCGGAGAACCGCAGCATGCCGGACGCGCCGATCGGGTTGGAGGAGAGCACCCCGCCGGAGGGGTTGCACGGCAGCCGTCCGCCGATCGCCGTCTCGCCCTTCTCGGTGACCTTCCAGCCCTCGCCCTCGGGGGCGAAACCCAGGTTCTCCAGCCACATCGGCTCGAACCACGAGAACGGCACGTAGATCTCCGCGACGTCCACTTCGGACATCGGGTCGGTGATGCCCGCCTCGGCCCACAGCGCGGCCGCGGCCTCGCGCCCGGCCCGCGGGTTCACCTGGTCGCGGCCGGCGAACGTGGTCGGCTCCGTGCGCATCGCCGTCGCGTGGATCCACGCCGCGCCGCCTTCGACCGCGTCCCCGGCGGCCTCGTCGCCGAGCACCATCGCGCACGCGCCGTCGGACGACGGGCACGTCTCGTCGTACCGGATCGGGTCCCACAGCATCTGCGACGCGCGCACCGACTCCACGGTGATGTCCGGCTGCCGCAGGTGCGCGTAGGGGTTGAGGGCACCGTTGCGCCGGTCCTTCGCCGCGACGATCGCCCCGACGTGCTCGGGCGCGCCCGAGCGGCGGATGTAGGAACGCACGTGCGGCGCGAAGTAGCCGCCCGCGCCGGCGCCGACCGGCATCTGGAACGGCGGCAGGATCGACAGCCCCCACATCGCGTTCGACTCGGACTGCTTCTCGTAGGCCACCGTGAGCACGCGCCGGTGCACGCCCGCCTGGATGAGCGACGCCGCCACCAGCGCCGTCGAGCCGCCCACCGACCCGGCGGTGTGCACGCGCAGCAGTGGTTTCCCGGTCGCGCCCAGCGAGTCGGCGAGGAACAGCTCGGGCATCATCACGCCCTCGAACAGGTCCGGGGCCTTGCCGAGCACGACGGCGTCGATGTCGGCCCACGCCACCTGGGCGTCGGTCATCGCGCGGTCGATCGCCTCGCGCAGCAGGCCCGGCATCGAGACGTCGGCGCGCTTGGCGCGGTGGTGGGTCTGGCCGGTGCCGAGCACGGCGGTGAGCTGCTTGGTCATCGGGCCTCCAGCACGGTCACCAGGTTCTGTTGCAGGGCAGGCCCGCTCGTCGCGTGCGCCACGGCCTTGCGGGATTCGCCGCGGTGGATCCGGACCGCCGCTTCGCCGATCCGGGCGAGACCGGCCGAGAACATCGGGTTCGCGGCCAGCGCCCCGCCGGAGGGGTTGAGCTGCACGCCGTCGCCGAGTCCGAGCGCGGTCCGCAGGATGAGCTCCTGGTGCGTGAAGGGCGCGTGCAGCTCGGCGAGGTCGACGCCGTCGAGGTCCAGTGCCTTGGCCGCCGCTTCGGTGGACGGCGAGCGGGTCAGGTCGCGGGCGCCGAGCACGGGGGAGTCGACGCGGTGCTCGATGCCGGTGATCACCGCCGGGTGCTCGACGATCTCCCGCGCCCGCTCCACAGTGGACAGAATGATCACGGCGGCGCCGTCGGTGATCGGGGCGATGTCGTGCTTGCGCAACGGATCGGCGAAGTACGGCGTGTCGAGGAGTTCCGCCACGTCTTGGGTGGTGCCCCGCGCAGCGACCTCGGCGAGGTCCTTTTCGGACCAGAGCCCGGCCTCCAGGCCCAGCCGGGCCTGGATCCCGGCGATCGAGATCGAGTCCGGCCACAGCGGCGTGACGACGTACGGGTCGAGCTGCAGGGCGAGCACCCGGCGCAGCTGCCCGGCGCTGGACTTGCCGAAGCCGTAGACGAGCGCGGTTTCGACCTCGCCCATCTTGATCTTCAGCCAGGCTTCGTACAGCGCCCAGGCGGCGTCCATCTCGACGTGCGACTCGTGGATCGGGGGGAACGCGCCGATCGCGTCGACGGCGGCGATGAAGGAGAACGCGCGGCCGGCCAGGTAGTCCGACGAGCCGGAGCACCAGAACCCGATGTCCCGTTTGGACAGTCCGGTTCGGGCGAAGACCTCGGCGAAGATCGGGACGAGCATCTCCACGCCGTTGGTGGTACCCGGCGTTTCGCGGACGTTGGGGGCCTTCGCGAAGCCCGCGATCGCGACGTCTGGCATCAGGACCTCACAGGTGGTGGGCGAAGGTTTCGTAAGCCGCGTCCGGCTCGCCGGTCGGCTCGAAGTGGCTGATGTTCTCCAGCGACGTCCACCACTGATCGCGCGGTTTCCACGCGGCGCGCACGCGCATGCCCATCTTGACGTCTTCGGCGGCGCAGCCGAGGACGAGGTGCAGGAACGCGATGTCGGCGCCGTCGAGCAGGATGTACGCGGCGACGTACGGCGGCTTGATCCGCTGGCCGAGGAACGGGACGTTGACGATGCAGAACGTCGTGACGATGCCGGTGTCGGGCAGTTCGACCGCTTCGGTGGTCGGCACGCCGTCGGTCGGGCAGGCCCCTCGCGGCGGGATGTAGACCTTTTCGCACGCCGGGCAGCGCTGGCCGATCAGCTTCCCTTCGGCGAGCCCGCGCAGGTAAATGCTCTCCTCGGGCGAGGCGGAGTGCATGTAGCGCAGGTGCACCGGCGTGATGACGATGCTGACCGGCGCGCCCTCTTCGCGTTCGGCGACCGGGGGAGCGGGCTCGGTGGGCGTGGTGTCCTCGGCGTCCACGGGCAGGAAGTAGGCGATGTCGCGGATGTGGCCGACGGCTTCGTCGGCCCAGCGCACGCGCACCCGCTGTCCACTGTGGATCTTGTCGGGCGAGCCGGCGTCGACGGCGTGCAGCATCGCGGTGTCGGCGCCGTCGAGCCGCACGAGCGCCCACGCGAACGGCCGGCTCAGCGGCTGGCCGTCGAGAGGTTCGGGGCACCACGACCACGAGACGACCGTGCCCTCTTCGCTCACCGGGACGAACTCGCTGAGCTGTTCGGCGGTCACGGGGTCGTACTCGACCGGCGGCACGTGCACGCGCCCGTCGCTGCCGCGGATGCCTTCGATGCGGTGATCACGCAGCGCGTTGACGAACCGGCCGAGGACGGGCCCGGTCGAGCGGGTGTAGTCGAAGCCGACGTTCAGCGGTGCCGCTAGCGGTGTCTCGGTCACGTCCTTGAGTGAAACACGTTCTCGTTCTGCCGACAAGTTTCCTCCGCCAGGCGATTAAGTGTGTATAGAACGTGTTCTTGGTCAGTGGCCTTGGAAGTCCGGCTTCCGCTTCTCCGAGAAGGCTCGCGGCCCCTCCTTGGCGTCTTCCGACGCGAAGACCTCGATGCCGTACTGCGAGTCGAGCTTGAAAGCCTCTTCCTCGTGCAACCCCTCCGTGTCGCGCATCGTCCGGAGGATGGCCCGCACCGCCAGGGGCCCGTTCGCGTTCACCAGTGAAGCCAGCTCCAGTGCCTTCGACAACGCGGTCCCGTCCGGGACGACGTGGCCGATCAAGCCGATGGCCAAGGCTTCGGAAGCGGACAGATGACGTCCGGTCAGCAGGATGTCCGCCGCCACCGTGTACGGGATCTGACGCGGCAGCCGCACCGCCGATCCGCCCATCGGGAACAGCCCCCAGCGCGCCTCCGACACCCCGAAGCGCGCGGAAGAACCCGCCACCCGGATGTCCGTGCCCTGGAGGATCTCGGTCCCGCCCGCGATCGCCGGGCCTTCGACCGCCGCGATCAGCGGCTTCGTCAAGCGGCGCCCCTTCAGCAGGCCGGGGATGTGCGAAGGGTCGAACTTGCCCGAGGCGAACGACTTCGACGGGGAGTTCCGGGACATCGACTTCAGGTCCGCGCCCGCGCAGAACGCGCCGCCCGCGCCGGTGAGGATGCAGCTGCGGATCGAGTCGTCGCCGTCGACGCGGTCCCAGGCGTCGACCATGATCGACATCATCTCGCCGGTGATCGCGTTGCGCGCCTCGGGCCGGTTCATCGTGACGACGAGGGTCTGGCCCTCCTGTGTCACCAGCGCGTGCGGTTCACCCACGGAAGACCTCCTGAAGGAGCAGTGCCATTGCCCGGAACGATAACATGTTCTACTTTGAGGGCGTGGCACTCAACATCGCGGATCTTCTGGAGCACGCCGTCGACGCCGTGCCGGAGCGCGTCGCGGTCGTGTGCGGCGACCGGCAAGTCACCTTTGCCGAACTGGAGGCGCGTGCCAACCGGCTCGCCCACCACCTCGCCGGGCACGGCGTGGGACGCGGATCCCACATCGGGGTCTACTCCCGCAATTCGATCGAGGCCTTGGAGGCGATGATCGCGGCGTACAAGCTGCGCGCGATCGCCGTCAACGTCAACTACCGCTACGTGCACGGCGAACTCGTCTACCTCTTCAACGACGCCGAGATCGTCGCGCTGGTGCACGAACGCAGCTACGCGGACAAGGTCGCCGCGGTGCTGCCCGAGGCGCCGAAACTGAAACACGTTGTCGTGATCGACGACGGCAGTGACGGCGACTACGAACGCTACGGCGGCGTCGAATACGAAGCCGCCCTCGAAGCGCAAAGCCCCGAGCGGGACTTCGGGGAGCGCAGCGGCGACGACCTCTACATCCTCTACACCGGCGGCACCACGGGCTACCCGAAGGGCGTGCTCTGGCGGCAGGAGGACGTCTGGCGCGCACTCGGCGGCGGGATCAACTTCGTCACCGGCGAGTACGTCCCGGACGAGTGGACGCTCGCCGAACAGGGCAAGGCCGGGAGCCTGAGCCGGCTGCCCTGCGCGCCCCTGATCCACGGCGCCGCGCAGTGGGCCGCGTTCGGCGCCCTGTTCACCGGCAGCCCCGTGGTGTTCGTGCCCCGCTTCGACGCCCACGAGATCTGGAAGGCCGTGCAGAAGCACAAGGTCCAGGTCCTCACGATCGTCGGCGACGCGATGGCCCGGCCGCTCATCGAGGCCTACCACGAGGGCGGCTACGACGCTTCGTCGATCGTTGCGGTGTCGAGCCACGCCGCGCTGTTCTCGCAGTCGGTGAAACAGCAGTTCGTCGAGCTCGTGCCGCCCCACGCGCTGGTCACCGACGCGATCGGCGCGTCGGAGAGCGGCTTCACCGGGATCGGCGCGGTGGCCAAGGGCGCCGACCACAGCGCCGGCCCGCGGGTGAACTTCGGCCAGGACGCCGTCCTGCTGGACGAAGACGGCAACATCGTGGACAAGAAGCCCGGTGCGGTCGGGCTGATCGGCCGCCGCGGGCACGTCCCGCTCGGCTACTACAACGACCCCGAGAAGAGCAAGAAGATCTTCGTCGAGGTCGACGGCGTCCGGTACGTCGTCCCGGGCGACTACGCCCGCTACGAGGACGACGGCACCGTCACGCTGCTCGGCCGCGGCTCGCAGTGCGTCAACACCGGCGGCGAGAAGGTCTACCCGGAGGAGGTCGAAGGGGCGCTCAAGTCGCACCCCGACGTCTTCGACGCGCTCGTCATCGGGGTCCCGGACGAGCGGCTCGGCCAGCGCGTCGCCGCCGTCGTCCAGCTCCGCGAGGGCGCCGAAGGGGACCTCGCCGGGCTCGAAGAGCACGTCCGCGGCGAGATCGCCGGGTACAAGGTGCCGCGGACGATCTGGCTGGCCGGCGAGATCGGCCGCTCGCCCAGCGGCAAGCCGGACTACCCGTGGGCCGAGCGCTACGCCGCCGAGCACGAACCGGCCACGGCCCAGCCCGTCTGAGGAGGACACCACGTGCGGACACCCCTGTGCGACCGGCTCGGCATCGACCTGCCGATCATCGGGTTCACCCCGTCGGAGCACGTCGCCGCGGCACTCAGCCGCGCCGGCGGGCTCGGCGTGCTCGGCTGCGTGCGGTTCAACGACGCCGCCGAACTCGACCGGGTGCTCACCTGGATGGACGAGAACACCGGCGGAAAACCGTACGGCGTCGACATCGTCATGCCGGCGAAGGTGCCCGCCGAGGGCACGCAGGTCGACCTGGCGAAGCTCATCCCGGACGGGCACCGCGCGTTCGTCGACCGCGTGCTGAAGGAGCTCTCGGTGCCGCCGCTGCCGGACGACACCGACGAGCGGGCGGGGGTGCTCGGCTGGCTGCACTCGGTCGCCCGGTCGCACGTCGAGGTCGCGCTGAACCACCCGATCAAGCTGATCGCCAACGCGCTCGGCTCGCCGCCGGTGGACGTCATCGCCCAGTGCCACGACAAGGGTGTCCCGGTCGCCGCGCTCGCCGGGAAGGCCGAGCACGCGGTGCGGCACGTCGAGAACGGTGTCGACTTCGTGGTGGCGCAGGGCTACGAAGCCGGCGGGCACACCGGCGAGATCGCGTCCATGGTGCTGGTGCCGGAGATCGTCGACGCCGTCGACGTGCCGGTGCTCGCCGCGGGCGGGATCGGGTCCGGCCGCCAGATGGCCGCGGCGCTCGCCCTCGGCGCGTCCGGCGTCTGGATGGGGTCGATGTGGCTGGCCACCGAGGAGTACCTGCAGACGATGGGTGAATCGGTGGCGATGCAGCAGGCGCTCGTCGCGGCTTCGTCGTCGGACACCGTGCGGACGCGGATCTACACGGGCAAGCCGGCCCGGCTGCTGAAGACCCGCTGGACCGAGGCGTGGGCGGCGCCGGGCGCACCCGAGCCGTTGCCGATGCCGCTGCAGAACCTGCTGGTTTCCCCGGCCCACAACCGGATCCACGCGGCGAACGACCCCAGCGTGGTGTCGATGCCGGTCGGCCAGATCGTCGGCCGGATGAACGCGGTCCGGCCGGTGGCCGACGTCGTCGCGGAGCTGGTGAGCGGCTACGAGGAAGCGTTGTCCCGCTTGGACAAGACCCGCTGAACCGCAAGAAGGGCCCCGCCGCGGCGGGGCCCTTCTTGCGTGCGTAAGCGGTTACAGCGTGGCGGCCGCCGCGGCGATCTTCGACGCGAACGTGCTCACCTCGGTGTAGACGCCGGGAGCGTGCGCCCGGGCGCAGCCGTCACCCCAGCTGACGATGCCGACCTGGATCCACGCGTTGTTGGCGTCGCGGCGGAACATCGGGCCGCCGGAGTCGCCCTGGCAGGTGTCGACGCCGCCGGAGGCGAGGTTGCCCGCGCAGATCTCGGCGCTCGGGATCAGGTCGGGGTAGCTCCCGCCCTGCGCGGCGCAGGTCGAGTCGGCGACGAACGGAACGGTCGCCTTGAGCAGGTAGCGCTGCTGCGAACCGCCCTCGGTCGCCGCACCCCAGCCCGCCACGGTGAACGTGCCGGAGTTGTACGCCGTGGTCGTCGCGATCGGCATTGTCGAGAGGCCGGTCACCGGGCTGGCGAGCTTGATCAGCGCCCAGTCGCCGCCGGTCGAGGTGCCGTAGGTGGGGGACCGGTAGACGTAGGTCGACCGGATTTTCTGCGCGCTGGTGCTCTGCAGGTCGACCACGCCGACGGTCGCCGTGATCGAGGTGTTCGACCCGGTCCGGCTGACGCAGTGCGCCGCGGTCAGCACGATCTGCTTGGTGTACAGCGCCCCGCCGCAGCCCATGGAAAGCCGGACCATGAAGGGGAATTCGCCCTGCGCCGCCCGGGTTCCGCCGACGACGTCGGTGGACGGCGGCTGGGCGGCGGTGGCGATCGCCGGGGTGGCGAACGACGCGGCCGCGGCGACCGCGGCGAGCGTGGTGGTGGCGTTTCTGAGCAGGGTGAACCAGCGCTTGGGGGCCAAGGGGATCAGTCCTTCCAGTGTCCACAGTGGAAGTGGTTGCCGTGAGCGGCCCCACGACTACACCAGGTGCACGCACACCCGGACAACCGACTTTCTTCGGATCTTTCGGGCGGTTGGGTGATATCTCACCGGCGGATCCGACGAACGCCGTAGGCCAAACCGCCCAGCAACAGCGCTCCGCAGCCGGCCAGCACCGACGGCAGCGGCAGGCTGAAGGCCAGTACCACGCACCCGGCCAGCCCGAGCACGGCGATCGGCCGGGCCTTCCCGCGCAGCGTGAACGCCGCGGCGTTGGCGATCGCGTAGTACGCCAGGACGGCGAAGGAGGAGAAGCCGATCGCGGCGCGCAGGTCGATCGACGCCGCGAGCACGGCGACGACGAGCCCGACGGCGAGCTCGGCGCGGTGCGGCACCTGGTAACGCGGGTGCACGGCGGCGAGGAAGCGGGGGAGGTGACCGTCGCGGCTCATCGCCAGCGTCGTGCGCGAGACGCCGAGGACGAGGGCGAGCAGCGAGCCGAGGGCGGCGACGGCCGCGCCCACCCGGACGACCGGGGCGAGCCACCCCGGGACGGCCGCGGCGATCGGGTCCGGGCTCGCGGCGAGCGCGGCCGGGCCGAGCCGGACGAGCAGCAGCACCGCCAGTGCGGCGTAGACCACGAGGGTGATGCCGAGGGCGAGCGGGATGGCGCGGGGAATGGTGCGGGCCGGGTCCCGGACCTCCTCACCGAGAGTGGCGAGCCGCGCGTACCCGGCGAAGGCGAAGAAGAGCAGCCCGGCCGCTTCGAGCACGCCTGCGCCACCGGTCCAGGCGACGAGCGGGCCGCCGCCGGAGGGCCCGGTGGCCATCGCCACCGCCGCGGCGGTGAGCACGAGCAGGGTGCCCGACACGATCACCCGGGTGGCGAGCGCCGACCGGTGCACGCCGAAGTAGTTGACGGCGGTCAGTGCGGCGACCACCGCGACGGCGAGGAGGCTCCGCCACGGCTGCCCGAGCCCGGGCGCGGCGTAGGCGACGACGGTCAGCGCCATTGCGGCGCAACTGGCCGTCTTCCCGGTGACGAATCCCCACCCGGCGAGGTATCCCCAGAATTCACCGAGCCTTTCCCGGCCGTATACGTAGGTGCCGCCGGATTCGGGATGAATCGCGGCGAGCCGCGCCGAAGACATCGCATTGCAGTAGGCGACCGCGGCCGCGAGGACCAGTGCGATGAGCAATCCGGCCCCGGCGGCGCGCGCCGCCGGGGCGAACGCGGCGAACACGCCGGCCCCGATCATCGAGCCCAGGCCCAGGAAAACGGCGTCGGCGAGGCCGAGGCGGCGGTTGAGGGAAGTCGAGGGCATCCGGGTGATCCTCCAGGCGTAGACCGTGTTGCGTGCCACAGCGAACCACGGCGCAGGAGGAACCGAATAGGGTCGATTCCGTGCCTGCCCCTTCGCGCCATTACCGCCTGTCCGCCGACGGTCCCGTCCTCGACGGGATTCCGGAACACGGCCGTGTCCCGCGTTACTACGCGGTCAAGGTCGAACTGCTGGCGGTGATCGCGGAACTCGGCGAAGGTGCGGTACTGCCCACGGAACGGGAATTGTGCGAACGGTTCGAAGTGTCGAGGGCGACCGTACGGCAAGCGGTCGCGGAGCTGGTCCTCGAGGGCAGGCTCAGCCGCCGCCAGGGGAGCGGCACCTACATCGCCGGCCCGAAGCTCGTCCAGCCGCTGGCTCAGGCGAGTGACGCGGAGGGACGCCAGTGCGTCCGGCCGGGCCGCACCCCGATCACCCTGGAGCGGCGCCCGGCGGGCAGCGCGCTGGCGGCCGACCTGCAGGTGACGTCGGACGCCGAAGTGTTCCACCTCGAGCGCGTCCTGCTGGCCGACGAGGAACGCGTCGGGCTCGAGTCGACCTATCTCCTGGCGTCGCGGTTCCCGGACCTCCTCGCCGTGTTCGGCCCCGGGCAGTCGCTGTACGCGTGCCTCACCGAGAAGCTCGGCGCGGTGTTCGACGGGGCGGAGGAGCGGGTCGAGACGGTGCTGGCCACCCCGCGTGAGGCGCTGCTGATCGGGACGAACCCGGCACTGCCGATGCTGCTGACCCACCGCGTCTCGTGGGGCACGGACGGGGCGCCGTTCTCGCGGGTGCGGTCGCTCTACCGCGGCGACCGGCTGAGCTTCACGACGAGGCTCGGGCGATCCGGCGGCTGAGGAGCTGTCACGTTTTGCGTGCCGTCCTCGTTCCTTCCGCGACCAAGCGAACTGGGAGGAACGAAATGAACATCGCACTGTGGACCGGACAGGTACTGCTGGCCGTCATCTTCGCCGTGTCGGGCGCGCTCAAGTCGACGATGTCGCAGCAGCGGATGCTCGAAACCGGCCAGACCGGAGCGGCGGCGTACCCGCTGCCCGTGGTCCGGTTCGCCGCGATCTGCGAAATCCTCGCCGCGGCCGGCCTGATCCTGCCGCTGCTGCTGGGCATCGCCCCGGTCCTGACCGGCTGGGCGGCCGTCGGGCTGGCCGTGGTGATGGTGGGGGCGATGGCGATGCACGGCAGGCTGGCGATCGTGCAGCACAAGGCGGCCGAGTGGCGCAACGTCGGGGTCAACGTCGTGCTGCTGGCCGTGTGCGTCTTCGTCGCCGCGGGCCGGCTCTGAGGACGCGTTGCGGCCCCGGTGCAACCCGGCGCGGGTGCGCTGCCGTCTGGCAGGTATGCGTACCACGGTGAAACTGCTGGGCGCGGGCCTGCTGCTGCTCGCGGCGACGGCCTGCGCCGCGAACTCCGGCGCCGGGGCCCCGGCGGGCACCGGCTCGGCGCCCGAGACGCCCACGGCGCCTACCACGTCGGCGAGCGTGCCGGGGACCGTGACGCCCACGCTCGGCCCGCCGCCGTCGCAGACGGTCGGACGGCCGACGCAGGGCATCGCGCCCGGCGACGACGTCATCGCCGAGACGCAGGTCGACGCCCGCGAGCTGCCCGAGGGCTACCCGCGCAGCCTCACCCGGAGCCTCGACGGGCAGACCCTGGTCCTGCAGGCCGAGGAGGGTGGCTGCCGCCGCATCTCGGCCCACGTCGGCGAGCAGACCGCGCAGCAGGTGGTCGTGCTGATCGCCGTGCAGCCCGCCCCCAAGGGCCGGATGTGCCCGGACTACCTCAGGGAGATCAAGCTGCCCCTCGCCCTCGCGGCACCACTGGGCACGCGCACGGTCGTCCTCCGCCAGGGCTGACCGCCACGGACGCTGGGAGGGCCACCCCGGGATGCCCGGGGGTGGCCCTCCCAGACCATGTCCGGGGCTCGATCGATGCAACCCCGGACCGTCCCCGTTCCGTCTTGGGGACATGAGGTACTCAGCGAAGGTGGTCGGGACAGGCGCGCTCCTGCTGATGGTGACGGCCTGCGCCGACCGAAGCATGCCCACCAGCCAGCCCGCGGGTTCGACCGGCAGCGTGTCGGCACCCGCACCCGCACCGGAAACGCCGTCGCCGTCGCCGTCGCCGTCGCCGTCGCCGTCGCCGTCGCCGAGCGAATCGGTGCAGCCGGCCCCGCCGACGGCCAACCCGCCGGGCAAGCCCCGGCTGACCGTGCCCGAAGGCAGCACCCCGGTGCCGGCGGCCAAGATCGACGCGACCGCGCTGCCCGCCGGGTTCCCGCGCGAGGTGTGGACGGCCAACGGCGGCACCGTCCTCAACATCCGCGCCCAGGAAGGCGGCTGCGGCCACGCGCTCGGCGAGGCGGCCGAGCAGGCGGGTGACCGCGTGGTCGTCAACCTGACCGAGACGAAGGCCCAGACCAATCAGATGTGCACGATGGACATCCGGTACCCGGTGATCTCCGTGGCGCTGGCCGCGCCGCTGGACCAGCGCACGGTGGTGCTGAAGAGCACGCCGCCGAAGTAAGCGCCGCGCGGCCCCCGGGGAAGCTCCCCGGGGGCCGCGTGCTGTCCGCAGTGGACGGTCGCCGTCCGGTGGTCCGGACCACGGGCTGCCCGTGGTCCGCTTCGTCGAAGTTGTCGAAAATTGTCAGGGCTCCCGCTGAACCGCCGTCGTGACCGGGCCGTGTCCCCCGGTGAGGTGGCGATCAGAGAGGAGGGGCCCATGCCCCGGTTGAGCAGTGGCAGGCACCGCAAGCAGGCGACCGTCGGACTGGCCGCGTTGCTGGGTGTTTCCGCCGTCACCGCGACCGCCATCGCGCTGAGCAGTCCCGCGGGCAACGCGGCCGAAGCGCCCAAGGAGAACTGCGGGGGACTCGACACCGCACTGCAGAACAACCTGAACTTCATCGCGGGCCAGCAGGCGAACCCGGACGCGCAGTCGGCCGCGCGGATCGCCAACCGGCAGGCGGTGGTGGACCTGATCCAGCAGCGGCGGCAAGTGGCGGGCTGCACGGCGAACGTCGCGGCGGGCAACGGCCAGGCGGCCCCGGCGCCGGCCGGCAACGCACCGGGCCAGGACCAGGCGCCCGGGCCGCAGGAGCAGCCGGCTGCCGACGCGGGTGCGGCGGTGGGCGAGGTCGTGTGCCCCGGTTCGACCGTGACGCTCTCGGGCGAGGGCGGCGCGCCGGCCGCGTCGAGCAACCAGTTCCCGGCCGGGACGAAGCTGAAGGTGACCAACCTGGACAACTCGAAGGCCACGACGGTGGAGGTGACGTCGGTGTCGGGCAGCTGCACGCTGCTCAACAACGCGGCCTTCGAACAGGTCCGGGAACCCGGGAAGTTCCTCATCCGGCGCGCGCGGATCGAGCGCGTCGGCTGAGGGAGGAAGGGGACACCGGCGGCGGGCCGGTGTCCCCTTTCCCGGTGGGCTAACGGAAGCTGATCTGCAGCACCGGATCCCCGGTGCTGGCGAAGAAGTCGTTGCCCTTGTCGTCGATCACGACGAACGCCGGGAAGTCCTCGACCTCGATCTTCCAGACGGCTTCCATGCCGAGCTCGGCGTACTCGAGGACGTCGACCTTCTTGATGCAGTCCTGCGCGAGCCGCGCGGCCGGGCCGCCGATGGAGCCGAGGTAGAACCCGCCGTGCGCCTGGCACGCGTTCGTCACCTGCTTCGAGCGGTTTCCCTTGGCCAGCATGACGAGTGAGCCGCCGGCGGCCTGGAACTGCTCGACGTAGGAGTCCATCCGCCCGGCCGTGGTCGGGCCGAACGAACCGGACGCGTAGCCCTCGGGCGTCTTCGCCGGGCCCGCGTAGTAGACCGGGTGGTCCTTCAGGTAGCCCGGCATCTCCTCGCCGGCCTCGAGGCGCTCGGCGATCTTGGCGTGCGCGATGTCCCGCGCGACGACCAGCGGCCCGGTGAGCGAAAGCCGCGTCTTGACCGGCAGCTGCGAAAGCTGGGCGCGGATCTCGGCCATCGGCCGGGTGAGGTCGACGGCGACGACGTCGTCGGAGAGGTCTTCCTCGGTGACGTCGGGCAGGAAGCGGGCCGGATCGCGCTCGAGCTGTTCGATGAACACGCCGTCGGCGGTGATCTTGGCCTTGGCCTGCCGGTCGGCCGAGCACGAGACGGCGATGCCGACGGGGCAGCTCGCCCCGTGGCGCGGCAGCCGGATGACGCGGACGTCGTGGCAGAAGTACTTCCCGCCGAACTGCGCGCCGATGCCGAACTGCCGGGTCATCTCCAGCACCTGCTGCTCGAGGTCCGGGTCGCGGAAGGCGTGGCCGAGTTCGGAGCCCTCCTGCGGCAGGTTGTCGAGGTAGCGCGCGGAGGCGAGCTTCGCGACCTTGAGGTTGAACTCCGCGGACATCCCGCCGACGACGATCGCGAGGTGGTAGGGCGGGCAGGCGGCGGTGCCGAGGCTGCGCAGCTTTTCGTCGAGGAACCGCGCGAGCCGCTTCGGGTTCAGGATGGCCTTGGTTTCCTGGTAGAGGAACGTCTTGTTGGCGCTGCCGCCGCCCTTGGCCATGAAGAGGAACTCGTAGGACGGGTCCCCTTCCTTGTGGTACAGCTCGATCTGCGCGGGCAGGTTGGTGCCGGTGTTGCGCTCGTCCCAGAAGCTGACCGGCGCCATCTGCGAGTACCGCAGGTTCAGCTGCTGGTAGGCGTCGAAGATCCCCTGTGAGAGGGCACGCTCGTCGTCACCGCCGGTGAGGACGCCTTCGCCGCGCTTGCCGATGACGATGGCGGTCCCGGTGTCCTGGCACATGGGAAGGACACCCCCGGCCGAGATGGCGGCGTTGCGCAGCAGGTCCATGGCGACGAACCGGTCGTTGCCACTCGCTTCGGGATCGTCGACGATGGCCCGCAGCTGCTGCAGGTGTGACGTGCGCAACAGGTGCTGGATGTCGGTGATGGCGGTGCGGGCCAGCGTGGTGAGCGCTTCCGGGTCGATCTTCAGGAAGGTCCGCCCGGCGGCTTCGACGGTCTCGACGCCCTCGTCGGTGACCAGCCGGTATTCGGTGGTGGTGTCCTTGCCCAGCGGCAGGACTTCGGTGTGCTGAAACGTGGTGGACGGCACTGCCAGGCTCCTTTGCCAGCTCCGGGATCGGTCCACCCTACGCAGGCGAGGCGGGCACCGGACAGAAGCACCCGGTCACTGTGGGCCACCCCACCCGCCGGGGGCGCCCCCCGGGTCCAGCGTATCGGCGCCGCCCGACGGGAAAGCCGGGAAAACGGCGATCGGCGCTTGCCGGTCCACAAGACCGCCAAGTTGTGGACAACGCGCGATGACCCGACCGTCCGACCCTCTGAGTACGCAGCCCGACTGCCTGGGTACGCGGCCCGCCCCCGTGAGTGCGGCCTGGCGGCCTGGATGCGTGAGCCGACCGGTTTGGGTACGTAAGCCGACCCTCTGGGTGCGTGAGCCGACCCTCTGAGTGCGCGAGCCGACCCTCTGGGTACGTGAGCCGACCGTCTGGGTACGCGAGCCGACTGGCCGGGCACGTGAGCCGACCCTCTGAGTGCGCGAGCCAACCGTCCGGGTACCGGACTTGACCGGCCGGGTGCGCCGCGGAAGCTGGTCGGGAGGCCGGGTCCACCCCGACGGACCCGACCTCCCGGGGAAAGCTCCCGGATGCGTGCACACCCGGTCGCGAGGCCTGCGCCGGCACTGATCGCTCGGTGGCCGCCTCAATCGAGGCTGTCGTGACGCAGGTCATAAGTCAACGCCGCCGAATGGGTGCTGGCGGAGGTTTGCTACCCAGGCTTGTCGGCGACGAAACCCGGCTTTCGTGGAAAATTTTCACGCCCGGCCGAATGCCTGGTCAGCGCCGTGCCGAAATGACCGAGGGCGGGTGCACGATGTGCACCCGCCCTCGGACGAGAAACGTGGAACCGATCAGCTGGCGTACGCGCGAAGCCGGTCCGCGCGCTCGCCCTGGCGCAGCTTCGACATGACCTCGCGCTCGATCTGGCGGACGCGCTCGCGGGACAGCCCGAAGTGCTTGCCGATCTGGTCGAGCGTGCGCGGCTGGCCGTCGTCGAGGCCGTAGCGCAGGCGGATCACGTGCTGCTCGCGGTCGTCCAGCGTGGCCAGCACCCGGCGCAGGTCGTCCTGGAGCAGGCCCGAAATCACGGCGCTCTCGGCGTCAGTCGCCTCGGAGTCCTCGATGAAGTCGCCCAGCGGGGCGTCCTCCTCGGCGCCGACCGGCATGTCCAGGCTTACCGGGTCACGCGAGTGGTCCAGCAGGTCCGAAATCTTGTGCGCCGGGATGCCGGACTCGGCGGCCAGCTCCTCGTGCGTCGCGTCGCGGCCGAGCTGCTGGTGCAGGTCGCGCTTGATGCGGGCCAGCTTGTTCACCTGTTCCACCAGGTGGACGGGCAGCCGGATGGTGCGGCCCTGGTCGGCCATCCCCCGGGTGATGGCCTGCCGGATCCACCAAGTGGCGTAGGTCGAGAACTTGAACCCCTTGGAGTAGTCGAACTTCTCCACCGCGCGGATCAGGCCCAGGTTCCCCTCCTGGATCAGGTCGAGCAGCGGCATCCCCCGGCCGGTGTAGCGCTTGGCCAGCGAGACCACCAGGCGGAGGTTGGCCTCCAGCAGGTGGTTTTTGGCGACGTGGCCGTCGCGGACCAGCGCGGCCAGCTCGGTGCGGCGCTTGGCCGTGAGCTGCTCGGCGGTGTCCAGCATGTGCTGGGCGAACACGCCGGCTTCGATGCGCTTGGCCAGCTCGACCTCGTCGGCCGCGGACAGCAGCGCCGTCTTGCCGATGCCGTTGAGGTAGACGCGGACGAGGTCGGCGGCGGGGCTCTGGGCGTCGAGGTCGGCGTCGGTGAGCGTCCCCACGCTCAGCGGCTCCTCTGGCGACGACACCGTCTGAGCCGGGATGCGCTCGCGAATCCCGCGTGACTCGCGTTCGAGAGTCTGGACTGACATTCTGCCTCCCCGGTCACGGGCTGAACGTGCTGCTGCGGTCGTCCACCGGGTGCGTACCCGCGGACCGGGGCCTGTGGATCCCGGTACGCCGGTCCGGCCGGCTTGGCTGGACATCTGGCACAACGCTCCGGGTTCCCAAAACGTTCCCGGCTCGTCATAGAAGAAGACGGCTGCGGGAGCGATCCGGTTGCTGAACCATTGCTGAGCTTTTGCTGAGAACGTTCCGTGACGGGGAAACCTGAGAATCCCATATGAATCCGGTCAGGAAGTGAACCGGACGGGATGGTCTAGACCTCTACGACAATCGTGAACGGACCGTCGTTGACGCTGGAGACCGCCATCATCGCGCCGAACCGGCCGGTGGCCACAGTGGCGCCGCGGCCGCGCAGCTCGGCCACGACGGCGTCCACCAACGGTTCGGCGACCTCCGGCCGGGCCGCCTGCGTCCACGACGGCCGCCGTCCTTTCTTCGTGTCGCCGTAGAGCGTGAACTGGCTCACCACGAGCAGTGGCGCATTCGCGCTGGCGCATGATTCCTCGTCGTGCAGCACGCGCAGTTCGTGCAGTTTGCGAGCCATCGTGACGGCCTTCGCGGTGTCGTCGTCGACGTGAATTCCCAGCAGTACAAGCAAACCCGGCTCGTCGATCGCGCCGACGACTTCGCCGTCGACGGTGACGTCCGCCCGCGTGACGCGGGCCGCGACGGCCCTCACCGGTCCGCCGGGACGAGCATGCCGTGCCGGACGAGCTCCCGGACGACGGGCAGCGCGGCGGCCGCCAGCTCCTCCGGCGACAGGCCCTGCGCGGCCGCCAGGAGCTCGATCAGGTCGGCCAGCGGGAGCGCGCCGCGGCAGCCCGCCAGCAGCCGCGTCACCAGTTCGTCGACCTCGTGCTGCCAACCCGGCCCGTCGGTGCGGTGCAGCCGCCGGACGGTCGTCGCCCAGCCTTCGTCGCCGGGCTCCTCGACGCTCTCGAGCAAAACCGTGTCCGGCACCACAAAGCGGACATCGAGCAATGAATCGCCCGAATTGCGGAGCCATTCCACGCGGTCCAGCCAGCCCGCCGCTTCCGGCCCCAGCGGGTCGTCGTAGGCCTGCCGCAGGTCTTCGCACACGACGGCCGGTGTCCGCCCGGACGCCCGCCGCAGCGTGACGAACCCGAAGCCGACGCCCCGGACGTCGTTGGCGGCGAACCAATCCAGCCACGCCGCCGCCTTCGCCCGGCCTTCGGGCGAGCGCGGGTCGAGGCCGGCGTCCCGCAGCCACGTGCCGACGTAGAGCGCGGGATCGGCGACATCGCGCTGCACGAACCAGGCGTCGGTCTCGGCAGGCAGCCACCTGCTCACCCGATCGGCCCAGTCCTCCTTGCCGGTGTGCAGCCAGGACGCGAGCAGGTGGCCGGTGCCGCCGTCGGTCAGGAAACCCGGCAGCTGCCGCACGACCAGCGCGCTCGCGTCGTCGCCGGCCAGCCCGGAGTCGCGGTAGGTGTAGTCGACCCGCGCCGGGCCGACCACGAACGGCGGATTGCACACGACCTGGTCGAACTTCCGCCGCGCGACCGGCGCGAACCACTCGCCGCGCACGAGTTCGACGTCCAGCTCGTTCAGCCGGAAGGTCGCCGCGGCCAGCGCGAGGGCCCGCGCGGAGACGTCGGTGGCGGTGACGCGCTGCGCGTGCCGGGTGGCGTGCAGCGCCTGCACGCCATTGCCCGTACCCAGGTCGAGCAGGGTGCCGACGGGACGGCGGCCGGTCGCGCGGATCAGCGACAGCGACGCGTGGCCGACGCCGAGCACGTGGTCCTCCGGGACGGTGTGGCCGAGCAGGTCGGCGTCGAGGTCCGACACGACCCACCAGGAGCCCTCTTCGTCGCCGTGCGGCCGGATGTCCAGGGCGGCCCGGTAGCCGTCGGCGACCGCGTCGAGGACCCCGGCGGCCACGGCGTCTTCCGGTGCGAGCGGCGCGATCGCGGCCTTGACGGCGGTCTCCGGCTCGGTGCCGCCCAGCAGGAACAGCCGGATCAGCGTGCCGAGGTCGCCGGCGTCCCGGCTCGTGCGCTCGGCGGGCACCGGCTCGCCGCGGCCCAGCGCGGCGTGCGCGGCGCCGCCGAGGGCCGCCACCACGCCGTCGGCGTCGTAGGAGGTGCGCCGGAAGGCCTCGCGCAACCGCGCGCAGACGTCGTCGGACAGGTCGGGCAATCCCGTTCGCGTGCTCACGGTGGGTAATGCTGCCACGATGGCCCCCGTGACCCTTGAACGCGTCCTCGCCCCGCTCGACGCGGCGCTGCCCGAACTCGAAGCGCTGTACATCGACCTGCACCGGCACCCGGAGCTGTCCTTCGCCGAGACCCGGACGGCGGCGGAGCTGGCCCGGCGGCTCGAGGGCGACGGCTACGAGGTGCACACCGGCATCGCCGGCACCGGCGTGCTGGGCGTACTGCGCAACGGCGCGGGGCCCACGGTGCTGCTGCGAGCCGACATCGACGCGCTGCCGGTCGAGGAGAAGACGGGGCTGTCGTACGCCAGCACCGCCCGTGGCACCGACGAGCACGGCAACGACGTCCCCGTCATGCACGCCTGCGGGCACGACATGCACGCCACCTGGCTCTCCGGCGCCGCCGCGCTGCTCGCGAAGGGCCGCGACACCTGGGCCGGCACGCTGCTGGTGGTGTTCCAGCCGGGGGAGGAGGGCGCGGGCGGCGCCGTGGCGATGGTCCGCGACGGCCTGTTCGACGTCGCCGGGAAACCCGACGTCGTGTTCGGCCAGCACCTGGTGCCCGGCCCGGCGGGCTGGGTGCTCACCCGGCCCGGCGTGATCATGGCCGCCACCGACACGCTGCGCGTCACCCTGCACGGCCGCGGCGGGCACGGCTCGCGCCCGGAGACCACCGTCGACCCGGCCGTGCTGGCCGCGTCCGTGGTCCTCAAGCTGCAGACGATCGTGTCGCGCGAGATCGCGGCCACGGACTCGGCGGTGGTCACCGTCGGCTCGCTGCACGTGGGCACGGCGAGCAACGTCATCGCCGACGACGCCGTCCTGGAGGTCAACGTCCGGTCCTTCGACCAGGCCGTGCGGGAGCGGGTGCTGGCCGCGGTCGAGCGGATCGTCAACGGCGAGGCCGCCACGGCGGGCGCGCCGAAGCCGCCGGTGATCGAACGGTCCGGCTCCTACCCCGTCACGGAAAACGACGAGGCCGCCAACGAGGCGCTCACCGAGGTCTTCCGCGGCCGCTTCGGCACCGACGTCGTGCTGCCGGCGCCGCTGATCACCGGCAGTGAGGACTTCAGCGAGTTCGGCCGGGCGGCCGGCGTGCCGTCGGTGTTCTGGCTGGTCGGCGGCTTCGACCCGCCGACGGTGATCACCGCGATGACCGAGGGCCGGTTCGAGCGCGACATCCCGTCCAACCACTCGCCGCGGTTCGCCCCGGTGCTGCACCCGACCCTGCGCACGGGCATCGAAACCCTCGTCGTGGCGGCCCTGAGCAAGTTGGCTCACCCCGGTGTCGGATGAACCGCGCAAGTGGGACGATGGACGACGGAGGTGGTGCAGTGACCATGCCCGCCAACGACTCGGACCCGGTGCTGATCACCGGGGCGGCCCCGTCGTACGAAGAGCAGTTCGCGGCACGCAAGCGCAAGTACGTCATCATGATGGCCTGCCGCATCCCGTGCCTGATCGCGGCCGGGCTCACCTACCACGTGTGGTGGCTGGCGCTGACGTTCCTGGCGATCTCGGTGCCGCTGCCGTGGATCGCCGTGCTGATCGCCAACGACCGCCCGCCCCGCAAGTCCGAGAAGGTCTCGACCTACCAGCGCGAGGCGAAGGCGATCGAAAGCACCAGCCACCGCGTCATCGACGGCTGACCGAGGCGCACCTGTCCGACGAAAGACGTGCTCCGGGGCGCCTGAGGCGCATCTTTCGCCGAGAAAGATGCGGATTTAGGCCGGCTGAGGTCCGACCTTTCCGACGGCGAGTGCGCCCAGGCGGGTTCCGTGGCGCAGGACGTCCACAGTGGACTCACCGGCCAGCCAGCCGGTGAGCACGCCCGCGTCGAAGGCGTCGCCCGCGCCCGTCGAGTCGACGCAGTCGGCCTCGACCGCGGGCACGCTCGTGACGCCGTCCGCGTCGACCCAGCTGGCGCCGTTCAGCCCCGCGGTGACGACCACCGCGCCGACCGCGCCGAGCAGTTCCTTCGCCGACGCCGGGTCGGCCGAACCGGTCAGCGCGACCAGCTCTTCGGTGTTCGGCAGCAGCAGGTCGACTCCGCGGACGTCGGCCATGAACGCGGCCGGGTCGGTGATGTGCGCGGCCGCCTGCGGGTCGACCGACGTCGTCAACCCCGCCTCGCGAGCGGCCGCCAGTGCGGCGAGACCGGCCGCGCGCGACGGCGGGTCCAGCAGCACGTAACCGGACAGGTGGAGGTGCCGGGCGCCCGCCAGCGCGTCGGCGGTGACGTCCTCGGGGGCGAACCGCTGGTTCGCGCCGCGGTCGGCGAGCATGCTGCGCTGCCCGGAGCCGTCGACCATCACGACGACGCAGCAGGTCGGGGCCTCGGGGTCGACGGCGAACGCGCACCGCACGCCCGCCGCCTCCAGTTCGGCGCGGATGAGCCGGCCGCCCGGGTCGTCGCCGATCCGGGCGAGCAGCGTCGTCTCCACGCCGAGCGAACGCAGCCACAGCGCCGTGTTGGCGCCCGAGCCGCCGCCGGTGAACCGGATCTTCGCGCGGGCGTCGCCGCCGTGCGGCAACGGCTTGTCGTGCCGGGCGATCACGTCGAGGGCCGCGTCGCCGACCACCACGATCCCGGTCATGCCAGCGCCACCGCCACCTCGGTCGCGAGCTTCGCGTTGTTGAGCACCAGCGCTTCGTTCGCGTCGATGCTCACGCCGCCGCTCGCGGTGTGGAAGTGCTCCAGCAGCACCGGCGTGACGTCGGCGCCGTGCACGCCCCGCGCTTCGACGAGGGCGAGGCCCTCGGCGAGCAGCCGGTCGTGCAGCTCTTTGTCCATTTCGGACGCTTCCGGGATCGGGTTCGCCAGCAGGACACCCGAATTCGCGTACGCGCGGTGCGCGTCGATGACGGCGGCGGCCTGCTTCGGGTCGTCGACCCGCCAGCCGACCCGGTGCCCCGACGAGCGCAGGTAGAACGCCGGGAGGTCATCGGTGCGGTAGCCCAGCACCGGCACCGAGTTCGTCTCCAGCACCTCGAGGGTGGCCGGGATGTCGAGCACCGACTTCACGCCGGAGCAGACGACCACGGTCGGCACCTTGGCCAGCACACCGAGGTCCGCCGAAACGTCCCAGGACTGCGCGGCGCCGACGTGCACGCCGCCGAGCCCGCCGGTGGCGAACATGCCGATGCCGGCCGCGGCGGCCAGCGCCGAGGTGCTCGCCACGGTCGTCGCGCCCGAGCGGCCGAGGCCGACGGCGGGGCCGAGATCGCGCAGCGACAGCTTGTCCAGGCCGGCGTCCGGCGCGCAGACGCGTTCGAGCTCGGCGGGGGAGAGGCCGACGACGACCCGCCCGTCGAGCACCGCGATCGTGGCCGGGACGGCGCCACCGTCGCGGACCACGCCTTCGAGGCGGCGGGCGACGTCGAGGTTGCGGCCCGGCGGCAGGCCGTGGGACAGGATGGTGCTCTCCAGCGCGACGACGGGGTGCCCGTCACGCAGCGCCGAGGCGACCTCTTCGTGCAGCGAGAGTGCGGTAGTCACGAGGGACCATCATCGGTGATCGCCCCGCGCGCGGCGCCAGTGGGTCAGCTCGGCGGTCAGGTTCTTTCCGGCGGCGCTCGCCCAGCGTGTTCGCGCGGTTTCGCTGCGGTAGAGCGGCCGCGACAGCAGGCGCTCGAGGACGGCGATGCGTCCTTCGCACCAGACGTCGTCGGGGTACTTCGCGTACTCCTCGCGCACTCCGCGGGCGTACGCCGCGTACTGCTCTTCGGACGCTCCGAGGATGGCGAGGTCGGCGTCGAGCAGGGCGGTGGCCAGGAGGTCGTCCGGCGGGGCGTCGTGCTCGATCGTGGTGAGGATCAGGCCTTCGACGCGCTCGACGTGGGCATCGGCCACCCCTTCGAGGGCCTCGCGGGCCCAGGCGGCGCTGGCGCGCTCGTCTTCGCCGGGCTTCGCGTCGTACACGACGTCGTGCGTCCAGGCCGCTACGGCGACGACGGCGCGTTCGGTGGCGCCGAGGCCTTCGGCCAGCCAGGCGGAGTCGCGCGCGACGGCGGCCGCGTGGGTGAGCGTGTGGTAGCGACGGTGCGGCTCGGCGTACCGGGCTGCCAGCCGCGGCCAGGCGTCGGACGTGCCGCCGAGCGCGGCGACCGCGTCGGGCAGGAGCATCAGTCGAAGATCCCGCGCGGCCGCGACACCTGGTCGAGCCAGTCTTCGAGCTGCCGCTCCCACTGCACGTCCGGCTTCACGGTGAACATCCCGAGGAAGTCCTGGCCGCGGCCGCCGAACCCGCCGGTCTTGCTCACCCGGACCCGCTTGGTGA
The DNA here is from genome assembly GCF_046548975.1 of Amycolatopsis sp. lyj-346. Classification (NCBI taxonomy): domain Bacteria; kingdom Bacillati; phylum Actinomycetota; class Actinomycetes; order Pseudonocardiales; family Pseudonocardiaceae; genus Amycolatopsis; species Amycolatopsis sp. lyj-346. Next base: position 116,768 of record NZ_JAJPWT010000004.1, read on the forward strand.
CCTCCAGCACGACGTCGGTGCACTCGGCCGAGGTCAGGAAGGTGACCGCGACCTGGGAGAAGACGCCGGCGAAGCGCGGCGAAGGCGCGAAGCGGATCTCCTGGAAGAACGGCAGCTGCTGGCGGGCACCGTCGACCCGGCCCTGTTCGAGGACCGCCTCGCGGAAGGTGAAGCCCAGCCGGCTCAGCGCGTCGAGGATCCGCTTCTGCGCCGGGAGGGGTTCGATCGCGACGGCGTCGGCGTCGAACGGGTCGCTGACCGCGGCCAGGTCGAGCTCGGCCCGGACGCCGACCGCCATGCCGGTCAGCGGCTTGGCGTAGACGCTGGTCACCGGCGTTTCCCAGGGCAGCGGCACCTCGAACGGCACCCGGACCTGCTGCCCGGCCCGGATGAGCTCGCTGCCCACCAGCTGCCGGGTGCCGAACGGGAGGTCTTCGACCTTGCCACCGGGCACCTGGACGCGGGCCAGCAGCGCCACCGCGAGCCCCTTGATCTCCTGGTCGACCTCGCCGCCGAGCAGGAGCACCTCGCCGTGCAGCGGGCGGCCGGGGGCGGCGGTCCGGTCGAGCAGGCGGGCGTCGATCCGCGCCCCGCCCGAGCCGAACGTCGCGAGCACCTTCTGGAACATGACGGCGATCCTGCCAGGCCGAGGGGCCGATCGCGGGGGGTTCGGCGGGACTCGGGCACAATGGACGGGTGAGCACCGAGACGCTGACGAAGCCGGAAACCACGCCCGAGGGCACGGACACCACCGACGACGACACGCCGAAGATGTTCCACTACGTGAAGAAGAACAAGATCGCCGAGAGCGCGGTCATGGGAACTCACGTGGTGGCGCTCTGCGGCGAGGTCTTCCCGGTGACGAAGTCGCCGAAGCCCGGGTCGCCGGTCTGCCCGGCCTGCAAGGAGATCTACGACAGTCTCCGTCCCGGGAAGTGATCCCGGCCTGAAGCCCGGCGGGTGGACCCGCCGGGACTTCTTGCTGTCCGGAATCGGACAGATCACCGAACAAATGTGAAAAACCTTCATTCGGCGGGTGTGCCGGGTGCGGGAGTCCTGGTAGATCCTCCCTGCCAGGTTTCCTCACCCGCCGGAGTCGCACATGCGCAGAACCGGGATCGTGCTCGCCCTCGTCACCCTGCTCGCCGTGGTCTCGCCCGCGCTGGCCCAGGCCGTCACGGGCTGGACGGAGGTCGGGTCCGACAACGCCAGGGCCCTCGACGAGAGCCAAGGACTCGCCACGATCGTGCGCCCGTCGGGCACCACGATCCGCTACACCGGGATCGGCACGATCCCGGCCGAGCTGAACTCGCAGGGCTGGAACCACGTCGGCGACCCGGGCTCGGCCCAGGGCTGGTACGTCGAGCCCTACCAGCGTGACGACCGCGGCGCGAAGCTCTTCCGCGTCCAGGCCCCGAACGGCTCGTGGGCGAACCACAAGCACGCCCTCGAGCCGTGGGAAGCGAACAACAACTCCTTCGCCGCGGTCTCGCCCGACGCGCGCTGGCTGGTGGCGGGGGAGTGGGGCACCATGGACCGGCTGCTGGTGCACCCGATGCCGGGCGTGGTGGCCACGAACCCGGCGCAGAACCTGCCGTACGCGGCGGCGATCCGGCTCGACCACCGGGTCCGCGACGTCCAGGGCTGCGACTTCCAGACCGCGACCCGCCTGCTCTGCGCGTCCGACGATCCGGACGGCAGCCTCTTCGGCACGACGAAGCCGCTGCTGCAGATCGACCTGTCCGGCCCGCTGTCCGGCGCGGACGTCGCCGGCCACGTCACTTCGCTCGGCCAGCTCCCGCTCCGCAGCGGCTGCTCGGGCTCGTTCGAGGTCGAGGGCATCGACTTCGACGAGCGGGACGCCACCCTCCGCGTGATCGTGCTGTCCCCGAGCATCTGCATCCTCTTCGACAGCAAGACCTACCGCTTCCGCCAGTAACCCGGAACTCGCGTGATCAGGCCCGTCACTCGCGTGATTGGGGCCGTAACTCGCGAGTTACGGCCCCAATCACACGAGATCCGGCTTAAATCACGCGAGTTCCGGGTTGAGGGACTCCGAGTCCGGGGCCTGTGCGGGGGTTCGGCGGGCTTCGCGGCGGGCTCGGCGGCGTTCCTTGCGGGTCTCGACCATCGTGTAGAGGGTCGGGACCAGCACCAGGGTCAGCAGCGTGGAGCTGACCAGGCCGCCGATCACCACGATCGCGAGGGGCTGGCCGATGAACCCGCCCTGGCCGGTGATGCCCAGCGCCATCGGGACCAGCGCGAAGATCGTCGCCGCCGCGGTCATCAGGATCGGCCGCAGCCGGCGCCGGCCGCCTTCGGTGACGGCGTCGGAGACGCTCATCCCCTCGGCGCGGTACTGGTTGACCAGGTCGATCAGCACGATCGCGTTGGTGACGACGATGCCGACCAGCATCAGCATGCCGATCAGCGCCGGCAGGCCGAGCGCGGTGCCGGTGGCCAGCAGCAGCCCGATCGCGCCGGTCGCCGCGAACGGGATCGACACCAGCAGGATCAGCGGCTGGATCAGGCTCCGGAACGTCGCCACCATGATGAGGAACACGATCGCGATGGCCGCCAGCAGCGCCAGGAACAGGTTCGAGAAGGCCTCCTGCTGGTCCTGGCTGACCCCGCCGAGCGAGTACGCCGCACCACCGGCGAACGTCAGTCCGTCTAGTTTGGACTGAATGTCCGCGGTGGTCTTGCTCAGGTCGGCACCGGTGTTCTTCGCGGTCACCGTGGTGCTCAGGTCGCCGCCGGTGCGGTGCACCGACGCCGGGCCATCCACAGTGGACACCTTGGCCACCTCGTCGAGCCGGACGACGCCGCCCGGGCCCGGGATCGGCAGGCCCTTCACCTGGTCGACCGTGACCGGAGCCGTTCCGGTGCGCAGCACGATGTCCGTGCGCTGCCCGCCGACCGGCAGCTGCGTCACCGTGCGCCCGGCGATCGCCTGGTTGGCGATCTGCCCGATGGTGCTCGCCGACAGCCCGCGCGCGGCGGCCGCGGCGGCGTCCACCTCGACCTGCACCCGCGGCGAGCCGACGCTCAGGTCGCTCGAAACCTCGGTCAGCCCGGACACCCCGCGCAGCGCCTGCACCACCTGGTCGGACGCCGGCTTCAGCGCGGCCTCCGACGGCGCGGTCACCGTCACCGACACCTGGTCGGAGTTGAACCCGGACGCGTCCGCGCCGATCTTGATCTCGCCCAGCTCGGGCCGCGACGTCAGCTTCGCGCGCAGGCGGTCCGACAGCGCGTCGAGGTCGGTGTCCTTGACGACGGTGACCGAGATGCTCGTCGAGGTGCCGCCGCCGAAGCCGAACGCCCCGCCGCCGCCGATGCTGACCTGGTAGGTCTGCACCGCGGGCTCCGCCGCGAGGGCCTGCTCGACGGCCGTGGCCGCCTGCTCCTTCGCCTCGACGCTGGTGCCGGCGGGCAGCTTCTGCGTCATGTTCAGCGTGGTGCCGCCGGACTGGTCGAGGAAGTTCGTCTTCAGCTGCGTCGCGAGCCCGACCGTGCCGGCGAAGATCAGCAGGGCCAGCAGCACGACGGTGAGCCGCCGCCGGGTCGCGAACCGGATCACCGGCAGGTAGGCGCGCTGCAGGAGGCTGCGGCGTTCCTTCTCGACGGCCGCTTCGCGTGCCCGCTCGGCCTCGATCGCGTCCGCCGGGACCGCGGGCCGCTTCAGGAACCAGTACGCCAGCACGGGAACCACGGTCAGCGAGACGAGCAGCGACGCCAGCAGCGCCACCGTCACGGTGATCGCGAAGGGCGAGAACAGCTCGCCGACGAACCCGCCGACGAACGCGATCGGCAGGAACACCGCGACGGTCGTCAGTGTGGACGAGGTGACCGCGCCGGCCACCTCGCGGACGCCGTCGAGCACCGCGCGGTCCTTCTCCTCGCCGTAGGCCAGATGTCGTTTGACGTTCTCCAGCACGACGATCGAGTCGTCGACCACCCGGCCGATCGCGATGGTCAGCGCGCCGAGGGTGAGCAGGTTGAGCGACAGGTCGCCGGTCCACAGCGCCAGCAGCGCGACGACCACCGACAGCGGGATCGACACCGCGGTCACCAGCGTCGAGCGCACCGAAAGCAGGAACAGCAGGATGACGACGACGGCGAACGCCAGCCCCAGCAGGCCTTCGGTGGTCAGGCCGCTGATCGCGTCCTTCACCGGGGTGCCCTGGTCGAACACGACGCTCATCTCGGCGCCGGTCTTCTTCCCCAGGTCCGGCAGCTTGTCCCGGACGGCGTCCGAGATCGCGACGGCGTTCCCGTTGTCCACCATGGTGACCGAGAGGCCGAGGCTCGGCTTGCCGTTGGTGCGCGTGATCGACGTCGGCGGCGCGAACCCGGCCTGGACGTCGGCGACGTCACCCAGCTTGACCGGCCCGCGTCCCCGGGCCGCCGCACCCGGCGTCAGGTAGAGGTTGCGGAGACTGTCCACAGTGGTCTGTTCCCCGCCGACCTGCACCGACAGCGTCTTGCCGTTCTCGGTCAGCGTGCCGGCCGGCACCGCGGCGCCCGCCGTCTGCAGCGTGGTCGCGATCGACGCCGGATCGACGCCCGCGGCGGCCAGCTTCGCGTAGTCGAGCGTGATCGTGACGCGCGGCTGGCGCACGCCGGTGACGGCGACCGTGCGGACGCCGTCGATCTTCCGCAGCTCCGGCGCCACCTGGTCGGTCAGCGCGGGCGCGAGTGCCTGCGGGTCCCCGGTGGTGCCCGCCGCGACCAGCACCACCGGCAGGTCGTCGGTGCTGCCCGCGGACACGGCGGGCTCGGTGTTCTGCGGCAGCCGGGGCCGGAGCTGGTTCACCACCTGCTGGATCTGCGAGACGGCGGTGTCGATGTCCGTGCCGAACTCGAACTGCGCGACGACCCGGGAAACGCCGTCCGACGACGTCGAAGTGAGCTGTTCGAGGCCCTTCAGCCCCTGGAGCCCGCCTTCCAGGGGCTCGGAAACCTGCCGGTCGACCGCGTCCGGCGACGCTCCCGGGTACGCGGTGACGATCTGCGCCTGCGGGAACTGCAGGGACGGGAACAGCTGCTGCTTGAGCTGCGGCAGCGCAAAGGCGCCGAAGCCGACGACGACCAGCGCGAGCAGGCCGATCAGGCTCCGGTTGCGCAGGCTCAGTCTGGCCAGCACGGACATGACGTGAAAACCCCCTCGAAAACGACGCGGCGACTCCCGCCCGCGTCAACGGCCCGCAGAGCTTTTCACGCCGCTGCTGAGGAGCGACTCAGTCTGAGGGTGGATTCCGGGTCGTCCCTGGGGAGGAGACACGACCCTGAACAGCGCTGGGTGCCGGTTCCGGCGCGCTGGGTGACGAGGTGTCCTCTTCGGACGGCTCGGCCCCGTCGGCGGCGACGGCGTCTTCGGCGTCTTCGGCGCGTGGGCGCCGCAGCGGCGTGGTCGAGCGGTCCCAGAGCTTGCGGCCTTCTTCCGAGCGCAGCCGCTCCGACGCGCGTTCCATCTCCAGCCGCCGCCACTTGCGCCGCTGCCGCCGCGTCGCCTTCGCCGGCCACAGCTCCTGGATCGCGCTGTTGAAGTACGCGCCGCCGACCACGGCCAGCCCGATGAAGAACATCAGCAGCAGGAACGCGATCGGCGCGGCCAGCGCGCCGTAGGTGTAGCCGGTCTTGGTGATCCAGTTCAGGTAGACGCGCAGGCCGACCGAGGACAGCAGGAACACGACCATGGCGAGCACCGCGCCGGGCAGCCCGCGGTGCCACGGCAGCTTCCGCGGCAGCGCGAGCTTGTACAACGTGGTCAGCGCGAGGGTGATCATCGCGCCGAGCGCGGGGAAGTACAGCGTGCTCACCCACGACGTCACGGTCGGGCGCCAGGCCGCCGGGAAGAACTCCGGCAGCAGGTCGGGGCCGATCGCCAGCAGCGGCAGCCCGACCACCAGGATGACCAGGCCGCACAGGTACAGCAGGAGTGCGAAGATCCGCTGCCAGACGTCGTTGCGGACGCCGTACTGGTCGTGCGCGACGGTGATCGCGTCCACGAACGACGACATCGCCGACGAACCCGCCCACAGCGAGATGAGGAAGCCGATCGAGACGATCTCGCCCTTGCCGACGGTGAGGATGCTGTTCACGGTCGGTTCGATGATGTCCTGGACGGCGTCGGTGCTGAACACGGTCCGGCAGAAGCCGATGATGCGGTCGTGCACCGCCGTGACGACGCCGGCGCCGAACCAGTCGCCGACGAAGCCCAGGCTGCCGAGCAGGCCGAGCAGTAGCGGGGGCAGCGACAGCGTCTGCCAGAAGGCCGCTTCGGCGGCCTCGGAGAAGATGTTGCCGTCCCACGCCTTGCCGAGCGTGCGCGTCAGCAGGCGCCACGGCCCCTTGCGGGCCACCTTCGTCGCTCCGGACGGCTGCACCTCACCCATGACGTGTCCAGCATGGTCCATCCGTGCTGATTTGGCTCGTCACGCCCCCTGCGGCCGGGCGTGTCGGCGAACCTCACCCGTGCCGGTGCCCGGAACTGTCGGACCCGGCCGGTAGACTCGCTCCAGTGCCCTCACCGCAAGTCGCCGGCCGCTCAATGCAGCAGCAGTCGGTACCACAGTGAGGGTTTTCGCACGTCAACGGTATGAGCGGTATGAGCGAGGGGGAGGACCGGCATGACGGAGACGCAGCTCGGGGCGCCTCCCGCGGAGAAGGACTCGACCGCGCGCCCGCTGCGGGCGTGGCAGCGGCGGGCGCTCACCAAGTACCTGACGCAGAAGCCCAAGGACTTCCTCGCGGTGGCGACGCCGGGCGCCGGCAAGACGGTGTTCGGCCTGCGGATCGCCGCGGAGCTGCTGAGCGACCGCACGATCGAGGCGGTCACCATCGTCACCCCGACCGAGCACCTCAAGCACCAGTGGGCGGCCTCGGCCGCGGCGGCCGGCATCGCCATCGACTCGAACTTCCGCAACACCACCGGCGTCACCTCGTCCGACTACAACGGCGTCGCGCTGACGTACGCGCAGGTCGCGGCGCACCCGACGCTGCACCGGGTGCGCACGGAGAACCGCAAGACGCTGGTGATCCTCGACGAGATCCACCACGGCGGCGACGCGAAGAGCTGGGGTGACGCGATCCGCGAGGCCTTCACCCCGGCCGTGCGGCGCCTGTCGCTGACCGGGACGCCGTTCCGGTCCGACGACTCGGCCATCCCGTTCGTCACCTACGAGCCGGACGCGGGCGGCTTCCAGCGCAGCAAGGCCGACCATTCGTACGGCTACGCGGACGCGCTGGCCGACGGCGTGGTCCGGCCGGTCGTCTTCCTGGCGTACTCGGGCGAGGCGTCCTGGCGCACGAGTGCGGGCGAGGAGTTCACCGCCCGGCTCGGCGAGCCGCTGACGGCGGAGCAGAACGCCCGGGCGTGGCGCACGGCGCTCGACCCGGCGGGCGAGTGGATCCCGGCGGTGCTGCAGGCCGCCGACACGCGGCTGTCGCAGGTCCGCCAGAGCGTGCCGGACGCGGGTGGCCTGGTGATCGCGACGGACCAGGAGTCGGCGCGGGCGTACGCGAAGATCCTGGAGCGCATCTCCGGCGAGATGCCGACGCTGGTGCTTTCGGACGACCCGAAGGCCTCGGGGCGGATCAAGGAGTTCTCCGAGACGAACGAGCGCTGGATCGTGGCGGTCCGGATGGTCTCGGAGGGCGTCGACGTCCCGAGGCTGGCCGTGGGCGTGTACGCGACGAGCGCGTCGACGCCGCTGTTCTTCGCCCAGGCGATCGGCCGGTACGTGCGGGCCCGCAAGAAGGGCGAGACGGCGAGCGTGTTCCTGCCGTCGGTGCCGGTGCTGCTGGAGCTGGCCAGCGAGCTGGAGGCCCAGCGCGACCACGTGCTCGGCAAGCCGCACCGCGAGAAGGAGGGCTGGGAGGACGAGCTCCTGGCCCAGGCCAACCGCACCGAGGACGAACCGGGCGAGGAGGAGAAGGCGTTCACCTCGCTGGGCGCCTCGGCCGAGCTCGACCAGGTCATCTACGACGGCAACTCGTTCGGCACCGCGGTGTTCTCGGGCTCGGACGAGGAGCAGGAGTACCTCGGCTTGCCCGGGTTGCTGGAGCCGGACCAGGTCCGCGCGCTGCTGCGGAAGCGGCAGGAAGAGCAGGTCGCGGACGAGAAGCGCCGCAAGCCGGCGAAAGAGGAAGCACCGCCGCCGACGGCCCGCCCGCAGTCGGTGAGCGAGCGGCTGGGTGCGCTGCGCAAGGAGCTGAACGCGCTGGTGGGGATGTACCACCACCGGACCAAGAAGCCGCACGGCGCGATCCACAACGAGCTGCGGCGGGTGTGCGGCGGGCCGGTGACCGCCATGGCGACCGTCGAGCAGCTGGAAGAGCGGATCGTGACCCTGCGGTCCTGGTGAGCCGTTCTCCGGGCGCTGTCGCCCGGGAGGCTGAAGTTCGGGTGATCACCGTCCGTCCCCGGGAGAGCGCGTTCACCGCACCGCCAGGCTTGTGACGCTGCGTATCGCTCTGTCACCGGCAGGCTGCCCCCGCGGCTCCCGCCGAGTGGCCTTTGGGGCACCTCATCGCCCGAACTTCGCAAGTCGGCGACCGATCACGAGGCAAAGCCGTGGATTCGCCACGGGTTGCGCTCGGTACACACGACCGGCCTAACATCACGCCTTGATGAAACCTCGATGTAACTTACCGTGAGTACTGGCGATCACATCGTCAGCGGATCTACTCTTTCCGGGCGAGGTTCAGCCCGTGTTGCCGAACCGTGTCCAATTGGTGTCATTTAATCGATCCAGCTATCTTCCCCGCAGCCGCTCAGCGGCATATGTTGTCGCCCACAACATATGCGCGACGGTGCGCCGGGCCTGCCCGGATCGCCGCCTCGCTGGCCCGAAGCGCACGCCGACGGCCACTCGTCACCAATGCTTGGATCCGGAAGGAACGAGGATGCGCAGCAGAACCCTTACCCTCCTCGCCGCGACGGTGAGCGCCGGCCTGGTGCTCACCGCCTGCGGTACCAACAGTTCGAACAGCGGAGGCACGGGGAGCAACTCCGCCTCCTCGTCCGCCCCGGCCGGGGGCGGCGCCAGCGGCAAGGTCGGCGTCATCCTGCCGGAGACCGCCAGCTCGGCCCGCTGGGAGGCCTTCGACAAGCCGATGCTGCAGGCCGCTCTCACGGCGCAGGGCTTCGAAGCCGACGTCCAGAACGCCCAGGGCGACGCCCAGAAGTTCGCCACCCTGGCCGACGGCTTCATCAGCTCCGGCGTCAAGGTCCTGATCATCGCCCCGGCCGACCCGGCCGTCGGTGCCGCGGTCGAGGCCAAGGCGAAGACCGCGGGCATCCCGGTCATCAACTACGACCGCCCGAGCCTCGGCGGCAGCGCCGAGTACTACGTCTCGTTCGACAACGAGAAGGTCGGCCAGCTCCAGGGCCAGGCCATGGCGGACGCGCTGAAGAGCAAGCCGGGTGCGGGCGTCGTCCAGATCGAGGGCGCACCGACCGACAACAACGCGACGCTGTTCACCAAGGGCCAGGACTCCGTCCTCGACCCGCTGTTCTCGAACGGCACGCTGAAGCGCATCCAGAAGCAGCCGATCAACGACTGGGACAACCAGCTCGGCGGCACGACGTTCGAGCAGATCTTCACCGCCAACGGCGGCAAGGTCGACGGCGTCGTCGCGGCGAACGACGGCCTGGCCGGTGCGGTCATCACCATCCTCAAGAAGAACGGCCTCAACGGCAAGATCCCGGTCACCGGCCAGGACGCCACCGCCGACGGCCTGATGGCCGTCATGCGCGGCGAGCAGTACATGACCGTCTTCAAGCCGATCAAGGAAGAGGCCGAGGCGACCGCGAAGCTGGCTGCCGCGCTGGCCAAGGGCGACAAGGCCGCGGCCGACGCCATCGCGACCGGCAAGCTGCACGACCCGAAGAACAACCGGGACATCAAGTCCGTGCTGCTGACCCCGACGACGGTCCTGGAGAAGGACGTCAAGACGGTCGTGACCCAGGGCTACGTGAAGGCGACCGAGATCTGCGGTGGCGACCTCGCCGCCAAGTGCAGCTCGCTCGGCATCTCCTGAGCCCCCGCACCACCCCATGAACAGCCGGGCCGGGACGCGCACCCCGACGGCGCGTCCCGGCCCGGTCCCCACCCAGGAGATGTCAGTCATGAGTGAGCCCATTCTCGAGATCAAGGGCCTGAACAAGAGCTTCGGGCCGGTCCACGTCCTCCACGACGTGGACTTCGACGTGCGTGCGGGCGAAGTGACCGCCCTGGTCGGCGACAACGGCGCCGGCAAGTCGACGCTCGTCAAGTGCATCGCCGGCATTCACCCGTACGACTCGGGGGCCGTGCGGTTCAACGGCGAGGACACCCACATCCGCGGCCCGCGCGACGCCGCGGACCTCGGCATCGAGGTCGTCTACCAGGACCTCGCGCTCGCCGACAACCTGGACATCGTCCAGAACATGTTCCTCGGCCGCGAGCGCGGCAGCTCGTGGAAGCTCGACGAAGCCAGCATGGAGAAGGCCGCCCGCGAGACGCTGGCCTCCCTGTCGGTCCGGACCGTGAAGTCCGTCCGCACGCCGGTCTCCTCGCTGTCCGGTGGCCAGCGGCAGACCGTCGCCATCGCGAAGTCGGTGCTGTGGAACAGCAAGGTCGTCGTGCTCGACGAGCCGACCGCCGCCCTCGGTGTCGCGCAGACCCGGCAGGTGCTCGACCTGGTCCGCCGGCTCGCCGAGCAGGGCCTCGGGGTCGTGCTGATCAGCCACAACATGGCCGACGTGTTCGAGGTCGCCGACCGCATCGCGGTGCTCTACCTCGGCCGGCTCGTCGCCGAGGTGCACACGAAGGACGTCTCCCACGGCCAGGTCGTGGAGCTGATCACCGCGGGTCGCTCCGGTGACCTCGGCCTGGCCCGGCCCGAAGCCGTGGTCCTGTGAGCGGGAAGAAAGAACCGGAAATGACTGAAACCCCTGCCAAGCACGAGGTCGACACCCCGGCCGCGGAAGCTCTCGCGCAGACCCAGAACCCCACCGGGGCGATCTCCGACTTCGGCATCGACACGACATCGATGTCAACCGGCGAAGCGATCCGCGACTACTTCGCCCGCCTGCGCGCCGGTGAACTCGGCGCGCTGCCGTCGCTGTTCGGCCTGCTCGTGCTCGTCATCCTGTTCAGCGCGCTGTCGGACAACTTCTTCACGCTGGCCAACGTCGCCAACGTGTTCCCGCAGGGCGCGGGCGTCATCATCATCGCGATGGGCATCGTCTTCGTGCTGCTGCTCGGCGAGATCGACCTCGCCGCGGGTGTGGCCTCCGGTGTCGCCGCGTCCGTGATGGCCCTGCACTACGTGCACACCGGGAACCTGCTGGGCAGCCTGGGAACCGGCGTGTTCATCACGTTCATCGGCGTCCTCGCCGTGGCCATGCTGCTGTCGGCCTACCAGCGGATCTGGGCGGGTGCCGGGCTTTCGCTGCTCGGCCTGCTGATCGTCGCGATCGGCGTCCCGGCCAACGCCTGGCTCGAGATCCTGCTGGCCATCTGCGTCGGCACCGCGATCGGCTGCATCACCGGCTTCCTCGTGTCGAAGATCGGCATGCCGTCCTTCGTCGTGACGCTGGCGCTGTTCATCGTGTGGCAGGGCGTCCTGCTGCAGTTCATCGGTGAGGGCGGCACGATCGGCATCAGCAACTCGGACATCCTGTACAAGATCGCCAACGGCAACCTGAACATCCTGGGCAGCTGGATCTTCTTCCTCGTCGCCGCCGGCGGGTTCGCGGTGATCACGCTGACCAGCCACTTCAAGCGGCTCCAGCGCGGCCTGGTCGTCCAGCCGACGGCGCTGGTGGTGGTCAAGGTCGGCTTGCTCGTCGTGCTGTCGGCGGTGGGCACCTGGCTGCTGACGATCAACCGCTCGCCGAACAAGGCGGTCGTCACGATCGAGGGCGTCCCGTACGTCATCCCGATCATCCTGGTGCTGCTCGTGGCCGGGACCTACGTGCTCAACCGGACCAAGTACGGCCGGTACGTCTACGCGGTCGGCGGCAACAAGGAAGCCGCCCGCCGCGCCGGTATCGACGTGCCGAAGATCCGGGCGAGCGTGTTCGTCATCGGCTCGGCGGTCGCGGCCATCGGCGGCATCGTCGCCGCGTCGAAGGTCGGCTCGGTCAGCCCGCAGTCCGGTGGCCTCAACACGCTGCTGTTCGCGGTCGGTTCGGCCGTCATCGGCGGTACGTCGCTGTTCGGCGGCAAGGGCCGGGTGTCCGACGCCGTGGTCGGCGGGCTCGTGATCGCCGTCGTGATCAACGGCCTCGGCCTGCTCAAGCAGCCGGCCGCGGTGGTCAACATCATCACCGGCCTGGTCCTGCTGCTCGCCGCCACGGTCGACGCGCTGTCCCGGCGCCGCGCGGCTGCGTCGGCGCGCTGAACCAGCATGGAATGATAAAGCCCGTGACCAGCACACCCGTTGCTCGACCGGACGAGGTGCGCCGGCACAACCGCACGACCCTGCTCCGCCTGCTGCACGTCGGCGGGCCGAGCACCCGGGCGACCCTGGCCACCCAGCTGGGGCTCAACCGGAGCACGATCAAGACCCTCGTCGACGGGCTCGCCGAAGCCGGCGTCGTCGAGGAAAAGGTGCCGAGGCCGGGACGAGGGGCGGGCCGCCCCTCGCTCCTGGTCCTGCCCCAGCCGCACGCGGCGGTCGTGCTCGCGGTCGACCTGCAGGTCGAGCACGTCGCGATCGCGCTGGTCGGGCTCGGCGGGCAGATCCTGGGCCGCAACAGCTGGAACCTGCGCGGCCGGATGGGGCAGCCCGAAGAGGTCATCACCCACATCATCGAGTCGACGGCCATCCTGGCCGGCGACCTGGACGTGACCCCGGTGGCGGCCGGGGTGTCGGTGCCCGGCGTCGTCCGGCGGGCCGACGGGCACGTGCACGAGGCGCCGAACCTGCGCTGGACCGACGTCGCGCTCGGCGAACGGCTCGGCGGGGTGCTGCAGATCCCGATCCTGGTCGGCAACGACGCCGAGTTCGGCGCGGTCGCCGAGCACCTGCGCGGGGCGGCTCGCGGCGCGTCCGACGTGGTGTACATCTCGGCGGACGTCGGGGTCGGCGGCGGCGTCATCGCCCAAGGCTCGGCGCTGCGCGGCGGCTCGGGCTACGTCGGCGAGATCGGGCACATGGTCATCCGCCCGGACGGGCGTCCCTGCTACTGCGGCAGCAGCGGCTGCTGGGAGACCGAAGTCGGCGAGGCGGCGCTGTGCCGGGCGCTCGGGCTGGCCGAGGACACCCCGCGCGGGGCGATCCTGTTCGAGCTGCGCGAGCTGGGCCGCGACCCGGAGGCCGCGCTGACCCGGCTCGAGGAGTTCGCCGAGTGGCTGACCCTGGGGCTGATCAACGTCGTCAACCTGCTCGGACCGCAGCTGGTGATCCTCGGTGACCTGCTGACGGTGCTGCCGGAGGCGGTGCTGCGGCACGTCGGCACCGAGGTGCGCCGGCGCAGCCTGGTGAGCCGGGCGGTCGGGGGCACGCGGATCGTCAGCTCGGCGCTGGGGGCCGACGGGAAGCTGCTCGGCGCCGCCGAGGTGGCGTTCGAAGTCGTGCTGGACTCTGTCTGATTTTCTGTCCGGTTCCGTGTCCGAAATCGCCGCTTTTCGCGGCCGAACCGTGATTTCCGCCACGCCGTAACCGTTATTCGGCTCCGGCCGGGGCGGCTGATTTTCGCTCTGCAAGATGCAGAAAGGCGGCCGGTGCCTGTGCACACCGGCCGCCTTTCGCGTCTGGAGGGTTACCGCTGGATGTCGGCGGACAGTTCCTTGAGCTTGGCCTCGTGCTCGCGGGCGTGGTGCCCGCAGAAGAGCAGTTCGCCACCCCCGGAGAGGATGGCTCGTACCTGAGCTGCTGCTCCGCACCGGTCACAGCGGTCGGCGGCGGTCAGTTCGGGGCGGGTGAGCGTCGGCGATGTCATGGGGGTCTCCCTCCGTCCCGGCACCGGTCGCCCGGTGCCATCGATCCAGCTACGCCCACTTCGGGACTGATGCCGGTGGCGGCGATCGCCTCCGGCTCCGCGTGTTCGTGCTTCCACTGTTCCAGACGTTTCGCGGCTCGCAAGTGTTCCCGCGCCGGTGGGACCTGAGTCACGCCGATTTACCCCGGATGCCGTAACGAAGTCCCGCATTCCAGGAGACGATTACCCGGAGAGTTACGTTTTCGGTGGTCAGGCACCATGGGCCGGTGAGTACGGTGACTTCCCCGCGACGGCTTTCCGCGGTGCCCGCTCCGCTCTTGTTCGTTCTCAGCGGAATTTCGATGTACGCCGGAGCGGCGGTGGCGGTCGAGCTTTTCGGCCACGCGACCCCGGCGGGCGTGGCCTGGCTCCGCTGCCTGGGCGCGGCGGTGGTCCTGCTGGCCTGGCGCCGCCCGGGCCGCGCGGCCTGGCGCGGCCGCCGGCTGTGGCTGGCGATCGTGTTCGGCGTGGTGACGGCGGGCATGAACGTGCTGTTCTACGAGGCGATCGCCCGCCTGCCCCTGGGCACGGCGGTGGCGATGGAGTTCGCGGGCCCGGTGGTGGTGGCGGCCCTGGGCTCCCGCACGGTCCGCGACGTCCTGGCCTTGCTCCTGGTGGCGGCGGGCGTGGTGGCGATCGCGGACGTCCGCCTCGGCGGAAGTTTCTGGGGAGTGGTGTTCGCGTCGGGTGCGGCTTTGGCCTGGGCGGGGTACATCCTCCTCGGCAAGAGGGTCGCCACGGACGGCGACGGCATCGACAGCCTGGCCATCGGTTTCGCGGCCGGGACGCTCTTGCTGGCGCCGTTGGCGCTGGGAACGGGCGAGGTGTGGTCTTCGCCGAAGTTGCTGCTGCTGGGGGTCGGGGTGGGGGTGCTGTCGACGGTGGTGCCGTACGCCCTGGACCAGGTGGTGCTGCGCCGGCTGGGCCAGGCCCGGTTCGCCACGTTGCTGGCGTTGCTCCCGGTGACGGCGGGCGTGATGGGATTCGCGCTGCTGGGGCAGGTGCCGAGCGTTCCGGAGGCGGTGGGGACGCTGGCCGTGGTGGCGGGGGTGGCGTTGCGGAGTCGTGAGGGGGCGGTGGAGCCGCCGGGGTGAGCTGGAGGGCTGGATTGGGGGCTTGAGTGCCCTTAGGTGGCTTCTGAGCTTCTGAGCTTCTGAGCTTCTGGCGCTCCTGGTGACTCTGGTGCTTCCGGTGGCTCTGGTGGCGCCGTGCTGGCGCCCAGAGGCCCCGGGTGCGGCGGCTCGCGGTGAGTTGCCCACAAGTCGGCCGGGCTGTGGACAACCGGCCTCCGAGGAGCACTTCGGGGCAGTTTCCGTCGGTCGCCCCCGATACGCTGAAGCGGGGCGGATCCCCCGGGAGGGTGGGCCCCTGCGCTGGGCGAGTGGCGAGCAGGTCGGCGGCCGCCCCAGCCGGGTGAGGTCGGCCTCAGGCAGCCTCGTACCGGCCCCTTTCGCCGATGTTCCCGATCTCGCCGACCCGCTCGAGCCGACCGGTCTGGGTCGCCTCGACCTCGCCGACCCGCTCAAGCCGACCCTCCGGGGCCAAGCCGTGCGGTGCCGAGCCGACTTCGCCGACCCACGTGGGACGCGCTGTGCCGGCTGGCCGCCCAGTCCGACCCATCCGGGGCTGAGCTGTGCCGGGCCGGCTCGACCTCGCCAACCCGTCTGAGCCGAGCTGCCCAGGCCGTGCCGGGCCGCCCCGACCATCCACGCCAAGCCAGCCACACCCGACCGGCCCCCTGGCCGGGTGTCAGGGTCGGATCGTGGTGGCCTGCGCCGCGCCTGCCCGGGATACTTACCCCGGGCGGCAGGAAGCGGGTGGCCATGACCAAGGCGGCGTCGGCTGCGGCGAAGGACTTCGCCGCGGCCGGAGTGGGTGGGGTTCACCTTGCCTGGGCGGACAACAACGGCATTCCGCGCTCGCGGATCGTGCCCGTGGCCGGGCTTGCCGATGCCGCCGTGCGTGGGGTCGGGGCGACCTCGCTCTTCGCCGTCTTCGACACCCACGATGGCATCACCTTCGCGCACCCCGGCCTCGGCACGCCCTCCGGTGACGTCCGGCTCGTGCCCGTCGTCGAGCGGCTGCGGCGGCTTGCCGGGCAGCCCGCGCTGGCCTGGGCGCCCGTGCGGCAGCTCACCCGGGACGGCGATCCCTGGCCCTACTGCCAGCGCGCCGTCCTCGAAGCGCAGGTTGCCGAAGGGGCTCGGCGCGGGCTCGACTTCCGGGCCGGCTACGAGCTGGAGTTCGCCGTCGCTCCCGCCGGCAGCGTCGACGTCCTGACCGCTCCCGGGCACCCCGGGCCCGCCTACAGCCCGCACGCCCTCGTCGGGCTCGACGGCTTCATCGCCGCCCTCCTGCACGACTTCGCGGCCAACGGCCTGCAGATCGGCCAGCTCCACGCCGAGTACGGCGTCGCGCAGCTCGAACTGTCGCTGGCCGCGACCGATCCGGTCTCCGCCGCCGACGACCAGCTGCTCGCCCGGCAGACCATCCACGCCGCCGCGCGCGTGCACGGTCTCGCCGTCAGCTTCGCCCCGCTCGTCGGCCTCGGCGCCGCCGGCAACGGGTGGCACCTGCACACCTCGGTCCGCCGCAGGGGGCGCAACCTGCTCGACGGGACCGGCCGGCCGGACGGCGACGGGGCCGGCTACCTCGCCGGGCTGCTGCGCGACCTGCCGGCCCTGACCGCGATCACCGCGCCGAGCGTCCCCTCGACGCTGCGGCTGCGGCCCGGCTACTTCGCCGGCGCGTACGCGTTCTGGGGCGTCGAGAACCGGGAGGCGCCGCTGCGGTACGTCCCCGGTTCGGCGCTGCTGGGCGCCGACCACGCGAACGTCGAGCTCAAGACGTCCGACGCCTCGGCCAACCCGTACCTCGCGCTGGCCGCGGTGCTCGCCGCCGGGATGGCCGGTATCGAGGACGCGCCCGCGCTGCCCGAGCCGATCGGCGAAGACCCGGGCGGCTGGACGGACGAAGAACGCGAGACCCGCGAGGTACGCCGGCTGCCGGCGAGCCCCGCCGAACAGGACGCCGCGCTCGTGGCGTCGCCGCGGATCGCCGGTGTGCTCGGTGATGAGCTGCTGGGCGCCTTCCGTGCCGTGCGGGCCGCCGACGCGGCGTGGGCGGCCGACCGCACGGCCGACGAGATCGTCGCCGCCCACCTTTGGCGCTACTGAGCGCCTTATTCTGGTCAGGACGGCGCTACGGACCGCAGGCCGCCCGCCTGCGGTGACACTCGCGCCGGCCGACGGCCGAACAAGGTTCTGAGGGGACCGATGACTTCCGGGATCGACGGCGGACAGCTCGACCTGTCCGGGGTGCGGTGGCTGCCGGGCGGCGCCCGGCTGGCCGCGGTGGCCCAGGCGGAGCTGCCCCAGAAGGACGGCCTGGCCGCGGCGTTCTGCGGGCTCGCCGCGCTGCGGGCAGCCGGGCTCGACGTGGCCGATCAGGACGCCGTCGCGGCGGCCGCGGGCACGGTACGGGGGCCGGTCGTGCGGCCGCCGGGGGAGCCGGGCCGCCGCGGCTTCCGGCTGCCGCTGCCGGTCGTCGACGACCCGGCCGCGGCCGGCACGCGGGTTTCCGGGCTGGCGGCGGCCGTCGGATCGCTGTCGCGGGGTGCCCTCGCGGCGGTGCCGGTGACGGGGGAGTGGACCACCGGGCCGCTGTTCGACCTGCTCGTCGGGCTGTGGGACGTCCCGCGCGTCGCGGTGCTCGCCCGGATCGACGGTGCCGAGCTCGGCGCGCACGACACCCCGGAACGCGCGCTGCTCGACTACCTCGACACCGGCATCCCACCACTGTGGACGTCCCGCTGGCGCCCGCCCGGCGGCCACTTCGTGCTCGTGGCGGGCATCCGCATCGGCGCCGAGGGCACCCTGTTGTCCGTTGTGGACACTTATCCGTCCCTCGGCGACAACGGCCGCCACGACCAGCCGGTCGAATGGGTGACGGCGGCGCTGGCCGGGCTCGGTGTTCTCGTGGTCGTCGACGCCGGCCAAGCCGGCGTGGTGCGCGGGGCGGCCCACACCGCCGGTCTCACTCCGTCCTTTTGGGACTGACCGGCGTCCTGGCCGCGAAGCGGGAGTGACGGCGGCCGTAGGCGAAGTAGATCACCAGGCCGATCGCCAGCCACGCGGCGAACCGGATCCACGTCAGCACGTTCAGGTTCAGCATCAGGTACAGGCACGCCAGCGCGGCCACGACCGGGACCGCCGGGGAGAACGGCACCTTGAACGGCCGGTCGAGGCCGGGACGGCGGCGGCGCAGCACCGGGACCGCCACGGCCACGATGATCATCGCCGACAGCGCGCCGATGCTCACCATGTCGGCCAGCTCCGAAATCGGGACGAACGCGGCCAGCACGGCGATCAGGGCGGCGCCGCCGATGGTCATCCGGTGCGGGGTGCCCCAGCGCGGGTGCGCGGTCCCGAGCGCCTTCGGCAGCAGCCCGTCGCGGCCCATCGCGAACCCGATCCGCCCGATCGTGACCAGCTCGACCATCATCACCGACGTCAGCCCGGTGACCGCGCCGAGGGAGATCAGCGCGCCCACCCAGTGCTGGCCGACCCGGTCGAACGCGTCGGCCAGCGGGGCGCCCGTGTCGATGTCGGTGAACGGGACCATGCCGGTCAGCACGATCGAGACGCCGATGTAGAGCAGCGCGCACACACCCAGCGCGCCGAGGATGCCGACACGCAGGTCCTTGCGCGGGTTCAGCGTCTCCTCGCCGAGGTTCGCGAGCGCTTCGAAGCCGGTGTAGGCGAAGAACACCACGGCGGCCGCGGTGATCATCCCGGCGAGGCCGTAGACGGACTGTTCCAGCCCCAGCGCCGCCTGGACCACCGGTTGCTCCAGCACCGTCGCGCCGGCTTCGGGCGCCCGCGCCGGCGGGATGAACGGCGTCAGGTTCGCGCCCTTGACGAAGAACAGCCCGACCGCGAGCACCAGTACGCACACCGCGACCTTCACGCACACCAGCAGGTTGGTCAGCCGGGCGGATTCCTTGATGCCCAGCACGGCGACGACGGTCAGCACGGCGATGACGAGCACCGCGCCGATGTTGACCTTCGCGTCTTCGCCGAACCAATCAGGTGACAGCCCGAGCAGGTTCGCCAGGTACCCCGACCAGCCGCGCGACACCACGGCGGCGCCGAGCGCGAACTCCAGCAGCAGGTCCCAGCCGATGATCCAGGCGAACACCTCGCCGAGGGTCGCGAAGGCGTAGGTGTAAGCGCTTCCCGCCGTCGGGATGCTGGAGGCGAGTTCGGCGTAACACAGCGCCGCGAGCCCGGCGACGACCGCGCCGAGCACGAACGACAGCGTCACGGCGGGCCCCGCGTGCGTCTTCGCCTCGACACCCGCCAAGGTGAAGATGCCGGTGCCGATGATGATCCCCACGCCGAACCCGACCAGGTCGCGCCCGCGCAGCCGCCGTTTGAGCTCCCCGGAGTCCTGGCGGTCCAGGACCTCGTCCACGTTCAGCGTTCGCCGCTCACCCATGAGGAGAAGTTAAAAGGTCACGGCCCCTCGCGCAGATCGGCCGCGGTCAGGCCGTTCTCCTGGGCGAGGATCGCGGCCTGCACGCGGGAGCGCAGGCCGAGCTTGGCCAGCACGCGCGAGACGTGGGTCTTCACCGTCGCCTCGCCGATGTACAGCCGGGCACCGATCTGGGCGTTGGACAGGCCGGCGCCGAGGCAGCCGAGCACCTCGCGTTCGCGGTCGGTGAGGTCGCCGAGGCCGTGCGGGAGGGGGGCCTGCTCCGGTGCGGCCGCGGCGAACGCGGTGATCAGCCGCCGCGTGACCTGCGGGGCGAGCACGCCGTCACCGGCCGCGACGAGTTTCACGGCTTCGATCAGCCGGGGCGCTTCGACCGATTTGAGCAGGAATCCGGCGGCTCCGGCCCGCAGCGCGCCGTGCACGTACTCGTCGAGGTCGAACGTGGTCAGCACGAGCACCTGCGTGAGCCCCGCGGCCACCAGTTCCCGGGTGGCGGCGATGCCGTCGGTGCCCGGCATCCGGACGTCCATCAGGGTGACGTCCGGCCGCAGCGCTCGCGCCTGCCGGACGGCGGCGGCACCGTCGGCGGCCTCGCCGACGACTTCGATGCCGTCGGCGTGCCCGAGGATGGTCGTGAGGCCGAACCGGATGGCGCTGTGGTCGTCGGCGACCAGGACGCGGACCGTCACAGCGGCCTCCGGGGGTTCCGGGTGGCGGAGCCCCCGGCCCGGGGCGAAGGCCCGGTTGTCACAGTCACAGCGGCCCGCCGATCGGGAGTTCCGCGCGGACCAGCCAGCCGTCGCCGGCCGGGCCCGCGGTGAGCTCGCCGCCCACCGCGCCGGCGCGTTCGCGCATGTTCAGCAGGCCCGTTCCGCCGCCGGTCGCGGGATGCGGGCCGCGGGTGTCGTTGCGGACCTCCACCGCGAGGACGCCGCCGAGGCAGTGGACGGCGATGTCCACCCGCCCGCCCGGGGCGTGCTTGACGGCGTTGGTCAGGGCCTCCTGCGCGATCCGGTACGCGGTCAGGTCGATCGCCGCCGGCAGCGGCACCCGGAAGTCCACTGTGGAATCGACGTGCACCTCCAGCCCGCCGGCCCTGGCCGACTCCACCAGCTTGGCCAGGTCCGCGAGCCGGGCGGGCGCGGTCGTCTCCGCGTCCCCGCCGTCGGCCTTGAGCAGCCCGATCATCGCGCGCATCTCCTCCAGGGCACCGACACTGTTCTCGCGCACCGACTCCAGCACCGCCTTCGCCAGTTTCGGGTCCGCCAGCGACAGCGCCGCCTCCGACTGGATGGCGATGGCCGAAAGGTGCCCGGCGATCACGTCGTGCAGGTCGCGGGCCATCCGCCCGCGTTCGGCGGCGATCGCCGCCCGCCGGTCCAGTTCCGCGATCTTCGCCAGCTGCCCGGCGTTGGCGCGCTCGGCCTCGGCGACGTCGCGTTGCTGGCGGACGTTCGCCGCCCACCACACCGGCGTGATGACGAACGGCAGCACGCCCACCGCGGCCAGCACCGCCGTCCGCCACTCCTGCGCGACGACCAGCACCGCGGCGAGCACGCCCACCGCCGAGAACGCGGCGAGCCCGATCATCACCCGGCTGGAGCGGCGGGAGCCGTAGAGCGTCGCCGCGTACAGGAAGTCGGTGTAGATGATCATGACCGGCAGTGACGGGCTGAGCCAGACGTCCACCGCGAGCACCGCCGTGGCCAGGACGAGCGCGACCGGCACCCGGCGGCGGAGCAGTTCGAGCCCGCACAACGCGGCCAGCTCCAGCAGCCGGACCCCCAGCGGCGCGTGGTCGTAACCGGTCACGAGCCGGTGGGCGCCGGTCGTGTAGACGAGGAACCCGAGCAGCCAGGTGGCCAGCGCGATCAGGCCGTCCTGCTGCCACACCGGGAGCGAGCGCAGGCGGGGCAGGGGCACCCGGTCATCCCAGCACACCGCGCGCCGGGCCCGCGTCCGACGAAGTGATGACGCCGGGTCCGCCCCTTCGCCGACGCGGCCGGGCGCGCCGGCACGCGAGCGTGGCGGGGTGGAAGAGATCGGGAAGTTTCTCGCGGAGAACCCGATGGCCGCCGTCATCGCAGCGGGCGAGATCGGGTTCTGGGTGTTCATCGCGGCCGGGCTCGCGGTGCGGTACGTGCTGCGTGCCCGGCGGGCGTCGGCGGTGCTGCTGGCCATGGTGCCGCTGGTCGACGTCGTGGTGCTGGTGGCGACCGTGCTCGACCTGTCCGCCGGGGGCAAGCCGGGGTTCACGCACGGCCTCGCCGCCGTCTACCTCGGCTTCAGCGTGGTGTTCGGGCCGAGCATGGTCCGGTGGGCCGACGAGCGGTTTGCGCACCGGTTCGCCGGCGGGCCGCCGCCACCGCCGAAGCGGCAGGGGCGGGAGAGGGCGCGGTACGAGTGGCGGGAGTGGGGCAAGTGCCTGCTGGCCTGCGGGCTCGCGGCGGTGGCCCTGCTGGCGGCGATCTTCGCGATCGGCGAGCCGGAGCGGGTCGCGCCGCTGTGGGAGTGGTTCTCGCGGCTGGGCACGGTCTCGACGATCTGGCTGTTCACCGGGCCGGTGTGGCAGGAGCTGTTCGGCACGAAGGAGGAGGTGCGGCCGTGATCGAGCTGCTCGGGATCCTGCTGGTGGTGCAGGGCGGGGGCGGGTTGCTCAACCGCCTGCTCGGGGCGCACTCGCCGAGCTGGTTCGTCCAGCTGCACGTGCTGCCGCCTTCGCTGCACGTCGTGGCCAGCGTGGTGATGGTGCTCGCCGGGGCGGCGGTGCTGGCCGGGACCCGGAAGCGCCGGGGGTGAGGGCGGCGGGAGCGGCTGGGGGTCGCTCCCGCCGCCGGGGTGACGTCGGCCGCGCAGATGGCGGGAACGGCCGGGCACCGGAATGCTGGTGCCGTGCCCGATGAGATCCCCGCCCGCGCCGCCGCCCTGCACGAGCTTGCCGACCTGCACGGTGTGGCCACCCGCTACCAGAACGCCGATCGGGTCTGGGTCGACGTGGACGACGAGGTCGTCGTCGCCGTTCTCGGGCAGTTCGGGGTCGATGCCACCAGTGACCAGGCCATCGCCGCCGCTCTGCGCGCGGCGCAAGAAGCTCCTGCCGCGCTGCCGCCGACCATCGTCGTGCGGGAAGGCACCCGGCGGGCACTGGGGGTCGATGCCGAAGTCGTCCTCGAGGACGGGACGCGGCGGCAGGTCGGGGGCGACCTGCCCGCGGACCTGCCGCTCGGGTGGCACCGGGTGGTCGCGGGCGACCAGGAGGCCGTGCTGGCCGTGGTACCGGCGAAACTGCCGCAGGTCCGGCCCGCCTGGGGGTGGATGCTGCAGCTCTACTCCCTGCACTCGGCCGGCTCGTGGGGCATCGGCGACTACGCCGACCTCGCCACCTTCGCCGCCCGGTCGGCCGCCGAACTGGACGCCGGTGTCCTGCTGGTGAACCCGGTGCAGGCGATCAGCCCCGCCCACCCGATCGAACGGTCGCCGTACTCGCCCGCCAGCCGCCGGTTCGCCAACCCCGGCTACCTGCGCGTCACCGCCACCGAGACGTTCGAGCGGGCCGACGCCGCCACCCGGGCGGCCGTCGAGTCACTGGCCCCGGACCGCGAAGGGGAGCTGATCGACTACGACGCCGTCTGGACGGCCAAGCGCGCCGCCCTCGAGCTGCTGTGGCCGCACCGGGTCGAACCGGTGCCCGAGGACGGCGATCTGCCGGCCTTCGCGCTGTTCTGCGCACTCGCCGAGAAGCACGGCGGGGACTGGCGGGACTGGCCGGAGCCCCTGCGCGACCCGGCCGGGCCGGCCACCGCGAAGGCACGCGACGAGCTCCAGGAGCGCGTCGCGTTCCACGCGTGGCTCCAGCACCTCTGCCGGGTCCAGCTGGAAGCGGCGCGGCAAGCCGCGCGCGAGGCCGGGATGACCGTCGGGATCGTGCACGACCTGCCGGTCGGCGTGCACCCGGGCGGGGCCGACACCTGGGCCGTCCGTGACGTCTTCGCCGCCGACGTGCGGGTCGGTGCGCCGCCGGACGCGTTCAACCAGCAAGGGCAGGACTGGAACCTGCCGCCGTGGCGGCCGGACAAGCTGGCCGAGGCCGGGTACGCGCCGTTCCGGGACGTCATCCGGGGTGTCCTCCGCTACGCCGACGGCATCCGCGTCGACCACATCGCCGGCCTGTGGCGGCTGTGGTGGATCCCGCCGGGCGAGCCCGCGCACCGCGGGACGTACGTCCACTACGACGCCGAGGCGATGGTCGGCGTGCTCGCGCTCGAAGCGCACCGCGCCGGCGCCGTCGTGGTGGGGGAGGACCTCGGCACCGTCGAGGAGGTCGTCACCGACACCATGCACGAACGGGGGATGCTCAGCTCGGCCGTGCTGTGGTTCGAACGCGACTGGGACGCGCCCGGCCAGCCGTTCACGCGGCCGGGCAGCTGGGATCCCGACGCGATGGCCAGCATCTCCACGCACGACCTGCCGACGGTCGCAGGCTGGCTGAAGAGCGAGCACGTCCGGGTCCGGGCCGAGCTCGGCCTGCTGGACCGCGGGGTCGAGGCGGAGGAAGAAGCGGCCGCCGAGGAGCGCAAGGCGCTGCTGGAACTCGTTGCGCGCGAAGGGATCCCGGACGACGACCCGGTCGTCGCGCTGCACACGCTGCTGGCGTCGGCCGCCTCGCGGCTGGTGCTGACCTCGCCGGCCGACGTCGCGGGCCAGGTGCGGCAGCCGAATCTGCCCGGAACCGTCGACCAGTACCCTAACTGGCGGATTCGCCTTCCCGTCAGCGTAGACGGCTTCTTCACCGCGAAGGGGGTCCGCGCCGCGGTCGCACCGCTGGCGGCGGCCCGGCCGCTGCCCCGGTAACGACCACTTCGCGGAGCACGACCCCGGTGGTACGCGTCCGCGGACGCCACCGGCACGACCCAAGCTCGAGGAGAAACCCAGTGCGGCCCTGGCCCGGAACGCCCTACCCGCTCGGCGCCACCTACGACGGAGTCGGGACGAACTTCGCCCTGTTCTCCGAGGTGGCCGAGCGCGTCGAACTGTGCCTGTTCGACGCCGAGGGCAAGGAGACGCGCTACGCGCTCGAAGAGGTCGACGGCTTCGTCCACCACGGCTACCTGCTCAACGTCGGGCCCGGGCAGCGCTACGGGTACCGCGTGCACGGCCCGTACGACCCGAAGCGCGGCCTGCGCTGCAACCCGAACAAGCTGCTCATCGACCCGTACGCGAAGGCCGTCTCACACGGCGTGAAGTGGGACGAATCCCTGTTCGGCTACCAGTTCGGCAACCCGGACGAGCGCAACGACGACGATTCCGCCGGCCGCGTGCCGTATTCGCTGGTGGCGAACCCGTTCTTCGACTGGGGCAACGACCGGCAGCCGAAGCGGCCGTACAGCGAGACGGTCATCTACGAGGCCCACGTCAAGGGCATGACCGTGCATCACCCGTTCGTGCCTGAAGCACTGCGGGGCACGTACGCCGGGCTCGCGCACCCCGCCGTCGTCGAGCACCTGCAGAAGCTCGGCGTGACCGCGGTGGAGCTGCTGCCGGTGCACCAGTTCGTCACCGACCACGGCCTGGACGGGAAAGGCCTGACGAACTACTGGGGCTACAACACGATCGGGTACTTCGCGCCCCACGACTCCTACTCGGCGATGCCCGGCGAGGGCGGGCAGGTCCAGGAGTTCAAGGGCATGGTCAAGGCCTTCCACGAGGCCGGGATCGAAGTCATCCTCGACGTGGTTTACAACCACACCGCCGAGGGCAACCACCTCGGGCCGACCCTGTCGATGCGCGGCATCGACAACGAGGCCTACTACCGCCTGGTCGAGGGGGAGCCCGAGTACTACATGGACTACACCGGCACCGGGAACTCGCTGAACGTGCGCAACCCGCACACCCTGCAGCTGATCATGGATTCGCTGCGGTACTGGGTGACGGAGATGCACGTCGACGGCTTCCGGTTCGACCTCGCTTCGGCGCTGGCCCGGGAGTTCTACGACGTCGACCGGCTGTCGACGTTCTTCGACCTGGTGCAGCAGGACCCGATCGTCAGCCAGGTGAAGCTGATCGCCGAGCCGTGGGACGTCGGCCCCGGTGGCTACCAGGTCGGCAACTTCCCGCCGCTGTGGACGGAGTGGAACGGGCAGTACCGCGACACCGTCCGGGACTTCTGGCGCGGCGAGCCCTCGACGCTCGGGGAGTTCGCCTCGCGGATCACCGGTTCGTCGGACCTCTACCAGGACGACGGCCGCCGCCCGTTCGCGTCGATCAACTTCGTCACCGCGCACGACGGCTTCACGCTGCGGGACCTGGTGTCCTACAACGAAAAGCACAACGAAGCCAACGGCGAGGACGGCCGCGACGGCGCCGACGACAACCGGTCGTGGAACTGCGGCGTCGAAGGCGAGACCGACGACCCCGAGGTCCTCGAACTGCGCGTCCGGCAGCAGCGCAACATGCTGGCCACGCTGATGCTGTCCCAGGGCGTCCCGATGATCCTGCACGGCGACGAGTTCGGCCGCACCCAGCAGGGCAACAACAACGTCTACTGCCAGGACTCGGAACTGTCCTGGATGGACTGGGAACTCGCCAAGGAGAACGCCGACCTGGTCAAGTTCACCGGCGGCCTGGGCGCGCTCCGGCACCGGCACCCGGTGTTCCGCCGCCGCCGCTTCTTCCAGGGCGGTCCGGTCGGCAAGGGCGACAAGCTCGGCGACATCGCCTGGTTCACCCCGGCCGGCGAGGAGATGACCGAGCAGAACTGGGACGACGGCTTCGGCAAGGCGGTCGTCGTCTTCCTCAACGGCAAGGCGATCCCCGACCTCGACCAGCGCGGCATGAAGGTCGAGGACGACTCGTTCCTGCTCGCCTTCAACGCCCACTACGAGGACATCGACGCCACGCTCCCGGGCAACGGCTACGGGGAGAGCTGGACCGTCGTGGTCGACACCGCGACCGGGGAGGTGGAACCCGCCGACGCGAAGCCGGTCGAAGGCGGGGGCCGGCTCACCCTTCCCGCCCGGTCCCTGATCGTGCTGCAACGGACGGAGACGGAATCCGCATGACGGTCCCGGAGTCGACCTACCGGGTGCAGCTGCGCCCGGAGTTCACCTTCGCCGACGCGGCCGGCATCGCCGGCTACCTGCGCGACCTCGGCATCGGCGCGCTGTACGCGTCGCCGGTGCTGGACGCGACACCCGGCTCGACCCACGGCTACGACGTCGTCGACCCGACGCGCGCGCGGCCCGCGCTCGGCGGGGAGGCGGCGCGCCAGGAGCTCTCCGCGCTGCTCAAGGAGCTCGGGCTGGGCCTGGTGGTCGACATCGTGCCGAACCACATGTCGGTCGAGGTGCCGAAGGCGAACCCCTGGTGGTGGGACGTGCTGAAGCACGGCCGCGACTCCGAGTACGCGTCCTTCTTCGACGTCGACTGGGACCGCGGCCCGCTCCTGCTGCCGGTCCTCGGCGACGATGAAGCCGTCGCCGAGCTGTCGGTCGAGGGGGACGAGCTCGTCTACCACGACCACCGCTTCCCGCTCGCGCCCGGCACGGAAACCGGGACGGCGCAAGAGGTCCACGAGCGCCAGCACTACCGCCTGGCCGACTGGCGCCGCGGCAACGCCGAACTGAACTACCGCCGCTTCTTCGACATCACGAACCTGGCCGCGGTCCGCGTCGAAGACCCCACGGTGTTCGCCGCGACGCACGGCGAGGTGCTGCGCTGGGTCGCCGACGGCGACGTCACCGGCCTGCGCGTCGACCACCCGGACGGCCTGGCCGACCCGGGCGGCTACTTCCGGCGGCTGCGGGAGAACGCGCCGGACGCGTGGATCGTGGCCGAGAAGATCCTGCACCCGGGCGAGCCGCTGCCGCAGAGCTGGCCGGTCGACGGCACCACCGGCTACGACGCCCTGCGCGAGATCGCCGGCGTCTTCGTCGACCCGGCGGGCGAACCCGGCTTCACCGCGCTGGCGAACGAGCTGGGCGTGAAGACCGGCTACCACCGCGTCGAGGCCGAGGCCCGGCGCCTGGTCACCGACCGCATCCTGGTCGCCGAGGTGCGGCGGATCGCCGCGCTGCTGCCCGGCATCGACCCCGACCAGGCCCGGCAGGCGGTGGCCGAGACCATGATCGCCTTCCCGGTGTACCGCTCCTACCTTCCCGAGGGCGGCGCGCACTGGGCGGCGGCGATCGACGGGGCCCGCCGAGCGCGGCCCGACCTCGCCGACGCGTTGATCGTCCTCGACGCCTCCGTGCGCAAGAACCCCGAGAGCGAGCCGGCCACCCGGCTCCAGCAGACGTCCGGCATGGTCGTCGCGAAGGGTACCGAGGACACGACGTTCTACCGCTACACCCGCTTCGCCGCGCTCAACGAGGTCGGCGGCAACCCGGACCGGTTCGGCCTGGACGTCGAGGAGTTCCACCGCCTGGCCGCCGCGCGCGAGGCCGGCCACCCCGCGGCGATGACGACGCTGACCACGCACGACACCAAGCGTTCGGAGGACACCCGCGCCCGGATGGCGGTGCTGGCCGAGGTGCCCGGCGAGTTCGCCGGTGCCGTCCGGCGGTGGACCGCCCGGCGCGGGATCGACGAGCCGTCGCTGAACCTGCTGGCCTGGCAGACGCTGGTGGCGACCTGGCCGATCGAGCCGTCGCGGCTGCGGGACTACCTCGACAAGGCGGCCAAGGAAGCCAAGCTCCGGACCAGCTGGACCGACCACGACGAGGCCTTCGAAGCCGACGTCGCCGCCTGGCCCGAGGACGTCCTGAACGACACCGAGCTGGCCGCGGACGTCGAGGCGTTCGTCCGGCGCATCGAGGGGCCCGGCTACGCGAACTCGCTCGGCCAGAAGCTCGTCCAGCTGACCGCGCCCGGCGTCCCGGACGTCTACCAGGGCACCGAGCTGTGGGACTTCTCGCTGGTCGACCCGGACAACCGCCGCCCGGTCGACTACGCCGTCCGGCGCGAAATCCTGGCCCGGATCACCGAAGGCGAGCAGCCGGGGATCGACGCGTCGGGTGCGGCGAAGCTGCTGGTCGTGCACAAGGCCCTGCGGCTGCGGCGGGAGCACCCGGCGCTGTTCCGCGGCTACCGGCCGCTGCGGGCCGAGGGCCCGGCCGCCGAGCACGTCCTGGCCTACACCCGGAGCCCGGACCTCGCCGTGGCGGTGACCCGGCTGCCCCTCGGTCTCGAAGCCGGCGGCGGCTGGCGCGACACGGTCCTCCCGCTGCCCGGCGGCGTCTGGACCGACGTCCTGACCGGCCGGGACGCGAGTTCGGGCCTGGCCACCCTGTTCGACCGTTACCCCGTCGCGTTGCTGGTGCGAGGAGACGCATGAAGTTCAGCGTGTGGGCCCCGGCGGCCCGCCGGGTCCGGGTGAGCGTCGACGAAGGCG
This sequence comes from Amycolatopsis sp. lyj-346, assembly GCF_046548975.1. NCBI lineage: Bacteria > Bacillati > Actinomycetota > Actinomycetes > Pseudonocardiales > Pseudonocardiaceae > Amycolatopsis > Amycolatopsis sp. lyj-346. Next base: position 145,633 of record NZ_JAJPWT010000004.1, read on the forward strand.
TGCACGAAATGACCGAGGGCGACGGCGGCTGGTGGCACGCCGACGCCGACGGCATCAACTACGCCTTCCTCCTGGACGACGAGAAGCCGCTGCCCGACCCGCGGTCCCGGTGGCAGCCGCACGGCGTCCACGCGGAGTCGCGCGTCTACGACCACGGCGAGTTCGCCTGGACCGACGACGCCTGGACCGGGCGCCAGCTGCCCGGCGCCGTCCTCTACGAACTCCACGTCGGCACCTTCACCGAGGGCGGCACCTTCGACGCGGCGATCGAGCGGCTCGGCCACCTCGTCGACCTCGGCATCACGCACGTCGAGCTGCTGCCGGTCAACGCCTTCGACGGGACCGCGGGCTGGGGCTACGACGGCGTCCTCTGGGGCGCGGTCCACGAGCCCTACGGCGGGCCGGACGGGCTCAAGCGGTTCGTCGACGCCGCCCACGCCCGCGGCCTGGCCGTCGTGCTCGACGTCGTCTACAACCACCTCGGCCCGTCGGGCGCCTACCTGGACAAGTTCGGGCCGTACTTCGCCGGCCAGAACGACTGGGGGCCGGGCCTCAACCTCGACGGACCCGGCTCCGACGAGGTCCGCCGGTACGTGATCGACAACGCGCTGAGCTGGCTGCGCGACTTCCACCTCGACGGGCTGCGCCTGGACGCGGTGCACGCGCTGCTCGACCGGCGGGCCGTCCACCTGCTCGAACAGCTCGCCACCGAGGTCGACGCGCTGTCGGCGGCCCTCAACCGGCCGCTGAGCCTGATCGCCGAATCCGACCTCAACGACCCGCGGCTGGTCACGCCCCGTGAGCGGGGCGGCTACGGCCTGCACGCCCAGTGGTCGGACGACCTGCACCACGCCCTGCACGTCAAGCTCACCGGCGAGACGACGGGGTACTACACCGACTTCGCGGCGCCGGACGCGCTCGAGCGGGTGCTGCGCGAGGTGTTCTTCCACGCGGGCACCTGGTCGTCGTTCCGGGAGCGGACCCACGGCCGCCCGGTCGACACGCGGACCGTGCCCGGCCACCGCTTCCTCGGCTACCTGCAGAACCACGACCAGATCGGCAACCGCGCGACCGGCGACCGGCTGTCCGCGACGGTCTCCCCGGGCCGGCTGGCGTGCGGCGCGGCGATCCTGTTCTGCTCGCCGTACACGCCGATGGTGTTCATGGGGGAGGAGTGGGCGGCGAGCACGCCGTGGCAGTTCTTCGCGTCGTTCCCGGACCCGGAGCTGGCCGAGGCCGTCCGCACGGGCCGCCGTCGCGAGTTCTCCCGGCACGGCTGGGGCGAATCGGACGTGCCCGACCCGATGGACCCGGCCACGGTCGAGCGTTCACGGCTCGATTGGGCCGAGCCGGAACGGCCCGGTCACCGGGAGGTGCTGGAGCTCTACCGTGCGTTGATCCGGCTGCGCCGGCAGCGGCCCGAGCTGGCCGGCCCGTGGGTCGCGGACCTGCGCGTCGACTCCGCGCCGGACGGGTCGTGGCTCGTGCTGCACCGCGGCGGGCTGCGGCTGGCCGTCAACTTCGGTGTCGGCCCGGTGACGCTGCCGCTCGGGGCGACCGTGTCGCTGCTCACCTGGGGAGAGGCCACCGTGGACGGTGGGGCCGCCCACCTGCCGCCGGACACGTTCGTCCTGGCCGAGACAACACCCTGACGGCGGTTGCCTCCGGGTAACTCCTCTGTCATGGCGCGCACGGACCACCGCTTGTCTGGGACGATTCAGGAATGGCCACACGACCCTCCGCCGATCACGTCCTCGCCGGCCGCCCCTTTCCGCTCGGAGCCCACCCGGAGGCCGGCGGGGTGCGGTTCGCGATCACGTCCGCCGTCGCGGACGCCGTCGACCTGTGCCTGGTCGACGCCGACGGATCGGAACGCCGGATCGCGCTGACCGAGCGCACCTTCGGCGTCTGGCACGGCCTGGTCCCCGGCGTGACGCCGGGGCAGCGGTACGGCTACCGGATCCACGGCCCGTACGACCCGGCCCGCGGCCTCCGGTGCAACCCGCACAAGCTGCTGCTCGACCCCTACGCCCGGCAGATCACCGGCGGGCTCACCGACCTGCGGGCCGCCCAGGGCTTCACCGGCGACCCGGAACGCGGCCCCATGTCCACTGTGGACTCCCTGGGCAGCGTGCCGCTGTCGGTGGTCACCTCGCCGGGCGGGCCGGACACCGGGATCAAGCCGGAGGTGCCGTTCGAGGAGGCGGTGGTCTACGAACTGCACGTCAAGGGCTTCACCCAGCGGCACCCGTTCATCCCGGAGGCGCTGCGGGGCACCTACCTCGGCCTGGCCCACCCGGTGTCGATCGAGTACCTGACCCGCCTCGGCGTCACCTCGGTCGAGCTGCTGCCGGTGCACTCCTTCCTCGACGAGCCGTCGCTGATCAGGGCCGGACGGCACAACTACTGGGGTTACTCGCCGCTCGGCTTCTTCGCCCCGCACGCCGCCTACGCCAGCGAACCGGGTCACGAGGTCGAGGAGTTCCGGCTCATGGTGGCCGCCCTGCACGCGGCCGGCATCGAGGTGATCCTCGACGTCGTGTTCAACCACACCTGCGAGGGCGGGCCGGACGGGCCGACGCTGAGCTTCCGCGGGCTGAACGCGCCGGTGTACTACCTGCACACCGACCGCGGCCACATGGCCGACATCACCGGCTGCGGCAACACCCTGGAAGCCGGCTCGCCGACGGTGGTGCGGCTGGTGACCGACTCGCTGCGGTACTGGACGCAGGAGATGGGCGTCGACGGCTTCCGGTTCGACCTCGCCAGCACCCTCGGGCGGCCGCGCGGCGGCGCGTTCGACCCGGCGTCGACGCTGCTCACCGCGATCACCACCGATCCGGTCCTCTCGCGCTGCAAGCTGATCGCCGAGCCCTGGGACGCCACCGGCGAGGGCTACCGCGTCGGCGGCTTCGGCGCCCAGTGGGCGGAGTGGAACGGCCGCTACCGCGACACCGTGCGCGACTTCTGGCGCGGCGCGACCGGCGTCCGCGACCTCGCCTACCGGCTGTCCGGTTCGTCGGACCTGTACGACCACAACCTGCGGCGGCCGTGGCAGTCGATCAACTTCGTCACCGCGCACGACGGCTTCACGCTGCGGGACCTGGTGTCCTACAACGAAAAGCACAACGAGGCCAACGGCGAGGACAACCGCGACGGCGGCAACGACAACCGCTCGTGGAACCACGGCGCCGAGGGCGACGCGGCCGATCCGGGGATCCGGGAGCTGCGGGCCCGGCAGGTCCGGAACATGTTCGCGACGCTGCTGCTGTCCACCGGCACGCCGATGCTCACCATGGGCGACGAGTTCTGGCGGACCCAGCACGGCAACAACAACGCGTACTGCCTCGACGACGAGACGTCGTGGTTCGACTGGACACCGGAGGACCCCGAGGCCGAGACCATGCTGGCCTTCGCCCGCCGGGTCGTGCGGCTGCGCGCGAGCAGCCCGGCGCTGCGGCAGCCGGAGTTCTTCGAAGGCCGGACGACGCCGACCGGCAAGCCGGACCTGGTCTGGTTCCGCCCGGACGGGGAGGAGTTCGGCGAAAGCGACTGGTTCGAGGACCGCCACACGCTCGGGATGTGGATCGACGGCTCGAACAGCCAGGCGCGCAACCGCGAAGGCGAGCTGGTGTCCGACCACTCGTGGCTGCTGTGGCTGCACGCCGGCGACGGCCCGGCCGAAGTCGTCCTGCCGGGACGCGAGTACGGCGAGACGTTCAAGCCGACCCTCGACACGAGCACCGCGGACGGCAGCCCGGCCAACCCGGGCACCCTCGAAGCCAAGAGCCGCGTGACGCTGCAGTCCCGCTCCCTGCTCCTGCTGCGCGCCCCCCGCCTGGCCGCCGAACCCCAGCCCGAACCCTACTGACGCGTACCCGGCGGGTCGGCTCGCGTACCGGGGGAGTCGGTTCGCGTACCTGGAGGGTCGGACGGTGAACCGACCCTCCAGGTACGCCGGCCGACTCCCCCGGTACGCGAACCGTCCGTTGGGGTACGGGTTTTGGCCGTTCGGGTTCGCGTGTTGGCCGGGGCGGGACGCGCGGCGGGTGCTCGCCCGGTCGTAACCTGCCGGACACGCGCCCGGAACTCGTTGCGCCGGAAGCGTTTCATTTGATCCAGTTTGGGTACAGGGATAAAGAACCCTGCCTCGTGGGCGCTTGATCGAGTCAGGCAGACTGTCGCCGTCTGCGTCCAACTGATATAGCGAAGGGCGTTGCCCATGACCGGCCGGCTCGGCATCGACGACGTCTCCCCCAGCGTGAGCTGCGGCCGGTATCCGGCCAAAGCCGTTGTGGGGGAACACATCCCGGTCTTCGCGACCGTCTGGCGCGAGGGCCACGACGCCGTCGCGGCGACCGTCGCGTGGCGAGGACCGGAAGACCGGCTGACCCGCCAGACGCGGATGGTGCCGCGCGGCCCCGACCACCCGGACGAGTTCGCCGCGGTGATCGCGCCCGACACCACCGGCCTGTGGACGTTCCGGATCGACGCGTGGGGCGATCCCTGGGCGACGTGGGAGCACGCCGTCGAGGTGAAGGTCGCCGCCGGGCAGGGCCCCGGGGACCTCGCCAACGACCTCGAGAACGGCGCCCGGCTGATCGAGCGCGTCTCCCGCCGTCCCGACCGCCGGGCGGAAAAGGCGCTGCTGACCGGCGCGGTGAAGGCCCTGCGCGACGAGGAGCGCAGCCTCGCCGAGCGCATCGGGCCCGCCCTCTCGCCCGAGGTCCGCCAGCTCATGCACGAGTTCCCGGTGCGGGAGCTGGTCACCAAGGGCAAGCCGCGCAAGGTGTGGGTCGACCGCCGCCGCGCCGCGTACGGCTCCTGGTACGAGCTGTTCCCCCGCTCCACCGGCGGGCTCGACGCCGAGGGCAAGCCGGTGCACGGCACCTTCGCCACCGCCGCGACCGCGCTCGACCGCGTCGCGAAGATGGGCTTCGACGTCGTCTACCTCCCGCCGGTTCACCCGATCGGTCGGGTGAACCGCAAGGGACCCAACAACACCCTCGACGCCAAGCCGGAAGACGTCGGTTCGCCGTGGGCCATCGGCGCCGACGAAGGCGGCCACGACGCCATCCACCCCGACCTCGGCACCTTCGACGACTTCGACAACTTCGTCGCACGGGCGGAGGAACTCGGCATGGAGGTGGCGCTCGACTTCGCGCTCCAGGCCGCGCCCGACCACCCGTGGGTGCTCAAGCACCCCGAGTTCTTCACCACGCGCCCGGACGGCTCGATCGCGTACGCGGAGAACCCGCCGAAGAAGTACCAGGACATCTACCCGATCAACTTCGACAACGACCCCAAGGCCGTCTACGAAGAGATGCTGCGGGTCATCACCGTCTGGATCGACCACGGGGTGAAGATCTTCCGGGTCGACAACCCGCACACCAAGCCGCCGGACTTCTGGGCCTGGCTGATCCAGTCGGTCAAGGACGCCCACCCGGACGTCCTGTTCCTCGCCGAGGCGTTCACCCGCCCGGCCCGCCTGTGGGGCCTGGCCCGGCTCGGCTTCACCCAGAGCTACACGTACTTCACCTGGCGCACCGGCAAGCAGGAACTGATCGACTTCGCCATCGACCTGCGCGAACACTGGAACGAAGGCCGGCCGAACCTGTTCGTCAACACCCCGGACATCCTCCACGAGTCGCTGCAGCGCGGCGGTCCGGGCATGTTCGCCCTGCGCGCCGCACTGGCGGCGACGATCTCGCCGACGTGGGGCGTCTACTCGGGCTACGAGCTGTTCGAGCACCTCCCGGTCCGCGAGGGCAGCGAGGAGTACCTCGACTCCGAGAAGTACCAGCTGCGCCCGCGCGACTTCGAGCGCGCGCTCGCCGAAGGGCGCTCGCTGGAGCCGTGGCTGGCCAAGCTGAACGCCGTCCGCCGCGCGCACCCGGCGCTGCAGCAGATGCGCACCCTGCACTTCCACCACGTCGACAACGACGCGCTGCTGGCCTACTCCAAACAGGACCCGGCCACCGGCGACACCGTGGTCACGGTCGTCACCCTCGACCCGTACGGGCCCCAGGAGGGCACGCTCTGGCTCGACACCGGCGCGCTCGGTTTCGAGGCGCACGAACGGCTCATCGCCCACGACGAGGTCACCGGCGACACGTGGGACTGGGGCCCGGCGAACTTCGTCCGGCTCGAACCCTGGCGGGCGGTGGCGCACGTCGTGTCGGTGAGACGACGGCTGGCCGGCTGAGGACGGAAGGACAGGGAATCCGAGAAACCGAGGTGGAACAGATGGCGGATGAGGCCCGGCCCGACGCGGCGTTGGGGCTGGACGGTGTGCCGCACACCGGCGAGGCGATGACCGCCGACGGCATGCTCGTGGAACCGCAGGCCGGGGACTTCCGGTCGGCGCAGCAGGCGCCGAGCAACCCCGAGTGGTTCAAGGGCGCGGTGTTCTACGAGGTCCTGGTGCGTGCGTTCGCCGACTCGAACGGCGACGGCACCGGGGACCTGCGCGGCCTGGCGGGCCGGCTCGACTACCTGGCCTGGCTGGGCATCGACTGCCTGTGGCTGCCGCCGTTCTACGCCTCGCCGCTGCGCGACGGCGGGTACGACATCAGCGACTTCCGCGCGGTGCTACCGGAGTTCGGCAGCGTCGAGGACTTCGTCTTCCTGCTCAACGAGGCGCACCGGCGCGGCATCCGCGTGATCACCGACCTGGTGCTCAACCACACCTCGGACGCGCACCCGTGGTTCCAGCAGTCCCGCAGCGACCCCGACGGCCCGTACGGCGACTACTACGTGTGGAGCGACGACGACTCCCGCTACGCCGACGCCCGGATCATCTTCGTCGACACCGAGACGTCGAACTGGACCTACGACCCGGTGCGCGGCCAGTTCTACTGGCACCGGTTCTTCTCCCACCAGCCCGACCTGAACTTCGAGAACGTCGACGTCCAGAACGCGATGATCGACACCCTGCGGTTCTGGCTGGACCTGGGCATCGACGGCTTCCGCCTGGACGCCGTGCCGTACCTGTTCGAGCAGGAGGGCACCAACTGCGAGAACCTGCCGCGCACGCACGAGTTCCTCAAGCGCTGCCGCAAGGTCGTCGACGACGAGTACCCGGGCCGGATCCTGCTGGCCGAGGCCAACCAGTGGCCCTCGGACGTCGTCGAGTACTTCGGCGACCCGGCGGTCGGCGGCGACGAGTGCCACATGGCGTTCCACTTCCCGCTGATGCCGCGGATCTTCATGGCCGTGCGGCGCGAGTCGCGGTTCCCGATCTCGGAGATCCTCACCCAGACCCCGACCATCCCCAGCGGGGCCCAGTGGGGCATCTTCCTGCGCAACCACGACGAGCTGACCCTCGAGATGGTCACCGACGACGAGCGCGACTACATGTACGCGGAGTACGCCAAGGACCCGCGCATGAAGGCCAACATCGGCATCCGCCGCCGGCTGGCCCCGCTGCTGGACAACGACCGCAACCAGCAGGAATTGTTCACGGCGATGCTGCTGTCCCTCCCCGGTTCGCCCGTTCTGTACTACGGTGACGAGATCGGTATGGGAGACAACATCTGGCTCGGCGACCGCGACGCGGTGCGCACCCCCATGCAGTGGACCCCGGACCGCAACGCCGGGTTCTCCTCCTGCGACCCGGGCCGGATCTACCTGCCGGTGATCATGGACCCGGTGTACGGCTACCAGGGCCTGAACGTCGAGGCGCAGTCGAACAACGCGTCGTCCCTGCTCAACTGGACCCGGCGGATGATCGAGGTGCGCAAGCAGCACCACGCCTTCGCCGAAGGCGAGTTCATCGACCTCGGCGGGTCCAACCCGAGCGTGCTGGCCTACAAGCGCCAGTGGCGGCGCCCGGACGGTGGCGAAGACGTCGTGCTGTGCGTGAACAACCTCTCCCGGTTCCCGCAGCCGGTGGAGCTGGATCTGTCCGCGCACCGCGGGTGCACGCCGGTGGAGCTCACCGGCGGCGTGCGGTTCCCCAGCATCGGGGACCTGTCGTACCTGCTGACGCTGCCGGGCCACGGCTTCTACTGGTTCCAGCTGACGAGCCCGGGAGACGAAGGCGAAGCGAGGTGAGTTCCTTGTCCGACCCGCGTGAGCTGGTCGTCGACCTGACCGAGGACCTGAAGCGCTGGCTGCCCGAGCAGCGCTGGTTCGCCGGCAAGGACCGGACGGTGACCGGCGTCCGGCCACTCGGCGTGACCGAACTGGTTTCCGGTGATCCGCAGCTGCTGCACGTCGTCATCGAGGTCGCCCAAGACGATCGGCGCGAGCCCTACCAGCTGCTGGTGGGCCGGCGGACGCACCCGCCGGAGATCGCGTCGACCAGCTGGATCGGCGCCGTCGGCGACCTCAACGCCTACGAGGCGTCCGGCGACCTGGACGTCACCGGCGTGCTGCTGGACCTGATGGCCCGCGAGGAGCAGGTCGGGTCGCTGGTCTTCGAGCACGAGCCCGGTGTGGAGCTGGAGACCGGCCTGCGGGCCCGGCCGATCACGTCGGAGCAGAGCAACACGTCCCTGGTCTACGGCGGGCAGTACATCCTCAAGCTGTTCCGGAAGCTGAGCCCGGGCAAGAACAAGGACCTGCTGCTGCACCGCGCGCTGCAGGGCGTCGGCAGCAAGCACATCGCGCCGGTGCTCGGGTCGATCACCGGCGACCTGGACGGCGAGCCGACCACGGTCGGCATGCTCCAGCAGTTCCTGCCGGACGCGGTCGACGGCTGGGCGATGGCCACCACCAGCGTCCGCGACCTGATGGCCGCGCCCGAACTGCACCCCGAAGAGGTCGGCGGCGACTTCGCCGGCGAGGCCGAGCGGCTCGGGCGGGCCGTCGCCGAGGTGCACGCCGACCTCGCCGAGGCGCTCGGCACCGAGCCGGTCGACGCCGACGAGCTCGAGCGCTCGGCGAAGGCGATGCTCGACCGGCTCGACACGATCGCCGGGCGGGTGCCGGAGCTGGCCGCGTACGCCCCGAAGCTGCGGGCGGCGTTCGAAACGCTGCGCACGCAGCCCACCGGCTCGGTGACCATGCAGTACATCCACGGCGACCTGCACCTCGGCCAGGTGCTGCGGACGGTCGGCGGCTGGCTGCTGATCGACTTCGAGGGCGAGCCCGCGGCCCCGGTCGAAGAACGCCACGCGCTCAGGTCGCCGTTGCGCGACGTCGCGGGCATGCTGAGGTCGTTCGACTACGCGGCCCAGCAGATGCTGGTCGGGCAGCCGGACGAGCCGGCGCTGGCCGAGCGCGCCCACGAATGGTCGGAGCGCAACCGGGCGGCGTTCTGCGAGGGCTACGCCGCGATCGCGGCCGACCCGCGCGAGCAGGGTGAACTGCTGCGCGCCTTCGAACTGGACAAGGCGGTCTACGAGGTGGGCTACGAGCACGCGAACCGGCCGGACTGGCTGGGCGTGCCGCTCGCCTCGATCGCCCGGATCACCAACGGAGGGACGACACCGTGAACGCGGCTCCCGAAGGCCTCCCGGCCGCGGCCCCGCCGGCCGCGGACATCGACCGGCTGCTCGCCGGGTCCCACCACGACCCGCACTCGGTGCTGGGCGTGCACGCGGTGGGCAAGGGCTTCGCGGCCCGGGCGCTGCTGCCCGGCGCGAAAGGCGTCACGCTCTGCGCGGGCGGGCGGAAGCACCCGATGGAACCGGTGATCGACGCGCTGTTCGCCGTCGCCGTGCCCGAGCACCCCGGCGACTACCGGCTGGAGATCGAGTACGACGGGCACACCACCACCGCCGACGACCCGTACCGCTGGCTGCCCACGGTGGGCGAGCTGGACCTGCACCTGATCGGCGAGGGCAGGCACGAGCGGCTCTGGGAGGCGCTCGGCGCGCACGTCCGGTCGTACGAGACGCCGAACGGGGTCGTCGAGGGGACGTCGTTCGCGGTCTGGGCACCGAACGCCCGCGGCATCCGCGTGATCGGCGACTTCAACGGCTGGGACGGGCGCGGGCACTCGATGCGCTCGCTCGGCTCGTCCGGGGTCTGGGAGCTGTTCGTGCCCGGGGTCGGCGCGGGCACCTGCTACAAGTTCCGGATCCTCGGCGCCGACGGCAACTGGTACGAGAAGGCCGACCCGATGGCGTTCGCCACCGAGCAGCCGCCCGCGACCGCGTCGGTCGTCACCCGCTCGGCGTACCTGTGGGAGGACGACGACTGGGTCGCCCAGCGCGAGGCGACCGAGTGGGCCGCGGCGCCGATGAGCGTCTACGAGGTGCACCTCGCCTCGTGGCGGCCCGGCCTCGACTACCGGGAACTGGCCGACCAGCTCGGCGACTACCTCGTCGAAACCGGGTTCACGCACGTCGAGCTGCTGCCGGTGTCGGAGCACCCGTTCGGCGGCTCGTGGGGCTACCAGGTGACGTCGTACTACGCGCCGACGTCCCGCTTCGGCTCGCCCGACGACTTCCGCTACTTCGTCGACCGCCTGCACCAGCGGGGGATCGGCGTGCTCGTGGACTGGGTGCCCGCGCACTTCCCGCGGGACAGCTGGGCGCTGGCCCGCTTCGACGGGACGCCGCTGTACGAGCACGCGGACCCGCGCCGCGGCGAGCAGCCCGACTGGGGCACGCTCGTGTTCGACTTCGGCCGCAACGAGGTCCGCAACTTCCTGGTCGCCAACGCGCTGTTCTGGCTCGACGAGTTCCACCTCGACGGCCTGCGCGTGGACGCCGTCGCGTCGATGCTGTACCTGGACTACTCCCGCAAGGAAGGGGAGTGGCTGCCCAACCAGTACGGCGGGCGGGAAAACCTCGACGCCGTGCGGTTCCTGCAGGAGCTGAACGCGACCGTCTACAAGCGACACCCCGGTGTCGTGATGGTGGCGGAGGAATCGACGGCGTGGCCGGGCGTCACGCGCCCGACGCACCTCGGCGGGCTCGGGTTCGGCTTCAAGTGGAACATGGGCTGGATGCACGACACGCTCCGGTACCTCTCCCACGAGCCGATCCACCGGGCCTACCACCACAACGAGATGACGTTCTCGCTCGTGTACGCGTGGAGCGAGAACTTCGTGCTGCCGCTGTCGCACGACGAAGTGGTGCACGGCAAGGGATCCCTGTGGGGCCGGATGCCGGGCGACGCCTGGAACAAGGCGGCCGGGTTGCGTTCGCTGCTGGCGTTCATGTGGGCGCACCCGGGCAAGCAGCTGCTGTTCATGGGCGGCGAGTTCGGCCAGCCGGGGGAGTGGTCGGAGTCGAAGTCGCTGGACTGGCACCTGCTGGACGAGCCGCTGCACCTCGGGGTGTGGGAGCTGCTGCGGTCGCTGAACACGGTCTACCGGACGTGCCCGGCGCTCTACAGCCAGGACACCTCACCGGACGGCTTCCGCTGGATCGACGCGAACGACTCGAGCGGCAACGTGCTGAGCTTCCTGCGCATCGGCGCCGACGGCTCGCGGCTGGCCTGCGTCGCGAACTTCGCCGGCGTCCCGCACCACGACTACCGGGTCGGCCTGCCTTCGGCGGGCCGCTGGCGGGAAGTCGTCAACACCGACGCCGAGGCGTACGGCGGGTCCGGGGTCGGCAACCTGGGCCTGGTGGAGGCGACGGAGGAGCCGTGGCACGGCCAGCCGGCCTCCGCCGTCCTCCAGCTCCCCCCGGCCGGAGTCCTCTGGCTGATCGAAGAAACCCCGGAGACCCCCGAACTCCCGTGATCACAGCCGGAACTCGCGTGATTGAAGCCGGAACTCGCGAGTTCCGGCTCTGATCACGCGAGTTCCGGCTCCAGTCACGCGAGATACGCCGAAAATTGTCTCCGCCGGGTGGGTGGTGCGGGCTTACCATCGGGGGGTGGACGGCGACGGTGGCGTCCTGGCGAACCTGATCCTCTTCGCCGTGGTGTGTCTCGCGCCCGCGGCGTTGTTCTGGTGCGCGCTGCGCATCCCCAAGCTGGTCGGCTGGATCCGGGAGAAGCGCGCGAAGCCGCAACCGGACGGACCGCCGATCGAACGCGTCGCCGCGGACCTGCGGCGGCTGCACCGGCTGCTCGCCGGCTACCCGTCCGGAACGCCGGCCGCACGTCGGCTCGGCACCCGGCAGGCGTACGACGAACTGCTCGCCGTGGCCTGCCGCCAGGTCGGCGTCCCGCACCGGCTCGGGGAGCTGCCCGAGGGGATGGACCGCGAGATCGAACGCCTGCGCGTCGAGCAGTCGCTGCGGGAGCACGGGCTGGCCGTGCCCTGAGTTGTACCGGCCGTGTACGCGCGGCGGGCACGCTGCCGGCATGCGACTCCTGATCGGCTTCGTGGCGCTGCTCCTGCTCGGCCTCACCCCGACGGCCCAGGCGGCGGCGAACTTCCCCCGGCTGGCCGCGGCGACCGTCGACGGCTTCCGGCTCACCGCCGGGGACACGTTCGCCACCTACGGTGCCCGGGTCGCCGCGCTGGACGCGAAACTCCCGCCGCGCGGGCTCGGCTCGCTGCTCGCCGACACCAACCGGAAGACCCGCCCGCTCTGCCACGGCACCTCCCTGGCCACCGCGCTGAAACCGGCCGGCTTCTGCTGGGAAGACGCCAACGACGACAAGACCAACGACTGGATCCCGCAGGGCGTCACCGGCTCCGGCGACGCGGACCCGACGACCGGAACGGTGGGCGGCAAGCGCGTCGTCGCGGCGTCGTGGCACACCCCGGGCGACACGATGGTCCGCTTGTCCTTTGTGGACGCAACCGGCCTCGGCTACCGGCACGTCCTGCTGGTGGAACCGACCTCCGGCACGGATTTCCGGGTCGTCGCCGGCCACGGGCACGGCATGACGTGGGCCGGCAACCGGCTGTTCGTGGCGACCACCGGCGGCCTGATCCGCGTCTTCGACACAACGCACTTCTGGAAGGTCGACGCCGGCGCGGGAACGGTCGGCCTGGGCCCCGACGGCAAGTACCACGCGGCGTTCTACGACTACGCGATGCCGCAGATCGGCGCGTACTGGTACCCGGGCGGCGGCGCGTGCACGACGGCGACCGACGTGCGCCCCTGCTTGTCGACGTTGTCGTTCGACCACACCGATTCGACGTTCGTGACGGCGGAGCACGTCCCGTCGGCGGCGGGCGGCCGGATCCTGCGGTGGCCGTTCGACGCGGCCTCCGGCGGGCTCAAGACGTCGGCCGACGGGCTGGTGCACGCGGTGGCGGGCTTCTCGTCCCCGGTGTGGGGGATGCAGGGCGCAGTGTCGCGGAACGGCTACTTCGTGCTGACCGGCGTTTGCCCCGAGTACGCGGGAGTGGCGGGCGACCACCCGTCGTGCCTGCACGGCGGTGTCGGCGGCGCCTCGACGTCGAGGCTGGCCGGGCAGGCCCCGGTGAACAGCCAGAACCTGTCGTACTGGCCGGCCACGGGCGAGCTGTGGCTGCTCAACGAGCAGCTGCGGGAACGCGTGGTCGTCCACGTCCCGTGGACCACGCTCACCGGACGGCCCTGAACAACGGAAAACCCCGCCACCGGCAGCCGGTGGCGGGGTTTTCCGTGGAACGAACTCAGTCCAGGTAGTCCCGCAGGACCTGGGACCGCGACGGGTGGCGCAGCTTCGACATCGTCTTCGACTCGATCTGCCGGATGCGTTCGCGGGTCACCCCGTACACCTGGCCGATCTCGTCGAGCGTGCGCGGCTGGCCGTCCGTGAGGCCGAAGCGCAGCCGGACCACGCCCGCCTCGCGCTCGGACAGCGTCTGCAGCACCGACTGGAGCTGGTCCTGCAGCAGCGTGAACGACACCGCGTCGACCGCGACGACCGCTTCGGAGTCCTCGATGAAGTCGCCGAGCTGGCTGTCGCCCTCGTCGCCGATCGTCTGGTCGAGCGAGATCGGCTCCCGCGCGTACTGCTGGATCTCCAGGACCTTCTCCGGGGAGATGTCCATTTCCTTCGCGAGCTCTTCCGGGGTCGGCTCGCGGCCGAGGTCCTGGAGCAGCTCGCGCTGGATGCGGCCCAGCTTGTTGATGACCTCGACCATGTGCACCGGGATGCGGATGGTGCGCGCCTGGTCAGCCATCGCGCGGGTGATCGCCTGGCGGATCCACCACGTGGCGTACGTCGAGAACTTGTAGCCCTTGGTGTAGTCGAACTTCTCCACCGCGCGGATCAGGCCGAGGTTGCCCTCCTGGATCAGGTCCAGGAACGCCATGCCGCGGCCGGTGTAGCGCTTGGCCAGCGAGACCACGAGCCGGAGGTTCGCCTCGAGCAGGTGGTTCTTGGCGCGCTCGCCGTCACGCACGATCCACTTGAGATCGCGGCGCATCTGCGTGACGAGCTTCTCGCCCTCCTCCTCGGCGGTGCGCACGCGCTCGGCGGCGTAGAGGCCGGCCTCGATCCGCTTGGCCAGCTCCACCTCCTCCTCGGCGTTCAGCAGCGCGACCTTGCCGATCTGCTTGAGGTAGGCGCGCACGGAGTCGGCGGACGCGGTGAGCTCGGCGTCCTTGCGCGCCTGGCGCAGCGCTTCGGACTCCTCCTCGTCCCAGACGAAGTCCGGGTTGTCGCTCTTGGCCGCGGCCTTGTCGGCCGCCACCCCGCGACGCCGCTGCGCCGGGGTCTCCTCGTCCGACTCCTCGTCGTCATCGTCGTCGTCGGCCGAGTCGGCGTCCGGCTCGTCGGTGACCGTTTCGTCCACGACGTCGACCTCGACCTCTTCCAGGTCCGACAGGTCCGGCGTGTCGAGTTCGACGTCCTCGAGGTCGGCGGGGCCGTCCGGTTCGCCGTCTTCGGTCTTCGCGCCCTTGGTCACGGCCTTCTTCGCCGGCGCTTTCTTGGCCGGCGCCTTCTTGGCGGTGGTGGTCTTGCGCGCCGCTGGCTTCGCCGTCCCGGTGGCTGCCTCTTCGGCCGGCTCGCCGGCTGCGGTCGCTGTCTTCGTCCCGCCTCGGGTTGCGGTTCTTGCGGCTGCCACTTACGCCCTTTCGCAGCGGTCGATCACGACGAGCAACGGCCTGGGGCCACTGCTGCCTCACATTCGGGGATCACGCCTCGGCCTGCGGTTTTGCCCTCCGCAGCCGTGGGCCGTGTTCCATTGTAACGACGGTACGCGCATGCGGTGCGAAGCGATCACCCTCAGGGTCGTTTCAGTGCTCGATGCCCTCCGCCGCGGCGGCCGCCGCGCCCACGATGCCGGCGTTGTTCTGCAGGCTCGCCACCAGCACCGGAGTGCGGATGTCCAGCAGCGGCACCCATTTCTCGGACTTCTTGCTGACCCCGCCGCCGACGATGAACAGATCGGGCCAGATGAGGTTCTCCAGCACGGTCAGGTAACGGTGCACGCGCTTGGCCCATTCGGGGTAGGAGAGCCCCTCGTTGTCCTTCACCGAAGCGGCCGCGCGCTTCTCGGCGTCGTGGCCGTCGATCTCGAGGTGGCCGAACTCGGTGTTGGGGACGAGCTTGCCGTCCTGGAACACCGCGCTGCCGATGCCGGTGCCGAAGGTGAGCAGCGCGGTGACGCCCTTGCGCGCGACCGGGTCGCCGAAGCGGATCTCCGCCATGCCCGCCGCGTCGGCGTCGTTGAGCATCGCGATCTGGTCGACGCTCCGGCCGAGCCGCTTGGCGAACAGCGCGTCGGCGTCGGTGCCGATCCACTGCTTGTCGATGTTGGCCGCGGTGTGCGCGACGCCCTTCTTGACGACCGCAGGCAGGGTCACGCCGACCGGGCCGTCCCAGCCCGCCTGCGTGACGATGTCGTGTACGACGTCCGCCACCGCCGAGGGCGTGGACGGCTTCGGCGTCTCGATCCGGATGCGGTCGCCGATGAGCTGGCCGGAGTCCAGGTCGACCAAGGCGCCCTTGATCCCGCTGCCGCCGATGTCGATGCCGAAACCTCGGCGGGTCGCCTCCACCACGGACGTGGTCCCTTCTCGCACGATTCAGAAGCCTGCCTCGGAGACTTTAACCGGATGTGGTGACATGTCGGACGTGGGAGCTGACGAGTCGTTGCTGAAAAGCGTCGCGGTGCAGGTCGCGACGGAAGCCGCCGAGCTGGTCCGCGAGGCCTGGGAAGGCATGGCGGCGGGCCGTGCGGTGGCCGTGGGCACCAAGTCCGGGGCCACCGACGTGGTGACCGCGGTGGACCACGAATCCGAACGCCTGGTGCGGGATCGGCTGGCCTCGCTGCGGCCGGGGGAGCCGGTGCTGGGCGAGGAGGGCGGCGGCGCCGCGGGCGACGGCGTCACGTGGGTGGTCGACCCGATCGACGGGACGGTCAACTTCCTCTACGGGCTGCCGTGGTTCGCGGTCTCGGTGGCCGCCCAGGTCGGCGGCGTGTCGGTGGCCGGAGCGGTGGTGGAGCCGGCGAGCGGCCGCGTCTGGTCGGCGGCCCGCGGCCAGGGCGCGTTCCTGGACGGACGGCGGCTGGCGGTGTCGGCGCCGTCCGCGTTGGAGGTGACGTTGGTCGGAACCGGTTTCGCGTACGCGCCGGAGCGGCGGACGCGGCAGTCGCGGTTCGCGGCGTCGCTGCTGGGCCGGGTGCGGGACATCCGCCGCAACGGGGCGGCGTCGCTGGACCTGTGCGCGGTGGCGGCGGGCTGGCTGGACGCGTACGTGGAGCACGGGCTCAGCCGCTGGGACTGGGCCGCGGGGGCGTTGATCGCGGCCGAGGCGGGCGCGGAGGTGTTCGTCCCCGGCGCGGCCCCGGAGCTGGGTGCGGACGCGACGTACGCGGCGGCACCGTCGATCGCGGACCCGCTGCGGAAGGTCCTGGCCGACTGCGGCGCAGCGGAGGTGTGAGCGGGTCCCGGCGACCGGGACGAGTCACGTACCCGGAGCGTCGGCCGGCGTACCCGGAGCGTCGGTTCGCGTCCTTGACGCGTCGGTTCGCGTGACTGGAGGGTCGACTCGCGTGATTCGCGGGTCGACTCGCGTGACTGCGGCGTCGGCTCGCGTGATGGGAGAGCCGACTCGCCAGCCGACCCTTCCGGTACGCAAGCCGACCGTTCAGGTACGCGGTCCGACCGTCCGGGTACGTCAGCCGACTGTTCCGGTTCGCAATCCGCCGCTCGTGGTCGCGAGCAGGCCCTTGCGGTGCAGGCTCTTCAGGCGGAGCGGCCGGAAATGTCGGTGCCCTCCGGTAGCGTGGAAAACGGGGGGCGCCCCCGCGGCGCGGTGGGCAGCGTCGGGGTCGGCGGTGTCCGGTGCCGGGTCAGCAGGCGGCGTCGCGGGCCGAGGCCAGCAGGGTCTGGTCGACGACCGGGGCCTTCGCGCCCGCGGACTGCTCGTTGCCGCCGCCGCCCTGGTGGGCCTTGGACCAGTCGGCGAGCTGGGTGATGACCTGGCGGGCTTCGGCGCGGGGCCGCAGGTCGCCGAAGAGGGTGCCCGTCACCACGTCGACGCTCGCGTCCTTGCGGTTGTCCTGGACCAGTTCGGCGCACGGCACCACCAGGCTGAGCGTCCGGGCCGCGGTGACGCCGTTCTCGCCGAAGCGGATCTGGCCGCGGCACTTGGCCTCGCGGTTCTCGTACGCCGGGTCGTTGGCCGGTTCGGCGGCGCCGCTGAAGCCGAGCTCGCGCAGTGCCGTCGTCGTGATGCCGCCCTGGCCGCGGCTGCCCGAGGCGTTGAGGACGCGGTAGGCGACTTTGTCCGGCGGGATGGGCACGCGGTCGTCGAGCGCGTTGTGGGGCAGGGTGCTGAACGTGACGCCCGGCGGCGGGCTCGCGGGCGGGTCGCACTTGACGGCCTCGTCGATGTCGCCCTTGCCGATCGCGGCGTTCACCCAGACGACGATCGCGCCGACGGCGAGCACGCCGATGACGATCAGCGCCGGCAGCGGCTTGTGCTTGCGATACGGCCGCGTCCCACGGTCCCCGATGCCGTTCCCCGACGCCACCTGCCCGTCCCTTCCCGAACACCGAAACCGACCGTGCGAACCGGGCACCGTCGAGGCCGATCAGCCTAGGCGTTGCGGCCGGCGCGCGGCGTCCAGGGTCACCCTGGAACACCCGGGGCCTCGCCCCGGCCGGGACTCCGCTACCCAGAGCCACCCGGACCCCCGGAACACCCCTGCCGGGCCGATTCCCGTGACAGCGATCGCACCACGCCGGGGCCGACGGGGGCAAGCACACGCGGGTCGTGCGTGAAGTTCTCCACCTGCGCGCAACCCGAACAGACGACAACGCGTCTTACCTGCGGGTTCCCCCTGTCGGGTGACGAATCCCCGGCAATGTCTGACTCGTTGCAGAACCCGGACAGCGGTGAGCTACCCTTCCCGGGCTCCGGCCGCAGGAAGAGGCGCGAAAAGAAGAGACCTCGGTCACTTCGGCCGTCGGGCACAAACAGAGGCCCTGGAACGTTGACCAGCGGCACGGCGGACTCGCGGGCGCATCCGGGAGTCCGGGAAAACGACTACACAAGCTGATCGCAGGGGTGAGGGACACATGGCTACCGACTACGACGCTCCGCGCCGCAGCGAAGCCGACGAGCTGGCCGAAGACTCGTTGGAGGAGCTCAAGGCCCGGCGGAACGAGAACCAGTCCGGCGTCGTCGACGTCGACGAGGACGCGACCGCCGAGAACTTCGAGCTGCCGGGTGCCGACCTCTCCGGGCTTTCCGGTGAGGACATGACCGTGAAGGTGGTGCCGAAGCAGGCGGACGAGTTCACCTGCTCCGTGTGCTTCCTGGTGCACCACCGCAGCCGGCTGGCCGAGGACAACGGCGGACGCTTGATCTGCCGCGACTGCGCCTGAGAAACGCAGAGGGGTTCTCGGACACGGGGAACGAACAGACGCGACGGAGAGCCTCGAGGACAGTGCTCGAGAAGCGGTGAGGGGGAGGCTCGAAGCGCGCTGGGGACAAGGGGGCCGGCCGGCAGGCCGGCCCCCTTCCCTGTCCTGAGGGGGCCGGCGCCTGGTCAGGAGCTCTTGAGCAGCTCGGCGACGCGCTCGGGGTGCCGGGTGCTGAACAGCCAGTACGGCGTCGGGTCGTTCTCGTCGGTGAGGTGGACCTTCACGACCGGGCCGACCCAGCCGCGGTGCAGCACGTAGGCCGCCGGGTCGCCGTCGCGCCCCAGTGCCTTGCGCTTGGCTTCCTTGTCGAAGATCTCCACCTCCCCGGCGTACCGCAGCGGCAGGTGCGCGTCGCCGACCCACAGTTCCGGCTCGTCACCGCCGGTGATCCGGACCTTCGACCGGCCCAGGGACAGCAGCAGCGCCACGACGACCGGCAGCGCGATCACGTACGGCAGCCACGCCCGGATCCCCGGGTACCCGAGGTCGATCTCCGCCGCGAGCAGGACGGCCCCCAGCACCGGCAGCGGCCAGCCCCACCACGGGACGTAGAGCCGCTCCGAGTGCCGGACCGTGGCGTTCGCGGCCGTCTTCGCTGATTCACCCACGGGTAGAGAGTAATCTCGCCGCCCGTGTCCAGCGTTCAGGTACTCCTCTCCCGGCTCGATCCGGATGTCCCGCTGCCCGCCTACGCCCGACCGGGCGACGCGGGCGCCGATCTCGTCACCACCTCGGATATCGTGCTGCGACCCGGGGAACGCGGCGTCGTCGGCACCGGCGTCGCGATCGCGCTCCCGCCCGGGTACGCGGGGTTCGTCCACCCGCGGTCCGGCCTGGCCGCCCGGGCCGGCCTTTCGGTGGTGAACACCCCGGGCACGATCGACTCGGGCTACCGCGGCGAGATCAAGGTGTGCCTGATCAACCACGACCCGGTGCACCCGCTGGAGCTGACGCGCGGCGACCGCATCGCCCAGCTGGTCGTGCAGCGGGTCGAGCACGCGGAGTTCGTCGAGGTCGACCGGCTCGACGCGACCGAGCGGGGCGACGGAGGCTACGGCTCCACGGGTGGACACGCCACACTGGGAACACCGGCGCTCGCCGCGAGCGCCGCCACGGGGGAAGGAACGGAGAAGTAGTGGGGATTTTCGGACGCAAGCGGCGGACCGAGGGCGGGTCCGCCGGACGGCACGCCGCGCCCGAGGCCGACGACACTTTCGAGGACGAGGGGTACGGCGAGGACGGCTCGGAGCTGTCGGACGTCTCCGACGGCCCGTACGACGTCGCGGACTTCTCCGACGACGGCATCCCGCGGATCGACCTCGGCTCGGTGAAGGTGCCGGTGCCCGACGGTTCCCAGGTCCAGGTCGAAATGGACCCGGAGGCCGGTGGCGTGCGGGCCGTGCACGTCGTCACCGAGCAGGGCCAGATCACGGTCAGCGCGTACGCCGCGCCGCGCTCGGGCGGGCTGTGGCGGGAGGTCAGCTCCGAGCTGGCCGACCAGCTGCGGGCCGACGGCGCCAAGGTCACCCTCGGCCGCGGCGTGTGGGGCCTGGAGATCTCGGCCATCATCGGCGACGTCGCCCTGCGCTTCGTCGGCGTCGACCGGCCGCGCTGGATGCTGCGCGGCGTCATCGCCGGACCCCAGTCGGAGGCCGCGGCCGCCGTCGAGGTGCTGCGCGAGATCGTCCGGCGGACCATCGTCGACCGCGGCGACGCACCGATGCCGGTCCGGACCCCGCTGACCATCACGCTGCCCGAGGCGGTCGCCGAGCACATCGCGGCCCAGCAGGAGCAGGGCTGACGTTCTCCCTGCCGAAGGCCGCCACCGGACTCCCGGTGGCGGCCTTCGGCGCGTTCAGGACCGCAGCGCCTTCAGGAACGCGAGGACGGTCGCCCGGCCGAGGGACTCGCGGTCCGCGCCCAGTGCCGTGAGCGTCGTCTCGCCGAGGACGGCGCGGGGGAGTGCGCCCGCCCACTCCGATGCGACTTTCGTCGGGTGGATCGGGTCGTCCGTGCAGGTGCCGATGCCGGCCGGGACGGCCAGGTCCGCGAGCTCGCCGAGGGTGGGGGAGGGGCGGCTCGCCGCGGCACGCAGACCGGCGGCGAGGCCGTCGCCGTGACGGCGCCACGCCCGGTCCAGTTCCGCCCGCAGCCAGTCCGGGCTGCCCGCGGTCTGCGCCAGTGCCGCGTCGACGCCGGAAGCGGCCACCAGATCCGCCGTCAGCGTCGCGGCCAGCGCGGCGGGTGCCGGGCCCGGGACGCCGTTCCAGGCCGGGAGGGCGGCCAGCAGGCCCCCGCAACGGGCCGGGTGGCGCACCGCCCACTCGGTGGCGAGGTGAGCACCGAAGGAGATGCCGCCCACGAGGAGTTCGCCGTGCTCGTCGGCCAGCGCGTCCAGCGTCGCCAGGTAGCCCTCGGCGAGTGCCGCGCCCGCGGGTGGCGGTGGCGCGATGAGCGGGACACCGAGGGCACGCAGCGGCCCCGCGAAGACGGATCGGACGAACACCTCGTCCGAGCCGGTACCGGGCAGCAGCACCGCGACGGGAACTCTGATTGCGGACGTCACGTTGCAATCCTTGCGCAAAGGCGTTTCCCTGGCGGGGACCGCAGCTACGCTGGAAATCGCACGGGCCGCATCCACCACGTCGGGGCCCCGGAGCACAGGAGCACCTATGTCCGCCAAAGACGGCGGCTACTTCAGCCGGTTGGTTCGCAAGCTGACCAGCGACGTCGAGGATCTCGACGCCGACGAAATGTCGATGAGGTCGGGCGCCGAAGGGGCGCAGCGGGCCTGTGACTGCCGCTCCGGCGAAGAGGTCACCGTGATGGGGCGGCTCCGCAGTGTCGAGCTCTGCCCGACGAACGAAGCCGCCACGCTGGAGGCCGAGCTGTTCGACGGGACACAGGGCGTGACGCTAATCTGGCTCGGCCGCCGCCGGATCGCGGGCATCGAGCCGGGCCGGACGATCAAGGTGCGCGGCCGGATGGCCGAGCGTGCCGGCCAGAAGGTGCTGTACAACCCCTATTACGAGCTCCAGAGCCCAGTGAGTTGATCACCCATCGTGACTGAACCCGCCTCGAGCGAGAAGAAGACC
The DNA here is from genome assembly GCF_046548975.1 of Amycolatopsis sp. lyj-346. Lineage (NCBI taxonomy): Bacteria > Bacillati > Actinomycetota > Actinomycetes > Pseudonocardiales > Pseudonocardiaceae > Amycolatopsis > Amycolatopsis sp. lyj-346. The sequence goes on from NZ_JAJPWT010000004.1 coordinate 167,405, forward strand.
GGTTCGGAAGAGCCGCAGCCAACCCTGCTGGAGCAGATGGGCGGCGTGTCCGGCCTGATCTACTCCTCGGTGCCGGTGATCGTCTTCGTGCTGGCCAACTCGTTCTTCGGGCTGACCGCGGCCATCTGGACGTCGATCGGCAGCGCGGTGGCCATCACGGTGCTGCGGCTGGTCCGCAAGGAGCCCCTGCAGCCGGCGATCTCGGGGTTCTTCGGCGTCGCGATCGCGGCGTTCATCGCCTACCGGACGGGGTCGGCGAAGGGGTTCTTCCTGTTCGGGATCTACGCCAGCTTGATCTACTGCGGCATCTTCGTGCTGTCGGTGGTGGTGCGCCGTCCGATCGCGGGCGTGGTCTGGAACCTGCTCAACGGCACCGGCCAGGCGTGGCGCAAGGACAAGCCGTCCCGCTACGGCTACGACATCGCGACGCTGGCCATGGCGGCGATCTTCGCCGCGCGGTTCATCGTGCAGCGGTGGCTCTACCAGGAGGACTACACCGGCTGGCTGGCCTTCGCGAAGATCGCGATGGGGTACCCGCTGTACGCGCTGGGCCTGCTGGTGGTCGTGTGGGCGGTCCGGCGGTCGGACAAGCGCCTGAAGGCCATGGCCGAGGAAGAACCCACCCCGGAGACCGACGCGGAAGTCGAAGCCCGGCTGCGCCAGAAGTACGCAGCTCCGGAAGCCTGACCCGCGCGGGGGCGCCCCCCGTTATCCACTCTACCGGCAGGCACCGACAGTTTTTGCCGCGCCGCCGCGTCACTGCCGCGTCACCCGCCGCGCCGCCGCCGGGTCAAAGCCACGAAAAGCCCCCGGCGAACCCGCCGGGGGCCTTCTCGCCGGTCTCAGTACCCGAGCGCCGTCCGGATCTCCGGCTCGACGTCCGCGGTCGCCACGAACAGCAGTTCGTCCCCCGGCTCCAGCGGGTCCTCCGGCTGCGGCACGATCACCCGGTCACCCCGCAGGATCGTGACCAGCGCCGCGTCGCGCGGCAGGGACAGTTCGCTCACCGGCTTCCCGGCCAGCGGGGTCTCCGCCGGCAGCGTCAGCTCGACCAGGTTCGCGTTGCTCTGGCGGAACGTCATCAGCCGCACCAGGTCGCCGACGCTCACCGCCTCCTCGACCATCGCCGCCAGCATCCGCGGGGTCGAGACCGCGACGTCGACGCCCCAGGCGTCGGTGAACAGCCACTCGTTGGCCGGGTTGTTCACCCTGGCCACCACGCGCCGCACCGCGAACTCCGTCTTGGCCAGCAGGGACACCACCAGGTTGGCCTTGTCGTCGCCGGTCGCGGCGATGACGACGTCGCACTGCTCGATCCCGGACTCCTCCAGGATCGACACCTCGCAGGCGTCGCCGAGCACCCAGTCGGCCTGCTCGACGGTGTGCGGCTCGAACTGGTCGGCCTCCCGCTCGATGAGCATCACCTGGTGGCGGCCGTCGATCAGCTCGGCGGCGATGGAACGGCCGACGGCACCCGCGCCGGCAATCGCGACCCGCATCAGTCTTCGTCCTCCGGTTCGCGCTGCGCCACGCTCGTGACGTCACTGACCGTGCCCGAGCGCGCGGCGACCCACACGACGTCGTCGGCCTGCACCATCGTCTTGTTGTCCGGCAGCACCGCCGTGCCGAAGCGCATGATGAACGCCACCCGCGCGCCGGTCGCCTCCTGCAGGGACCGCACCGTGTGCCCGACCCAGCCCTCGTGCAGCGGCAGCTGCAGCAGCGCGACGTTGCCCGACGGGTCCCGCCACGCCGACGCGACGCCGTCCGGCAGGAGACTCCGCAGGAACCGGTCGGTGGTCCACGGCACGGTCGCGACCGTCGGGATGCCCAGCCGCTCGTACACGGCCGCGCGCTTGTGGTCGTAGATTCGCGCGACGACGTGCTCGATGCCGAAATTCTCGCGCGCGACCCGCGCCGAAATGATGTTGGAATTGTCTCCGCTGGACACTGCCGCGAACGCACCGGCCCGCTCGATGCCCGCCTCGATCAGCACCCGGCGGTCGAAGCCGACGCCGACGACCTGCTGGCCGTGGAAGTCGCTGCCGAGCCGCCGGAACGCCTGCTGGCTCTTGTCGATGACGGCCACCTCGTGGCCGAGCCGCTCCAGCGCAGCGGCCAGAGACGCGCCGACCCGGCCGCATCCCATGATCACCACGTGCACGCCCTGCCTCCTCCTCGGCGGTTGCCCGTCCGTACCTACCCCCGACACACCAGCGCCGAACCTACCGTGCCCGCCTCGGGTTGGCTCCACCGTCCTCCCGCCACCGCCCCCAACGGAGAAGCTTCGCTCCGCAGTACTCTCCGGAGGTGTCGAAGTTCCCGACCGTGCTGAAACGCCTGGTCCTCGGACGTCCGTTCCGCAGTGACCGGCTGTCCCACACGCTGCTGCCCAAGCGCATCGCGCTGCCGATCTTCGCCTCCGACGCGCTTTCGAGCGTGGCGTACGCGCCCGAAGAAATTTTCTTGACGCTCAGCGTGGCGGGCCTGTCGGCGTACGCGCTCGCGCCGTGGATCGGCGTCATGGTCGCCCTGGTCATGCTCGTCGTCGTCGCCTCCTACCGGCAGAACGTGCGCGCCTACCCGAGCGGCGGCGGCGACTACGAGGTCGCCAACACCAACCTGGGCGGCCGGTTCGGGCTCACCGTGGCGAGCGCGCTGCTCGTGGACTACGTGCTCACCGTCGCAGTGTCCACATCGTCCGGTGTGGCCAACATCGGCTCGGCGGTCCCGTGGGTGGCGCAGCACAAGGTGCTCGCCTCCGTCGTCATCGTCGTCGTGCTGACCTCGCTGAACCTGCGCGGGCTCCGCGAGTCCGGCAAGGCCTTCGCGATCCCGACGTACGGATTCATCGTCGGCATCCTCATCATGGTCGTGTGGGGCCTGGTCCAGGCCGCCACCGGCACCGAGATGAAGGCCGAGAGCGCCGGGTTCACGCTGAACGCGGAAGGGACCTTCGCGGGCGTGGCGTACGCGTTCCTGGTGCTGCGGGCGTTCTCCTCCGGCGCGGCGGCGCTGACCGGTGTCGAGGCGATCAGCAACGGCGTCCCGGCGTTCCGGAAGCCCAAGTCGAAGAACGCGGCGACCACGCTGTTGCTGATGGGCGTGCTCGCCGTCACCATGCTGGTCGGCATCATCACCCTGGCCACCATCACCGACGTCAAGTTCGCCGAGGACCCGGCGCGGCAGCTCGCCGGGGCGCCCGCGGGCTACGAGCAGAAGACGATCGTCGCGCAGATCGCGCACGCGGTGTTCGCCGACTTCCCGCCCGCGTTCTACTACATCTCCTTCTCCACCGGCATCATCCTGCTGCTGGCCGCGAACACCGCGTTCAACGGCTTCCCGGTGCTCGGCTCGATCCTGGCGCAGGACCGCTACCTGCCGCGGCAGCTGCACACCCGCGGTGACCGGCTGGCGTTCTCGAACGGGATCCTGTTCCTCGCGGCGTTCGCGCTGGTGCTGATCATCGCCTTCGACGCCGAGGTGACCCGGCTCATCCAGCTCTACATCGTGGGCGTGTTCGTGTCGTTCACGGTCAGCCAGGCCGGCATGATCCGGCACTGGAACCGCTTGCTGGCCAAGGAAACCGATCCGGGCGTGCGGCGGCGGATGCGGCGCTCGCAGACGGTGAACGCGATCGGCCTCACCATGACCGCGACCGTGCTGGTCATCGTGCTGATCACGAAGTTCCTGCTCGGCGCGTGGATCGCGATCGCCGCCATGGTGGCGATCTACGTGCTGATGACGGCGATCCGGCGGCACTACGACCGGGTGGCCGAAGAGCTGAAGGACCTCGGCGACACCCCGACCGTGCTGCCCTCGCGCAACCATGCCATCGTCCTGGTGTCCAAATTGCACCGTCCGACGCTGCGGGCGCTGGCCTACGCCAAGGCGATGCGCCCGGACGTCCTCGAGGCCGTGACGGTCAATGTGGACGATGCCGACACCCGCCGGCTGACCGCCGAGTGGGACGCCCACAATTTCAAGGTGCCGCTGAAGGTCGTGGAATCGCCCTACCGGGAAATCACGAAGCCCGTTCTCGATTACGTTAAGCGCGTGCGCGGTGACAATCCGCGCAACGTGGTCACCGTGTTCATCCCGGAATACGTGGTCGGGCACTGGTGGGAGCAGGTATTGCACAACCAGAGCGCGTTGCGGCTCAAGGGCCGGCTGCTGTTCCAGTCCGGCGTGATCGTGGCGAGCGTGCCGTGGCAGCTGGAGTCGTCGGCCAAGGCGGCCGCGCGGGTCCGGAACGAGCGCCCCGCCGCGGGCGACGTCCGCCGCGGGTTCTCGCCCAACGGCAAGCCGGCCGCGACGCCGAAACCCAAGGAGCCTGCCGAATGACCAGCTGGCTGGGCCGCGTCCTCGAGGTCGAGGTCGGCGCGGTGGCGCACGGCGGCCACTGCGTCGCGCGTGCGGAAGGACGGGTCGTGTTCGTCCGGCACGCGCTGCCGGGCGAACAGGTCCGCGTCGAAGTCACCGAGGACAACGGCGGCTCGTTCTGCCGCGGCGACGCCGTCGAGGTGCTCGTCCCGTCGCCGCACCGGGTCCCGCCGCCGTGCCCGCTGGCCGTGCCGGGCGGCTGCGGCGGCTGCGACTGGCAGCACGCGGCGCCGGACCACCAGCGCGAGCTGAAGGCCACGGTGGTGGCCGAGCAGCTGCGGCGGCTGGCCGGGATCGAGCGGGACGTCGTCGTGGAGGCCCTCGACGGCGGGCCGCTGGACTGGCGCAGCCGGGTCCGGCTGGTCGCCGGGCACGACGGGCGAGCCGGGCTGCGCGCCCACCACAGCCACCGGGTGGTGGCACTGGACGACTGCCCGATCGCCGTTCCGGGCGAGCTCGACGACGTCCTCGCGCGGCGCTGGCGGCCGGGCAGCGAGCTGGAGGTCACCCAGGACGGCAACGGCGGGGTGCACGTCCGGGAGCTCTCGACCGTGCGCGGGAAGGTGCGGGCGCGGCAGCTGACCGGCGGGGTCGCCGTCCAGCACGCGGCGGGCCGCGACTGGCGTCTCGACGCGCACGGTTTCTGGCAGGTCCACCCGGCGGCGGCGTCGACGCTCGCCGCGGTCGTGGGGGAGTGGGCCGAGGCGCCGGCGGGCGGGTCGGCCTGGGACCTCTACGCCGGGGTCGGGCTGTTCGCGTCGGTGCTGGCCGCCCAGGTCGGTGCCTCGGGCCGGGTGCTGGCGATCGAGTCGGGCCGGCGCGCGGTCGCGGACGGCGAGCGCAACCTCGCGGACCTGCCGCAGGTCTCGTGGCGCGCCGGGCGGGTGGAGCACGAGCTGGCGTCGGCGGCCAAGCCGGTCGACGTGGTGGTGCTGGACCCGCCCCGCAAGGGTGCGGGCAAGGCGGTCGTGGAGTCGATCGTGGCGGGTGCCCCGGACCGGATCGTGTACGTGGCCTGCGACCCGGCGGCGCTGGCGCGCGATGTGGCGACCTTCGCCGCGCACGGGTATTCGCTGACGGACCTGCGGGCGTTCGACGCGTTCCCGATGACCCACCACGTGGAGTGCGTCGCGCTGCTTTCCTGAATTGTCGGTGGTGGTCGGCACACTGTGCCCATGACTGCGACTTCGCCGAGCGCGCCGCGGGCGGTCACGCTCTGGTGTGGCGAGGCCGGACGCCCCACCGCGAGGCAGCGGGCGACTTCGCCGAGCGCGCAGCGGCGGCCACACCCCGGTGCGGTGGGGCCGCCGCCCCACCGCGAGGCGGCCTCAGCCGGTCCGGCGCACGGTGTTCAGCCCGAAAACCAGCGCTGCGGCGCCGGCCGGAGGTTCTGGTAGATGTGCTTGACCTCGGTGTACTCGGCCAGCCCCGTCGGGCCCAGCTCGCGGCCGAAGCCGGACTGCTTGTAGCCGCCCCACTCGGCCTGGGGCAGGTACGGGTGGAAGTCGTTGATCCACACCGTCCCGTGGCGCAGCCGTCCCGCCACCCGCTGCGCCCGCGAAGCGTCGTTCGTGAACACCGCGCCGGCCAGGCCGTAGTGCGTGTCGTTGGCGATGCGGACCGCGTCGTCCTCGTCGGTGAACGTCTCGACCGTCAGCACCGGGCCGAACGACTCGTCGACGACCGCCGACGAACCCTGTTTCACCCGATCGAGGATGGTCGGCAGGTAGTAGCAGCCGTCGGCGAGGGCCGGATCGTCCGGACGGCGGCCGCCCGTGCGCAGCACCGCGCCCTCGGCCAGCGCGGCCGCCACGTACGCCTCGACCTTCGCCCGGTGCGCCGCCGAGATCAGCGGGCCGGTTTCCGCGTGCGAGTCGAACGGGCCGCCCAGGCGGATCCGCTCGGCCCGGCGCACCAGCTCGTCGACGAACTCGTCGTGCCACTCCCGCTGCACGATCAGCCGCGCGCCCGCCGAGCACACCTGGCCGGAGTGCAGGAACACCGCCGTCAGCGCGTAGTCGACCGCGGTCTCGAAGTCGGCGTCGGCGAACACCACGTTCGGGTTCTTCCCGCCCAGCTCCAGCGCCACCTTCTTGACCGTGGCGGCCGCCGCGGCGGCGATCACCTTGCCGGTCGCCAGCCCGCCGGTGAACGACACGAGGTCGACGTCCGGGTGCGAAGCCAGCGGCGCGCCGGCCTCGGCGCCCGCGCCGAGCACCAGGTTGCCCACGCCCGGCGGCAGGCCGGCCTCGGTGAGCAGCTTCATGAACAGGATCGCGGTGTGCGGCGTCAGCTCGCTGGGCTTGAGCACGAACGTGTTGCCCGCGGCCAGCGCCGGCGCGATCTTCCACACGGTCTGCAGCAGCGGGTAGTTCCACGGCGTGATCAGCCCGCAGACGCCGACCGGCTCGTGCACGATCCGGCTGAACGAGTCCGGGCTGCCGGTGTCGACGACGCGCCCGGCGTCCTGCGCCGCGAGCTTGCCGAAGTAACGCAGGCAGGCCGCGATGTCGGCCATGTCGTACCGGCTCTCGACCAGGCGCTTGCCGGTGTCGAGCGACTCCGCGCGGGCGAACGCCTCCGCGTCGCGGTCCAGCAGCTCCGCCGCCCGCAGCAGCAGGTCGCCGCGCAGGTGGGCGGGCGTGCCGGGCCACGGGCCGGTGTCGAACGCCCGGCGCGCCGCCGCGATGGCGGCCTCGGTGTCCTTCGCGGTGCCCTCGGCGACCGTCGCGACCAGGGACCCGTCGGCCGGGCAGCGGATCTCCCGCCGTCCGCCGTCCACCGCGTCCACCCATTCGCCGCCGATGAAGAAATCCGCCATGTGATCCATTCTCGCGGCCACGCCGCGTGACCGCCACAGCGACGCGGGGAGACGAGGTTCACCCCGCGTGCTGACGTGCGGTCGCGCTCCGGTTGTGACGCCGGACGCGGCCTGCGGCCCCGCACTGGCGGGTCTCCGTAGACTGGCCGGAACCGAGCGAGTGAGGTGGAGACGAGTGACGATGCTGGAGTCCGTGGGCGGACCGGCGGACCTGAAGCGCATGAGTGTCGAGGACCTCGGCGAACTGGCCGCCGAGATCCGGGACTTCCTCGTCGACAAGGTTCGCCGGGCGGGCGGCCACCTGGGGCCGAACCTCGGTGTCGTCGAGCTGACCCTGGCGCTGCACCGCGTGTTCGACTCGCCGCGCGACGCGATCGTGTGGGACGTCGGTCACCAGGCGTACGTGCACAAGCTCGTCACCGGCCGCGCGGCCGGCTTCGACCTGCTGCGCCAGACCGGCGGGGTCACCGGTTACCCGTCGCGTGCGGAGAGTGAGCACGACTGGGTGGAGAGCAGCCACGCATCGTCCGGTCTGTCCTATGTGGACGGTCTGGCGAAGGCGTTCGAGCTGGCGGGCGGCGGGCGGCACGCGATCGCCGTCGTCGGCGACGGCGCGCTCACCGGCGGCATGTGCTGGGAGGCGCTCAACAACATCGCCGCGCACCGGGACCGCCCGGTCGTCATCGTGATCAACGACAACGGCCGCTCGTACTCGCCGACCATCGGCGGCCTGGCCGACCACCTCGCGGCGCTGCGCCTGCAGCCCGGCTACGAGCGGCTCCTCGACGGCGGCCGCGAGATCCTCAAGCACACCCCGGTCGTCGGCAAGCCGATCTACGCCGCGCTGCACGCCGCGAAGGCCGGCCTGAAGGACGCGCTGAGCCCGCAGGCGATGTTCTCCGACCTCGGCCTGAAGTACCTCGGCCCGGTCGACGGCCACGACCAGGCGGCGCTGGAGAAGGCCTTCCAGAGCGCGAAGGCGTTCGGCGGCGCGGTGATCGTGCACGTGGTCACCGAGAAGGGGCACGGCTACGCGCCCGCGGTGAACAACGAGCACGACCAGATGCACCAGACCGACCCGATCGACCCGGAGACCGGCCTGCCGCCGGTGAAGGGCCCGAGCTGGACCGGGGTGTTCGGCGACGAGCTGGCGAAGATCGGCGCCGACCGCGAAGACGTCGTCGCGATCACCGCGGCGATGCTGCGCTCGACCGGGCTGGACAAGTTCGCCGAGGCGTTCCCGGACCGCTGGTACGACGTCGGCATCGCCGAGCAGCACGCGGTCACCTCGGCCGCCGGGCTCGCGATGGGCGGGCTGCACCCGGTGGTGGCGATCTACTCGACGTTCCTGAACCGCGCGTTCGACCAGGTGCTGATGGACGTGGCGCTGCACCGCCTGCCGGTGACGCTGGTGCTCGACCGGGCCGGCATCACCGGGCCGGACGGGCCGAGCCACCACGGCATGTGGGACCTGTCGCTGCTCGGCATGGTGCCGGGCATGCGGGTGGCGGCTCCGCGCGACCCGGCGACGCTGCGCGAGGAGCTGCGCGAGGCGGTCGCGGTGTCCGACGGGCCGACGGCGCTGCGGTTCTCGAAGGGCAAGGTCGGCACGGACGTGACGGCGGTGGAGCGGATCGGCACGGTCGACGTGCTGCGCCGCCCGGCCGAGGGCGCGGACGTGCTGCTGGTGACGGTCGGCGCGTTCGCGACCCTGGGGCTCGCGGCCGCGGCCCGGCTGGCCGACCAGGGCATCGGCGTGACGGTGGTGGACCCGCGCTGGGTGCTGCCGGTGCCGGCGGAGCTGGTGGCGCTGGCCACGCAGCACAAGCTGGTGGTGACGGTCGAGGACAGCGGCCGCCACGGCGGCTTCGGCTCGGCCTTGGCCGCCATGTTCCGCGACGCGGAGTGCGACGTGCCCCTGCGGGACCTGGCGGTGCCGCAGTCGTTCCACGACCACGGCAGCCGCGACGAAGTCCTGGGGCGAATCGGGCTCACCGCGCAGGACGTGGCCCGCCGGGTGACCGAGTGGGCCTCCGGCCGGCTGGGTTCCGAGGAGCCGGCGAAGAAGAACGCCGACCGCAGCTGAGCAGCGGTCCTTTCGCCACCAGCCCCTGGCTCGCGCTCCTGCTCCCGGCCGTCGCCTGGGGCTGGTGGTCTCGCGTCGAGCTCGGCGGCGGGGTCTGCTCGACCTTGGCGCCGGGGCTCAGCTGAACCTCGTCATCACGTGCTTGACGCGGGTGTACTCGGCGAAGGCGTACGCCGAGAGGTCCTTGCCGTGGCCGGAGTGGCCGAACCCGCCGTGCGGCATCTCGGCGACCAGCGGGCCGTGCGTGTTGATCCACACGCACCCGAAGTCCAGGTCGGCCGACACCCGCGCGGCGACGGCGAGGTCGCGGGTCCAGACCGACGACGCCAGCCCGTACGGCACCCCGTTGGCCAGCGCCACTCCCGATGCTTCGTCCGAAAAGGACTGGACGGTGAGCACCGGCCCGAAGATCTCCTCCTGGACGATCTCGTCGTCCTGGCGCACGCCCGAAATCACCGTGGGCGAGAAGAAGAAACCCCGTGAACCGAACCGGGTGCCGCCGGTCTCGATGCGGGCTTGCGGGGGCAACCGCGAGATGAGGCCTTCGACGCGCGAGAGCTGCGTCGCGCTGTTCAACGGCCCGTAGTCGACGCCCGGCGTCTGCGCCGCGGCGGCCTTCGCCAGCGCAGCGACGAAGGTGTCGTGGATCGAGGCGTGCACCAGTACCCGGCTGCCTGCCGTGCAGTCCTGGCCGGCGTTGTAGCACGCCGCACCCACGATGCCCTCGGCCGCCGAAGCGACGTCGACGTCGGGAAAGACCAGCAGCGGTGCGTTGCCGCCCAGCTCCAGGTGCGTGCGCTTGAGGTCGGCGGCCGCGACCGTGGCGACGTCGATGCCCGCGCGCGTCGAGCCGGTGATCGAGACCAGGGCGGTCACCGGGTGCCGCACCAGCGCGCGACCGGTGTCGCGGTCGCCGGTCAGCACGGTGAACGCGCCCTCGGGCAGGAACTCCGCGGCGACGCGAGCCAGCAGCACGGCGGTCGACGGCGTGGTCTCGGCCGGCTTGAGCACCACCGTGTTGCCCGCCGCCAGCGCCGGCGCGATCTTCCAGACCGCCATCATCAGCGGGTAGTTCCACGGCGCGATCTGCGCGCAGACACCGACGGGCTCGCGGCGGATCACCGACGTGTGACCGGGCGTGTACTCCCCGGCCGCGGTGCCCTCCAGGTGCCGCGCGGCCCCGGCGAAGAACCGCAGCGCGCTCACGCACTCCGGGATCTCCTCCTCCAGGACGACCGACCGGATCTTGCCGGTCTCCCGCACCTCGAGGTCGGCGAACTCGGCGGCCCGCGCCTCCAGGGCGTCGGCGATCTTCAGCAGTGCCAGCTGCCGCTGGGCCGGCGTGCTGCGCCGCCAGGCCGCAAACGCTTGCGCGGCCGCCGTCATCACGGCGTCCACTTCGGACTGGGTGGCCACCGTGCTGGTGCCGGACACCTCGCCGGTCGCCGGGTCGGTCAGGTCGAAGGTGCGGGTCATGCCTTCTCCAGGTGGGTCGGCGCGAACAGCTTCAGCAACGCGGGGAGGACGACGACGGACGGCCCTGGCGTGCGCAGCGCGGCCGCCAGGTCCGCGCCCACCGTGTCCAAAGAAGACAAAGTCGCGGGCACGCCGAAAGCGGCGGCCAAGGCCACGAAGTCGGGCCTGGCCAGCTCTGTCGCCGTGGTGTGGCCGAAGGCGCCGGTGAGGTACTCGCGCAGGACGCCGTAGCCGCCGTCGTCGACGATCAGCCACGTGACGTCGAGGCCGTGCTGCACCGCGGTGGCCAGCTCGGCGACGCCGTACATCGCGCCGCCGTCCCCGGACACGGCGAGCGTGGGGCCACCGGCGACGGCGCCGCCGAGCGCGCCCGGCAGCCCGTAACCCAGCCCGCCCGCGCCCTGCGCGGTGTGGATCGGCGCGCCGTCGGGGTTCCACGCCGACCAGGCCCAGTACGCGGCGATCGTCATGTCCCAGAACGTCTGCGTGCCGTCGGGCAGCGCGGCCCGGATGTCGTCGATCAGCTTCCGCTCGGCGCCCAGGTCCTGTCCGGCCAACCGCGACTCGACCCGCGCGAGCAGCCCCGCGACCGCCTTTTCGGCCCGGCCGTCGGACGCCCGCATCGGCACCCATTCCAGGAGCGCCTGCAGGGTGAGCCGGACGTCGGCGTGGATGCCCAGCGCCGGGTGGTTCGACTCCAGCTTGCCGAGGTCGGCTTCGACCTGGACCACCCGGCCGCGCGGGGCGAACTCGCGGTAGTTGCTGGACAGCTCGCCGAGCCCGGAGCCGAGCACCAGCAGCACGTCGGCGGCGGCGAGGAATTCCGTGGTGTGCCAGTCTTCCAGCCACGACCGCCCGGACAGCTCGTGGTCCTGCGGGAACACGCCCTTGCCGCCGAAGGTCGAGATCACCGGTGCGCGGAGGGCTTCGGCCAGGGCGAGCAACTCGGCGTGCGCGCCCGACCGCAGCGCCCCGCCGCCGGCCAGGATGACCGGGTCGCCCGCCGCCGCCAGCAGCTCGGCCGCCGCGGCGACCAGTTCCGGAAGGGGCGCCAACGCCGGGGGAGCGGCCGTCACCGACGTGATCGGCGGGATCCCGGCCGGGCCGAGCAGCACGTCCTGGGGGATCTCGACCCACACCGGCCCGTAGGGCGCGGTCGCGGCCGACGTCCACGCCTCCCGCAGCGCCGAAGGGAGCTGGCTCGCGCGCCGCACGACGTGCACCGACTTCACGACGTCGCGGAAGCTCGCCTGCTGGTCGGGCAGTTCGTGCAGGTAGCCGTGCCGTCCGCCGCCCAGCCCGGCGACCGGGACCTGGCTGGAGATGCCGAGCAGCGGCACCGAAGCCGCGCGGGATTCCTGCAGCGAAGCCAGTGTCAGCAACGCACCCGGGCCCGTCGACACGATCAGCGGCGTCACCGGCACCGGCCCGTCCGGGTTCGCCGCGAGCCGGGCGCGGGCGTGCCCGTCGGCGGCGAAGGCGAGGTTGTTCTCGACGCGCCCGCTGATCACGCGCAGGTCGCCGGCCCGTCGCAGCGCCTCGAACAGGCCCAGCGCGTGCTGGCCCGGCAGGCCGAACACCGTGTCGGCCCCCAGGGCCCGCAGGGTTTCGACGACGACGTCCCCGCCGATGCGGCTCATGCGTTCTTCCCGAGGGTCAGCAGGCTCACCAGGTCGTAGGCGACGTGGGAGGCCGCGATGGCGGTGATCTCGGCGTGGTCGTACGCCGGAGCCAGCTCGACGACGTCCGCGCCGACCAGGTTGAGGTCGCGCAGCCCGCGCAGGATCTCCAGGAGCTCACGGCTGGTCAGCCCGCCGGCCTCGGGCGTGCCGGTGCCGGGCGCGTGGGCCGGGTCGAGCACGTCGATGTCGACCGAGACGTACAGCGGCCGGTCGCCGATGCGCTGCCGCAGCGCGTCCACGGTCTCGGCGACGCCGCGGCGCATGACGTCGCCCGAGGTGACGATGCCGAAGCCGAGCCGCCGGTCTTCTTCGAGGTCCCGCTTGCCGTACAGCGGCCCGCGCGTGCCGACGTGCGACAGCGCGCTCGTGTCGAGGATCCCTTCTTCGGACGCCCGCCGGAACGGGGTGCCGTGGGTGTACGGCTCGCCGAAGTAGGTGTCCCAGGTGTCGAGGTGCGCGTCGAAGTGCAGCAGGGCAACGGGCCCGTGCTTCTTGGCCGCGGCGCGCAGCAGCGGCAGCGCGATGGTGTGGTCGCCGCCGACGGTCACCAGCCGCATCCCGTTCGCCTGCAGCGCTTCGGCCTCCTGCTGCAGCGTCTCGATCGCCTCGCCGATGTTGAACGGGTTGACGGCGATGTCGCCCGCGTCGACCACCTGCTTCTCGGCGAACGGCGAGACGTCCAGCTCCGGGTGGTACGGCCGCAGCAGCCGGCTCGCCTCGCGGACGGCGGCCGGGCCGAACCGCGCGCCGGGCCGGTAGGACACCCCGGAGTCGAAGGGCACCCCGACGACGGCGACGTCGGCGCGTTCGACCTGGTCGATCCGCGGCAGCCGGGCGAAGGTCGCGAAGCCGGCGAACCGGGGGACGCGCGACGAGTCGAGGGGCCCGATGTTAGGCACTGCATGCTCCTGTTCTCGAAAACCGTCACTTTCCCTATGAAAGTGTTCTGGAGGTCGTAACTCCGGATCACTTTCACGTGAAAGTGCCCGCCGGGGTGGGTGTGTCGGCGCCGTTGAGGCGGCGGGTCCAGATGGCGAGGATTGCGGCGTCCGTGCGGGGTGTTGCGAGGCTGACGGCGAGGTACACCACCAGGCTTGCGCCGAGGCCCCAGTAGATCGGGGTGTTGGCTTCGACGCCGTCGATGATCATGAAGGCGATGACCGAGAGCGTGCCGGCCACCATCGAGGCGTACGCGCCCTGCCGGGTGCCGCGCTTCCAGAACAACGCGCCGACGATCGCCACCAGCAGGCCGCCGACCAGGATGTCGTAGGCGATGGTGAGGGCGTTGACGACGTCGTCGACGATCATCGCGATGCCGATGGCGAGCAGGCCCAGCACGAGGGTGGCGATCCGGTTGCGGCTGACTTCACCGCCCTTCTTCAGGCCCAGCTTGGTCAGCAGGTCCGACGTCGTCGTGGTGGAGCAGGCGATCAGCGCGCCGCTCGCCGTCGACATCATCGCCGACAGCGCGGCGGCCAGCACCAGGCCGCGGACGCCGGTCGGCAGGAGCCGCTCGACGATCGTCGCGAAGGCGTCCTGCGCGCTGGCGAGGTCCGGGTAGAGCGTGTGCGCGGCGGTGCCGATCAGGGCGCCGGCCAGGCCGTAGACCAGGCAGTAGACGCCGGAGGTGAGGCCGCCGGACGTCGCGATCGCGGGCGTGCGGGCGGTGAACACGCGCTGCCAGATGTCCTGGCCGATCAGCAGGCCGAAGGTGTAGATCACGAAGTAGGTGATGATCGTGTCCGTGCCGATCGAGGTGAAGCTGAAGAAGCTCGAGTCGAGCTTTTCGCTCATGCCGGAGAAGCCGCCGGCGGACGTGATGGCCACCGGCAGCAGGATGGCCAGGATGCCGATCGTCTTGATGACGAACTGGGCGATGTCGGTGAGCGTGATCGACCACATGCCGCCGAGCACCGAGTAGAGCACGACGATCGATCCGCCGATCGCGATCCCGGCCCAGTTCGGCAGGTCGAACAGCACCTTGAAGATGGTCGCGAAGGCCAGCGTCGAGGTCACCGTGAGCATCAGCGTGTAGCCCCACATGACGACGCCGGACACCGCGCTGGTGCGGCCGCCGTAGCGCAGGTCGAGCATCTCGCCGACGGTGTAGACCCGCAGCCGCACCAGCCGCCGCGCGAACAGCGCGTGCAGCACCAGGATGCCGACGCCGATGCTGACCACCAGCCACATGCCGGAGATGCCGTAGGTGTAGCCGAGCTTCACGCCGCCGACCGTGGACGCGCCGCCGAGGACGACGGCCGACATCGTGCCGGAGTACATGAACCAGCCCAGCCGCCGCCCGGCGACGAGGTAGTCGGACTTCGTCTTCGCGAGCCGGAGGCCGTACCAGCCGACCCCGAGCATGCCCGCGATGTACAGCGCGATCACCGCGTAGTCGCCGGTCACGGTGTCCTCCTTGCTTTGGGAGTGTCGGTTTCGAGCCACCGTAGGTTCGCCCGCCACCTCCTCGGCATGGGATGATTCATCCCCATGTCGACGCCGGTGGGGATGAAATGACTCCGAGCACGGATTCGCTGTCCACCGAGGTGAATGTCCCGTTACGGGACGTGGTCGGCAACCCGGAGCTCGCACTCGACGTCGTGCCCGAAACCCTGCGGCCGGGCGCGCTGGACGCCCCGGTGCGCTGGGCGCACGTGAGCGAGCTGCAGGACCCCGCGCCCTACCTGCTGGGCGGCGAGCTGATCCTGACCGCGGGGGTCAACCTGCCGGAGCGGATCGACCGGTACGTGCGCGGGCTGCGCGACGCCGGCGTGACGGCGCTGGGGTTCGGGCTCACCCCGACGGTGCACGAGACCCTGCCGGAGCCGCTGCGCCGGGCCTGCGCGCGGCGCGGGCTGCCGCTGCTGGTGGTGCCGTCGCGCACGCCGTTCCTCGCGGTCAACCGGGCGGTCTCGGTGGCGTTGACCGAGGCCGGCCAGCGGGAACAGCGGCGGATCGCGGCGGCGCGCGAGACGCTGACGCGCGCGGCGGGTGGCGGGCTCGGCGAGCTGACGTCCTCGCTGGCGTCGGTGCTGCGGTCCTGGGTCGCCCTGGTCGGCGCCGGGGACGTGCTGGCCTCGGCGCACGACGCGCCCACGCCGCTGCCGCTCCAGGTCCGGGAGCTGGTGACGACCGTGCGGGCGGGCAGCGGGATCCGGAGTGCGACCACCGAGCTCGACGGCGGGTTCGTCGTCGTCCAGCCGGTGTACCCGCAGGCCACGGCGTCGCACCTGGTGGTCGTCGGCAGGCCCCGGCGGCTCGACGGCGCCGAGCGGGCGATCCTCGCCGTCGGCGCGGCCCTGCTCGGCCTGGTCGGCCGCGCGGGCTCGGACGCGGCCGAGCTGGGCGCGGCGGCCACCGGCCTGCTGCTCGGCCGGGTGTCCCCGGGCGACGCGGCCCGGTCGTTGCTGGGGTCGGCGGTGGTCCGCTTGGTCGCCGGGGCGGCCCACCGGCGTGGTCCGGACGAGGTGGCCCGGCGCCCGGACTGGCTGCGGGCCCGGCTGGACACGCCCCTGGTCGAGGTCGGCGCCGGGATGCGGTTCACGGCCGTCGCCGGGGCCGTCTCGCTTCCGGTGCTGGAGGACCTGCGCGAGCACGGCTGGCTGGCGGCCGCCGGCGCGCCGGTGCCCGCCGAGCAGCTGGCCGGTTCTTCGGCCGAGGTCGAACTGCTGCTGGCGCGGGCCCGCGCCCTGGGCCGTCCGGTCGTGGCGGGCAGCGGGCCGCCGGACCTCGACGCGCTGCTGGACCCGGGCGCTTCCCGTGGGTTCGCCGAGAAGACGCTGGAACCGCTGGTGGCCCTCGACGAGGCCGGCGACCGTTCGCTCGTGCTGACGCTGCGGACGTGGCTGGCCCACCACGGCGGCTGGGAACCGACGGCGGCCGAGCTGGGTGTCCACCGCAACAGCGTCCGGCACCGGATCGCCCAGGTGGAGCGGGCGTTGCAGGTGGATTTGGCGGACCCGGAGATCCGGATGCGGCTGTGGTTCGCCCTGCGCTGGGCCACCCCCGGGGCTTAAAGGGCCCTCTCAGGAAAATATGGGATTGTGTGCTGGTGCGAGTTTTGGTAGTCGAGGACGAAGAACCCCTGGCCGACGCGATCGCCCGTGGCCTGCGCCGCGAGGGGATGGCGGTGGACGTCGCGCTCACCGGGGACGACGGGCACGAGAAGGCCGCCGTCACCCGGTACGACGTGGTGCTGCTGGACCGGGACCTGCCCGGGATGTCCGGGGACGAGCTGTGCCGGGAGATCGTCGCGTCCGGGGAGCTGACCCGGGTGCTGATGCTCACCGCGAGCAGCTCGGTGTCCGACCGCGTGGACGGGCTGTCGCTGGGTGCCGACGACTACCTCGCCAAGCCGTTCGCCTTCCCCGAGCTGGTCGCGCGGGTGCGGGCGCTGGGCCGCCGGGCCACGCCGGCCGCGCCGCCGCTGCTCACCGCCGGGGACGTCGAGCTCGACCCGGCCAAGCGGACCGTCCGGCGGTCGAGCGGGCCGGTCGAGCTGACGCGCAAGGAGTTCGGCGTCCTCGAAGTGCTGCTGCAGGCCGCCGGGTCCGTCGTCAGCAGCGAGGAACTCCTCGAACGCGTCTGGGACGAGAACGCCGACCCGTTCACCACGACCGTCCGGGTCACCGTGATGACGCTGCGCAAGAAGCTCGGCGAGCCGGGGATCATCGAGACCGTCGTCGGCTCGGGGTACCGGGTGCCGGAGCCCGGCGCTTCGCGCGCGTGAACCTGCCGGGCACCCGCACCCTCCGCGCCCGGATCACCCTGCTGGCGACCGTGCTGGTCGCCGCCGTCAGCCTGCTGCTGCTCTGGCTGGCCTGGACGCTGGTGCGGGACTCGCTCGACGCCGTCCCGCAGATGCCGCCGGGCAGCCAGGTGGTCGTCGACGGCGTCGAGGTCGACGCCTCGACGCTCGCCGAGCACCTGCGCGTGCACGCCCGCGACCGGATGCTGCTGTTCGGCTCGATCGCGTTCCTGCTGGTGGTGGCGGCCGCGGCGATCCTCGCCTGGACGTTCACCTCGCGCGTGCTGCTGCCGCTGCGCGAGATCACCGGGACCGCGCGGCGGCTGTCGGTCGAGTCGCTGGGGGAGCGGATCGGCGAGCTGCGCTCCCGCGACGAGCTGGCCGAGCTGGCGAGCACGTTCGACGACATGCTCGACCGGCTCCAGGCCGCGTTCGACGCGCAACGCCACTTCGTCGCCAACGCGAGCCACGAGCTGCGGACGCCGTTGTCGGTGATCCGCACGGAACTCGACGTCACCCTCGCCGACGACGACGCCGACGAAGCCGAGCTGCGGCGGATGGGCGGCGTGGTCCGGGACGCGACCGAGCGCGCCGGGCAGCTGGTCAACTCCCTGCTGCTGCTGGCCCGCACCGACGGCGCCGGGCTCGGCGTGCACGAGCCGGTGGACCTCGCCGTGGTCGTCGACCGGGCGTGGCGCGCGGTCGACCGCGAAGCCGGGCAGCGCGGCATCCGGGCGTCGTTCACGACGCCGCCGGCGTCCGCGTTCGGCGACCCGGCGCTGCTGGAGCGGATCGCCGGGAACCTGCTGGAGAACGCGGTCCGCCACAACGTCGACGGCGGCTGGCTGGAGGTCGTCACCCAGCCGGGGCCGCGGTGGTCGATGCTGCGCGTCCGCTCCTCGGGCGGCCTGGTCGACCCGGCGGCGGTGCCGGAGCTGTTCGAGCCGTTCCGCCGGGCGGGCGTGGCCCGCACGGCCCGCCACGGCGCGGGCTTGGGGTTGTCGATCGTCCGCGCCGCGGTGGCGGCGCACGGCGGAACGGTCTCGGCCGAACCCATCGTCGGCGGCGGCCTCGGCGTGACGGTCCACCTCCCGGCCCACTGACCCGTGATCGAAGGGTCGTCTCGCGTGATTGAGAGGTCATCTCGCGTGATTGGCGGGTCGACACGCCGGAGCCGGCGCGGTTCGCCGTGTCGTCCCTCCAATCACGCGTGTCGACCCGCCCATCACTTGTGCCGACCCGCTGATCACACGTCCACGAAAATCGGGTTCGCGTACAGCCACAGGTCCTCGAACGGGTTGGCCTGGCCGACGACGTCCGGCGTCGGCTCGCCGTCGCCGTTCGTCCCGCGCACCCGCAGGTAGAACGGCGAACGCACGTTCCGGAAGGTGTGCCGGAACACGACCTGCCGTCCCGGCGCCCAGTGCGGCTCGAACGACTCGGCGACCCGCGTGCCCGGTGCGGTCGCCGCGTCGCGGTCGGCCGCCGGTCCGGTGACCGGGCCCGCGACGACGTCCAGGCGCGCCAGCCGCGGCACCGAGCCGCCGCCGTTCGGCCGCGACGCCAGCCGCGCCCGCACCACGACCGTGACGTCCGACCCGCGCCGCACCCGCAGGCGCCCGCCCAGCGTCGCCGCGGAACCGCCGCCGTACGCGCCGACCTCGAGCTCCTGGACGAGGCCACCGTGCGTCAGCCAGATCCGCCCGGCCCGCAGGCCGTCCAGCACGCCTTCGAGGCTGCGCCGCGTGACGCCGACGTACGTGCGGCTGAACTCGCCCGGGTAGAAGTCGGCGTACGGGGCGGCCAGCTGGGCGACGCCGGAGTCGAGCGGGTCGGGGAACTTGCCGTGCGTGTCGTACCAGTCGCCCGGGACGTCCGGGCGGACCAGCGTGTCGCCGCGGTTGTAGTGCGAGTCGGAGTTCGTGGTGATCCACCACGGCTTTCCCTCGGCGAGCAGCGAGTCCCACAGCCCGCCGACCTTCGCCGTCGCCCAGTCCCAGCCGCCGTGCGTCCGGTACGCCTCGGGCGGGTAGCCCGGCCACGAATCCGGCCCGGGGTTGTTGACGTAGCCGCCGCGCGCGCCGCCGTTGCCGAGCGGCTTGGGGAAGCCGTCCGCCTGCGCGCCGGGCGCGCCCTCCATGCCGATGACGATGCCCGGCGCCGCGTCGCGGTAGGCCCGCAGTTCGTGCGGGGCGACGCGGCCGTTGCGCAGCGGGTGGTTGATCAGCACGACCGGGGCGTGGATCCGCCGGGCCTGCTCCTCCGCGGCCAGCCAGCGCAACGCCCGCAGCGCGAGGGCCTCGTTCGCCGGGCTCGACGCCTCCGAGTTCGTCAGCCGCCAGTCGAAGGCCCGCTCGAACTCGCGCAGCTTCGCCGCCTGGTCCGCCCCGGCCTGGAAGAAGACGGTCGCGTGCTCGGCGCCCGGGACGTTCCACTCCATGCCGTGCCACAGCAGCAGGTCCGGGAACTTCCGCCGGGCGGCGAGGAAGTCGGCTTCGGTGGGCTCGACCGACACCTTCTCGTGCTCGGCGTGGCCGTGGTCGGTGAAGACGATCCAGTCCGCGCCGTGCGCCCGCCCGCCGGCGGCGATCTGGTCGATCCGGTACATCGCGTCGTAGGAGTACTGGCTGTGCGTGTGGTGGTCGCCCACCAGCCACTGGTAGCGGCCGCACAGCCGGCTCAGATCCGAATCAGGGAAAGCGGGGGCCGGGAGGGGCACGCTCGCGGCGGCGGCCGCGAGGCCGGCCCCCTTGAGGAACCGGCGTCGGTCGGTGGTCACGGCGGGACGCTAAGCCGCCGGGGTGAACGGGCCGTGTCCCGGCGGCCAACGTGTGCTGTGATCTTCGGTGTGGCGGAGAAACCCCTGGGCCGGGTGCTGGTGCCGGTGATCGCGGCGGCACTGGCCGCCGGGGCCGGGCTCGCGTTCTTCATCGCGGCGCTCGTCCGGCCCCCCGAGCTGCCGGTGGACACGAACCCCGCCCCACTGGCCGGGCACACGCTGTGCGCGGCGGTCGTGGTGACCTTTTCCTCCGAGGAGGACATGCGGGCCGCGCTGCAGTCCTTCCGCGACGACCCGAAGGCGCGGCGGGTGTTCGTGGACCCGCCGTCGGTGTCCCTGCTCGCCGTCCCGGGCACCGACCTGAAGGCGTGGGCGCGGGAGCTGCACGCCCGGTTCGCCGCCGCCGAGCGGGTGACGGTGCTCGACTCCGACACGACGGCGGCGCAGCTGAAACTCACCGCGCCGCCGCCGAAGTGCCCTCGTGAGGGCGAGTACTAGCGCGCCGGAACCGAAGCCACGCCCGGGGCGAGGAACGGCTTGCCGTTCACGCGCTCGGAGACGCCGGAGCGGTCCAGGTACGGCGTGATGCCGCCGTTCCAGAACGGCCAGCCCGCGCCGAGGATCAGGCACAGGTCGATGTCCTGCGCCTCGGCGACCACGCCCTCGTCGAGCATGATCCGGATCTCCTCGGCGATGGCCGACAGGGCCCGGTCGCGCACCTCCTCCGAGGTGGACGGCTTGTCACCCTGCGTCCAGAGCTCGACGACCTCGGGGTCGGCCGAGGCGTTGCCCTGTGCGTCCCAGATCCAGACGCCCTTCTTGCCCGCCTTGACGAACTTCGCGAGGTTCTCGGAGACGGTGAACCGGTCCGGGAAGGACTCGTGCAGGGTCTCGCCGACGTGCAGCGCGATGGCCGGGCCGACGAGCTGCATCAGCGTCAGCGGCGTCATCGGCAGGCCCAGCGGCTCCAGGGCCTTGTCGGCGACGTCGAACGGCGTGCCCTCGTCGACGGTGACCAGCACCTCGCCGAGGAAGCGCAGCAGCAGCCGGTTGACGACGAACGCCGACGCGTCCTTCACCAGCACGCTGGACTTCTTCAGCTGCTTGCCGACCGAGAACGCCGTCGCCAGTGCCGCGTCGTCGGTCTGCTCGCCGCGGACGATCTCCAGCAGCGGCAGCACGGCCACCGGGTTGAAGAAGTGGAAGCCGACGACCCGCTCGGGGTGCTGCAGCTTCGACGCCATCGCGGTGATCGACAGCGACGAGGTGTTCGTCGCCAGGATCGCCTCGGGCTTGACGTGCTGCTCCAGCTCGGCGAACACCTGCTGCTTGACGCCCAGCTCCTCGAAGACGGCCTCGATGACGAAGTCGGCGTCGGAGAACGCGGCCTTGTCGAGCGAGCCGGAGACCAGAGCCTTGAGCCGGTTGGCGCCGTCCGGGGAGACGCGCTTCTTGGCCAGGAGCTTGTCGATCTCGGCGTGGACGTAGCCGACGCCCTTGTCGACGCGTTCCTGGTCGACGTCGGTGAGCACGACCGGCACCTTCAGGCGGCGGACGAACAGCAGCGCGAGCTGGCTGGCCATCAGGCCGGCGCCGACGATGCCGACCTTGTTCACCTTGCGGGCCAGCGACTTGTCCGGCGCGCCCGCCGGGCGCTTGGCGCGCTTGTTGACCAGGTTGAACGAGTACAGCCCGGCGCGCAGGACGTCGGACATCAGCAGCTCGGCGAGGCCGTCGGTCTCGGCCGCGTAGCCGCGGTCAAGACCGACACTGTCGTTTTCGCGCGCCAGCTCCAGCAGCTCGACGGCCTTCGTCGCGCCCGGCGAGGCGCCGTGCGTCCGGCCGTCCACAATGGACTTCGCGCGGGCGATGGCGGTGTCCCACCCGGCGCCGCGGTCGATCTCGCGGCGGGCCGGGGTGACCTCGCCGTTGACGACCTTGGCCAGCCACAGCAGCGACTGCTCGAGGTAGTCGGCCGAGCCGAAGACCTCGTCGACGATGCCGAGCTCGGCCGCCTGCTTGACGCTGAGCATCTTGTTCTGGGCCAGCGCGTTCTCGATGATCACCGTGACGGCGGCGTCCGGCCCGATCAGGTTCGGCAGCAGCTGCGTGCCGCCCCAGCCCGGGAACAGGCCGAGGAAGACCTCGGGGAACGCGATGGCGGCGGTGTTCTCCGACAGCGTCCGGTAGTGGCAGGACAGCGCCAGCTCCAGGCCGCCGCCCATGACCGCGCCGTTGACGAACCCGAACGTCGGGATCGAAGACTCGGTGAGGCGGCGGAACACGTCGTGCCCGGTCTGGGCGATCTCGCGCGCCAGCTTCGGGTCGCTCACGGATTCGACACCCGAGAGGTCCGCGCCGACGGCGAAGATGAACGGCTTGCCGGTGACGGCGATCGCGGCCGGCCCGGCGGCGAACGCCTCGTCGAGGGCGGTGTTCAAGGACACCAGGCCCTGCGGGCCGAAGGTGTTCGGCCGGGTGTGGTCGTGGCCGTTGTCGAGCGTGATCAGCGCGACGGGCTTGGCGAGCCCGGGCACCTTCACGAGGCGGGTCCTGGCCACCGTGACGACCTCGTCGGGGAACGCGGCCTTCGCCTCTTCAGCGGTGAAAGTCATTTACTTCGTCCCCTCGAACGCCGGGTTCTCCCAGATCACGGTGCCGCCCATGCCGATGCCGATGCACATCGTGGTCATGCCGTACCGCACGTCGGGCCGCTCGGCGAACTGGCGGGCCAGCTGCGTCATGAGGCGGACACCGGACGAGGCCAGCGGGTGGCCGCAGGCGATCGCGCCACCCCACTGGTTCACGCGCGGGTCTTCGTCGTCGATGCCGAAGTGGTCGAGGAAGGCCAGCACCTGCACGGCGAAGGCTTCGTTGATCTCGAACAGGCCGATGTCGTCGATCGACAGGCCGGTGCGCTTGAACAGCTTCTCGGTGGCCGGCACCGGGCCGATGCCCATGACCTCCGGTTCGACGCCGGCGAAGGAGTAGCCGACCAGCCGCATCGCGACCGGCAGGCCCAGCTCGCGGGCGGTCTCCTCGTCGGCCAGGATCGACGCGGTCGCGCCGTCGTTGAGGCCGGCCGCGTTGCCCGCGGTGACCCGGCCGAACGGGCGGAACGGGGTCTTGAGGCCGGCGAGCTGCTCGACCGTGGTGCCCGGCCGCGGCGGCTCGTCCTCGGTGGCGAGACCCCAGCCGAGTTCCTTGGACCGGGTGGCGACGGGCACCAGCTCCGGGCCGATCTTGCCGGTCTTGACGGCTTCGGCGTAGCGCTCCTGGCTGCGCGCGGCGTAGGCGTCGGTGCGCTGCTTGGTGATCGCGGGGAACCGGTCGTGCAGGTTCTCGGCGGTCTGGCCCATGACGAGCGCGGTCGGGTCGACGAGCTTGTCGGCGATGATCCGCGGGTTCGGGTCGACGCCCTCGCCCATCGGGTGGCGGCCCATGTGCTCGACGCCGCCGGCGATGGCGATGTCGTAGGCGCCGAAGCCGATGCCGGACGCGGCGGTCGTGACGGCGGTCATGGCGCCGGCGCACATGCGGTCGATGGCGAAGCCGGGCACCGACTTCGGCAGCCCGGCCAGCAGCGCGGCGGTGCGGCCGATGGTCAGGCCCTGGTCGCCGGTCTGGGTGGTGGCGGCGATGGCCACCTCGTCGACGCGCTCGGGCGGCAGCTCCGGGTGCCGCCGCAGCAGCTCGCGGATGGCGTTGACGACCAGGTCGTCGGCGCGGGTCCCGGCGTACATGCCCTTGTCGCCGGCTTTGCCGAAGGGAGTGCGGACCCCCTCGACGAAGGCGACGTTGCGCACGCCTCGCGCGGTCGGCGCGAGCGGCGTTGCTGGTGCGGCCACGAATGCTCCATCAAGTAGACGTTCGTTCGTTCGGGGGTCCGGGTGGCGGAGCCCCCGGCCCGGGGCGGAGCCCCGGTTGTCATAGCCGCACGATAGCCCTTGTTACCCATCGGTAACCAGTGGTGTGGCCCGGTCGAGTGGGCTACCGCACACTCTTGGGCTCCATCGTCCGTCCCTTCACGAGCCACGCGACGCCGAACGCCTCCACGGCGACGGCCTCCAGCCACAGCGCCGGGTGCAGCTCCGGCACGAGCCGGAGGTAGCTCGTCAGCGCGATGAGCACCAGGCAGGCGAGGATCACGCCGCCGCAGACGCGGTAGACGACGCTCGTGCCCGGCGGCTGCTCGCCGTCGTGGGGGAACAGCCGCAGGCAGAAGTAGGCGAGGGAGAGGAAGAACACGGCCGCGAAGGCCAGGTGCAGGACCCCGGACGTCCGGTCCCAGGCCGACACGTCGTGATCGGGGGTGGTGGGGAAGAGCGCGAGGCCGATCGCGCCCAGCCCGGCGACGGTGCTCGCGATGTTGTCGACGTAGTCGTGGCCGTAGTAGGCGAGCAGGAACACCCCGGCCGCGCACATCGCGCCGACCAGGACGTCGCGCAGGTCGGTGTAGTAGTAGCCGCTCAGCGAGCCGATCAGGTCGCCGCCCTGGACGAGCTGCTTGCCGAGGATCAGGACCACCGGCAGGGCCAGGCCGATGAGCCCGATGGCGCGCCGGAGGAACAGGTACGAGTGGACGAGGGTCCGCTGCGGGGATGTGGTTGCCGTGGTCATGGCCGCCTCCGGGGTTCACTGAGGAGAATCGGCCGGGAGGTGCCCACGGATGAGGCTTGTTACCGGGGAGTTGTCCAAGTTCTCAGCTGATCGTTACGCAGCTCGGCGAAGGCACCCGACGCGGGGTCGTGCGCGATCGGCGCGAAGCCTTCGAGCAGCCCGATCCGGGCGCCTTCGGCCGGGTCCCAGACCTCGAGCCCGGCTTCGGCGGCGACGTACAGCAGGCCGCCGTGGGCCCACATCCGCCCGGCCGGCCCGGCGAACATCCCGGTGCGGCGCCCGGTCTCGGCGTCGTAGAGCTCGACGCCGTCGAGCATCCTCCGCCAGGAGGTGCCCATGCGCTGGATGGCGACCGTGGTGTCGTCCAACCAAGCGATCGGCTGGTCCCACTCGTTCTCGCGGCCGGGGGTGAGGCCGCGCGCCTGCTCGGCCGCGTGCCGGTCCCCGCCCAGCCAGGTGGCGAGGTCGACGGCCTGTGGGGCGCCGATGGGGTGCCAGACCCAACCGTCGGTGACGAGCCACCGCTCCGACGGGCTCGGGTGGAGCGCGCCCTGGAAGTAGTCGAGGTAGTGCTCGGGTTCCGGCTCCCCGTGCGGCGGTGCCGCGGTTACCCGGTCGGTCAGCTGCTCTCCGCCGGGCAGGGCGAACACGTCGAGCCGGTTCCAGTCCGTGCCCGCGACCACCTTCGCCGTCTCCCCTTCGCCGAGGAAGGCCAGCGGGAACCGGGTGAGCTCGTTGTCGTTCCAGTCCCGGTCGAGGTCGAGCACGGTGACCCACTCGTCGAGATCGACGACCGTGGCGAACTGGCCGTATTCGTAGACCACCGCCGCAAACCGCCCGTCCCGCGAAGTGTGCAGGCCGCGGCGGGGGCGGTCCGGGAAGGTGCGGATGTCCTCGTGGGTCTCTTCGGGCAGCTCGACCGGCCCGACGAGCCACTGGTCGTCGTCGGTGATCCGCACGAAGCCCTCCGCGGTGAGCGCGAGCCAGTGACCGGGCATCGGCGCCAGGCAGCCGTCGTTCAGCGGCCGCACCGGGCAGGGGCGTGCGGACCAGGTGCCGCCGAGTTCCCGGTCCCGCAAGAGGACTTCGGGCTCGCCGTGCCAGCCCGAGGGAAAGCTCTTCTGGTCGGCCCGGTCCGCACAGCTCTCGCAGACTTCGGTCAGTTCGGCCGGGGTGCACTCGGCGCAGACCAGGTCATAGTGCGTGCCCACGCCGGTCAGGTAGCGAGTGGACGGGGGAGGTTCTTCGACAACCAGGTGCGGGCAAAGGCGCAAGGTGCCGATGCGGCCCGGATGGCCGCAAGGCAAGGTGTTCACCACTTCAGTGTCGACCGGCCGCGCAACCCATTTACCGGACGCCGAGGTGTGCCAGCCAGCCACCCTTCGCCGAGATGTCTTCGGCTCCCTCCGTGGCCGCCGGTTCGCAGAGGAAGCCGGACACCGACCTGCCGTCGGCCAGTTCGAGCTTGCCGATGGCCAGGGGGGCCGGGATTCCGGCGACGAACTCGCCGAAGCCCTGCGGCGGCAGCTCCCAGACCTCCGCGGCCACCGGCACCCCGCCGGACGCGACCCGCACCAGACCCGGCTTCGGCGGCACCGTGTCCAGCGCGTACAACCGGTACGACGCCGCGGTCGAAACCTCGGAGACGAACCGGCCGCCGCGGGAGGTCAGTTCGTGGTTCAGCGGCTGGCCGCGCAAGTGCGCGCCGACGACCACGATCGGGACGCGCGCCCGCCGCAGGCCCGCCAGTGCCGCCAGCTTCAGGTCGTCGTGCGGGGCACCGAGGAACATCACGCCGAACGGGCGCCCGGCCACCGAGCCCGCCGGGACGGAGAGGGCCGACAGCCCGAACAGGTTGGTCGAGTTGGTGAACCGGCCCAGGCGGGCGTTGACCGCCACCGGGTCCGCGGCGACTTCGGCGAGCGTCGGGTGCTCGGTCGTCGTCGGGACCAGGAGCGCGTCGACGCCGGCCAGCGCGGCCAGTGCCTCCGCCCGCAGGCCCGCCAGTGCCGCCTGGTCGGCGAACAGCCGGTGGGCCCGGATGTCCCGGGCCGGGCCGATGATCGAGCGCACGACCGGGTCGACGGCGTCGGGGTGGGCGTCGATGAACGCCCCGACCGCGGTGTACCGCTCGGCGACGAACGCGCCGCCGTACAGCAGCTGCGCCGCCTCCAGGAACGCCGAGGTGTCCACAGTGGTCACTTCGGCGCCGGCCGCGGCGTAGTCCGCGACCGCGGCGGCGAACGCCTCCGCCCAGCCGGGAGCCAAGGGACCCAGCTGGTCCGCGGACGGCACGCCGAGCCGGAACCGTCCGGTGTGGACCTGCGCGGGCTCGGCCAGGCAGGTCAGCGCGAACGACGCTTCGTCGACCGTCCGCGCGAACAGCGACACGCAGTCGATGCTCGCGCAGGCGGGCACCACGCCCTCGGTCGGCAGCAGTCCCGGAGTGGGCTTGAGCCCGACGATCCCGTTGAACGCCGCCGGCACCCGCCCCGACCCCGCGGTGTCGGTGCCCAGCGCCAGGTCCACGATCCCCAGCGCGACCGCCACCGCCGAACCCGAGCTGGAACCGCCCGACACATATGCCGGGTCGACCGCGTTGCGGACCGCGCCGTACGGGCTGCGCGTCCCGACCAGCCCGGTGGCGAACTGGTCCAGGTTCGTCGTGCCGAGCACCAGCGCCCCGGCCGCCCGCAGCCGGGCGACAACGGGGGCGTCCGCCTCCGGCTTGTACGCGTAGGCCGGGCAACCTGCCGTCGTGGGCAGCCCCGCGACGTCGATGTTGCCCTTGACCGCGACGAGCTTGCCGTAGAGCGGCAACCCGCGTTCTTCCAACGCGGCCGCCTCGGCCAGGACGTCGGCTTCCGGCCGGAGGTCGATCCAGATCTCCGGCCGGTCCACCTGCTCGATCCGCCGGTAGGCCGCCCGCACTCGTTCCAAGATGCTCATCCGAGCACCACCAACGGCGTGCCGGGAGCCACCTGGTCGCCGGGGGACACGAGCACTTCGACCACCTCACCGCTCGCCGGCGCGGGGATCCGCGCCTCCGTCTTCATCGCTTCCAGCGTCACCAGCGACTGCGCGTTGTCGACGCGCTCGCCCGCGGTGACGTCGACCCGCCACACCGTCGCCGCGAACGGTGCCTCCACGACGTGGCCGCCCGGCGGCGCCTCGACCCGCGCCGGCGGCCGGGTGACCGGCTCCGGCTTCGGGTCGAACTCGCCCGCCGCCGCCCACGCCTGCCGCTCCGCCTCGAACGCCGCCGCCTGCGTCGCCCGGAACCCGGCGATGCTCTCGGCGTTCGCCGCGAGGAACTCCTGGTAATCGGCGAGCGCGAAGGTGCCTTCGGTGGTGTCGAGTTCCAGCTGCCCGGACGCGCTGCGGGCGCGCAGGTCCAGCAGCTCTTCGGCCGACACGGGATACCAGGAGATGCGGTCGAAGAACCGCAGTGCCCACGGCTGTTCCGCGGCGCGCCAGCTGTTCCACACCTGGACGGTCCGCCCGACGAACTGGTAGCCGCCCGGGCCCTCCATGCCGTAGATGCACAGGTAGGCGCCGCCGATGCCGACGGAGTTCTCCGCCGTCCACGTCCGCGCCGGGTTGTACTTCGTCGTCACCAGGCGGTGCCGCGGGTCCAGCGGCGTCGCCACCGGCGCGCCGAGGTAGACGTCGCCGAGGCCGAGCACCAGGTACTCCGCGTCGAACACCGTCCGGTACACGTCGTCCACACTGGACAGCCCGTTGACGCGCCGGATGAACTCGATGTTCCACGGGCACCACGGCGCGTCGTCGCGCACGCCGGTCATGTACCGCTCGATCGCCTCGCGGGTGGCCGGGTCGTCCCACGACAGCGGCAGCCGCACGCTGCGGCTCGGCACCACGAGGTCGTGCGTCGGCGGCAGGTCCCGCTCCAGCTCGCGCACCAGCCCGAGCGCCTTGCCGACCGGCAGCGCGTCCGGGTCGACGTGCACCTGCAGCGACCGGATGCCCGGCGTCAGGTCCACGATCCCCGGCACGCCCTCGGCGGTGAGCCGCTCCGCCAGCGCGTGCACCCGCATCCGCAGGGCGAGGTCGAGCTTCATCTCGCCGTACTCGACGAGCAGGTTGTCGTCGCCGCTGCGGCGGTAGGTGACCGACGGCTCGCCCAAGGATTCCCTACAGTCCGCGGAGGGCAGCCGTGCGAGGACGCCGCCGTCGTCGCGGGCGGCCCGGCTCGGCTCGACCACCGACGCCGGCCGCGCCCGCAGCGCCGCCGCGTGGTCGGTGCCGATCGGCACGAACCGCACGGTGTCGCCCGGCCGCAGCTGCCCGAGCTTCCACCGTTCGCCGGTGGCGACCGTCGCCGGGCAGACGAACCCGCCCAGGCTGGGCCCGTCCGGGCCGAGCAGGATCGGCAGGTCGCCGGTGTAGTCGACGGCCCCGATCGCGTACGGCGTGTCGTGGATGTTCGACGGGTGCAGGCCCGCCTCGCCGCCGTCGGCCCGGGACCATTCGGGTCGCGGCCCGACGAGCCGGACGCCGGTGCGCGCCGAGTTGAAGTGCACCTGCCAGTCCGTGGCGTAGAACGTGTCGACGTCGTCCGGGGTGAAGAACTCCGGGGCCGCGTGCGGTCCTTCGAGCGCGCCGATCGTCCAGTGGTCGGCGATCGCGGGGCGCTCGGCCTCGGCGACCGGGCCGACCGCCGGGTCCGCGGGTGCCGGCCCGGGCCGCAGGACGTCCCCGGCGGCCAGCGCGCGGCCGCCGTGCCCGCCGAACTTGCCCAGCGTGAACGTCGCCGCGCTGCCGAGGAACTCCGGCACGTCGACGCCGCCGCGCACCAGGACGTAGCTGCGCAGCCCGGCCGTGCACGCCCGGACGTCCAGGGTGGCGCCCGCGGGGACTCCGACGGGTGTCCACAGCGGAACCTCGGTGCCGTCGACGAGGACCGTGGTGGGCGCGCCGGTGACGCACACCTCGGTGGCGTGCGAGAACCGCAGGGCGACGCCGTCCACGGTGCACTCCAGGCCGGGTGCGCCTTCCGGGTTGCCGAGCGCGAGGTTGCCCAGCCGCAGCGAACGGTCGTCCATCGGCCCGCTCGGCGGGACCCCGACGGCCCAGAACCCGGTGCGGCCCGGCCAGTCCTGCACGGTCGTCATCGTCCCGCCGCGCAGGACGTCGATCCGCGGCTCCTCGTCCGCGACCTCGTCCAAAGTGGACGTGTCGTGGGCCGCGGCGCCGAAGGCCGCGTCGGCGGCCGCCGCCCGCAGCTGTCCCAGGTTGGTCTGCACGCCGTCGAACCGGGTCGCGGCGAGCGCTTCCCGCAGGTTCGCCAGTGCGTCGGTGCGGTCGGTGCCGGTGCAGATCACCTTGGCCAGCAACGGGTCGTAGTGGGTGGTGACGGTGGTGCCCGGCTCGACCCACGTGTCGACGCGCGAGCCCGCGGGCAGCGTGACCCGCGTGACGAGGCCCGCGCTCGGCCGGTGCCCGGCGCTCGGGTCCTCGGCGTACACGCGCGCTTCGACGGCGTGCCCGCGCGCGACCGGGACCGCGCGGAACATCCCGCGGTCGCCCTGGGCGAGCCGCAGCATCCAGGCGACCAGGTCGACGCCGTAGACCGCCTCGGTGACCGGGTGTTCGACCTGCAGCCGGGTGTTGACCTCGAGGAACGCCGCTTCGCCGCGTTCGGGGTCGTAGACGTATTCGACCGTGCCCGCGGAGCGGTACCGCACCGACGAGCACAGCGCGACGGCGGACTCCACCAGGTGCTTCCGGACCGCGCCGGGCAGGTCCGGTGCCGGGCACTCCTCGACGACCTTCTGGTTGCGCCGCTGCAGCGAGCAGTCGCGCGTGCCCAGGGTCATGACCTCGCCGAAGCCGTCGCCGAACACCTGGACCTCGACGTGGCGCGCGCGGGTCACCAGGCGTTCGAGGAAGACCCCGGCGCTGGTGAAGCTCTTGGCCGCGACGCTGCGCACGGTGTCCCAGGCGGCACGCAGCTCGTCCGGCGACGCGCAGGCGCGCATCCCGATCCCGCCCCCGCCGCCGGTCGCCTTGAGCATCACCGGGTAACCGATTTCCGCCGCATGCGCAAGCGCTTCGTCCACCTCGGACAGCAGGCCGGTGCCGGCCAGCAGCGGCACGCCCGCCGCGATCGCCGCCTCGCGCGCGGTGTGCTTGCTGCCGAACACTTCCAGGTGCTCCGGGGACGGCCCGGCGAAGGCGATCTTGGCGTCTTCGCAGGCCCGCGCGAACGCCGCGTCCTCCGACAGGAAGCCGTAGCCGGGGTGGATCGCGTCGCAGCTGGTGTCGAGCGCGGCCTGGATGAGCGCGCCGGCCCGCAGGTAGCTTTCCGCCGCGGGCGCCGGGCCGAGCCGGACGGCCCGGTCGGCGAGCCGCACGTGCGGGGCGAGGCGGTCGGCGTCGGAGTACACCGCGACGGTCTCGAGACCCAGTTCCTTCGCGCTGCGCAGGATCCGGACCGCGATCTCGCCGCGGTTGGCGACGAGCAGCCTCACGCGCCGACTCCCGGGGAGATGACGACCATCCGCACCGGCGTCGGGTCGAACCCGTTGCAGGGGTTGTTGATCTGCGGGCAGTTCGACACGAGCACCAGCACGTCGGTCTCCGCGCGCAGCCGGACTTCCAGTCCCGGCGCGGAGATGCCGTCGACGATGCCGAGGGTGCCGTCTTCTTCGACCGGCACGTTCATGTACCAGTTGACGTTGCTGACCAGATCGCGCTTCCCCAGGCCCCACTTGGCGCCCTCGATGAGGAAGTTCTCGACGCAGGCGTGCTGGTGGCGGGTGTGCTGGCCGTAGCGGAGGCTGTTGGACTCCTTGCTGCACGCGCCGCCGAGCGTGTCGTGGCGCCCGCAGGTGTCGGCGACGACGGTCAGCAGCGGCGCGCCCTCCTGGGTGCGCAGGACACTGCCGGTGGTGAGGAAGATGTTGCCCTGCGCGGCGATCGTCGCGGCCGCGCTGTAGCGCTTCGACGTGTCGTTGGCGTCGTAGCAGAGGAAGTCGACGGCCTGGTTGCCGCCGAGGTCGATGATCGCCAGCTCCTGGCCCTGCTGCAGCACCGTCGAATACGGCGCCCGCGCGGGAACGTCGACGCTGACTTCCAGCTGGGATTCGTAGGCCGTGCTCATGCGATCCCCCGTGCGGTCAGGTAGTCGGCGGTGTTCTCGAAGGCGCGCTGCGCTTCCGGCGTGTGTGTCCACTCCGGACTGTCCGGGGTGGTCGGCCGGTCGCGCCAGGCGAGGACCTCCAGCTTGGTCACCGTGTAGTCCGGGCGCGGGTCGACCGGGTGCGCGACGTTGGCGAGCAGGACGATCGACGGGATTTCGATCCGCAGGTCGACGTGGGCGCCCGGCCCCGCGGAGCCGGTGAACTCCAGCCCGCCTTCCGGCTGGACCCGCACGCCCTGGAAGAACGACAGGCTCGGCGGCAGGTCGCGCGGTTCCAGGCCGTTCTTGGCCGCGGCCAAGGTGAACAGCGGCAGGCCGGCGGGGGAAGGTCCCTCCGGGGCGCCGTCGCCGTAGCGGGCGGTGTTGCCGTCCACAGTGGACGTCCCGCAGAGGGCGTCGTGCCGCCCGCCCGTGTCCGCGACGATGGTGGCCAGCACCCGCGCCTGGTCCGACAGCAGCGCCACCGATCCGCCGAGGTAGGCGTTCCACTGCACCTTGACCGTGTCGGCGACGTTCAGCCGCTCCCACGGCCCCGCGGCGTTGAACAGCAGCAGGTGCGCGCAGGCGTCGCCCTCGACGTCGGTCAGCCGCAACCGCGTTCCCCGGGCCAGCACCTTGTGCGTGTACCCGCCGCCGGCGACGGTCTCGGCCCAGGTCAGCGCCTGGGGGGCGACGTCGGCCGGCGGGGTGGGCCAGGTGCTCGCCGGGATCGACGGCATCGTGTCGACCACGGTGCCGGCCTGGGCGCGGGCGTGGTCGCGCGCTCCGTAGGTCGTCGCGGTGGTGCTCATGGTCGTCCTCTCTCAGGTCGCGGGTTCGAGGGCGGGAGCGGGGCGCAGCCGCAGCCAGCAGAGCCAGCCGATCACCAGCGCGCCGCCGACGAACTCTATCGGGAACAAGAGCATCCAGGGGGAGCCCGAACCGGCGAGATCGTAGATCTCCGCGCGGGGCCAGCCGATGTTCACGATCATGGCGATGCCGTAGAGCACGGCTGCGCCGTTCAGCGGAACGCCCCAGCGACCGAGGGAGAACCGGCCCGGTTCGGCCGGGAACTCCCCGCGCAGCCGTTTCCCCAGCAGCGGGCCGGTGACCAGCAGGTACGCCAGGTAGACGACCACCACCGACGTCCCGGTGATCGTGCTGAACAGCGTCGGGTTGCCGACGTTGAGCAGCAGCAGCCCGATGGCCAGCGCGCCGGACAGCAGTGCGGGCGCGACCGGCGTCCCGGTGCGCGGGCTGACCCCGGCGAGGCGGGCGGACGCGGGCAGTGCGCCGTCGCGGGCCATCGCGTAGATCAGCCGGACCGTGCCGGTCTGGATGGTCAGGGTGCAGACGACGACGGCGATCGCGACGTCGGCGAGGAAGACCCGGCCGAGGGTGTCGCCGAAGACGGCGGTGATGACGTACGGCAGGCCGTGGCCGGCGAGCTGCCCGTCGGTGAGGCTCGGCGCGGCCATCAGCGCGGTGACGACCACCGCGAGGCCGCCGATCCCGGACACGAGCACGGCGCGCAGCACCGCGCGGGGCGCTGCCTTGCGCGCGTCCTTCGTCTCCTCCGCGACCGACGCGGCGGTGTCGAAGCCGTAGAGGACGTACGCCGCCATGAGCGCCGAAGCGAGCACGCCGCCGATCCCGGCGCCGGTGCCGGGCGCGTCGTGCAGCACGACCTGCGGACCGCGGACGGCGAACAGGGCCAGCCCGGCGATGAGGACGACGACCCCGAGCAGTTCGGCCGCGACGCCGACGTCGTTGATCCGCGCCATCAGCCGGACCCCGGCGGCGTTGACCGCGGTGGTGAAGACCAGCAGCAGGGTGCCGAGCAGCACGGCGTTGGCCGCGCCGGAGGGCGAGGTCACCGACGGATCGCCACCGACGACCTGGAAGCCGTCCCACACCGAGGGCAGCACGACCTGCAGCGCGATCGCGGCCGCGGCGAGGGCGACGACGCAGCCGAGCAGCATCATCCAGCCCGCGAGCCAGCCGAGGAAGCCTCGGGTCAGCTGTTTCGCCCATTGGTACACCGAGCCGGCCAGCGGGTAGCGCGCGGCGAGCTCGGCGAAGACCAGCGCGACGAGCACCTGGCCGCCCAGGACGACCGGCCAGGTCCAGAAGAAGAGCGGGCCGCCGAAGGTGTAGCCGAACCCGAAGAGCTGGAAGACGGTGGTGAGGATGGAGACGAAGGAGAAACCGGCGGCGAAGGCGGAAAACCCGCCCAGCGACCGGCGGAGTTCCTGGCGGTAGCCGAAGGCGGCGAGTTCGTCGGGTGGGGTCATGCGCGCTCCTGGCCTAGTTTCGATCGCTTGACAGAAATTAGGTCGCCGCCGCGACGCGATCATCTCCGCGGGGTTAGGGATCCGTTAACGCCGGGATCGACGCGACGTCAATGACGACATCCGGGCGTAACCGCGCCTCCGTGCGCGTGTCGCGGCCGCGGACCTGGCAAGATCACGCCCGTGGTCAAAGGGGCGGGAGTCGGCAGGCCGAGGGCGAGCGGGGCGGCGGCGAGCCGCCCGGACGCGCGCCAGGCGGTGCTCGACGCGGCGGGGGAGCTGTTCACCGGAGCCGGGTATGCGGCCACGACGACCAGAGCGATCGCCGAACGCGCGGGACTGCGCCAGGCGTCGCTCTACTACCACTTCCCGGCGAAGGAAGACATCCTCGCGGCACTGCTGGCCGAGACGGTCCGCCCGTCACTGGCACTGGCGGCTCGCCTGGTGGCCGGAGCGGCCCCGGCGGCGGTCCGGTTGTGGGCGCTGGCGTACGCGGACATCGGCCTGCTGGGCGGCGCCCGGCACAACCTGGGCGCGTTGTACCTGCTCCCGGAGGTCGGTTCGCCCAACCTGGCCCGGTTCCGCACCGAGCGAGCCGAACTGAAAGCGGCGTACGGACGGCTGGTGGCGGCGGCAGGCGTGGCACCTGCGGCCGTCGGGATCCGGACGGACCTGGTGTTTGGGCTGGTGGAGAGCATCGCCGTGATCCGCCGCGACGACCCGGCGCTGGACGTCGAAGCCCACGTGCGCGAGGGCGCCGACGGCGTGGTCCGGCTGGTGGGCTTGGGTGAGCCGTCGGGTGACCTGCGGGCGGAGGCACACACGCTGCTGGCGGCCCTCGCGGACTAGCGGGAGCCGGGGAGCAGGTCCTGGAGATCTCGAAGGGTCCGGATGCCCAGCTGGATCGACTGAGCCCCGACGCGAAGTGGCTTTCCAGTGGGCGGGTTCTGACCGCTGAATGTTTACCGACAGCGGCTTGATGGTGTCGGCGGCACGGCCCATCGGTCCACGAAGACCTCGATTTTACGTCCGTGCGCAGAGCACCTTCGCCGGAGATCTGGATTCCGGCGAAGGTAGATCGACGAGCGAGCGATCCCCGGTTCCCGCGCGACACTGGCCGGGAACTGTCGTGGATCTGTCAGGAAGCCGTGGTCTGCAAAGCCTTGCTCAGCGCGGCCACCGTCAGCTCGACCTGCCACGGCCGGGCGCCACCCGCGCGCAGGACGTCGGCGACCGTGTCCTCGTCCGTTTCGGCCGGCGGGCGCCAGCACGTGCGGCGGACCAGGTCCGGCAGCAGCAGGTTCTCCACCGGCAGCCGTCGGTCCTCGGCGATCGCCGCCAAGGCCGCGCGGGCCGCCGACAAGCGGGCGGCCGCGTCCGGGTCCTTGTCCGCCCAGCGGTTCACCGGGGGCGGGCCGTCCGTCGGCTGGGCGGGCGAGGGCAGCTCCGAGGCCGGGAGCGCCCGGGCCGCTTGCAGGTGGCGCAGCCAGCTCGCCGTGTACTTGCGCTGGACGCGGCCGCTGAACACCGGCAGCGCCTGCAGTTCCTCGACCGTCTTCGGATCGGCCGTGACGGCGTTGACGATCGCGCTGTCCGGCAGGATGCGGCTCGGGGCCCGGTCGCGCTTGCGGGCCAGCTCGTCGCGCGCCTGCCACAGCTCGCGGACCGCCGCGAGGCCGCGCGGGCTGCGGATCTTGTGCACGCCGGACGTCCGGCGCCACGGCTCGGCCCGCGGGGGCGGCGGCGGGGCCGTCCGCACGAATTCGAACTCCTGCCGCGCCCACTCCAGCTTGCCCTGGGCGCCCAGCTCCGCTTCCAGCTTTTCGCGCAGCTGGACGAGCAGCTCGACGTCGAGGGCGGCGTAGTTCAGCCAGTCGACCGGCAACGGCCGCTTCGACCAGTCGGCCGCGCTGTGGCCCTTTTCGAGGGTGTACCCCAGCAACAGCTCGACGAGCGTGCCCAGCGCGACGCGTTCGTAGCCCGCCAGCCGTCCGGCCAGCTCCGTGTCGAACAGCGCCGCCGGGTGCAGGCCCAGCTCGGCGAGGCAGGGGAGGTCCTGGGAAGCGGCGTGCAGCACCCATTCCAGGTTGTTCAGGACGTCGCGCAGCGGCTGGAGGTCGTCGGCCAGCTCGATCGGATCGATCAGCACCGTGCCGGCACCCTCGCGGCGCAGCTGCACGAGGTAGGCCTTGGGCCAGTACCGGTAGCCGGACGCGCGTTCGGTGTCGACGGCCACCGCGCCGCTGCCCGCGGCGAGCTTCGCGCAGGCCTCGGCCAGCGCGGAAGGTTCGGTGATCACCGGGGGTGTGCCCTCGGCGGGTTCGCGTAGCAGCACAGGGCCGCCCGTGGACTCGATCTCCATCCCGGTGTCCTCGGCCTCAGTGCTTCCCATGGTTGACGACCCTACGGGACGGGCGTACCGCGCCTGGTCCGCCCGCCCCGCAGGGAGGTGTGCTTTCGTCAGCGGATGACGCCGGCTCGCATGGCCAGTGCCACCATCTGCGCCCGGTCGCCCGTGCCGAGCTTGCGCCCGATCCGGGACAGGTGGGACTTGACGGTGAGGGCGGAGAGCGAAAGCTCCTCGCCGATCTCCTTGTTGGACTGTCCGTCGGCGACCAGCTGGAGCACCTCCACCTCACGAGCGGACAGCTCGCGCGGGGTGTTGTCGGTGCCCGCGACGCGGGTTCCGGTGGCCAGCACCGGAGCCACGCTCGGGTCGGCGTAGACGCCGCCCTCGAGCACGCGCCGCACGCCGTCGGTCACCACGACCGGCGACGCGGACTTCAGCAGGTACGCCTGGGCCCCGGCCTGGAAGGCCGAGCGGACCGCGTACGGGTCGTCCGAGGATGCGAGGACCACCACGCGCGGCCAGCCGTGGCTACGGAGTTCCGTAACCAGCTCGATGCCGCTGCCGTCCGGCAGTCCGAGATCGAGGATCGCCAGGTCACATGGCCCAGTGGCCTGTGCTCGCGCCCTCGCCTCGGCCACCGTGGCGGCTTCGTGGACGGTACCCGCACCCATTTGTGCGAGTCTTGCTGCGATTGCCTCCCTCAACAGCGGGTGGTCATCGACCACCAACACGGAAAAAAGCTCTTCCCGCGGGTGCGGAACCATGCTCGCCGGCAATGCACCGGCTGGCGTGGATCGGACGGCCTGAGATAAGCCGACGGTAGCCACGTCACTACCTCCCTGGAGTCGGTCGTGCCCCCCGACCGGCACCGGGACCTTCGGCCGTTCAGCCGCGCCAGCTTTAGACCGAAAGTGGTGTCGTCGAAGGCACTGTAGCCGTCCTGAGGCCGTTGCGGGGGGATCGAATGGGTATCTATCTCAAACGAACAGTCACGCAGTGGGTTCGTAGTAACACGATCGGGCTAGTACACGGCCGGTTGCTAACGGATAGCCCAGTGAACACGATGCAAAGGAGTTACCGGCGTCCAAATGGCCGTGCAGATGAGCCGTGCAGCTGCCGGTGCGCCTAGTAGCGGGGGTCCGGATGGGCTCCCCCAACCCTCGGAAAGTGGCCCCGGCCGGGGCGTGATCAACTCGCCCGCACGGCTTCGCGGGCGCCTGCCGAGGTCGGCGACGGTGACTGTCCGTGTCCGTTGCGGGTAACTACAGGCGCCCGGCCCGGGAATTGATCTTGTTGCGGTGCGTGACCGCGAGGAGTCACGAACGAGGAGACGTGAAACGGCCTCGGAGATCCGGGAGGCGGCGCAGGGTGCCGGATGGTCATCCGGGCCGTTTCCGGCGCCTGGGGGGCTCTCAGGGGTGCACAGGCGAGGTGAACGCTGTTCAGCAGACGTGAATTTTGCTCACATCCGTACAAGGCGCGGTCCCGGTACGGCTCGCGACGACCCGCCGTTGCCGATTCGTTGCCGAAGATCGCCCGGACAGCCGCTCGGGGTTGCGGGCGGGGTGGGTCAGGAGCCCTGGCGCTGCCCGAAGAGGGTCACCCCGACCGGCGGCAGGCCCACGACGCTCGCCATCACCTGGCAGAAGGCCTGCCCGTGGGGCAGCAGCCCGGCGTCCGACGGCGTCCACGACGCCCGCAGTTCCAGGTCGTCGGTGCGGGCGGGCCCGGAGATGTCGCCGAAGCGGGCCGACGACGTCTCGGTCACCGTGCCGCCGAGGGCCGTCCAGCTCGCCCCGGACACCTCCAGGGCGTCGGTCAGCCACGACCAGCCGACCGCCGGCAGGAACGGGTCGGTCGCCAGTTCGCGGTCCAGCTCCGCGCGCACGTACATGACGAGGCGCAGCACGCCGTCCCAGCCGTCCTGGCCGTCCGGGTCGTGCAGCAGGACCAGCCGCCCCGAAGCCAGCACGTCGGCGGGCCCGGACACTTCGCAGCTGACCGCGTACGACCACGGCGCGAGCCGCTGCGGGGGGCGCATCGGCTCCAGCAGCACCTCCGGACGGGGCCGGACGGACTGCAGCGCCGCGACTGCTTCGCGGAAGAGCTCGGGCACTGGCGTCATCGCGGTCACGCACCGACTTTAGGGCGGGCACGCCCTGTTGCGGGGGCAGGCGCGCCGAGAGGACGGCCCGCCCGGGCTCGTGGCACGATTGACGGCGATGTCTCAGACCACGCCCCTGCCGCGCCCGGCCGCTCCGGCCGCCCGCCGCGAGCTGCCCGAAGCCCCGTTCCTGGCTGCCGCGCGCGGCGAACGCCCGGCCCGCACGCCCGTCTGGTTCATGCGCCAGGCCGGCCGCTCGCTGCCCGAGTACCGCGCGCTGCGCGAAGGCGTGCCGATGCTCGACTCCTGTTTCGATCCCGAGATGCTCGCCGAGATCACCCTGCAGCCGGTCCGCCGCCACGGCGTCGACGCGGCCATCCTGTACAGCGACATCGTGGTGCCGCTCAAGGCCGCCGGGGTCGACATCGACATCGTGCCCGGGACCGGCCCGGTGGTCGCGACGCCGGTGCGCGACCTCGCCGCCGTGAAAGCACTGCCGGAGCTCGAGCCCGACCAGGTCTCGAAGGTCGCCGACGGCGTCCGGCTGCTGGTCGAGCGGCTCGGCGAGACGCCGCTGATCGGCTTCGCCGGTGCGCCGTTCACGCTGGCCAGCTACCTCATCGAGGGCGGCCCGAGCCGCAACCACGAGCACACCAAGGCCCTGATGCACACCTCGCCCGAGGTGTGGCACGAGCTGGCCGGGCGGCTCGCCGACATCGCCTTGACGTTCCTGCGCGCGCAGCTCGACGCCGGCGTCGACGCGATCCAGCTGTTCGACTCCTGGGCCGGGGCGCTGTCCGAGCGGGACTACCGCGAGTTCGTCCTGCCGCACTCGGCGAAGCTCCTTGCGGGCGTCGCGGAGTACAGCGTCCCGCGGATCCACTTCGGCGTCGGCACCGGCGAGCTCCTGGTCGCGATGCGCGACGCGGGCGCCGACGTCGTCGGCGTGGACTGGCGGATCCCGCTCGACGAAGCCGTGCGGCGCCTCGGCCTCAACGGGCGCGCGCCGGAAAAAATCGTCGTCCAGGGCAACCTCGACCCGGCGCTGCTGCACGCCTCCTGGCCGGTGCTCGAGGCCGAGGTCCGGCGCATCGCCGAAGAGGGCAAGGCGGCCGACGGCCACGTCTTCAACCTCGGCCACGGCGTGCTGCCCGGGGTCGATCCCGACGTGCTGACCCGCGTGGTCGGGCTGGTGCACGAGCTGTGAAGCGCGTCGCGGTCGTCGGGGGCGGCATTTCCGGGCTGACCGCGGCGTACCGGCTGCGGCGGCTGCTCGGCCCCGAAGCCGAGATCACGGTCTTCGAAAAGACGACGGCGCCGGGCGGGAAGCTGCGCACGGCCGAGCTCGCCGGGGTGCCCTACGACGTGGGCGCCGAGGCCTTCCTCGTCCGCCGTCCCGAAATGCTCGCGCTGGTCCGCGAGCTCGGCCTCGACGTCGTCCACCCGACGAACGCCCGCGCGAAGATCCACGCGGGCGGCGTCGTCACCGGCCTGCCGCCCGGCACGGTCATGGGGGTGCCGGCGTCGGCCGAATCGGTGGCCGGGGTGCTGTCGGACGCGGGGCGGCGGGCCGTCGAGGCCGAGCCGTCGCTGCCCGAGCTGCGGCTGCCCGGCGGGGACGTGCCGCTGGGATCGCTGCTGCGCGACCGCTTCGGCGACGAACTGGTGGACCGGCTGGTCGACCCGCTGCTCGGCGGCGTCTACGCGGGTGGCGCCGACGGCCTCGGCCTGCGCGCGACCATGCCCGGCCTGGCTTCCGCGCTGGCGGCGGGCGCCGGTTCGCTGACCGCGGCGGCCGCCGCCCAGCTGCCGTCGAACCCGTCGACGGCGCCGGTGTTCGGCACCGTCCCGGGCGGCCTCGGCACGGTCATCGACCGGCTCACCGCGGCGGCCGGCGCCGAGCTGCGGACCGGCCTGCCCGTGTGCGAGATCGAGCGGCACGGCGCCGGCTGGCGGCTGCGCATCGGCGCGGCGCCGACCGCGCACGCGCCGGCGGGCAACAACGCCGAAGCCGACGCGGTGGTGCTGGCGGTGCCCGCGCCCTCGGCCCGCCGCCTGCTCGCCGACGTCGTCCCGGCGGCTTCGGCGGCCTTCGGCGAGGTCGAACTGGCGTCGATGGCCGTGGTCGCGCTGGCGCTGCCACCCGGCACCGTGCTGCCCGCGGCGTCGGGGATCCTGATCGGCCAGGGCGAGCAGGACGCTTCGGGCGTGCCGTACGCGTCGAAGGCGTTCACGTTCTCGTCGCGGAAGTGGGCCCACTACGGCACCGGTCCAGTGCTGGTCCGCGGCTCGGTCGGCCGGTTCGGCGAGCCGGGCGCGTTGCGGGCCGACGACATCGAGCTGGTCCGCTTGGTCCGCGACGACCTCGCCCGGCTGACGGGCGTGACGGCGGCACCGGTCGAGACCCTGGTGATGCGCTGGGGCGGCGGGCTGCCGCAGTACGGCACCGGGCACCTCGAACGCGTCGAGCGGATCGAAAAGGCCGTCGCCGAAGTGCCGGGCCTGGCCATCGCCGGGGCGACCCTGCACGGCGTCGGGCTGCCGGCCTGTGTCGCGACGGCGGAGGCGGCCGCCCAGCGGATCGCGGCCCACTTGACGGCGTGAGTGAGGCTTGTTCTGGTTAGCTCGGCGCTACGAATCCGCAGGTTGCCGGAGAACAGCCACCTTGCGCCGGGCGACGGCAGAACAAGCCTCACCGCGCTCACCCGACCCGTGGCGGCGATGCTGCCGCCGCGGTGACAGGATGGACCCATGGCGCGGGTCAACTACAACGAGCTCAACGACACCATCCGCTACACCACCTGGTCGGTCTTCCGGATCGAACCGGGCAGGCTGGGCGAAGACCGCGGGACCGCCGGCCGGGAGACGGCCGAGTACCTCGACGGCCTGGAGGCCAAGGGCGTCACCGTGCGGGGTGTCTACGACCTGGCCGCGCTGCGCGCCGACGCCGACTACATGATCTGGTGGCACGCCGAGGAGATCGAGCAGGTCCAGGCCGCCTACGCCGGGTTCCGCCGGACGCCGCTCGGCCGCGCGTCGACGCCGGTCTGGAGCCAGACCGCGCTGCACCGGCCCGCCGAGTTCAACAAGAGCCACATCCCGGCCTTCCTGGCCGGCGAAGAGGCCCGCAAGTACATCTGCGTGTACCCGTTCGTGCGGTCCTACGAGTGGTACCTGCTGCCGGACGCCGACCGCCGCAAGATGCTCGCCGACCACGGCAAGGAAGCCCGCGACTACCCGGACGTGCGCGCGAACACCGTCGCGTCGTTCGCACTGGGCGACTACGAGTGGATCCTCGCCTTCGAGGCCGACGAGCTGCACCGGATCGTCGACCTCATGCGGCACCTGCGCGGCACCGAGGCGCGGCTGCACGTGCGCGAGGAGATCCCGTTCTACACCGGCACCCGCGTGCCGCCCGCCGAGCTCGTCGCGGCACTTCCGTAGTGCGCGAAATTGTGGAGGGCGTCTGGGACGCCCTCGCGGAATCTCGGCCGGGGCCGTTCGAGCTGACCGGCACCGAAGACGCGCTGCCCGGCCCGTACCGGGTGGCGGCGGCCGCCACGGCTTCGGTGGCCGCGGCGACCCTGGCGGCCGCGGAAATGCTCAAGGTGCGCGACATCGAGCCCGGCGTGGTCACCGCGGACACCCGGCACGCGGCGGCGGCGTTCCGGAGCGAGCAGCTGCTGCAGGTGGAGGGCGTCGCCGCCGAGCCGGTCTGGGCGCCGCTCTCGGGCGACTACCGCACGGCCGACGGCTGGGTGCGCCTGCACGGCAACCACCCGCGGCACGAATCGGCGGTGTGCTGGGGCCTGGGCGTGCCCGGGACCCGGGCCGCGGTCGAGAAGGCGGTTGCCGGGCGGAGCGCGCGGGAGGTCGAGCACGCCGTCGTGTCGGCCGGGGGAGCGGCCGCCGAGCTGCGTTCGCCGTCGGACTGGGCCGCGCACCCCCAGGGGGTGGCGGTGGCTTCGCTGCCGCTGGTGGACCTGGCTCCGCTGGCCCCGGCGCCCAAGCGGACGTTGTTCTACTCGGACCGGCCGCTGGGCGGCATCCGGGTCCTGGAGCTGACGCACGTGCTCGCCGGGCCGGTGGCCGGCCGGGTCCTGGCGGCGCACGGCGCCGACGTCCTGCACGTCGGGGCCGCGCACCTGCCGCGCATCGAGCCATTGGTGCGCGATACGGGCCAGGGCAAGCGCTCGGCGTTCGTCGCACTGGACACCGAGGGCGGCCGCGCTCGGCTGAAGAAGCTGATCAGCCGGGCCGACGTGCTGGTCCAGTCGTTCCGGCCGGGCGCACTGGAGCGCATCGGCTTCGGGCCGTCGGAGCTCGCTTCGCTGCGGCCGGGCCTGGTGATCGCCGACCTGAGCGCGTACGGCTGGGAAGGCCCGTGGGCCCGGCGGCGCGGGTTCGACAGCCTGGTCCAGATGTCGAGCGGCCTGGCTTGGGGTGACCCGCCGTCCCCGCTGCCGGTCCAGGCGCTGGACCACGCAACGGGCTGGCTCACGGCGGCGGCGGTGATGACGGCGCTGGGCAGGCAGGTCGAGGACGGCGGCACCTGGCGGGCCCGGCTGTCCCTGGCGGGAACGGGCCACTGGCTGGATTCGCTGGGGCGCAAGGACCCGGCGGCCGCGGACGTGGACTTCGGCGACCTGCTGGAGGAAGCGGACAGCGGTTATGGCCGGCTGACCCGGGTCCGGATGGCGGGTGGCTTGCCGGGGGCGGAGCCGTACTGGGAGTTCGGGACCCGCGAACCGGGAGTCGACAAACCGACCTGGACCCCCTGAAGCAGATCCCCCGGGGGCCAGGGGCCCGGCGAAGTCCTGGTCCGGCCGTCCCGGCCACGAGTCCGGCCGTCCCGGCCACGAGTCCGGCCGTCCCGGCCACGAGTCCGGCCGTCCCGGCCACGAGTCTGGTCGGTGGGGCGTCGGGGCGGCGGCGAGGGCTCCGACTCCGCCGAACCGCCACCAACGACACTGCAGCGGCCGCCTACCCCACCGGCCCGGCCCGGCCCGGCCCGGCCCGCGACGGACGGCGCGAAACGCAGATGGGCAACTTTGCCGGAACCCCGCCGCCCGCCGGGGGCGCCCCCCGGTTCCAGTCTACCGGC
This sequence comes from Amycolatopsis sp. lyj-346, assembly GCF_046548975.1. Classification (NCBI taxonomy): domain Bacteria; kingdom Bacillati; phylum Actinomycetota; class Actinomycetes; order Pseudonocardiales; family Pseudonocardiaceae; genus Amycolatopsis; species Amycolatopsis sp. lyj-346. The sequence goes on from NZ_JAJPWT010000004.1 coordinate 210,992, forward strand.
GGCGACCGACGAAAAGCCTGGTCAGAGCCTGGTTGTCCACAGGCAGGCCGAGTTGTGGATCAGCAGCGCCGGAGGCGGTCGACCAGCCTCCGCTTCGGCTTCGGCAGGTGGCCGCCGTCGATCAGCCAGGTCACGAACTCGTCCGCGTACGCCCCCGATCGCTCGGCCGCCTTCTTCGGGCGGCCCGCGTTGAACTCCGCGAACAGCGGCCCGTAGCGCTCACCGAGCGCCTCCACCAGCTCCGGCCGCTGATGAGCCAGCACCCGCCCGTGCTTGCGGCGCAGCAGCCGGGCCTCCACCCGCAGCCGGGCCGGGTCGAAACCCGGCGGTGGCGGGCCGTCGGCCAGCAGGGCGTGCAGCAGCTCGGCCTGGCGCCGGGCCAGTTCGGAGCGGCTCACCCCGTCACCGCCGTGCGCAGGGCCGCCAGTTCCGCCGCCAGCTCGTCGTCGGTCGGGTAGTCGTCGTCGCGTTCCAGCAGCACGCCCGGCGGGTCCGTGCGGCGGCGCAGCTCCGTCAGCAACGCCAGCACCTCCGGCAGCACCGGGTGCGCGTGCGTGTCGTGGTAGACGCCGTCGCGCTCGATGCCGCCCGCCATGTGGACGTACGCCAGGCGCTCCCACGGGATGCCGTCCAGGAACGCGACCGGGTCGGTGCCGATGTTGCGAGCGTTGGCGTACAGGTTCGCCACGTCGATGATCAGCCGGCAGCCGGTGCGGTCGGTCAGCTCGGTGAGGAACTGCTCCTCGGTCAGCTCGGCGCCGGGCCAGTCGAGCACCGCGGCGATGTTCTCCAGCGCCAGCGGCACGTCCACGATGGACTGGGCGAGCCGGACGTTCGCCACCAGCACGTCCAGTGCCTCGCGCGTGCGGGGGAGCGGCATCAGGTGCCCCGAGTCGAGCCCGCCCGCGCGCACGAAGCACACGTGGTCGCTGACCAGCGGCGCGTCCAGGGCCCGCGCGATCTCCGCGAGGTGCTGGACGCGGCCGGTGTCCAGCGGCTCGGCCCCGCCGAGGGACAGCGAGACCGCGTGCGGCAGCACCGGCAGGCCGCGCTCGCGCAACGCCACGAGCGTGTCCGGCAGGTGGTCGGCGTGCAGGTTCTCCGCGACGACCTCGACCCAGTCCACGCCCGGCAGCCGCGCGATGGACAGGTCGAGCTCGTGCCGCCAGCCGATCCCGATGCCCAGCTCACCCACCGCAACCCCCTCCGCCACCGCACGACGAACCACCACCACACGAAGACCCGCTGCTGCCCGGGCTCGAGCACGACGAGCTGCTGCAGGAAGACCCGGACGAGCCGCCGCCGCCGGACGCCGTCGGTGTCAGCGCCGCGCTCAGCTCCTCGTCCGGGTACATCGCCCAGCCGCCCAGCGCGACCGCGGCCGCCGCCCCGCCGAGCAGCACGCCACCGGCGAGCATCCCGGCCGGCACCGGCCCGCTCGCCGCGGCCCGGGCCTGGCCGAGCACGCGGTGCCCCGCGGCGGTCGGCTTGCGGGGGCCCGTCTTCGACCGGCGGACCGCCGCCACGACCACCAGCACCACCGCGACCAGGACCAGGAGCACCAGGATCCCGACCGGGCGGTCGAGGGCGATGCCGTTGGCCAGCCGCACCACGCCGAGCGCCAGCACGGCCAGCTGCAGGAGCAGCCCGAACGTCCGCGCCCGCCGCTTGGCGGCCGCCGACGCCAGCAGGCCACGCCGGTCGAGGTCCGCCTCCAGGGCTCGCATCGCCGCGGAGCCGCGGACGTACGCCCGGATCGTCGCGGTCGTCTTCAGCCGGGCCACGTCGAAGACGGCCCGTTCCAACGGCTCGGCCGGCCGCTTCCCGGCCTGGCTGATCTGCTGGTAGCTGTTGACGCGCAGCTGCCCGCGCTCGACCAGGGCCGCGATCGCCGCGTCGGCGGCCCGGGCGGGGCCACCGGCGAGGAAGGCGAGCTGGTAGACGGTCGGCGGCGGCCCGGGCAGGACGGCGCCCGCCCGCCTCGCCCGGCTGTTCACGATCCCGGACACGACGACCCTGATCAGCAGGACCGCGCCGAGCAATGCGATGTAGAGGACCACGAAATCCGGTCCGGAGATGCCCCACGGGTCGCTCATCGCCCGTCTCCCCTCAGTGTGTCGCGGTCACCGTAGCTGTGAGACGCCTGCGTTCGCGTCGGCGTTTCAACCGCCGCAGCCCCCGCCGCCGCCACCCCCACCGCCGCCACCGCATGAGCTGCCGCCCCCACCACCACACGAGCTGCCGCCCCCGCCGCCGCTGGAAGAGCTGCCGCCGTAGTAGCCGACGAAGCCGCCGCCGGCCGCGGCCGTCGACCGGCCGCGGCGGGAGTGGCCGCGGGTGGCCGGGGCCGCGGTGGAGCGGCTGACGGCCAGCCGGACGTCCTTGTCGGGGTGGCGGCCGAAGCCGCCGGCCGCGACCTCGCCCGCCGGGCCGGCCGCCAGCACACCGGCGCGCTCGGCCGCCTCGGCCGCGGCCCGGCCGGCGGCAGTGGCCTTGACTTCCGGGGTCTTCACGGCGCGGGTCGTCACGAAGACGGCCGCGGCGGTGCCCAGCACCAGCAGGCCCAGCAGGAAGCCGACGGGGTGCCCGGTGGAGCTGCCCTCGATCAACCGGACCACGCCGAGCACGACCAGCGCCCAGTACGCGAAGGCGGTGCCCACCCGGATCGAGCGGACCTTCCGGGCGTCGACGAGCAGGCCTCGCGCGATCAGCCCGTTCTCCACGGCGACCAGCGCGGGGTGGTGCCACACCTCGCGGCGCACCGAGCCGACGGTGGTGCCGGTCTTGCCGATCCGGACGAGCGCGGCGCGGCCCAGGTCGTCCGGCGCGCTCCCGCGGACGCGGTGCACGCGGCCGGTGCCGTCCATCCGGATGATCTGGCGCTCCAGCAGCCGGGCGACGACGAATTCGACGGCCCGCCCGCGGCCGCCGGTGAGCAGCGCGAGTTCTTCGGCCCGCGCGGGCGCGCCACCGCTCCGGCCGCGCCGCAGGGCGCCGAGCCGGAGCGCGCCGACCAGCGCCGGCAGGAGCAGCAACCCCAGGTAGAGCCCCGCGAACACCGGTCCGGGAATGCCCCAGGTGTCGGTCATGAGTCCGCCCTCCCTCGTCCGTGTGCGGTGACCACGTTCGAGGAAGGGCGGCGGGTTGCTCCCTTGAGGAGGATTTAAGCTGGGCGGTTTACGACTCGGGTACCAGCTTCAGCGAGATCGAGTTGATGCAGTAGCGCTGGTCGGTCGGGGTCGGGTAGCCCTCGCCCTCGAAGACGTGCCCGAGGTGGCTGTGGCAGGAGCCGCAGAGCACCTCGATCCGCTTCATGCCCATGGCCCGATCCTCGCGCAGCAGCACCGCGTCGGAATCGGCCGGGTCGTAGAACGACGGCCAGCCGCAGTGGCTCTCGAACTTCGTGTCGCTGCGGAACAGCTCGGCACCGCAGGCGCGGCACGCGTAGACGCCGGTGGTCTTGGTGTCGGTGTACTCACCGGTGAACGGCCGTTCGGTCCCCGCCTGGCGGAGCACGGCGAACTCGTCGGGGCTGAGCTGCTCCCGCCATTCCTGCTCGGACTTCACGACGCGCGGGGTCGCGCCGACAACGGGTTTCATACCTTTCACCCGATCCACGTTACGCCGCGAGCCAGGCGAGGGCGTGCACCACGATGTCCCATGCGGCCACGATCACGCCGAGCACGATGAGGACCACGATCAGCGCGGCCACCCAGTAGCGCAGCCCGCCGAGCCGGTTGCTGGAGTCGGCGAAGTCGGCCACGCCGTCGAGAGCGGCCTCGATGGTGAAGTTGGGGCCGCACCGCTCGATGCGATCGAGGTGCTCGGCGAACGCGCGCGCCTCCGGGTCGTACGGGTCCAGGCCGACCAGGTCCTCGTGGAAGCGAGGATTCTGGCCCGGCAGCGAAGCTCCGTCGTCGGCCATGGCTCCACGGTAGGCCATCGGCGCCGCTGAGCCCACCGGACGCGCGTTACGTCTCAGTTGCTCGAGTTCGAGCCGCCGAGCCTCGTGTCGGCGTCGATCAGGGTCCGGCCTCCGACGTTGACCAGCCGGAACCCGGGCCGAGCACCACCGACGTTGACGTTCATGACGAGCGAGCCGTCGGCCTCGTTGCCACCCGAGTCGGCGCGCGCAACGGTCGGCCCATTGATGTTCTTCTTGTTTTCGGCCCAGTACTCCTGGTATTCGCCCTGGCTGCCGTACACCTGCTGGGCGGCCGGGGTGAGCAGGTCCCAGTGGGCCGCCGGGTCGCTGAAGTAGTTGATGACCAGCTGACCGGCGGTGCTGAAGTTGGTGACCGGTGTTTCGGTCGGCGTCCGGCCGAGGCTCGCGGGCGCGTTCGAGTTGCTCGGGCTGGCGGGCTTGGAGGTGCTCTGGCCCGAGGTGGGCTGCTTGCCCGGCGACTGGGCCGTCTGGTTGCCGCCGGAACCACCGTTGCCCGAGTTCAGCACCAGGAACACGATCACCGCGACCACGACGACCGCCGCGCCGGCGCCGGCGAAGATCGCGTACTTGCGCTTGTTGTCCGGCTTGGTCGTGCCCGACGAGTACTGGGGAGCCCTGGCCGACGGCGTGGCCGCGGGCATCGGTCTGGGCGGCGTGTTCGGCGGGGCGGCCGGGGACCGCATCGGCATGAACGCCGCGGTCGGGCGCGGCGGGTTCGACGGCGCCTTGTTCGTGGCCTTGTTCGCGGGCGCGGGCGTGCCGGCCGGTGGTGACGCCGGCGCCGCGCCGGCGGTGCGCTGCCACGGTGGCCGCTCGCCGTCGTCCGCGGACGCGGGTGCGGCGGGCTTGCGGCCCGCGCCGCCGGAGAGCAGCGGTGGTGACGCCGTCATGCCACCCGGCTCGGTCCGGGCCAGCGCGGCCAGCCGCTCGCGGGCCTCGGCCATGCTCGGCCGCTCGCCCGGCTCGCTGCGCAGCAGGCTCATCAGCAGCGCGGTGGCCCCGCCCGCCTGCACCGGCGGGTTGATCTGGCCGTTCGCCGCCGCGTAGAGCAGCGCGAGCTGGTTGGTCGTGTTGCCGTACGGCGTGGTGCCCTCGATCGCCTGGTAGAGGGTCGCGCCGAGGGCGAAGACGTCGGAGCTGGGCACCGGGTCGGCGCCGCGGGCCAGCTCGGGTGCCAGGTACGCGGGCGTGCCGCCGATCAGGCCGGTCGCCGTCAGCGTCATGTCGCCGGCCGCGCGGGAGATGCCGAAGTCGGTGATCTTCGCGGTGCCGGTCTCGTCGATGAGGATGTTGCCCGGCTTGACGTCACGGTGCACGATCCCGGCGCGGTGGGCGGCCACCAGCGCGGACGCGACCTGCTCGCCGATCCGGGCGACCCGGCCGAGCGGCAGGGTGCCCTCCTCGGCGAGGATCGTGGAGAGGCTGGGCCCGTTCAGGTACTCCATCACCAGGCACGGGTCGCCGTTGTGCTCGGCGATGTCGAACACCACGATGGCGTTCGGGTGCTGGAAGCGGGCCGCGTTCTTCGCCTCGCGCATGGCGCGCTGGCGCATGTTGTCGCGTTCGGTCTCGGAGACACCCGGCTGCGGGAGGATCTGCTTGATCGCGACGGTGCGTTCGAGGCGCACGTCGGTCGCGCGCCACACGACACCCATGGCACCGCTACCAATGTGCTCGACGAGGCGGTAGTGCCCCGCGATCAGCTGACCGGTGTCGATGGCGACTGCTCCTGACGAAATTCCCGGTGGTGGTGGCCCTGCTCAGCGCGTTACCGCTTCGCGCACCCGATCGAGTGTAGCGGTCGGCCGCGCGGGAGTTCGCGTCAGCCAGCCGGTCCGGCGGGCTGCGGTTCGGCCGGTGCCCGCTTCTTGAACACCTTGACCAGGCCGATCGCCCCGGCCAGCGCGAACACGCCGTAACAGGCGAGCAGCGCGGGCGGCGTGTCGCCGGTCAGGGCGTCGCCGAGGACGACCACGGCGACCGTGCCGGGCACGCTCCCGAGCAGCGTACCGGCCAGGTACGGGGCGAGCCGCACCGAGGACACCCCGCAGAGGTAGCTGAACGGCGCGAACGGCACGACCGGGATCAGCCGCAGCGACGTGATGGCGAGGACGCCGCCGCCGGAGAGCCGGTCGTTGACCGTTTTCACGGCCGAGCGGTGCAGGTGCCGGGTGACCAGGTCGCGGCCGAGCAGTCGGGCCAGCCCGAAGGAGAGGCCGGCCGCGATGGTGGTGGCGACCAGGCCGATCGCGATCCCGGCCGCGGTGCCGACGAGCAGGCCGGCGGCGAGGTTGAACACCGTCCGCGGGATGGGCGCCACGGTGAGCAGCGAGTACGCGACGAGCAGCACGAGCGGGGTGGCGGGGCCGGTGGTGCCGGCCCAGGCCCGCAGTTCGGCCGGACCGGGGATCGGCAGCAGCACCGCGGCCGCCGCGAAGGCGGCGAGCACGGCGAACGCGACGATCAGCTTGGTGCGGCCGGACACCCGCTCGAGCCTACAGAGGGCACTTTCACGTGAAAGTGCCCACCGGGGGCCCGAGCTTTCACGTGAAAGCTCGGGGCACGTTCGCGGGGGCCGTGCGGCGCGATCAGCGTTAGTTTGGCTTCATGCCCAAGAACGGTGACCCGGTCGAGTACGAGGTGGGCGGGCGCACGGTCCGCGTCACCAGCCCGGACAAGGTGTACTTCCCCGCGCGCGGCATCACAAAGCGGCAGGTCGTGGAGCACTACATCACGGTCGGCGGGCCGCTGCTGCGCGCGATCGGGGAGCGCCCGACGACCCTGAAGCGCTACGTCGACGGCGTCGAGGGCGACTGGTTCTACGCCAAGCGGTTGCCCAAGGGGGCGCCGCCGTGGGTTTCGACCGCCGAAATCACGTTCCCCTCGGGCCGCAAGGCCGCCGAGGTGTGCCCGACCGAGCCGGCGGTGTTCGCGTGGGCGGCCAACCTGGGCACGTTCGACTTCCACCCGTGGCCGGTCCGCCGCCCGGACGTCGACCACCCGGACGAGCTCCGGATCGACGTCGACCCGCCGGACCGGGCGGGCTTCGCGGACGCGGTCGAAGTGGCCGTGGTGGTCCGCGAGGTCCTGGCCGACGCGGGCCTGACGGGCTGGCCGAAGACCTCCGGCGGCCGCGGCGTGCACGTGCTGGTCCGCATCCGGCCGGAGTGGGACTTCGTCCAGGTCCGGCACGCGGTGATCGCGCTGGGCCGCGAGGTCACCCGCCGGATCCCGGAGAAGGCGACGATCTCCTGGTGGAAGGAGGAGCGCGGCGGCCGCGTGTTCCTGGACTACAACCAGGCGGCCCGCGACCGCACGGTGGCTTCGACCTGGTCGGTCCGCGGCACCCCCCGCGCAACGGTGTCGACGCCGTTGACGTGGGACCTCCTGGGCGAGGTGGACGCGGACGACTTCGACGTGCTGACGATCCCGGCGTTCCTGGAGAAGCACGGCGACCTGCACGAGCCGATGGACGCCTCGCCGTTCGGCCTCGAGACGGCGCTGGAGTGGTACGAGCGGGACGCGCGTGACCACGGTCTCGGTGATCTGCCTTACCCGCCGGATTACCCGAAAATGCCGGGGGAACCGAAGCGGGTCCAGCCGAGCAAAGCACGTCCGGAGAACGGGGAGTGATCACGTAAGCGCCCGCTGTCGCCTTTCGGGTCACAAATGTTGCACGGCCGATCTCGATGTCACGATCTTGGTCTTCGACGGCGTAACGTGCGGTCCCGGATCGACGACTCCCCGGGGCCATCGGGGAGCGGGTTCGAGGAAGGAGGCCGTTCGTGGACGACCTGATCGCTTTCCTCGCGGCGCGGGTGGGCGCGCGGCAGGCGTTGATCATGCAGGCCGTCAACAAGGCGAAGGCCGGCGACGTGATGAACCGCGGCGAGACGAAGGTTGCCGTGGAGCAGAAGATCCGGGGGCTCACCGATCTCGAGCTCGACGTGGTCAACCAGATGATCAACGAGATCGAGGCGACGCGGCGGATCCTGCTCGCCCACCGCACCACGGTGTCGGAGAAGGTGCCCGGCTTTCCGCTCTACGGCAGCGAATACTGGTGTGAGACCTGCCACGTGCCCGCCGACGAGGCCGGTGCCAACTGGTGCCTCACGCTGCGCCTGCTGGCCCTGCCCTACGCCGACCACCCGGAGTACAGCGAGCGCTGGCGGCCCTGACGGGAATCCCGTCGCCCGCCCGGCGTTGCACCGGGGGTGACGCTGTTCTCCGTCCTCGACCGCTCGCCCGTGCGGCGGGACCGCGGGCCCGCGCAGGCGCTGCGGGACACCGTCGCCTTCGCCGCCGGCCTCGAACGGCTGGGCTACCACCGGTTCTGGGTGTCCGAGCACCACGGCGTGCCGGGTGTTGCCGGGTCCGCGCCGACCGTGCTGGCCGCCGCCGTCGCCGGGGCGACCACGCGCATCCGCGTCGGCACCGGGGGTGTGATGCTGCCGAACCACCGGCCGCTGGTCGTGGCGGAGCAGTTCGGTGTCCTGGAAGCCCTTCACCCGGGCCGGATCGACATGGGCCTCGGCCGGTCCGTCGGCTTCACCGGCGGCGTCCGATCGGCGCTGGGGCACGGCAAAGAGGCCGCCGAGGACTTCGGTGCGCAGGTCCGCGAACTGCTCGGGTTCTTCACCGGGGAACACGCTTATCCCGGCGTGCACGCCTACCCCGCCGAGGGGTTGCGCGTGCCGCCGTTCCTGCTGGCCACCGGGTCCGGCGCGGACCTCGCCGCGGAGCTGGGGCTGCCGCTGGTGATCGCCCCGGTGCGTGGTGAGCGTGCCTTGGCCGAAGCGGTGACGCGCTACCGGAACGGGTTCCGGCCGTCCGAGTGGGCGCGCGAGCCGTACGTGGTGGTGTCGACGGCGATCGCGGTGGCGGACTCGGCGGCGGACGCGCGGCGCCTGCTCGTCTCGGAGGCCTGGGCGACGGTGTACTCGCGCTCCCACGGCGTTTTCCCGCCCCTGGACCCGCCCGGCGAGATCCTCGCGGCGCCGATGACCGACCGCGAGCGCGCCCGGCTCGAGGAGACTTTGGACGGTCAGATCTCGGGCACGCCTGCTGAAGTGGAAGACCGGCTGGGGCGGTTGGCCGCGGTCACCGGCGCGGACGAAATCCTCGCCACGACCGCCGCTTACGATCAATCGGCGCGGTTCGAATCTTTCGCGGCGTTAGCCCGCTTGGCGGAGCTGACCGCACTTGTGTGAGCCGATTTCCCCGTAGCCGGACATCGAGTCGGAAATGACCGGAAGCGCATTTCCGCGGTTCGGGTTTCCGCGGCCGACGTCATCCGAGGACCAGCGGCAGCCGCGCGGCCAGTGTGCCCAGCGCTGCCGTCTCCGCCTCGGTCGGCGGGCGCCGTCCGGTCGCCACCAGCAGGACGTCCTCGTCCGAGAACGACGCCGGGAACGCCGCGCCCGCGATCTGCTCCAGCATCTGCCGCGTCCGCGCCAGGCCTTCGGCCGGCGGGCCGGCCGCCGAGGGCACGTGGGCCACCAGGTCCAGGTGGTGCACCGTCCACTCCAGGACGTACGCCGACAGGTAGTCGCCCGCGGTGAGGACCATGTCCTGGGTCGACACCCGCATCCCCGGGTCCGCCAGGTCGGCCGCGCGGCCCGCGGCCGACCCCACGTCGTCCAGGTGGAACTTCAGCAGCGCCGGGTCTTCGTACGCCGCCGCCAAGCGGACGATCAGGGCCGACAAGGGGTCCTCACCCGACGGGAGCGTGTCCGACACCGCCCAGTACGTCACCGCGTTGTGCGTCGGAGCCGAGGAAGCCGGGGTGGCCAGCGTGATCAGCACGTCCTGCGCGTCGATCACCAGGTGGCAGACCAGGTCCCGGACCAGCCAGCCCCGGCAGCCGGACGGCTTTCCGAACTCCGCGCCGGGCAGCGCGGCGACCGCGGCGAGCAACGCCGCCCACGAGCGTGAAAAGAGATCCACGGGCGCGAAGCTAGCAGGATCACAGCCGCAGCTGCAGCTCAGTCAACAGGCGCTGAGCCGGGTCGTCGAAGTCCACTCCGGACACCTCGGCCGCGCGGCGGACGCGGTAGCGGACCGTGTTCGGGTGGATGTTCAGCACCCGCGCCGCCGCGCGGACGTCGCCGAACGCGTTGAGCCACGCCAGGACCGCCGGGACCAGGATGCCGCCGTGGTCGGCGTCGTGCGCCGCCAGCGCGGTCAGCCTCGGGTCGCGGATCCGCGGCTGCGAAGCCAGGTGGGCCAGCACTTCCGAGAGCAGCACCTCGGCCCGGACGTCGGCCAGGGAGGCGACGTCGGCCGCCCAGTGGCCGCGCGTCATCGCCGCCAGGACGCGGTCGGCGTCGCCGCGGGACGCCGCCGCTTCCGAGAGCCGGGGCACGACCCCGCCGAGGGCCGCGCGGACCGGGACGTCCAGGTGACGGCGGGCCGTCGCGGTGATCTCGCGGGCCAGCGCCAGCACCGCCGCGTCGGAGTGCTCGGGCAGGTCCGGCAGCAGCGCGTAAACCCGGCCGCCGATCACGCTCACCAGCGCGCTGCGCCGGTAGGCCGCCGTGTGGACGGCGATCAGGTGGACGAGCTCGGCGCGCCGCAGCTGCCGGTTGTCCGAGCGCACCACCGGCTTTTGGGGGGTCCAGGGAGGCTTGCCCCCCGGCTGGGGTCCGGGGCTCGGTCCCGGATGACTCAGCGAAAACGCCAGCACCTGCGCCGGCCGCGACGGATCCGCGCCGATGTCGTCCGCCACGGACTCGGCGTCGAGCCGGCCCTCCAGCAGGCTGGCCAGGAGGTCTTCGCGCAGCCGCAGTTCCGGGCTCGGCAGCGTGCGCGCCCGGATGAGCTGCGGCGCCAGCGTGCGGCTCGCCCCGAGCAGTGCCGTCTCGGCCCGTTCGGTGAGTGGCTGGGCCCCTTCCTGGACCCAGATCGTGCCGAGCGGCTGCTTGCCGGCGTGGATGCCCGCCGCGATGCGCCGGCGGATGCCCAGCTCGGGCCGCTCGTCGATCCGGACGATCCCTTCCCCGGCACGCAGCCGCTGGTAGACGCCCCATTCGCGCAGCATCGCGAGGTAGCGCTCCGGCCCCTCGCGGCCGAGGATCGACAGCCGGCGCAGCTCGTCGACCTCGTCCCCGGCGCGCGAATAGGCGAGCACCCGGTTGGCCGTGTCCTCGATGCTGACCAGGCCGCCGGTGAGCGTCGCGATGGTCTGGGCCAGGGCGAACAGGTCGCCGAGCACCTCGCCGCTGGCCGCCTCACCGCCCGCGCGGGCGGCCTCGACGACCCCGCGGGCCAGTGATTCGACCTGTTCCCAGCGTGCCTCCGCGCCGACCGTGAGCAGGGCGACGCCCGCGTCGGCGGCGACGTCGGCGCCCGTCGCGCCCTTGACCGCCACCGCGGCCGCGCCACCGCGCCCGGCCGCGCGGATCGCCGGGGCCGCGGCCCGGCCGCGCGCGCCGATCACCAGCACCAGGTCGCCGGGGGACGCTTCCAGGGGGTCTTCGGGGTCGAGGATCACGACGTCCGTGACGTCGACGCCGAGGCCGTGCGGCGCCACGACGACCTCGACGAGCGGCTCGCCCAAGGTCGCCAGGACGTGGCGCAGTGACGTCACGGCCTCGTTATCCGATCGACCAAGATCACGGGCTCGATTTTAGCCGATCGGACAAGCCGCCGGAACGTGTCCGGAGTTACCGTTCGGGGCATCAGAGACGTACAGCGCTGCAGAGGAGCCGCCGTGGACGCCGTGACCCAGACCCCCGCCCCGACGAACGAGCCGGTTCTCACGTATGCGCCGGGCAGCGCCGAGCGCGCGGAACTCGAGGGTGCGCTCAAGCGGCTGGGCCAGGCGGAACCGGTCGACCTGACCGTGACCATCGGCGGCGAGCAGCGCCCCGGCGGCGGCGAGAAGATCGACGTCGTCCAGCCGCACCACCACGCGCACGTCCTCGGCACCATCCACAGCGCCACGCAGCAGGACACGACCGACGCCATCGCGGCCGCCGCGAAGGCCGCGCCGGAGTGGCGCGCGCTGTCCTACGACGACCGCGCCGCGATCCTGCTGCGCGCCGCCGACCTGCTCACCGGCAAGTGGCGCGCCACGCTGAACGCGGCCACCATGCTCGGCCAGTCCAAGACCGCGACCCAGGCCGAGATCGACGCCGCCTGCGAGCTCGCCGACTTCTGGCGCTTCAACGTCGAGTTCGGCCGCCGGATCCTGGCCGAGCAGCCGATCAGCTCGCCGGGCGTGTGGAACCGGATGGAGCACCGGCCCCTCGAAGGCTTCGTCTACGCGATCACGCCGTTCAACTTCACCGCGATCGCCGGCAACCTGCCCACCGCGCCCGCGCTGATGGGCAACACGGTGCTGTGGAAGCCGTCGCCGACGCAGTCGTTCGCCGCGCACCTGACCATGCGGCTGCTCGAAGAGGCCGGGCTGCCGCCGGGCGTGATCAACCTGCTGCCGGGCGACGGCAAGGCCGTCTCCGAGGTCGCCCTGACCCACCGCGACCTGGCCGGCATCCACTTCACCGGCTCGACCGCGACCTTCCAGCACCTGTGGGGCACGGTCGGCGCGAACATCGCGGGCTACCGCGGCTACCCGCGGCTGGTCGGCGAGACCGGCGGCAAGGACTTCGTGCTCGCGCACGCCTCCGCCGACGTCGACGTCCTGCGCACCGCGCTGGTCCGCGGCGCCTTCGAGTACCAGGGCCAGAAGTGCTCCGCCGCATCGCGCGCGTACATCCCGCGCAGCGTCTGGAACGAGCTGAAGGACGGCCTGGTCGCCGAAACCGAGGCGCTGTCCTACGGCGACGTCACCGACCTGTCGCACTTCGGCGGCGCGGTCATCGACCGGCGTGCGTTCACCAAGCACACCGACCTGTTCGACCGCGTGCGCGGCGACGCCTCGGTGGAGATCCTCGCCGGCGGCACGGCCGACGACAGCGTCGGGTACTTCGTGCAGCCGACGATCCTGGTCTCGGACAACCCGAAGCACGAGATCTTCTCGACCGAGTACTTCGGCCCGATCCTGTCGATCCACGTCTACGAGGACGGCGGCTTCGACGACGTCCTGAAGCTGATCGACTCCTCCGCCGCCTACGCGCTGACCGGCGCGGTGATCGCCAACGACCGCACCGCCGTCGCGAAGGCGTCCCAGGCGCTGAAGTTCTCCGCGGGCAACTTCTACGTCAACGACAAGCCGACCGGCGCCGTCGTCGGCCAGCAGCCGTTCGGCGGGGCGCGGGCCTCGGGCACCAACGACAAGGCGGGCTCGATCTTCAACCTGCTCCGCTGGACGAGCCCCCGCTCGGTCAAGGAGACCTTCGTGCCGCCGACCAGCGTCCGCTATCCGCACCAGGGCTGAGAAGGGTTCCGTCATGCTGCGTACCCCGTTGCTCGCCGCCGCCCGGTCACGGAAGATCCGGGCGCTCGTCGAAGCCGTGCCCGCCACGCGGTCCGTGGTGCGCCGGTTCGTGGCCGGGTCCGAGGCCGCCGACGCCGTCCGCGTGGCCGGGGAACTGGCCGCGGACGGCCGGCGGATCACCCTCGACCACCTGGGCGAGGACACCACCGACGCCGCGCAGGCGGCGGCGACCGTCCGGGCCTACGAAGAGGTGCTTTCCGCGCTGGCCGCGGAAGGCCTGGCGGCCGGGGCCGACGTCTCGGTGAAGCTGTCGGCGGTCGGGCAGTTCCTGCCCTCGGACGGCGAAGACGTCGCCCTGGAGAACGCGCGGAAGATCTGCGCGGCGGCCGAGGCGGTCGGCGCCACCGTGACGCTCGACATGGAGGACCACACCACCACGGACTCGACGCTCGGCATCCTGCGCGAGCTGCGCGGCGAGTACCCGTGGGTGGGCGCGGTGCTGCAGGCCTACCTGCGGCGCACCGAGCAGGACTGCCGGGAGCTGTCCGGGCCCGGTTCGCGGGTGCGGCTGTGCAAGGGCGCGTACGCCGAGCCGGAGTCCGTGGCGTTCCCGGAGAAGTCCGAAGTGGACAAGTCCTACGTCCGCTGCCTGCGCGTCCTGATGGCAGGCCGGGGTTACCCGATGGTGGCGTCGCACGACCCGCGGATGATCGAAATCGCCGCCGCGCTGGCCGAGGAGAACGGCCGCACGGACGACGACCACGAGTTCCAGATGCTCTACGGCATCCGGCCGGAGGAGCAGCGGCGGATCGCGGCGTCGGGCGCGCGCATGCGTGTCTACGTGCCCTACGGCGACGAGTGGTACGGCTACTTCATGCGGCGGCTGGCGGAGCGTCCGGCGAACCTGGCGTTCTTCCTGCGCGGGCTCGCGACGCGGTCCTGAACGTTCCTGAACCACGGCGAAGGCCGCTCCCGGGTTGCCGGGGGCGGCCTTCGCCGTGTGGTGGTGGTCAGGCCTGTTCGGCCTCGGCTTCGGCGGCCTTGCGCTTGACCTCGGCCATGTCGACCTCGCGAGCCTGCTTGATGAGCTCTTCGAGGGCGGGCTCGGGGAGCGCGCCGGGCTGGGCGTAGATCAGCGTCTTGTCCCGGATGATGGCCAGCGTCGGGATCGAGCGGACGTCGAAGGCGGCGGCGAGCTGCTGCTGCGCTTCGGTGTCGACGCTCGCGAAGACGATGTCGTCGTGCTTTTCGGAGGCCTTCTCGTAGACCGGTGCGAACTGACGGCACGGTCCGCACCAGCTCGCCCAGAAGTCGATCAGGACGAACTCGTTGTCGGCGACCGTCTGGTCGAAGTTCTCGGCAGTCAGCTCAACGGTGCTCATGCCCTGGTCAACGACACGAACCCGGCGGGAATTCCCGGGCCCGGGGTAGCGTCGTGGCGAGTACCCGTGAAGAGGAGGAACAGATGGCCGACGGCGAGATCCTGGGCCGGATCGACGAGCTGATCGCGGAGGAGCACGAGCTCCGGTCCCGTTCGGTCGGCGTGGGCCTCAGCGGCGGCGACCGCGACCGGCTCACCGCGGTCGAGCAGCAGCTCGACCAGTGCTGGGACCTGCTGCGCCAGCGGCGCGCGAAGGCGGAGTTCCACGAGAACCCGGACGACGCCGCAGCCCGCCCGGTGTCCGAGGTGGAGTCCTACCGCCAGTGAACCAGGCCGGTTCCGGCGGCGATGTCGAGAACCCGGAACCGGCTCCGTCCCCGGGGTGAAAGCGGCCAGAACGGGCCGCCGGACCCCCGAGGGAGCACCACCATGGCCAAGTACCTGCTGCTCAAGCACTACCGCGGCGCGCCGGCCCCGGCGAACTGCGACACGCCCATCGACCAGTGGACGCCGGAGGAGATCACGGCGCACGTGAAGTACATGGAGGACTTCGGCGCGAAGCTCGAGAGCACCGGCGAGTTCGTCGAACACCAGGGGCTCGCTCCGGAGGGGACGTTCGTCCGCTACGGCGGCGAGGGCCGGCCGCCGGTCACCGACGGCTCGTTCGCCGAGACCAAGGACCTCATCGCCGGCTGGACGGTGATCGACGTCGACAGCTACGAGCGTGCCCTCGAGCTGGCCGGGGAGCTGTCGGCCGCGCCCGGCCCGGGCGGGCAGCCGATCCAGGAGTGGCTCGAGCTGCGCCCGTTCCTGGCCGCGCCGCCGACCATCACGGAATGACCGGCGACAGCGCCGATCGTCGAGTGGCACGACGAGCCCGCCCCGGCACCCGGATCTCGCGTGACCGAGGCCGTAACTCGCGTGATTGAAGCCGGATCTCGCGAGTTACGGCTTCAATCACGCCGGATACGGGCCTGATCACGCGAGTTGCGGGTCAGGCGGGGCAGAGGGTGCCGTCGGCCGGGATCTTGCCGTCGATCAGGAATGCCCGGGCCGCGTCCGTGACGCACGGTGAGCTGCCGAGGGCGCCGTGGCCTGCGCCCTGCCAGGTGATCGTCACCGCCGATGGCATCTGGTCGGCCGCCCGGGTGCTGCCGACCTGGGGGGTCACCGGGTCCGTCGCGGTGGCCGCGACCAGGATCGGCGGGGCGCCCGGTGCGCCCGGGGCCGGCAGCGGCTCGGTGCGCACCGGCCACGGGCCGCACCAGGCCAGCTGCTGGGCGACGACCGTGCCGAACTGCGGGTACTTGCCGCGCATCCCGGCCGCGATCTGGTCGAGCTGGTCGGCCGAGAGCCGGGTCTGGCTGTCGTTGCAGCGGGTCGCGATCGTGGCGTCGATCCGGGACGGCTGGGCACGCGAGTCGCGCAGCACCGGGGCCGCGAACGCCGACAGCGGCCCGACGTCCCCGGCGCGCGCCGCGGTGATCGCGTCGGCCAGCTCCGGCCACCGCGAGCGCTGCGCGAGTCCCGTGTAGACGGCGAACATCGCGAGGCCCGGGCCGAACGTGACGGCGTCGCCCGTCGGCACCGGGGTGCGCCGCAGCTGGTCGGTGAGTGCCGAGAGCGCCGCCTTCGGGTCGCCCAGCGCGCAGTGCCGGGTCGCGCAGTCCGTGGCGAAAGCGTCCAATGTGGACTGCGCGCCGGCGGCGACGGCGTCGAGGACCGCGGCGGTGTCGGCGCCCGGGTCGGGCACGCCGTCGAGGACCATGCGCCCGACCTGGCCGGGGTAGCGCACCGCGTACTCGGCCAGCACCTTCGAGCCGTCGCCGTGGCCGAGCGCGTCGAGCCGCTCCATCCCCAGCTGCTTGCGCAGCTCGTCGAGGTCGCCCGCGCCGCGCCAGCTGTCCAGCGCGGTCTGCGAGTCGTCCAGCTCGATCGCGCACTGCTGGCCGGCCTTGCGGGCCGCGTCCAGCACGTCGCCCATGCCGCCCTGCGCCGGGTCGGCGCCGATGAGCTCGGGCCGGATGTCGGCGGGGATGCACTGGGTGGCGCCGGAGAGCCCGGTGCCGCGCCGGTCCAGGCCGATCAGCGAAAACTTCTCCAGGAACGCGGGCGGCAGCGTCGCGGCCAGCCGCGCGGCGTACACGGTGCCCGGGTCGCCGTCGATGTCGTTGACCACGACCAGCGGCACCGGCCCGCTGCCGACCTTCAGCGCCAGCAGCCGCACCACCGAGCGCCGGGGCTCGCCGGGCGAGTCGAGCGGCGCGGTGACGCGGGCGCAGGTGAAGTGCAGGGCGTCCGGGACGCCGGGGGTGCCGATGCGCTGCCGGGTGTCGTCGTCGCAGTCGGCCCACTTCAGCGTCGGCGACTGCGGCTGGCCCAGCGGCGGCAGCGGGACGCCGGGCGGCTTGGCCGGGGTGCTGCCGGTCGTCTTCCCGTCGTTCTCGACCAGCGCCGGGCGGACCGACGGCCCCGCGGCGCAGCCCGCGGCGGCGGTCACGGCGAGCAGCGCGGCCAGGAGACGGGTACGGCGGCGGCGCACGGGCGGGGTCCTCACGTCGAACGTCGATCACGGGTGAGCCGAGCTTTGCACGGCCGGTGTGGGACGCGGGTTAGCGGGTCCGCACCACCTGGCCGCGGAACACGGCGTCGAGGTCGTAGCGGACCGGCTCCTCGAGCTGGCCGTAGCCGCACGAGGCGGGTTCGCGGTCGGGCCGCCACCGCACGAACCGCGCGTTGTGCCGGAACCGCGACGGCATGCCGCCCTCGGTGTTTTCGTAGGCGACCTCGACGACGCGCTCGGGCCGCAGCGGCACCCATTCGTGCTCGGTGGCGCGCCAGCGGGTGATACCGCCGGGGATGCGCTGGGCCTCGCCGGTGGCCCGGCCGCCCCAGGGGTGGTCCTCGCCGTCGGCGACCAGCGGCGCCAGCTCTTCGGCCAGCTCGCGGCGACGGTCCTTGGGGAACGACCCGACCGTGCCGACGTGGTGCAGCACACCGGCGTCGTCGAACAGGCCCAGCAGGAAACTCCCGACCAGGTCGCCGGGGCCGCCGTCGACGTGCCAGCGCAGCCCGGCGAGCACGCAGTCGGCGGTGCGCAGGTGCTTGTACTTGAGCATCACGCGCTTGCCGGGGGTGTAGGGCTCGTCGAGGGGCTTGCCGATGACGCCGTCGAGGCCGGCGCCTTCGAACAGCTCGAACCAGTGCCGCGCGGTGTCCGGGTCGGTGGTGGCCGGGGTGAGCGGGAACCGGTCGCCGGCCAGTTCGACGAGACGCTCGCGGCGCACGGACGTCGGCTCGTCGAGCAGGACGTCGTCCCCCAGTGCCAGGACGTCGAAGGCGACGAACTCGGCGGGCTGTTCGGCGGCCAGCAGCGTGATCCGGCTTTCGGCGGGGTGGATGCGTTCGGTGAGGGCGTCGAAGTCGAGCCGCCCGCCGCGCGCGACGACGAGCTCCCCGTCGAGCACGATCCGCGGCGGGAGGATGTCGAGCAGCCGCGCGACGGCCTCCGGGAAGTACCGGTTGAGCGGCTTTTCCGCGCGCGACTGCAGGTACAGCTCGTCGCCGTCGCGGAAGACGATGCAGCGGAAGCCGTCCCACTTCGGCTCGAACAGCAGGCCCCCGGAGTCCGGAATGGCCTTGGCGGGCTTGGCGAGCATCGGCTTCAGCGGCGGCTGCAGCGGTAGGGGCATGCCCCGCATTCTGCGGAAAACCCCGGCTCGGCGCACGCGTTTCGCCCGGCTCGTGTCGAGTTGACGGCGCACGAGGTGGACGGAGTGGGGTGGGCTCGCGTGATGGGAGGGTCGACTCGCGTGCTTGGAGGGTCGGCTCGCGTGATTGGGGGGTCGACACGGCGGCCGGAAGCGGGGCTCAGCGCACGCGTTTCGCCGGGGCCGTGTCGAGTTCCAGGCGGACCGCGGCGGGCAGCGAGTCCAGGCCGAGCGAGGCGCGTGCCCTGGTCAGCACCTGGTCGTCGAGCTCCGCCCACACCTGCTTGAGGTCGGTGCCCTCGCGCAGCCACAGGGTGAGGCGCAACGCCGGAGCGGTGCGCGAGCCGACCGCGCGGACGCGGGCCCGGCTGACGCCGTCGAGCTGTTCGGCGTCGGCCTGGACCGCGCCGGCGATCGCGGCCGCCGTCACCACCAGTTCCGCGCCTTCCGTGCGGTCGAGGTCCAGGTCCGGACGCGGTTCCGGGCGCAGCGAGCGCAGGGCCCACCGCAGCCCGAGCACGAACAGGAGCACGCCGAGCACGATCGCGGCGATGCGCGCCGGCGTGGCGTGGCCGCCGAGCCACGCCACGGCGATCGGGTCCAGCAGCGGGCGGCGGCCGCGGAACTCGCCGAACCCGCCGAGGCCGACCACCAGGGCCAGCGTCCCGCCCGCGAACGCCGGCAGCCCGACCAGGAACGTCAGCGTGCGTTCGCCGGTGTACGAGCGGGAAAGGGCCTTCGCGGCGGTCGTCTTGCTCATCGGCGGTCCTTCGGCGAGTCGACGACGACCGTCACCTTCGGCCGCCGCACCAGGGGGAGCTCGTCCAGCAGTGCCGACACCGTGGCGAGCAGGCGCGGGCGCAGCTCGGCCTCGGTTTCGAGGGTGCTCTTCGCGCGGACCCGGACGCGGCGGGCGCTCGCGGTGACCGACGCGCCCGCGACGTTGTCCTGCGCGCGCACGGTCAACCCGACCAGCCGGGCCAGCGAGCGCGGTGACGTCGAGACGCTCACGTCGCCGGCCGGGTCGGTCAGCCGCACCGCGCGGTTGCCGGCGGCCAGCGCGCACCCCACCAGGACCAGGCCCGCGGCGGCCAGCACGCCGGCGCCGACGCGCACCGCGTGGGCGTCCCAGCCCAGCGCCGCCAGGCCGGTCTGCCACTGCCGCCACGGCACCAGCAGCGGTGCCGAGCCCGGGCGCCACCAGTGCCAGCCGACCTCCAGGGCGAGCAGCGCGCCGGCCGCGGCGAAGGCCAGGCCCAGCAGGGTGGCGAGGATGCGGACGAACGGGCGCACGGCTACCGCACCCTCGGCGGGACGTCCGGCAGCAGCGCGGACACCGTCACGGCCAGGGTCCGCACGCGGTAGCCGGTGATCAGCTCGACCTCTTCGGTGACCTTCGCCCGCACGTCGCCGACGACCGCGCGGACCGCCGCCGGGTAGCGCAGGGCCAGGTCGAGCGCGAGGTCGACGTCGTTGTCCTGGCCGCCGACCTTCGCCTTCGGTCCCTTCTTGGCGTCCCGTGCGGTGCCGGGCACCTGGCCGGCCGCGTGCTGGGCCACCTTGCGGACCACCGCGTGCCCGATGGTGAGGGTGCCGCGCTCGGCCGGTTCGGCGAGCTCCCGCGGCACGTCCAGCGCGGGGCTCACTTGTCGCGGCCCTTGCCGAACAGCTCGCCGAGGTCGAGTTCGCCGTCGAGGACCCGGCCGGCGACGAGGCCGATGATCCCGAGGGCCAGTGTCACCAGGAACGCGGTGAACCCCTGGGTCGCGGCCAGGCCGAGGATCAACCCGGCCAGCAGCCCGGTCTGCGTTGCGTTCACATGTTCTCCTTGGACGGGTCACCGTGGCGCATGGTCATTCCACGCGGGTGGATTCGGGCTCTTCCTCGCCCGGCAGGAAGATGTCGTTGACCGCGATGTTCACCTCGATCACCTCGAGACCGGTGATCTGCTCGACCGCGGTGATCACGTTGCGCCGCACCGCGCGGGCGACGTCGGTGATGCGGGCGCCGTACTCGACGACGACGTCGAGGTCGATCGCGGTCTGCTTCTCGCCGACCTCCACCGACACGCCGGTGGTGGTGACCGTGCCGGAGCCGGGGATCCGCTCCCGCAGCGCGCCGATCGCGCGCGACACCCCACCGCCGCCGAGGGTGTGCACGCCGGCGACTTCGCGGGCGGCCAGGCCGGCGATCTTCTGGACGACCAGTGACGAGATGGTGGTGCGGCCGGCGGCGCCGTCTTCGTTGAGCGGCGTGACCGTGCCGGGGCTTTCGGTCCGTTCCGGATGCATGCGTACGGGCTCCTCTCGGCGGGTTCTCGCCCTTACGATGCCCGGACGCGCGAAACCCTCACGCAAGGTCGCCCGATCGGGTTAATCCGGTCCCGGGTGGACGGCCACGACGTGCACGTTCACCACCGGCGGGATCCCGAGCTGCCGGGCCAGCCCGGCGGTGAGTTCCCGCCGCAGCGACTCCGCGGCCGCGCCGGCCACGACCCCGGCCCGGACCGACACCCGCACCTGCACGACGTCGTCTTCGACCGCGACGGCCGAGACCAGCACGCCGTCCGGGGCCCGGTCGGCGGCGATCGCCCTGGCCAGCCGGTCGACGACGGCTTCGGTGGCGCGCAGCCGTCCCGTCCCGCCGGGCCCGTCCACCGGCGCCCGGCGGCCGCGCGCGACGGCCCGCAGCACGCGTTCGACCAGGCCGGGCGGGGTCGGCACCCGGCGTGCGGCCGCCCGGCGCACGGCGTCCCAGCGGGGGTCGGACTCGGGGTCCTCGGCCTCGGCCATCACCGCTCCCTCAGCTCGGCGAGCAGCGCCACCCTGGCCCGGTGCAGCCGGGAGCGCAAGGCACCGACGTTCACGTCGAGCACCTCGGCGACCTCTTCGTAGCTCAGCCCCTCCAATTCGCGCAGGACGAGCGGCACGCGCTGGGACACCTCCAGCCTGCCGACCGCCCGCAGCACGGCGTCGACCTCTTCGGCCCGCACGACGCGGCCTTCGGGGCCGGGCACCGCCGCGGCGAGCAACGCGCTGTCCACAGTGGACTTGGGGTCGGGGTCGTCGAGGGAGACCGTGGGACGGCGGCGGCGGAGCACGGCGAGCGCGCTGTTGGTGACGACGCGGTAGAGCCACGTCGACACCGCCGACTCCTGCCGGAACCCGGCCAGCGACCGCCACGCGGCGAGCCACGCCTCCTGCACGACGTCCTCGGCCTCGGCCGCGCTGCCGGTGATCCGCAGCGCGACCCGGTACATCCGGGGCGTGTGCTCCCGCACCAGCGCGCCGAAGGCGGTGTCGTCGCCGCCCGCGGCCCGGGTGAGCAGTTCGGCGTCGTCGCTCACCCGGCGTCCCGGCGGTAGCGCAGGAACGTGAAGCCGTCCTCGACCAGGATCGACGCCAAGGCGAGGCGGCGCGGCACGGCGGGCGCGGCCCCCGCGGCGATCCGGCCCGCCGGGCCGGCCACCAGCAGCGGCGCGACGGTCAGGCACAGCTGGTCGACGAGGTCGGCGGCGACGAGCCGGGCGAACAGCCCGGGGCCGCCTTCGCAGCCGACCCGGCGCAGGCCGCGGGCGGCCAGCAGGTCGAGGGCACGGGCGAGGTCGACGTCTTCGGCGCCCGCGCGCAGGACCTCGGCACCCGCGGCTTCGAGGGCGCGCGTGTCGGCGGTGTCCGTGGTGACCACGATCGGGGGCACGGCGGTTTCGGTGAACAGCCGGGAAGCGGGGTCCAGGTTCGCCGTGCGCGTCACGACGGCGATCGGCGGAACTCCCGCGAACCCGAGACGGCGACGGCGCTCCCGGCGTTTCGCGCCCGCGACGACCCCGCGGTAGTTCTCGGCGCGGACGGTCCCGGCGCCGACCAGGATGACGTCGGCGAGGTCGCGGCCGAGGAGGAAGACCTCGCGGTCGGCAGCGTGCGAGAGCCCGGCCGAAGTGGTGTCGATCTCGACGGCCCCGTCCGCGGACGCGACGAAGTTCACCTGCACCCAGGGTCTCGACAGGCCGGCCGGGTAGGCGTAGATCGTTTCGAGATCGGCCGCCGTCAGCTCGCCCGTCGATCCAGGCCACACACTCCGCACGTGATCATCCCAGCACGGGCGTGAAGCACGTCTCTACCGGGGGATATGCCCATTCATCGGTACACCGGGCGCGGATAGGCTCTGCGACCATGCCCGCGCACCTGACCGGCCGCCGTCCCGAGCTGTCCGCCGACGAGCTGATCGGCGCGCTGGTGCCGCCGCCGCGCTTCGGCGCCGTCCGGTTCGACACGTACGTCCCGAACCCGGACGAGCCCAGCCAGGCCGTCGCGGTCGAGGCGTGCTCGGCGTTCGCGGCGAAGGTGGGCGCGCGCCGGGAAAAGAAGCGGTTCAAGCTCTTCGGCGGGTCCTCGGAGCCGTCCGGGCCGATGGGGCTCTACCTCGACGGCGGGTTCGGCGTGGGCAAGACCCACCTGCTCGCCTCGACGTGGCACGCCGTGCCCTCGCCGAAGGCGTACGGCACGTTCGTCGAGCTGACCCACCTCGTCGGCGCGCTGGGCTTCGCCGAGGCCGTGCGGCGGCTGTCGGAGCACCGGATCCTGGCCATCGACGAGTTCGAGCTGGACGACCCGGGCGACACCACGCTGGTGACGCGGCTGCTGCAGGAACTGATGGACGTCGGGGTGTTCATCGCGGCGACGTCGAACACCCTGCCGGAGAAACTGGGCGAGGGCCGGTTCGCCGCCGAGGACTTCCTACGCGAGATCCAGACGCTGTCGGCCCGCTTCGGCGTGGTCCGCGTCGACGGCCCGGACTACCGCCACCGCGGCCTGCCGGACGCGCCGCCGCCGGTCTCGCCGGCGGAGCTGGAGTCGTCGGCCGCCGCGCACGAAGGGTCCACAGTGGACGACTTCGACGCGCTGTGCGCCCACCTGGCGGAGCTGCACCCGTCGCGCTACGGGCGGCTGCTGGACGACGTCACCCGCGTGCACCTGCGCGGCATCCACCCGGCGCCGGACCAGAACGTGGCGCTGCGGCTGGTCGCCTTCGCCGACCGGCTCTACGACCGGGCCATCCCGCTGGTCGTGTCGGGCGAGCCGCTGCCGTCGCTGTTCACCGAGGAAATGGTGAACGGCGGCTACCGCAAGAAGTACCTGCGTGCGGTCAGCCGGTTGACGGCGCTGGCTCGTGACGCCGTGCCGGCCAGCTGAACAGCACGACCGCGACGGCGAACAGCGTCCCGCCGGCGACGTCGGTCAGGTAGTGGTAGCCCATCCCGACCAGCCCGGCCGCCGCGGCGAGCAGCGCCACCGCGCCCAGCACGACCACGACGACCCGGCGCGTGACGAGGACGAGCACCGTCAGCACGGCCACGAGGCTCACCGTGTGGCCGCTCGGGTAGACCAGGGTGCCGTTCTTCCACCGGTCGTACAGCGGTTTGAGCAGCCAGCTCGTCAGCAGGATCGCCAGCACCGGCGTGGCCAGCGCGAACCCGGCCTCCAGCCGCCGTCCGGCGCGCAGGCACAGGAAGACCGCGAGCAGGCCGAGCGCGAGCACCACGACCGGCTCGGTCGGCAGCACCAGCGCCCGCACCACGCCGGGGCTCAGGTGCGCCACGGCACGGGCCACCCAGGCGTCGACCGCGCCGGGGGTCGTCCCGCCGGCGAACGGCAGGCCCAGCAGCAGTGCGAGCAGGCCGCAGACGGCGGCGGGCACCCGGATCGTCCTCACCGCGCGAGGGTAGCCGGGCCCCGGCACCCGACGGCGGCCGTGGGTGCGTCACGATGCGGGGGAGCCGACTTGGAGGAGCGGATGCGGGTCACAGTCGCCGGGGCCGGGATCGCCGGGCTGAGCAGCGCGTACCGGCTGGCGGAAGCGGGACACGACGTGACGGTCGTGGCGGCGGCCCCGCCGTCGGAGTCGACGTCGGCGGTGGCCGGCGGAGTGCTGTACCCGCCTCTCCACCGCGTGGACGAGCGGATCGTGCGGTGGACCGCGGCGAGCCTCGCCGTGCTGCGCGGGCAGGACGCGCCCGGGGTGCGGTTCCGCCGCGGCCGCGTCCTGCTGGCGGCGGGCGAGCCGGACCCGCAGTGGCTCCCGGCGGTCGACGGCGCGGTCCGCGACGGCGACCGCGTGGAGTTCACGACGGCGGTGGTCGACACGCCGGTGTACCTGGAGTGGCTGCTCGCCCGGGTGGGCGAACGGGGTGTGCGGGTCGAGTACCGGCCGCTGCGGTCGCTGTCCGGCCTCGCCGCGGACGTCGTGGTGAACGCGGCGGGCCTCGGCGCGGGCGCGCTGGCGGGCGACCACACGATGGTGCCGGTCGGCGGCCAGGTCGTGCACGTGACCGACCCGGGCCTGCCGGAGTTCGTGGTGGACGGAACGGGCCCGGGTATCACGTACGTCATCCCGCACGGCCGTCACGTGGTGTGCGGCGGCACGGAGGAGCCGGGCCGCGCCGACACCGACCCCAACCCGGCGGTGACGGCGGACATCCTGCGCCGCTGCCGCGAGCTGGAACCGCGCCTGGCGGACGCGGAGGTGCTGCGCTCACTGGTGGGCCTGCGCCCGTCCCGGCAGGAGGTGCGGCTGGAGCGGGTGGGCGACGTCGTGCACTGCTACGGCCACGGGGGAGCGGGCATCACCCTGGCCTGGGGCTGCGCGGCGGACGTCGCCGAGCTCGTCACAGCCAGTTGAGTGTCACAGCAGTTGAGTGTCACAGCCGGATGAGGTCGGTGATGCCGCGGGCGCGCAGGTGGTTCGCGTCGGAAGCTCGGCTCAGCAGCACGAACGCCACCCGCTTCCCCTCGGCCGCCAGCTTGAAGAAGCGGTCGTTGCCCCACGTCGGGAAGAGGTCCGGGACCACGATCGCCGTCGTGCGGGGCTCCGGTTGCGGTGGGGTGCGGTCGAACTCCGCCGCCAGTGCCTTCAGGGCCTGACCTGCGGGTTTCAGCTTGCGGTCGTTCGTGTACAGCCCGAGGTCGTACTCCAGGGGGTTCAGGTTCGGGACCAGTGCCGGGTTCACGTCGTGGGAGCACCACCAGGTGAACCCCAGCGTGTGGGCGCAGGACGCCGCGTTGCGGATCGACCGGGACAGCCACTCGCCGTACTGCGGGCGGGTCGCGTCGCTGAAGTGGATCGACGGCGCCGCGCCGTCCTCCTGGATCCAGACGCGGCGCGCCGGGTCCGTCGCGTACGCCTGCGCCACCTGGATCAGCCGCTCCGCGTTGTGCGTCGCGACCGGGCCGAGCGGGTCCGTCTTGAGCGTGCCGGAAAACGCCGTCCACGGGTGGATCGCCACCACGTTGCCCGCGTCCGCGAGCCCGGGGCGGGTGAAATAGGTGCCGTTGTCCCACGGCGCCCGGTCACAGCCGACCGTGTGCGCCTTGCCGGGGGCCACCTCCTCGGCGGTGGCACACAGGGTGCGGGCCCACGTGTCGGCCTGGGCCTGGGTGACGAACAGCCCGGCGAAGTCGTCCCAGTAGTAGTACGGCTCGTTCGACAGGTCGAACCCGAGGAAGCGCGGGTGCCGCCCGATCCGCCCGGCGAGGGCCGTCAGCAGCACCCGCTGCGCGTCGAGGGCCGCCGGGTCGGTGAACCAGTTGACCGGCTTCGGTTTCGTCTGCAGCCAGTTCGGCGTCCAGTAGCGCGCCGAGATGTGGCCGTTGAACACGGTGACCTCGACGTCCAGCCCGGCCGCGTCCGCGAGGTCGAGGAACCGGTGCAGCCGGTCGAGCTTTTCGCCGCTCACCAGCGCCGGTTCCGGCTGGAAGGCCGACCACAGCAGCATGATCCGGAGGTGGTCGAGCCCGAGCGCGGCGATGTCGTCGAGGTCGCGGCGCAGGTCGTCCTCGCGCCAGTCCTCCCACATGTGGAACCAGCGCGTCGACGGCGTGTAGTTGACGCCCAGCCGGAACGCCCGCCGGCGCACCGGCCCCGCGGCCACCGCCGGGGGCGCCGCCGACGCCGCCAGTGCCGCGCCCGCGACTCCCGTGAGCACCGACCGCCGCTTGAGATCCGCCATGCCGCCTCCTCGTCGTCCCCTGCTGCCGTCACCTGATCGGGCACATCTAGCACGGCGGGAAGTCGATCTCCAGCGCTGACCGGGTTCCTGTCCGGTCAGCTACGGGAGAAGGCGGCGTGGTCGGCCTCCGTCTGGTCGGCGTACCGCACGGCGTACGCACCCATCACCTCGTCCAGCTCCGAATCGTCGGCGAAGTAGCCCGACAGCAGCTTCGGGTGCAGTGACCGCGTGTGGGCGCGGGCGAGCAGGGCCCCGGCGAGCCTGCCGTAGTCGTCGAGGTGGTCCTTCGCGAGTTCCGCCGGATTGATGTCGCCCTTGAGGTTGCGGAACTGCCGGACGATGAACGGGACGCCGTCGATGGTGGTCCAGCCGAGGAGGATGTCCGTCTCGGCCTGCACCAGCCGGGCGCCGTCGACGATCCGGCGGCCTTCGTGCGCCGCCGTCGGCAGGTCGAGGTACGGCGCCAGTGCCGGCCGCTGGGCCTGCTTCACGTGCAGGATCAGGTCTTCGTCGTCGTTGCCGTGCAGGAGGGCGACGTAGCTGCGCAAGCCGACGCTGCCCGTGCCGACCACCCGGAAGGCGACGTCGGCGAGCCGGTAGCGCGCGATCAGCGTGCGCCGCGACTCGCGCAGGGTGTCCACATAGGACAGCAGGCCGGCGGCGACGGCCTCGGCCGTGGCCGGGTCGACGTGCGTCAGCACCGGCGGGTCCGCGACGAACCGGTGGCGGGCCAGGCCGGTCTCGTGGTCGTCGACGCGCTCGGTCCACCGCGCCGCGACCTTCGCGCTGTCGTTCCGGCGGGCCTTCTCGGCCGCGTCGGCGAAGTCGTCGACCAGCTCGTCGGCCCGCGCCTTCGACAGCACCGACGAGTCCGGCAGCGCGTTCCACGACCGCAGGAACGGCAGCTCGGCCAGCGCGCGGATGGTCCGGCGGTAGGACTTCACGGCGTCCTCGGCGGCCTCGCGGCAGCCCGATTCGCGGATGCCGCCTTCGCGGCCGGCGAGCACGAGACTGGCCGCGAGCCGCTTGAGGTCCCACTCCCACGGGCCCGGCACGGTCTCGTCGAAGTCGTTGATGTCCATCACGATCTTGCCCTCGGGCGTGCCGTAGAGCCCGAAGTTCGCGGCGTGCGCGTCACCGCAGAGCTGCGCGGTGACGCCGGACGACGGCGTGCCGGCGAGGTCGGCCCCCATCAGCCCGGCCGCGCCGCGGAAGAACGTGAACGGCGAGGCGAGCATCCGCTCCCGCCGCAGCTCCACCAGCTCCGGCAGCCGGACGGCGTTGGTGGCCTCGAAGTACCCGCGAGGCGTCGGCCGGTCCGCGGCGGCCGCCGCGTGGTCGTGCACCCCGGCCGGGGTCTTCTCCCGGAGCCGCTTCCCCCGCTCGTACAGCTCGGCCGGCGTCACGCTGTCCGAGCCGGCCAGCGGCCGTTCCACCCATTCCCCTGATCCCATACCGGCACAACGTCCGAAGGGGACATTGTGCTCCCGGACGCCGCCGGGGCGGGAGGCTCGGCCGACGGCGTCCGGGTGGTTTCAGGGGCGGATGACCTCGGCGATCGCGTCGATGCCGCGGTCCAGCTCCTCGCGGGTGATCACCAGCGGCGGGGCGACGCGCAGGGTGCGCTCGTGCGTCTCCTTGCACAGGACGCCCCGCGCGATCAGCGCCTCCGACGCCGCCCGGCCCGACGGACCGCCGGGGGCGATGTCGATGCCCGCCCACAGCCCGCGGCCGCGGACCTCCGAAAGCCCGTGCCCGATCAGGGCGTTCAGCCGGGCGTGCAGGTGGGCGCCCAGGTCGGTGGCCCGCTGCTGGAACTCGCCGGTCCGCAGCAGGCGGACGACGGCCCGCCCGACCGCGCAGGCCAGGGGGTTGCCGCCGAAGGTCGAGCCGTGCTCACCCGGCTTCAGCACGCCCAGGACGTCCCGGCGGCCGGCCACCGCGGACACCGGCAGGATGCCGCCGCCGAGGGCCTTGCCGAGGGTGTAGAGGTCCGCGCGGACGCCCTCGTGGTCCAGCGCCAGCACGGTGCCGGTGCGGGCCAAACCGGACTGGATCTCGTCGGCGATCAGCAGCACGCCGTGTTCGTCACAGGCCTGCCGGACGTCGGCGAAGTAGCCCTCCGGCGGCACGATGACGCCGGCCTCGCCCTGCACCGGCTCCAGCAGCACCGCGGCGGTGCGCGGGGTGATCGCGTCGCGCAGCGCGGCCGCGTCGCCGTACTTCACCGTGACGAAGCCCGGCGTGAACGGGCCGAAGTCGGCGCGCGCGGTCTCGTCGGTGGAGAACGACACGATCGTGGTGGTCCGGCCGTGAAAATTCTCAGCTCCAACGATGATCTCGGCGGTGCCGTCCGGCACGCCCTTGACCCGGTGCGCCCACTTGCGGGCGATCTTGACCGCGGACTCGACGGCTTCGGCGCCGGAGTTCATCGGCAGCACGAGCTCGGTGCCGGTCAGCTCGGCCAGCTCGCGGCAGAACAGCCCCAGCTGGTCGTGGTGGAACGCGCGCGAGGTCAGCGTGACGCGCCCGAGCTGCTCGACGGCGGCGGCGACCAGGTCCGGGTGGCGGTGGCCGAAGTTCAGGGCCGAGTAGCCGGACAGGAAGTCGAGGTAGGACCTGCCCTCGACGTCGGTCACCGAGGCGCCCTCGGCTTCGGCGATCACGACGGGCAGCGGGTGGTAGTTGTGCGTGCTCCATTGCTCGTCGAGCTCGATGAAGCTGGCGGCGGTCTCCCGGCCGGCGAACGTCGTCATGTGTTCAGGTTAGAGGCAGAACACGCAGACTTCAGCCGGGAATCGTTGCTTTGACCCGGTGTTCGTTGTGCAATATCCCGGCTTGACCCGCGAATCGCTGCGTGACCGTGGACGACACCCTGCCGGAGCTCTTCACCGGGAAAGCCGCCGCCTGACCGGGTACTTTTCCGGGATGGCCAAGAAAGACGAAGGAAGCCGGGTCCGGGACGCGCTGCGCTTCGGCGGCCGGCTGCCCGACCCGGGCTCGGCCCCGGTCGGGCCCGGCAAGAAGGCCAAGGCCCTCGAGCGGCTCGGCAGCGCGGGCGAGCGGCTGTCCTCGCTGCAGGAGGCGCTCTACGCCGAGGGCGTCGGCGGCGGGCGGCGCAGCGTCCTGCTCGTGCTGCAGGGCATGGACACCTCCGGCAAGGGCGGCACGGTCTCGCACGTGCTCGGCCTGGTGAACCCGATGGGTGTCCGGTACGCGGCGTTCAAGAAGCCGACCGCGGCCGAACGGCGGCACCACTACCTGTGGCGGATCCGCAAGCAGCTGCCCGCCCCCGGCCAGATCGGCGTCTTCGACCGCTCGCACTACGAGGACATCCTCGTCCCGCGCGTGTCCGGCCTGCTCACCGCCGCCGAGCGCCGCCGCCGCTACGCCGAGATCACCGCGTTCGAAGCGGAACTGGCCGAGGCGGGCACCACCGTGGTCAAGGTGTTCCTGCACATCTCGCCGGAAGAGCAGCTCAAGCGGCTCAAGGCCCGGCTCGTCACGCCCGGGAAGCGCTGGAAGTACAACCCGGGCGACCTGGAGGCGCGCTCGCACTGGCCCGCCTACCAGGAGGCCTACGCCGACATCTTCGAGAAGACCCCGCACTGGTACGCCGTGCCGGCCGACCACAAGTGGTACCGCAACTGGGCCGTCGCCGAGCTGCTCATCGAAACCCTGGCCGACCTGGAGCCGCGGTTCCCGGAGCCGGACTACGACGTCGACGCGGAGCTGGCCAAGCTGAAGGGTGTTGGCGTCTCGTCGTGATCGTCTGGAAGAGTGCGGGCGTGACCGATGTCGACGACCTCCCGTTCCTCCGCAAACAGGCCCGGACCCAGCGCTTCACCCTCGGCGCGCCGAAGGAGTTCCGGGTCGCCCCGGACGGCTCCCGCGTGCTGTTCCTGCGCGCGGAGTCGGGCACCGACCCCCGGCACAGCCTCTGGTCGGCCGACCTGGCGACCGGCGCCGAGACCAAGCTCGTCGACGCCGCCGAACTGCTGCCCGCCGAAGAGGAGCTGCCCGCCGAAGAGCGCGCGCGGCGCGAGCGGGCCCGCGAGACCGGTGGCGGCGTCGTGCACTACGGCGTCGACGCGGCCTTCACCGTCGCGGTGTTTTCGCTCTCGGGCAAGCTCTACACGCTGGACCTCGCGTCCGGCGAGGTGACGCTGCGCGTCGACGGCGCGGTCATCGACCCGCGGCCCAGCCCGGCCGGTACGCACGTCGCCTACGTCCAGAACCGGCGGCTGCACGTGCTGGAGCTGGCCACCGGCGACGACCGCGTGCTCGTCGAGGAGGACGGCGGGGACGGCGAGGACGGCGAGGACATTGCCTGGGGCCTCGCCGAGTTCATCGCCGCCGAGGAGATGGACCGCACCCGCGGCTACTGGTGGGCTCCCGACGGCCGCAGCATCCTGGCCGAACGCTCCGACCGCGGCCCGGTGCCGCGCTGGACCATCGCCGACCCCGCCAACCCCCAGCAGCCGGCGAACGTCGTCGCCTACCCGGCCGCGGGCACCACGAACGCGCTGGTGTCGCTGTCCGTGCTCGGCCTGGACGGCTCCCGCGTCGACGTCGCACCGGGGGAGTGGGAGTACCTGGCGTCGGTGCACTGGTCGGCGGGCGGCGCGCCGCTGCTCGCCGTGCAGCCGCGCGACCAGAAGCGGATGGACGTCCTGGCGCTGGACGTCGCCGACGGCTCGACGTCGGTCGTGCACACCGCCACCGACCTGCACTGGATCGACATCGTCGGCGGCGTCCCGGCGTGGACCCCCGACGGGCGCCTGGTGGTCGAGGGCATGGTCGACGGCGACCACCGGCTCTTCGTCGGCGGCGAGGCCGTCACCCCGGCCGGGCTGCAGCTGCGGGCCGTGCTCGACGTCGGCGACGAGATCCTGTTCAGCGCCTCCGAGGACGACCCGACGCAGATCCACGTCTTCCGGACCGAAGGTGCTTCGGTGCGTCGCTTGTCCACTGTGGACGGCGTGCACGTCGGTGCCGGCTCCGCCGCGGTGACCGTGCTTTCGTCGTGGAGCCTGGAGTACAGCGGCCCGCGCGTCTCGGTCCTGCGGGACGGCGCGCCGGTCGCGTCGATCGAGTCGTCCACTGTGGACCCGGAGGTCGTGCCGAACCTGACCTGGCTGACGCTGGGGGAGCGGAACCTGCGCGCGGCGCTGCTGCTGCCCCGCGGGTACGAGCCGGGCGAGGGCAGGCTGCCGGTGCTGCTCGACCCGTACGGCGGGCCGCACGCCCAGCGCGTCCTGCAGAGCCGCAACGCCTTCCTGACTTCGCAGTGGCTGGCCGACCAGGGCTTCGCGGTGCTCGTCGCGGACGGCCGCGGCACGCCGGGCCGCGGGGCGGTGTGGGAGCGCGAGATCGCCGGGCGCCTCGCCGACGTGACGCTGCAGGACCAGGTCGACGCCCTGCAGGCGGCGGTGGCGGCGTTTCCCGAGCTGGACCCGGAGCGGGTCGCGATCCGCGGCTGGTCCTACGGCGGGTACCTGTCGGCGCTGGCGGTGCTGCGCCGTCCGGACGTCTTCCACGCGGCGGTCGCGGGCGCGCCGGTGACCGACTGGTCGCTGTACGACACGCACTACACCGAGCGGTACCTCGGGAAGCCACAAGAGCACAGCACCCGCTACGCGCACAACTCGCTGATCGAAAGCGCGGGCGAGCTGAGCCGGGCGCTGCTGATCGTGCACGGGCTGGCCGACGACAACGTGTTCGTCGCCCACGCGCTGCGGCTGTCGTCGGCGTTGCTGGCCAAGGGGCGGCCGCACGTCTTCCTGCCGCTGGCGGGCGCGACCCACATGACGCCGCAGGCCGAAGAGGTCGCGGAGAACCTGATGCGCACGCAGGTGGACTGGCTGCTGCGTGAACTGTCCGCCGTCGAGAAGGAGAACGCATGAGTCGCTGGGGCCTCACCATCCCGCTGACCGGGGTGCCGCTGACGGCGCACCGCGAGCTGGTCGAACAGCTGCCCGACCTGGGCTACACCGACGCGTGGACGGCGGAGACGGCGGGCACGGACGCGTTCACGCCGCTGGTGCTGGCCTCCCAGTGGGCGCCCCGGCTGCGGCTGGGCACGGCGATCGTCCCGGTGTACACGCGCGGCCCCGGCCTGCTGGCGATGCAGGCGGCGACGGTCGCGGAGCTGGCCCCCGGCCGGTTCGTCCTCGGCATCGGCGCGTCGTCCCCGGTGATCGTCTCCCAGTGGAACGCGGCGGCTTTCGAGGAGCCGTTCGCCCGCTCCCGGGACACGCTGCGCTTCCTGCGCACGGCGCTGGCGGGGGAGAAGGTCAGCGAGAAGTACGACACGTTCGCGGTCTCGAAGTTCCGCCTGGAGCGCCCGGCCGACCCGCCGCCGTCGATCATGCTGGCGGCGCTTCGCCCGGGCATGCTCCGCTTGGCGGCGCGTGAGGCCGACGGCGCGATCACGAACTGGCTGGCGGCTTCGGACGTGCCTCGCGTCCGGTCGGTGGTGGGCCCGGACGTCGAGCTGGCGGCCCGCATCTTCGTCTGCCCGACGGAAGACGCGGAGGCGGCTCGTGGCCTGGGCCGGATGCTGATCTCGAGCTACCTGACGGTCCCGGTGTACGCGGCGTTCCACGAGTGGCTGGGCCGCGGGGACGCGCTGGCCCCGATGCACGAGGCGTGGGCGGCCGGGGACCGGCAGAAGGCGAACCGGGTGATCCCGGACTCCGTCGTCGACGAGCTGGTGATCCACGGCAGCGTCGACTCGTGCCGGGAGCAGGTGCAGGCCTATGTGGACAACGGGCTGACGACCCCGGTCATCGCCCTCCTGCCGACCGGCGACGACCCGTTCGAGCAGGTGCGCGGCCTGGCCCCGCGCTGACCCAGCCTCCCAGCGCCCCAAGGTGGCCTTCGGTGCGTTGAACGCACCGAAGGCCACCTTGGGTGCGTTCAACGCAACCAAGGCCACCTTGGGGCGCTGGGGTCAGGACCAGATCGACGAGGCGAGGAGGAGGCCGAGGGCGCCCGAGGTGAGGCCCGCGAGAACGGTGACGACCACGTTCAGCACCGCGTACCGCTGCGCCTTCGCCTGGAACAGCCGGACCGTCTCGTAGCCGAACGTCGAGAACGTCGTCAGGCCGCCGCAGAAGCCCACCGCGACCAGCGCGCGCACCGACGACGGCTCCGCGCCGTGCAGGAGCCGGCCGCTCAGGAAGCCCAGGATGAACGAGCCCGCGATGTTGACCGCCAGCGTTCCGAACGGGAACGGCGAGTCCCGCCACTGCCGGAACTTCCAGTCGGTCAGGTAGCGCAGGATCGAGCCCGCCGCGCCGCCGAGGGCCACCAGGACCAGCGTCATGCGTGTCCCTTTCGCGCGGCTCGGGTCGCCGTCAGCCCGGCCACGACCGCCGTCAGGCACAGCCCGAGCGACGCGGCCACGTAGAGCAAGGACTGCAGGAGCTGCCCCGTGGTCGCCGCGTCGAGGGTGTCGGTCACGAACGTCGAGAACGTCGTGAAGCCGCCGAGGATCCCGACGCCGAGGAACGGCCGCAGGAGGGGGTGCGGATGTGCCGTGGTCGTCAGGACCGCCATCAGGACGCCGATGAGCAGGCAGCCGAGCACGTTGGTGAGCAGCGTGGCGACGGCGAACTCGCCGCGCGCGTGCGGGATCGCCACCGACAGGCCGTAACGGGCGAGGCTGCCGACCGCGCCGCCGGCGCCGACCGCCGCCAGGACGTCCCATCGGGGCACGCTGATCACCTCCCTCGCGGCGAACCTACTCCCGATGGCCGACGCGTCGCCGCCACCCGGTCGAGCATGCTGGACGGGACCGGATGACAGGCAGCCGTCGGTCGCCGTACTGTTGCGCAGCGTAGGCAAGGCAACCCTAAGGAAGGCGGGCACATGCGGGCAGACGGGCTGGCCGGGGGCGACGGCGGCGCGGACCGGCTCGGCGAGCTGATTCCACTGGCCCTGCGCGGAATGGCGGCAGGGGTGGCCGAGCGCGGCGGCCCGGTCCCGGCAGGCGGCCCGGCCGCGGTGGCGGCGGCCCTGGTGGCGGAGCGTGGCGAGCCGGAACACCGCGACGACCCGGCGACGGCCGCCGGGCGCACTGGCTCGGTCCCGGCCGATGCCGCCGCGCCGAGCCCGGAATCCGCCCCCGCCACCGGCCCTGCGGTCGATGGCGGGCCGGCCGCCGCGGTGGGGAGCAACTCGCCTGCGCCCGCCTCTGGTGGCCGGGAGCCCGCCGCCGCTGCCGTGGCCGCTGAGCCTGCCGGGTCGCACCGGGTCGATGGGCGTGGTAGCCGGGAGCCTGCTGCCGTGGCCAGTGATCCGGCCGGGCCGCACTGGGCCGATGGGCGTGGTGGCGGGGAGCCTGCTGCCGTGGCCGCTGAGCCTGCCAGGCCGCACCGGGTCGATGGGCGTGGTGGCCGGGAGTCCGCTGCCGCGATGGCCGGCGGTCCGGCCGGGCCGCACCGTGGCGCGCGAGCCGGTGCGCTGCCCCGCCGTGGTGTCGGTGCCGAAGCCGCGCTTGAAGAACTCAGCCGCCTGCTCGCCGCCGGTTCCGCCGATCCCGCCGATCCGGCCTGTGCCGCCCACCTGCACTGCCCGCCCCTGGCCGTCTCCGTGGCCGCCGATGTCGTCGCCAGTGCGCTCAACCCCTCCATGGACTCCTGGGACCAGGCTCCCGTCGCCAGCGAGCTCGAACGCGAATTCACCACCGGGATCGCCCGGTTGTGCTACCCCGAAGCCGACCGGCCCGACGCCGTCGTGACCACCGGGGGCACCGAATCCAACCTGCTCGGCCTCCTCCTCGCCCGCGAGAACGGGATCGTCCAGCCGGTCTGCGGGGCCAACGCCCACCACAGCGTCGCCCGCGCCGCCTGGCTGCTCGGCCTGCCCGCCCCCATCGTCGTCCCCTGCGAAGGCGACCGGCTGCTCCCGGAGGCCCTCGCCGCCGTCGCCGGCCCCGGCTGCGTCGTCGTCGCGACCGCCGGGACCACCAACACCGGCACCCTCGACCCGCTGCCCGAAATCGCCGGAATCTGCCGCCGGCACGGCGCCCGGCTGCACGTCGACGCGGCCTACGGCGGCATGGCCCTGTGCAGCGAACCGCTCAGGACCAAACTGGAAGGGCTCGAACTCGCCGACTCGATCGCGCTCGACCTGCACAAGTTCGGCTGGCAGCCGGTCGCCGCCGGGCTCTTCGCCGCCCGTGAGGCCGCCGATCTCGGCGCGCTCACCGTCCGCGCCGAATACCTCAACGCCGACGACGACACCGAAGCCGGCTTACCGGACCTGCTCGGCCGCTCGATCCGGACGTCGCGGCGGCCGGACGCCTTCCGGATGGCCGTCACCGTGCACGCGCTCGGCACCGACGGCCTCGGCGCGCTCGTCGAACAATGCTGCGCCACCGCCACCGAGGTCGCCCGGCACGTCGAAGCCCACCCCGGGCTGCGGCTCTGGGGCCCGCCGGAGCTGTCCACAGTGGTCCTGCGGCCGGTCGTCGCCGACGAGACGGGCGGCGACGAGCTCGTCGCCCGGGTCCGCCGGGCCCTGCTCGAAGCGGGCACCGCCGTCATCGGCCGGGCCGCGCTGCCGACCGGGCCCGGTGGCGCCGGTCAGCTCTGGCTCAAGCTGACGCTGCTGCACCCGCACACCACCGCCGCAGACTACGTCCCGCTGCTCGACCGGATCGTCGCCACGGCCGGCGCCGAACTCGGCGCCGGCCGGGAAAGCCCGGTCGCTTCGTGAGGCGCCACCACCTCGCCGGCGTCGGGATCGGCCCGTTCAACCTCTCGCTCGCGGCCCTCGCCAGCGGCGTCGACGGCCTCGACGCCGTCTTCTTCGACGCCCGCCCGGAGTTCCGCTGGCACCCGGGCCTGCTCGTCGAAGGCGCGACGCTGCAGGTGCCGTTCCTGGCCGACCTGGTGACGCTGGTGGACCCGACGAACCCGTTCTCCTTCCTCAACTACCTGCGTGACCGCGGGCGGCTGCTGCCGTTCTACTTCGCCGAGCGGTTCCACCCGCTGCGCGCGGAGTACGACGACTACGGCCGCTGGGCGGCCGCGCGGCTGCCGTCGTGCCACTTCGGGTGCGAAGTGACGGGCATCCGCTGGGCCGGCGACGCCTTCGAGCTCACGATCGCCGGAACCGAACCGGTGCTCGCCGACCACGTCGTGCTGGGGGTCGGCTCGGTGCCGTCGGTGCCGGAGCCCCTGCGTGACCTCGTCGACGATCCCGGAGTCCTGGCCCTGCATTCGGCCGGCTACCTGACGCACCGGGACGACCTCCTCGCCGCCGGTCGCGTCACCGTGGTCGGGTCCGGGCAGTCGGGCGCCGAGGTGGTGCTCGACCTGCTGCGCTCCCGCTCCACCGTGGACGGACTGCGCTGGCTGGCCCGGACCCCCGCGTTCGCGCCGATGGAGTACTCGAAACTCGGGCTCGAGCAGTTCACCCCGGATTACACCGCGTACTTCCGCGGCCTGCCCGAAGACGTCCGCGACCGGCTGCTGCCCACGCAGTGGCAGCTCTACAAGGGCATCGACGCCGAAACGATCGGCGCCATCCACGACGAGCTCTACCGCCGCAGCATCACCGGCCCGCCGGGCGCGGTGCTGACCCCCGGCGTCGAAGTGCTTTCGGCGTCCACAGTGGACGGCGAGATCGAGCTCGGCGTGCGGCACGCGCAACAAGGCCGCGACGCCACCTTGCGCACCGATGCCGTCGTCGCGGCGACCGGGTACGCCGAGGCGCCGACCGGGCCGCTGCTGGCCGGGCTCGGCGACGCCGTCCGCCGCGACCGGCGGGGCCGCCTCGAAGCCGGCGCGGACTACCGCGTCGCACTCGACCTGCCGGGGTCGCTGTTCGTGCAGAACGCCGAACGGCACACCCACGGCCCCGGAGCCCCCGACCTCGGCCTCGGCGCGTGGCGGGCGGCCGTGATCCTCAACGCCGTGTGCGGCAAGACCGTGCACAAGCTGCCCGACCGCACCGCCTTCACCACGTTCGGCCTGGAGGACAAGTGACCATCGACGAGGCGGCCGCCTGGCGCGCGGCCGGCGCCCTGA
Source organism: Amycolatopsis sp. lyj-346 (assembly GCF_046548975.1). Taxonomy (NCBI): domain Bacteria; kingdom Bacillati; phylum Actinomycetota; class Actinomycetes; order Pseudonocardiales; family Pseudonocardiaceae; genus Amycolatopsis; species Amycolatopsis sp. lyj-346. The sequence continues at coordinate 248,416 of NZ_JAJPWT010000004.1, forward strand.
TCACGCACAAGATGCTCGGCGAACTGTCCTACGAGCACATGCTGGAGCCGGTCGCCGACGGCGACGGGTACCGGCTGGAGCTGCCCGGCGCCGGCTACGCGTTCCGGGCCCGCCGCGGCGCGTTCGACGCCTGGACGGTCGAACCCGGCAGCGCCCACCGCAACGGCGAACCGGTCACCGACCCGCGCACCCTCGTCGTGGACGCCCGCGAAGTACTGGGCCTGACCGGGCTTCGGCTGGCCGATGTTCTCGCCGAGCTGACCTCGACGGTCGCGAACGAGGCCGCCCGCCTGCGCCGCGCGCCGACCGCGGCCGCACTGTCCACGATGGACTACGACGTCGCCGACGGCCACCTCACCGGCCACCCGCGGCTCGTGCTCAACAAGGGCCGCGTCGGGTTCTCCGCCCGCGACCGGGCCCGGTACGCGCCCGAGGCGGGCGCGGACGTCCGGCTGCGCTGGTTCGCCGTCCACCCGGACCACGCCGAGTTCCGCTGCGTCGGCGAGCTGAGCCGGGACGCGCTGCTGGCCGCCGAACTCGGCGAGCTGCGCGAAGAGTTCGCCGCGAAAGCGCCGCCGGACTACGTCTGGGTGCCCGTGCACCCGTGGCAGGCCGACGAAATCCTCGGCACGCTCTACGCCGCCGAGCTCGCCACCGGCGTCGTGATCGACCTCGGGGAGAGCGCCGACGCCTACCGCCCGCACCAGACGGTCCGGACACTGGCGAACGTGAGCACACCCGGCCGCCACGACGTCAAGACCGCCGTGTCGGTGCGGAACACGCTGGTCTACCGCGGGCTGAACTCCGCGGCCACGCTCGCCGGGCCGTCGGTGACGACGTGGCTGCGCCGGATCGGGGCCGCCGATCCGCTGCTGACGGAGCAGTACCGGTTCGGGCTGCTGGGCGAAGTGGCGAGCGTGTCGGTGCGGCACCCGCTGTTCGGGCACCTCGAGGAACTGCCGTACCGGTTCCACGAAACCCTGGGCGCGCTGTGGCGCGAGCCGATCCGGCTGGCCGACGGCGAGCGGGCGATCTCCTTCGCCGCGCTGCCGTACCGAGGTCCCGACGGCGTCTCGATGCTCGCGCACCTGATCGGCGGTGGGGACCCGGTCGCGTGGCTGACGCGCCTGTTCGACCTGACGCTCACGCCGCTGCTGCAGTGGCTGCTGCGCCACGGCGTCGGGTTCTGCCCGCACGGCCAGAACCTCGTCCTGGTCGTCGACCCCGCCGGGTTCCCGCAGCGGGTGCTGATCAAGGACTTCGCCCAGGGCGTCGACCTGCTCGACGAGCAGCTGGAGAGCTACGAATCACTCCCGCCCGAGGCGGCCGCGGACATGCTGCGCTGGCCCGCGCACCTGCTGGCGCAGTCGTTGTTCAGCTCGGTGTTCTCCGGCCAGTTCCGGTTCTGGGCCGAGCTCCTGCTCGACGAGCTGGACCTGCCGCGGGCGGCGTTCTGGGCGCCGGTCCGGGAGATCGCCGTCCGCTACCGCGACGAAAACCCGGACGTGGCCGCGCGCTTCGACGCGTGCCGCCTGTTCGCCCCGGACGTCGAGCGCGTGACGCTCAACCGGGAGCACTTCGCCGGGCAGGGCTTCGACAAGGTGGAGCGCGACGACGAGTTCGACGTCCGCTGGGGCCGGGTGCCGAACCCGCTGCACGCCCCGGATCCGGGCGGGGCGTGGTGACGGCTTTCGCGCGGCCGGCCGGCCCGCGGTCACTGGCCGCCCGGCGCGCGGCGGCCACGGCGGGGGAGGCGGTGCTGCGCGGCGTGCTCGCCGAGGACGGCGCCCGGCTGCTCCTGCTGGTCCCCGACCCGCACGCGCGGTTCGCCGCGGTCGAGCTCGCCGAGCCGTTCGCGGCTTCGGTGCTCGAAGACGGCTACGGCGTCTGTAGTTACGTCTTCGCGTGGACGCCGTCGCGGGATCCGCTGCCGGCGTCCGGCGTGCTGGGCGGGTACCTCGAAGGCTTCGGCGACCTGCGGGTGCGGCCGGACGCGGCTTCGGCGATCCCGCTGGGTGACCGGACGTGGGCGGTGGTGGCCGACGCCGAATGGCCGTCCGGGGCCGCCGCCGAGCTGGCGCCGCGCGAGGTGCTGCGCGGGCAGCTCGCGGCGTTGGAAGGGATGGGGCTGGTGCCGTCGGTGGGCATCGAGCACGAGGTCGTGTTCCGCGACGCCCTCGGCGTGCCGCTCACGGCGCACGGCGTCGACTACGCCCTCGGCGGCACCGAGCGCCTGACGCCGTTGCTGCGCGACCTGCGGACGGACCTGGCCGACGCCGGGCTCGGCGTCGAGTCGGCGCGGGCCGAGTGCCACCCGGGCCAGTACGAGATCGTGCTGCGCCACCGCGACGCGCTGGCCGCCTGCGACGACGTCCTGCTGCAGCAGCTGATCGTGCGCCGGGCGGCCGCGCGCCACGGCGTCACCGCCGACTACCTGGCGGCCCCCGAGCCGGGACAGGGCAACTCGGGGCACGTGCACCTGTCCTTGTCCGCCGCGGACGGCTCTTCGCCGGACCTGCTGGGCGGCTTCCTGGCGGGCGTGCTGCGCGACGCGCGGGCGCTGACGGCGGTGTGGGCGCCGACGTGGAACAGCTACGTCCGGCTGCGGACGGCGTCGTTCTCACCGCGTGACGTGCGGTGGGGTCACGATGACCGGACGGCTGCGGTGCGGGTGGCCGGGCCGTCGTCGAGCCCTCGCCTGGAGTTTCGCTTCGCCGGTGCTGACGCGCAGCCGCATCTCGTGGTTGCGGCGTTGCTGGCTGCCGGGCGGTTCGGGCTGGAGGAGGGGCTGAGGCCGCCGGAAGCGGGGGTCACGGTGGGTTCGCTCGCGGGGTCGCCGTGGGAGGCGTTGTCGCTGGTGGAGCGGGTGGGAGAGCTGCTGGGGACCGACGTCGCCGCGCAGCTGGGGGCGCTGCTCACCGAGGAGATCGAGTCCGGGTTGGAGGCGGTCACCGATTGGCAGCGCCGCCGCGGCGCCCTCCGTTCCTGACGACCGGTCGCCGGTGGGGGTTGCGCCCGGACCGCCGGGTGCGCAGGCTCGACGTCGTGAGCGAGCACGAGTACGACCTCATCGTCATCGGTTCGGGCCCCGGCGGGCAGAAGGCCGCGATCGCCGCGGCGAAGCTCGGCAAACGGGTGGCGATCGTCGACCGGCACGACATGGTCGGCGGGGTGTGCGTCAACACCGGCACGATCCCGTCCAAGACCCTGCGCGAAGCCGTGCTCTACCTGACCGGCATGAACCAGCGCGAGCTCTACGGCGCCAGCTACCGCGTCAAACAGGACATCACCATCGCCGACCTGCTCGCGCGCACCCAGCACGTCGTCGGGCGCGAGGTCCAGGTCGTGCGCGCGCAGCTGATGCGCAACCACATCGACCTGGTCGACGGCACCGCCTCCTTCACCGACCCGCACACCGTGCTGGTGGAAGGCCGCCACCGCGGCGACCGGCGGACGCTGTCGGCCGGTCACGTCGTGATCGCCACCGGCACCCGGCCCGCGCGGCCGAAGCAGGTCGACTTCGACGCCGCCCGCGTGCTCGACTCCGACGAGATCCTGCGGCTGGAGCAGATCCCGTCGTCGCTGGTCGTGGTGGGTGCCGGGGTGATCGGGATCGAGTACGCGTCGATGTTCGCCGCGCTCGGCTCGCGGGTCACCGTGGTCGAGCAGCGTGACCACATGCTCGACTTCTGCGACCCGGAGATCGTCGAGTCCCTCAAGTTCCAGCTGCGCGACCTCGGTGTCACGTTCCGCTTCGGCGAGAAGGTCGCGGACGTGGCGGTCTCCGACCACGCGACCATCACGACGCTGGTCAGCGGCAAGCGCATCCCGGCCGACGGCGTGATGTACTCCGCCGGCCGCCAGGGCATGACCGGCGCGCTCAACCTGGAGGCGGCGGGCCTGACCGCGGACGAGCGCGGACGGCTGGTGGTCGACGAGAACTACCGCACCGCGGTGCCGCACATCTACGCCGTCGGCGACGTGATCGGCTTTCCGGCACTGGCGGCGACGTCGATGGACCAGGGCAGGCTCGCGGCCTACCACGCGTTCGACGAGCCGGCGCACGAGCTGGGCGCGCTGCAGCCGATCGGCATCTACACGATCCCCGAGATCTCCTACGTCGGCGCGACCGAGGCTCAGCTGACGTCGTCGTCGGTGCCGTACGAGGTCGGCATCGCCCGCTACCGGGAGCTCGCGCGCGGCCAGATCACCGGCGACAGCTACGGCATGCTCAAGCTCCTGGTGTCCACGGCGGACCGGAAACTCCTCGGCGTCCACGTGTTCGGCACGGGCGCGACCGACCTGGTCCACATCGGACAGGCGGTGATGGGCTGCGGCGGCACGGTCGACTACCTCGTCGACGCGGTGTTCAACTACCCGACCCTGTCGGAGGCGTACAAGGTGGCGGCCTTGGACGCCACCAACAAGATCCGGGCGCTGGAACGCTTCTCGTAGCCCGTCACCGCACCTGGGCGTTGGGGCTGACGAAGTTCCACCCGGCGCCGCAGGCCACGGTGGAGCGGAGGGGATCGCCCTGCACCCGCCAGACGCCGTAGAAGTTGGAGTAGTCGAAGCTGCCGCTGGGCGTCAGGTACCGGCAGTAGGCCACGGCCCGGAACTGCGTGCCGGACGCGGACGCGTAGCAGTAGGCCGTCGTCCCGTTGCCGGACTGCGAGGCGGAGCAGTAAGCGGGAGCCGCGGCCGCGGGCGAGGCCAGGGCAACGGACAACCCGGCGGCGGTCAGCGTCGCGGCGAGCACGGTCTTCGCGATCCGAGAGTGCATCGGTCCTGCCTTCCGGTGGTGCGGATGGGGGCACGGCGGTCACGTCCGCCGGTGGTGGCCGGTTGAGGGGCCGGCCGGAAGGCCACCCGGTCGGCCCAGCGCCGTCCCAGCCGCCCCGAGGACACCACGGACACCACGGACACCACGGGCACCACGGGCACCACGTGATCCGCTGGTCCCGAACCGGTTTGACACCCATCTAGAACATATGTTCGACTGGCGCCGTGCGATGGGATCGGCAGCGGACAGGGGAGGGTGAACCGGCACTGCCCGGGCTCGAGGGCCTGGTGCGATCGGTGCGGTCACCGGAATTCGACGGCGTCACCTTTCACGAGGTGCACGCGCGGTCGGTGCTGAACAAGGTGCCCGCCGGGTCCGGCGTGCCCTTCGGCTGGACGGTCAACCCCTACCGCGGCTGCTCCCACGCCTGCACCTACTGCCTCGAAGGCGGCACCCGGATCCTGATGGCCGACGGCCGGACGAAGGCGTTGTCGGACCTGAAGGTGGGCGACGAGATCTACGGCACCCGCGGCCACGGCGCCTCCCGCCGGCTGGTGCCGACCCGGGTCGAAGCGCACTGGACCACGCTGCGCGCCGCCTACCGCGTGACCCTCGAAGACGGGACCCGGCTCGTCGCCGGCGGTGATCACCGGTTCCTCACCAGCAAGGGCTGGAAGCACGTCACCGGCAGCAAGTTCGGCGCCGCGCAGCGGCCGCACCTGGAGCCCGGCACCGAGCTGATCGGCGTCGGCCGGTTCGAGCCGACGCCGGACGAGACGCTCGGCTACCGGGCCGGCTACCTGTGCGGGATGCTGCGCTCCGGCGGGTTCGCCGCCGAGCCGGACGCCGCCACGCGTGCCCTGCGCTACCTGCCGGACTTCGGGGCGTCGGTCGGGTTCCTCAAGGTGCCGCCGGACCCGGACGCGCACTGGCAGCGCGGGTTCCTCGCCGGCGTCTTCGACCTCGCCGGCGGTTACGGCCGCGGCGTTCTCGCGGTGACGCACGACGAGCCCGAAATCGCCGACGCCTTCACCGCCGCGCTCGACCGCTTCGGCTTCGCCCACCAGCTCGACGAGGTGCCGAAGTTCCCGACGCGCCAGGAGATCCGGGTGCTCGGCGGCGTCGGCGAGGTGCTGCGGTTCTTCCACGTCGGCAACCCGGCCGTGACGTGGAAGCGGTCGCTCGAAGGCGCGGTGATCGGCGCGAGCCGCCGCCGCGTGGAGACGATCGAGCCGCTCGGCCTGCAGCTGCCGCTGTTCGACATCACCACCGGCACCGGCGACTTCGTGGCCGACGGCATGGTGTCGCACAACTGCTTCGCCCGGAACACCCACACCTACCTCGACTTCGACGCCGGCCGCGACTTCGACACCCAGGTGATCGTCAAGATCAACGCCCCCCAGGTGCTCGCCGCGCAGCTGAAGAAGCCGTCGTGGCGGCGCGAGCACGTCGCCATGGGCACCAACACCGACCCCTACCAGCGCGCCGAGGGCCGCTACCGGCTGATGCCCGGCATCATCACGGCGCTGGCGCGGTCCGGCACGCCGCTGTCGGTGCTGACGAAGGGCACGGTGCTGGCCCGGGACCTGCCGCTGCTGCGGGACGTCGCCCGGGACGTGCCGGTGGGGCTCGCGGTGTCGATCGCGCTGCTCGACGAAGAGCTGCAGCACCGCCTCGAACCCGGCACGCCGAGCCCGCGGGCACGGCTGGAGCTGGTCCGCAAGGCACGCGAGGCCGGGCTGCCGTGCTCGGTGCTGGTGGCGCCGGTGCTGCCGTGGCTGACCGACTCCGAGGAGGCGCTGGACGCGCTGTTCGCCCAGCTCGCCGACGTCGGTGCGACGAGCGTCACGGCGTTCGCGCTGCACCTGCGGCCCGGGGCGCGCGAGTGGTTCGGCCGCTGGCTGGCCGGCACGCACCCGGAGCTCGTGCCGCGGTACCGGGAGCTGTACGCGCGGGGCAGTTACGTCCGGAAGGCCTACCGCGAGGGACTCGCGGAGCGGGTCGGGCCGCTGCTGCGGCGGCACGGCCTGGACCGCGACACCGGCGTCGGCGCGCGCGGTCCCGAGCTGCCGGCGGCCGAGGCCGCCCCCGCGGAGCAGCTGCGCCTGCTCTGACGGTCCTTTGTAGACTGACCGGGTGACGCACTGGGCCGTTCGGGGGCGTTCGCGGTCCGGTGTCTTCGGTTTACGGCGAAATGTCCGATCGTGTCGTTGTCGTCCCGCGTCACCGGCGCCTAACGTCGAAGGGATCGATCCCGGAAGGAGCCGGACGTTGACGACCTCGCAGACCGACCGGGTCGCGGCCGCCCGGCTCGCCTGGGCCGCGCTGAAGCTGACCCGGGCCGGCCGTCACCCGGTGGGTGTCGACCGGCTCGCCGCGACGGTCGGCGTCACCCCGGCCGAGGCCCGGCGGCTGGTCGAGCTGATCGGGTTCACCCTGCACCGCGACCTCGTGTCCACCGGCCCGGCACCCCGCGGCGCCCACCACCGCCTCGAGCCGGCCGAGGGCACCCTCGGCGCCGGCCCGGACGGCACGGTCGACATGTTCCTCCTGGCCCTCGCGACCGGCGAGCGCGTCCACGCGGCGGCGAGCTGCCCGGTCACCGGGACGCGCATCCGCATCGAGCTGACGGCCCACGCGATCCTGCTGGCCGACCCGCCGTCGGCCGTGGTCGCGGCGGTCGATCTCGGCTTCGGGCTCGACGGGGTCGCCGCGGTGGCCTGCGCGGGCCAGCCGTTCTTCGCCTCCGCCACCGCGGCGGCGAGCTGGCTGGTGGCCCACCCGGGCGGGCGCATCTACCAGGTGGCGGCCTACCTGGCCCAGACCCACCGCCTGGTCGCGGCGCTGGAAACCCGCCCCAAACACGTCCTCTGATCACCGGGGTCACCGCGCGAGCTGAGCCTGCCGATGTCGTACGCTGGGTGGTTCGTTAGCCTTCCAGGCAGCGAGAACCCCCATGTCGAAGGAGAGCAGCCGCAGTGCTCCGCACCCATCAAGCCGGCACCCTGCGTGCCGGACAGGCCGGACAGACCGTCACCCTCACCGGATGGGTGGCCCGGCGGCGCGATCACGGCGGCGTCATCTTCATCGACCTGCGTGACGCCGGCGGCGTCGCCCAGGTCGTCTTCCGCGAGGGCGAGATGGCCGAGCGCGCCCACGCGCTGCGGTCGGAGTTCTGCGTCAAGATCGTCGGCGAGGTCGCGAAGCGGCCCGAGGGCAACGCCAACGCCGAGATCCCCACCGGCGAGATCGAGGTCCTCGCGACCGAGCTCGAGGTGCTGTCCGAGTCCGCGCCGCTGCCGTTCCCGATCGACGACCGCGTCGACGTCGGCGAAGAGATCCGCCTCAAGCACCGCTACCTCGACCTGCGCCGCAGCGGCCCGGCCGCGGCCATGCGGCTGCGCAGCGAGGTCAGCCGCGCCGCGCGCGAGGTGCTGCACGCCCAGGACTTCGTCGAGATCGAGACCCCGACGATGACCCGCTCGACGCCCGAAGGCGCCCGCGACTTCCTGGTGCCCGCCCGGCTCAAGCCCGGCTCCTGGTACGCGCTGCCGCAGTCGCCGCAGCTGTTCAAGCAGCTGCTCATGGTCGGCGGCATGGAGCGCTACTACCAGATCGCCCGCTGCTACCGCGACGAAGACTTCCGCGCCGACCGGCAGCCGGAGTTCACCCAGCTCGACATCGAGATGAGCTTCGTCGAGCAGGACGACGTCATCAAGCTCGGCGAGGACATCGTCTCCGCGCTGTGGAAGCTGATCGGGCACGAGATCCCGCGGCCCATCCCGCGCATCACCTACCACGAGGCGATGGCCAAGTACGGCTCGGACAAGCCGGACCTGCGCTTCGACCTCGAGATCACCGACATGACGGAGTTCTTCGCCGACACGCCGTTCCGCGTGTTCCAGGCCCCGTACGTCGGCGCGGTCGTCATGGCGGGCGGGGCGAGCCAGCCGCGCCGCCAGCTCGACGCGTGGCAGGAGTGGGCGAAGCAGCGCGGCGCGCGCGGCCTCGCGTACATCCTCGTCAACGAGGACGGCACGCTCGGCGGCCCGGTCGCCAAGAACCTGTCCGAGACCGAGCGCGAGAACGTCGCCGCCGCGGCGGGCGCCAAGGCCGGCGACTGCATCTTCTTCTCCGCCGGCAAGGCCGCGTCGACGCAGCCGCTGCTCGGCGCCGCCCGCGACGAGATCGGCAAGCGCCTCGGCCTGATCGACGAGAACGCCTGGTCGTTCGTGTGGGTCGTCGACGCGCCGCTGTTCGCGCCGGTCGAAGACATCGGCGACGACGTCGCCGTCGGCTCGGGCAAGTGGACCGCGGTGCACCACGCGTTCACCTCGCCCACCCCGGAGTGGATCGACAAGTTCGAGCAGGACCCGGGCAACGCGCTCGCGTACGCCTACGACATCGTCTGCAACGGCAACGAAATCGGCGGCGGCTCGATCCGTATCCACCGCGGCGACGTCCAGAAGCGCGTCTTCAGCCTGATGGGCCTCGGCGAGGAGGAGGCGCAGGAGAAGTTCGGCTTCCTGCTCGACGCCTTCGCCTTCGGTCCCCCGCCGCACGGCGGCATCGCGTTCGGCTGGGACCGCATCGTCATGCTGCTGGCCAAGGCCGACTCGCTGCGTGACGTGATCGCGTTCCCGAAGACCGGCGGCGGGTACGACCCGCTGACCGCGGCGCCCGCGCCGATCACCGCGCAGCAGCGCAAGGAGGCCGGCATCGACGCGAAGCCGGCCGCCGCGCCGCAGAACTAGTGCTGCACCTCAGGGCCGTGTGCCCGCCGGACAAGACCGGCGAGGCGCTCGGCATCCTGCGGGCCCACGCCGGCACCGCGCACCTCATCGTGCACCGCGGTGCCGCCGTGGAGCCCGCGGGTGACCTGGTCGAAGCCGACATCGCCCGCGAGGCGGCGGACGAGATCCTCGACGCGCTCTGCGGGCTCGGCCTCGACCACACCGGCGGCATCACCCTCGAAGCGCTCGACACCGCGCTGTCCGACGCCGCCGACCGGGCGGAAGAGGCCGCGCCGGGCGAGGGCGCGGACGCCGTCGTGTGGGAGGAGCTGGTCGGGCGCACCGGCGAGGAATCCCGGACGAACGTGACGTTCCTGGCGTTCCTCACCATCGCCTGCCTGCTCGCCGCGGTCGGCGTGCTGACGAACTCCGCGGTGACGATCGTCGGCGCGATGGTCGTCGGCCCGGAGTTCGGGCCCCTGGCCGCGCTCGCGGTCGGGCTCGTGCTGCGCCGGTGGGACCTCGTCCGCCGCGCGTCCGCCGCGCTGGCCATCGGCTTCCCGCTGGCGATGCTCGTGACGCTGGGCGGCGCGCTGCTCGTGCGCGCGACCGACGTCTTCGGCGAGACCGCGTTCCGGCTGGACCAGAACCACGAGGTCGACTTCGTCTTCTCCGTCGGCGTGCCGTCCCTGGTCGTCGCGATGCTCGCCGGGGCCGCCGGGATGCTCGCCATGACGTCGGCGAAGTCGGCCGCGCTGGTCGGCGTGTTCATCTCCGTGACCACGGTGCCGGCCGCGGGCTACGCGGTCGTCGCGGCCGTGGCGGGGGAGTGGAGCCGGTGCTTCCAGTCCGTCGGTCAGCTGCTGGTCAACCTTCTCGGAATCGTTGCAGCTGCGGCCATTGTGTTGATCGTGCGCCGGAATGGGCAACGTTCAGCGGTAGGAACGCGTCCGCTTTCACGCGGGTGAACCGCCTCCGGGCGGGTTGCCCCTTCTTGTCCGGATGTCAGTAGTCATGGTTGCTCAGTCACGAGTAGGGTCGGTGACAATGACAGTCGACACCTCCTCCGCCGGCGATGCTGGAGTCGGGGCAGGAGCCGAGCAGCTCGCCATCGCCGCGGCCGTCGCGGCGGGCGAGTCCGTTCTCTCACGCCGGTTCGGCAGCGCGATCACGTTGGTCGCGCCCGAGGACCTCGCGGGGAGCGGCCCGGCCACGGTGGTCCGCGCGCGGGTGGTGTCGTCGTTCGCGCTGCCGCGCACGCTCGTCATCAAGCACTACCGGGAGCGGCCGGAGTCCGGCGCGGACCCGTTCGCCCAGGAGGCGGTCAGCTACCAGCTGTTCACGGCGATGGCCCCGGACGAGCGGATGTGCCCGGAGCTGGTGGCCCACGACGGCCGCGACCGCGTGCTGGTGCTGGAGGACCTCGGCCGCACGCCGACGCTGGAGGACAAGCTCTACGCCCGTGACTCCCGCGCGGCCGAGCGGGCGCTGCTGTCCTGGGCCCGGTCACTGGGCCGCCTGCACGCGAGCACGGCCGACCGGGAGGCGGACTTCAACGCGCTCCTGCGGCGCCTGGGCGGCCCGGCGAAGAGCGAGGCCGACGGCGAGGTCGGCGAGCTGTACCAGCGGGTGCCGTCGCTGATCCAGAAGCGCCTCGGCATCCCGGTCCCCGGCGAAGTCCTCGCGCAGGTGACGGCGGCCCTCGAGCAGTCGCGCGCGGCGGGTTTCCGTGCGTTCAGCCCGGTCGAGCTGAGCCCGGACAACAACCTGGTGACGGGCCAGGGCGTCCGGTTCCTCGACTTCGAGAACGGCTGCGTCCGCTCGGCCCTGGTCGACGCGGCCCACCTGCGGCTGCCGTTCGCGAGCTGGCCGGACGCGCTCGCCCTGCCGGCGGGGATGAGCGAGGCGATGATCGCGGCCTGGCGCGCGGAGGTGGTCGGCGTGTGGCCGGCCTTCGCCGACGACGAGGTCCTCACGGCGCACTTGACCTCGAGCGAGCTGCTGCGGGTCTGGCTGATCACGGGCGAGGAGCTCGGGTCGTTGAACCTGTCCCGCCACGCGGCACCGGTGAGCCGGGAGGCGGCGTTCGTGACCTGGTGGCGGGATCTGGCCAAGCACGCCGGATATGTCCGGATGACCGCGGTTTCGGAGTTCGCGGCGAGGGTGGCGGCGGCACTGGCGGCCCGGTTGGGGCCGCACGCGGACCTGGCGTTCTATCCCGCTTTCCGCTGAGCCTTCCGCTTGAGCCGGAGGTGTTGTCCACAAGTGGGCCGTGGTGTTGATGGGTGGGCGGGTTTCCGGGTGAACCGGGCTTTTTGCCGGCCGGCGTCGATACGCTGGAAGCGGGGGCAGCCCCCAGGGAGGGCGGGCTGTGTTCTGCCGGGGTTTTCTCTGCCGGAGTGGGCCCTGCCGGGTTGGTCCCGCCGGCCCGAACGCCGGATTGTTCAACGGCCGCCAGGCCGGGTCAAGGCGGGAAAGCGTGCCTTGACCCGGCCTGGCGGCCGCTGAGGCGGCTGCGTATCGGGTCGGCAGGGGGGTGTGGCCGAGAGCGGGTTGTGTTCGGGCCGGGTTGTATCGGAGGTGGCTGAGTCCGAGCGCACCCAATGTGGCCTTCGGTGCGTTGAGCGCACCCAATGTGGCCTTCGGTGCGTTGAGCGCACCCAAGGTGGCCTTCGGTGCGTTGAGCGCACCCAAGGTGGCCTTCGGTGCGTTGAGCGCACCCAAGGTGGCCTTCGGTGCGTTGGACGCACCCAAGGTGGCCTTCGGTGCGTTGGACGCACCCAAGGTGGCCTTCGGTGCGTTGAACGCACCCAAGGCCACATTGGGCCCGAGGAGTTGGGGGGGCTGTGAGGTGGGCGTCAAGAATTAGGCCCGGTGTCGCAGGCGCGTTACCTCGACCTCACCGGGTGTGAGCCTGCGTGGCCGATGGTCGTGGGCGTGACCGTGATGAGCGTCGATGTCACCCCGCTGCCCGAGCACCCCGGAACGCCGCTCAAGAGAGCCCGCCGGCTGGCCGTCCTCGGCGACTCGACCGCGGTCGGGCTCGGTGATCCACTCCCGCGGCGCGGCGGCTGGCGCGGGGTGGGCCCGCTGGTCGCCGCCGCGCTCGGGGTTGAGGCCGACGGCTACCTCAATCCCTCCTTTGCCGGGGCCCGGATGCGCTGCGTGCTCACCGAACAGGTTCCCGCCGCCGTCGCGCACCGGCCCGATGTCGCCCTGCTCGTCGCCGGCATGAACGACACCCTCCGTCCCGACTTCGACGCCGCCCGCGTCGCCGCCGATCTCACCGAAGTGATCCGGTGCCTGCGCGAGACCGGGACCACCGTGCTGCCCGTCCGCTTCCACGACCACAGCAAGGTGTTCCGCCTCCCGTCGTCGCTCAAGCGGGCCCTCAGCGCCCGCGTCGCCGAACTCAACGCCGCCATTGACGACGTCGTCGCGCGCGAAGGCGTGCCCTGTCTCGATCTCGCGCGGCTGTCCGGCGCCTACGACCTCGCGTCCTGGAGCGTCGACCGGCTGCACCCCTCCGAACTGGGCCACCGCATGCTCGCGAGCGGCTTCACCGGGCTGCTCGCCGACGCCGGGTTTGCCGTGCCGGCACCGGTGAGCCTCACCTGCAGCGGCGGCGTCGAGCCGAGCACCACGGGACACGTGGGATGGCTGATGCTCAAGGGCATCCCGTGGCTCTGGCGCCGCGGCCGCGAATTCCTGCCCTACGCCGCCGCCATCATGTGGAACTCGTTCCGCGCCCGCTGAACACCCGCAGCGCCTCGACGTCCGAAGCCGGGTTGCGGACGAAGAAGTCCGCCCACTCCTCGATGTCCGGGTACGCGCAGTGCTCCACCAGGTACCGGCACGCCGCCTCGACGTCGTACTCCGTGCGCCGCAGCCGGACGCCGTCGCCGAGCAACGCCCAGTGCGCGCCCCTTGCCCCGTACGGCATTCCGACGCTGCCGGGGTTGACGACCAGCCGCCGGTCCGCGAGCCGGACGAACGGCATGTGCGTGTGCCCGCAGACGACCGTCGACGCGGACACGCCCTCCAGCACCTCCGCCCAGCGCTCCGGAGCCGAGTCCACCAGCACGATCTCGGTGTCGTCGCGCGGCGTCGCGTGGCAGAACAGCACGCCGTCCACCGTCACCGTCAGCGGCAACGCGTCGAGCACCGGCAGATCGGCCGGACGCAGCTGCTTCGCCGCCCACGGGAAAATGGGGTCCGGGACGAACGAGCCGCCGGTGCGGGCCGATTCGGCCAGCTCGCGGTCGGCGTTGCCGCGCACCCACACCGCCCGGTCGCCGAGCGCCTGGAGCCGCTCCAGGGTCTCGACGGGCATCGGACCGGCGAGCAGGTCGCCGAGCAGCACGATCTTCTCCGCCGCCTGGACGTCCGGCTCGGCCAGGACCGCCTCCAGCGCCGGGAGCACCCCGTGGATGTCCGCCAGTACCGCCACGTTCACCGGTCCACCATCGGGCACACCGGGCGCCCCGGGCGAGCGATTTCGCCCAGGGCGCAACCGGTCTAGACCGTCGTCAGCGGCAGTTCCCGCACCCCGGTCATGTTCGGGTTGACCTGGAACTTCGGCGGCTCACCGGAGATCGTGCGCAGCACCGGGTAGCGGTCGAACAGGATGTTCAGCGCCACCCGGCCTTCCAGCCGCGCGAGCGGCGCGCCGATGCAGAAGTGGATCCCGCGGCCGAACGCCAGGTGCGGGTTCTCCGCGCGCAGCGGGTCGAACGTGTCCGGGTTGCGGAACACCCGCTCGTCGCGGTTGGCCGCCGCCACCCAGCAGAGCAGCATCTGGTCGGCAGGCACCGTGACGCCACCGATCTCCGCCTCCCGCATGGTCGTGCGGGCCACCGCCGCGAACGGTGTCAGGTACCGCAGCGACTCTTCGATCGCCGGTGGCACGAGCGAGCGGTCCGCGCGCACCCGCTCGTCCCACTCCCGGTGCATGTCCAGGCACAGCACCGCGTTGCCGAGCAGCATCGTGGTGGTGATGTGGCCGGCCAGCAGCAGGAGGTTCGCGAAGTTGACGACGTCGGCGCGGGACAGCCGTTCGCCGTCCAGCTCGGCCTCGACCAGCTTCGTCAGCAGGTCCTCCCGCGGCTGCTTGCGCCGCTCGTCGACGTGCCCGCCGAGGTAGTCGGTGAGCGCTTTCTGGCCTTCCATGGACGCCAGGATCGCCGCGTCCTGCTTCTCGTCCTTCTTGACCAGCGAAACCTGGTTGGCGGACTCGAACATCTTGTCCACCCAGCCCTTGAACAGGTTCCGGTCGCTCGCCGGGACGCCCAGCAGCTCGGCGATCACGATCACCGGCAGCGGGTAGGCCAGGTCCTCGACCAGCTCAAGCCGGTCGCCGGCCGGGATCGCGTCCAGCAGCTCGTGGGTGATCGCGGCGATTCTCGGCTCGAGGTCCGCCACCACCTTGGGCGTGAACGCGCGGCTGACGAGCTTGCGCATCTTGTTGTGCAGTGGCGGGTCGATCTGCAGGATGCTGCCCGCCGACATGTCGTAGTCGGGATCCGGCATCATCTCCTTCGGCACCAGCCGCGTGGTGTCGGACGAGAACGTCGCCGGGTCGCGGAGGATCGTTTCGATCTCCGGGTGCCCGTAGACGTTCCACATCCCCAGTTCCGCGGCGAACTCGACCTGCTTCTCCGGTTGCTTCCCCCGCAGCCAGAACTGGGCCTCGTGGAGTCCCCAGGTGTCGGCCATCGTGGTGGTCATTTCCGCCCCTTTCCCCGGTGTGGCCCCCGGATCAGCCGGAGGCCTTGGCGGGATCGTGTGCGTAGATCCCGTTTCGGAAGCCCGAGACGAGCTCCTCGAGCGTCGAACTCAGCTCCGCCGCCACCTCCGCGACCGCGGCGGGGTCGGGTTCCCCTGGCGGCTCGAACGCGGTGCGGATCAGGTGCGCGAGGACATCCGCCCGTTCTTCCAGGGGGATGCCCTCGAACTCGTGCGAAACCGTGTCGCCGACGTAGAAGCCGAGGGTCGTGGCCTGCAGCGCGTAGCTCGCGTGCGGGACGTCCGTGCGGATGAGTCCCCGCCGCAGCATCACTTCCTCGAAGTGCACGCTGACCTCGGCCTGCTGCTTCTTCAGGGCGAGGTCGCCGAGCGAGCCGAACATTTCGGCGTTGCCCCGCAGCATCGCCATCACCAGCGGACGGCGGTGGGTGATGAGGAACGACTCCGGGATCATCCGGTGGGGAAGGATCATCGCCGGGTCGGCCTTGATCATGGCCAGCAGTTCGTCGGTCAGATCGGCCGACTCCCGCATCATCAGCGCCTGGAACAGCAGTTCCTTGGTACGCCAGTGCAGGTAGACGGTGCCCTTGCCGATGCCGACCGCGCGCGCGACGTCGTCGATCGCCACCTTGCGGTAGCCCATGCGCAGCAGCAGCTCGCCCGCCGCGTCCAGGATCCGGTCGGCGCGTTCGCGGTTGGGATGGCTCATGCGTCTCCACCTGTGATTTCGTTGAGCTTTTGACTGGTTGACTGGAATCGCACTTTCGGTCAACCAGTCATTAGGACGGTAGCGCCGATCGGGGGGCCAGGGCAAGCGGTTCTGTCGGTGGGGTCGGTTAACGTCATCTCCGTGGCACAGGACGAGCTGTTTACCGTGAACGCCGACATCGCGCCTCCGCCGGAGCGCACGACGTCGAACGCGGCCGAGCCGCAGGCCGACCCGGCCAGTTCACCGCTGGCCGTGCGGATGCGGCCGCGTTCGCTCGGCGAGGTGGTCGGCCAGCAGCACCTGCTGCGCGAAGGCGCTCCGCTGCGGCGGCTGGTCGAGGGCGCCGCGCCGGCGTCGGTGCTGCTCTACGGCCCGCCCGGCACGGGCAAGACGACGCTGGCCAACCTGGTCTCGATCGCGACCGGCCGCCGGTTCGCGGCGATGTCGGCGCTCTCCGCGGGCGTCAAGGAGGTTCGCGGGGTCATCGAAGAGGCGCGCCGCCGCCGTCAGTACAACGCCGAGAACACCGTGCTGTTCATCGACGAGGTGCACCGGTTCTCCAAGACCCAGCAGGACGCGCTGCTCGGCGCGGTCGAGGACCGCACGGTGCTGCTGGTCGCGGCGACCACCGAGAACCCGTCGTTCTCGATCGTGGCCCCGCTGCTGTCGCGGTCGCTCGTGCTGCAGCTGCGCCCGCTGACCGACGACGACATCACGGAGCTGATCGAGCGCGCACTGGCCGACGAACGCGGCCTCGGCGGCGAGCTGACGCTGACCGAGGACGCGCGCGCCCACCTCGTCCGGCTCGCGGGCGGGGACGCGCGCCGCGCGCTCACCGCGCTCGAGGCGGCGGCGGACGCGGCGTCGGCCACCGAGGCGAAGACGATCGACCTGGCCATCGTCGAGTCCACTGTGGACAAGGCGGCGGTGCGCTACGACCGTGACGGCGACCAGCACTACGACGTGATCAGCGCGTTCATCAAGTCGATCCGCGGGTCCGATGTGGACGCTGCCCTGCACTACCTGGCCCGGATGATCGAGGCGGGCGAGGACCCGAGGTTCCTCGCCCGGCGGCTGGTCGTGCACGCCAGCGAGGACATCGGGATGGCCGACCCGACGGCACTGCAGTCGGCGATCGCCGCGGCGCACGCGGTCCAGTTCATCGGCATGCCGGAGGGCAGGCTGGCCCTCGCGCAGGCCACGGTGCACCTGGCGACGGCCCCGAAGTCCAACGCGGTGATCAAGGGCATCGACGCGGCACTGGCGGACGTCCGCGCGGGCCTGGCCGGAACGGTGCCACCCCACCTGCGCGACGGCCACTACGCGGGGGCGAAGAAGCTGGGCAACGCGCAGGGCTACCGGTACCCGCACAACGTCCCGGAGGGCGTGCTGGCGCAGCAGTACCCCCCGGACGAGCTGGTCGGCCGCGACTACTACGAGCCCACCCAGCGCGGCGCCGAGCGGCCACTGGCCGAGCGGGTCCCGAAGCTGCGCCGCACGATCCGCGGTCAGTGACGCTGCGGGCCGCTGCGGGCGGCTCCCGGTCCGGCCCGGCGCCTCTCGTCGCGTGCCGGAGCCACTGCGCGCCGCGGTGAACGTCGTTCGTCCGGAGCGTGGGCCGGGGTGGCCAAGATCATCGGGGTTCGTAAACTTTGCCCCTCCAGGCGGCCCGGACCGGCGAGGGCCCCGCGACGGCAGGAGGCGTGCCCGTGCCCGCGACGCTGCAGTGCATCGTCCTGGACTGTCCGGAACCACTCGTGCTCGCCCGCTTCTACCAGGCCCTGCTCGGCGGCGACGTCGACCGCCCCGATCCGCGGTGGCGGGTGGACGAGGACTGGTCGACCCTGCACGTGGACGGCACGGTCCTCGGGTTCCAGCGGGCACCGGACCACCGGCCGCCGAGCTGGCCCGATCCGGCTTTCCCGCAGCAGTTCCACCTCGACTTCGAGGTCGACGACTTCCGGGAGTCGCACCACGTCGTCCTGGCGCACGGCGGCCGGCTGCTCGATCCCGACCTCGGCGGCCGGGGCTGGCGCGTCTACGCCGATCCGGCGGGTCATCCCTTCTGCCTGCTGGGCGACTACTGAGCGACTGACTGCTCCGCGACTGCTGAGCGCGCGGGGCCGTCCGGTCTCGGCCACGATGGCGGCATGACTGTCGCGTTTCTCGGAACCGGGATCATGGGCGCCCCGATGGCGGCCAACATCGCCAAGGCCGGCCTCGAAGTCCGCGTCTGGAACCGGACCCGGGCCAAGGCCGAGCCGCTCTCCGACGTCGCCACGGTCGCCGGGTCGGCGGCCGCCGCGGCCGAGGGTGCGGACATCCTCGTGACGATGCTCGCGGATGGACCGGCCGTCGCTGAAGCGTTCGAGGCCGCTTCGCCTGCTTCGGGGACGTTGTGGCTGCAGATGAGCACGGTCGGCCTCGACTGGACCGACCGGCTGGCCGCCATGGCGGAGCAGGCGGGCGTGGTGTTCGTCGACGCGCCGGTGCTCGGCACCCGGCAGCCCGCGGAGCAGGCGCAGCTGCAGGTCCTGGCGTCCGGGCCGGAGGAGGCGCGGCCCAAGGCGACGCCGGTGTTCGACGCGGTCGGCCTGAAGACCCAGTGGCTCGGCCCCGCGGGCCGGGGCAGCCGCCTGAAGCTGGTGATGAACGCGTGGGTGCTCGCCCTGACCAACGCGACGGCGGAGAGCCTCGGCCTGGCCCGCGCGCTGGGCCTGGACCCGCAGCTGTTCCTCGAGACGATCAAGGGTGGCGGCCTCGACGTCGGCTACGCGCACGTGAAGGGCGGGGCGATGCTGGCGGGCGAGTACCCGCCGGCGTTCCCCGCGGGCCTGGCGGCGAAGGACGCCCGCCTGGTGGTGGCGGCCGCGGGCGACGACGTCGACGTGGCGGGGGCGAAGGCGGTCCTCGCCCACCTCGAGGCGGCCGTCGAAGCAGGCCACGGCGACGAAGACATGGCCGCGCTGTACCGCGCGGTGGTGCGGGAGCGGCAGGGGAACACGGCCCGGCGGGGTGACACGGTCGGGAACCAGCCCAGGCGGTAACCTCAGTCGGCATTCCGACCCCTGAACCGAGGAGGGCCCGTGTCGGCAGGGCAGATCGCCGCGTTGATCGCCGCAGGAGCATTCGTGGTGCTGGTCGTCCTGCTGGCGATCCCGCTGATCAAGCTCGGCAAGACGCTGGACGCGGCCACCGAGGCGATCGAGCGGACCAACAGCAACACTGATCCACTGCTGATCGGCGCGAACGAGACCATCACGCACGTCAACACCCAGCTCGAGCGGGTGGACGGGATCACCGCGAACGCGCAGGCGGTCACCGGCAACGTCTCCGCGCTGACGTCCGTGTTCACCGCGACCCTGGGCGGCCCGCTCGTCAAGACCGCGGCGCTGTCCTACGGGCTCAGCAAGGCGATCAAGGCGCGCAAGAAGAAGAGCGCCTTGAAGGCCGCGAGGAAGGCCGGCAAATGAAGCGGCTGTTCTGGCTCGGCGTCGGGGTCGTCGCCGGCGTCGCCCTGTCCCGCAAGGCCGCCGAAACGGCTCGTCAGGCCACTCCGGCCGGGTTAGCATCGAACCTGGGGGACGCCGTGCGCGAGCTGGCGGGTGCCGTGGGTTCGTTCGGCGCCGAGGTGCGCGCGGGCATGAGCGAGCGGGAACAGGAGCTGCACGACATGGTCGAGGAGCGGACGGGCGTGACCGCGCCCCGCGCCGAGGGCCGGCACGCCGCCGCGGCCCGGCGCCCGGTCCGGCGAGCTCGCCGGGCGGAGGGCTGACCGGGCCGCGCCCGGATCCCTTCCGCCGCCGTCGCCATCCTGTTCTTCGTCACCAGCTACAAGGACTGACCCGTGGACACACACGAAATCACCGACCGCTTCCTGCGCCATTTCGAGGGCCGGGGCCACACGCGGGTGCCCAGCGCGCCGCTGATCCTCGACGACCCGAACCTGCTGTTCGTCAACGCCGGCATGGTGCAGTTCAAGCCGTACTTCCTCGGTGAGGCGCCGCCGCCGTACCCGCGCGCGACCTCCGTGCAGAAGTGCGTGCGCACGCCGGACATCGACGAGGTCGGCAAGACCACCCGGCACAACACGTTCTTCCAGATGGCTGGCAACTTCTCCTTCGGCGACTACTTCAAGGAAGGCGCCATCGAGGCGGCCTGGGAGCTGATCACCAAGCCCCAGGCCGAAGGCGGCTTCGGCCTCGACCCGGACCGCATCTGGGCGACCGTCTACAACGACGACGCCGAGGCGGCCGGGCTGTGGCGCAAGCTCACCGGCCTGCCCGGCGAGCGGATCCAGGCCCGCGACGGCAAGGACAACTACTGGGACATGGGCGTGCCCGGTCCCGGCGGCCCGTGCTCGGAGATCTACTACGACCGCGGCCCGGCGTACGGCCGCGAGGGCGGCCCGGTCGCCGACGAGGACCGCTACATCGAGATCTGGAACCTCGTCTTCATGCAGGACGTCCGCGGCGACCTGAGCCCCAAGCTCGGGCACCCGCCGATCGGCGAGCTGCCGAAGAAGAACATCGACACCGGCATGGGCGTCGAGCGCGTCGCGACGCTCCTGCAGGGCGTCGAGAACGTCTACGAGACCGACCTCGTGCGCCCGGTCATCGGCCGCGCGGAGGAGTTCTCGGGCCGCCGCTACGGCGCGAACCACGCCGACGACGTCCGCTTCCGCGTCATCGCCGACCACGCCCGCACCGGCGTCATGCTGATCGGCGACGGTGTCACCCCGGGCAACGACGGCCGCGGCTACGTGCTGCGCCGCCTGCTGCGCCGCATCGTCCGCTCCACGCGCCTGCTCGGCGTGCAGGAGCCGGTGCTGCAGGAGTTCGCGAAGGTCGTCCGCGACACCATGGGCCCGACCTACCCCGAGCTCGTCTCCGGCTTCGACCGCATCAACGAGGTCGTCCGGATCGAGGAGGAGGCCTTCCTCTCGACGCTGACCTCCGGCTCGCGCATCTTCGACCTCGCGGCCGAGGAGACCAAGCGCGGCGGCGGCGACGTGCTGGCCGGCGACAAGGCGTTCCAGCTGCACGACACCTACGGCTTCCCGATCGACCTCACCCTGGAGATGGCGGCCGAGCAGGGCCTGACCGTCGACGAGGACGGCTTCCGCACGCTGATGAACGAGCAGCGCACGCGGGCGAAGGCGGACGCGGCGTCGCGCAAGACCGGCCACGGCGACCTCTCGGAGTACCGGAAGGTCCTGGAGCAGCACGGCGAGACCGAGTTCCTCGGCTACACCGACCTGCAGGCCGAGGCGAAGGTCGTGGCGCTGCTCGAAGACGGCCGGCCGGTCCGCAGCGTCTCCGCGGGCAAGAAGGCCGAGCTGGTACTGGACCGGACGCCGTTCTACGCCGAAAGCGGTGGCCAGGTCGCCGACACCGGCGTGCTGCTCGGCGACGGCGTCGAGCTGAAGGTGCTGGACGTCCAGAAGATCGTGCCGGGGCTGTTCGTGCACCGCGTCGAGGTCGTCGACGGCGAGATCGGCCTGGACTCCAAGGTCACCGGCTCGGTCGACGCCCACCGCCGTCTCTCCATCGAGCGTTCGCACTCCGCGACGCACCTGGTGCACGCGGCCGTCCGCGGCGCGTACGGCAAGCGCGCGGCGCAGGCGGGTTCGCTGAACTCGCCGGGCCGCATGCGGTTCGACTTCACCACGCCCGGCTCGGTGTCGGCGGACGTGCTGACCGAGGTCGAGGAGGAGGTCAACGACTACCTCCAGACCAACGTCGAGGTGCAGAGCTTCACCACGACCAAGGACAAGGCCCTCGAGCTCGGCGCGGTCGCGCTGTTCGGCGAGAAGTACGGCAACGACGTCCGCGTGGTCGACATGGGCGAGTACTCCCGCGAGCTCTGCGGCGGCACGCACGTCGACCGGATCGGCCAGCTCGGCCTGGTCAAGCTGGTCTCGGACGCGTCCATCGGCTCGGGCGTGCACCGCGTCGAGGCGCTCGTCGGCGGCGACGCGCTGAAGTACGTCCGCAAGGAGCAGCTGCTGGTCTCGCAGCTGGCGAACACCTTCAAGGTGCCGTCGGACCAGCTGCCCGGCCGCATCGAGGACGTCCTGACCCGGCTGAAGAACGCCGAGAAGGAGATCGCCCAGCTCAAGACCCAGCAGGTGCTGGGCTCGGCGGGCGCACTGGCCGGCAAGGCGCAGGAGATCGGCGGCGTCACCGTGGTGGCCGAGGTCGTCCCGGACGTCGACGGCAACGGCCTGCGCGCGCTCGCCTCCGACATCCGCGGCCGGCTGGGCGCGCGGCCCGGCGTCGTCGCGCTGTTCTCGCCGGCCGGCGAGAAGCTGAGCTTCGTCGTCGCGACGACCAAGGCGGCCCAGGACAAGGGCATCGCCGCGGGCAAGCTCGTCCCGTCGTTCGCCGGGAAGATCGGCGGACGCGGCGGCGGCAAGCCCGACATGGCCCAGGGGGGCGGCACGAACCCGGCCGGCGCGGCCGAGGCGGTCACCGCCCTGCGCTCGGCGATCGCCGGCATTGGTTAACCGCGAAAACCGCGCTCCGGACCGCCCTGGCGCAGGCGATCCGGGGCGCGGCCGTCGGCTCGGTGTCGATGTCGGATCGGTGCGGGTCGGGGTGGCGCTGAGCGATCCGGCCCCCGTGCTCGCTTCGCCATTGGTTACCCTCTCCCGCGATGCGACCGACGACACTGATCTGGACCAGCTGGCCGCCCTCGTCACCGAGCACGAGGTGGTCGAGGTGATCGTGGGCCTGCCGCGAACGCTCGCCAACCGCCAGGGTCCGGCGGCCGAGCTGGCGATCGCGTATTCTGAACGCCTGGCCGGGCGGATAGCGCCCGTGCCGGTCCGGCTGGGTGACGAGCGGCTGACCACGGTCACCGCATCCCGCATCCTCTCCCAGCGCGGGGTCAAAGGCCGCAAGCAGCGTGCGGTGGTCGACCAGGCCGCCGCCGTCGAAATCCTGCAGGCCTGGATCGACGCCGTCGCTGCGCACCGCGCCCGGGAGGGAGACCGATGAACGAGCAGCCACCTGAGCCCCCACGCGGGCGCCGGCGACTGCGCGAGCCGGAAGCGGCCACCCCGCCGCCGTCCCGGCCCGCCCCGCGCCGAGCCGACCCGCGCGACCCGCGGGCCGCGGAACCGCGCCGCAGCCCGAGCGGGCAGCACGAGCTGCCGCCGCACCGCGGGCAGGCGGGCAGCGGCGAGTACGAGCTGCCGCAGCCCTCCCGCCGGGCCCGGCGGGAGGAACCGCCGGGCTACGACCCGCGCCGCGGCGCACCGCAGCCCGGCCGTCGCCGCCTGGAACCGCCGGGCACGCTGCCGCCGGCCGACACCGAACTCGACCCGCAGGAGCGCCGCGGCGCCCCGGCCCGCGCCGCCCACGCCCGCCACGGCCTCGACGAGGGCTCCGAGCTCGAACAGCCCGCCCGACGCCGCCGCCGCGCGGCTCCGGACCCCGACGAGGCCGAAGTCAGGCCGCCTCGCCGTCGCGTGGCCCCGGACTCCGACGACGCCGAGGCCAGACCGTCCCGGCGGCGCGTGGTTCCGGACCCTGACGAGGCCGAGGTCAGGCCGCCCCGCCGCGCGGTTCCGGACTCCGACGACGCCGAGGCCAGGCCGCCTCGCCGTCGCGTGGTTCCGGACCCTGACGAGGCCGAAGTCAGGCCGCCTCGCCGTCGCGTGGCTCCCGACCCCGACGAGGCCGAAGCCAGGTTGCCCCGGCGCGCCACGCCCGAGCGGATCGAGCCGGCGCCCGCGCGGCGGCGCCGGGCCGATCCCGACGTGGCCGAGCCCGCGAAGGGGCGGCGTGGCCCGGCCCCCGAGCCGATGGAGGCCGCCGGGCCGCCGCCGGGCCGCCGCCGGGTCGCGCCCGACGTGGCCGAGACCGCCGATTCACGGCGGCGCCGCGCGGCGCTGGAACCCGACGCCGATCCGCGTCGCGAGGCCCCCGAACCGCCCGCCCGGCGGCCCGCCCAGCCGGGTGACCGCTCCGCAGGCGTGCCCGAACCCGGCGCCGAGCCACGCCGCCGCCCGGCGGCCCCGCCCGTGCGCGAGGAGCCGGCGACCGACGTCCTGCCCGCGCTCGCCCCGCCGCCCCCGGCCGAACCGCCGCGGGCGCCGCAGGACGAGCCCGTGGACGACGAGTACGCGGACTACGACGAGTACGGCGAATACGAGGACTACGACGAGGCGGAGTACGGCGAGGAGTACGACGACTACGACGAAGAGCCGGCCCGCCCGCGCAAGAAGAAGGGCAAGCGCGCCCTCGGCTGGGTCGCCGCGATCGCGGTGATCGCCCTGCTCGCCGGCGGTGCCTGGTACGGCTTCAACAAGTTCTTCGGCTACGACGACTTCGAAGGCGCCGGCACCGAGGACGTGCTGTTCCAGGTGGAAGACGGCGACTCGACGTCGGCCATCGGCGCGAAGCTCACCTCGGCGGGGGTCGTCGCCAGCGGCAAGGCGTTCGTGAAGGCGGGTGAAGGCAACCCGAAGCTCGCCCGGA
The DNA here is from genome assembly GCF_046548975.1 of Amycolatopsis sp. lyj-346. Lineage (NCBI taxonomy): Bacteria > Bacillati > Actinomycetota > Actinomycetes > Pseudonocardiales > Pseudonocardiaceae > Amycolatopsis > Amycolatopsis sp. lyj-346. The sequence goes on from NZ_JAJPWT010000004.1 coordinate 272,872, forward strand.
TCCAGCAGGGCTTCTACGTGATGAAGTCCCACATGTCCGGGGCCAGCGCGGTCGAGCGGATCACCACGCCCGCCTCGCGGGTCGGGCAGCTGGAAGTCCGCCCGTACACGCAGTTCGACGACATCACCCAGCCCGACGGCAAGGTCACGCCCGGCGTGTACAGCCTGATGGCGAAGGCGTCGTGCGCGCAGCTCAACGGCAAGAGCACCTGCGTCTCGGCCGACGACCTGCGCAAGGCCGTCGACGCGGCGGACCTGAAGCAGCTCGGCGTGCCGGACTGGGCGATCGAGCCCGCGAACAAGGCCGACCGCAAGGACCGCAGGCTGGAGGGCCTGATCGCGCCGGGGCTCTACGACGTCAAGCCCGGATCCACCGCGCCGGAGATCCTCGGGCAACTGGTGCGCAGCTCGACCGAGGCCATCCAGAACGCCGGGCTGAGCACGCAGTCGACCGGCCCGGGCATGACGCCGTACCAGACGCTGATCATCGCCTCGATCATCGAACGCGAGGCGGTCAAGGCCGACTTCGGCAAGCTCTCGCGGGTCATCTACAACCGGCTGAACATCAACATGCGGCTGCAGATGGACTCCACGGTCAACTACGTGCTCGACCGGCCGACGCTGCTGACGAACGAATCCGACCGCTTGAAGTCCGGCGCGTACAACACGTACAAGAACGCCGGGCTGCCACCGACGCCGATCTCGGTGCCGAGCGCGGACGCGATCCAGGCCGCGGTGAAACCGCCGGCGGGCGACTGGGTGTACTTCGTCAAGTGCGAGAAGAACGGCCTGTCCTGCTTCTCGGTCACCAACGACGAACACAACCGCAACCGCGACCTGGCCAGGGAACGCGGTGTCATCTGAGCCCCGCAAGGCCGCCGTGCTCGGGAAACCGGTGGCGCACTCGCTGTCCCCGGTGCTGCACGGCGCCGCGTTCGCCGCGCTCGGCCTGACCGGCTGGACGTACGAGCGGATCGAGACGAGCGCCGAGGAGCTCCCGGGGCTGCTCGGCGGCCTCGGTTCGGAGTGGACCGGGTTCTCGGTCACCATGCCGGGCAAGCGCGCGGCACTGGACCACGCGGACGAGGTGACGCCGCGCGCGGCCGCCGTCGGCGCGGCCAACACGCTGGTCCGCACCGCGCGGGGCTGGCTCGCGGACTGCACCGACGTCGAGGGCGTCACCGGCGCGCTGCGCGCCGCGGGCGGCTACCGGCCGTCCCCCGGTGACACCGCGGTGGTGCTCGGCGCGGGCGGGACCGCGGCGGCGGCGGTCGTCGGCCTCGCCGCCCTCGGCGTCCGGCAGGTGCGCCTGGTCGTGCGCGAACCCGCGCGCGCCGGCGAAACCCTCGACGCGGCGAAGCGGGCCGCACTCGACGTCGACGTCCTGCGCTGGGCCGACACGGACTTCGCGGCCCTGGGGTCCGCGGCGGTGCTGGTGAACACGGTCCCGCCGGACGCGGTCGCCGGGCACGTCGACGGCCTCGCCGCGATCGGACACGTCCTCGACGTCATCTACCACCCGTGGCCGACCCCGCTCGCCGAAGCGGTCGCGGCGCGCGGGGGCCGGCTGGCGACCGGGCTGGACATGCTGCTGCACCAGGCGTTCGGCCAGGCCGAGCACTTCACCGGCCGCCCGGCTCCGCGGGCGGCGATGCGGGACGCGCTGCGCACCGCGACCGGCAACCTGCTGCCACTGCCGATCGACTGACGGTGCCGAGCTGCTGAAACTCGCTTGCCCGCGTTGATAATCTGGCCGACTGCCTTACCGAAGGGGTCTACCGGAATGACCAGCCAAGAAGCGTTGAGCGACGAACAGGTCGAGGGGGCGTGGGTCGGCGAGGCGCCGAAGCTCAACTCGACCGTCACGCTCGCCGACTACGACCCGGAGTGGCCGCGGCTCTTCGAACGCGAAGCCGAGCGGATCCGGGGCGCGCTGGGGGAGCGGGTGCTCGTGCTCGAGCACGTCGGCTCGACGTCGGTGCCGGGGCTGTGCGCCAAGCCGATCGTCGACATCCTGCTGGAGGTACCGGATTCCGGCGACGAGGACGCTTATGTCCCGGCGCTGGAGGCGGCGGGCTACCGGCTCGTCATCCGCGAGCCGGACTGGGAGGAGCACCGCTGCTTCAAGGGCCCGGACACGAACGTCAACCTGCACGTCTACTCGCCGGGCAACGGCCAGACACCGCGGTACCGCCTGTTCCGCGACCGCCTGCGCTCGCACCCGGAGGAGCTCGAGCTGTACGCGGCGAAGAAGCGTGAGCTCGCCGCGAAGACCTGGAAGTACATCCAGAACTACGCCGACGCCAAGACCGAGGTGGTCGAGGAGATCCTCGGCCGCGCGCGGGCGGAGCAGTACGACGGCCACAGCGAGGCCTACGCCGAGCACGCGGAGAAGTCCGTCACCAACGCCTTCTACGACCGGCCGGCGATCCTCGACCTGGCCGGGCCCGTCGACGGGCTGAGCGTGCTCGACGCCGGCTGCGCGGCCGGGCACCTGAGCGCGCTCCTGGCCGAGCGGGGCGCCGACGTCCTCGGCGTCGACTCGAGCGCGGGGATGATCGCCGTCGCGCGCCGGAAGTTCGGCGACGTCGCGCGCTTCGAGGTCGCGGACATCAGCCGCCCGCTCGCGCTGCCGGACGGCTCGATCGACGTCGTCACGGCGTCGCTCGTGCTGCACTACCTGGCGGACTGGGGGCCGACACTGGCCGAGTTCCGCCGGGTCCTCAAACCCGGCGGGGTCCTGGTGTTCTCGGTGCACCACCCGGGCGAGGACTGGCGGTGGTTCGGCAAGGAGAACTACTTCGAGCTCGAGCTGCTGGAAGACGAGTTCCCGCCCGGCCAGGTGGTCCGCTTCCACCGCCGTCCGCTGAGCTGGACGTTCCAGGCGGTCCGCGACGCGGGCTTCGCGGTGGACCGCCTGGTGGAGCCGATGCCGGTCCCGGAGGCCGAGGCCGCCGATCCGAAGTGGACGGCGAACCTGCGGGCCAAGCCGCGGTTCCTGTACTTCCGGGCGGTCAGTCCCGCTTGGCCAGCTCCTGGATCAGGTCGACGATCTCCCGGCTGACCGGGCGGAACACCCGCAGCCGGGAGAGCGCGGCCAGCCGGGCCAGCAGCGGGACGCTGCGCTCGACCAGCAGCCTGCTGCGTTTCGTGCCGGCCGAGCGGTCGTGGACCCAGAACAGCACCACGCCCATCTGGTAGAGCCAGAGCAGCTCCGGCAGCTGGGCGCGCAGCTCGGGGTCGAGCTTGACGTCGGAGCCGTCGACGACCTCGCGCATGAGGCCGATCGACGCCTCGCGGGCGGCCGAGGAGTCGTCGCTGAACGGGCTCAGCGGCGACTCCGGGTCGGCCGCGTTGACGAAGAACTGCGTGCCGAAGCGGTGGTAGGGCTCGGCGATGTCGAGCCAGCACAGCAGCACGGCCTTGAGGCGGGCCGCGAAGCCGGTCTCTCCGGCCAGCAGCGGCCGGGCCGTCGCCAGGTGCTGCCGGGCGATCTCGTCGTAGAAGCCCTGGATCAGCTGTTCCTTGGACGAGAAGTAGTAGTAGGCGTTCCCGACGGAGACACCGGCCTCGGCGGCGATCGCGCGCATCGTCGTGCGGTCGTAGCCGTTCTCGGTGAACAGCCGCATCGCGGTGGTGACGATCAGGGACCGCGTTTCCTCGCTCTTGGCCACGCGCTGCACGTTAGCGCCGCCGCCGTCAGGGCGCGGGGAAGGGCGGGGCCTGCGGCACGCCGGGGTAGGGGTACGGCACCGGCGCGGGCTTCGGGGCCAGGTGGCGGCGCCGGATGCCGTTGAAGACCAGGACGTTGAGCAGGTGCATGACGCCCAGGACGAGCGCCACCGTGCCGATCTTGACCGACAGCATCTCGAAGACTTCGCGGGCAGTGGCGATGTCGGCGCCGCTGGTCAGGAAGAGCGTCACGAAGCCGAGGCTGACCAGGTAGAAGCCGACGACCAGCAGCTGGTTGACGGCGTTGGCCAGACCGGGGCTGTCCGCGAAGACCTCGGTGAGGAAGGTGCGGCCGTGCTTGCTCAGCGTCCGGGCGACGAGCACGGTCAGGGGAATGCTGATCAGCAGGTAGAGGGCGTAGGCGAGGACGATCCGGTCCATGGTTCCTCCAGTTTTGAACGTGTTCAAGAGAGACGGTAGCGGTGTTTTTGAACGCGTTCAAGAGGGCTGGGTCACGTCGTCCGTTCACCTGGTGCTCACCCGGACGGGCGGTTTCCGGCATAGGGTGACCGCCGTGAACCGCATCGCCGCCGGCTTGTCGATCGCCGCGCTCGTCGCTTTGTCCGTCCCCACCACCGCTTCCGCGAGCTTCGGGCAGAATGTCCGCTTCGCGACCTTCAACGCCTCGCTGAACCGCGCCGCCGCCGGGCAGCTCGTCACCGACCTGTCCACGCCGGGCAACGCCCAGGCCCAGGAGGTCGCCGAGGTCGTCCAGCGCAACCGCGCCGACGTCCAGCTGATCAACGAGTTCGACTACGTGCCCGGCAACGCGGCCGCCGACCTGTTCCGGAAGAACTACCTGGCCATCGGGCAGCACGGCGCGAAGCCCATCGACTACCCGTACGCCTACACCGCACCGGTCAACACGGGCGTGCCCACCGGCTTCGACCTCGACCGCAGCGGCACGGTCGGCGGCGGCAACGACGCGCAGGGCTTCGGCGCCTTCGAGGGCCAGTACGGGCTGCTCGTGCTGTCGAAGTACCCGATCGACCTCGCGCACGTGCGGACGTTCCAGCACTTCCTGTGGAAGGACATGCCGGGTGCGCTGCTGCCGGACGACCCGGCCACGCCGGCGCCGCGCGACTGGTACGGCCCCGCCGAGCTGGCGATCCTGCGGCTGTCGTCGAAGTCGCACTGGGACCTGCCGCTGAAGATCGGCCGCTCGACCGTGCACTTCCTGGTCTCGCACCCGACGCCGCCGAGCTTCGACGGCCCGGAGGACCGCAACGGCACCCGCAACCACGACGAGATCCGCTTCTGGGCCGACTACGTGACCCCGGGCAAGGGCGGCTACCTCTACGACGACCGCGGCCGGCGCGGCGGTCTGGGTGCCTCGGAGCGGTTCGTGGTGGCGGGCGACAACAACTCCGACCCGCTCGACGGCGACAGCGTCCCCGGCGCCATCGACCAGCTGCTGCACGCGCGGCGCGTCGTCCCGACGTACCCGGGCAGCCTGGGCGCGGTGCTGGCCGCACAGGACCAGGGCGGCGCGAACGTGGGCCAGCAGAGCAACCCGTTCTTCGACACCGGCGACTTCAACGACGTCGCGCCGGGCAACCTGCGGACGGACTACGTGCTGCCGTCCCAGGGCCTGCGGCCCCGGCACGCCGAGGTGTTCTGGCCGGTGCCGTCCGACCCGCTGTCCCGGCTCAACGACGCCTCGGACCACCACCTGGTCCGGGTGGACGTGTCCGTCCCCCGCGCCTAGCCCCAGCGCCCCAAGGTGGCCTTCGGTGCGTTGAACGCACCGAAGGCCACCTTGGGTGCGTTGAACGCAACCAAGGCCACCTTGGGGCGCTGGCCGGCGGCCAACAGCGTCGCGGGAGATCACAATCCGCGGGGGCGCTGGGTGGCTCGGCGCCGGGCTACGGTGAGGTCATGCGGATCGCGATTCTCGACGACTACCAGGACGTCGCCCTCACCTTCGGTGACTGGGACTCGCTCAAGGCCGACATCACGGTCTTCACCGAGCCCCTGACCGACGTCGTCAAGCAGCTGCAGGGCTTCGAATGCGTTGTCGCGATGCGCGAGCGCACCCGGTTCCCGGCCGAGGTGCTCGACGCCCTCCCCGACCTGAAGCTGCTGGTCAGCACGGGCAAGCGGAACGCGGCCGTCGACGTCGCCGCCGCGCGGCGCAACGGGGTCGTCGTGTCCGCCACCGGGTACATCGGGGAGCCGACCGCCGAGCACACCTGGGCGCTGATCCTCGCCGCGTCGCGGAACCTGCCGCAGGAGTTCCGGTCCATGCGCGAGGGCGGCTGGCAGACCGGCGTCGGCACCATGCTGCACGGCAAGACGCTCGGCCTGCTGGGCCTCGGCAGGCTCGGCGCGGGCGCGGCGAAGATCGGGCAGGTCTTCGGCATGGAGACCATCGCCTGGAGCCAGAACCTGACGCAGGAGAAGGCGGACCCGCACGGCGTCACCGCGGTGACCAAGGACGAGCTGTTCGCGCGCTCGGACGTGCTGTCCATCCACCTGGTGCTCGGCGAGCGCACCCGCGGCCTGGTCGGCGCGGCCGAGCTGGCCGCGATGAAGCCGACCGCGCTGCTGGTGAACACCTCGCGCGGCCCGATCGTCGACGAAGCCGCGTTGGTGGACGCGTTGCGGCGCAAGGAGATTCGCGCCGCCGCGCTGGACGTCTACGACACCGAGCCGTTCCCCGCCGACCATCCACTGCGGACACTCGACAACGCGGTGCTGACCCCGCACATCGGCTTCGTCACCCGGGAGGTCTACGAGATCTTCTACGGCGACGCGGTTGAGGACATCGCGGCCTACCAGGCGGGGGAGCCCATCCGCGTCATGACGGAGTGAAGGAGGTGCGGTTCGCCGGGGAGGACCCGCGTCACGCGCCGAGTTCCGCCAGGACGGCGTCGGTGTAGCGGGGCCAGGCTTCGGCGGCCCACGGGCCGAAGGCGCGGTCGGTGAGGGCGACGCAGGCCGCGCCTGCGCTGGGGTCGACCCAGAGGAACGTGCCCGACTGGCCGAAGTGGCCGAACGTCCGCGGCGAGCTGCGTGCGCCGGTCCAGTGCGGGCTCTTGTGGTCGCGGATCTCGAAGCCGAGTCCCCAGTCGTTGGGCTTCTGGTGCCCGAAGCCGGGCAGCACGCCGGAAAGGCCGGGGAACACGACGTTCGTCGCTTCGGCCACGGTGGCCGGGTCCAGCAGCTTGGGGGCCTGCAGCTCGGCGGCGAAGGCGGCCAGATCGTCCACAGTGGACACCGCGCCGGCCGCGGGCGAGCCCTCCAGCGCCGTCGAAGTCATGCCGAGCGGCGCGAACAGCGCCTCCGCCTGGTACTGCGCGAAGGGGATGCCGGAGTGCTCGGCCAGCGCGTCGGCCAGCTGCTCGAACCCGGCGTTGGAGTACAGGCGCCGCGTGCCCGGCGCGGCCATCGCCTTGTGCGCGTCGAAGGCGAGCCCGGAGATGTGGGCCAGCAGGTGCCGCACGGTCGAGCCCTCGGGCCCGGCCGGCGTGTCGAGCTCGACGACGCCCTCCTCGACCGCGATGAGCGCGGCGTAGGCGGTCAGCGGCTTGGAGACCGAGGCCAGCCGGAACTTCCGCGCCGGGTCGCCGTGGCGGCCGGCGACGCTCCCGTCCGCCGTCACCACGGCCGTCGCGGCGTTGTCCACGGGCCACTCGTCGATCAGGCGCACGCTCTCCATGCGGCCAGCCTACGAAACGCCGCGAAGGCCTTCGCACCGGCTGTCGGGGAGCCGGTGCGAAGGCCTTCGCAAGGGGGTGTTCGTCAGGCGTCGAGGTCGGTGGCGACCAGCTGGGCGACCGCTTCCACGGCCTCCTCGGCGCCCTCGCCCTCGGCGCTGATGACGACCTCGTCGCCGTAGCCGGCGGCCAGTGTCATCAGGTTGAGCACGCTGCCGGCGGCCACCGGGTTCCCGCCGGCCTTGGCGATCTGCACCGGGACGGGCTGCGCCGCGGCCGCCTTCGCCACCAGCGCGGCCGGCCGGGCGTGCAGCCCCACCTTGCTGGCCACGGCGACGCGTTTCTCCGGCATGTTCGTCCTCTCGCTACGGGGTTTCGTCGGGTCGGATGTTACGCGGCGGCGGTGCGGTCGAGGTCGGCTTCGATCGAGTCGTCCTCGCGGCCCGGCGTGCGCAGGTTCCACTTGGTGATCGCGAAGCGGAACACCACGTAGTAGATCACCGCGTAGACGAGCCCGATCGGGATCAGCAGCCACGGCTTCTGCGCCGCCGGGGCGCCGAAGTTGAGCAGGTAGTCGATCGCGCCCGCCGAGAAGTTGAAGCTCTGGTGGATGTCCAGCGCGTTGCAGATCGCCAGCGAGGTGCCGGTCATGATCGCGTGGAACAGATACAGCGGCCACGCGACGAACATGAACGAGAACTCGATCGGCTCGGTGACACCGGTGAGGAAGGAGGTCAGCGCACCGGCGATCATCACGCCGCCGACGACCTTCTTCTGCGCCGGGCGGGCCGTCTGCCAGATGGCGAGGGCGGCGGCGGGCAGCGCGAACATGAAGATCGGGAAGAAGCCGGTGGTGAACGCACCCGCCGACATCTTGCCCGCGACGAAGTTGTTGATGTCGCCGCCGTCGAAGATGAACCAGACGGGGACGTTCAGCAGCTGGTGCAGACCGACCGGGATGAGCAGGCGGTTCAGCGCGCCGTAGATGCCGCCACCGACGATCGGGGAGGCGGTGACCGCGTCGCCGGCGGCCTCGATGCCGCTGTTGACCCAGTGGAAGACCAGGCCGAAGAGCACGCCGAGGATCACCATGACGCCCGCGGTGATGATCGGCACGAAGCGGCGGCCGCCGAAGAACGCCAGGTAGGCGGGCAGCTTGATGCGGTGGTACTTCTGCCACAGCAACGCCGCCACGACGCCGACCACGACACCGGCGAGCACCGAGTACGGCCACTTGATCGGCGCCAGCTCGGTCGCGCCCGCCTTGTAGCCGGGCAGGTCGCTCAGCGGCGCGAACACCTGGACGACGGAGCTGAAGACGAAGAAGCCGACGACCGCCGCGACGGCGGTCGAGCCGTCGCCCTTCTTGGCGAAGCCGACGGCGATGCCGACCGCGAACAGCAGCGGCAGCCAGTTGAACAGTGTGCCGCCCGCGGCGCCCAGCACCGAGGCGACCTTGTTCCAGCCGAGGCCGTCCTTGCCGAGCATGTCGTCCTGCCCGAACCGGAGCAGGATGCCCGCCGCCGGGAGCACGGCGATGGGGAGCATGAGGCTACGGCCGAAGCGCTGAAGACCGGCGAGACCGCTGCCGCTCTTCTTCGCCCCCTCCGCGGTGGTGGAGCTCATCTGGATCCTCCATAGTGGGGTGGTTGACCGGGTTCCGGGGTGTTCCGGTCCAACTGCATGGTCACCTGGTAGTGATCTCCCCGGTACCAGGACGTGATGTCTTCGATGGGGTCGCCGCCTGCGCGGGAGACCCGCCGGAACACGAGCAGCGGGCTGCCGGCACGCATGCCGAGCAGCCGCGCGGTCTCGCGGTCCGCGCCTTCGGCCCAGACCGTCTGCCACGCCTGGTCGGGACGCACACCGTACGTCTCGGCCAGCTGCGCGTAGATGGACTGGGTCAGGTCGAGCCCGAGCAGGCCGGGGGCCCGGCCCGCGTGGTACCAGCCGCGCTCGACGGCCAGTGGCACGCCGTCGGCGTGGCGCAACCGCACCAGGTGGTGCGCGGACGCACCCTCGGCCAGGCCGAGGGCGTGTGCCGAGGCGGTGGGCGGCACCGCGGTGGCCGCCGAGACCACCTCGGTCGTCGGGGTCAGCCCCCGCCTCCGCATGTCGTCGGTGAACGACATCAGGTAGAGCTGCAGCTCCATCCGCCGGGCCGCGGTGAACGTGCCCTTGCCGCGGACCCGGGCGAGCAGGCCCTCCTCGACCAGCTTGCCGATCGCCGACCGGACCGTGAGCCGCGACACGCCGTAGCGCTGGGCCAGCTCGCGTTCCGACGGGATCGGCGCACCCGGCGGGAGCTCGCGCTCCACCGTGCGGCGGAGGATCTCCCGCAGCTGGGCGTGCTTGGGCGTGGGCCCGTTGACGACCCGGTCGGGTGGCGGGACGTGCGCGGCCGCGCTCATCGGCGTCACCCTCCTCGTTCTCGCTTCACCGGGGGACCGGTGCTCGCGTCCGGTCCGGAACATTGGTACGTTCCGGTCTAGACCAATGATCTGATGGGGCAGGATGCTCCGCCGCGCGGACGGGTGTCAACCACCGTTATCCGTTCGTGGCCCGCGGCGGGGTGCATGCCGACGATCGGCGTAGTACAGGTGGACACGCGGTTCGCGTCAGGTTGGGAACAAACAGTGAGCAAGGAGACCGCGATGGCGGATGACAGGCCCGAAAAGATCCTCGCGGCACTCGGCGGCGCGGGCAACCTCACCGAGGTCGAGGGCTGCATCACGCGGCTGCGCTGCGAGGTCGAGGACATGAGTCTCGTCAACGAGGGCGCGCTGAAGAAGGCCGGTGCGATGGGCGTGGTCAAGATGGGGTCGACGGCCCTGCAGGTGATCGTCGGGCCGGAGGCGGACACCATCGCCAGCGACATCGAGGACCTGCTGTGACGTTCGACATCCTCAGCCCGGTCGCCGGGCGCGTGGTGCCGATCACCGAGGTCCCCGACCCGGTGTTCGCGCAGGCCATGGTGGGCCCGGGCATCGCGGTGCAGCCCGCGGGTGGCCGGTCGGACGCGGTCGCGCCGGTCGACGGCACGGTGGCGACGCTGCACCCGCACGCCTACGTCGTCGCGACCGAGGACGGCAAGGCCGTGCTGGTCCACCTGGGCATCGACACGGTCAAGGAGAAGGGCGAGGGCTTCACGCTGCACGTCGTCAAGGGCGAGCAGGTGCGGGCCGGCCAGCCGATCGTCAGCTGGGACCCCGAGGCGGTGACCGCGGCGGGCTACTCGGCGATCGTCCCGGTCGTCGCGCTGGACGCGTCGGCGGAGGTTTTGTCCGGTTTGGACACCGAGCGCGAAGTCGCCGCCGGCGACCGGTTGTTCGCCTGGGACGCCTGAGTCCTCCGTGGCACGCGAACGGGCCCTGGTGGACGGTGATCCACCAGGGCCCGTTCCCGCGTCCGGCTCGTCAGCCGGTGACGACCTGCCCGTTCTCGACCTTGACCGGCACGCTCGGCAGCGGCTTGTTCGCCGGGCCCTGCTTGACCTCGCCGGTGAGCGCGTTGAACACCGAGTTGTGGCACGGGCAGACCAGGTCGGCGCCCTTCGGGGTGACCGTGCAGCCCTGGTGCGTGCACACGGCGCTGAACGCGGCGGCGGCCGAGTCGGACGTCCGGACCACGATCACGTCGGAACCGTCCGGGGCCTTCGCCGCCTTCGCCTCCCCGACCGGGACCTCGGCGAGCGCGACCAGCGGCGTTCCGGCGGCGATCGGGGCCTGCGCGGTGCCCGATTTGCCGTTCGGCTCCGACGAGCAGGCGGTGAGGGCGACGGCGCCGACGGCGGCACCGGCGACGGCGGCACCCGTGGACAGGACGGTGCGGCGGGAGTGCAGTTCGGCTGTCATGCCCCAAGTAACGAGATCGCCACCCGTTCGGTTCAATTCCCGGTGAACCGGATCGCCCCCTGCTCCGTGTATGTACCGGAGTGGGTGTGGAGTGGAGGAACGATCATGGTGAACTGGGTTCTACGCATCGTCGTGGCGGCCGCGCTGCTCGGCTCGGCGGGCGTGCACTACTTCTTGTGGACGCAGGACTACCCCGGACTGACCGGGACGCTGTTCCTGCTCGACGCGATCGCCGGGCTGGTGCTGGCCATCGCGGTCCTCGCGTGGCGGCACTGGCTGCCCGCGCTGGGCGCGGTCGGCTTCGGGGCGCTGACGCTCGGCGCGTACGTGCTGGCCGCGACGGTCGGGTTCATGGGCAACCACGACCAGTTCAACAGCCAGCCGGAGTACTGGGGCGTCATCACCGAGGCGGTTTGCATCGTGGGTGGCCTCGCGCTGCTGTTCGTGAAGGACCGGCGCCGCGCGGCGGCCTGAGGCCGTCCGGTGAAGGACGTCGCCGAAGAGGCGCTCATGCGCGCGCTGCACGAGGAACACGCGGCCGCGCTGTGGTCCTACGCCCTGCACCTGACCTCCGGTGACCGGATCCGGGCCGAGGACGTCGTCCAGGAGACGCTGCTGCGGGCCTGGCGGTCGCCGTCGGTGCTGGACCAGTCGCAGGGCTCGGCGCGGGCGTGGCTGTTCACCGTCGCCCGGCGGATCGCCATCGACGGCTGGCGGTCGGCGTCGGCCCGGTCGGAGGTGACGACCGACCGGCCGCCGGACCGCGTGGTCGCCGACGGCAGCGACCGCGCGGTGCAGGGCTGGCTGGTCGCCGAGGCGCTGGCCGAATTGTCGGAACGGCACCGCCAGGTGTTGCTGCTGTGCTACTTCCAGGGCTATTCGGTCGCCGACGCGGCGCTGAAGCTGGGCGTGGCCGAAGGGACGGTCAAGTCGCGCACGCACTACGCGTTGCGCGCGCTTCGCCTGGTGCTCGAGGAGAGGGGAGTGACCCAGTGAGCGAGGACCCCTTCGCGGCGTTCGACGCCGCGTACGTGCTGGGGGCGCTCGCCCCCGAGGACCGGCAGCGCTTCGAGGAGCACCTGCGGACGTGCGACCGGTGCGCGGCTTCGGTCCGCGAGCTGGCGGGCCTGCCCGGGCTGCTGGCCAGGGTCGACGCCCCGACGGCCGTTCCGGACGCCGGACCGCCCCCGCCGGACCTGCTGCCGTCGGTGCTCCGCCGCGTCCGGCGCGGCCGCCGGATCCGGTTCGCGGTGACGACGGGGTCGGTGGCGGTGGCGGTGGCGGCCTGCGTCGCCTTGGGCGTGGTGACGGCCTGGCCGTCGCCGGCTTCACCCCCTTCGGTGGCGATGACGGCGCTGGGCCAGTTCCCGGTCCGCGCGGACGCCCGCCTGGCGGCGTTCGACTGGGGCACGCAGGTCGACATGTCGTGCAGCTACACGGGCGGCCGCAGCGGCGGCGAGTACCTCCTCGTGGCGATCTCGCGGTCCGGCGCCGAGACGCAGCTGGCCACGTGGAAGGCGGTCCCGGACAACACCGCCCGCCTGTCCATCGGCACGGCGCTCAAGACACCGGACCTGGCCGCCCTGGAGATCCGCTTGGCCACCGGCCTGCCCCTGCTCCGGCTGACCCTGTGAGACCGGTGGCTCATCCGGACCGCAGGGGGCCCCGGATGAGCCACCCACCCCATCACCCAAGTCCCACCCCCCATCACCCAAGTCCCGCCCCCAGTCACGCGAGTTCCGCCCCCAGTCACGCGAGTTCCGCTCCCAATCACGCGAGTTCCGGCCTCAGTCACGCGAGTTCCGCCTCCAGTCACGCTGGTCGACCCTCTGGGTACGCGGGCCGACGCTCTGGGTACGCGGGCCGACCGTCCGGGTGCGCGAGTCGACTCTTGAATCACGCGAGTCGACTCTGCAGTCACGTGGGCCGACCCTCCGGGCACGCGAACCGACCGTCCCGGCACGCCGGCCGACCCTTCCGCCGCCCTCACCGTCGCCCTGGCCGCCGTCGGCGTGACCGGCGCCACGCGCTCTTCGGCCGCGTGCGTTCTTGCCCCGTGCGGATGACCGGAGGCGTGTCCCGGCCCGCGGCGCGTCCGTGACAGGATTGAGCCCATGTTGCGCTGGATCACCGCAGGTGAATCGCACGGACCCGCGCTGGCCGCCGTGCTCGAAGGGATGCCCGCGGGCGTTGCCGTCACCACCGCCGACGTCACCGAGCAGCTGGCCCGGCGGCGCCTCGGCTTCGGCCGCAGCCCGCGGATGGGCTTCGAGACCGACCACATCGAGTTCCTCGGCGGCGTCCGCCACGGCCTCACCCAGGGCGGCCCGGTCGCGGTGCAGATCGAGAACGCCGAGTGGCCCAAGTGGGAGCAGGTCATGGCGGCCGACCCGGTCGACCCCCAGATCCTCGAAGGTCTCGCGCGCAACGAACCGCTCACCCGTCCCCGCCCCGGCCACGCGGACCTGCCCGGCATGCAGAAGTACGGCTTCGACGAGGCCCGTCCCGTCCTCGAGCGCGCGAGTGCCCGCGAGACGGCGTCGCGGACCGCGCTCGGCACCGTCGCGCGCAACTTCCTCAAGCAGCTGCTCGGCGTCGAAATCCTCAGCCACGTCGTCTCGATCGGCGGTGCCGACGCGCCCGAAGGCCCGCTGCCCGTCGCCGCCGACCTGCCGTCCATCGACGAGAGCCCGGTTCGCGCCTTCAGTCAGGAGGGCACGGACGCGATGGTCGCCGAGGTCGACGCCGTGCGGAAGGCGGGCGACACCGTCGGTGGCGTGATCGAGGTCCTCGCCTACGGCCTCCCGCCGGGCCTGGGCTCCCACGTCCACTGGGACCGACGGCTCGACGCGCGGCTGGCCGGCGCGCTCATGGGCGTCCAGGCGATGAAGGGCGTCGAGGTCGGTGACGGCTTCACGACCGCACGCCGCTGGGGCAGCCAGGCGCACGACGAGATCGACCGCGGCACCGGCCCGGTCGGCGTCACCCGCCGGTCCAACCGCGCGGGCGGCCTGGAAGGTGGCATCACCAACGGCGAGCCGCTGCGCGTCCGCGTGGCCATGAAGCCGATTTCGACCGTCCCCAAAGCACTGTCCACAGTAGACGTCAAGACCGGTGAGCCCGCGGTGGCCATCCACCAGCGGTCCGACGTCTGCGCGGTGCCCCGCGCCGGGGTCGTGCTGGAATCGGTGGTGGCGCTGATCCTCGCCGACGCCGCGCTCGAGAAGTTCGGCGGCGACTCGCTCGCCGAGAGCAAGCGCAACGCCGAGGCTTACCTCAAGGCCCTCGAGGAGCGGTGGTGAGTCCGCGCGCGGTGATCGTCGGGCCGCCCGGCTCGGGCAAGAGCACGGTCGGGCCGCTGCTGGCGGCCGCCCTCGGCGTCACGTTCCGGGACAGTGACGACGACATCGTCGCGCGCACCGGGCGCAGCATCTCCGACATCTTCGCGGAAGACGGGGAACCCGCCTTCCGCGCGCTGGAAGAAGAAGCGGTCGCCACGGCGCTGGCGGAGCACGACGGCGTACTTTCCCTCGGCGGCGGGGCGCCGCTCACGCCCGGCACGCGGGCGCGGCTGGCCGAGCACACCGTCGTGTTCCTCAACGTCGGCCTGGCCGCGGGGGTGCAGCGCACCGGGCTGTCCTCCGCACGGCCGCTGCTGGCCGGGGTGAACCCCCGCGCCACCTTCAAGAAACTGCTCGACGAGCGGGTACCCGTCTACCGCGCGGTCGCCACCGTCGAGATCGTCACCGACGACCGGACGCCCCCCGACATCGTCGCGCACCTCGTGGCGGAGCTCGCCGCTCCCGCCGAAGCCAAGGAGTGAGTTTCCCCGTGTCCGAACCGGCGCAGTCCGATCCGGTGCGCATCCCGGTCGCCACCGCCCAGCCCTACGACGTCGTGGTCGGGCGCGGCCTGCTCGGCGACCTCGCCGAGCACCTGGCCGGCGCTTCGAAGATCGCGCTGATCCACCCGCCGACGCTGACCGCCACGGCCGAGGCCGTCCGCGACGAGCTGACCGCGGCGGGCCTCGACGCCCACCGCGTCGAGATCCCGGACGCCGAGGACGGCAAGGCGCTGACCGTCGCGGGCTTCTGCTGGGAGGTGCTCGGCCGGATCGGGCTGGACCGCCGCGGCGCCGTGGTCGGCCTCGGCGGCGGCGCGGTCACCGACCTCGCCGGGTTCGTCGCGGGCACGTGGATGCGCGGGGTCCGGCTGGTCAACGTGCCGACGACGCTGCTGGGCATGGTCGACGCCTCGGTCGGCGGCAAGACCGGCATCAACACCGAGGCCGGCAAGAACCTCGTCGGGGTGTTCCACGAGCCGAGCGCGGTCTTCGTCGACCTCGCGACGCTGGAGACGCTCCCGCGCAACGAGCTCGTCGCCGGGATGGCCGAGGTCGTCAAGACCGGCTTCATCGCCGATCCGCGGATCCTCGAGCTGATCGAGGCCGACCCGGCGGGTGCGCTCGACCCGGCCGGCGACGTCCTGGCCGAGCTGGTCCGGCGGTCGATCCGGGTGAAGGCCGGCGTCGTGGCCGCCGACCTGCGCGAGTCCGACCTGCGCGAGATCCTCAACTACGGCCACACCCTCGGCCACGCCATCGAGCGCCGCGAGCGGTACCGGTGGCGGCACGGCGCCGCGGTCAGCGTCGGACTGGTGTTCGCCGCCGAGCTGGCCCGGCTGGCCGGGCGGCTCGACGACGCCACGGCCGAGCGCCACGCTTCGGTGCTGAAGCTGATCGGCCTGCCGACGACGTACGACGCCGACGCGCTGCCGCAGCTGCTGGACACCATGAAGGGCGACAAGAAGACCCGATCCGGGGCGCTGCGGTTCGTCGTCCTCGACGGCCTCGCCAGGCCCGGCCGGCTGGAGGGCCCGGACCCGGCGCTGCTCGCGGCCGCGTACTCGGCGATCGCGGCGGAGGCGAAGAGCAGCAGCGGGAGCGTTCTGCTGTGAAGGCGTTCGTGTTCAACGGACCCAACCTCGGCCGGCTCGGCAAGCGCGAGCCGTCGGTCTACGGTTCGACCACCCACGACGACCTCGCGGCGCTGTGCGTCAAGGCCGGCGACGAGCTGGGGATCGAGGTCGAGGTCCGCCAGACCGACCACGAGGGCGAGCTGGTCGGCTGGCTGCACGAAGCCGCCGACGGCGGCCACCCGGTGGTCCTCAACGCCGGCGCGTGGACGCACTACTCGATCGCGGTGCGCGACGCCGCGGCGCAGCTGACCGCGCCGCTGATCGAGCTGCACATTTCGAACGTGCACAAGCGGGAGGAATTCCGGCACCACAGCGTGCTGTCGGACATCGCGACGGCCGTGATCGCGGGCCTCGGCGTGGACGGCTACCCGCTCGCCCTGCGCTGGCTCGCCACCCACGCGGGATGACCCTGCCCGCGCTGAGCACTCCGCGGCTGACGCTGCGGCCGCTGGCCGGGACCGACCGCGAAGCCGTGGTGAAGGTGTTCGCCGACCCGGAGATGAGCCGGTACTTCGCCGCGGACTTCGCCGACCCGGCCGTGGCGGGCGCGATGGTGGACCGCCGCCTGGCCTACCGCGGCCCGGCCGGCCAGGGCCACTGGGTGATCGAGCGCGACGGCGAGGTGATCGGCGTCGCGCACCTGCGTCCGTCGTCGGAGCTGCCGGGCGGGGTGGCCGAGCTGGGTTATTACGTGGCGAGCGCGCACGCGGGGCAGGGCCTGGCCACCGAGGCCGTCCGGGCGGTGCTGGACCACGGGCTCGGCACGCTCGGCCTCCCGGCGGTGTGGGCGCTGGTCCACGAGCGGAACGCGGCGAGCCGGAAGGTGGCCGGGCGCCTGGGTTTCCTCGACGTCGGCAGCGGCGTGCACTACGGCGACCTGCACCGCGTGCTGGTGGCGCTGCCCGCGGTGCACGGGCGGCCGCACCACATCGAGCTGTGGGTGCCGGACCTCGCCGGAGCCGAGCGCAGCTGGGGCTGGCTGCTCGGCGAGCTCGGCTGGCGCGAGTTCCAGCGCTGGCCGGCGGGAGTCAGCTGGCGGCTCGGCGGCACGTACCTGGTGGTCGAAGCTTCACCGGCACTGGGCGCGGCGGACCACGACCGCACGCGGCCGGGCCTGAACCACCTGGCGCTGCACGTGGGAAGCCGGGCACAGGTCGATGAGCTGGCCGAGCGCGCGGCCGACCACGGGTGGCGACCGTTGTTCGCGGACCGGTACCCGTACGCGGGCGGGCCCGCGCACTACGCGGCGTACCTGGAGAACGAGGCCGGGTTCGAGGTCGAACTGGTTGCCGTGGCCGGGCCGCCGGTGTCATGAACGGCTCTTCATGGCGTCCGACGTCACGAAGAGTCGTTCATGACGTTCGGAGCCGCGGCAGCATCGAACAGGAGCGCGCTCGCTCGGACGGGTGAGGGTCGCTCGGACGGGTGAGGTCCCTCGCTACACTCCGATGCCGTGCACCCGTTTCGTCGTGGGGGTCGGCGACCCGCTCGTGCCTTCCTCGCCAGTGTGCTGGCGGGGCTGGTGCTCGCGGGCTGTACCCAGGGTTACGCCCAACCCCAGGCGGCGGGGGAGCAGCCGGCGATCGCGGGCGGGAAGACCGCCGCGCCGCCGCGGCCCACCGACGTCAAACTCGCTTCGGGTGACCCCCGGCAGAGTGGCGGTGTCATCGCCGCCGGTGGGGCCGATGCCGTCTACAACTACGGTCCGTCCGTGATGCTCGACCGGGGGCAGACCCGGATGTGGTGGTGCAGCCAGTACGGGGGTGCCGGGCCCGCCGGGGACGACATCCTCTACGCACAGGCGCAGTCGCTGGACGGGCCGTTCGCCGGGCCCGGGGGCGGGATCCCCGCCGCCGTGTTCTCCGGGGCGCCCGGGCAGTTCGACGGCATGCACACCTGCGATCCGTCCGTGCTGCGCGTCGGCTCGACGTACTACCTGTACTACACCGGCGCGGCCGGGGACCACGCGCTCGGCAACTCGATCGGGCTCGCGACCAGCACCGACGGGATCCACTGGACCCGCGCGGCCGGCGGGCGGCCGATCCTCGGGCCGTCGCACGACGTGCACCGCGCGAACGTCTACGGCGCCGGGCAACCGTCGGTCGTCCACCTCGACGGCTGGTTCTACCTGATGTTCACCGACACCACCGGCCGCGCCGCGGGCACCAACGGCGCGGGGCAGTTCGTGCTCCGCTCGCGCGACCCGGCGTTCGGGTCGGGTGTGCAGGCCCTGGACGTCGGCGGGTTCGTGCCGGTGGCGTCGACCTCGGCGCCGCGGGCCCGGTCGGTCGTCGACGGGTTCAGCGCGGACCTGATGTGGGTGGGCGCGCTCGCCGCGTTCGTCGTCGCGCACGAGACCGACGGCGGGACGACGCTGACGTTCTGGACCGCGGACTTCACCGAGCACCCGTTCCAGCCCGTGGTCGTGCCCGGTCCGTGGCGGGAAGGGCCGGGACTGGTGCGCCGCGCCGACGGGCACGCGCCCCTGTCGTCGGCCGGCCCGTGCGACCGGGTGCCGTTCGACCTCGTGCGCGCGACCGGCCTCGGCGGCGCCGGCGCCCCCACCGACCTGCGGCACTTCGGGCTGGACCTGCTGGGCACCCAGGCCTGCGCGAACCCCGACCGGGTGGCCGCGACGTTCGACGGGGTCACGATGCCGTCGCCGGAGCGGACGATGGACCTGGTCCGCGCGGGGCAGCGGGTCCGCATCGACCGGCGCGCGGTCGCCGCGGCCCTGGCGGGCGAGCTGCTGGAGAAGGCGCCGCCGGAGGTGGCGGTCCTGCCGGTGACGGCCCGGCTGCGCTCGGGGGCCGAGGCGGTCCAGGCGCCGGGCCGCGGGCTCGCGATGGTCCTCGACGACCACCGGCTGTGGCCGATCCCGGACCCGCTGGTCGCGGCGGGCAACGCGTCGGCACCGCACCCGGTGACCGATGCCCGGTGGGACGGTTACCGGCCGGGTCCCGCACTGGCCGGGTGAAGCGGGGTTACCCGCGGGGTTCCTGAAGCCGCCGAGGCCGCCGAGGCCGTGGCGAAGGCGTCTCCCGCGGCTCGTCCTCCTCGACCGGCCGGGGACGGCTGATCCGCCCTCCGACGAACAGCCCCAGCCCGGCCGGGACCAGCACCAGCAGCGCCGAGAACGCCGCTCCGCCGGTGAGGGCGCCGCCCAGTTCCGAGACCCCCGTCTGGTCGACGAACACCGCGCGTCCGATCACGTACAGGATGCCCGAGACGACCCCCGCCACCAGCGCCGCGATGAACCACGCCCGGCCGCCGTCGGGGACCCCTCGCCAGGCGTCGAGTGCCGCCCACAGCGCCGCCGCGCCGACCAGGACCGCCAACGTCAGCGACACCGCCAGGGTCTGCTCGGTCGGGTGGTACACGGCGTACTTGGCCAGCAGGGTCAACGCCACGCCGTGCAGCACCGCCATCACCAGTCCGCGGATCACCCAGGTGCTCATCCTGCGGAGTGTAGGCCGCCTACTGGCGAGTCACTGAGCCACCGAGGAACTAGGCTGGCCGGGTGCCCGAAACCCATGGACGACGTCGTGCCGCGCTGCGCGGGCTCCTGACCGGTGCCGGTGTCGATGCGCTGCTGGTCACCGATCTGCTCAACATCCGCTACCTGACCGGGTTCACCGGTTCGAACGCCGCCGTGCTCCTGCACGCCGGCGGCGACGACAAGACGCTCTTCTGCACCGACGGCCGCTACACCACCCAGTCGGCCGCCGAGGTGCCCGATCTCGAAACCGTCGTCGACCGGGCCAGTGCCGCCGCCCTCGTCGCCCGGGTCGCCGAGGACACCGGGACCTACGGGCGGCTGGGGTTCGAGAGCCAGCACGTCAGCGTCGAGACCTATGAAGCCCTCCGGCAGCGGGTGCCCCTGAAGCGGACCCCCGGCCTGGTCGAGCAGCTGCGCGAGGTCAAGGACGAAGCCGAGATCGAGGCGCTGCGCCAGGCGTGCGCCGCCGCCGACCGGGCGCTGGACGACCTGGTCGCCGCCGGGGGGCTGCGGCCCGGGCGGACCGAGCTGGAAATCGCCCGTGACCTGGAGAACCGGATGCTGGAGCACGGCTCGTCCGCACCCAGCTTCGCCTCCATCGTCGCGGCCGGCGCGCACTCGGCGATCCCGCACCACCAGCCGACGCACGCCGAGCTCAAGCGCGGTGACTTCGTCAAGCTGGACTTCGGCGCCACCGTCGACGGCTACCACTCCGACATGACCCGCACCTTCGTCCTCGGCGAACCCGCGGACTGGCAGCGGGAGGTCTACGCGCTCGTGCACGCGGCCCAGGCGGCCGGGGTCGCCGCCGTCGTGCCGGGCACCGAGGTGTCCGATGTGGACGCCGCGGCCCGGACGGTGATCGCGGACGCGGGCCACGGCGAGCACTTCGCGCACGGCCTCGGGCACGGCGTCGGCCTGCAGATCCACGAGGCGCCCAGCTTCGCCGCGACGGGCGTCGGTACACTGGCCGCCGGTATGGCGGTCACCGTCGAGCCCGGCGTGTACCTGGCGGGGCGCGGTGGCGTGCGCATCGAGGACACGCTCGTCGTGCGGGCTGGGGAGCCCGAACTCCTCACCCTGAGCACCAAGAACCTCGTGGTCGTCTGACAGCGGCCCGAACCCGAAGATTCGACACAGGAGACTGCAAGCTCGTGGCCACGACCAACGACCTGAAGAACGGGCTCGTCCTCAACCTCGAGGGCCAGCTGTGGACCGTCACCGCGTTCCAGCACGTCAAGCCGGGCAAGGGCGGCGCCTTCGTGCGCACGACGCTCAAGCACGTGCTCACCGGCAAGGTGGTCGACAAGACGTTCAACGCGGGCACGAAGGTCGAGACGGCCACGGTGGACCGCCGGAACATGACCTACCTCTACAAGGAGGGCCAGGACTTCGTGTTCATGGACGGTGACACCTACGACCAGATCACCGTGCCGCCCGAGGTCGTCGGCGACAACGCCAACTACATGCTCGAGAACACCGAGGTCCAGGTCGCGGTGCACGAGAACGAGCCGCTGTACGTCGAGCTGCCGACGTCGGTCGAGCTGGTCGTCCAGCACACCGACCCGGGCCTGCAGGGCGACCGCTCCACCGGCGGCACCAAGCCGGCGACGCTGGAGACCGGCGCGGAGATCCAGGTCCCGCTGTTCCTGTCCACCGGCGAGAAGATCAAGGTCGACACCCGCGACGGCCGTTACCTGGGCCGCGTCTCCAGCTGATGCCGACGTCGAAACCCCACCCGAACCGCGGCGGCGCGATCAGCCGCCGTCAGGCGCGCCGCCGCGCGGTCGAGATGCTGTACGAGGCCGTGCAGCGCGACACCGACGCGGTGACGCTGCTGGCCGACCGGGTCGGCGCGACGGAGGTCGACCCGATCGCGGACTACACGATCAGCCTGGTCGAGGGCGTGACCAGCCGGAAGACCCAGATCGACGAGCTGCTGGCCGAGCACGCGCAGGGCTGGAGCCTGGAGCGGATGCCGAAGGTCGACCTCGCGGTGCTGCGGGTCGGGGTCTACGAGCTGCTCTGGGCCGAGGACGTGCCGGACCCGGTCGCGATCGACGAGGCCGTCGGCCTGGCGAAGGAACTGTCCACGGACGACTCGCCGCGGTTCGTCAACGGCGTCCTGGGCCGGATCGGCACGATCGCCGACCGCCTCCGCGCGGTTCTGTAAGGCCCGCCTGGCCCCCCGGTCAGGCGGTTCCGGTCAAGGTGACCACGACCGGGGGGTCCGGGGGCTTGCCCCCGGGCGGGGTGTGGGGGCTGCGCCCCCACAAGACACAGCGGAGAGAGGCTCGGCTCGCGCTTTCCGCGAGCAGGGCTCGCCCCCGAACGAGCCCGATCAGTCCTCCTTGGAAGGACGCGCCTCCGGCGGCAGGACGCCCCAGTCGATGAGCTGCTCGGTCAGCTCGCCCGGGGTCATGTCGTAGATGATCGCCAGGGACCGCAGGTCCTCGGTGCGGATCGAGAGCACCTTGCCGTTGTAGTCGCCACGCTGGCTCTGGATCGTCGCCGCGTAGCGGGCCAGCGGGCCCACCTTCTCGGCCGGCAGCTGCTGCAGGCGCTCGAGGTTGATCACGATCTTGGTGGCGGGCTCCGCACCGGAGGGGACCCGGCCCTCGGGCAGCAGCTCGACCACCGGTACACCGTAGAAGTCGGCCAGCTCGGCCAGCTTCTGCACGGTGACGGCGCGGTCGCCACGCTCGTACGAGCCGACGACGACGGCCTTCCAGCGCCCACCGGACTTCTGCTCGACCCCGTGCAGGGAGAGGCCCTGCTGCTGGCGGATCCCGCGGAGCTTGGCCCCGAGCGCCTTGGCGTAATCGCCCATCTGGTCGTTCTCCGTTCTTCACCCCCTCCCGGTCGGGGTGACCGGGCCGGGGGACTCGCTGAGTCGAATACTCAGAGTAATGGTTACGCATTGTTGTCACCAGGTCAAGCAGAAGCTTGTCGCGAATCACGCCACACCACCCGGAAGACTGAGCAAAGTGCCTGCTACTGTCGGTGCGAAAGCCCCGACCAGCAGGGGAACAGACGTCCTTTAAGGACCCGTCCGGTGAGGCGGGGAAGGAGTCCGGTTTGTCGTCACGCCCGCGTGACGCGGCTGGTTCGGCCGGGGAGCGCGAGCTCCTGACGGCCGGCGATGTCGCGCGCACGATCGCCCGAATGGCCCATCAGGTCATCGAAAAGACCGCGAACGGTGCGGAGAGCACTACCCCGCCCGTGTTGCTCGGCATCCCGTCCCGGGGCACGCCGCTGGCGGTCCGCCTGGCCGACCGGATCGGCGAGTTCTCCGGGGTCCGCCCGCCCACCGGCGCCCTCGACGTCACCCTCTACCGGGACGACCTCCGCCGCCGCCCGCCGCGCGCGCTCGAACAGACGCAGCTGCCGGCCGGCGGCATCGACGACCGCGTCGTGATCCTGGTCGACGACGTCCTCTTCTCCGGCCGGACGATCCGGGCCGCGCTCGATGCCCTGCGTGATCACGGCCGTCCCCGCGCGGTGCAGCTGGCCGTGCTGGTCGACCGCGGTCACCGCGAGCTGCCGATCCGCGCGGACTACGTGGGCAAGAACGTGCCGACCGCCCGCTCCGAGGGCGTGTCCGTCCTGCTGGCCGAGATCGACGGCCGCGACGCCGTCCTGCTGCGTCCGTCCGAAGCTGCTGGAGAGGACTCGTGAAGCACCTGCTCGCCACCGACGGCCTGGACCCGGCGGTCGCCACGGCCGTGCTCGACACCGCCGACGAGCTGAAGCACACCCTGCTCGGCCGTGAGGTCAAGAAGCTGCCGACGCTGCGCGGCCGCACGGTGATCACCCTGTTCTACGAGAACTCCACCCGCACCCGGGTGTCGTTCGAGATCGCCGGGAAGTGGATGAGCGCGGACGTGATCAACGTTTCCGCGTCCAGCTCCTCGGTGAACAAGGGGGAGTCGCTGCGGGACACCGCGCTGACGCTGGCCGCCGCGGGCGCCGACTGCGTGATCGTCCGGCACCCCGCCAGCGGCGCGGCCCAGCGGCTCTCGGAGTGGCTGGCCGAGCCCGGAACGTCCGTGGTCAACGCCGGCGACGGCACCCACGAGCACCCGACGCAGGCGCTGCTCGACGCGGCGACGCTGCGGGAGCGGCTCGGGTCCCTCAAGGACCGGCGGATCGCGATCGTCGGGGACGTCCTGCACAGCCGGGTCGCCCGCTCGAACATCCACCTGCTCTCCGGCCTGGGCGCGGAGGTGGTGCTGGTGGCGCCGCCGACGTTGCTGCCCTACGGCGTCGAGAGCCTTCCGGTGACCGTTTCGCACGACCTGGACGCCGAGTTGCCGGCGGTCGACGCGGTGATGATGCTGCGGGTCCAGGCCGAACGCATGCACGGCGGGTTCTTCCCGAGCGCACGCGAGTACTCGATCTCCTACGGCCTGTCGGAACGGCGGCTGAAGCTGCTGCCGGACCACGCGGTCGTCCTGCACCCCGGCCCGATGCTGCGCGGGATGGAGATCGCGAGCGCGGTCGCCGACTCCCCGGCCTCGGCCATCACCGAACAGGTCCGCAACGGCGTGCACGTCCGCATGGCGGTCCTCTACCACCTCTTGGCCAGCGAAGGAGCCGCCGCGTGAGCACCCTGATCAAGGGCGCCCGGCCCTACGGCGAAGGCGACCCGGTCGACGTCCTGATCGAGGACGGCGTGATCACCGCGATCGGCGCCGTCGACGTCCCCGAAGACACCGAAGTGATCGACGCGAACGGGCAGGTGCTGCTGCCGGGCTTCGTCGACCTGCACACCCACCTGCGCGAACCCGGCCGCGAAGACACCGAGACCATCGACACCGGCTCGGCCGCGGCGGCGCTCGGCGGGTACACCGCGGTGTTCGCCATGGCCAACACCGACCCGGTCGCCGACAACGCCGTGATCGTCGAGCACGTCTGGCGCCGCGGGCAGGAGGTCGGCCTGGCCGACGTCCACCCGGTCGGGGCGGTCACCGTCGGGCTCAAGGGCGAGAAGCTCGCCGAGCTGGGCACGATGGCGAACTCGCAGGCCCGGGTGAAGGTGTTCTCCGACGACGGCCTCTGCGTCGCCGACCCGCTGCTGATGCGCCGCGCGCTGGAGTACTCGACGGCGCTGGACGTCGTCATCGCGCAGCACGCCGAAGAACCGCGGCTGACCGTCGGCGCCCAGGCCCACGAGGGCGAGCGCGCGGCCCGCCTCGGCTACACCGGCTGGCCCGCCGCGGCGGAAGAGTCCATCGTGGCCCGTGACTGCCTGCTGGCGCGGCACGCGAACGCGCGGCTGCACGTCTGCCACGTCTCGACGTCGGGCACCGCGGACGTGCTGCGCTGGGCCAAGGACCGCGGCACGAAGGTGTCGGCCGAGGTCACGCCGCACCACCTGCTGCTCACCGACGAGCGCCTGGCCACCTACGACCCGGTGAACAAGGTGAACCCGCCGCTGCGCACGGAGTCCGACGCGGAGAAGCTGCGCGCGGCGCTCGCCGACGGGACCATCGACTGCGTCGCCACCGACCACGCGCCGCACGCGGTGCAGGACAAGGACACCGAGTGGAGCGCGGCCCGGCCGGGCATGCTCGGGCTGCAGACGGCGCTCTCGATCGTCACCGAGACGATGGTCCGCACCGGGCTGCTCGACTGGCGCGGCGTCGCCCGCGTCATGAGCGAGCGGCCCGCCGAGATCGGCAACCTCGCCGACCAGGGGCGTCCGATCGCGGTCGGCGAGCCGGCGAACCTGGCCCTGGTCGACCCGGACGCCGAGTGGACCGTCCGGGGCGCGGAGCTGGCCAGCATCGCGGCCAACACCCCGTACGAGGGAATGCGGCTGCCCGGCGTGGTGACCGCGACGCTGCTGCGCGGGCGGATCACCGCGCGGGACGGGAAGATCGGCTGATGGAGCGCTTCTGGCTCGTGCTGGCGATCGTCGCCTTCTTCCTGCTCTGCCTCTGGGGCATGTACCTGGGCTGGCGGCGCAAGTCCCGCTCGCAGAGCGCTCGGGTGCCACCGTTCCCGGCCATCCCCGCGGACGCGGGCGAGGTGCTGCTGGAGTCCACCGGCGTCTACCTGTCCACCACGACCGCCGGGAACTGGCAGGACCGGATCGTCACCCGCGGCGCGGGGTTGCGCACCGGCGCGGTTTGGCGCCTGCACGTCGGGGGTATCGCCGTCGAACGCGGCGGGGCACCCGACTTCTGGATCCCGCGCGAGGCGGTCACCGGCGTCCGGCGCGACACGAAGATCGCCGGGAAGGTGATGGGCACGGACGCGCTGCTGGTCGTCACCTGGCGGCTCGGCGAAACCGAGCTCGACACCGGCTTCCGCGGCGACGACCTCGATGACTATCCACAGTGGATCGAACAGCTCAAGATCAAGGGAGGTGCCCAGTGAACGCGCGCGCTCAGGCCGCACTGGTGCTCGAAGACGGCCGGGTGTTCCGCGGCGCTGCCTACGGCGCGCAGGGGCGAACCCTCGGCGAGGCGGTGTTCTGCACCGGCATGACCGGCTACCAGGAGACGCTGACCGACCCGTCCTACCACGGGCAGATCGTGGTGCAGACGGCGCCGCAGATCGGCAACACCGGCTGGAACGACGAGGACGACGAGTCCTCGAAGATCTGGGTCAACGGCTACGTGGTGCGCGACCCCGCGCGCACGCCGTCCAACTGGCGCTCTCGCCGGACGTTGGACGACGAGCTGGTGCGCCAGGGGATCGTCGGCATCGCCGAAGTCGACACCCGGTCGCTGACGCGCTACCTGCGCGAGCGCGGCGCGATGCGGGCCGGGGTGTTCTCCGGCGACGCGCTGGGCAGCGTCGACGAGATGGTCGCTTCGGTGCTGGCGAGCCCGAAGATGGAGGGCGCCGACCTGGCCGGCCAGGTTTCGACGCCCAAGCCGTACGTGGTCTCGCCCACGGGTGGGACGCGGTTCCGGGTGGCGGCGCTGGACCTGGGCATCAAGTCCAACACCCCGCGCCAGATGGTCAAGCGCGGCATCGAGGTGCACGTGCTGCCGTCCACGTCGTCCCTGGAGGACCTGCTGGCGATCGAGCCGGACGGCGTGTTCCTGTCCAACGGCCCGGGCGACCCGGCCACCACGACCCACGCCACCGAGCTGACCAAGCAGGTCCTCGGCCGCGAGATCCCGCTGTTCGGCATCTGCTTCGGCAACCAGGTCCTCGGCCGCGCACTGGGCCTCGGGACGTACAAGATGCGCTACGGCCACCGCGGCATCAACATCCCGGTGATCGACGTCGCCACCCGGTCCGTGGCCATCACCGCGCAGAACCACGGGTTCGCGCTCGAAGGCGAGCCGGGCCAGCGTTTCGAGTCGCCCTTCGGAGCGGCGCAGATCAGCCACTACTGCCCCAACGACGACACGGTCGAAGGCGTCCGGGCCCTGGACGTCCCGGCGTTCTCGGTCCAGTACCACCCCGAAGCCGCCGCCGGCCCCCACGACGCGGCTCCCCTGTTCGACGATTTCGTTTCCCTTATGGAGAAGCGGTCGTGACCCTCACGACCGGTATCGAGCGGATCCGGATCCGGAACTACCGGGTGCTCCGGGACGTCGAGCTGGACGGTCTGACGCCGGTGACGGCGCTGCTGGGCCCGAACGGCAGTGGTAAGTCCACGGTGTTCGACGCGCTGGACTTCCTCTCCGAGTCGCTTCGGGTCGGGCTGCGCGCGGCGTGGGACCAGCGCGGAGGTGCCGCCGACATCGCCACCCATGCCGAGGCTGGTCCGATCGAGATCGAGGTGAGCTGTCGTGTCGAAGGCGCGGTGGCTGTGTATCGGCTTGTCATCGAGCACGACGATGAGGGTCCGGTGGTGGCCGAGGAGACGCTGACATGGCAGCCGGCGGGCTCCGACAAGCCTTCCGAAGCCCTGGAATTCCGGGATGGGATCGGCAACGTCGCCGGTCTGGGCGCTGTCGGGGAGCAACTCGTGTTGAACTCCCGGGACGTGCTCGGCGTAGGTGTGGTCAGCCAGCTCGCCACAGCGGCCGAAGTTGGCAAGTTCCACCGGTTCATAGCCGGAATCGGCCTTTCGGACCTGAATCTCGACGCGATGCGCAACGGAGCGAAGGACGACAAAACGTCCCGGCTCAAGCCGGATGGCCGGAACGTGGGGGCTATTGTTCAGCGCCTCCGCGACGGGTTTCCCCCCGAGTGGGAGGACATCAGGGCTTCGCTGCGGAAGTATGTCCCAGGATTCGAAGACTTCGAGCCGTTCCAGCAAGGCAACGGATCCTGGATCGTCCGCCTGCGCGAGCAGGGCAAGGACGACCTCATCGCCCCGGAGAACATTTCCGACGGCACGCTACTGCTGCTCGGCTACCTGGTGGCCTTGCGCACGGATACCTCGGTCCTCCTCATCGAGGAGCCGGAGAACCAGGTCCACCCGCGGCTCCACTATTCGCTCGCCGAGGACGCCCGAGGCACGCGAGCCGACCAGGTCATCATCGCGACCCACGCGCCTCGCTTCGTCGACGCGTTGCGACCGGACGAGGTTTGGACGTTCGCCAGAGGAAACGACGGCTACGCCGAGACCAAGCGGGCTTCCGACGAAGCGCCGGTCGTCCGCATGGTCGAGTCCGGCGGAGCACTCGGCGACTTGTGGACCGAGGGGTACTTCCGGTTCGGTGACCCGCTCGGGGAGCGCCCGTGACCGTGCTGGCTCCCTGTCGCCTCGAAGTGCTCGTCGAGGAACCGTCCGCGGAAGAAGCGCTGAAGACCCTTCTCCCGAAGATCGTTCCTGGTGTCGGCTTCCAGATCATCCCCTTCAACGGCAAGACCGATCTGCTGCGCAAACTGCCTGTTCGGCTCCGGGACTACACGTACTACTGGGCCGAGATGGGATTGCGGGTCGTCGTCCTGCTCGACCGGGATGACGACGACTGCACCGAGCTCAAGAGCCGGCTCGTCGAGATCGCGCGTGAAGCAGGACTGCCGGCTGAAGCGACTCTGTTCCGCATCGTGATCGAAGAGCTCGAAGCCTGGTTCCTCGGCGATGTGCCCGCGCTGCACGCGGCGTATCCCAAGGTGCCTCCGAGCCTGGGAAGCCAGACGAAGTTCCGCGACCCGGAGAACATCACGGGCGGTGCGTGGGAGGGCTTGGAACACGTCCTGCAGAAGCACGGCTACCACAAGAAGGGCCTCCAGAAGGTCCGGGCGGCGAGCGAGATCGCGCCCCACATGGACATCGAGAACAACCGATCCAAAAGCCTTCAGGTCTTCCGCGACGGCTTGCGGCGCCTGGTGAAAGAAGGAAACTGATGCCGAAGAGGACGGACATCCAGCACGTGCTGGTGATCGGCTCCGGGCCGATCGTGATCGGGCAGGCCGCGGAGTTCGACTACTCCGGCACCCAGGCCTGCCGGGTGCTGCGCAGCGAAGGCCTGCGCGTCTCCCTGGTGAACTCGAACCCGGCCACCATCATGACCGACCCCGAGTTCGCCGACGCCACCTACATCGAGCCGGTGACGCCGGACTTCGTCGAGAAGGTCATCGCGGCGGAACGGCCGGACGCCATCCTCGCCACCCTCGGCGGGCAGACCGCGCTCAACTGCGCCGTCGCGCTGCACGAGCGTGGGGTGCTCGACAAGTACGGTGTCGAGCTGATCGGTGCCGACATCGACGCCATCCAGCGCGGTGAGGACCGGCAGAAGTTCAAGGACATCGTGCGGTCCATCGGCGCCGAGGTGCCGCGCAGCCGCGTCTGCCACGACATGGACGAGGTCCGTGAGACCGTCGCCGAGCTCGGCCTGCCGGTCGTCATCCGGCCGTCGTTCACCATGGGCGGGCTCGGGTCCGGCATGGCGCACACGCCCGAGGACCTCGAGCGGCTGGCCTCCACCGGGCTCGCGGAATCCCCGGTCACCGAGGTGCTCATCGAGGAGAGCGTGCTCGGCTGGAAGGAGTACGAGCTCGAGCTGATGCGCGACAAGCACGACAACGTCGTGGTCGTCTGCTCGATCGAGAACATCGACGCGATGGGCGTGCACACCGGCGACTCGGTCACCGTCGCGCCCACGATGACCCTCACCGACCGCGAGTACCAGGTGATGCGGGACGTCGGCATCGCCGTGCTGCGCGAGGTCGGCGTCGACACCGGTGGCTGCAACATCCAGTTCGCGATCAACCCGCGCGACGGCCGGATGGTCGTCATCGAGATGAACCCGCGTGTTTCGCGGAGCAGTGCGCTGGCGAGCAAGGCCACCGGCTTCCCGATCGCCAAGATCGCCGCGAAGCTCGCCATCGGTTACACGCTCGACGAAATCCGCAACGACATCACCGGCGAGACGCCGGCGGCGTTCGAGCCTGCTTTGGACTACGTCGTCGTGAAGATGCCGCGGTTCGCCTTCGAGAAGTTCCCGGGTGCGGACCCGACGCTGACCACGACGATGAAGAGCGTCGGCGAGGCGATGTCGTTCGGCCGCAGCTTCCCCGAGGCGCTCGGCAAGGTGATGCGGTCCATCGAGACCAAGGCGACCGGCTTCTGGACGCTGCCCGACCCGGAGGGTGCGACGCTGGAGTCCACTTTGGACGATCTGCGCACGCCGCGCGAAGGCCGGCTGTACGAAGTGGAGCGTGCGCTGCGGCTCGGCGCGACCGTCGAGCAGGTCCACGAGGCGAGTGGCATCGACCCGTGGTTCATCGACCAGATCGCCTACATCGGCGAGGTCGGCGCGGAGGTCCGGGACGCGCCGGTCCTGGACGGCGATCTGCTGCGCCGCGCCAAGCGCACCGGCCTGTCCGACCGCCAGATCGCCGCCCTGCGGCCGGAACTGGCCGGCGAGGACGGCGTCCGCACCCTGCGCCACCGCCTCGGCGTGCGGCCGGTGTTCAAGACCGTCGACACCTGTGCGGCCGAGTTCGCGGCCAAGACGCCCTACCACTACTCGGCCTACGAGTCCGACCCCGGCGCCCAGTCCGAAGTGGCCACTCAGGCCGAGAAGCCGAAGGTGCTCATCCTGGGCTCCGGCCCGAACCGGATCGGCCAGGGCATCGAGTTCGACTACTCTTGCGTGCACGCGGCGATCGCGTTGCGGGAGGCCGGGTTCGAGGCCGTCATGGTCAACTGCAACCCGGAAACCGTGTCCACCGACTACGACACCTCCGACCGGCTGTACTTCGAGCCGCTGTCCTTCGAGGACGTCCTCGAGGTCGTGCACGCCGAACAGGTGTCCGGCACGGTCGCCGGCGTCATCGTCCAGCTGGGCGGCCAGACACCGCTGGGCCTGGCGAAGAAGCTCGCCGACGCCGGGGTCCCCGTGGTCGGCACGCCGCCGGAGGCCATCCACCTGGCCGAGGACCGCGGCGCGTTCGGCGAAGTCCTCACCGACGCCGGGCTGCCCGCCCCGCGCTACGGCACGGCGACGTCGTTCGAGGGCGCCAAGCGGATCGCCGACGAGATCGGCTACCCGGTGCTCGTCCGGCCGTCCTACGTGCTCGGCGGACGCGGCATGGAGATCGTCTACGACGAGGAGACCCTGGCCGGCTACATCCGCCGCGCCACCGAGGTCACCCCGGAGCACCCGGTGCTCGTCGACCGGTTCCTCGACGACGCCATCGAAATCGACGTCGACGCGCTGTTCGACGGCGAGGAGCTCTACCTCGGCGGCGTCATGGAGCACATCGAGGAGGCCGGCATCCACTCCGGCGACTCCTCGTGCGCGCTGCCGCCGATCACGCTCGGGCACACCGACCTGCAGGCCGTCCGCCGCTCCACCGAGGCGATCGCGCGGGGCGTCGGCGTGCGCGGGCTCCTGAACGTCCAGTACGCGCTCAAGGACGACGTCCTGTACGTGCTGGAGGCCAACCCGCGTGCGTCGCGGACGGTGCCGTTCGTGTCCAAGGCGACGGCCGTGCCGCTGGCCAAGGCCGCCGCGCTGATCATGACCGGCTCGACGATCAAGGACCTGCGCGAGAGCGGCGTCCTGCCGGCCGAGGGCGACGGCGGGGAGATGCCGGCCGACTCGCCGGTCGCGGTGAAGGAAGCCGTGCTGCCCTTCCACCGCTTCCGCACCCCCGAAGGCCACGGCGTCGACTCGCTGCTGGGCCCGGAGATGAAGTCCACCGGCGAGGTGATGGGCGTCGACGTCGACTTCGGCAAGGCGTTCGCGAAGTCGCAGAGCGGCGCGTACGGCTCGCTGCCGACGTCCGGCCGGGTGTTCGTCTCGGTGGCCAACCGCGACAAGCGCTCGCTGGTGTTCCCGGTGAAGCGGCTGGCGGACCTCGGCTTCGAGATCCTCGCCACCTCCGGCACCGCGGAAGTGCTGCGGCGCAACGGAATCGCCTGCACGGTGGTGCGCAAGCACTACGAAGGCTCGACCGAAGCCGAGCCGAACATCGTGGACGTCATCCTCAACGGCGACGTCGACATGGTGATCAACACCCCCTACGGGAACAGCGGTCCGCGCGTCGACGGCTACGAAATCCGCACCGCGGCGGTGTCCCGCGACATCCCGTGCGTGACCACCGTGCAGGGCGCCGCGGCGGCCGTGCACGGCATCGAGGCGCTGATCCGGGGTGACATCGGGGTCCGGTCGCTGCAGGAGCTCCAGGCGGCGCTGAAGGCGAAGTCGTGAGCGGGCGGGAGCGGTTCGGGGCGCGGCTGGCCAAGGCCGTCGCGGCCCGCGGCCCGTTGTGCGCCGGGATCGACCCCCACCCGGGCCTGATCGAGGCCTGGGGGCTCCCGGTGGACGTCTCGGGCCTGGAACGGTTCGCGCTGTCCGCCACGGAGGTCCTGGCGGCGCACGCGGCGATCGTGAAGCCGCAGTCGGCGTTCTTCGAAAGTTTCGGACCGGACGGCGTCCGGGTGCTCGAGCGCGTGGTCGAGACCGCCCGCGACGCCGGGGCGCTGGTGCTCTTGGACGTCAAGCGCGGCGACATCGGGTCCACGATGGGTGCCTACACCGCCGCGTATGTGGCCGAGGGTGCGGCGATCGCGGCCGACGCGATCACCGTTTCGCCGTACCTCGGGTTCGGCTCTTTGGCCCAATGCGCCGAAACGGCCGTTTCGGCGGGGCGCGGCATCTTCGTGCTTGCCCGCACTTCCAACCCCGAAGCGGGCGAAGTGCAGAACGCGAAGCTGCCCGACGGGCGCACGGTCGCGCAGGCGATCGTCGACTCCGCGGCTTCACTCAACGACGAAGCGGAACCGCTCGGCGATGTGGGTGTCGTCGTCGGGGCCACGGTTCCGCCGGGAGAGCTCGACCTCTCGCGGTTGAACGGTCCGGTGCTGGCGCCCGGTTTCGGGGCCCAGGGAGCCACTGTGGCCGATTTGCGGGCCCTGTTCGGCACGTCCCTGCCGGGCGTGCTGCCCGCCTCGTCCCGGGACATCCTGAAGCACGGACCGGAGCAAGCGGCTTTGCGCCAAGCGGTCGAACGGGTCGCCGAACTGCTGGCCGACCCGCAGGAAAACGGCCAATAGCAGGGGCCGGAACGGGCCCCCACCAGGCACCCCCGCATTGTGGCCGGTGCTCACGGGTGGGTACCGTCGCGTCACCCACCCAGTTTTGAGAACTACCGGAGGAAAACGTGGCACTTCCCCAGCTGACAGAGGAACAGCGCGCTGCGGCGCTGGAGAAGGCCGCCGCCGCCCGCCGCATCCGTGCTGAGCTGAAGGAGCGGCTGAAGCGGGGCGGTACCACTCTGGTCGACGTGCTGAAGCAGGCCGAGGAGAACGAAGTCCTCGGCAAGATGAAGGTTTCGGCTCTGCTCGAGGCCCTCCCGGGCGTCGGCAAGGTCCGCGCGCAGCAGACCATGGAACGACTGGAGATCGCCCCCAGCCGTCGCCTTCGCGGCCTCGGCGACCGGCAGCGCAAGGCGCTGCTGGCCGAGTTCAGCGGCGAGTGAACGGCGTCGGTCGGGACTACCCGGTGAGCCGGGGCGCCGACCGCGGCAGTGAGCCGGTGACGGGGGAGATCCCCCGGCACCGGCTCACCGTCGTATCGGGGCCTTCGGGAGTCGGGAAGTCGAGCGTGGTGGGCGAACTGCGGAAGCTCGAGCCCGACGTCTGGTTCAGCGTTTCGGTCACCACGCGCAAGCCGCGTCCCGGCGAAGTCGACGGGGCGCACTACCACTTCGTCGACCGCGCGGAGTTCGACGCGATGGTCGCCGACGGCAGGCTGCTGGAGTGGGCCGAGTTCGCCGGCAACTGCTACGGCACCCCGCGCGAGCCGGTCGAGAAGGCCCTCGCCGAAGGCCGCCCGGCCGTCCTGGAGATCGAGCTGCAGGGTGCCCGCCAGGTCCGCGCGGCCATGCCCGAGGCGCGGCTGGTGATGCTGATGCCGCCGTCGTGGGAGGAACTGGTCGGCAGGCTCACCGGGCGCGGCACCGAAAACGAGGCCGCGGTGCAGGCCCGGCTGGCCGAAGCGGAGCGCGAGCTGGCGGCGGCGGGGGAGTTCGACCACCGCCTCGTCAACGCCGACGTGCGGGAAGCCGCCGAGCACTTGCTAAACTTGATTACTGATCAGTCTTCCGACGAATCGGAGCACCACGCGTGACCAGCCAGATTGCCTTGACCGAAGAGCTCGAGGGCATCACCAACCCCCCGATCGACGACCTGCTCGAGAAGGTCAGCTCGAAGTACGCGCTGGTGATCTACTCGGCCAAGCGTGCCCGCCAGATCAACGACTACTACGCCCAGCTGGGCGAGGGCCTGCTCGAGTACGTCGGCCCGCTCGTCGAGCCGGGCCCGCGCGAGAAGCCGCTCTCGATCGCGCTGCGCGAGATCCACGGCGGCCTGCTCGAGCACACCGAGGGTGAGTAAACCCCGCGTCGTCCTGGGCGTGGGCGGCGGGATCGCCGCCTACAAGGCCTGTGAGGTGCTGCGCGGACTGACCGAGTCCGGTCACGACGTCCGCGTGGTCCCCACCGAAGCCGCGCTGAACTTCGTCGGCGCGGCCACCTTCGAGGCCCTCTCCGGGCATCCGGTGCACACCGGCGTGTTCACCGAGGTGCCCGAGGTCCAGCACGTCCGCGTCGGCAAGGAAGCCGACCTCGTCCTGGTCGTCCCGGCCACGGCGAACCTGCTCGCCAAGGCCGCCCACGGCCTCGCCGACGACCTGCTGACGAACACCCTGCTCACCGCCCGGTGCCCGGTCGCCTTCTTCCCGGCGATGCACACGGAGATGTGGGAGCACCCGGCCACCCGCGACAACGTGGCCCTGCTGCGTTCGCGCGGCCTGATCGTCACCGAGCCCGATTCCGGCCGCCTCACCGGTGCCGACACCGGCAAGGGCCGGCTGGCGAACCCGGCCGAGATCGTCGACCTCGCGCGGCTGCTGCTGGCCCGTCCCCAGGCACTCCCGCGCGACCTCGAAGGCGTCCGCGTGGTGGTCTCGGCGGGCGGCACCCGCGAGCCCCTGGACCCGGTGCGCTACCTGGGCAACCGCTCGTCCGGCAAGCAGGGCTACGCGCTGGCCCGCGTCGCCGCCCAGCGCGGCGCCGACGTCACCCTGGTCACCGCGCACACGGTCGCGCTGCCGGACCCGGCGGGCGCGGCCGTGGAGCACGTGTCGACGGCCGAGGAACTCCGGCAGGCGGTGCACGCCGCTTCCCGCTTCGCGGACGTCGTCGTGATGGCCGCCGCCGTCGCCGACTTCCGGCCGGCGAACCGGGCCGAGCACAAGATCAAGAAGTCCGATGACCAGCCGGACCCGATCATCACGCTCGACCGCAACGCCGACATCCTGGCGGAACTGGTGCGGAACCGGCGTCCCGGCCAGGTCGTCGTGGGATTCGCCGCCGAAACCGGCGACGCGGACGGCAGCGTCCTGGACCACGCCCGCGCCAAGCTCAAGCGGAAGGGCGCCGACCTGCTGGTGGTCAATGCCGTCGGCAACGGCAAGGCCTTCGGCACGGAGGACAATTCGGGCTGGCTGCTGGGGGCCGACGGCACGGAAATCGCGATCCCGCTGGGCGCGAAAGCGGAACTCGCATCCACATTGTGGGACGAAGTTGTGAGCTTCATGAAGCGTTGACCGTCCCCCGAGCGATAGTCAGTACGCTTGCACAGGTAAGGGGTGCCTAACCCACTGGGCATCCGACGACTAGGTGAGGAAGTGACGGCCACCGTGACCGCGTCCAGCAGCAGATTGTTCACCTCGGAGTCGGTGACCGAAGGGCACCCCGACAAGATTTGCGACGCCATCAGCGACTCGATCCTCGACGGCCTCCTGTCGAAGGACCCGCGCAGCCGCGTCGCCGTCGAGACCCTGATCACCACCGGCCAGGTGCACGTGGCCGGCGAGGTGACCACCGAGGCGTACGCCGACATCCCGACGATCGTCCGCGACGTCATCCTCAAGATCGGCTACGACTCCTCCGCCAAGGGCTTCGACGGCAACTCCTGCGGCGTCAACGTCGCGATCGGCTCGCAGTCGCCCGACATCGCCCAGGGCGTCGACACCGCGTACGAGTCGCGGGTCGAGTCGGACGACGACGAGATCAACCGCCAGGGCGCCGGCGACCAGGGCCTGATGTTCGGCTACGCCTGCTCGGACACCCCCGAGCTGATGCCGCTGCCGATCGCGCTGGCCCACCGGCTCTCGAAGCGGCTGACCGCGGTCCGCAAGGACGGCGTGCTGCCGTACCTGCGCCCGGACGGCAAGACCCAGGTCACCATCGAGTACGCCGGCGACCAGCCGGTGCGCCTCGACACGGTCGTCGTGTCCTCGCAGCACGCCGACGGCATCGACCTGGACCGGATGCTCAGCGTCGACGTCAAGGAGCACGTCGTCGGCCCCGAGCTCGAAGGCCTGGGCATCGACACCTCGAGCGCGCGCCTGCTGGTCAACCCGACCGGCCGGTTCGTCATCGGCGGCCCGATGGGGGACGCCGGCCTGACCGGCCGCAAGATCATCGTCGACACCTACGGCGGCATGGCCCGCCACGGCGGCGGCGCGTTCTCCGGCAAGGACCCGTCCAAGGTCGACCGCTCCGCCGCGTATGCGATGCGGTGGGTGGCCAAGAACGTCGTCGCCGCGGGCCTGGCCTCCCGCACCGAGGTCCAGGTCGCCTACGCGATCGGCAAGGCGGCCCCGGTCGGCCTGTTCGTCGAGACGTTCGGCACCGAGACGGTCGACCCCTCGAAGATCCAGCAGGCCATCACCGAGGTCTTCGACCTGCGGCCGGCCGCGATCATCCGCGACCTCGACCTGCTGCGCCCGATCTACGCCCCGACGGCGGCGTACGGCCACTTCGGCCGGCCCGAGCTGGGGCTGCCGTGGGAGAGCACGGCCCGCGCCGAGGCCCTGAAGGCCGCGGCGGGCGCCTGACCCGCACGATCCGGTGAAGGCCACCCCAGGGTTTCCCCGGGGTGGCCTTCCTCGTGTCCGGAGTGTCGGTGGGGTCTGGTAGAGATCGTGGCGTGAGCAGTTCCGAGCCCGCCGCTCTCTGGGAGCTCCCGGAGAAGCCGCCTTCGCCGAAGGCGGCGCCCTCGCGCGCCCGGAAACCGGCGAAGCCGGGGCAGAAGGCGAAGGGCGCCCAGTCGCCCGCGCCCGAGCAGCCGGTCGCGCGGATCGTCGTCGACATCCCGCTGGCCCACCTGGACCGCACCTTCGACTACCTCGTCCCGGAGAAGCTGCACGAGGCCGCCGTGCCGGGCTGCCGCGTCCGCGTCCGGTTCGCCGGGCAGCTGGTCGACGGCTACCTGATCGAACGCGGCGAGACCAGCGACTACGGCAGCAAGCTGGCCTTCCTCGACCGCGTGACGTCGTCCGAGCCGGTGCTGCCGCCGTCGCTGCACGCGGTGTGCCGGGCGGTCGCCGACCGCTACGGCGGCACGCTGTCCGACGTGCTGCGGCTCGCCCTCCCGCCGCGGCACGCCAAGGCCGAGGGCGAGCCGCCGGTCCCGCCGTCGGGACCGGCGGAGCCGCCGGACACCACGGCCTGGGCGCGCTACCAGCGAGGCCCGGCGTTCGTGGAGGCCCTCGCCGAGGGCAAGCCCGCGAACGCCGTCTGGCAGGCCCTGCCGGGCGAGGACTGGCCGCGCCGGCTCGCCGAGGCCGCCGGTGCCGTGGCCGCCCGGGGGCGGGGCGCGGTGCTGGTGGTGCCGGACCACCGCGACCTGGCCCGGGTTTACGCGGCCTGCGCGGCGGTCGTGGGCGACGGCGCCGTGGTGGCGCTGATCGCCGGGCTCGGGCCCGCCGAGCGGTACCGGCGCTGGCTGGCCGTGCTGCGCGGCGCGGTGCGGGTGGTCGTCGGGACGCGGGCGGCGATGTTCGCGCCGGTCCACGACCCCGGCCTGTTCGCCGTCTGGGACGACGGCGACGACCTGCACCTCGACCAGCACGCGCCGTACCCGCACGTGCGGGACGTCCTGATGGACCGCGCGCACACGGCGAAGGCGTCGCTGCTGGTCGGCGGGTTCGCCCGGACGGCCGAAGCCCAGCTGCTCGTCGAGTCCGGCTGGGCCGCACCGGTCCTGGCGGACCGGGCCACACTGCGCTCCGCCGCCCCGCGCGTCACGCCGGTCGGCGAGGACTTCGACGTCGCCCGCGACGAGGCCGCCCGGGTCGCGCGCCTGCCGGCGGTGGCGTTCGAGGCGGCGCGCCAGGCGTTCGCGGCGGACCTCCCGGTGCTGGTGCAGGTGCCGCGGCGCGGGTACGTACCCGGTCTGGCCTGCGGAAACTGCCGGACGTCCGCGCACTGCCGCCGGTGCGCGGGGCCGCTGGCGCTGCCCGGCGGTTCGCTCGACGGGCAGCCGAAACCCCCGGCGTGCCGCTGGTGCGGCGTCCCCGAAACGGCGTTCCGCTGCACGGCGTGCGGCTCGGTCCGGCTGCGCGCGGTGATCGTCGGCGCGAAGCGGACGGCCGAAGAGCTCGGCCGAGCGTTCCCGGGCATCCCGATCCGCACGTCGGGAGCGGCGGAGGTGCTGGAATCGGTGCCGGGCAAACCGGCGCTGGTGGTGTGCACCCCGGGAGCGGAGCCGGTGGCCGACGGCGGCTACGGCGCGGCCCTCCTGCTCGACGGCTGGGCTCTGCTGGGCCGCCAGGACCTGCGAGCGGGCGAAGAGACCCTGCGCCGCTGGATGGCGGCGGCGGCCCTGGTCCGCCCGGCCGCGGAGGGCGGCCGAGTGATCGTCGGCGCCGAAGCGGGCATGGCGGTGGTCCAGGCCCTGGTCCGCTGGGACCCGGCCTGGCACGCGGCCCAGGAACTGGCGGAGCGCCGCGAGCTGGGCTTCCCCCCGGCAATGCGCATGGCGAGCGTCGAGGGCAGCCCGGACGCGGTGGCGGCGTTGCTGGCGGACCTGCCGTTGCCTTCGTCCGGTGAAGTACTGGGCCCGGTCCCGATCGGCGAACTGGACGAGGAAGGCAACGCGGAACGCGAGCGGGCCTTGGTGCGCGTGAACCGGGCGGAAGGAAGGGCATTGGCAGCCGCGATCCACGCGGCCGCGGCCCGCCGCGACGCCCGGAAGGCCACGGAACCGATCCGCATCCAGCTGGACCCGCTGGACCTCATTTAGGCGGCGACACGATCCAGGAACTGGCTTCGCGACCCCGAGCGCGGCTCCGGCGCCGGAGCGGCTTGCCCTGGCGAAGACGATCGTGCAGCGGACCCTCCTCGTCGTGGTCAGTACCTCGGAGTCGTGGTCAGTACCTCGGACCTGACGAGCGCTTACCGGATCTTTTCGGTGATGAATTCCCGAGGCGTCGAACTGTCGCCCGCGGACATCTTCAAGTCGAAGGTCATCGGCGCCCTGCGCGGCGAATTGAAGAAAAGTACGCCGGCAAATGGGAGGATCTCAGGCCGGAACTGAGGCGCACCGGTGCCCGGTCCGCAAGGCGAGGGCGCCGGGTCAGCCCGGCAAGACCGTGCCCGGCAGGGATTCCACCGCCGTTCTCGGGGATTCCGTGGCGGGGCGCGGGGTTTGCGGTTCCGGGCCGGCCGCGGCGGCCGTCGCCAGGGTGCGGACCTGGGCCGCGATCGCTTGGCGGCGCGCCTCGAAGTCCGCGTCCGTCAGCGCCGCCGGGTCCGCGGGCCGGCCCAGTACCGGGGTGTGCAGGTGACCGCCGGCCACCGAGGCCGAGCCCAGGCCCACGCGGACCCGGTTGCTGCGGAACATCGACTCGTTCGACAGGTAGTTGCCGCCGCCGCCGGAGGCCGCGATTTCGCCGGGCGCCGGTGCGTCGGAACGGCACACCGGCGTGCCGGTGCCCGGGTGGGCCGGGTCCGGCCACACGCAGAAAGCCTGGTTGAAGTGCACCGGGTACGCCCCGGCCGGCGCGGCCAGCATCCGCTCGTACGGCAGCGTCGTCTCGATGAACTGGACGTCCGGCTGCGGCCAGCCCGCGGCCGGCGGGACGCCGCCGGTCACGGACACGTTGTTGTTGTCCGGGAAGCCGCCACGCCACGCACCGGCCCAGCGTTCGACGTCGAACCGGTCCGGGCGGCCCTGGCTGATCGTCATCAGCACGTCCGGCCGCCGCGCACGGTCGCGGAGGGCCGGGCCGAACGCCGCCTCCACGATGCCCGCGTCGAAATACCCCCACACGACCGGGAAACTGACCGCCTGCACCATCGCCGGACCGGCCGGCGTGTCCAGGATCCGGCCGTCCAGCTGCAGGGCCGACGCTCCGGCCGGGTTCGAAATCCGGACACCGGCGCCGTCGAGCTGGAACGGGTCGAAGCCGCTGACCATGACCCGCCGCGTCGTTCCGAGCGGGAAGCGGACGTCGTCGAGGCCGCGCGAGCCGCGGTCGAACGCCGTGAGCAGGGACGCCCGCCCCGAAGGCGGAAGCGGGAAGGACGGCGCCCACTGGCGCACCGCGCTGCTGAGCTGCAACCGCGCCCAGTACAGCGGCCGGTCGTCGAAGCGGTCGAGCGTGCCGAGATCGGGCCGGCGGCCCTGGGCGCGGTCGACCGCCGTCCGCCACAACCGGTCGCCGGCCTGCGTGACGAGGCGTTCGGCCCGGCGCGGGGTGCGCGCCGCGCAGAGGTCGCGCTGCACCTCGGCGACGAACGGGGCGAGCCCGGCCAGCCGGACGAGCTCGGGGCCGACGGCGGGACCGCCGGACGGCATCGTCGCGGTCAGCCGCTGTTCCTCCACGGTCAGCGGGACGGCGGCGTCGAAGCAGTCTCGGGCCGGGGTGGCCGCGGCGACGCCGGGGAACGCGAACACCGGCACGGTGGCGAGCAGCGGGAGCAGGGTGGAAAGGCGCACGGGTTTCCCTCCACATCGCCGAGCGAGCTCCGCTCAGTCTTCCGGTTCGCGGGGGCGTCGCGTAGCGGCGTAAGTCGGTTTGCGGCTTGAAGCCGCCCGGCGCAGGGGGCAGACTCGCCCGCATGCCCGCGCACTGGAGCCGCACCACGCTCGTCCTGGCCGTTGCCACCGTGCTCACCGCCGGTGTCGCCGCGCCCGCCACCGCCGCCACACCCACGCCGAAGTCGCCGGTCGCCGTCGGCTTCGGGGGTGCGGTGGCCAGCATCGACGCCGACGCCACCGCGATCGGCACCCGGGTGCTGCGCGAGGGCGGGAACGCCGTCGACGCGGCCGTCGCGGTGGCCGCCGCGCTCGGCGTCACCGACCCGTTCTCCGCCGGGATCGGCGGTGGCGGGTTCTTCGTGTACTACGACGCGAAGACCCGCCGCGTGCACACCCTGGACGGCCGCGAGACCGCGCCGAAGACCGCCGACGAGAACCTGTTCGTCGAGAACGGCAAGCCGATCCCGTTCGCCGACGCCGTCACCAGCGGCCTGGGCGTCGGTGTGCCCGGCACGCCCGCGACCTGGGCCGAGGCGCTGCGCAAGTGGGGGACGCGCTCGCTGGCCAAGGCGCTGAAGCCGGCGGAGAAGCTCGCGCGTGACGGCTTCGTCGTCGACCGGACGTTCCAGACGCAGATCGCGAACAACGCCGCGCGGTTCTCGGCGTTCCCGTCGACGCGGTCGCTGTACCTGCCGGGCGGCGCGCCGCCGTCGCCCGGGACCGTCTTCAAGAACCCCGACCTGGCCGCCACGTACGCGCAGCTCGAGCGCTCCGGCGTCGACGCGCTGTACCGCGGGCCGATCGGCGCGGACGTCGTCAAGACCGTGCGGCAGCCGCCGGTCGACCCGGCTTCGACGCTGAACGTCCGGCCCGGGAAGCTGACCATCGGCGACCTCGCCGCCTACGACGTGATCGAGCGCCGCCCGACCCACACGACGTACCACGGCCTCGACGTCTACGGCATGCCGGCGCCGTCGTCGGGCGGGCTGACGGTCGGCGAAGCGCTCAACATTCTCGAGAACTTCGACCTGAAGCACGCGAGCAAGGCCGACTACCTGCAGTACTTCCTGGAGTCGACCCGCTTCGCCTTCGCCGACCGCAACCGCTGGATCGGCGACCCGGCGTTCGTCGACGTCCCGGCGCGCGAGCTGCTGAGCCAGCGCTTCGCCGACTCGCGGGCGTGCCTGATCTCGAAGGACAAGGCGGCGACCAGCCCGGTCGCCCCGGCCGACCCCCGGCGTCCGGTTCCGTGCGCCGCGGGCGCGACCACCGCGCCGACGCCGTACGAGGGCGAGAACACGACGCACCTGACGGTGGCGGACAAGTGGGGCAACGTCGTCGCCTACACGCTGACGATCGAGCAGGAGGGTGGCAGCGGGATCGTCGTGCCGGGCCGCGGATTCCTGCTCAACAACGAGCTGACGGACTTCTCGTTCACGCCGGTGACGCCGGGCGTCCCGGACCCGAACCTGCCCGGCCCGGGCAAGCGCCCCCGGTCGTCGATGGCCCCGACGATCGTCCTCGACCACGGACGCCCGTTCTTCGCGACGGGTTCGCCGGGCGGCGCGTCGATCATCACCACGGTGCTCCAGGTGATCCTCGGCCGCCTCGACCGCGGCTTGTCGCTGGAGGACGCCATCGCGGCACCGCGCGCATCGCAGCGCAACTCGGCGGCGGCCCAGGTGGAGCAGGCCTTCCTCGACCAGCCGGAGACGGCCGGCCTCAAGGCCCGCGGCCAGGGCTTCTCGACGGCCCCGGCGGAGATCGGCGCGGCCACGGGAGTGGAGCGGCTGAGGGACGGCCGCTGGCTGGCGGCGGCCGAGCCGGTCCGGCGCGGCCAGGGTGCGGCGCAGGTGGTGTGGCCGACGAACCGGTAGGGGTTCGGCCCGGCTCCCGCTCGCCTCGGGGCCCCGGAACGCCCCCCGGCCCCGCTGGCCCCGGGGGCGCCCCCCGGGTCCAGCGTATCGAGCGGGGCGGACGAAAAGGCGGGAAAGGCCGCGTCGGCGGCCTGGTTGTCCACATCACGACCCCGGTGTGGACAACCCCCGCCTGAGCTGCGGATCGGCACATCGGGGCACTGGCGCGCCCGGCCGGCGGGGGCCTTCTAGACTCGGCTCCGATGTTCCAGCCACCTGAAACCCTGCTTCCGCCGGGGGTGGGCCGATGAAGCTCGTCTTTGCCGGCACTCCCGACCCTGCGGTCCCCGCCCTGCGTGCCCTGCTCGAATCCGGGCGGCACGAGGTCGTCGCCGTCGTCACGCGGCCCGATGCGCAGGCCGGGCGCGGCCGGCGGGTCGTGCGGTCGCCCGTCGGTGCGCTCGCCGACGAACACGGCATCGAAGTCCTGACGCCCGCGCGCGCCGGTGATCCGGCCTTCCTCGCGCGGCTGGCCGAGCTCGCGCCGGACGCCTGCCCGGTCGTCGCCTACGGGGCGCTGCTGCCGCAGTCCGCCCTCGACATTCCGCGGCTGGGCTGGGTGAACCTGCACTTCTCGCTGCTGCCCGCGTGGCGGGGGGCCGCGCCCGTGCAGGCCGCGATCCGCGCCGGGGACGAGATCACCGGCGCCTCGACCTTCCGGATCGTCAAGGAACTGGACGCCGGCCCGGTCTACGGCGTCGTCACCGAGGCGATCGGGGCCACCGACACCGCCGGCGCGCTGCTCGGGCGGCTCGCCGAGTCCGGGGCCAAGCTGCTGCTGTCCACCATGGACGGCCTGGCCGACGGCAGTCTCGTCGCGCGGGAGCAGCCCGCCGAAGGCGTCAGCTACGCGCCGAAGGTGACGGTCGAGGACGCCCGGGTGTCCTTCGCCGACCCGGCGTCGGCGGTCGACCGGCAGATCCGGTCGGTCACCCCCGAACCGGGCGCGTGGGCGGAGTTCCGCGGGGAACGCTTCAAGCTCGGCCCGGTCACGGTGCTCGACGAACCCGGCCCGCCGCCGGGCGAGATCGTGGTCGAACGCAAACGGGTGCTGGTCGGGACGGCGACGAAGCCGTTGCGGCTCGGCGAAGTCCAGGCACCCGGCAAGAAACGGAT
This sequence comes from Amycolatopsis sp. lyj-346, assembly GCF_046548975.1. NCBI lineage: Bacteria > Bacillati > Actinomycetota > Actinomycetes > Pseudonocardiales > Pseudonocardiaceae > Amycolatopsis > Amycolatopsis sp. lyj-346. The sequence continues at coordinate 316,829 of NZ_JAJPWT010000004.1, forward strand.
GGCGGCCACCGACTGGGCGCGCGGTACGAGGATCGACCAAGGAGAGCGCCTCCGGTGAACGACCACAGGGAACGACGTCCGTCACGGCCGGAGCGCGGCCGTCCGGCACCACGCAAGGAAGGCCCGCGCCGCCCGCCGGAGGTGGACCCGGCCCGGCAGGCCGCGTACGACGTCCTGGCGGCCGTCCGGACGAAGGACGCCTACGCCAACCTGGTCCTGCCCGACCTGCTGCGCGAGCGGCGGATCAGCGGCCGTGACGCGGCGCTGGCCACCGAGCTGACGTACGGCACGTCGCGGGCGCAGGGCCTGCTCGACGCGATCATCGAGTCCTGCGCCGAGCGGCCGCTGGCCAAGACCGACCCCGCGGTGCTCGACGCGCTGCGCCTCGGCGTCTACCAGCTGCTGCGCACGCGCATCCCCGAACACGCCGCTGTGACGTCCACTGTGGACATGGTGCGCGCGGAAGCTGGTTCGTGGGCCACGGGGTTCGCGAACGCCATCATGCGCAAGGTGTCCGAAAAGGACGAGCAGACCTGGCTCGACGAGCTGGCGCCCGACGAGGGCGCCGACCCGATCGGCGCCTTCGCGCTGCGCACCGCGCACCCGCGCTGGATCGCCCGGTCGTTCGCCGAAGCGCTGGGCGACAAGGGCGCGGAGCTGAAGGCCGCGCTCGAAGCCGACGACGCGCGGCCCGAGGTGCACCTGGTGGCCCGCCCCGGCGAAATCAGCGCCGACGAGCTCGCCGCGATCACCGGCGGCGACCCGGCGCCGTACTCGCCGTACGGCGTCCGCCTGCCCGCCGGTGCCGGCGACCCGGCCGACGTCGAGCCGGTCCGCGAGCGGCTGGCCGCGGTCCAGGACGAGGGCAGCCAGCTCTGCGCGATCGCCGCGACGAAGGTGCCGCTCGACGGCTCCGACGAACGCTGGCTCGACCTGTGCGCGGGTCCCGGCGGCAAGGCGGCGCTGCTCGGCGCGCTGGCCGCGTTGAGCGGGGGGACCGTCGACGCCGTGGAGAAGGCGCCGCACCGCGCGAAGCTCGTCGAGAAGGCGACGAGCGGGTTGCCGGTGAAGGTGCTCGTCGCCGATGGGCGCGAGAGCGGCCTGGAGCCGGGGTATGACCGGATCCTCGTCGACGCGCCGTGCAGCGGCCTCGGCGCGCTGCGGCGGCGGCCGGAGGCGCGGTGGCGTCGTCAGCCGTCCGACGTCGCGGACCTGACGAAGCTGCAGGGCGAGCTGATCACCGCGGCCTACGAGCTGCTGCGGCCCGGCGGCGCGCTGACCTACGTCGTCTGCTCTCCGCACCTGGCGGAGACCGAAGGCGTCTTCGCGGAGACGGCGCGGCGGCTGAAGGCCGAGGTGCTGGACGCGCGCGAGTACTTCCCCGGCGTCCCGCAGCTCGGCGACGGGCCGTACGTCCAGCTGTGGCCGCACCGCCACGGCACGGACGCGATGTTCTGCGCCGTGCTGCGCAAACCGTGAGGAACCTCGGGCTGGTCGCCGGCTCGTGCGGCGGGCTGGACGTCCGGTTCGCCGCCGAGCTGGCCCGCCCGGCGGCCGAACGCGGCTGGCGGACGGCGATCACGCTGACCCCGACGGCGATGCGCTGGCTGACCTCGACCGGCGGCCTCGACGACGTCGCCGCGTGCACGGACCTGCCGGTCCGCAGCGTGTCCCGGCTGCCCGGCGAGCCGCGGCCGCACCCGGATCCGGAGGTGTTCCTGTTCGCCCCGGCGTCGGCGAACTCGGTCGCCAAGCTGGCGCTCGGCATCGCGGACAACCAGGCACTGACGGTGCTCGGCGACGTGCTGGGCGCGCCGGGGATCACGATGGTGGTGGCGTACCAGATCCAGGACACCCGGACGCACCACCCGGCGTGGCAGCGCCACCTCGACACCCTGGAGGGTGCCGGGGCGACGCTGCACCGCCTGGACATCCGGCAGCCGTGGACCGAGGTGCTGGACTTGCTGCCCTGAGCGGTTCGCGCCACGTCGAGCGGGGTGGTCGAGCTACCCGCGGTGGGCGGGCACCGGCCGCGGGGGCGCCCCCCGGTTTCCACGCTACCGGTGACCACCGACAGTTTCGTCCGCCCGGCTATGAGGCCGATCCGGCGAGTGGCCCGCCCGCTCACGAGCCGGCCCCGCTCGGCTAGGAGCACACCGCTGCCTCCGTGGCGGCGAGCAGGTGCTGGTTCGCTCCGGCCGGCGGCGGATTCTGGTTCAGCACCACCGTTGCCCCGCGGTCATCGGGACCCACGCCCGCCAGGTTCGTGAAGCCGATGATTCCTCCTTGGTGGCCCCAGAACCGGCCGCACGACATCGGGATCGTGCCCAAGCCGAGCCCGTAGCCCGCGCCGGGGACGCCCAGGTCGGCCGGGACCGTTCGCTGCATCTCCGCCAGCTCGGCCGGGCGCAGCAGGCGGCCGCTCAGGAGGGCGGCGTAGAAGCGGTTCAGGTCGGCCGGTGTCGAGACCAGACCGCCCGCCGCCCAGGCGATGGTGGCGTCGAAGTCGCTGAAATCCACCAGCTTCCCGGCGATCGGTACGTAGCCGGTCGCGTGCGGGGCCGGCAGGCGCTCGTCGCCGCGGCGGGGGAGGTACGTGTCGTGCAGGCCCAGCGGGCGGGTGATCCGGCGGGCGATCTCGTCGCTCAGCGCGCGTCCCGTGACGCGTTCGGCGAGCATGCCCGCCACGATGTAGTTCGTGTTGGAGTACGACCAGCTCGTGCCCGGTGGGAACAGCGCCGGGTGCTTCAGCGCCATCGCCACCAGCTCGGCCGGCTCCGCTCCTCGGTGGCGCAAGGTTTCCGGGTCCGACCGGTCGAGGTCGTCGGTGTAGTTGTAGAGCCCGCTCGTGTGCTGGAGCAGCTGCCGGACCGTGATCCGCCGGTCGGGCAGGAGCCCCGGCAGGTAGCGCGAAACCGGCGCGTCCAGCCGGACCCGGCCCTCGGCGACGAGCTGCAGCACCACGGCGGCGACGAACGTCTTCGTGACGCTGCCCGCGCGGTAGGAACCATTGCGCGGGAACGGTTTCCCGGTGGTGATGTCCCCCGTGCCGCTGCGGACCACGCGCGTCCGGCGGCCGTCCTGGAGCACGGCTTCGGCGCCCGGGACGCCGTCCTGCGCCGTCAGGACGTCGAGGTGCTGCTGCACCGGATCCGCCGTGGCGGCGAGCGCCGGTGCGGCGGTGGTGGCGGCGAGCAGCGCGACGAGTGTGCCGACGGCGACGATCCGCTTGCCCGGTGACGACTTCCGCATGGAAAGAACCCCCTGGTGTCTCGGTATTCCCAGGTTAGGGAGCCGCGATGCCGGAGGGGATGGGGCAGACCACCGGATCTTCCTGCGGTTTACCCCACCATCCTCAGTGCCCGGCGAGGTGGCCCGGCCGCACCACGCCGGCTTCGTACGCGATGACGACGGCCTGGCTGCGGTTGCCGGCGCCGAGCTTGGCGAAGATGTTGCCCACGTGGGTCTTCACCGTCTCCAGGCTGATCACCAGCGCCGCCGCGATGTCCTGGTTGGACAGTCCGGTGGCGATGAGCCGCAGCACCTCGGCTTCGCGGCGGGTCAGCGTCTTCGCCGCCCGCGCGTGCGCGCCGCTGCCCGGGACCCGCCCGCTCACCAGCCGCCGGATCGCCTCCGGGAACAGCAGGGACTCCCCGGCGGCGACCGTCCGCACGGCGTGCGCGATCTCCTCCTTGCGCGCCCGCTTCAGCAGGAACCCGCTGGCCCCGGCCAGCAGTGCCTCGTGCACGTAGTCGTCGTTGTCGAACGTCGTGACGACCAGGATCTTCGGCGGTTCCGCGAGTGCCGCGAGCACCTGGCGGGTGGCCTCGATGCCGTCCGTGCCGGGCATCCGGACGTCCATCAGCACGACGTCCGGCCCGGTCCGCCGCACCGCCTCCAGGACCTCGCCGCCGTCGGCCGCCTCGCCGACCACCGGCAGGCCCTGCTGCTCCAGCAGCGCCCGCAGCCCGGTGCGGACCAGCGGCTCGTCGTCGGCGAGCAGCACCGTCGGCGTCACGCGCCCGCCCGCAGCGGGATGGACGCGCTCAGCCGCCACTGCTGCCCGTCCGGACCGGCGTCGAGCTCGCCGCGCAGGGCTTCGACGCGCTCGGCGAGCCCGGCCAGCCCGCGCCGCCCGGTCCGCGGCCCGTCGCCGGGCAGCGCGTTGACGACCGCGATGCCGAGCCGGTCCGGCCCGGCCTCGACCCGGACGTCGACCGCGCCCGGGCCGGCGTGGCGCAACGCGTTGGTCAGGCCCTCCTGGACGATCCGGTAGCCCTCGCGCGACACCGTGGCGGGCAGCGCGGCGACCGGCCCGGTGACGGCCAGCCGGACGTCGAGCCCGGCTTCGCGGGCACGCACGGCGAGGACGTCGACTTCGGCCAGCGTGCGGGCCGGCGCCTTCGCGGCCGGCTCGTCGCGGAGCAGCCCCAGGACGTGGTCGAGGTCCTCGAGAGCGCTTCGAGACGCTTCTTCGATCGTGCCGAGTGCGCGCCGGACCTGGGCGGGGTCCGCCTCGACCAGGTCGGCCGCGGCCGCCGCCTGGATCGTCGACGTCGTGAGCGTGTGCCCGATCGAGTCGTGCAGCTCGCGGGCCAGCCGGTTGCGCTGGGCCAGCACCGCGGTACGGCGTTCGGCCAGCGCCGCGAGTTCGGCGCCGGACGGGCCCAGCAGGGTTTCCGCGCCGGTCCGGAAGCCGCGGGTGGCGCCCACGGACAACACCAGCGCCACGACGAGCAGCACCACCCCGAAGGGGACCGTCCACCCGCCGAGCGGGACGTCGTCCCAGACCAGGTCGATGCTGTCCTGGCCGCCGGCCAGCCAGACCGCGGGCACGAGCAGGCCCAGGCAGAGGAAGGCGAGCACGGTGAGCAGGATGCCGCTCAGCGCCGTGTGCAGCGCGAGCCACAGGCCCGAACGCAGCCGCGAACCGGCGTCGGGACGTCCGCCCGGGGCCGGGATCGCGGTGCCGAGCAGGGTGTTCGCCAGGCCGATGCCGATCCGCCGGACCGGTCCCAGCAGGCCCAGCAGCCCCATCAGCACCGCCAGGGCGAGCAAGGCGAGCAGGGCCCGCACGCGGGAGTCGGCCTCGACGGACACCGCCGCGGCGAAGGCGAAGGGGGACATCGGCACCGTGAGGACGGCACACGCGACGGCGTACGGGAGGCTGCGGTAGCTGCCGACCCGCACCAGGGACACCAGGAATCCGGACATGCAGCGAGGTTATGGGGCGCCGGTGGTCCGTGACCTCCCTCTCCGGAGCCAGATCCTGGTCACAACCACGCTTTTAGGGGGTCCGGGTGGCGGAGCCCCCGGCCCGGGGCGAAGCCTCGGTTGTCACCGGTTAGCGAGCGTTAGCGCGGCCCTCCTACACTCGGGACGTGGCAGACCGACCTTTGATCGCACCCAGCATCCTCGCGGCGGACTTCGCCCGGCTCGGCGATGAGATCGCCGCCGTCGCCGGCGACGGGGAGACCCGCGCCGACTGGGTCCACGTCGACGTGATGGACGCGCACTTCGTGCCCAACCTGACCCTCGGCCTGCCCGTGGCCAAGGCCCTGATCGACAGCACCGACCTGCCGATCGACTGCCACCTGATGATCGACGACCCGGACCGCTGGGCGGTCGGGTACGCCGAGGCCGGCGCCTACAACGTCACCGTGCACGCCGAGGCCGCGAAGGACCCGGTCGCGCTGGCGAAGAACCTGCGTGCCGCGGGGGCCAAGGCCGGCCTCTCGATCAAGCCGGGCACCGCGCTCGAGCCGTGGCTCGACGCCCTCAAGCACTACGACACGCTGCTGGTCATGTCGGTCGAGCCGGGCTTCGGCGGGCAGTCGTTCATCGCCGACGTGCTCGAGAAGGTCCGCACCGCGCGGCGGCTGGTCGACACCGGGCACCTGAAGCTGATCGTCGAGATCGACGGCGGGATCAACGCCGACACCATCGAGCAGGCCGCCGAGGCGGGCGTCGACTGCTTCGTCGCCGGATCCGCCGTCTACGGCGCCGTCGATCCGGGCAAGGCGGTCGCCGCGCTGCGCGAACAGGCGGCTCGCGGCCGGGCCGGCTGACGCGGGAGCGGCACCGGAGAAGCCACCGGGCCGCGACGGGTGTTGGATGGCAGGACCGGCTCACAAGGAGGCAGCGCACGTGTTCACCGGCATAGTCGAGGAGATCGGCGAAGTCACCGCGGTCGAGCAGCTGACGAACGCGGCCCGGCTGCGCGTCCGCGGCCCGCTGGTCACCAGCGACGCCGGGCACGGCGACTCGATCGCGGTCAGCGGGGTCTGCCTGACCGTCGTCGAGGTGGCGGGCGGCGAGTTCACCGTGGACGTCGTCCACGAGACGCTGCAGCGGTCGAGCCTGGCCAAGGTCGCGGTCGGCGACCGGGTCAACCTCGAACGCGCCACCCCGGCCGGCGGCCGGCTCGGCGGGCACATCATGCAGGGCCACGTCGACGGGACCGGCGTCTTCCTCGGCCGCGACGAGAACGGCGTCACGACGTTCGCGCTGCCGGCGCACCTGTCCCGGTACGTGGTCGAGAAGGGCTCGATCGCGGTCGACGGCGTGTCGCTGACGGTCGCGGCGATCAGCGCCGACCAGTTCGCGGTGGCGCTGATCCCGACCACCCTCGAAGTGACGACCCTCGGCCGCCGGGAAGCCGGCGACCTGGTCAACCTCGAGGTCGACGTGGTCGCGAAGTACGTGGAAAAGCTGGCCGAGGCCCACATCCGCGACCAGGTGCACAATCGGGACGGCGGCACGGAGGAGCGGTCATGAGTGAGCCTGCGAACGAATCATCCAACACTGCGTATTCGGCTCAGGCCGCGCCGAGCGTCAGCGAGGTGTGCGCATGAGTGAGACGAGTGCGGCAGAGCCCGAGGCGGGCTGGACCCCGTGCGGCAGCGGAGCGGTGTTCGACGCCAACGCCATCGAGCGGGCGATCTCGGACATCGCGGCGGGCCGCCCGGTCGTCGTGGTCGACGACGAGGACCGCGAGAACGAGGGTGACCTCATCTTCGCCGCCGAGAAGGCGACGCCCGAGCTGCTGGCCTTCATGGTCCGCTACACCTCGGGCTACGTCTGCGTGGCGCTGACCGAGTCCGAGGCGGACCGGCTCGACCTGCCGCCGATGTACCACACCAACCAGGACGCGCGGGGCACCGCGTACAGCGTCACGGTCGACGCCGCCGAGGGCATCAGCACCGGCATCTCCGCCGCCGACCGCGCGCACACGATCCGGCTGCTCGCCGCCCCTTCGTCCACGGCGAAGGACTTCCGGCGTCCCGGCCACGTCGTGCCGCTGCGCGCGAAGGAGGGCGGCGTGCTGCGCCGCCCCGGGCACACCGAGGCGTCGGTCGACCTGGCCCGGATGGCCGGGCTCGCCCCCGCCGGCGTGCTTTGCGAGATCGTGTCGCAGAAGGACGAGGGCGACATGGCGCGCCGCGACGAGCTCGAGGTGTTCGCCGCCGACCACGACCTGGCGATCATCACCATCGCCGACCTGATCGCCTACCGCCGCCGCACCGAGAAGCAGGTCGAGCGGGTCGCCGAGGCACGCATCCCGCTGGCCGCGGGCACGTTCCGCGCGGTGGGCTATGACTCGCTCCTCGACGGCATCGAGCACGTCGCGTTCGTCTACGGCGAGATCGGCGACGGCCAGGACATCCTGGTGCGGGTGCACTCCGAGTGCCTCACCGGCGACGTCTTCGGCTCGCTGCGCTGCGACTGCGGCCCGCAGCTGGAGGCGGCACTGGAAGCGGTGGCCACCGAGGGCCGCGGCGTCGTGCTCTACATCCGCGGCCACGAGGGCCGCGGCATCGGCCTCCTGCACAAGCTGCAGGCCTACCAGCTGCAGGACGACGGCGCGGACACCGTCGACGCGAACCTCGCGCTCGGCGTCCCGGCCGACGCCCGCGACTACGGCACCGGCGCGCAGATCCTGTGCGACCTCGGCGTCCGCACCATGCGGCTGCTGTCCAACAACCCGGCCAAGCGGATCGGCCTGGAGGGCTACGGCCTGCGCGTCACCGGGCGCGTGCCGCTGCCGATCTCGCCGAACCCGGAGAACCTGCGCTACCTGCGGACCAAGCGCGACCGGATGGGCCACGACCTGGCCCAGCTGGAGCACTACGACCAGGTCGGCGCGCGCCCCGAGCACCCCGACGGAGGAGCACTGTGAGCGGCGAAGGCCGTCCCGACGTCAAGCTGGACCTTTCCGACTGCAAGTCGCTGAAGCTCGGCATCGTCGTCACCCGCTGGAACGCGGACATCACCGGCGTCCTGCTGGAGCGGGCGCTGGTCGCGGCGCGCGAAGCCGAGCTCGAAGAGGATCCGACGGTCGTCCACGTCGCCGGCGCGGTCGAGCTCCCGGTGGTGGCGCAGGCGCTGGCCCGCACCCACGACGCGGTGGTCGCGCTCGGCGTGGTCATCCGCGGCGGCACCCCGCACTTCGAGTACGTGTGCGACGCGGTGACGGCGGGCCTGACCCGGGTGGCGCTCGACGAGAGCACCCCGGTCGGCAACGGCGTCCTGACGTGCGACACGCACGAGCAGGCCGTCGACCGGTCGGGCCGTCCGGGCTCGAAAGAGGACAAGGGCTACGAGGCGACGGTGGCGGCCCTGGACTCCGCGCACGTGCTGCGGAGCCTGCGCCAGCCGTGGACCGAGCGGGGTTTCGTGTGACCGTGAAGACTCTTCTGGTGATCCGCCCGCGGCGCGCGATGATCATGTGCAGCGTGCTGGCGGTGGCGCTGCTGGCGGTGTTCGTGGTGGTGGCGGTCCTGCTGCGCACCGGCGACACGGGGGTGCGCTTCCAGCGTTCCGACCAGGCGGCGATGGTGGGCATCGGGATCCTGCTGGCGTGCGGGGTGATGTTGTTCGCGATCGCGCGCGTGCGGGCCGACGCCGAGGGCATCGAGGTCCGGAACGTGCTGATCACCCGCCGTTTCGCGTGGAGCGACGTGCTGTCGGTGAGCTTCCCCGACGGGGCGTCGTGGGCGCGGCTGGAGCTGCCGGACGACGAGTACCACGCGGTGATGGCCGTGCAGGCGGTGGACCGCGATCGGGCGGTGGAAGCGGTGCGGGCCCTGCGGAAACTGCACCGCGCCGCCAACTTCTGACCCCTGCCCTCCCGGCTTCTCCAGCGCCCCAATGTGGCCTTGGTTGCGTTCAACGCACCGAAGGCCACCTTGGGTGCGTTGAGCGCACCGAAGGCCACCTTGGGGCGCTGGGGGCTCGGGTCAGAGGTCCAGGTCGACGACGATCGGTGCGTGGTCCGACGGGCCCTTGCCCTTGCGGGCGTTGCGGTCCACATAGGAATCCGTCACCGCGCCGGCGAACGGCTCGTTGCCGTACACCAGGTCGATCCGCATGCCCTTGTTGTTCGGGAAGTTCCCGGCCCGGTAGTCCCAGTACGTGAACGGGTGGTCGTACTTCAGCGGCCGCGGGAACACGTCCGACAGGCCGAGGTCCCGCAGCCGGGCCAAGGCGTCGCGCTCCGGCTTCGTCACGTGGGTCGACTCCGCGAACAGCGCGATGTCCCAGACGTCCGCGTCCGTCGGGGCCACGTTGAAGTCCCCGAGGACCGCGAACGGACCCGAAGACACCTCCGCCGCGACCAGCGACCGCAGTGCCTCGAGCCACTCCAGCTTGTACGCGTAGTGCGGGTTGTCCGGCTCACGCCCGTTGGGCACGTACACCGACCACACCCGCACGCCGCCACACGTCGCTCCGATCGCGCGGGCCTCGGAAGCCCCGTCGAACTGCGGCTCGCCCGGCAGCCCGCGCACGACGTCCGACAGGCCCACCCGCGACACGATGCCGACGCCGTTCCAGCGCCCCAGCCCGTACGCCGCGACCTCGTAGCCGAGCGCTTCGATCTCGGCCGCCGGGAACGCCTCGGTCGTGTTCTTGAGCTCCTGCAGGCACAGCACGTCCGGCGCCGTCTCCTCCAGGAAGCCCAGCACCCGGGGCAGACGGGGGATGATGGAGTTCACGTTCCAGGTGGCGATCCGCATGCCCGCGAGCATCCCACACGGCACCGACGGGAACGGGGCGGTGCCGGAAGCACCGCCCCGTCGAAGAAGGACCTCAGACGCCCGAAGTCGTCCGGATCCAGGACCGGCTCGCCGCCACGCTCGCGTAGTTGTTCGTGCCGCGCGTGTTGGACCCGCTCTGGTTCTGGACCGTCGACGCGACGCCGACCTGCACGCCGTTCGCCACCTCGGGCCCGCCCGAGTCGCCCTTCCACGCCGAGCCGTTGATGCCGACGCTCTGGATCGCGCGGCCGCCGTAGGCGTCCGTGGAGCGGCCGGTCACCTGGACGTTCGCCGTCTTCAGCGACGTCGCCGGCGGGCCGGTCGGGGTGGTGCGGCCCCAGCCGTAGATCTGGTTGGTGCTGCCGGTGGCCGGGTCCGAGCTGCCCAGGGAGATCGGCGAAGTGCCGGCCGCCGACGCCAGGTGCAGCAGCGCGATGTCGCCGTTCGGGGACTCGTACTCGCCGTCGACCGCGATCTTCGTGCCCGACAGCAGCGTGTTGCTGCCGACCCGGACGTACATGCCCGAGCCGTCCTGGTCGAGGCAGTGCACCGCGGTCAGCACCCAGCGCGACGCGATGACCGTGCCCGAGCAGTTGAAGCCCTGGTAGTCGCGCCCGGGCGTGTTGACGTACACCTGGGCGCCCCAGGAGACCGCCGGGGCGGTGCCGCCGCCGACGATGTTCGGCTGGACGCCCGCGGAGGCGACCGCGCCACCGGCGAGGGTCAGCGCGACGGCCGCGGCGGAAGCGGCGCCGAGGAGACGGAGAAAGCTCACGGTGGTGATCCTTTCGGAGGGGGACCGGACCGGCCGGTCGGAAAGTAACCACCGCGTCACAGGTACGGACACCGACGAAGGTCGGAAGCGTGCGAAGACCCGACTTCCGGCGGATCGGACAGCGGGGGGCCACCGAGAACTGTCGGTGCCGACCCATAGTCTGGGGAGGTGGCTGACCCGACCACCTACCGTCCCTCGCCGGGGAGCATCCCGGATGCCCCTGGCGTGTACAAATTCCGCGACGCGACCAAGCGGGTCATCTACGTCGGCAAGGCGAAAAGCCTCCGCAGCAGGCTGAACTCCTACTTCGCCGATCTCTCCGGCCTGCACCCGCGCACGCGGCAGATGGTGACGACGGCCGCGAGCGTCGAGTGGACCGTCGTCACCACCGAGGTCGAGGCGCTCCAGCTCGAGTACAACTGGATCAAGGAGTTCGACCCCCGGTTCAACGTCCGCTACCGCGACGACAAGAGCTACCCGATGCTCGCGGTGACGTTGAGCGAGGAGTTCCCCCGCCTGCACGTCTACCGCGGCGCGCGCAAGAAGGGCGTCCGGTACTTCGGCCCGTACGCGCACGCGTGGGCCATCCGGGAGACGCTCGACCTGCTGCTGCGCGTCTTCCCGGCCCGCACCTGCTCAGCCGGGGTGTTCCGGCGGCACGGCCAGATCGGCAGGCCCTGCCTGCTCGGCTACATCGACAAGTGCTCGGCGCCGTGCGTGGGCCGCGTCTCGGCCGACGAGCACCGCGACATCGTCGAGGACTTCTGCGACTTCCTGGCCGGCAAGACCGACGTCATGATCAAGCGCCTCGAAGCCGAGATGGCGGCCGCGTCCGAGGAGCTGGAGTTCGAGCGCGCCGCCCGGCTGCGCGACGACCTGGGCGCGCTGCGCCGCGCCATGGAGAAGCAGGCCGTGGTGCTCGGCGACGGCACGGACGCCGACGTCGTGGCGTTCGCCCACGACGACCTCGAAGCGGCGGTCCAGGTCTTCCACGTGCGCGGCGGCCGGGTCCGCGGCCAGCGCGGCTGGGTGATCGACAAGGCCGAGGAGATGGACGTCCCGGCGCTGGTCGACCACTTCCTCACCCAGTTCTACGGCGACGAGGCCGAGCTCGACGCCCGCGACGACGTCGATGCCGGCCCGGTCGTCCCGCGCGAGGTGCTGGTGCCGGAGCTGCCCGCGGACGCCGAGGCGGTCGCGGAGTGGCTCACCGGGCTGCGCGGCTCGCGGGTCCAGCTGCGGGTGCCGCAGCGCGGCGACAAGAAGGCGCTGGCCGAGACCGTGCAGCGCAACGCGGGGGAGGCGTTCACCCAGCACAAGCTGCGCCGCGCCGGCGACCTCACGGCACGTTCGGCGGCCCTCACCGAGCTGCAGGAGTTCCTGGGGCTCGACACCGCGCCGCTGCGCATCGAGTGCATCGACATCAGCCACATCCAGGGCAGCGACGTCGTCGCGTCGCTCGTCGTGTTCGAGGACGGGCTGGCACGCAAGTCCGAGTACCGGCGCTTCGCCCTGCGGGAGGCGGCCACGGAGGGTGACGTCGCCTCGATCGCCGAGGTCGTCCGGCGCCGGTTCTACCGCTACCTCAAGGAAACCGCGGAAGAGTCGAGCACACCCGGTCTCGACCCGGAGACCGGGCGGCCGAAGAAGTTCGCCTACCCGCCGAACCTGCTGGTCGTCGACGGTGCGGGCCCGCAGGCCACCGCGGCCGCCGACGTGCTGGCCGAGCTCGGCATCACCGACATCTCGGTGATCGGGCTGGCGAAGCGGCTCGAAGAGGTCTGGCTGCCCGCCGACCCCGATCCGGTGATCCTGCCCCGGACGTCGGAGGGGCTGTACCTGCTGCAGCGGCTCCGTGACGAGGCCCACCGCTTCGCCATCGCCTACCACCGCGAGAAGCGCTCGAAGCGCCTGGTGACGTCCGAATTGGACAGTGTGCCCGGGCTGGGGCAGGCTCGCCGCACCGCGCTGATCAAGCACTTCGGTTCGGTGAAGAAGCTCAAGCAGGCCAGGGTCGAAGAGATCGAGGCGGTGCCCGGCTTCGGCAGGCGCACCGCGGAAGCCGTGGTCGCCGCGCTGGCCGGGGAGTCCGGCGCGAGCAACGGCACAGGAGCAGGGGAGTAGGGAAACACAGTGAGTGCGCAAGAGGAGATCCGTGGCTCCGGCATGGAGGTCGCGGTCGTGTCCGGGTTGTCGGGGGCGGGCCGCAGCACGGCGGCCAAGTGCCTGGAGGACCTGGGCTGGTTCGTCGTCGACAACCTGCCCCCGGAGCTGATCGCCACCATGGTCGAGCTGGGCGCGCAGGCGCGCGGCGCGATCACGAAGGTGGCGGTGGTGATGGACGTGCGCTCGCGCGCGTTCACCGACGACCTGGCCTCGGTGATCAAGGACCTCGACGCCCGGGGCTACAAGCCGCGGGTGCTGTTCCTGGAGGCGACCGACGCCGTGCTGGTACGGCGCTTCGAGGCCGTCCGCCGGGGCCACCCGATGCAGGGTGACGGCCGGCTGGCCGACGGCATCACCGCGGAGCGGACGCTGCTGGAGCCGCTGCGCGAAGAGGCCGACCTGGTGCTCGACACGTCGTCGCTGTCGGTGCACGACCTGCGCGCCAAGATCGAGGACGCGTTCGGGTCCGAGTCGAGCACGCAGACCCGCGTCACCGTGCTGTCCTTCGGCTACAAGTACGGCCTGCCGATGGACGCCGACCTGGTGATGGACGTCCGGTTCCTGCCCAACCCGTTCTGGATCCCGGAGCTGCGGGAGCACACCGGGCTCGACGGCGAGGTCCGCAACTACGTCCTCTCCCAGGAGGGAGCCGAGGAGTTCCTCGACCGCTACCACCAGCTGCTGCGGCTGATCGGCGCCGGCTACAAGCGCGAGGGCAAGCGGTACCTGACGCTGGCCGTCGGCTGCACCGGCGGCAAGCACCGCAGCGTGGCGCTGTCCGTGGAGCTCGCCCAGCGTCTGTCCAAAGAGGACGGAATGGCCGTGAAGGTGGTGCACCGCGACCTTGGTCGTGAATAACGTGCGCGTGGTCGCCCTCGGGGGCGGCCACGGACTGCACGCCACGCTGTCCGCGGTGCGCCGGGTCACCCCCGACGTCACCGCGGTCGTGACCGTGGCCGACGACGGCGGATCGTCCGGCAGGCTGCGTCGCGAACTCGGCCTGCTGCCGCCGGGCGACCTGCGGCAGGCGTTCGCCGCCTTCGCCGCGGAGGACGGCGGCACCCTGTGGGCCGAGGTCTTCCAGCACCGCTTCGGCGGCGACGGCGCACTGGCCGGGCACGCGGTGGGGAACCTGCTGCTGGCCGGGCTCTTCGAAGTGCTCGGCGACCCGGTCGCCGCGCTCGACGAGGCCTGCCGCCTGATGGGCGTCTCGGGCCGGGTGCTGCCGATGTCGCCGGAGCCGCTGGAGATCGTGGGGCAGGTCAGCGGCCTCGACAGCGAGGACCCGGCGGCGGTGCGCACGATCCGCGGCCAGGTCGCGGTGGCGTCGACGCCGGGGCAGGTGCAGCGCGTCAGCCTGCACACGCCGGGCCGGTCGGGGCGGCCGCCGCAGGCGTGCACGGAAGCCGTCGACGCCGTGCTGGCCGCCGACGTCGTGTTCCTCGGGCCCGGCTCGTGGTTCACCAGTGTGCTGCCGCACCTGCTCGTGCCGGGGCTGCACGACGCGCTCGTGCGCACGGCCGCGACGAAGGTGCTCGTGCTCAACCTTGTCCCCCAGCCGGGGGAAACCGCGGGATTCTCCCCGGAGCGGCATCTCGACGTACTCTTCGAACACGCCCCCGATCTGCGGGTCGACGCGGTGATCGCGGACCGCGATTCCGTGCCCGACCCGGCGAATCTCCGGCGGGCGGCGGAACGGCTGGGCGCCCGGGCACACCTGGGGGCGGTGGCCGACCCCGAAGTGGCGGGACGGCATGATCCTGATGCGCTCGCGTTGTGCATGCGGGAGGCTCTCGGTCTCGGCGGGGAGCACGGGGGAGGAGCGAAAGGCAGGGAGGGGCAGTAATGGCGATGACCGCCGCGGTGAAAGACGAACTGAGCCGGCTGGAGATCACGAAGATCGGGCCGCGCCGGGCGGAGGTCGCGTCGCTGCTTCGCTTCGCCGGCGGGCTGCACATCGTGGCCGGCCGGGTGGTCGTGGAGGCGGAGCTGGACACGGGCTCGGTCGCGCGACGGCTGCGCAAGGAGATCCACGAGCTGTACGGCCACCATTCGGACGTCCACGTCATCACCGCCAGCGGCGGGCTGCGCAAGGGCACCCGGTACGTCGTGCGCGTGGTGAAGGACGGTGAGGGCCTGGCCCGCCAGACCGGGCTGATCGACCAGCGCGGCCGCCCGGTGCGCGGGCTGCCCGCGGCCGTGGTGTCCGGGGGAGTGGCCGACGCGGAAGCGGCGTGGCGGGGCGCGTTCCTCGCGCACGGTTCGCTGACCGAACCGGGCCGGTCGTCGTCGCTCGAAGTGACGTGCCCGGGCCCGGAGGCGGCGCTGGCCCTGGTGGGCGCGGCGCGCCGGATGGGCATCCAGGCGAAGTCCCGCGAGGTCCGCGGAGCCGACCGGGTGGTGGTCCGCGACGGCGACGCGATCGGCGCCCTGCTGACCCGCCTCGGCGCGCACACGAGCGTCCTGCAGTGGGAAGAGCGGCGGATGCGCCGCGAGGTCCGGGCGACGGCGAACCGCTTGGCCAACTTCGACGACGCGAACCTGCGGCGCTCGGCCCGCGCGGCGGTGGCGGCGGCGGCCCGCGTGGAGCGGGCACTGGAGATCCTCGGCGAGACGGCCCCGGACCACCTCCTGGCGGCGGGCCGGCTGCGGTTGTCCAACCGGCAGGCGTCCCTGGAGGAACTGGGCCAGCTGTCGGACCCGCAGATGACGAAGGACGCGGTCGCGGGCCGGATCCGGCGGCTGCTGGCGATGGCGGACAAGCGGGCCAAGGACCTGAACATCCCGGACACCGAGTCGGCGGTCACGCCGGAGATGCTGGAAGAAGAAGACGCCTGACGAGGTCCCGCGGCCACGGTTCGGCGATGGCGGGTTCGCGGGTCGAGCCGTTTCCGCACCGCGGGGCGAGCGGCCGGCTTCGCCGACGGGGAAGGGCCCCCGCGGGTCGCCGCCCGCATCGTCGCTGGTCAGCCGGTTTTCGTCCACCGCGTTAACGCGACCCGCCATCTCGTAACACCGCGGTAGCGCCGTGGAGCGGTGCTCGAAACGCGGCACCCCGAACCTCGGAAGCGAACGAGGGAAGGGGAAACGCATGCTGCAGGTTTCGCCGGAAATCGGCACCTGGATCACCCGGCGCAGCAGCAAGGCCGGGGACTGGACCACCCGGGAGCTCGTCGCGGCCAAACGCGGGACCACGGTGTCCGTGGTCATCCCGGCCCGGAACGAGGAAGCCACCGTCGGTCCGATCGTCGCGGCGATCCGGGACGAGTTGTACGGCGTGCTCGTCGACGAGATCGTCGTCGACAGCCGGTCCACCGACGCCACCGCCGAAGTGGCCGCCGCCGCGGGGGCCGCCGTCGTCGCGCAGGACGCCGTCTTCCCCGAGCTCGGCGGGCTGGCCGGCAAGGGTGAAGCGCTGTGGAAGGGCGTCGCGGCGACGAGCGGTGATCTCGTCGTCTTCGTCGACGGCGATCTGCACGACTTCACCACGGACTACGTCACCGGGCTGCTCGGCCCGCTGCTCACCGATCCGTCGGTCGCCTACGTCAAGGGTTTCTACCACCGCCCGCTCGGCACCGAGGCGGACGGCGGCGGCCGGGTCACCGAACTCGTCGCCCGCCCGCTGCTCAACATGTTCTGGCCGGAGCTCGCCGGGTTCGTCCAGCCGCTGGCCGGTGAATACGCGGGCCGCCGGGAGGTGCTGGAGAGCATCCCGTTCGTCGCGAACTACGGCGTCGAAGTCGGGCACCTCATCGACCTGCTCGAACAGCGCGGCCTCGACGCGCTCGCCCAGGTCGACCTCGGCCACCGCGCGCACCGCCACCAGAGCACCCAGGCGCTGGGCCGGATGTCCGGGCAGATCATGCAGACGCTCTTCGACCGCTTGGAGCGCCACGGCCGGATGGTCACCGCGGCCCCGCCGGCGACGCTGCTCGCGCAGTTCCGGCGCGGGACGTCCCCCGGCGTCGAGCGCGAGATCGTGCTGACCGACCTGACCTCACCGCAGCGGCCGCCCCTGAACAGCCTCGCGCTGCGGGACATCGCGTAGCTCACGCGGGCACGTGTTCGGGCTGCCAGCCGGGTGGCCCGAACACGTAGCCCGCGCGCTCGCGCCACGTCCGCGCCGCGCGGAGGTCGCGCAGGATCGAGCCGTACTCGTGGAAGCCCACCTTGAGCAGGTGGTACGTCTCGATGTTCTTCGTCAGCCCGTACGTCGGCCGCTTGCCTTCGGGGACGAAGCTGCCGAACAGCCGGTCCCAGACGATGAGGATGCCGCCGTAGTTGGCATCCAGGTACTCCGCGTCGCTGCCGTGGTGGACCCGGTGGTGTGACGGGGTGTTGAAGACGTACTCGAACCAGCGCGGCAGCTTGCCGACCTTCTCGGTGTGCACGAAGAACTGGTAGACGAGGTCGATCGACAGGCCGGTCAGGATCATCCACGGCGGGATGCCGCACAGCGCCAGCACCGACCAGAACGGCAGCTGGAAGTACGGGGTCCACTTCTGCCGCAGCGCCGTCGAGAAGTTGTAGTGCTCGCTGGAGTGGTGCACCTGGTGGCCGGCCCAGAGCAGCCGCACGCGGTGGCTGGCCCGGTGGTAGGCGTAGAACACCAGTTCCTGGCCGAGCAGCATGAGCACCCACGTCCACCAGTCGCGCGGGTCGAGCTTGACCGGCGCCAGTTCGAACAGCGCCGCGAACACGACGAGCATCACCAGCCGGAACAGCGCGTTGACCCCGACGGCGACCGTGCCCATCAGCATGCTCGTGCGGGTGTCGGCGACGCTGTAGCCCACGACGTTGTCGTCGTGGCCCAGCACGTGCACCGCGACGATTTCGATCGCCACGAACAGCAGGAACACCGGAATCGCGAACAGCACGGGGTCGCGCAGGTGCGCCAGGAACTCGGCCACGTCGCCTCCTCGGATCTGACCATGCGGTAACTTACCCTTGGGTCACTTCACGCACGGTAGGCTCTCGCGCGTGACGGAGTCAAGGGCGGTCGGGACCAAGGGCATGCCGCGCGAAGAGCGCGCGGCCCAGCTCGTCGTGGCCGGCACCGAAGAGTTCGGCCGGGCGGGGTACGCGGGCGCGTCGATGGTCGAGATCGCCCGCCGGGTCGGGGTCACGAAGCCGTTGCTGTACCAGTACTTCGGCTCGAAGGACGGCCTGTACCTGGCCTGTCTGCACCGCGCGGGCGGCCGGCTCACCGAAGGCGTGGCGACGACCATGGCGGCCGGCGGCGAGCCCGACCAGATGCCGCTGAAGGTGCTCTCCGCGATCTTCACGACGTTCGACCACGACCGCTACGCGTGGCGCCTCCTGCGCGACGCGACGGTGCCGTCGACGGGCGACATCGCCGCGGCGGCAGCGGACTACCGCCACCGGCTCGACGCGTTCGCGGTGCTCGGCGCCACCCAGCTGCTGACCTCCCGCGGCCTGGCCGACCCGGCCGACATCGACGCGGTCGCGCAGGTGTGGACCGGGGTGGTCGACTCGCTGATCGGCTGGTGGATCGACCGCCCGGAGGAAGACGCGGACGCGATGACGGCCCGTTGCGCCCGGATCATGGGCGGGTTGTTCGGCTGGTGAGCCCGGCCGCGTCAGCCGCTTCCGGTCAGCTCGGCCAAGGCTGCACGCACCTCCGCGAGCAACCGCGCCTGATCGTCGCCGTAGGTGTACCCGGCCGCCGACAACGCCTGGCCCAGTGCTTCCGATGCATCCTCGTCGACCGCCGCGAAGATCGCCGGGAACGCCATCGCCTGCTGCAACGCGTTGTCGTGCCGTCCGTCCGGCGTGCGCACCAGCGTGTTCGGGACCTCCGGGTCCGACAGGAGCCGGTCCCACGCCGCGGTCCAGTCGTCGAACGGCGGGGGCAAGGCCGTCCCCTCGTCCATCGCGCGCAGGCCGTCGGCGATCCAGCCGACACCGTCGAGCCCGGCCCGCTCGAACGCGAGGCGGGCCACCCGGCGGGCGAGCGCGCGGCAGGTTTCCGGCCCCGCGGCGACCGCCGCCCCGGCCAGGTCGCGGTCGCGCTTGGCGAACTCCCGCAGCGAGCCCGGCGGCAGGTTCAGGACCGGTTCGTCCGGCAGCACCCCGCCCCACTCGCGGAGCAGCTGCTCGTGCCGCGCCTTCGCGTGCGCTTCCTCCTCGGCCCGTCGGCTCGCCTCCCGCCGGGCGGCGAGCTCCTCTTCGGTCGGCGGCGGGGGCA
Organism: Amycolatopsis sp. lyj-346; assembly: GCF_046548975.1. Taxonomy (NCBI): domain Bacteria; kingdom Bacillati; phylum Actinomycetota; class Actinomycetes; order Pseudonocardiales; family Pseudonocardiaceae; genus Amycolatopsis; species Amycolatopsis sp. lyj-346. The sequence goes on from NZ_JAJPWT010000004.1 coordinate 336,015, forward strand.
GGTCCCGCGCGAAACCGTGCCAGTAGGCCGCGATCGCGCTCGATGCGCGGACGACGACGTCCGAGGCCGCCGGTGCGGGCCAGAACTGCAGCAGGTAGCTGTCCAGCCGAGGCTCGCCGCCGAGCCGGGTGTCGCGTTCGCGGCCCGCGTCCATCGCCGTGCCGCCGTAGCGGACGCGGTAGTCGCCGGGAGCCAGCTCGAGGTCCCACCAGTCCGAGCCGCCCCAGGTGACCAGCACGGTCCGGCCCTCGGCCCGGAAGGTGACCTCGACGACGTCTTCCGCGTCGCTGTCCGGTGGTTCGGTTTCGTGCACCTCGGCGGTGAAGCCGACCTCGCCGGTGTGCAGCCCGGTGATGAGGAAGAGGGTGCCGGGCACCGCGGCGCCGCACAGCCCGTTGCGTTGCCCGGTGAAGCACGCCGTCAGGTCACCCTCGAACGGTTCTCCGGCCTCGTCGTGGACGTAGATCTGTCCATAGTGGACGTGAACGTCGCCGTGGACCACGGTTCGCATGGCGGTCAGCATGGCAGAGACCACCGACAGTCTCGATTTGCCGCTTTTGTCCGCTTGTGCCGACACGGAGAGTGCCCTTCGCGGATTCGTTGCTCGAATGGCGTAGCGAAACCGGTACGGTTCGCGATTAATCTGGGAAGTCGTCCCGTCGAGAGGTTGCCCCCCATGCCCGAACCAGCCGCATCCCTCCCGGCCGACGCCCGGCTCGCCGCGCGGTTCACCGAGGACCTGCTCGACGGCTGCCGGGTGCTGGCCAAGGATTACGGCTACCGCCCCGCCCAGTTCGAACGCATGGTGCGCGAACACGGCGGCGTCGAAGCGGCCCGCCTGCTCCTGCGCGGGGCCGGCACCGCGGGCGGCTTCACCGTGCTCTGGGAGAAGAACCAGCTGGGCCGCAGCTCCGAGGCGGTCATGCTCCGCGAGGAGTACGCCGAGCTGTTCACCCCCGACGAGCTCCTGCTGGCCCGCCGCCGGCTGGAGGAACACGGCTTCGACGTCGACGCCCACCTGCGCAAGGTGGCGGGGACGCAGTAAGGGCGGCAGGGGTGACCGGCGCCGCTCCGGTCACCCCTGCCGCGGCTTTCAGGCGGCCGCGCCGGACTGGCCGCCCGGCACGGCACTCGCCGCCGAGCCGCCCGGGAACTTCAGCCGCACGATCACGTTGTCCAGCGCCGACGGCGTACCGCCGTTCTTGTCGTTGTTCGTCGAGGTCAGCCAGAGCCCGCCGGCCGGGGTCCTGGTGACCGAGCGCAGCCGGCCCCAGCGGCCGGAGAACAGCGTCGACACCGTGCCGACGCCGGTGCCGGCGGCGTTGATCTGCATGGCGAACAGCTGCTGCCCGGTGACGCCGGCGAGGTAGATCCAGTCGTTGACGATCTCCAGCCCGCTCGGCCCGGCCTGCGAAGTGGACCAGGTCTTCTTCGGCGCGAGGTAGCCGCTGCAGCTGCCTTGCGTGCCTTCACAGCTGGGCCAGCCGAAGTTGCCGCCTCGCTGGATCAGGTTGAGCTCGTCCTGGCTGCTCTCGCCGAACTCCGCCGCCCACAGCCGGCCCCGGGAGTCCCAGGCCAGGCCCTGCGGGTTGCGGTGACCGTAGCTCCAGACGTACCGCGCGTTGCCGCCGGTGGCGTAGAAGGGGTTGTCGCCCGGCGCGGAGCCGTCGGAGTTGAGCCGCAGGACCTTCCCGTTGAGAGAACTCTTGTTCTGCGCGTTGCCGCTGTTCTTCGCGTCGCCGACGGTGGCGTACAGCTTGCCGTCGGGACCGAACCTGATCCGGCCGCCGTTGTGGTAGCGGTTCTTCGCGATCCCGGTCAGCACCGGCGTCGACGTCGAGGACAGCGTGCTGCCGTCGTAGGTCATCTTCACGATCCGGTTGTCGGCGGAAGCCGTGTGGTAGAGGTAGATCGCGTGGTCGGCCGCCCAGTTCGGCGAGATCGCCAGGCCGAGCAGGCCGCCTTCGCCGGTGGTCGTGACCGCGCCCGGCACCTTGCCCAGCGTGGTCTTCTGGCCGGACGGCGTGACGAGCACGATCTCGAACCGGTCCCGCTCGGTCACCAGCGCGTTGCCGTTCGGGAGGAAGTCCACCGACCAGCCGAGATCGACCTTCGCGATGTCCTTGTCGTACTCCGGGATGCCGCCCGCGCCGCCCGGCGCACCGGTCTTCGCGGTGACCGCGTTGCTCGCGGCCGAGCTGTTGCCGTCGGGGTCGCGGGCCTTGACGGTGAACGTGTACGAGGTGTCCGGGCCGAGGTTCGTGATCGTCGTCGCGAGCGACGTCGTGGTCGCCACCTTCGTGGCGCCCTGGTAGACGTCGTAGCCCGCGACGGTGCCGCCGTTGTCCGTGGAGGCGTTCCACGCCAGGGAGACGCTGTTCGCGGTGACGCCGGTGGAGCGCAGGTTGCCCGGCACGCTGGGTGGGGTGGTGTCGTTGCTCGGCGGCGTGGTGAAGGTGACCACGTTGCTCTGCTGCGACGGGTTGCCCGCGGCGTCGAACGCGCCGACCGAGATGTCGTAGGCCGTGTTCGGGGTCAGGTTGTCGACGGTGGCGCTCGTGGTGCTGCCGTCGACGGTCTTGAGGGTGTTGCCGCCGCGGTTGATCTCGTAGCGGACGACGCCGACGTTGTCCGTCGCGGCGGTCCAGCCGAAGGTCGCCGCGGTGGGCAGGATGGTGCTCGCCTCGAGGTTCGACGGCGGCGAGGGCGGTTCGCCGTCGACCGGGGCGGTGAACGTGCCGGTGAGCTTGTCGGCGTTCGGGCCGCCGGTGGCGGTGGTCGCGGTGGTGCGGACCTTGTTGACGCCGGCGGTGAGCTGGACGGTCGCGGTGGCGGTCTTCCAGGTCGTCCACGCGCCGGTGGCGGGGAAGTCGAGGGTGCCCTTGTCGCCGCCGTCGACGGTCAGCTTCACCGGCCGGTTGCCGGTGGTTCCGTTGGCGTAGCGGAAGGTCAGCGTGTGCGTGCCCGCCTGGGCGGCGTTCACGGAGTATTCGACGTAGCTGCCGGCGACGTTGTCGAAGTCGACGAACCCGGTGCCGCTGTAGCCGGCGTGGTTCGATTCGACCGCGCCCTGCGAGATGGTGGCGTTCTCGGCTTCGTAATCGGTGTCCGCGGCGGACGCGGCCCACGCGGTGACCGGGGTGATCGCGGTGAGGCCGAGCGCTGCGACGGCGGTACCGGCCAGTACCGCGCGCCACGGTGGACGGGGTGCCACGGGGAGCCTCCTGCGTGGGTCGGGGGACAGGCGGTGACCGGGGGCGGAAGGGGCGGCGAACCACCGGCGGCAATAGTTAGGAAAGTTTCCTATTTATGGGACAGATCACACACCCTCCGAGCGGGCCCTGTCAATAGTCGACACGACGGCTCACTCAGTGTGCCAACGGTTTCCCGCTCACCGGGCCACCTGCCCCCGGACGGCCGACAGTCACGCTTCAAGCGCCCCAATGTGGCCTTCGGTGCGTTCAACGCACCCAAGGTGGCCTTCGGTGCGTTGAACGCAACCAAGGCCACCTTGGGGCGCTGGGTAGTCAGCCCGCTGTCACCGGGGTTTCGGCCGCCCAGTCACGCGGGACGAGGAACGCCGCCAGCTCCGCCTCCGCGCTCCCCGGCTCGGGCGTGAACTCCGCCTCCCACCGGGCCAGCGGCGGCAGCGCCGTCAGGATCGCTTCGGCGTCGGCCTGCACCGCGGTCGCCGCGTCGTGGACGAGCGTGAACTCGACGTACCGGCCGCGGCGGTACAGCTGCCACTGCCGCTCGCGCTCGCCGTACGGCACGTCCTTCCGCCGCCGCACGATCGGGAAGTACGCCGGCGCGATCGCGGCCATCCCCGCCGCCGTGAACGCCGCCGAACGCCGCCAGCCGTCCGGGCCGGGCAGGCTCAGGTGGTCGAAGAGGATGCCGCCGATGCCGCGGGCCTCGTCGCGGTGCGGAAGCCGGAAGCGGTCGTCGCACGCGCGTTTCGCCTGCGCGTGGAACGCCGGGTCGAGCGTGTCGCAGTGGTTCTTCAGGACGCGGTGGAAGTGCGTCGCGTCCGAGGCGAAGCCGTAGCAGGGCAGGAGGTCGGCACTGCCGCCGAACCACCACGCGTCCGCGGTTTCGCGGTAGCGGAAGTGCGCCTGGAACGCCGGGACGTACGGGTTGCGCGGGTGCAGCACGACCGACAGCCCGGCCGCGAAGCACTCGTCCGAGAAGGCCGCGCTGACCACGGCGCGTTCGAAGACGTCACCCTGCTCGAGCCGCCGCGTGCGGCCGGACCGGCCGAAGCGGCCACCGCCGTCGAGGCGTTCCAGCTCGGCCACCAGTTCCCGCTGGCCCGCGCTGACGATCGCCTTGACGGCGTCGCGTCTGTCCCCTGAAGGCATACCCCCACCCCCGGGGGCAGATTACCAGCGAAACGGGGTCAGCCGGCGATGTCGGCCCGCGCGATCACCTTGGTGATCTTCGCCCGGACGAGGGATTCCTCGGGGACGGCGTTGCGCTTGCCGTACGCCTCGGCCTGCTCGGCACCCATGTACCGGCCGCCCAGCTTCGTCGCCCACTCGAGCATGTCGTCGTAGTCGTGGGTCAGCCGCGCCTCGGCGGTGAACTGGACGTAGGAGAACGGCGGCTTCTGGTCGTCGACGGCCAGGCTGATGCGCCCGTCGCGGGCGATGGCCTTGCCCTTGAGCGTCTCGGTGCCGGTGGTGAAGATCAGCTCGTCGCCGTCCGGGCCTTCGTTCAGCAGGAACCAGATCGGCGTCACGATCGGGGCGCCGTTGGCCCTGACCAGGCCGAGCATGCCGGTCCGGGTGCCTTCGGACGCGAATTTCCACCACTCGTCACGGCTCATCTCATGCATGGGAGGGACGTTAGCCCGTCACCCGGGCGTGCGCAGAGGGTGGCCGACTAGCCTGGCCTGCTGTGCGAGACGACGAGACCGGGACACCGGGCCTGGCCGACGAGGGGCTGACGCGCCGCCTCAAGGCGCTGGCCTGCACCGCGCCGCTGCACGACCTGGACGCGCGGAAGGCGAAGCTCGACTGGGCGGACGCGACGATCTACCAGATGGCCGAGATCGCGCTGCACACGATCGATCAGGTCACCATCGCGATGGACTTCGACACCGGCGCCGGCCACGACGAGGTCATCGACCGGCTGCTGCCGTTCATCGCCCAGCAGGCGCCGTCGCGGATGCCCGAGGAACACGTCCGGGTGGCCAAGTGGGTCCTGGACAACCTGATCAACGTCGGCACCACCGACCGCGGCTTCCGGCGCGTCTACGGCTCGATCGGGCCGGGCGGCTACCAGCGGCGCCAGTTCGACTTCAAGCTGCTGGTCGAGCTGGCCGCCCCGGACGGCGAGGTCTACCTGCGCGCCACCGACGAGGCCATCAACGTCCTGGTCGGTGCGCTCGACACCGACGTCGAGTCGGCGCACATCGCCGCCGAGGTCAAGCTGGAAAACCTGATTGCGCGTGGCCGGCTGGCCGACGCGAAGCTGGCCGCCGAGCAGGCCCGCTACCGGACCGTCCAGTACGGCGAGACGCTGCGCGCGAAGCTCGACTCGACCCGCCGCGACGTCCGCTCGGTCGACTGGGAACGCGAGGTCCCGGAACTGCTGGACAGCGCGCTGAGCCACATCGAGGCCCGGTTCCGCGCCGAGAACGCCATCCTCAAGAACATCACCACCGCCCGCGACGAGACCGAGGACCTCGACCGCAAGCGCCGGGCCGCCGAGCTCGTCGACATCGTCGGCGACTGCATCCGGCGGCACACCCGCCTGCAGTCCCGCCTGGCCGACGCGGGTGCGGTGTTCCGCGCCGAGCAGGACCGCCAGCAGTTCTCCGGCCCGCCCCAGCGCGCGACCCTGGACCTCTTCGGCCAGCTCCTCGTCCCCACGCTCGGGCTCCCGCTGGCCGACGCCGTCGCCCCCGTCGAACACTTCTTCCACGCCGCCGCCGGGATCGCCCCGCCGGTGGTGCCGTCGCTGTCGTCGCTGGTCTCGCTGCTGCTGCGGCCCGCGCCCGAGCGAGACCAGCTCGTCGGCGAGATCCCCGAGCCGGAACTCATGCCCGCCGAGGTCAGCGACAAGTTCGGCGACGACGTCTGGCGGCGCGCCGACGAACTCCTCGACCTGCCCGAAGTGCCGCGGAGGCTGTCGGGGCTGCTCGAAGAAGCCCGTCGCAGCCGTCAGCCGGGGCTCGCCGCCCTGGTCGCGCTGCGCGCGGTCCACGCCTACAGTCCCGGGATCGGCGCGGCCCGCCGTCAAGGCGACCGCTCGGTGCTGCTCGCCGTCGACGACGGCACGCTGCTCGACGACCCGGACTTCGGCGGCGCCGACCTGCTCCTGTCCACCGCCGCCGTAGAGCGTGCCGACGAAGAAGAGGAAGTCGCGTAATGGCGCTGTCCCACAGCAGCGTGGACGCCGAGGCCGCGGCCCGGCTGGTCGCCTTCGGCATGCGGCCGAAGCAGCTGCCCGCGCGTGACGTCGTGTACGGCGACCTCGTGCGCCGCTACGGCGAGGACAACGCGTTCAAGGCCCTCACCCACGCCGTCGCCGCCGGGCTCGGGCTCATGGTCCTCGAGGTCAACCAGCAGGCGGGGGCGGTCCTCGCGGCCACCGACGAGTCCGTCTTCGAGATCAAGATGGACTCCTACGCCCGCCAGGCCAAGATCCGCGAGCGCCGCGAGACCGAGAAGGTGCTGCACGGGCTGATCCACCTCGCCACCGCGGCGCTGGGCTACCCGCGTCCCGACGACCTGGCCAACGACACCTACATCGGCCGCGTCAGCGTCGAGCAGGTCGACGCGATGGTCCGCGAAGCCGCGCGGATGCTGGACGAACGCGCCGCGCAGGCCGAGGCCAACAACGACCCCCTGGCCGACGCGCCGGAGCTGGAACAGGCGTGGCGGGCCTACACCCGCCGTCCCGCCGCGGCCGCCACCAAGGACGGCCGCCTCGCCGCCGACACGACCCGCGGCATGGTCAGCCGCGCCCTGCGGTTCCTCGCCGACCAGGGTTTCCTGGTCCCGGTGAGCGACGAGCAGGGCGGCACCTACCGGACCACCCCGCGCTACCAGATCCAGGTCCGCGAACTCGCCGCCGACGCCGCCTTCGACGACTTGCTCGCGCTCGACGTCGTGACCGTCGCGACCGCCGGGGGCACGCTGCGCGCGGCCGCTTCGGACACGCTTTAACGAGGGGAATCGATGTACGAGCTTTCGCGGGTCCGCCTGCACTCGGTGGGCCCGGCGGGTGCCCGCTACCAGGACGTCGTGCTCGACTTCAGCGGCGTCGGCGCCAAGATCACCGCCCCGAAGCAGGACGCGTTGTTCAGCGCGGGCATCCACGCGACCGGCCCGGCCGAGCTGCGCCGCCCGTCCCCGGCGAGCGTGCTGTTCCTCGAGAACGGCGGCGGCAAGTCCGTGCTGATCAAGCTGATCTTCTCGGTGATGCTGCCCGGCCGCCGCCAGGTCGTCGGCACCACCAGCACCAAGGTCCTGGAGAAGTTCGTCGCCGCCAAGGACGTCTCGCACGTGGTACTGGAGTGGCTGCACGTCGAAAGCGGCCACCGGATCATCACCGGGAAGGTGTCGGAGTGGCGCGGGCACGTCGTGTCCGCCGACTCCGAGAACCTCGCCGACTCCTGGTACTGCTTCCGCCCGACCGCCGCGCTCGGCCTGGATTCGCTGCCGATGACCCAGGACGGCCGGCTGCTCACCATGTCCGGCTTCCACGACAAGCTCACCGCCGCCCAGCTGGCCGAGCCCGAGCTGGAGCTGTCCTGGACCCGCCGCCACCACGAGTGGACCGGCCGCCTCGACGGCCTCGGCCTCGACACCGAGCTGTTCCGCTACCAGCGCGCGATGAACGCCGGCGAAGGCGAAGCGGCGGACGCGTTCGCCTTCGGCACCGACGACGCCTTCGTCGACTTCCTGCTGCGCGCGGTCATCTCCGAGGAGGAGCCGAAGGACCTCGCGGAGGTCGTCGCGACCTACGCGCACAACCTGGCGCAGCGCGGGGATCTCCTGGCCGAACGCGACTTCGTGGCCGGTGCCCTGGAGCTGCTGGGGCCGCTGGCCGCCGAAGAAGGCGTCGCCGCGGAGTCGCGGAAGATCGCTGAATCGGCGAAAGCCGACATGACCGAGCTGGCCGGGCGGGTCGTCGCCCGCAACGAACTCGAGAACGCGCGGCTGTCCGGGCTCGAAGACCACGTCACCGAGGTCAAGTCCGCGGAGAAGCTCGCCGAGGGCGATCACCGGCGGCTCGCCGCGGCCGTCACCGAGCTGCGCCGCCTGGTCGCGGTGCTGCGGCTGGACGAGGCTCAGGAGGCCCGCAAGCGCGTCGACGCCGAGCTGGCGTCGGCGAAGACCGAGGCGGAGGCCTGGCGCGAGACGGCGACGGTCCTCAACTCGTTGAATGCCGCCCGCAAGGCGAAGGACCTGCGCGAACTCGTCGGCAGCCGGGAGGAGAAGGCGCGGCCCGCCTTGACGGCGCGCAACGACGCTGCTTCGGCGCTCGCCCGCGGGTTGCACGCCCTCGCCCAGGACGCCCAGCGGCAGGCCGACAAGGCCGAAGCACACGCGGGCGCGTTGCGTGCCGAGGCCGAGAAGGCGCAGACCGAGCGCGACGAAGCCGCGAACCTCGCGGCTGCCCGCCGGGCCGAAGCCCGCGGGCTGACCGCGCGGATCACCGAGCTGCGCGAAGAGGTCCAGGCGGCCGTCCGTGCGGGGTTGCTGCCGTCGGGCGTCGACGTCGCCGAAGCTGCGCGGGCCGCGCGGTCGGCCGCCGAGTCGGCGACCGCCGAGCTGGCCCGCCGCGAACAGGAACTCGACCGCGTCGGCGCGGACCTCCAAGCGGCGCAACGGGCCGTGAACGAGGCGCACCAGCTCGCGGGCACCACGCAGGACCGCCTGGAGCGTGCCACCGAAGACCTCGACCGGGCCCACCGCCGCACCGACGCGCTGGCCGCGGAGGGCCGCCTGGTCGAGCTGCTCGGCGCGGACGACGTCGCGCTCGAAAGCGATCTGCCGGTGCTGCTGGAACGGCTGCGCGAGGCGAGCGCGGCCGTCGAAAAGGAGCAGACCGCGCTGCGGATGGAGGAGTCCGCCGACGAGCGGGCGCTGGCCGCGCTGGGGTCCGGCGGGCTGCTGCCGCCGCCGGAAGACGTCCAGGCGGCGCTCGACGCCTTGGAAGAGGCCGGGATCACCGCGTGGTCCGGCTGGCGCTATCTGTCCAAATTGGATGCATCGCGGCGCGTCGAAGTGCTGGAAACCCTGCCGCAGCTGGTCTCCGGCGTTCTGCTCAACGATGCCGCGCACGTGGACCGCGCTCGCGAAGTGCTCACGAAGCGGCGGCTGCTGCCGTCCGCGACCATCGCCGTCGGCACCACGGTGGCCCTGCAGGCCGAGGTCCCGCCGGCCCCGGGCGTCGAGTTCCTCGTGCCGCCGAACCCCGCGATGTACGACGAGGAAGCCGCCGACGCCGAGCGGGAAGCCGTCGCCCGGCGGCACACCGAGCGGCAGCGGCGGCTCGAAGCGTTGTCCGCCAAGCTGTCCGCGGACGGCGCGTTGACGTGGAAGCTCACCACCTGGCGCGAGGACTATCCGCCGGGCGCGATCGCGACCCTGGCCGAGCAGGCCCAGGCCGCCCGCACCGTGCGCGAGACCGCGCGCACGGCGCTGGCGCAGGCCGACGCGGAGTTCGCGCGGCTGAGCGAAAAAGCGGCGTCGTTGCGCGAGCGCGTCCCGGAGCTGCGGGCGGCCGCCGCGGAGGCCGAGGAGAAGGCCCGGCGGCTCGGCGAGCTGGGCGTCCGCAGCGCCCGGATCGCGGAGTGGACCGAAGAGGCCGAGCGGGCAACCGAGATCGCCGAGCGCGCCGACCTCCAGGCGTCCGACGCGGCGGGCAAGGCCGCGCGGCTGCGCGAGCAGGCGGGGGAGGAGCAGCGCACCGCCGACGGCCACCGCCGCACCGCGACGACCGCGCGCGCCGAACTCGCCGAGGTGCCCGGCGCGGCCGAGGCGGCGGACGGCCCGGTGCCGGCCGAGCCGGTCGACGCGCTGCGCCGGACCTACCTGTCGGCGTCCGAGTCGTACGCGAAGGTCGAGGTCGGCAGCGACCTGCGTGCCGAGCTGGAGCAGGCCGAGTCCGCCGAAGCGGCCGCGGGATCGGCCGTCGAGTCCCTGGACGAGGCGGTCCGCTCGCGCGCGGCCGAACTGCTGGAAACACCGGACGGCTCCGACGCTTCCGCCCGCGCGGCCGCATTGGCGCGTGCCCGCCGCGTCGTCGACGGCCTGGAGGACGAGCGCACCGAAGCCATCGGGCTCGTCTCGACGCGGCGGGCCGAGCTGGACGCGCTGCCGCTGCAGAACGGCGTCACCGGGGAGAAGCCGCGCGACATCGAGCACGGCCTGGAGCTGATCGACGCGGCAGGCCTGGAGGCGTCGGCGGCCGCGCGCAAGTGGGAAGAGCTGCAGGAACGCCGGGCCGCGGCCGAAGCGACGCTGGAGTCGGCGCGTACTTCGGCGTCCGGGTTCGCGCTGCTCGCGGAGTCGATGGCCCACCTGGTGACCGGCACCGAGAAGGACACAGCGGCCGCCTACGACGGCGACGTCGACACCGCACGCGCCCAGCACGCGCGGCTGAACGCGACCTTCAACCAGGCGCAGGACGCCGCCGACGCCGGCGACCGGCGGGTGCGCGCGGCCGCGGACCAGCTCGCGCAGTACGCGACGGAGAAGCGGTTCGAGAAGCTGAGCACGCCGGTGCGCCAGCAGGTCATCTCGGTCAAGCGCGACCAGCTCCCGGCCCACGCCGCCGAGTGGGCCGAAGCGCTGCGGCCGCGGCTGCGGTCGCTCACCGACGACCTCGCGCAGATCGACCGGCACCGCGGCGGCATCATCACCCGCCTCCAGGGCATGGTCGACGGCGCGCTCCGGACGTTGCGGTCCGCGCAGCGCGTCTCCCGGCTGCCGGACGGCCTCGGCGACTGGTCCGGGCAGGAGTTCCTGCGCATCCGCTTCACCGAGCTGGAGGACAACGCGCTCACCGAGAAGCTCGGCGAAGTCGTCGACGAGGCCGCCGTGGGCAAGACGGCGGACGGCCGGGACGTCAAGCGCGACGGGCTCTCCCTGGTGCTGCGGGGCGTCCGGGCGGCGGCACCCAAGGGGTTCCGCGTCGACATGCTCAAGCCGGACTCGGTGCTGCGGACCGAACGCCAGCGCGTCTCGGAGATCCGCGACGTCTTCTCCGGCGGCCAGCAGCTGACCGCGGCGATCATCCTGTACTGCACGTTGGCCGCGCTGCGGGCGAACAACCGCGGCAAGGCCCGCAACCGGCACTCGGGGGTGCTGTTCCTGGACAACCCGATCGGCCGCGCGTCGGCGGGCTACCTGCTGGAACTGCAGCGGGCGGTGGCCGAGGCACTGGGCGTGCAGCTGATCTACACGACGGGCCTGTTCGACGCGGGCGCGCTGTCGGAGTTCCCGCTGATCGTGCGGCTGCGCAACGACGCCGACCTGCGGGCGGGCCGGAAGTACCTGTCGGTGGACTCGACGATCCGGAACTCCCTGGAGGACCTCGGCGAGCCGGACGGCGTCGCGCGCCTGTCGGCGACCCGGATGTTCACGCGGGCGGCCGATGCCCTCGGTGCCGCCGAGCCCGCTGATTCCGCGGACTTCGCTGATTCCGCCGAGGACGAACAAACCGCCTGACGGGAACAACCCGGCCGGTTCCGGGGTTGCCGGGCGCATGACGAAACTGGGGCCGCTGGGGGCCACTCACACCGCACTGGACACCGAGACGGCCGTGGCGGTCGAGCTCGAAGAGCTGGGCTACGCCACGCTGTGGCTGGCCGGCGGGCGGGGCGACAACCTGCCGCGGATCACCGAGGTCGTCCGGGGGACTTCGCGGATCCAGGTGGCGAGCGGGATCCTGTCGGTGGACCGGGTGCCCTCGGCCGCCGTGGCTTCGGCGTACGCCGAGCTGCCCACCGGGCGGTTCGTGGTCGGCCTCGGCGGGGCGCACGGCGCGCGTCCGCTGGCCACGCTCGGCGACTACCTCGACGAGATCGACGACGCCGTGCCGCCGTCCGCGCGGATCCTGTCGGCGCTCGGGCCGCGGATGCTGGAGCTGGCGCGCGACCGCGCGTCCGGCGCGTACCCGTACCTGGTGACGACGGACTACGTCGCGTCGGCGCGCGAGATCCTGGGTGCGGACCGGCAGCTCGCGGTGCTGCTCAGCGTGGTGGCGGAGACCGACGTGGCCAAGGTGCGCGAGGTCGTGCGAGGTGGCTCGCTGCGGTTCCTGGCCGGGATACCGGGCTACGCGGCGAACTTCCGCCGGATGGGGTTCGGCGACGCGGACATCGCGGACCTGTCGGACCGGCTGGTCGACGGCCTGACCGTCTGGGGCGACTTCGACGGCGTCGTCGCGCGGCTGCGGGAGTACCGGGCCGCCGGCGCCGACCAGGTGGTCGTCCCGCTCGAGGGCCTGCCGCGGGAGTGGTGGCCGGAACTGGTCAAGGCGCTGGCCTAGCCGCGGATCGCCTGCTGGTAGGCGGCGAGCGCGTCGGCGTCGTCGATGCTGCCGCGGTGGTGGACCTGCACCGGAGTACTCGAGATCGCGCTGGTTGAAGGCGTAGGAGAACGATTCGAGGGCGGCCAGCGCACCCTCGCGGGCGGGCTTGCCCGCTTCGTCGAGCCGGTGGCGCGCGGCCGGGCCGAAGGTGGCGTCGAGGTGCCGGGCACGGTGGCTCCTAGAGTGTTCGATGGAGGTCGACCTGATGACTGTACGACAATCGTCGAACACCGCGCGGGCGCGCGGGCTCACGCACGCGGTCCCGGCGGCGGTTTCGCTGCAGGACGCACTGGCCGCGGTCGCCGATCCGGTGCGCCGCAGCATCTTGCGCGAGCTGGCCGCCGTGCCGGAGTGGACGAAGGCGTGCGGCACGTTCGACCTGACGGTGGCGAAGGCGACCCGCAGCCACCACTTCGCCGTGCTGCGCGCGGCGGGCCTGATCGAACAGCGCGACGAAGGTCCGCGGCGGCTGAACCGCTTGCGGCGCCCCGAATTCGACGCCGCCTTCCCGGGCTTGCTCGACCTGGTGCTCAGTCACCCCGGCCCGTGAAGGCCAGGGAGGTGCCCAGGCCGATCATCACGAGTCCGCCGGTGCCGCCGACCATTTCCAGGCGCTTCGGTGAGCGGGCGAACCACGTGCGGGCGGTGCCGGCGACCAGCGCCCACGCGCTGTCGGTGGCCAAGGCGATGGCGGGCAGGCAAAGTCCGAGGACCAACATCTGGGCCGGCACCGACCCGGCAGCCGGGTCGACGAACTGGGGCAGCAGCGCCGCCAGGAACACGATCGACTTCGGGTTCGCGAAGCCGACGACGAAGCCGTCGCGCAGCACGGCCGGCACGCGTCCGGGCGTGGCGCGCACCTGCGCGGCCATCGCGTCGGTCAGCTTCCGGCGGTGCCGCACCGCCTGGATCCCCAGGTACACCAGGTAGCTCGCGCCGGCGACCTTGATCGCGGTGAACACCGCCGCGGACGTCGTCACCAGCGCACCGAGGCCGAACGCGACCGCGACGACCTGCGTGTACACGCCCACGGAGTTGCCGACGACGGTGAGCAGCGCGTCGCGCCGCCCGACGGTGAGCGCACGGCTGATCGTGAACAGCACGCTCGGCCCGGGGACCACGACCATGAGGAACGTCAGTGCGGCGAAGGCCGCCAAGTGCGTACCGGAGACCATGGCCGGAGGCTATCGCCTGGTCACCGGACATGACCAGGCGTTTTTGTCGGTGCCCGGTGGTAGGAAAAGCGGGTGTCTCCGACCATCAGCACCGAGCAGCGCCGGGCCCGCCTCGCCGTCCGCCACCACCTCGCCGCGCCCGCGGCCTCGGTGGCGGACGCCGTCGCCGGGGTCGTCGCGCTGCACGCCACCGACCCGGCCACCGTCCACCTGTCCGCGTCCGCCCGGCTCGCCGGCCCGGCCGTTTCCGACGTCGAGCGCACGCTCTACGACGAGCGTTCGCTGCTGCGCTTGCTGGGCATGCGGCGCACGGTGTTCGTCACGGACCTGGACACGGCGGCGCTGGTGCAGGCGGGCTGCTCGGCGGACATCGAGGTCAAGCAGCGGAAACTGCTGGAACAGCACCTCGGGCGGCAGGGGCACCCGGAGAACGTGCCGGAGCCGGGGAAGTGGCTGGCCGACGTCGAGGCGTCGGTCGAGGCGGCCCTGCGCGCCCGCGGTTCGGCGACGGCGCAGCAGCTGAGCGAAGCCGAGCCCCGCCTGCGCCAGCAGCTGCTGATGGCGGCGGGCAAGCCGTACGAGGCGATCGGCAACGTGACGAGCCGGGTGCTGTTCCTGCTGGCGGCGGCTGGCCGGATCGCGCGCGGCCGTCCCCGCGGCAGCTGGCTCAGCAGCCAGTACGTGTGGCACCCGCTGGACGAGTGGATCCCGGGCGGGCTCGCGAAGTGGGATGCGGACGAGGCCCGGGTGGAGCTGGCCCGGAGGTGGCTGCGCGCGTACGGCCCGGCGCCGGCGTCCGACCTGAGGTGGTGGACGGGCTGGACGGCGGGGCAGGCGAAGAAGGCTTTGGCGGCCCTTCCTCTCGTGGAAGTCGACCTCGAGGGCGTGGCGGGAGTGGTGCTGGCGGACGACGTGGCCCCGGTGCCCGAGCCGCCGCCGTGGGTGGCGTTCCTGCCGTCGCTGGACCCGACCCCGATGGGCTGGCAGGACCGCGACTGGTTCCTGGGCCCTCACCGCGCGCCCCTGTTCGACCGCAGCGGCAACGTCGGCCCGACGGTGTGGGCGTTCGGGCGGGTGGTCGGCGGCTGGGCCCAGCGCGCCTCGGGAGAAGTGGTGTTCAGGCTGCTGGAGGACGTGGGCGCGGAGACCCGCGCGAGGGTGGAAGCGGAGGCGGAGCGGTGCGCGAAGTGGTTCGGCGAGGTGCGGGTGACACCGCGGTTCCGGACGCCGCTGGAACGCGAGCTGGCGGGCTGATGGCGACCGGAGAGGCGTTGCCGGGGTTCGCCGGTTCGGCGGCGCCGGGCTTGCCGGCGCTCGAAGGGCGGGAATCCGTGGGTTCGTCCGCGCCGGTCCGGCCGGGTGAACGCGCCGTCTCCACCGCGCTGGATCGGTCGAGTCATCGACCTCACGCCGCGCTGCCCTGCCGGCCGCCGAGCCACCGCCGCGGCCCCGCTGGCGCCGTCCGGTGCCTGAATCGGTCAAGCCCGGATTTCCGTCCCGCGGCCGGTCCGCGCCCGAGGGCTCCCGTCCCCGCCGCTTCCAGCCGGAACCGGTCCCGGCACCCGGACTTCCCGCGCGCGGCGGTCCCTCGCGACCGGCCCTCGAAACCCTAGTGGAACGACCCGTCTTCTTAATCGATTCTTGACCCGTTCGCCAAGTGGTGGAAGTCTCGTCAGGGCAGTCAGGGACGCGTATGCCCGCACGCTAGGGTGGCCGCGAGCCCGCAAGTCACGGCCGGGGTCCCGGCCGATCCTCAGAGGAGTGGCAGCAGTGACCGTTCGCGTAGGTGTCAACGGCTTCGGCCGCATCGGCCGCAACTTCTTCCGCGCCGTGCAGGCCAGCGGCCAGGACATCGAGGTCGTGGCCTTCAACGATCTCGGCGACGTCGCCACCATGGCCCACCTGCTGAAGTACGACTCCATCCTGGGCCGGTTCCCGGGTGAGGTCAGCGTCAGCGACGAGGGCATCGTCGTCGACGGCAAGACCATCAAGGCCCTCGCCGAGCGCGACCCGGCCAACCTGCCCTGGGGCGAGCTGGGTGTGGACGTCGTCCTCGAGTCCACCGGCTTCTTCACCAACGCCGACGCCGCCAAGGCGCACATCGCCGGCGGCGCCAAGAAGGTCATCATCTCCGCGCCCGCCAAGGGCGAGGACCTGACCGTCGTCCTCGGCGTCAACGACGACAAGTACGACGGCTCGCAGGTCATCATCTCGAACGCGTCCTGCACCACCAACTGCCTCGGCCCGCTGGCCAAGGTCCTCAACGACGCCTTCGGCATCGAGCAGGGCCTGATGACCACGGTCCACGCCTACACGCAGGACCAGAACCTGCAGGACGCCCCGCACAAGGACCTGCGCCGCGCCCGCGCCGCCGCCCTGAACGTCGTCCCGACCTCGACCGGTGCCGCCAAGGCCATCGGCCTCGTCCTGCCGGAGCTGCAGGGCAAGCTGGACGGCTACGCGCTGCGTGTCCCGATCCCGACCGGCTCGGCCACCGACCTCACCGTCACCCTGACCAAGGCCGCCACGGTCGAGGAGATCAACGCCGCCTACAAGGCCGCCGCCGAGGGTCCCCTCGCGGGCATCCTGCGCTACTCGGACGACCCGATCGTGTCGGCCGACATCGTCACCGACCCGGCGTCCTGCATCTACGACGCGCCGCTGACCAAGGTCATCGGCAACCAGGTCAAGGTCGTCGGCTGGTACGACAACGAGTGGGGCTACTCCAACCGCCTCGCCGACCTGGTCACGCTCGTCGGTTCGAAGCTGTCCTGACCCGATGACCGTCAAGAACCTCGACGACCTGCTGGGCGAGGGCGTTCAGGGCCGCTACGTACTCGTGCGCAGCGACCTGAACGTCCCGCTCGACGGGGATCGGATCACCGACGACGGCCGGGTCCGCGCCGCGCTGCCGACGATCGAGAAGCTCGCCGAGGCGGGCGCGAAGGTCGTCGTCACCGCGCACCTCGGCCGTCCGAAGGGCGAGCCGGACGCGAAGTACACCCTCGCGCCCGTCGCGAAGCGGCTTTCGGAGCTGCTCGGCGCCGAGGTCACGCTGGCCGGCGACCTGGTCGGCGAGTCCGCGAAGGCGCTGACGGCCGGCCTCGCCGACGGCGGCGTCGTGCTTCTGGAGAACGTGCGCTTCGACGCGCGCGAGACCAGCAAGGACGCCGTGGACCGCTCCGAGCTGGCCGCCGAGCTGGGCGCGCTCGTCCCGGGCGGCGCGTTCGTCTCCGACGGCTTCGGCGTCGTCCACCGCAAGCAGGCCTCGGTCTACGAGGTCGCGTCGGTGCTTCCGGCGTACGCGGGCGGCCTGGTGCTGGCCGAGCTGGACGTGCTCAAGAAGCTGACCGACGACGTGCAGCGGCCGTATGTGGTCGTGCTCGGCGGCGCGAAGGTGTCGGACAAGCTCGGCGTCATCGCGAACCTGCTGACCAAGGTCGACCGGCTGCTCGTCGGCGGCGGCATGGCGTACACCTTCCTCAAGGCCCAGGGCCACGAGGTCGGCCAGTCGCTGCTGCAGGCCGACCAGCTCGACCAGGTCAAGGGCTTCCTCGCCGAGGCCGAGAAGCGCGGCGTCGAACTGGTGCTGCCGGTGGACGTCCTGGCCGCGACGGAGTTCTCGGCCGACGCCGAGCACGAAGCGGTCGACGCCACCGCCATCCCGGCCGACCGCCAGGGCCTCGACATCGGCCCGCGCAGCCGCGAGCTGTTCGCGAGCAAGCTGGCCGACGCGGCCACGGTCTTCTGGAACGGCCCGATGGGCGTGTTCGAGTTCGAGGCGTTCTCGGGCGGCACGCGTGCCGTGGCCGAGGCGCTCGTGAAGAGCGACGCGTTCACCGTGGTCGGCGGCGGTGACTCGGCGGCCGCGGTGCGGCAGCTGGGCCTGCCCGAGGACGGCTTCTCGCACATCTCCACCGGCGGCGGTGCCTCGCTGGAGTACCTCGAAGGCAAGGAACTGCCGGGCGTGAGCGCCCTGGAGGAGAAGAACTAGTGGCACGCAAGCCGTTCATCGCCGGCAACTGGAAGATGAACCAGAACCACCTCGAGGCGATCGCGCTGGTGCAGAAGATCGCCTTCGCACTGCCGGAGAAGTACTACGCGAAGGTCGACGTGGCGGTGCTGCCGCCGTTCACCGACATCCGCAGCGTGCAGACCCTGGTCGACGGCGACAAGCTGTCGCTCACCTACGGCGCGCAGGACATCTCGCCGTACGACTCCGGCGCCTACACGGGTGACATCTCGGGCCTGATGCTGGCCAAGCTGGGCTGCAAGTTCGTCACGGTCGGGCACTCGGAGCGGCGCGAATACCACGCCGAGACCGACGAACTGGTCAACAAGAAGGTCAAGGCCGCGCTCAAGCACGGCATCACGCCGATCCTCTGCATCGGGGAGAAGCTCGAGGTCCGCGAGGCCGGCGAGCACATCCACCACACCACGACGCAGCTGATCGAGGGCCTGAAGGGCCTCAAGGCCGAGCAGGTCAACGACGTGGTGGTCGCGTACGAGCCGGTCTGGGCGATCGGCACCGGCAAGGTCGCGTCGTCGTCGGACGCCGAAGAGGTCTGCAAGGCCATCCGGGCGACCCTCCAGGAGAAGTACGGCGACGAGGTCGCTTCGTCCGTCCGGGTGCTCTACGGGGGATCGGTGAAGTCGGGCAACATCAGCGAGCTGGTGGGCTGCGAGAACATCGACGGTGCCCTGGTCGGCGGAGCGAGCCTCGACGGCGAGGAGTTCACGAAACTCTGCGCACTCGCTGCAGGCGGGCCGCTGCCCTGATCGAGGCCACGACCGGGTAACCTGTGTATCCGGTCCGTCACACAGCAGTGGACGAGTCCAGGGGTACGGTGGTGGTCGGAAACAACCATGCCGTACCCCTGCATTCTCCTAGAGCCCCAGAGGATGACATGAAGCTGTTCCTGCAAATCCTGTTGATCGTCACCAGCGTTTTCCTGGTGGTCGCGGTGCTGCTGCACCGGGGCCGGGGCGGGGGCCTGTCGTCGCTGTTCGGCGGCGGGATGCAGTCGAGCCTGGCCGGGTCGAGCGTGGCCGAGAAGAACCTCGACCGCATCACCCTGGGGCTGGGCGCGGTGTGGCTGATCAGCATCGTGGGCCTGGGTCTGCTGCTCAAGGTGTGAGGCGTCCGGCGTTCCGTCGTCGGCCGCGACCGGGTCCAGACGGCGGTGCGCAGCGATTCGGCGTGCCTATTGGGGGGCGCGCCGCCGATTCCTAGGTGTGAGGATTCATGGTTGGCGGTAACGCGATTCGGGGCACCCGGGTGGGTGCCGGTCCTACGGGCGAATCGGAACGAGGTGAATCGGCGCCGCGGCGCCGGGTCGGCTACTGGTGCGCCAACGGCCACGAGGCTCGGCCATCGTTCGCGCTCGACGCGGAAATCCCCGACGAGTGGGACTGTCCCCGCTGCGGGCTCCCGGGCGGGCAGGACGAAAAGAACCCACCGGCTGCGCCACGGACCGAGCCGTACAAGACACACCTGGCCTACGTGAAGGAGCGGCGCAGCGACGCCGACGGCGAGGCCATCCTGGCGGAGGCGCTCGACCGCCTGCGCAAGCGCCGGGAAATCATCTAGCCGGTTCAGCTGGAAGCCACCCCGAGGGAAGCGGACCCCTCGAGGTGGCTTTTCGCGCGCCCACTAGTCCTCGCCTGTCCCCCCGCGATCTGCGAGCGGGCCACCAGCAACCGCCAGACACCAGCCGACTCCCTAGGCACGCAAGCCGACGGTCCGGGCACGCAAGCCGACGGTCCGGGCACGCGAGCCGACGGTCTGGATACGCGAGCCGACCGTCCAGGCACGTGAACCGACCGTCCCGGGCGCCCGCCACATACCGCGACTGGCGGAGGATTCGCGTGTTCCGGTGCTGAGCAGCCCCCGATTTCCACGCTACCGGCGGGCACCGACGGTTTTTGAGCCGGAACCGCCGCGAGTGGCGGATTCCGGTCGTTTCCGTCCGGAATCCGCCACTCGCGCCTTGGCGCGATCCGGATTCGTCGGTGCCCGCCGCTAAGCTGGAAACCGGGGGCCGGAGGTCAGCGGTCCAGCGGATACCGCGCCCGCACGCGGAAGCCGCCGTCCTCCGTTCCGGATGTCTCGAAGCTGCCGCCGAGGAGGCGGGCGCGCTCGGCCAAGCCCGTCAGGCCGTGGCCGCCCGAGGGCAAGCCCTCCGTCGGGCGGCTTGCCCGCTCGTTGCGGACCTCGATCTTGAGCGCTCCGTGCTCACCCTGGATGCGGATCGTCGCCGTCGCGCCCGGGGCGTGTTTGTGGACGTTCGTCAAGCACTCCTGCACCGTCCGGTAGGCCGCCGCGGACACCTGGTTGGGGAGGGCCTCCGGGAGGTGCTCCACCGTCAGGTGCACCGGGACGTCGGCCGTGCGGATCAGCCGGTCGAGCTCGTTGATGCCCGGCCGCGGGCCGTCGTCGTCCGAGCCGGCGCGCAGCACGCTGACCAGGGACCGCAGCTCTTCCAGGGTCCGCTTGGACAGCATGCGGATGACCTGCGCCGTCTCCAGCGCCCGGGCGTCGGTGGTCTGGGCCTGGAGCGCGCCGGCCTGCATGGCGATCAGCGTGATCTGGTGCGAAACGACGTCGTGCATCTCGCGGGCCAGCCGCGCGCGCTCCTCGGCGCGGACGGCGTCGGCGTGGAAGCGGCGCTCGCGGTCGCGGCTCGTGGCCAGCTCGGCGAGCTTGTTCGAGACCTCGGTGCGCGCGCCGATCAGCAGGCCGATCGCGATCGGCATGCCGGCGACCAGGACGCCGTAGATGCCGTCGAGGATGTGCTCGCGCCAGCTCAGCTCGGCGAAGTCTTCCAGGGGCCACTGCACGAACCGGCACGTCCACACCAGCGCCGCGCCGACCCAGGTCTGCCAGTGCAGCTGACGGCGGGTGGCGAGCATGCCGAGCGTGATCATCGACGCGAGCTGGGCCCAGCCGGCCAGGAAGCCGGGGACCGCGACGAGCACGGCGAGGAACGGGAACTGCCGGCGGAACACCACCGCGAGGCAGGCCGCGCCGGACAGGTAGATCGAGTACGGCTGGGCCTTCTCCGGAATGACCAGCCAGACGTCGAGCACGGCCAGGATGACCGCGGCCGCCTCGATGGCGAACGTGACCACAGCGGGGCGGGGCATCGAGCCGAACAGGCTCAGGCCACGGTTGCGCACCCGCTCGGCGGCCGATGGCCCCGAGCCGGCGATCGAGATGCCTGGAATCGAGAGTCCCTCTGTACTCATCGCTGGCGACCCCATTCGTCTTGTGGACTTGGTGATGAGAGGCGCTCGGGGTCCGATCGGGACGCGCAGCGGCAGACAAATGTGCGGATGCTAACGAGGTCGCGTACGGAGACGGTTAGTTTCACCCGCAGCCGGTGCTCCGGCGTCCGGATTCCGTAACCGGCTGGGCCGTCCGGGGGTACGTCGGCGAGGAGGGCTACCGGTAGTGGGAGGTCTGTCTCCCACCGTGCGCCAAGACGACCACATCGTGGGAATCACGTTACCCACGTGTGGTCGCCCGGCGATGGCTGTCAAGCCGCCATGGACCGGAGGTCGTCGCTCAGCAGGTCGTGCAGGCCGGACGCGCAGGCCTTCGCCGTCTCGATCGACCGCGGCAGCATGCCGGCCTCGTACGTCCGGACTGCTTGTCCGACGCTCGGCGCGGTGGCCAGTGCGGTCGCCAGCTCGGTGCCGTCGAGGAGGGCGAGGTTCGCGCCGACGCCGAGCGGCGGCATCAGGTGCGCGGCGTCGCCGAGCAGGGTGAGCCCGGGTGTCGTCGTCCAGGCGTGCGGGACCGGCAGGACCTGGAGCGGCCGGTGCGCGAACCCGCCGTCGTGCTCCCGCAGGTACGCCAGCAGGTCCGGGTGCCAGCCCGCGTAGTGCTCGAGCAGGTGGTCCCGCACCGCGTCCGGGTCGGCGAAGTCGAGGCCGTCGGCCCAGTCTTCGGGGGCGTAGAAGGTGGCGTAGCAGCGGACGTGGCCGGTGCTGGTGCGCTGGGCGACGAGCGCCTTTCCACCGGCCTTCGTCATCATCGTCCCCTGGCCGGTCCGCGCGGCGAGGGCCGGGTGGCGGCGGTCGGCGTCGTCGAGCCCGAACTCGACGAACGTGACGCCGCTGTAGTGCGGCCGGACGCCGGTGAGGGCCCGCCGGACGCGGGACCACGCGCCGTCCGCGCCGACGACCAGGTCGAAGTCCCCGACGGCGCCGTCGGCGAACGTCAGCCGCGCGCCGCTGCCGGTCGAGGTGACGCCGGCGACCGGACGTCCCCAGTGGACGGTGCCGGGGGAGAGGGAGTCCAGCAGGATGCCGCGGAGCTGGCCGCGGTCGATTTCGGGCCGGGAGTCGTCGCCTTCGGCGGGGAGCTCGTCGAGGACGGCTTCGGCGGTGTGCGGGTCCAGGGCGCGCATCTGCTGGCCCTCCGGCCGGGCCAGGGCGCGGAACTGTTCGTGCAGGCCGGCGGTGCGGAGGGCGACCTGGCCGGTGTCGCCGTGCAGATCGAGGGTGCCGCCCTGTGGCCGCGCGTCGGCGGCGGGTTCCTGTTCGAAGACGGTGACGTCGAGGCCGTGGAGCTGCAGGACACGGGCGCAGGCGAGCCCGCCGAGGCCGGCGCCGGCGATCGCGATACGAGAAAAGGTCATGTCACTAAGAAAGCAGAGTCACTCAAAAAGTGCAACGACTTAACTTTTGTAGTGAGTTAGACTTTGGTGCATGACCGAAGTGACCGGGCGCCGCGAGCGCAAGAAGGCGCAGACCCGCAAAGCCCTCGCCGACGCCGCGCTCGAGCTGTTCCTCGACCGCGGCTACGAGAAGGTCGGGGTGAAGGAGATCGCGGATGCCGCGGACGTCTCGGTGACCACGTTGTTCAAGTACTTCCCCAGCAAGGAAGCCCTGGTGTTCGACCAGGACGAGGACATCGAGGAGGCCCTGGTCGGCGCGGTCCACGGGCGGCCGCCGGGCTTCACGGTGGTGGACGCGCTGCGCGAGCACCTCCTGCGCCTCGCCGAAAGCTCCCCGAGCGACGAGTTCCTCTCGCTGATCGAGAGCGAGCCGGCCCTGCGCGACTACGCCAGGCGGATGTGGATGCGCCACGAGACAAAGCTGGCCCGCGCGATCGCGAAGGAAATGGGCGCCCCCGAAGGCGACGTGGCCTGCGCGGCCCTGGCCCGGTTCGCCCTGGCCTCGCGAGAGCTGATCCTCGCCCACGAGCACCCCCGCCGGGCGGCGGAGGAGATCTTCGCCCGCCTGCAGCGCGGCTGGCGGACGGAGTGAGCCGATGCTCTGTCCGCCAGCCTGAACGAATGAAGGCCCCCTGCCGCGGCAAAGGGCCTTCACCAACCGACACTCAAGCCGTCGGCGGCTGGTACACCTTCGTCAGCTTGCCCGCCGCGGCGCGATCCAGCAGCCACAACGTCCGCCGGTGCCCGCGAGCCCCGGCCACCGGCAGCTGCACCTCACCCGCTCCCGCCAAGGCCAACGCCACGGCGTCGGCCTTCGCTTCACCAGCGGTCATCAGCCACACGTCGCGCGCGCGGCGGATGGCCGGCAGGGTCAGCGACACCCGGGTCGGGGGTGGCTTGGGGCAGTTGCGCACCGCCACCACCGAACGCTCGGTCTCGTACACCGCCGGGGACTCCGGGAACACCGATGCCGTGTGCCCCTCGCCGCCGAGGCCCAGCAGCATGATGTCGAACGACGGCACGTCGCCGTGGTCCTCCGGGCCCGCGTTGGACGCCAGCACCGATGCGTAGGCCTCGGCCGCCGCGTCGACGTCGGAGCCGAACTCGCCGTCCGAGGGGGCCATGGCGTGGATGCGCTTCGGGTCCAGGGGGACGTGGTCCAGGAGCGCCTCGCGCGCCTGCTTCTCGTTCCGCTCGTCCGAATCCGCCGGGACGAACCGCTCGTCGCCCCAGTAGATGTCCAGCCGGGACCAGTCGATCGCGTCGCGGGCCGACAGGGCACGCAGCTCCGAAAGGACCGCGATGCCGGTGCCGCCGCCGGTCAGCACCAGGGACGCCGATCCCTTGGCCGCCTGGACGTCCACCAGCCGCGTGACCAGGCGAGCGGCCGCCGCGGCCGCCAAGAGGTCCTGGTTCGCGTAGACGACGACTTCCGTTTTGCTCATTTCTTGGAACCCGAGGCAGCAGCCGAACCGGCCGCCACGGCCGGCGACGTCACGTCGGCCTTGGGCGGCGCGCCCGGCTTGACGTTCGTGCCCGACGAGATCTTGCCGAGGCCGTGCAGGGCCGCTTCGTAGACCTCGTCCGGGTCGAGCCGGCGCAGCTCCTCGATCAGGCAGTCCTGCGTGCTGCGCCGCTGCAACGCGATCCGGCGGGTCGGCTGGCCCGGCTGGGTCAGCGTGCCCACGCGGCCGTCCGGGCGGTGCAGCTCCACCGCGCCCGACCGGCGGTCGAGCTTAACCGAGATGATCCCGGCCGCGCCCGAGCTCTTGACCCGCTTGACCGGCACCTTCAGGTACTCGGCCAGCCACGCGGCCAGCAGCTCGGTCGACGGCGAGTCGGCCTCGCCGGTCACCGTCGCGGAGGTGATCTTCTCGTAGGGCGGCAGGTCCAGCGCCGAGACGAGCTGGGCCCGCCAGTGCGTCAGGCGTGTCCAGGCCAGGTCGGTGTCGCCCTCGGCGTACGTCTTCGCCCGCGTGGTCAGCGCCTTGACCGGGTTCTTCTCCGCGGCCGAGTCGGTGATCCGGCGCTGGGCCAGCTCGCCGAGCGGGTCCTTGTCGGGGTCCTTCGGACCGGCCCCGGGCCACCAGCACACGATCGGTGCGTCCGGCAGCAGCAGCGGCACGACCGCGCTCTGGCCCTGCGCGGCCAGCGGGCCGTACAGGCGCAGCACGATGACCTCGCTCGCGCCGGCGTCGCCGCCGACCCGGATCTGGCCGTCTATGCGCGGTGCCGCGGTGCGGACGCCCTTGGCCACCACGATCACCCGTGAGGGGTGTTCGCGGCTCGCGCCGTTGGCCGCTTCGATGGCCTCTTCGAGCTTGGCGTCGTCGTCGGCCACGATCACCAGCGTCAGGACGCGCCCGAGCGCGACCTGACCGCCCTGTTCGCGGATCTCGACCAGCTTCTTGTTGAGTGCCGAAGTCGTGGTGGACGGCAGGTCGATGATCACGGGCGCCTCCATTTCCGGCCGGTGCGCTCCAGCATTTCGTCGGCGGACGGCGGGCCCCAGGTGCCCGGCGCGTACTGCTCCGGCGCGCCTTCCTTCGCCCAGTGCTCGAGGATCGGGTCGAGGATCTTCCAGGAGAGCTCGACCTCTTCGTTCACCGGGAACAGCGACGGCTCGCCGAGCAGGACGTCGAGGATCAGGCGTTCGTAGGCCTCGGGGGAGGATTCGGTGAACGCGTGCCCGTACCCGAAGTCCATCGTGACGTCGCGGACCTCCATCGTGGTCCCCGGCACCTTCGAACCGAACCGCAGCGTGATGCCCTCGTCCGGCTGGACCCGGATGACCAGGGCGTTCTGCCCCAGCTCCTCGGTCGAGGTCGAGTCGAACGGCAGGTGCGGCGCCCGCTTGAACACGATGGCGATCTCGGTGACGCGCCGGCCGAGCCGCTTGCCGGTGCGCAGGTAGAACGGCACCCCGGCCCAGCGGCGGCTCTGCACCTCGAGGGTCACCGCGGCGTAGGTCTCGGTCTTCGAGTCCTTCGCGAAGCCCTCTTCCTGCAGCAGGCCGGGCACCTTCGTGCCGCCCTGCCAGCCGCCCGCGTACTGGCCGCGCGCGGTGGTCTTGTCCAGCGGCCCGAGCGGCTTGGTGCCGGAGAGCACCTTGATCTTCTCCGCGCGGAGGGCCCGCGGGTCGAACGACAGCGGCTCCTCCATCGCGGTGAAGGCCAGCAGCTGCAGCAGGTGGTTCTGGATGACGTCCCGGGCGGCGCCGATGCCGTCGTAGTACCCAGCGCGGCCGCCGAGGCCGATGTCCTCGGCCATGGTGATCTGCACGTGGTCGACGTAGTTGGCGTTCCAGATCGGCTCGAACAGTTGGTTCGCGAAGCGCAGCGCCAGGATGTTCTGCACCGTCTCCTTGCCGAGGTAGTGGTCGATGCGGAACACCGACTCCTCGGGGAAGACGTCGTTGACGATCGCGTTGAGCTCTTCGGCGCTCTTCAGGTCGTGCCCGAAGGGCTTCTCGATGACGACGCGCCGCCAGGTGTTCTCGTCGGCGTTCGCCAGCCCGGAGCGGGCCAGCTGCTTGGTCACCACCGGGAACGCGCCGGGCGGGATCGACAGGTAGAACGCGGTGTTGCCGCCGGTGCCGCGTTCGGCGTCGAGGTCGCGGACCGTCTGCGCGAGCCGGTCGAAGGCGTCGTCGTCGTCGAAGGTGCCCTGGACGAACCGGATGCCTTCGGCGAGCCGGTTCCACACCGACTCCTTGAACGGCGTCCGCGCGTGCTCCTTGACCGAGTCGTGCACGAGCTCGCCGAAGTCCTGGTGCTCCCAGTCGCGGCGGGCGAACCCGACGAGCGAGAAGCCGGCGGGCAGCAGCCCGCGGTTGGCCAGGTCGTAGATGGCGGGCATCAGCTTCTTGCGGGCCAGGTCGCCGGTGACGCCGAAGATCACCAGGCTGGACGGCCCGGCGATCCGCGGGAGCCGCTTGTCCCGCGGGTCGCGCAGGGGATTGGTCCAGGTCATGCGCCGGCCTCCTGTACCGCGCGGACGACGGCCGCGAGGCCCGCGGCCCGGTCGGTCAGGTGCAGGCGCAGCACCGGGCGGCCGTGCTCGGCGAGCACCTGCCCGTCGCCGAGGGCCTGCGCGTGCTGCAGCTGGCCCAGCGTGTACGGCCGGTCCGGCACGTCGAGGTCCTGCTCGACGGCGCCGGTCAGCTGCAGGAAGACGCCGTTCTGGTGCCCGCCCTTGTGGTACTGGCCGGTGGAGTGCAGGAACCGCGGGCCCCAGCCGAACGTCGTCTGCAGCTGCGTGCGCTTGGCGATCTCGCCGCGCAGCACCGCCGTCGAGGCGTCGTCGAGCCGGTCGAGGTAGGCCTGCACGGCGACGTAGCCCGCGTCCGGCGCCGAGGCGAAGAACGCCCGGAGCACGTCGGTCAGGCTGCCGTCCGTGGCCACCCCGTCGGAGCCGAAGATCTCGACCGGTCCGTCCACATTGGACGCCGTCTCGCCGCCCTTCAGCTTCTCCGGGTCGTCCAGCAGCGCGCGGGCCGCCTTCTTCGCCGTCTCGACGTCGGGCTGGTCGAACGGGTTGATCCCGAGCAGCCGGCCGGCCAGCGCGGTGGCGAACTCCCAGAGCAGGAACTGCGCGCCGAGCGAGCCGGTGACGGCGATCTTCGCCGCCCCCTGCGGGCTGCCGACCGCGGTGGCCGTGGCGTCGGAGCCGGCGTCGGCGAAGCCGGCCGCCTCCGGGCTCTCGACCGCCACCGGCAGCAGGCCGGTGCCCTGCTTGCCGGTGGACTCCGCGATCAGCTGCTCGGCCCAGTCCGGAAAGCCAGTCAAGGGGCTCGAGCTGCCGGAGTCCGTTGCTGCTAGTACGACCTTCTCGGCGCCGGCCTCGTGCGCGGCGGCCCACGCGGCGGCCAGCTTGACCGCCGGGTTGTCCGCCGAGTCCGCGGCGAGGTCCTCGGCCACCGAAGCGGCCTGGTCGAGCAGCCGGGCGACGTCCGCCCCGGCGAGGCCGGCCGGGACGAGCCCGAACGCGGTCAGCGCCGAGTAGCGGCCGCCGACGTGCGGGTCGGCGAGGAAGACCTTGCGGTACCCCTCCTTTTCGGACAGTTCCTGGAACGGCGAGCCCGGGTCGGTGACGACCACGATCCGCCGGCCTGCGTCGATCCCCGCGTCGGCGAACGCTTTCGCGAAGATCCGCCGGTGGCTGTCGGTCTCGACGGTGCCGCCCGACTTCGACGACACCACGATGACCGTGCGCTCGAGGTCGCCGGCGAGTGCGTCGGCGACCTGGCCGGGGTCGGTGGTGTCGAGGACGGTCAAGGCGACGCCTTCGGTCGCGGTGATCACCTCCGGCGCCAGCGACGAGCCGCCCATGCCGGCCAGCACGACCCGGTCGACGCCCTCCGACCGCAGCTCGGTCCGCAGCGTTTCGATTTCGCCGATCAGCGGCCGCGACGACTTGTGCAGCGTCGTCCACGACAGCCGGATCGACGCCTCGGATTCGGCGTCCGGCCCCCAGAGCGTCGCGTCCTGCGCTGCCAGCTTCGAGGCGGCCTGGTCGGCGACCAACCGGTCGACCAGGGGCGCAGCACGATCCGCCAGTGCGGCGTCCACGATCTCGACGCCGGTCTTTTCCCCTGTCGTCATGTCGTGCTTCAGCCCTTCACGTTCTCGAGCTGGCCCTTGACGGTTTCGAGCAGTTCGGTCCAGGACTTCTCGAACTTCTCGACGCCCTCGTTCTCCAGCGTGAGGAAGACGTCGGTGATGTCGATGCCCACCGCGGAAAGCTTGTCGAAGACCTCCTGCGCCTCGGCGCCGCGCCCGGTGACCTGGTCACCCTTGAGCTCGGAGCTTTCGGCGACCGCGTCGAGGGTCTTCTCCGGCATCGTGTTGACGGTGTCCTTCACCACGAGGTCGTCGACGTAGAGGGTGGGGGAGTAGTTCGGGTCCTTCACGCCGGTGGACGCCCACAGCGGGCGCTGCGCGTTGGCGCCGTCGGCCGCGAGGGCCTTCCAGCGGTCCGAGGCGAACAGCTCCTCGAAGGCCGCGTAGGCGAGGCGGGCGTTGGCGACGGCCGCCTTGCCGCGCAGGGCCTTGGCCTCGTCGGTGCCGATCGCGTCCAGGCGCTTGTCGATCTCGGTGTCCACCCGGGATACGAAGAAGGACGCCACCGAGTGGATGCCGCGCAGGTCGTGGCCGTTGGCCTTCGCCTGCTCCAGGCCCGCGAAGTAGGCCTCGATGACCTTCTTGTACCGCTCGACGGAGAAGATCAGCGTGACGTTGACGCTGATTCCCTCGGCCAGTGTCTTGGTGATCGCCGGCAGGCCCTCTTCGGTGGCCGGGATCTTGATCAGCACGTTCGGCCGGTCGACGGTCTTCCACAGGTCCTGCGCCTCGGCCACCGTCTTGTCGGAGTCCTTGGCCAGCCGCGGGTCCACCTCGATGGACACCCGGCCGTCGACGCCGTTCGTGGCGGTGTAGAGGTCGCGGAACAGGTCCGCGGCGTTGCGCACGTCGGTCGTGGTCAGCTCGCGGATGGTCGCCTCGACGTCGGCGCCGCGGGCGGCGAGCTCCTTGGTCTGCTCGTCGTAGGCCTCGCCCTTCGACATCGCGTTGGCGAAGATCGTCGGGTTGGTCGTCACGCCCACGACGTGCTTGTCGCGGATCAGGCCGGCGAGGTTGCCGGTGTTCAGGCGTTCCCGCGAAAGGTCGTCCAGCCAGATCGAAACACCGGCTGCGGACAGCTGCGCGAGCTTGTCGTTGCTCATTGCTGCGTCACTTCCTCTTCAGTTCTTGGTGTTGGCGATCGAGCGGCGCGCGGCCTCGACGACTGCTTCCGCGGTGAACCCGAACTCACGGAACAGTGTGGCGGCATCGGCGGAGGCGCCGAAGTGCTCGATCGAAACGTTCACCCCGGCGTCACCGGTGAAGCGGTGCCACGACTGGGCGATGCCCGCCTCGACGGACACACGGGCCTTCACACCGGCCGGGATGACGGATTCGCGGTAGGCCGCGTCCTGCGCGTCGAACCATTCGACGCACGGCATGGACACGACCCGCGCCTTGACGCCGTCGGCCTCGAGGGTCTTCTTCGCCTCGACGGCGAGCTGGACCTCGGAGCCGGTGGCGAGCAGCACCACGTCGGGCGTGCCGTCGCTGTCGGCCAGGACGTAGCCGCCCTTCTTCACGCCCTCGGCGCTGGTGCCCTCGAGCACCGGCACGTTCTGGCGGGTCAGCGCCAGCCCGGACGGGTGGTCGGTGTCCTCCAGCACGGCCTTCCAGGCGTACGCGGTCTCGTTGGCGTCCGCCGGGCGGACGACGTTGAGGCCGGGGATCGCCCGCAGGGCGGACAGCTGCTCGATCGGCTGGTGCGTCGGGCCGTCCTCGCCGAGGCCGATCGAGTCGTGCGTCCAGACGTAGGTGACCGGCGCCTTCATCAGCGCGGCCAGCCGGACCGGCGGGCGCATGTAGTCGGAGAAGATGAGGAACGTCGCACCGTACGGGCGGGTGCCGCCGTGCAGCGCGATCCCGTTGAGGATCGAGCCCATGGCGTGCTCGCGGACGCCGAAGTGCAGCGTCCGGCCGTACGGGGTGGCCTGCCACATGTCGGTGGCGGCCTTCTCCGGACCGAACGAGTCGGCGCCCTTCATCGTCGTGTTGTTGCTCTCGGCCAGGTCGGCCGAGCCGCCCCACAGCTCCGGCAGCGGCTCGGCGAGGGCGTTCAGCACCTCACCGGAGGCCTTGCGGGTGGCGACGCCCTTGGGGTCCGGGTCCCAATGCGGCAGGTTGTCGGCGAAGCCCTCCGGCAGCGTGCGGGTGGCCAGCCGGTCGCCCAGCTTCTTGCGCTCCGGGTTGGCGGCGGCCCAGGCCTCGTACTTCTCCTGCCACTCGGCGTGGGCCTGCCGGCCGCGTTCGGCCGCCTGGCGGGTGTGCTTGAGCACGTCGTCCTCGACCTGGAACGACTGCTCCGGGTCGAAGCCGAGGATCTGCTTGACCGCGGCGACCTCTTCGCCGCCCAGCGCGGCGCCGTGCGCCTTGCCGGTGCCCATCTTCTTGGGCGCCGGGTAGCCGATGACCGTCCGCAGCGCGATGAACGAGGGGCGCTGCGTCTCGGCCTTGGCGGCCTTGATGGCCTCCTCGATCGCGACGACGTCCTCGCCGCCGTCGACGACCTGGGTGTGCCACCCGTAGGCCTCGTAGCGCGCGACGGTGTCCTCGGACAGCGCGATGTTGGTGTCGTCCTCGATCGAGATCTTGTTGTCGTCGTAGAAGACGATCAGGTTGCCCAGCTCCTGGCGGCCCGCGATGGACGAGGCCTCCGAGGTGACGCCCTCTTCGATGTCGCCGTCGGAGGCGATCACGTAGACGTGGTGGTCGAAGATGCTCTCGCCGGGCGCGGCGTCCGGGTCGAGCAGGCCGCGCTCGCGGCGGGCGGCCATCGCCATGCCCACGGCGTTGGCCAGGCCCTGGCCGAGCGGGCCGGTGGTGGTCTCGACGCCGTCGGTGTGGCGGTACTCGGGGTGACCCGGGGTCTTGGAGCCCCACTTGCGCAGCTGCTTGAGGTCCTCGAGCTCGAGGCCGTAGCCGGCGAGGAAGAGCTGGATGTAGAGGGTGAGGCTCGAGTGGCCCGCGGAGAGCACGAACCGGTCGCGGGCCGGCCAGTGCTGGTCGTTCGGGTCGTGCCGCATGGCGCGCTGGAACAGCGTGTAGGCCAGCGGCGCCAGGCTCATCGCGGTGCCGGGGTGGCCGCTGCCACAGTTCTCCACCGCGTCGGCGGCGAGCACCCGGGCGGTGTCCACGGCGCGGGTGTCGGTGTCGGTCCAGTCGGCGGGCGTGTTGCGCCGGAGGAGTGGGTTGTTCTCGCTGGTAGTGGCGGTTTCGGACACTGAGCTCCAACTCCCGGTCATGATGGTTGCGGCTGGTCTAGCTGGGTTCCGGTTACCCGTGCGCGCGGCTACTTATCTCAATCGATCCCGAAGGGACGATATTCCTGCTCGCGGCCATGCGCAGGGGCAATCGCGGCCCGTCGCGGCCAGCCTAGTGCTTAGGCTGGCCGAGGACCCGCGATCACCCACGGGATTCACCACGTCTAACATCGGTTCAGGGTTCAGTCCGGCGGGTTCCACGGCTCCACGCGCCTAACCGAGCTGGGGCCCAACCCGAACCTGACGCAGGGAGTGAAATGTCGTTGGTGAACGCTGCGCACGGACGCAGTGAAGACACCAGCGCCGTGCACCCGACCGGTGAGCGACCGCACGGTGGCCGGCGAAGCATCCGCCGGGTGGTCGGCGCCTACGCCGCGCTGGCCAAGCCCCGGGTGATCGAGCTCCTGCTGGTGACCACCATCCCGGCGATGTTCCTCGCCGGCCGTCAGATCCCGTCGCCGTGGCTGGTACTGGCCACGCTGGTCGGCGGGACGATGGCCGCGGGCAGCGCGAACGCGCTCAACTGCGTGATCGACGCGGACATCGACAAGGTGATGAACCGCACGAAGCGCCGTCCGCTGGTCAAGGACTCGGTCCCCCGCCGCGGCGCGCTGGTCTTCGGCCTGGTGATGGGGGTCGCCTCGGCCGTCGTGCTGTACCTCACGGTGAACCTGCTCTCGGCGATCCTGGCGATCGCGACGATCCTCTTCTACATCTTCGTGTACACGCTCGGCCTGAAGCGGCGCACGTCGCAGAACGTGGTCTGGGGCGGCGCGGCGGGCTGCATGCCGGTGGTGATCGGCTGGGCCGCCGTCACCGGCACCGTGCAGTGGCCGGCGTTCGTGATGTTCGGGGTGATCTTCTTCTGGACCCCGCCCCACACCTGGGCGCTGGGCATGAAGTACCGCGACGACTACGAGCGCGCGGGCGTGCCGATGCTGCCGGTGGTCGCCACCGCCCAGCACGTCGCCCGCCAGATCGTCATCTACTCGTGGGTGATGGTGGCGTGGACGCTGCTGCTGCTCCCGGTGACGTCCTGGCTGTACGGCACGTTCGCGATCCTGGCGGGCGGCTGGTTCCTCTTCTACGCGCACAGCCTGCAGGCGGCGGTGCGGCGGGGTGAGGAGACCAAGCCGATGGCGCTGTTCCACCGGTCGAACACGTACC
The DNA here is from genome assembly GCF_046548975.1 of Amycolatopsis sp. lyj-346. Taxonomy (NCBI): domain Bacteria; kingdom Bacillati; phylum Actinomycetota; class Actinomycetes; order Pseudonocardiales; family Pseudonocardiaceae; genus Amycolatopsis; species Amycolatopsis sp. lyj-346. Next base: position 368,477 of record NZ_JAJPWT010000004.1, read on the forward strand.
TGATGATCGTGTTCGTGGCCCTGGCCGTCGACTCGGCGATCGGCCTGCCGACCCTCGGCCTGCCGTTCTGAATCCGGCCCTGAGACGGATCGGGACCGCGGCCACCGCGGTCGTCGCTCTGGGCCTGCTGGTCCTGCTCGGCCGCGGGAAGCTCCCGGCGCTGGACGAGAGCCTGCTCACCGGCGGCTGCACCATCCCCCAACGGATCACCGCCGTCGCCGGACCCGCCCCCGACGGCGGCGCCATCCGCGTCGCGGAGCCAGGACCCGGTGCCGCTGTGCTGGAAAACACCAGCGCCCTCGCCGCCTACCGGATCCCGGTGACGTCCGGCTCCCGGACCGTCGAGGTCCCGGTGCTGCTGCCCGGACGGCGGATCGGGGTGGTCCTCGACCAGCCCGTGGCCGGCCCGGTCGCCTGGCTGCCGCCGGAGTCCCTCGGCGGCTTCACGCCGGTGACCGCCGATGTCGTTCCCGGCGGCGTTCGCTACCGCTCCGGGAACTGCCGGGCGCTGACCAGCCGGGGCGCCGCGGTGTTGTTCCGTGCTCCGGACGGTCGAATCACCGGTGGCGAACAGCTGCCCCCGGCGAACGTGTGGTGTGCGCCGGGGGAGAAGGTGCTGCCGGCCGCCGTGCCGCCCGGTGGTGAGGTCTTTCCCTACTGCGACCTGCGGACGGAATGATCGCGCGGCGACCGCCGTTACACTTCGTTGGCTCTTTTCCTTGAGGCGAAAGCAGGATCCTTGTCTTCGGACGACTTTTCCGCCGAGCTCGCCCGCGAGCAGGCGTACGTCACCACCCTCTACTCGAAGCTCGACGCCGAGCGCCTCGAAGCCCAGCGCCGCCTCGACGAGACGCTGCGGCAGACCGGCGGCACCCCGCAGGCCCGCACCGAGCGCGACGTCGCCACCACGCTCTACACCGACCGGCTCGCCCAGCTCGGCTCGGTCGAGCAGGGCCTCGCGTTCGGGCGGCTCGACTTCGTCCCCGAGAGCGCCGAGGAAACCACCTACGTCGGCCGGCTCGGGCTGTTCGACGAAGACGACGACTACCGGCCGTTGCTGGTCGACTGGCGGGCGCCGGTCGCGCGGCCGTTCTACCTGGCCACCGCCGCGTCCCCGGAAGGGGTGCGCCGCCGTCGGCACCTGCGGTCGCTGAGCCGCAAGGTCACCGGTTTCGACGACGAGGTCCTCGACCTCACGGCCGCCGACCAGGGCCAGGACCTCGGGCTGGCCGGCGAGGCCGCGCTGCTGGCCGCGCTGGAGCAGCGGCGCACCGGCGAGATGAGCGACATCGTCGCGACCATCCAGGCCGAGCAGGACCGCATCATCCGGGCTCCGCTCGGCGGCGTCATGGTCGTGCAGGGCGGCCCCGGCACCGGCAAGACCGCCGTCGCGCTGCACCGCGCGGCCTACCTGCTCTACACGCACCGCCAGCAGCTCACCACCCGCGGCGTGCTCGTCGTCGGCCCGAACAGCACGTTCCTGCGCTACATCGGCCAGGTGCTGCCGTCGCTCGGCGAGACCGGCGTGCTGCTCGCCACCGTCGGGCAGCTCTACCCCGGCCTGACCGCCGACGGCGTCGAACCGCGCGAGACGACCGAGGTCAAGGGCCGGCTGGTGATGGCGGAGGTGCTGGCCAACGCCGTCCGCGACCGCCAGCGCGTGCCCGAGCCGGTGTGTGAGATCGAGTACGAACACGACGTCCTCAAGCTCGACCGCAAGACGTGCACCGACGCCCGCACCCGGGCCCGCCGGTCGCGGCGGCCGCACAACCCGGCGCGGCGCCTGTTCGTCTCCGACGTCCTCGACGCGCTGACCCGCCAGGCCGCCCGCAGGCTGGGGGAGGACCTCCTCGACGGCCAGGACCTGGCCGACATCCGCGCCGAGCTCGCCGCCGACGACAACGTGGCTGCCGCGCTGCACGAACTCTGGCCGGTGCTGAGCCCCGAAGGCGTGCTCGACGACCTGTTCGCCGAACGCGAACGGCTCGCGAAGGCGGCAGGCAAGCTGCTGCCCGCGGCGGACCAGGCCCTCCTGGAGAGCGGCCGCGACGCCCGCTGGACGCCGGCCGACGTGCCGCTGCTCGACGAGCTCGCCGAGCTGATCGGCGTCGACGACACCGAGGCACGCGTCGAGCGCAAACGCCGTGAGCGCGAGGACCGCGCGTACGCCGAGGGTGTGCTCGACATCCTCGAGCAGGACGAAGAGCTCATCGACGAGGAACTGCTGCGCGTCTCCGACGTCCTCGACGCCGAGCTGTTCGCCGAACGCCAGCAGGCCCGCAGCGAGCTGACCGCCGCCCAGCGGGCCGCGCAGGACCGGACCTGGACGTTCGGGCACGTGATCGTCGACGAGGCGCAGGAGCTCTCGGCGATGGACTGGCGGCTGCTCATGCGGCGCACGCCGAACCGGTCGATGACCCTGGTCGGGGACGTGGCCCAGACCGGCGCGGCGGGTGGGGCGCGGTCGTGGGGCGAGGTGCTCTCGCCGTACGTCGAGGACCGCTGGCGGCTGGAGCAGCTGACCGTGAACTACCGCACGCCCGCCGAGATCATGGCCGTCGCGGCCCGGGTGCTCGCCGAGGTCGACCCGTCGCTGGCCGCGCCGTCGTCGGTGCGGGAGACCGGGGTGGCGCCGTGGTCGGTGCGGCCGGCCTCGCTCGCGGCGGAGCTGCCCGCGCTGGCGGCGCGCGAGCTGTCCGAAGTGGACGGCGGCACGGTGGCGGTCCTGGTGCCCGCGAGCCGCTTCGACGAGGTTTCGGCGCTGCTCGGCTCGCACGACGAACGGCTGAGCGTCCTGACGGTCGAGCGGTCGAAGGGCCTGGAGTTCGACTCGGTGGTGCTGGTCGCGCCGGACGAGGTCGTCGCGGGCTCGCCGCGGGGGCTCAACGACCTGTACGTGGCACTGACGCGGGCGACCCGGCGGCTCGGCGTGGTCGCCACGGGTGACGAGGTTCCGGCACTCTCCGTGCTTGGCTAGGGTGCCCGGCATGCAGAACATCGGGAAGATCGTGGTCGTCGCCGTGGCGACGCTGTCCCTGGCCGCGTGCGGCCAGGAGGCCAAGCCCCAGACGGCCGCTCCGGCGGGGCCGGCCGTGCCGTCGTCGAGTGCCGCGCAGGCGCCCCAGAGCAAGGGCCGCGAGTGCACGGCGGACGACGTCAAGACGACGGGCAAGTTCGGCGAGGTGCCGGCGATCACCATCCCGGACGACTGCGACCCGCCGAAGAAGCTGATCACGAAGGACCTGTCCGAGGGCACCGGCGAGCCCGCCAAGGCCGGGCAGACGCTGAAGATGAACTACCTGCTGGTGACGTGGTCGGACAAGCAGAAGCTGGACAGCTCCTTCGACCGCGGCAAGACGTTCGATCTGAACCTGGGCGCGGGCGAGGTCATCCCGGGCTGGGACCAGGGCCTGACGGGCATCAAGCAGGGCGGCCGCCGGCTGCTGATCATCCCGCCGGACCTGGCGTACGGCCAGGGCGGCAACGGCATGAAGCCGAACGAGACGCTCGTGTTCGTCACCGACGCCGTGTCGGTCGCTGCCGCCTGACGTGCCCGAAGGCCGCCGCGGGGGTGCCCCCGGGCGGCCTTCGGCGCGTCAGGGGATGAGCAGGAGCTTGCCGGTGGTGCGGCGGCCCTGCAGGTCCTCGTGGGCCTGGCCGGCGTCGGCGAGGGGGTACTTGCCGCCGATCCGGACGTTCAGCTCACCCGCGAGGATGGCGTCGAACAGCTCCTTCGAACGCCAGTCGATCTCCTCGCGCGTGCGCGTGTAGTGCACGGACGTCGGGCGGGTCAGGTACAGCGAGCCGCCGGAGTTGAGGCGCTGGGGGTCCAGGGGCGGCACCGGGCCGCTGGCGGCGCCGAACAGCGCGAGCAGGCCGCGTACCTTCAGGCTGGCCAGGCTGCCGTCGACGGTGTCCTTGCCGACGCCGTCGTACACGACGTCGACACCCTCGCCGTTCGTCAGCTCGCGGGTGCGCTTCGCGAAGTCGTCGCGGTCGTAGCGGATCACCTCGTCGGCGCCGGCTTCGCGGGCGAGCTTCGCCTTCTCTTCGGTCGACACCGTGCCGATGACCCGGGCGCCGCGCGCCTTCGCCAGCTGCACCAGGAGCAGGCCGACCCCACCCGCGGCCGCGTGCACCAGCACGTCGTGCCCCGGCTCGACCTCGAAGGTCGAGGCGACCAGGTAGTGCGCGGTGATGCCCTGCAGCATGACCGCGGCGGCGGTCTCCAGGGAGACACCTTCGGGAACCCGCACGGCCACCGGCGCCGGGACGAGCTTGCGGGCCGCGTAGCTGCCGATCGACCCCTGCCAGGCGACGCGGTCGCCGGGCGCGAAGCCGGTGCCCTCGCCCGCCGCCACGACCGTGCCTGCCCCTTCGAGGCCGGGCACGAACGGCAGCTCCACCGGGTAGATGCCCTGGCGCTGGTAGGTGTCGATGTAGTTGACCCCGGCCGCGGCGACGTCGACCAGGAGCTCGCCGTCCTGCGGCGCGCGGACGTCCACTTCGGCCGGTTCGAGCACTTCCGGGCCGCCGGTCTTCGTCACCTGGACTGCGGTGGGCATGGGTCCTCCTCGGGTCGGTTCTCCCGGTGCAACTATGGCCGAGGCCACGCTGTTCCGCGTTCCGCCGGGTTGTTGGTTATCGTGCTGTACGTGTCCGAATCATCTGAGACTGTCGTCGCGCCGACCGGCGCGCAGCTGGCCGCGGCCCGCAAGTTCGTGAAGGCGCACGGCAAGCCGTCCCGCGCGGTGGTGGAGAACATCGGCCGGGCGGGTGCCCGTGTCGTGCTCGTCGGAGCCGACGGCGCACTCGGCGACGTCGTGGTGCCCTCGGTGGCCACCGGCGAAGCGCTGATCGAGGCGGTCGAGGACCTTTCCCCGGCCACGTGGGACGCGGAGACGGTCAACCAGGCGAAGATCGGCCCGGAGCACCGCCGCAAGATGGCGGGCCGGTGAGCCCCACCGCGGTCCTGGTCGGCTGCGCGGAACTCCCCTCGGGTGACGGCGACGACGACGCCGTCGTGCCCGCGTTGTCCTCGCTGGGCTTTTCGGTCTCGTGGGCGCCCTGGGACTCTTCGTTCGACTTCTCCGCGGCGGACGCGGTGATCCTGCGCGCGACCTGGGACTACGCTTCCCGGCGCGCGGAGTTCCTCGCGTGGTGCGAGTCGGTGCCGTCGCTGTGCAACCCGGCGGCCGTGGTGCGGTGGAACACGGACAAGTCGTACCTGGTGGAGCTGCTGGACGCGGGTCTGGCGGTGGTCCCCACCTCGCTGGTGCCGCCCGGCTCCCCGGCCTCCTTCCCGTCGTCGAACTTCGTGGTGAAGCCGTCGGTGGGAGCGGGTTCCCGCGGCGCGGCCCGGTTCACCGGAGGTGCGGATGCGTCCGCCCACGTGGCCGGGTTGCACGCGGAGGGGCACACGGCGCTGATCCAGCCGTACCAGTCCACTGTGGATACAGACGGTGAGCTGGCGTTGGTTTACCTGGGCGGGGTCTACTCACACGCGTTCACGAAGGGCGCGATGCTGGGATCCACAATGGATTCTTCGGGGTTGTACCTGGCGGAGGAGCTGGCTCCGGCTTCCCCGCCCGCGGACGCCGTGGCGCTCGCGGAGGACGTCCTGGACGCGGCTTCGGCGTTGCTGGGGATCCTGCGGGCGGAGCTGCTGTACGCCCGCGTGGACCTGGTGCGCGGGGCGGACGGGAAGCCGTTGCTGCTGGAGCTGGAGCTGACGGAGCCATCGCTGGGCTTCCGCCAGGCGGACCCGGCGGCGGCGATGCGGTTCGCCTCGGCGGTGCGGCAGCAGCTGGCGTAGTCACCGAGTCGCCAGCACGGCCAACACGAGAGCGACGACCGCGCCGATCAAGGTCACGGCGATCGAGCCGGTGATCAAATAGAGCCCACCGACCCCGGTGAAGCCTGCCCTGATCATTCTTCTCGAACCTTGGGAATTGTCCTTTTCTCCGCCCACCGTACTACCCCTCCCTGTGGTGTACTAGTACGCCGTCGTTTCAGTGTGCCCGGCGTCGGTCAGGAACAGGACAGATCTTTGGTGGTGCGGAGGTGTTTCTTCTTGCCGGACTTTTCCGCGGATTTTCGATCTCTGCCGGGGGTTCTCGCGGAGTCGCCCGTGAAGGCCGCGTTGGGCTTGCTGGCAAAACGCCGGGACGGGGACCTGCTCGGCGCGTTGCGCCGGGCGGCCGAATCGTCGTCGAGTGGCTCCGGCACTTCGCTCGGCTGTCTCGTCGATCCCACCGCGTCGCTTCCGTCGGCCACGCCGGAATTGCGGGCGTGGGCGATCTGGGGGCTCATCGCCGACGAGATCGACAAGCTGGGGGCGGTCGTGGAACCGCGTGAGCAGTACGTCCTGCTGGCCGCGTTCCGGCTCCCGCCGGTGCCGGACGGCAGTGCGAGCTGGGCGGCGACCCTCCAAGAGCGGTTTCGGCAGCTGGCCAAGGTCCGCGGGCTGTTCGGGAGCAGGGAACCGCTGTCGAACACGCCGATGAACAGAGCCTGGGCGGGCGCGCTCGAAATGCTGGGCGTCGCCGTGGCGCGGAAGCTCGAATGCCTGGAAGGAGCGGGCTGGCTGCCCTACGTCGGCATCGGGCGATCGGTCGCGGCGGAAACCCCGGCAGGCAAGAGAAGTCCCGACGGGTTTCGCGCGCCGTCCGAAGGCGCGCAGCCGGTGTTCGTGGAGCGGATGACCATCACCGCCGTCATGCACCGGAGAACGGTCATGCGCCGGCTGACCGAGCGGGACATCATGGCCCGCGAGGACGGTGTCGACGGGTACGACGTCCACGCCCTGACCGGCTGGTCGGGAAACCTCGCCGACATCCCCGTCGCGGCCTTGTGGAACTGCCGCCTTGCCGTGGCGCCGGGCAAGTACCCGGGGGAGCCTCCGACGGCCAGGCTGTGCTTCGGGCGGAAACTGCGGTCGGAACAGCCGTACAGCTTCCTTTCCGAAGCGGTCGACGGGCACCTCGACGAAGAACGGAGGTGGATCAACGTCAAAGTCGACCACCACGGTGTGGCGGAGGCGGGCCTGACGATCCGGGTGACCTTCGACGAGGAGTGCCTGCCCGAAGCTTGCTGGTGGTACGCGGAGCAGCTCGAAGTCGAAAGACTGCGTCAGCCGCCGGCGGGTGATCCACGGCTGCTCGCCGTCGGCAACGGGTTCGTGCAGCACACCTTCGAAGCCCGGTGCCACCCGCGGGAGGAGTACGGGATCGCCTTCAGGTGGCCTTGATCACGGAAAAAATGAAGCCACATCACCGCGTCGACGTGGCTTCATTCCCTTCCCTGGAGAGAGCTGGCGCCGGGGCCAGGTCAGTTGCCGGTGTTGCCGCCGCCTTCGCCGCCGCCTCCGCCAGCGTGGTGGTGTTGCTCCACGCGCTCTCTCCTCTATGTACTTGTTCGGGTCCGCAGGTCACTGTCTGCACGCACAGGTTACCGTGTGTGCATGACCGGGTTGCGGTCAGACCCGCTTCGCGGCCAGCCGTTCCATTCGCGGCCATCGCACGTCCGTCGCCCAGCCGAACCGCTCGAACGCCCAGATCACCCGCGCCGAAACGTCCACCTGGCCCCGCAGGACCCCGTGCCGGGCGCACGTCGGGTCCGCGTGGTGCGAGTTGTGCCACGACTCGCCCATCGACAGGATCGCCAGCGGCCAGAAGTTCGCCGCCTTGTCGCGGGAAGCAAAGGGGCGCTCGCCGATCAGGTGGCACACCGAGTTCACCGACCACGTCACGTGGTGCAGGAACGCGATCCGGACCAGGCCCGCCCAGAAGAACGCCGTCACCACGCCCCACCACGACCACGTCAGCAGGCCGCCCAGCACCGCCGGCAGGGCCAGGCTCAGGGTGATCCACAGCCAGAAGTACCGGTTCACCCAGCGCAGGTCCGGGTCCGCCACCAGGTCCGGGGCGAAGCGGTCCGCGTTGGTCACTTCGCGGCCGAACATCCAGCCCATGTGCGCGTGCCAGAAACCCCGCAGGAGGGCCGACGGCGAGGTGCCGAACAGCCACGGCGAGTGCGGGTCGCCCTCGCGGTCGGCGAAGGCGTGGTGGCGGCGATGGCTGGCGACCCAGAAGATCACCGAGCCCTGCACGGCCATGCTGCCCGCGATGGCCAGCACCACCTTCAGCGGCCGCGACGCCTTGAACGCGCCGTGGGTGAAGTAGCGGTGGAAGCCGACCGTCACCCCGAGGGTCGCGAACGTGTAGAACGCCGCCGCGAGGATCAGGTCGATCCAGCTCATGCCCCAGCCCCACACCAACGGGACGGCGATGAGCAGTGCCGCGAACGGCACCAGCAAGAAGGTCTTGAGCACGATCATCTCGCCGGTGCCCCGGCGGTGGGAGATGAGCGGCTTGGGCGCGGTGCGCGACGTCATGGCGCGAACATTAGCCCACGCGCCGCACGCCCACGCCGACGCGGAGTGAAGGGAGGTTTGCCGTCAGGCGGCGGTGAGCTCACGGGGCGCCGCCGTCAGCGAGGTCACCGGGCCGCGGTCGCGGCTGCCGGTCCACAGGGCCGCCGTCGCGATGATGACCGCCATCGCGCCCAGGACGTGGAACGACACCATCGCCTCCGGCACGCCCAGCGCGTACTGCAGCGAGCCGAGCCCGCCCTGCGCGACGGCCACCACCCAGACCACCGTGTAGCGCCGCCAAAGGCTCTTCGGGACGCCGCCGCGCAGCAGCTGGAGGCCGAACACCGCGAGCAGCAGCAGGTAGAGCACCAGCAGCCCGCCGTGCACCTGGGCGAGCGCCTCGACCGGGGCGTCGAGGCGGTGGGTGTTGATGTCGCCGCTGTGCGGGCCCGCGCCGGTCACCGTGGTGCCCGCCGCCAGCACGAGCCACAGCACGACGGCGAGCAGGACCAGGACCGTGCGGCCGGCGGCGGGGATCAGCGGCCGCGGGGGTTCGTCGCCTTCGCGGAACGCGCGCAGCAGCAGGACGGCCAGCCAGACGAGCGGTGTCGTCGCGAGGAAGTGGATCGCGACGGTCCACCACTCCAGCTTCGCGAGCACGGTCAGCCCGCCGACGACGGCCTGCAGCAGGACGCCGCCGGGCATCGTCCAGGCCAGCTTGACCAGGCGCTTGCGGCCCGGGTGGTCGATCTGCACCCGCCACGCCGTCACGACCGCGACGGCGGCGACCAGGATGACGACGCCGGTGAGCAGCCGGTTGCCGAACTCGATCCACTGGTTGAGCGCGTCGATCCCGGAGTCGTGCTTCGGCACCAGGCTCCCGGCCACGCATTCGGGCCAGGTCGGGCAGCCGAGCCCGGATCCGGTGACGCGCACGATGGACCCGGTGACGCCGATCAGCGCCTGCGCGAGGACCGCGGCGATCCCGACGGCCCGCTGCACGGCGGCGGAGGGAAACGGCAGGCGGGCGACGAGGCTGGTGAACGGCACGGCATCGATGGTAGAGCGCGCGGAAAACGCGCTTTCGGCAGGTCCGGACACCCAGAACGGCTCAGCCGGCGCAAGGACCAAGGTCACTCGGTCTTCTTGGTTTTCTTCTGGAACAAGCCCATCGACTGCGCGAAGACGGCGCCGAAGCCCAGCACGGCGAGGGGCGCGGTCCTGATCCAGAACGCGCCCGCATCGAGGGAAACGAGGAGCACGATCACCCCGATGGCCACGACGAGCAGGAGAAGCATGATCAAAGCGACGCGCGTTTTCGAAACCACGGGACTGCCCCCTCTGTCCGGATCCGGTCCGGATGACCTTCCCAGGAGCGTCGCGGACCCGTGAGGTCAGTTTTGCCGGGAACGAGGATCAGGTGAGCTTGGTCGTGCGCGAAGCCACCGCTGCGGCGACCACCGCCCAGACCGCCAGCACCGCAAGGGGGCCCGGGGCGAACGAGCCGTCCACCAGCGCCGCGCGCATGCCCTCCGCCAGCGCGCCCGACGGCAGCAGCTCCACCACGCGAGCCAGGCCCGGCGGCAGCGAAGACGGCGCCAGCAGGATCCCGCCCGCCAGCAGCAGCACGAACCACACGACGTTGGCCAGGGCCAGCACGGCTTCCGCGCGCAGAGCGCCACCCAGGAGCACACCCAGCGCCCCGAACGCCAGCGTCCCCAGCACCAGCAGCAACACCGCCGAAGCGAGCCCGGACGGCGAAGGCGACCAGCCGAGGAAGGCCGCCACCACGCCGATGATCACCGACTGCAGGGCCACCACCACCAGCGCCGCCGCGAGGCGGCCCGCCACCAGCAGCCACCGCGGCAACGCCGTGGCCGAGAGGCGCTTCAGCACCCCGTACCGCCGGTCGAAGCCGAGGGCGATCGCCTGCCCGGTGAACGCCGACGACATCACCGCCAGCGCCAGGATCCGCGGCGTGATCCAGTCCACTTTGGACGTCGACCCGATCGACGCCGCCGGCAGGATGTCCAGCGAGGACAGCCCGATGAGCAGGGCCAGCGGAATCAGCAGCGTCAGCAGGACCTGCTCGCCGTGGCGCAAGGTCAGGCTCGCCTCGACCCTGGCGTGCGTGCGCAGCATGCGGCCCAGGGACCCGCGGCCGGGCGCGGGGGTGAAGACCCCCGGCTCGAAGACGCTCATGCCCGCAGCTCCCGTCCGGTCAGCTCCAGGAAGACCTCTTCCAGAGTCCGCTTGCCCACCTGCAGTTCCTCCGGCAGCACACCCTGCTGCGCGCACCACGCCGTGACCGTCGAGACCACCTGCGGGTCGACCGAGCCCACCACCACGTACGTTCCCGGCGCCGACTCGCGCACCGCGTAGCCCTCCGGCAGGGCCGCGGTCAGCAGGGCCGTGTCGAGCCGCGTGCGGGCCTTGAACCGCAGTCCCGCGTTGCCCGTCTCGTCCATCGTCAGCGACTGCGGTGCACCGGACACGACGACCTTGCCGTGGTCCACGATCACCACCGTGTCGGCCAGCGCCTCGGCCTCCTCCATCAGGTGCGTGGTCAGCAGCACCGAGACGCCGTCGGCGCGCAACGCGCCCAGCAGGTCCCACACCAGGCGCCGGGCCTGCGGGTCCATGCCCGCCGTCGGCTCGTCGAGGAACACCAGCTCCGGCCGCCCGACCAGGGCGCACGCCAGCGAAAGCCGCTGCTGCTGCCCGCCGGAGAGGCGCTTGAACGGCGTCCGCCGCACCGAGGCCAGCCCGAGCACGTCCAGCAGCCACACCGGGTCCAGCGGGGTCGCGGCGCAGGACGCCACCAGCCGCAGCATCTCGTCGGCCCGCACGCCCGGGTACGCGCCGCCGCCCTGGGGCATGATGCCGACGCGGGGGCGCAGCGCCGCCGACTCGCGCACCGGGTCGAGGCCGAGCACGCGGACCGTGCCCGCGTCAGCGCGGAGGAAGCCTTCGCAGACCTCGACGGTGGTGGTCTTGCCGGCCCCGTTCGGGCCGAGCAGGGCGAGCAGGCTGCCGCGCTCCATCCGCAGGTCGATGCCGTCGACCGCGCGGGTGGAGCCGTAGTTCTTGACCAGCCCGCTGATCTCGACGGCAGGGACACTCACATCGGGTCACGATACGGCGTCGGCCCCCGCGGGCCCCCGCGGGGACGGCCGGGAGAGCAACACGGGAGCGAGCCGCCGCACGACGAGCATCCCGCCGCCGCAGACGACGACCGCCGCGCCGTAGGCGAACGGCAGCACGTACGGGCGGCCGTCGAAGGTGCTGCCGGTCGGCGGCAGCAGGAACGGCATGGCCGCGCTGATCACCGTCGCGGCGACGCGGAACCGGGACGTCCCGGCCGCGGCGGCCAGCGGGATCACCGCCCACAGCAGGTACCACGGCTGCAGGTTGATCTGCAGGACCATGGCCGCGCCCAGCGAGACGCCGAGCCCGATGATCGGCCGGTAGCGCCACTTGAAGCTGTCCCACAGGAACTTGAAGGTGATCCCGACGGCGACGAGGTAGCCGAGCGCGCCGAGGATCGGCACCAGCGCGTTCGTGTGGTTGCCCAGCCCGAGCGCGATGCCGAGGACGCCGGAGAGGTTGGCCAGCTCGGCGGTGGGGGAGATCCAGGACCGGACGAGGCCGGGGGTGTTGAACGTCGCCCCGAACCAGCCGAAGCCCAGCCCGGTGCCGAAGCAGACGACGACCAGGACCACGCCGAACCACAGCGCCATCGGTGCCCCGGCCACGAACAGGTCCTTGAGCCTGCCGTGCCAGCGCCGCGCCACCATCACGGCGAAGAACGGCAACGCGAAGACCGCGGGCAGCTTCACCGCGACGCCGAGGGTGATGATCGCGACCCCGAGCCCGATGTACAGCAGTTCCCCGCGCGCGAGCGGGGGTGGGGTGTCGCCCTTCACCCGGATCGGCAGCCGCCGGATGCCGATCTCCAGCCCGGCGAGCATCAGGCCGACGGCGAGCGCGTCGTTGTGGGCACCGGCGACGAAGTGGAAGATCAGCAGCGGGTTCAGGGCGCCGAGCCACAGCGCGGTCGCGGGCTGGACGCCGAAGCGGCGGGCCAGCCGGGGCAGCGCCCAGACGATGAGGATCACGCCGACCAGGGCCAGCGCGCGCTGCAGCAGCACGCCGACGGCGATGCTGTTGCCCGCGATCGGCGCCAGCCAGCCGCCGAGGCGCAGCACCACCGGCCCGTACGGGGCCGGCGTCTCGCGCCACATGTTCGACACGCCCGCGGTGAACGGGTCGGCGACGCCGAGGGCCTGCGCCGGGCCGAGGACGTACGGATCCATCCCGCGGTGCACGATCTCGCTCTGCGCGAGGTAGCTGTAGACGTCGCGGGAGAACAGCGGCGGGATGACCAGCAGCGGCAGCACCCACAGCGCGATGGTGCGCGCGAGCTGGCCCTGCGACGCCAGCCGTGCGCGGTCCGGCAGGGCGAACTTGCCGAGCATCAGCCAGCTCAGCACCAGGATGCCCATGCCGGAGATGGCGATGGCCAGCGACACCGTCGGGATCCGGGTGAACAGCCGCAGCACCGGGATCTCCTGCACCGGGTTGATCACCGGGGCGGCGCCGGCGCCGAGGGAGCCGAGCGCGAGGAAGAGGGACCCGACCGTGCCGAAGCGGCGGACGACGTTCAACCCGCGTTGCTCGCCGGCCTCGAGGGGGAGCGGTTCGACCGGGCGGACCGGGGAGAGCGTCACCGGGTGGGTACTCCCGGCTTCGAGCCGTGCCACTTGCTGCTCCTGTTCACCCACTGCCACGCGTGCAGGGTATCGGGCCGCCCCCGAGTGAGTCGGGTCACTGCCGGACACCCCGCCTTTGCCGACCGCCGGGAAATAAGACACACTTGTGTTGTGAAAAAGACGGAGGCGGGTGACCAGGCGGGCGGCGACATGCCGCGAGTCACCCATCCGCACGTCCCGTCGCAGGTCAGCGCCGAGGGCAAGACCCGTCAGGAAGTCGCCAGGCTGCTGCTGGAACAGGGTCCCATGACCGCGGTCGTGGTCGCCGAGCAGCTCGGCATCAGCCCCACCGCCGTCCGGCGGCACCTCGACGCACTTCTCTCCGATGGCGAAGCCGAGACGCGGGACGCGCCGCGCCGCGGGCCGCGCGGGCGGGGCCGTCCGGCGAAGCTCTTCCTGCTGACCGAGCCCGGCCGCGCCCGCTTCGGGCACGCCTACGACGACCTGGCCGTCTCCGCGATCCGCTTCCTGGCCGAGCACGCCGGCGAAGACGCGGTCCGCGCCTTCGCCGAGCAGCGCATCGAGAAGCTGGTCGGCCCGCACCGCTCCGCGATCACCGCACCGGGTGATCCGGCGGCCCGCGCGGAGGCCCTCGCGACCGCCCTGAGCAGGGAAGGCTACGCTGCGTCGACCCGTCAGGTCGGCGCTGGTGCCTTTGAAAAAGGGGCGCCCGGTCAGAATGTCGGAGCGCAGCTTTGCCAGCACCACTGTCCGGTCGCCCACGTCGCCGCGGAGTTCCCGCAGCTGTGCGAGGCCGAGACGGAGGCGTTCGCGCAGCTGCTGGGCACCCACGTCCAGCGGCTGGCGACCATCGCGCGCGGTGATTCCGCGTGCACGACCCACGTACCCGTCACGGCGGGTCAGCCGGCCCATCCCGAGCCGGCAAGCACAAAGCCTTCGAAGGTGGCGGCGAAGCCGCGGCCTTCGGAGGGCACAGCACGGATCCCGAATGGAGGGAAACCCGCATGACTGCCGCTGCCGAGCAGCGCACTCCCACCACCGCGCCACTGAGCCAGGAAGAGACCATCGAGTCCCTTGGCAAGTACGCGTTCGGCTGGGCCGACTCCGACGAGGCGGGCTCGATCGCCCGTCGCGGGCTGAACGAGGATGTCGTCACCGACATCTCCGACAAGAAGTCCGAGCCGGAGTGGATGCGCGAAGCGCGACTGAAGGCGCTCAAGCTCTTCGAGAAGAAGCCCATGCCCAACTGGGGGGCCGACCTCTCCGGGATCGACTTCGACAACATCAAGTACTTCGTCCGCTCCAGCGAGAAGCAGGCTGCGAGCTGGGAAGACCTGCCCGAGGACATCAAGAACACGTACGACAGGCTCGGCATCCCCGAGGCGGAGAAGCAGCGCCTCGTCGCCGGTGTCGCCGCGCAGTACGAGTCCGAGGTCGTCTACCACTCGATCCGCGAGGACCTCGAGAAGCAGGGCGTCCTGTTCCTGGACACCGACACCGCGCTGCGCGAGCAGCCGGAGCTGTTCCAGGAGTACTTCGGTTCGGTCATCCCGGCCGGTGACAACAAGTTCTCCGCGCTGAACACGGCGGTCTGGTCCGGCGGCTCGTTCATCTACGTGCCGAAGGGCGTGCACGTGGACATCCCGCTGCAGGCCTACTTCCGGATCAACACCGAGAACATGGGCCAGTTCGAGCGCACCCTGATCATCGTCGACGAAGGTGCGTACGTGCACTACGTCGAGGGCTGCACGGCGCCGATCTACCAGTCCGACTCGCTGCACTCGGCGGTCGTGGAGATCATCGTCAAGAAGGGCGCCCGCTGCCGCTACACGACCATCCAGAACTGGTCGAACAACGTCTACAACCTGGTCACCAAGCGCGCCAAGTGCGAAGCGGGCGCGACCATGGAATGGATCGACGGCAACATCGGTTCCAAGGTGACGATGAAGTACCCGTCGGTGTTCCTCATGGGCGAGCACGCCAAGGGCGAGGTCCTGTCGGTCGCGTTCGCGGGCGAGGGCCAGCACCAGGACGCGGGCGCCAAGATGGAGCACCTCGCGCCGTACACCTCCTCGACCATCGTGTCGAAGTCGGTGGCGCGCGGCGGCGGCCGCACTTCCTACCGCGGCCTGGTCCGCGTCGCGAAGCGCGCGCACCACTCGCGTTCCAGCGTGGTCTGCGACGCGCTGCTGGTGGACACCATCTCGCGGTCGGACACGTACCCGTACGTGGACATCCGCAACGACGAGGTGTCCATGGGCCACGAGGCCACGGTGTCGAAGGTCAGCGAAGAGCAGCTGTTCTACCTGATGTCGCGCGGCCTCGACGAGGCCGAGGCGATGGCGATGATCGTGCGCGGGTTCGTCGAGCCCATCGCCCGTGAGCTGCCGATGGAGTACGCGCTCGAGCTGAACCGCCTGATCGAGCTCCAGATGGAAGGGTCCGTCGGCTAGTCATGTCGGTTACCGAGAACAACGTTTCCGGCGCCCTGCGCGAGGGGGCGGTCATCCCGGCCGCCTCCCGCGCGGAGCGTTTCACCTCCTACGACGTCGAGGCCTTCGAGGTCCCGAGCGGCCGCGAGGAGAACTGGCGCTTCACGCCGATGAAGCGGCTGCGCGGCCTGCACGACGGCAGCGCGCCCGCCACCGGCGAGATCACCCTCGACGCCGACGCCGCGCCCGAGCTGGGCATCGTGACCGTCGGCCGCGACGACCCGCGGCTGGGCCAGGCCGGCGTCCCGAGCGACCGGATCGCCGCGCAGGCGTACTCCTCGTTCACCAAGGCCACCATCGTGACGGTGCCCAAGGAGACCAAGGCCTCGAAGCCGTCCGTGCTGCGCATCCACGGCCCGGGCGAGGGCCAGGTCGCCTACGGGCACCTGCAGGTCCGCGCCGAGGCGTTCGCCGAAGCCCTCATCGTGCTCGACCACGTCGGCTCCGGCACCTACGCCGACAACGTCGAGTTCGTCATCGGTGACGGCGCCAAGGTCACCGTGGTCAGCGTCCAGGACTGGGCCGACGACGCGGTGCACGTCTCCGAGCAGCACCTGAAGCTCGGCCGCGACGCCGCGCTCAAGCACACCGTGATCACCTTGGGCGGCGACCTGGTCCGCGTCTCCCCGACGGCGACCTTCGCCGACAAGGGCGGCGACGTCGAGATGCTCGGCGTCTACTTCGCCGACGGCGGCCAGCACCAGGAGCACCGCCTCTTCGTCGACCACGCGGTGCCGAACTGCCGCTCGCGCGTCGGGTACAAGGGTGCGCTGCAGGGCGAAGGCGCGCACACGGTCTGGATCGGCGACGTGCTGATCCGCGCCGCGGCCGAGGCCACCGACACCTACGAGTTCAACCGCAACCTGGTGCTCACGCCCGGGGCCCGCGCGGACTCGGTGCCGAACCTGGAGATCGAGACCGGCGAGATCGAAGGCGCCGGCCACGCGAGCGCGACGGGAAGGTTCGACGACGAGCAGTTGTTCTACCTCCAGTCGCGCGGGATCGCCGAAGAAGCCGCCCGCCGGCTGGTCGTGCGCGGGTTCTTCCACGAGATCCTGGTGAAGATCGACGTCCCCGAGGTGCGCGAGCGCCTCGAAGCCGCGATCGAGGCCGAGCTCGAAGCCGTTGGCGCCTGACGCCGTCCACCGCAGACTTTAGGCCCTCGCAGATTTAGGAAACGAAGAATGGCTACCCTGGAAATCAAGGACCTCCACGCCTCGGTCACGACCGACGAGGGCGCCAAGGAGATCCTCAAGGGCGTGAACCTGACGATCAAGTCGGGCGAGACGCACGCGATCATGGGCCCCAACGGCTCCGGCAAGTCCACCCTGTCCTACGCGATCGCCGGGCACCCGAAGTACCAGGTGACCTCCGGCGAGGTGCTGCTCGACGGCGAGAACGTGCTCGAGATGAGCGTCGACGAGCGCGCCCGGGCCGGCCTCTTCCTGGCCATGCAGTACCCGGTCGAGGTGCCCGGCGTGTCCATGTCCAACTTCCTCCGCACCGCGGCCACCGCGGTCCGTGGCGAGGCCCCCAAGCTGCGCCACTGGGTCAAGGAGGTCAAGGAGGAGATGGGCAAGCTGGAGATCTCGCAGGAGTTCGCCGAGCGCTCGGTCAACGAAGGCTTCTCCGGCGGTGAGAAGAAGCGCCACGAGATCCTGCAGCTGGCGCTGCTCAAGCCGAAGTTCGCCATCCTCGACGAGACCGACTCCGGCCTCGACGTCGACGCCCTGCGCGTCGTCTCCGACGGCGTGAACGCGTACAAGGCCAACAGCGAGGTCGGCGTCATGCTGATCACGCACTACACCCGGATCCTGCGGCACATCACGCCGGACTTCGTGCACGTCTTCGCCGGCGGCAAGATCGTCGAGTCGGGCGGCAAGGAGCTGGCCGACGAGCTGGAGGAGCACGGCTACGTCAAGTACGCGGGCAAGCCCGAGCCCGCCGCGCTCTGATACGCACCACAACACCGAGAAGAGAGGAGTCGGCCCGATGACCACCACCTCGGCCAGCTCTGTGCCACTCGACGTGGCGGCCCTGAAGGCCGACTTCCCCATCCTGTCGCGCACTGTCCGCGACGGGAAACCCTTGGTGTACCTGGACTCCGGGGCGACCTCGCAACGCCCGACGTCGGTGTTCGACGCCGAACGCGACTACGTGTTCACCTCGAACGCCGCCGTGCACCGCGGTGCGCACCAGCTGTCCGAAGAGGCCACCGACGCCTACGAGTCCGCGCGCGCGAAGATCGCGGAGTTCGTCGGCGCCGAGCCCGAGGAACTGGTGTTCACCAAGAACGCGACCGAGGGCATCAACCTCGTCGCGTACTCGATGAGCAACGCCGCCACGGCCGGTCCGGAAGCCGGGCGCTTCCGCGTCGGCCCTGGCGACGAGATCGTCGTCACCGAGATGGAGCACCACGCGAACCTCGTGCCGTGGCAGCAGCTGTGCCAGCGCACCGGGGCGACGCTGAAGTGGTTCAAGGTGACCCCGGAAGGCCGCCTCGATCTGTCCGATGTGGACGAACTGATCACGCCGAAGACGAAGGTCGTCGCGTTCGCGCACCAGTCCAACGTCCTCGGCACGGTCAACCCGGTCTCGCTGCTCGTCGGGAAGGCCAAGGCCGTCGGCGCGCTCACCGTGCTCGACGCGTGTCAGTCGGTGCCCCATTTCCCCGTGGACTTCCACGCGCTGGGTGTCGACTTCGCGGTGTTCTCCGGGCACAAGATGCTCGGCCCGTCCGGCATCGGCGTCCTCTACGGCCGTTCCGAGCTGCTCGAAACGATGCCGCCGTTCCTGACCGGCGGATCGATGATCGAGATGGTGCGCATGGAGGGTTCGACCTTCGCGCCGCCGCCGCAGCGGTTCGAGGCCGGCGTGCCGATGACGTCGCAGGCCATCGGCCTCGGTGCGGCCGTCGACTACCTCACCGCCATCGGCATGGACCGCGTCGCGGCGCACGAGCACGAACTCGCCGCGGCGGCCCTCGAAGGCATCGGCGCGATCCCGGGCGTCCGGATCATCGGGCCCACCGACCTGGCGGACCGCGGCGCGACCGTGTCGTTCGTGATCGACGGCGTGCACCCGCACGACGCCGGCCAGGTGCTCGACAGCCTCGGCATCGCCGTCCGCGTCGGCCACCACTGCGCGTGGCCGCTGCACCGGGCGTGCAACGCGCAGGCGACCGTGCGCGCTTCGTTCTACCTGTACAACGACCTGTCCGAAGTGGACGCCCTGGTGGCGGGGGTCCGCGAGGCGCAGAAGTTCTTCGGGGTGGGGCAGTGAACCTGGAGAGCATGTACCAGGAGATCATCCTGGACCACTACAAGAACCCGCACGGGCGCGGCCTGCGCGACCCCTTCGACGCCGAATCGTTCCAGGTCAACCCGACCTGCGGCGACGAGGTGACGCTGCGGGTCAAGCTCGACGACGGGAAGGTCGCCGACGTCTCCTACGACGGCCAGGGCTGCTCGATCAGCCAGGCCTCGACGTCGGTCTTGACGGATCTCGTCGTCGGCCACACGCTTGAGGAGGCGTTCACCACCATGGACGCCTTCGTGGAACTGATGCAAGGCAAGGGAAAGGTCGAGCCGGACGAGGACGTGCTGGAGGACGGGATCGCCTTCGCGGGCGTTGCCAAGTACCCGGCCCGCGTCAAGTGCGCCCTCCTCGGCTGGATGGCTTTCAAGGACGCCGTCGCCCGCACGACCAGTGGAGCTGAAAAGGCATGACCGAAGAAACCGCCACTGCCGCTCGGGAAGGTCGGACCGCCGCCGACCTCGATGCGGAAACCACCGCGAAGCAGGACCTCGACCTCGCCAAGATCGAGGACGTCGAAGAGGCCATGCGCGACGTCGTGGACCCGGAACTCGGCATCAACGTCGTCGACCTCGGACTGGTCTACGACATCCGCGTCGAGCCGGACAACACCGCGACGATCGACATGACGCTCACCTCGGCGGCCTGCCCGCTGACCGACGTCATCGAGGACCAGACGTCGGCGGCCCTGACCTCCGGCGGCCTCGTCCAGGACTTCCGGATCAACTGGGTCTGGATGCCGCCGTGGGGCCCGGAGAAGATCACCGAGGACGGCCGCGAGCAGCTGCGCGCCCTCGGCTTCACCGTCTGATTCCCGGTTCGCCCCGAGCGGGTCACCTCCCGAGGTGGCCCGCTCGGTGTATAACGACCTACACGGCACGTTCGTCGCGACCCTCCAGCCGGACGCCCACTTCGGCCGCATCCTCGCCGCGTACGGCGGGGTGTTCGTGGCGGGATCGCTGGCCTGGGGCGTGGTCGCGGACGGCTACCGCCGCATCGTGGCTCGCGACCGGGGCGGCGACGAGGGGGCCACCGCGGCAACGTGGGTTCGTCGTCGCCACCGGCACCGTCCTCACTCCGGCCCCGCTGCCCGCGGTCACCGCGTTCACCGACGCGGGCCTGCTGATCGTGACGCTCGTCCGGCACTCCGGAAGACGACGAAAAGCAGCCGCAGGCCCACCAGGGCGCTGATCACCAGCAGGTTGTAGCCGAACACCTGGTGCAGCGTCAGGTCCGCGGCGACGCGCGGCCCGCCCGAGCCGGTCAGCAGGAACACCGCCATCAGCCCGGTCGCCGCGCCCACGAAGGCGAGCAGGGCTTCGTGGACCAGGCCGGTGACGACGTCGCGGTCGCGTTCGTCGGAGAACAGCCGGACGTTCACCGACAGCCTGCCCTCCTCCAGCGCCGCGCCGATCCGGTCGATGCGGCGGGGGATGCGGCGCAGCACCGGCAGCAGCGCCGCCAGTTCGCCGGCCGCCGTGCGGCCCAGCGAGCCCGGCCGCAAACCGGCGCCGGCCTGCTCGACGGCGAACGCGCGGGCCTCGGCGACGACGTCGAAGCCCGGATCCAGCGCGGCCAGGGTGCCCTCGGCCGTGGCCAGTGCGCGGAACACCGCGGCCACCGGCGGCGGCACGCTGAGCCGGAAGTCCGCGACCACGCGGAACAGGCCGGTGAACAGGTCGAGGTCCGGGGTGCGGCCGGGGCCGAAGTGCCGGGCGACCAGGGCGCCGAGGGCGCGTTCGAGGCGCTGTTCGTCGATCTCGCCGGTGCGGTCGACGATCTCGAGGAGCCCGTCGCGCAGGGCCGCCGGGTCGCCGCGGTCCAGGGCGAGCAGCAGGTTCTGCAGGCCGCCGCGCAGCCCGGTGTCGAGGCGGCCGACCGAGCCGAAGTCGAGCAGGCCCAAGCGGCCGTCACCCAGCAGCATGAGGTTGCCGGGGTGGGGGTCGGCGTGGAAGACGCCGCCGATCAGCACCTGGTCGAGCAGGCAGCGCAGGAGCGACCGCGCCAGCCGCGTGCGCTCGGGCGCCGGCAGCGAGTCCTTCGCCGTGGCGAGCGGCCTGCCGTCCATACGGGACATGACCAGCACGCGGCCGGTCGAGAGTCCCTTGTGGACCTTCGGCAAGCCGACGTCGGGTGTCCCGGTGGCGGCGACGGCGGCGATGTTGCGGGCTTCGATGGTGAAGTCGAGTTCCTCGGCCAGCGCGGCGGCGAACCCCTCGGCCAGGTCGGCGACGCCGAGCGACCGCGCCCAGCCCGCGCGGTCCTCCAGCGCCGCGGCCACCCGCCGGACGACGGCGATGTCGCGTTCGGCCTGCTCCCGCACGCCCGGCCGCTGGACCTTGACCACGACGTCTTCGCCGCTGCGCAGCTTCGCGCGGTAGACCTGCGCGACCGACGCGGCGGCCAGCGGTTCGGGGTCGAACTCGGCGAAGACGTCGTCGGGGGAGCCGCCGAGCTCGTCGGCCAGCAGGGCCCACACGGCGTCGGCGCGGGCGGGCGCGACCTGGTCCTGCAGCCGGCCGAGCTCGTCGGCGAACACCGGGGGCAGCAGGTCCGCGCGAGTGGAGAGCAGCTGGCCGAGCTTCACGAACGTCACGCCACCCTCCTCCAGCGCGCGGCGCAGGGACCGCGCGAGCTTGGCGTGCCGCCCCGGCGCGAGGCCGGGTTCGCGGCGGCCGGTCAGGTAGCGGCCGAGGCCGTGCTTGACCGCGATCCGGCTGATCTGCGCGTACCGGCGGGTGCGGGAGAGCCGTCCCCGCAGCCGGCCGAGCCCGACGCCGTTCGGCAGCGCCAGCTCCGCGACGAACAGGAAGAGCAGCGTCGCGAGGAACGCACTGCCCGCCAGCGGGATCAGCAAGCCGAGGGCCGCACCGCCGTTGCGCAGCAGCGAAACGGGGAACGCCTGCGCGATGCCGCCGGCGACGAGCCACCCGAACGCGGCGGCGCACAGGGCGCGCACGGCGCCGATCCGGACGCCGAGCACCCGTCGCGCCGCGGCGACGAGCGGCCACAGCAGGAGCACGTAGAGGGGGAGGGTGAGCAGGCCCAGCAAGATGTCCATCGGTTCCCTTTCGCCGGTGCCGAGCTGACCACGGCGGCCACCACCGGCGGCTCACGCGGCGGTGGGATCGGCCTCCCTCCCGTGGGGGAACGGCTTCCGGCCGTGCCGGCCCTGCTTCCCCCGGTGCAGGCCGAGGGTGACCCCGGCGATGACGACCGCCCCGCCGAGGACCTGCACGACCGTGAGCCGCTCGCCGGCCAGCACGACGGCCCAGACCAGGCCCGCCACCGGCACGACGTTCAGCAGGTTCACCGCGACACTCGCCGCCAGCCGCCGAAGCCCGTGGTTGTCCAGCAGAAACCCGCCACGGAACAAAGCCCCGCCAGGAACGCGATCCGCAGCAGGTTCGCCGCGCTGGGCACACTCCAGCGGTCCACCTCGGACAGCGACAGCAGCACGAACCCGCCCGCTCCGGCGACGTTGTACGCCGCCCAGGCGACTCCGCCCGCGATCAAGAACAGGTCGCCCCACAGCGAGTGCGAGCCGCCGCCCCGGACCACCAGCCAGACACCCGCCACCGCCACCAGCATCCCGGTCAGCCGAGCCGGGGGAGAACTCGGCGCGCCCGGACAGGGCCGGCGTCAAAATCGGGTACGCGGCCACGATCAACGTCGCGTCCGAAGCCGACGCCAGGTCGACGCCCACGTTCTCCAGCGCGAAGTACGCCGTGATCCCCAGCAGGCCCGCCAAGCCGGTGAACAGCCGCTCCCGGCGCGAGGGCAGGCGGCGGCGATCCGGCCCCGCGTGCACCGCCACCCCCAGGATGACCGCCGCCAGCACGAACCGCAGCGCGCCCAGCGTCATCCGGTTGCGGCCGCCGGACCGGGCCGTCATCGAGTCCTTCCGGGCCTTCGTCACCGGCCTGCCCGAGGTGCTCTCCGTCTTCGTCATGTCCGGCAGCGACGACTTCCTGCTGCACATCGCCGTCGCCGACAACGACCACCTGAGCGGGTTCCTCGACCGGCTGACCCAGCGCCGGGAGATCGTCGACGTGCGGACCTCCGTCATCTTCGACCACTTCCGCCGCACCGTGGTGACCCCACCCGGCGGCGAGGGCTGACGCGGTTCCACCGCGAGAGGGAGGCGCGCCCGGGCGGGCGGCTGCGAAGATCGGCCGGTGCGCATCCTCCGGCCCCTGACGAGCAAGGCGACCTACCGCCGCTGGGTCTACCTCGTCCTCGGCGGCGCCATCAGCGTGCCGTACCTGCTGTTCTCCGCGGTCGCCGTGCCGTCGCTGCTGCCGTTCGTCACCACGCCGGAACGGGCCACCGTCATCGGCGGGCTGTTCACCCTGGCCGTCCTGGGCGGGACGGCGTTCCTGCCCGCCGTCCACGTCCTCGAGTCCACCGCGGTCCGGGAGCTGCTCGACGACCCGGTGCCGGACGCGCCCGCGAAACCCCACACCCGCCCCGGGCGACGGCGCGCCGCGGTGATGTTCGTGCTGCACGTCGGCGCCGGGTTCGTCGTCAGCTTCTTCAGCCTCGCCGCCCCGGTCGCGGTCGGGCTGTCGATCAGCGCCGTCTTCACCGGCCGGCTCTTCCAGACCGACGAAGGCGAGGCCGTCACCGTGCCGACGGGCTGGCCGTCGGTGTGGCTGCCCGTGGTCTTCCTGCTCGGCCTGGTGGTGCTGATCCACGTCGTCAGCGTGGCGGGCGGGCTGCTGCGCCGGGCCGCGGCCGCGCTGCTCGGGACGACCGCCGCCGACCGGATCGCCCGGCTCGAACGGCGGACCGAGCAGCTCGCCGAACGCAACCGGCTGGCCAGGGAGCTGCACGACTCGGTCGGGCACGCACTGAGCGTCGTCACCCTGCAGGCGGGTGCCGCCCGGCGGACGCTGCGCACCGATCCGGACTTCACCGAACGCGCGCTCGGCGCCATCGAGGAGTCCGCCCGCACCGCGCTCGACGACCTCGACCACGTCCTCGGCCTGCTGCGGGAGGAGGCGGCGGGCCGGACGCCGCAGCCGACGCTGGCCGGGCTGCCCGCGTTGCTCGAAACGACCCGGCTCGCCGGCACCGACGTCACCGCCGACCTCGGCGGCGACCTGGCCGCCGTGCCGCCGGTGGTGTCCCGCGAGGTGTACCGGATCCTGCAGGAATGCCTGACCAACGCGGTGCGCCACGCCGGTAGGGTCCCGGTGACGGTGGTCGTCGGCGTCGCGGCGCACGAACTCCGCGCGCGGGTCGCCAACCCGCTGGGGAGCGGCCCGCGCCGCTCCGGCGGCGGCCGTGGCCTGCGGGGGATGGCCGAGCGGGTGGCGGTGCTCGGCGGGGAGTTGTCGGCCGGGCCGGTGGACGGGCAGTGGGAGGTCGTGGTGCGGGTGCCGTGGGGGAGCGGGCGATGAGCGTGCGCGTGTTGCTGGTGGACGACGAGCCGCTGATCCGGGCCGGGCTCCGGGCGATCATCGACAGCGAGGACGGCCTTTCGGTGGCCGGGGAGGCCGCCGACGGCGCCGAGGTGCCCGGGCTGGTCGCCCGGCTGCGCCCCGACGTCGTGCTGATGGACGTGCGGATGCCCGCGGTCGACGGGATCCGGGCCACCACGCACCTGATGTCCACTGTGGACGAGCCGCCGAAGGTGATCGTGGTGACCACCTTCGAAAACGACGACTACGTCTACGACGCGCTCGTCGCGGGAGCCAGCGGCTTCCTGCTCAAGCGCGCCCGGCCGGAGGAGATCGTCGCGGCGATCCGGACGGTGCTGGCCGGCGACTCCCTGCTGTTCCCGGCGGCGATCCGCCGGCTGGCCGCCCAGCACGCCCCCGCCCCGGCCGCCGACGGCCTGCTCGGCGCCGGCCTGACCGAACGCGAGCGCGAAGTGCTGCGGCTGATGGCCGCCGGACTGTCCAATGTGGAGATAGCAGGAGAGCTGTACGTGGGCGTCCAGACGGTGAAGACCCACGTGGGCAACGTACTGGCGAAACTCGGCGCGCGGGACCGGACCCAGGCGGTGATCCGCGCGTACGACTCGGGCTTCGTGACGCCGTCGCGCTGATTCGGGGCAGGCTGGGCTCTCTGACTGCCGTTTCCGGTGTTCTTCTGTCCGGACAGCCGGGCGGTTTTTGCACCCGTTCGTGTGATGAACGTGTGTTCGATGATTGGTAGTTTGGAGGTATGACCAGCAACGCAGTGCTCTCCTCCTCTTCTAATGCGGTGGCTTTGGCCGATCGCATCGGTGAGCTGGTGGCGTGTATGCGGTCTGCGGAGGCGGAGCTGGGTGCTGTGTTGGTGGAGGTTGAGCGGCGTGGGGTGATGGAGCTGTTCGGCTACCGCTCTGCGGCCCGGTTGCTGGAGCAGCTTGCCGATATCCCGAAGTCCGCCGCTGAACGGATCGTGAAGCGGGCCCGGCTGGTGAATCCGGGTCGCAATCTCGACGGGAGCCCGATTTCGGCGTTGGCTCCGGCGACCGGTGTTGCTGCCCGGGCGGGGCGGTTGAGCAACCCGATGATCGATGTGATCACCGATGTCCTCGGCCAGGTTCCGCCCGAGCACCACGCCAGCGCCGAGGCCGACCTGCTCACCTTCGCTGCCGAGGCTGGGCATAAGCAGGTCGCGGCGTTGGGGGCTCGCATCCTTGCCCACCTGGTCCCTGACGGTGAGGAACCTTCCGTCGCCGACCCGGTGATCCCGCCGCGGGAGCTGTTCCTGCGGCGCCGACGGTCCGGCACTTGGGAGTTGAACGCCCGGTTCGATGACGAGACCGGCACCCGCGCCAGCGCCCTGCTGGATGCCTTGGCCGAACGCCGGACCAGCGATGAGGGCCCTGACCTTCGTACGCTGCCGCAGCGTTACGGTGATGCCTTCTCCGACGCGATCGACCTGGCTCTCAACTCTCCGGAGTTGCCGATGCAGGCGGGGGAGCGAGCGCATGTGATGGTCGCGGTGTCTCTGGAGGAGTTGAAGTCTGGGGTCGGTACGGCGACCCTGGGCGACTCCGGCACCATGTCGGCCGCCGAGGCCCGCGTGCATGCCTGCGACGCGATGGTCATCCCCGCGGTCTTGGGTGAGAAGAGTGAACCTCTCAACCTGGGGCGGCTCCGGCGGTTGATTTCCGCTGGGCTCCGCCGCGCCCTGTTCCTCCGAGACCGTGGCTGTGCGTTCCCCGGCTGCCATCGGCCACCCCGGCACTGCCAGGGCCACCACATCCGTCACTGGGCCGACGGTGGTCCGACCGATCTCGGCAATCTGGTGCTGATGTGCGCCCACCACCACCGGCTGCTGCACCACTCGGGGTGGGAAGTCCGGATCGCCGCCGACGGCCTCCCCGAATTCCTCCCACCAGCGTTCATCGACCGACGCCGAAAACCCAGACGCAACAACCTCCACCAACCACTCCCCTTCGCAGCCTGAACACGGGAAAGGCCCGCAGCCACACGGCTACGGGCCCACACCCACGCGCTGACTTGCGCCGGGCTCCAGGGGCGTCGCGGTCGGTGGCCTCAGTCGAGGCAGAACTCGTTGCCCTCGATGTCCTGCATCGTCAGGCACGACTCGTTGTCCTCGTCCGCTTCCTGGAGCCACAGGCGTTTCGCGCCGAGCTTCTCCAGCCGCGCGCCCTCGGCCTCGAGCGCGGCGAGCCGCTCGGCGCCGGTGAGACCCGTGCCGACCCGGACGTCGAGGTGCACGCGGTTCTTGACGACCTTGCCTTCGGGGACGCGCTGGAAGTACAGCCGCGGGCCCACCCCGGTGGGATCGGTGCAGGCGGAGCCCTCGCTCTGCAGCTCGTACCCCAGCACCTCGCACCAGAACCGGGCGACGCGCTCGGGGTCCGCGCAGTCGAAGGTGACCTGGACCTGCCTGACCGACGTCATGCAGCCCAGCCTAGGGGCGCCGGCAACAGGATTTCAGCCGAGGTCCTCCAGCAGGGCCTGGATCGCCGCCGCCATCGCCGCCGGGTCGCCGTCGGCCGGGCGCAGGACCAGGTCGGGGGACGACGGTCGCTCGTAGGGTGCGTCGATGCCGGTGAAGCCGGTGATCTCGCCGGCTCGCGCCTTCGCGTACATGCCCTTCGGGTCGCGGGCCTCGCACACCTCCAGGGGTGTGTCGACGAAGACCTCGACGAACGGCAGGCCTTCGTGGACCGCCCGCGCCCGGGTCCGGTCGGCTTCGTACGGGCTGATCAGCGACGCGATCGCCACCACGCCGGCGTCGGCGAACAGGCGTGCCACCTCGGCCACGCGCCGGACGTTCTCCGCGCGGTCTTCGGGGCTGAATCCCAATCCGGCGTTGAGCCCGTGGCGGAGGTTGTCGCCGTCGAGCAGGTAGGCCGGGCGGCCCGCCGCGACCAGCCGGCGTTCCAGCTCGACCGCCACCGACGACTTGCCCGATGCCGAGAGCCCGGTGAGCCACACGGTCGCGCCGCGGGTCGGGCGGTCCTCGCGCCGCACCGCCGCGGTGTGCCAGACGACCGGGGACGCCGGGGCGCCGGTGATCATGCCCGCCGCGACCGTGTCGCCGGTGTGCTCGTCGACCAGCAGGAAACCGCCGGTGGCCCGGTTGCGGCGGTAGGGGTCGAACAGCAGTGGCGCCCGGGTGCGCAGGCGGATCCGGCCGATGTCGTTGAGCTGCAACGACTCGGCCGTTTCGTCGCGGTGCAGGGTGGTGACGTCGAGGCGGTACTCCAGCCGGTCGACCGTGCCGCGGGTCTCGGTGGTCGTGTGCCGCACCGCGAACGAAGCGCCCGGTGTCAGGGAAGACCGCGAGGAGAACCAGCAGACCAGGGCGTCGACCTCGCGGGACGGCTCCGCGCGGTTGCCGGGGCGGCAGAGCATGGTGCCGCGGCCGAGGTCGAGGTCGCCGGCCAGCTCGATCGCCACCGCCTGGCCCGTGAACGCCTCTTCGAGGGGCTTGCCGCCCGGGCCCCAGATCGCACGCACCTTCGACGTGAACCCTGAAGGCAGGGCCACGACGTCGTCGCCGGGCTTGAACACCCCGCCCGCGATGGTGCCGGCGTAGCCGCGGAAGTCCGACCGGCGGATGACGTACTGCACCGGGAACCGGGCGTCGATGAGGTTGCGGTCGGAGGCGACGTGCACCTCTTCCAGCTGGTGCAGCAGCGAGGTTCCTTCGTACCACGGCATGCTCGCGCTGCGGTGGACGACGTTGTCGCCGTGCAGCGCCGAGACCGGCACGAACGTCAGGTCGGCGACGTCGAGTTTCATCGCGAACCGGCGGAAGTCCTCCCGGATCTCGTCGAACCGCTCGCTCGACCACCCGACGAGGTCCATCTTGTTCACGCACACCACGAGGTGCCCGATCCCGAGCAGCGACGCGAGGAACGCGTGCCGCCGCGACTGCTCGAGGACGCCCTTGCGCGCGTCCACCAGAACGAGTGCCAGGTCGGCGGTGGACGCGCCGGTCACCATGTTCCGCGTGTACTGCAGGTGCCCCGGCGTGTCCGCGATGATGAACTTGCGCCTGGGCGTGGCGAAGTAGCGGTGGGCGACGTCGATGGTGATGCCCTGTTCGCGCTCGGCCCGCAGGCCGTCGGTGAGCAGCGCGAGGTCCGGGTAGTCCTCGCCGCGGTCGCGGCTGGCGCGCTCCACGGCGGCGAGCTGGTCGGTGAAGATCGCCTTCGAGTCGAACAGCAGCCGGCCGATCAGCGTGGACTTCCCGTCGTCCACGCTCCCGGCGGTCGCGATCCGCAGCAGCTGCATCAGAAGTAGCCTTCCCGCTTGCGATCTTCCATGCCCGCTTCGGAAATCCGGTCGTCGGCCCGGGTCGCCCCGCGCTCGGTGATCCGGGTGGCGGCCACCTCGGTGACCACTTCGGACGGGGTGGCCGCCGACGACTCGACGCAGCCGGTGCACGTGGCGTCGCCGACGGTCCGGAAGCGCACGGTCGCCTCGTACGGCGTCTCGCCGTCCACAAGGGACAGGAACCGGGTGGCCGCCAGCAGCATGCCGTCCCGCTGCACCACGGGCCGTTTGTGCGCGTAGTACAGCGGCGGCAGCGCGATGCGCTCGTCCCGGATGTACTGCCAGATGTCCAGCTCGGTCCAGTTCGACAGCGGGAACACGCGGATGTGCTCGCCGCGCCGGTGCCGCCCGTTGTAGAGGTTCCACAGCTCCGGGCGCTGCGCCCGCGGGTCCCACTGGCCGTGCTCGTCGCGGAAGCTGAACACGCGCTCCTTCGCGCGGGCCTTTTCCTCGTCGCGGCGGGCGCCGCCGAAGACGGCGTCGAACCCGCCTTCGCGGATCGCCCGCAGCAGCGTCACCGTCTGCAGCCGGTTGCGGCTGGCCCGCGGGCCGGTCTCCTCGACGACGCGGCCGGCGTCGATGTCGTCCTGCACGCTCGCCACCTCCAAGCGCAGGCCGAGGGCGGCGACGGTTTCGTCGCGGAAGCGCAGCACCTCGTCGAAGTTGTGGCCGGTGTCGACGTGCAGCACCGGGAACGGCAGGGGAGCGGGCCAGAACGCCTTGGCGGCGGCGTGCAGCATCACCACCGAGTCCTTGCCGCCGGAGAAGAGCAGGACCGGGCGCTCGAAGGTCGCCGCGACTTCGCGGAAGACGTGCACGGCCTCCGCTTCGAGCGCGGCCAGGTGCGAGAGCTCGTACGAGGTCACGGACACCGGAAAAAAGTAGAACATGTTCTTGTCTTTGGTCAAGCCGTGCGGGACGCTGTGTGCATGGACGCTGTGTGCATGGACCTGGTCGTACTCGAAGAGATCAAGCGGCTGAAGTACCGGTACCTGCGCGGCGTGGACCTGAAACTGTGGGACGAGGTGGCCGACACCTTCACCGTCGACGCCACGGCCGACTACGGGACGCGCGCCGTGGGCAGCGACGGGAAGCAGTTCGAAGGCCGCGACGCGATCGTCGAATTCCTCACCCAGAGCCTCGGCAACGGCATCATCACCGTGCACCACGCCGCTCAGCCGGAGATCGACGTCGACGGCGACACCGCGACCGGGCGGTGGTCGTTCACCGACAAGGTCATCGTGCCCGACCACAAGGTGATCATCGAAGGCGCCGCGTTCTACGAAGACACCTACCGCCGTGACAACGACGGCGCCTGGCGGATTTCGCACATCGGGTACGTCCGCACCTACGAGTCGATGATGTCCTGGGACGCCCTGCCCGGCTACCGGTTGCTCGCGAACCGCTGGGCCGTACCGGCATGATCGAGAACGAGTTCTCGTTGACGCGGCCGTTCGCCGACGCCATCGTCGAAGCCGAGAAGCTGATCGCCGAAGCCCCGCACGTGCGGACCGAGCAGGACCTCCTCGAGGGCTACGACTACCTCGCCGGCAGCATCCGGGCGTCGCTGCAGATGGCCTGGGCCTACCAGCGCGACTTCCCGTACTTCACCGCGTCCACCGGGCCGTACACGAAGATGGGCCTGGACAACCCGGACACCCTGTACTTCAACGCGAACATCCGGGCCGACCGCGAGTACCTGGTCACCGGCGTCCGCGGGACCACCGCCGACCTGAGCTTCCAGGTCCTCAACGGCGACTACTCGCCGGTGGAGGTGCCCGACAGCCTCGCCGCGTTCGACGACCGGGCGATCGAGACCGGCCCGGACGGCCGGTTCGAGCTGCGCTTCGGCCCGGCTCGCAAGAACCCGGGGCCGAACTACTTCGTCCTCGGCGAAGGCTCGTCGATGCTCGTGGTCCGCGAGGTCTACAGCGACTGGGCCACCGAACGGCGGGGCGAGATCCGCATCCAGTGCGTCGACACGGCCGGCCAGGCGCCGCCGGTGCCGGACCGGTCCGCGCTGGCCAAGCGCTACGGCGTCACCGGCAAGATCCTGCTGAGCAGGCTCAAGACGTTCCTGGCCTTCCCGAAGTGGTTCTACTACGACCTGCCGGTGAACACGATGACCGAGCCGCGCTCGACGCCGGGCGGGCTCACCACGCAGTTCTCCTCGGCCGGGCACTACGAGCTCGGCGAGGAAGAGGCGATGATCGTCACCGTGCCGCGCTGCGCGGACGCCCCCTACCAGGGCATCCAGCTCGGCAGCCTCTGGTACGTCTCGCTCGACTACGTCAACCACCAGACGAGCCTCACCGCCGACCAGGCCCGCGTCGATCCGGACGGCAAGATCCGGTTCGTGATCGCCCAGCGCGACCCCGGCCTGGCGAACTGGCTGGAGCTGACCGGGCACGACCGCGGGTACGTCCAGATCCGCTGGCAGCGGCTCGCCCGCGACCTCGGCCCGGACGACGGCCCGGTCGTCGAGGTGGTCAAGGCCGGCGAACTGCCCGACCGGCTGCCCTGCTACGAGGAAGCGCGGGTGACGCCGGAGCAGTGGGCGGCGCGGATCGCGGCCCGGCAGGACGCCGTCGCCGCCCGGATGCTGGGGTGAGCGTGGAGAACCTGTTGCAGGGCAAGGTGGTCGTCGTCTCGGGGATCGGCCCCGGGCTCGGCCGGTCGATCGCCGTGCGCAGCGCGCGGGCCGGCGCGGACGTCGTGCTCGCCGCGCGCACCGAGTCTCGGCTCAGCGAGGTCGCCAAGGAGGTGACCGACCTCGGCCGCCGGGCGGTCGCGGTCCGCACCGACATCGACGACGCGGACTCCGCCGCGAACCTGGTCCGTGAGGCGGTCGAGGCGTTCGGCCGGGTGGACGCGGTGGTGCACAACGCCTTCGCCGTCCCGCCGCTGACCGACCTGGCCAAGGTGGAGTTCGATGCCGTCCGCGCGGGCTTCGAGACCGCGGCCATCTCCGTGCTCCGGCTGACCCGGCTGTTCCTGCCCGCGCTCAAGGAGAGCAAGGGCTCGCTGGTGATGATCAACTCGGCCGTGCTGCGGCACTCGCGGCGGACGTTCGGTGCCTACAAGATGGCGAAGTCGGCGCTGCTGTCGCTCTCCCAGAGCCTCGCCAGCGAGCTGGGGCCGGACGGCGTGCGCGTCAACACGGTGGCGCCCGGGTACATCTGGGGGCCGAACCTCCAGTGGTACTTCGGTTACCTGGCCAAGGAACGCGGCGTCACACCGGAGGAAGTCTACGCCGAGACGGCGTCCACAATAGACCTCCGCAAGCTTCCGGAGCCCGACGAGATCGCCGACGCCGTGGTGTTCCTCGCCTCGCCGATGGCCCGCGCGATCACCGGGCAATGCCTCGACGTCAACGGCGGCGAGTACCACCACTGAGGAGGACGAGATGCTCCCCGGCCGCGAAGACGTGGGCACCGTCGAGGACCTGCACGCCTCGGCGTCGAAGCTCACCGGGCTCGGCGACTTCGGCGCCGACGAGTACGTCGAAGGCCTGCGCGTACTGCTGGAGTCCTACGAGGCCGAGGCGGAACTGACGCCGTTCGGCAACAAGGTGCACCGGGCGTTCCTGCGCGGCGCCCTCGTGGCGCGGCTGCTGAGCGAGGCGTCCTGGAAGCAGAACCCGGCGTATGCGGACGTCCGCATCGAGCGGCCGATCTTCGTCACCGGCCTGCCCCGCACCGGCACGACGGCACTGCACCGGCTGCTCGCCGAGGACCCCGCGCACCAGGGGCTGGAAGTGTGGCTCGCCGAGGTCCCGCAGCCGCGGCCACCGCGCTCGTCGTGGGCGGGCAACCCGATCTTCCAGGGCATCCAGGCCGGCTACGAGCGCCACCACGTCGAGCACCCGGAGTTCATGGGGGTGCACCACATGTCCGCCGACCAGGTGGAGGAGTGCTGGCAGCTGCTGCGCCAGTCGATGCGGTCGGTGTCCTTCGAATGCCTCGCGCACGTGCCGCGCTACTCGCGCTGGCTGGCCAAGCAGGACTGGACGGACGCCTACGCCCGGCACAAGCGCAACCTGCAGCTGATCGGGCTGCCGGACGCGGGCAAGCGCTGGGTGCTCAAGAACCCCAGCCACCTCTTCGCGCTGGACGCGCTGATGGCGAACTACCCGGACGCGCTGGTGATCCAGACGCACCGGGCGCCGCGCACGATCATGGCCTCGATGTGCAGCCTGGCCGAGAAGGCCGCGGACGGCTGGTCTTCGAAGTTCCGCGGCGAGGTGATCGGGCACGGGCAGCTCGATCTGTGGGCGCGGGGCGCGGACGAGTTCGGCTGGGCCCGCGCACGCCACGACCCGGCGCAGTTCTGCGACGTCCGGTACGAGGACTTCGTCGCGGATCCGATCGGCACCGTGTCCACTGTGTACGACCACTTCGGACTGACGTTCACGCCGGAAGCACGGGCGGCGATGACGGCGGTGCACGAAGCGAGCCGGACGGGCGAGCGGAAACCGGTGCACCGCTACAGCTTGGCGGACTTCGGCCTGACGTCCGAAGAAGTCGACGAGCGGTTCGCGAGCTACCTCTCGTCCCACGGCTCGTGACGGCGGTGCTCAGCCGGTGATCAGCTTCACCACTTCGTCCATCGTCGGCCCGGCGGCCATTTCTTCGGCCAGCTCCCGCGCGCGGGTGCGGTAACGCGGATCGTCCAGGACGGCGCGGACGGCCCGCCGCAGCGTCCGCGGTGAGGCCGAGGCGCGGACGCGGCCGATCCCGGCCCCCGACCAGGTGACCCGGGCCGCGACCTCGCGCTTGTCCTCGCTGGCCCCGACCACGACCAGCGGCACGCCGTAGCGGAGGGCGTGGTTGACGCCGCCGTACCCGCCGTTGCTGACCATCGCGGCGCAGCGGGGGAGCAGTTCGTCGTAGGGCAGGAAATCGGCCACCCGGACGTTCTCCGGCAGGGTGCCGGGCCGGAGCTTCCCGCCGCACGTCGTCGCGACGACCAGGACGTCCTCGCCGGCCAGCGCGTCGATGGCAGGCTCGACGAGCCGGCCGAGGTCGTCGTTCGCGATCGTTCCCTGGGTCACGTGCACCACCGGCCGGCCACCGTCCAGGTCGGCCCACCACGACGGCAGCGGGTGCTCGCTCGCCGTGCTCACCGTCGTCGGCCCGATGAAGTGCAGCGGCGCTCCTTCGCGCGGGTACTCGAAGCCGGGACAGGTCATCTGCAGGACGCCGTCGCTGTGCAGGGGCCAGTCCGCGAACAGCATGCCGGGGTCGCCGCCGAGCAGTTCTGCCGCCAGTTTCTGCGCCGGCCCGGTCACCCACGGCGCGAGCGCCTTGAGGAGCGCGCCGCGCAGGGGGTGGCCGGGTGGGCCGGCCGGGACCGGTGGCATGAACGGCAGGAACCCGAGGACCAGCAGGCGTGGCCGTCGTGCGCGCCGGACCAGGGCCAGCCCGGCCATCATCAGCGGGTCGCACAGCACGACGTCGGCTTCCTGCTCGTCGAGCACGCTCAGCTGGACGGGCATCGCGCGGACGAAGTGGGTGAGCTCGAACCGGGCGAGCTTCAGCCCGCGCAACCCGGCGCGGCCGGGGATCGTGCCGTCGAGGTCGGTCTCGTCGAAGTCGGCCTCGCCCGGCAGGACGTGAACGGTGGCGCCCAGTTCCTCGAACGCCTCCCGGTAGCGCGAGCCGGTGACGACGGCGACCTCGTGCCCGGCGGCGAGCAGGGCGGCGACGATCGGCTTGGCCGGCCCGACGTGGCCGCGGGCGGGCTGCACGCCCACGAGTACCCGGGTCATGGCACGTCCCTTCATTGACCGATACGCTGTACTATCGAATAGCGATGACGATACCGGATTCCGAAGGCGCGCGGCGCCGTTACGAGTCGCCGGTGCGCGCGGCCCGCGCCCAGCGCACCCGGGCCCACGTGGTGGCGACGGCGGGGAAGCTGTTCGCCGCCCGCGGCTACGCGGGCACGAGCATGCGGCAGATCGCCGCGGAGGCGGGGGTGAGCCTGGAGACGGTGACGCAGGCGGGCCGCAAGCCGCAGCTGCTGCTGGCCGCGTTCCGGGACGGCTTCGCGGGCGACCCGGACTCGATGAACCTGGACGCCTTGGCCGGTCCCGCGGGCCCCGCGGACCTGACGGCGGTGATTTCGCGGGTCGCTTCCGGTGTGCGCCGGTCGTTGCCGATCTGGCGCGCGTTCACCACGGCGGCAGCGGCGGACGCGGAGGTGGCGGCGGTCCGCGCGGAGCTGGCGGTGGCCCGCCGCGCGGAGATCGCGGGCCGGCTGGAGGCGGCCGGGCTCGCGCCCGGGGGCGGGGCCTCGGGACGGCTGGCCGACGCGATCGGGTTGATCGTGTCCCACGAGGCGTACGACCACTTGACGACGGTGTGCGGCTGGCCGCACGAGGAGTACGTGACCTGGGCGGCGATGGCGGTCCAGGCTCAGCTGACCCTCGACTGGCAGTGAGTGCGGTACCCCCGGCTCAAGCGCCCCAAGGTGGCCTTCGGTGCGTTGGACGCACCGAAGGCCACCTTGGGTGCGTTGGACGCAACCAAGGCCACCTTGGGGCGTTAGCCGGCCGCCGCTTGCAGGCCACGGGTTGCGATGCCGCGCAACACTTCCACCCGTTCCGCGCCCGGGCGGCTCAGCACCCAGCTCGATCCCGGCACCGTCTTCGCGCGCTTCTTCAGCGGCGCCAGCAAGCGCGAAACCTCCTGGTAGGAACCGATCGCCCCGCTCGCGCAGACCAGCGTCGCCAGCGAGACCGTCACCGGCAGTCCCTCGGCCGACCAAGCACGGTCCAGCAACGCCCCCGCCACCGTGGCGATCTCGTCGACGTCGCACACCACCAGGAAGTCGTCGCCGCCCACGTGGCTCACGCGCATCCGGCGCAGGCCGCCGGCCAGCTCCGTCAGTGCCGCGCCCAGCTCGCGGATCAGGTTGTCGCCCGCCGCGAAACCCGCCGTGTCGTTGACCGTCTTGAACGCGTCGATGTCCAGCCAGGCCGCCACGAACGGCTCGCCGATCGTGATGCGGCGGGCCACGTCGCGGGCGATCGTGTCGCTGCCCGGCAACCGCGTCAGCGGGTTCAGCGCCGCGGCCGCCTCGACCTTCGCCTCGGCCACGCCGCGGACCACCTCGGTCACCAGCACCACGCCGAGGCAGCGGCCGAGCTCGTCGACCACGACCACGTCGTCGCCGGTGCGGCCCCAGTCGGCGTCGGTGACCAGCTCGAGGAACTCCATCGCGCCGGCCCGGGCCTCGATCGTGTGCGGCGTGTCCGCGAGCCGGGCCGCCGGGCGCTTGGCGTGCAGCGCGTGCCCGTACGGGCCGGTGACCGCCACCAGGAACCGCGTCCGGTCGACCGACCAGCGCGGCCGGTTCAGCTCGTCGACCCCGACCACCCCGGACGGCGCGTCCGCCGCCGCGAGCACCGCGCGGACCTCGTCGCAGGTCGCGGCTTCCGGCAGCGTCGTGGCCGGGCGGAGGAAGTCGCCGACGCACGGTGCCGGTGCCCCGGTCGCCGGCCGCCCGCGCGTCAGCAGGGCCGGCGCGGGACCGGCCGCGGTCGGCGGCGCGAGGAGGTGCCCCTGGGCGATCCGGACGCCGAGGCCGCGGACGGCGTCGAGCTGCTCGCCGGTCTCCACGCCGGTCGCGACGAGCCGGGTGCCGGTGCGGTTCGTGTAGTGCAGCAGCGCCTCGACCACGGCGGCCGAAGCCGGGTCGTCGGGCAGCCCGCGCAGCACGGTCCGGTCGAGCTTCACCACGTCGACCGGCGCCTCGACGAGCAGGCCGAGCGGCAGGTCACCGCGG
Source organism: Amycolatopsis sp. lyj-346 (assembly GCF_046548975.1). NCBI lineage: Bacteria > Bacillati > Actinomycetota > Actinomycetes > Pseudonocardiales > Pseudonocardiaceae > Amycolatopsis > Amycolatopsis sp. lyj-346. The sequence goes on from NZ_JAJPWT010000004.1 coordinate 404,940, forward strand.
CCGAGCCCGTCGAGCGCGAGCCGGAAGCCGAGCTCGGTCAGCGCCCGCATGCCGGCGAGCGCGCGCCCGGGTGGCAGCGGCGCGAACGGCGGGCCGATCTCCAGGACGATGTCGCGGGTGCGGCGGCCCGCGTCGCCGAGTTCCGCCAGGAGGTCGTCGTACATCGCCTGCGGCGCCGCCAGCGTGCGGGCGGAGAGGTTCAGGTGCAGCGGGAGCGACGTCGGGTGTTCGGCGTCCTGCCGGACGGCGGCGACCGCGAGCCCGAGGTCGGCCTCGGCGAGCCTGCCGTCGCGGCGTGCCTGCGCGAGCAGCTCGGGGACGGTGCCGCGGCCGGGCCTGGCCAGTGCTTCGTGCGCCACGACGCCTCCGGTGTGGAGGCTGTACAGCGGCTGGAAGGCGAAGCGGACCGCGCGTGGCGACTTCACGGCCCGATCGTCGCGGGTCGCGCGGCGGAGCGGAACCGATGTCGGCTGATGTTCATCGGGGCGGCACCCGGATTCCCCGCATCGGGGTAACTGTTTCATGCTTGACTTATATAAGTCGCTGCTTGTAGCTTGGCCGGGTGCACGCGTTCGACGTCCTCGGCGACCCGGTCCGCCGCCGGATCCTCGAGCTGCTGGCCGACGGCGAGCGGGCCGCCGGGGCGGTGGCCGAGGTGATCCGGGCCGAGTTCGGCATCTCGCAGCCGGCCGTGTCCCAGCATCTGAAAGTGCTGCGGGACAACGGCTTCGCCGTCGTCCGCCAGGACGGGACGAGACGGCTGTACGCGGTCGGCCACGCCCCGCTGCGGGACGTCGACGTCTGGCTCGACCGGTTCCGCCGGTACTGGACGCCGCCGCTGGACGCGCTGGCCACCGAAATCGCCCGCGGCAAACGTGCCCGGCGCCGCACCGAAGAACTCAGTGAAGAACTCAGCGCAGAAGGAGAAGGTTCGTGATCGACGTCAGCCACCAGATCAGCGCCGTCCACCGGACGGTCGGCACGCGCGTGCTCGAAGCGGGCGAGGCGCGCGTCATGACCATCAGCCAGGTCTACGACACCGACGTCGACGACATGTGGGACGCGGTGACGAACGCCGAGCGCATCCCGCGCTGGTTCCTGCCGGTGTCCGGCGAGTTGCGTGTCGGCGGGAAGTACCAGCTGGAGGGCAACGCGGGCGGCACGGTCGAGCGCTGCGACCCGCCGAAGAGCTTCGCCGCGACCTGGGAGATGCCCGGCGGCGTCAGCTGGATCGAGGTCCGGTTGACCCCCGAAGCCGGCGGCACGCGGTTCGAGCTGGAGCACGTCGCGCACGTCGACGACCACTGGGAGCAGTTCGGCCCGGGCGCGGTCGGCATCGGCTGGGACATGGCCCTGACGGCGCTGGTCCGGCACCTGGCCGCCGAGCCGGGCTACGTCGTCGACCCGGCCGAGGCGATGGCCTGGATGGCGTCGCCCGAAGGCGTCGAGTTCGTGACGAAGGCCGGCGAGGCCTGGTACGAGGCCCACGTCGCCGGCGGCGCGGACGAGGCCGTGGCCCGCGGGCAGGCCGACCGCTGCCTGGCGGCCTACACCGCCCAGCCGGAGGCTTAACGGTCGTCGTACTTGACCGCGGTCAGGGTGATCACCGCGTCGGCCGGGACCTCGGTGCCGGGCGGTGGGTCCTGGGCCGTCTGGCGCCAGTTGCGGTCGACCACCAGCGCGCGGCCCTGTCCGGTGCCGTCGACTTCGCGCAGGTTGTAGAGCCCGGCCCGCTGCATCGCGTTCTGGGCGTCCTGGTGGTTCATCCCGGAGACGTCCGGGACCTTGATCAGAGCCGCCGGCGCGGAGGCGGACGTCGAGGTCGTGACCACCGTCGTCGTGCCGGGCTCGCGGGGCGGGGCGCCGCACGCGGCCGCGGTGAGGGCGAGCGCCGCCAGGGTCGTGCTCATCCGTCGGGACATGCCTCCGGAGTACCCACGCGCCTGCCCGCCGTTCAGGTGAACCTCCGGATAAGGTCGGGCGCATGGATCAGGGCAGCGAGCACACCGACCCGCGGGCGGCCCGGCGCGACCCCGTGGCGAACGTCGGCGGGTTCACCGACCTGGCGACCAGCCCGTTCCGCATCGACCGCGACCGGATCGCCGCGTCGCCGTTCTTCGCCCGGCTCGGCGGGGTGACGCAGGTCGTCAGCGCCGGCGGGGCCGGGCTGCTGCACAACCGGCTCACCCACAGCCTCAAGGTCGCGCAGGTCGCCCGGGCCATCGCCGAGCGCATCACCACCGGGCCCGACGCCGGCCTGGCCGACAAGCTGGGCGGCTGCGACCCCGACGTCGCCGAGGCCGCCGCGCTCGCCCACGACCTCGGGCACCCGCCGTTCGGGCACCTCGGGGAGCAGACGCTCGACCGGATCGCCCGCCACCGCTTCGGCCTCGCCGACGGCTTCGAGGGCAACGCGCAGACGTTCCGGATCATCACCACGACCGACGTGCGCGGGCCGTCGGCGATCGGGCTGGACCTGACCACGGCGGTGCGCGCCGCCGTCCTGAAGTACCCGTGGCTGCGGCTGCACCACCCCGCGCCGCACCCGTCGGAGCTGCCCGTGCCGCCCCGCGGGGCGGCGGAGCCGGGTGACCTGCCGGGCACCGGTGCGGCCAAGTTCTCCGCCTACGCGACCGAACTCGACGACTTCGAGCAGGCGCGCGCGGCCTTCGCGGGCCGCGTCGAAGGCTGGCAGCAGACCGTCGAAGCGTCCGTGATGGACACCGCCGACGACATCGCCTACGCCATCCACGACCTGCAGGACTTCCACCGCATCGGGGTGCTGCAGCACGCGCCGGTCGCCGCGGAGCTGGGGGAGTGGCTCGAGCACGCGGGGGAGCTGGCGTCGCTGGCCGACGAGACGCTGCACGCGGACCTGCGCCGCCCGGGCCGGTCGCTGGAACGCCTCCGCCGCCGCATGCACGCCAAGGACGCGTGGATCGTCGACGACGACGCGTTCGCCGCGGCCGTCGCCCGGGTGCGCGCGGAGCTGGTCGACGGCCTGCTGGGTGGGGAGTTCGACGGCTCGATCGAGGCCGAGCAGGCGACGGCGGCGTTCTCCGCGAACTGGACCGCCCGCCTGGTCGACGGCGTGTACCTGCTGCCGTCGCCGTCCACCCGCACCGGGCACGTCTCGCTGCGGCCCGCCCAGTGGCACGAGGTCCAGGTGCTCAAGTTCGTGCACCGCCGGTTCGTGCTGCTGCGCCCCGACCTCGCGCTGCACCAGCGCGGCCAGGCCGGGGTGGTGACGAGCCTGGTCGACGCGCTCGACGCGTGGCTGCTCGACCGCGACGAGGTCTCCCGCCTGCCGCGCCGGCTGCACGACCTCGTCGAGCTGGCTCGCGCCGAGTACGCCGGGCTGGCGCGCTCGGCGCCGGAACTGCTGGTGGGCGCGACCGGGGAGCCGGTGACGGGGGCGGACGCGGTGCGCGGCCTGGCCCGCGGGCGCGCGGTGGTCGACTTCGTGGCTTCGCTGACGGACAAGCAGGCGGTGACGCTGCTGGACGCGCTGTCCGGGCGGGCCGCGCAGCCGTGGTCGGATTCGTTCGTGCTCTGAGCGCACGGTAACGGCTTTTCCCGGTGGCCCCGCCGGTTGCACGCTCCGGGGTGTTGCTTGTGGACATCCCAGCCCGTGGGTCACCTTGCCGCCGACGGCGGAACGACCGGTTGTCCGGTGCGTGTCCGGTGGGCGGTGCACCGCTGCGCTGAACGGCCTACGGCATCCGGCCCCTTCGGGAAATTATCCGTCCTTTGTCACTCGAACGGCTGATGTTTACGGAGAACTCGCGGTACTTGACTGGGTTCAGCCGGTGATCACCGGCGTCGGTCAGCGTGAGTCGGGGCACGCGCCTGGAGATTCGGAGGGCGCCCGTGCGTCGTACCCGTTCCACAAGATCGAGATCCACTGTGTTCACCGCCGGAGCCGCGGCCCTGCTCGCCGCGCTCGGCCTGGTGTCCCCGCCTGCCGCGGGGGCCGCCACCGCGTCCGCACCGGACGCGTTCAGCGAAATCGCCCAACAGCAGATCGCCGCCCTGCAGGCGGTCAAGGCGGGCCGCACCGCCGCCGAGTCCAAAATGGACAGCAAGCTGCTCGTCGCCGCCAAGGGCGTGGGGAAGCAGCTGAACGGTTTGCAGTCCGGGACCACCGTTTCCGCGACCGGGACCGTCCTGGTCGACATCCGCGCGAGCAAGGTCTCGCCGGACCTCCTCGCCGGGCTCACCAAGGCCGGGGCGGGCATCCGCGCGGTGTCCGACCGCTACGGCAGCGTCCGCGCCGAAGTGCCGCTGGACAAGGTCGGCGAGATCGCCGCGCGGGGCGACGTCAAGCGCGTCGAGCAGGCCGACGAGGCGATGACCGCCCGGCAGCTGGCCACGCCCGCCGGTGACCGCGAGACCGGCGGCAAGACCGAAACCAAGCAGCAGAAGGCCGACCGCATCGCCGGTGAGCTGCAGAAGGCGGTCAGCGCCAAGTCCCAGCGCGCCGCGGCCGCGCCGCTGGTCAGCGAAGGCGACCGGGCGCACAACGCCGACCTCGCCCGCCAGCAGTTCGGCGTCACCGGCGTCGGCGTCAAGGCGTGCGCGCTGTCCGACGGCGTGAACTCCCTGGCCGCATCGCAGGCCAAGGGCGAACTGCCGGACGTCGACGTCATCCCCGGCCAGGAGGGCGACGGCGACGAGGGCACCGCGATGCTCGAGATCATCCACGACCTCGCGCCCCGCGCCGCGCTCGGCTTCGCGTCGGCGTTCAACTCGGACGCCAGCTTCGCCGACAACATCCGCAAGCTCCGCTTCGAGTCGCACTGCGACGTCATCGTCGACGACGTCCTGTACTTCAAGGAATCCCCGTTCCAGGACTGGATCATCGCCCAGGCCGTGAACGACGTGACCGCGGACGGCGCCCTGTACTTCTCGTCGGCGGGCAACGAGGGCAACGTCGCCAGCGGCACCTCCGGGCACTGGGAAGGCGACTTCGTCGACTCCGGCAAGCCGGTCGGCAAGTTCGCCGGCGTCGCGCACAACTTCGCCGGCGCGGCGGGCAACCAGATCTACGAGCCGCTCTCGGCTGCATCCTCGTCCGGTGTCCCGGTGACCCTGCACTGGTCGGACCCGCTCGGCGCGTCCGCGAACGACTACGACCTCTACCTGCTCAACTCCGCGGGTGCGGTCGTCAGCTTCAGCCAGAACGTCCAGGACGGCACCCAGGACCCGTACGAGCGCGTGACGACGGCGGGCGGCACCGGGCTGCGCCTGGCCATCGTGAAGTTCTCGGGCGCGAACCGCTACCTGTCGCTTTCGGCCCTGCGCGGCCGGTTCTCCGACTCGGCCGACGGCCTCAAGGCCTACACCACCCCGGGCGTCACGGTCGGCCACTCGGCCGCGCGGGACGCCTTCAGCGTCGCGGCCGCCCCCGCGGCCAAGGCGTTCGGCCGGGCACTCGAGCCGGGCGACCCGGCCAACCCGGCGGGCCCGTACCCGGGCTCGTTCAGCGGCGCCACCAAGGCCGAGCGGTTCACCTCCGACGGTCCGCGCCGGATGTTCTACGAGGCCAACGGCACGCCGATCACGCCGGGCAACGTGTCGTCGACCGGCGGCGAGATCCGGAACAAGCCGGAGATCACCGCGGCCGACGGCGTCACCACCAGCGTGACCGGGTTCAACCCGTTCTTCGGCACCTCGGCCGCCGCGCCGCACGCGGCCGCGATCGCCGCGCTCGTGCTGTCCGGCAACCCCGGCCTGCCGCCCGCGGAGGTGCGGGAAGCGCTGATCAACACCGCGATCGACATCGAAACCCCCGGCCGCGACAACTTCACCGGCGCCGGCGTCATCCTCGCGGACAAGGTGCTGGCCTACACCGGCGCCAGCCCGCAGCCCCTCGCGGTGGCCAAGCAGCCGACGGTCACCCCGGCCGACGGCGGCTCGGCGCTCGACCCGGGCGACACCGCCAAGGTGACGCTGCCGGTGACCAACGACGGCGACGGCGTCGCGGCGTCCACCAGCGTCGTGCTCACCAGCCCGACCCCGGGCGTCACCGTGGCGCCGCGGGCCAAGTCTTACGGCACCATCAGCCCGGGCCAGACCGGCGTCAACGACTTCACCATCACCGTCCCGGCGAGCCAGCAGCTCGGCGTGCCGGTGGTGCTGAACGCCCGCGTCACGTTCGCCGGTTCGCACTCGCCGACGACGTCGGTGTTCTCGCTGCCGGTCGGCACCCCGTCCCCGGTCGCGCAGGACTTCGCCTACGCCGGCGCGCCGGTGGCGATCCCGGACGACAGCCCGGTCGGCGCGTCGGTGACCATCCCGGTCACCGGGGTCGGCCGCGCGTCGAAGGTGACGTTCTCCGTGGACGGCACCACGTGCAGCACCGACGCGACGTCGACCGCGGTGGGTCTGAACCACTCGTACGTCGGCGACCTGGTCGGCACGCTGACCGCACCTTCGGGTGCGAAGGCCACGGTGTTCCAGCGCAACGGCGGTTCGGGCAAGAACCTGTGCAAGGTCGTCTTCGCCGACAACGCGGCGGCCGCGTTCAGCACGGTGACCTCGGTCAACGCGCCGTTCACCGGCACCTACCGGCCGACGCAGTCCCTCAGCGGCGGCCTGACCGGCGCGGCGGCGGACGGCACGTGGACGTTCTCCGTGGTCGACGCCGCCGGCGGCGACGCGGGCTCGATCCGGGCGGTGGCTTTGCACATCAACGGGTTCGTCCAGCCCGCGGCGGCCGGAGCGCCGTCGAACGTGCGGGGGGTCACGAACAACGGCCCGGTGCACCCGCAGTAACGAACCAGGTAGTACATAACGTGAACTACCTGGTGAGTCCCGCCCGGTAACGCACCGGTTGGTCCAGAGTGAAGTAACTACCTGGTGGGTTCCAACTGGTAACTCACCGGTTGGTTCAGGAAGAAGTAACTACCTGGTGAGTACGGGGTCGTCGCGGTGACGCGGCGGCCCCGTACCGTTTCCCCATGGCGAAGGGATGGCAGGTCGCGGGCGGCGGGCGCGCGATCGAGGTGCCGCCGGAGCGGCTGGCCGGCTGGTTCGCCCGTTTCGCCGACGGACACGGAGGAGCCGTGGCCACCGAAGCCACGTCAGCCGAGCTCCGGGTGACCGCCGCCGACGGGGCCACCGCGACCGCGACCGTCCCGTTCGGGCCCTTCGAGGCACTTTCCGTCGAAAAGCTCGTCGCGCACGCCCTCCGCCCGCGGACGGTCGCGCTCCTGCTGGTGCGGCGGGGCGGCCACAGCGTCGGCATCGCGCGGGATGGCCGGATCGAGGTCTCGCGCACCGACCGGCACCTCGTGCAGGGCCGCTCGGCCGCGGGCGGCTGGTCGCAGCAGCGCTTCGCCCGGCGTCGCGCGGGCCAGGCGCGCCACGCGCTCCAGGACGCGGCGAAGGACGCCTTCGAGGTGCTCGTCCCGCGGCTGTCCGAAGTGGACGCCGTGGTGCTCGGCGGCGACCGGCGGGCCCTCGACGAGCTGCGCGGTGACCGGCGGCTGGCGCCGTTGTTCGCCCGCGCCGAGCCCTGCGTCCTGGAGGTCGGCGAACCGAGCCGCGCCGTGCTCGAGGAAGCCGCCGTGCGGGCGCTGTCGGTGCTGATCACCCTGCACGACGGGTGAGCCTGCCCACGTCCGGGGAAAACCGCTCGACGCGGGCCCGTACACTGGTCTCCGTGGATATCCAGCTGGAGTGACGCCGCGGCCCGAGCGGGCCGCCTGCTGCTGTCCTCCGATAACGCTGTCCTCCGTTCACCCCCGTCCACGGGAGTTCCCCTTGATCACGGCCACGGGCCTTGAGCTGCGCGCCGGCTCGCGCATCCTGCTCAACGGCGTCACCCTCCGCATCCAGCCCGGCGACCGCATCGGCCTCGTCGGCCGCAACGGTGCCGGCAAGACCACCTCGCTGAAGGTCCTCGCCGGCGAAGGCGAGGCGCACGCGGGTGACGTCCGCCGCACCGGCGAGCTCGGCTACCTGCCGCAGGACCCGCGCGAAGGCGATCTGTCGGTCACGGCGAAGGACCGCGTGCTCTCCGCGCGTGGTCTGGACAAGCTGATGCGCGACATGGAGAAGGCGCAGGCCTCGATGGCCGAGCTCGTCGACGACGCCGCGCGCGACAAGGCCATCAACCGCTACGCCCGGCTCGAAGAGCGCTTCGCCTCCCTCGGCGGGTACGCCGCGGAGAGCGAAGCCGCGCGGATCTGCTCCAACCTGGGCCTCGCCGACCGGGTCCTCGCCCAGACGCTGGGAACGCTTTCCGGTGGTCAGCGCCGCCGCGTCGAGCTGGCGCGGATCCTGTTCGCCGCGGCCGAAGCCGGCGCGGGCGGCAAGTCCGAGACGATCCTGCTGCTCGACGAGCCGACCAACCACCTCGACGCCGACTCCATCAACTGGCTGCGCGGCTTCCTCAAGCAGCACGACGGCGGCCTGGTCGTGATCAGCCACGACGTCGAGCTGCTGGCCGACGTGGTCAACAAGGTGTGGTTCCTCGACGCCACCCGCGCCGAGCTCGACCTGTACAACATGGGCTGGCAGCGCTATCTCGACGCGCGCGCCACCGACGAGAAGCGCCGCCGCCGCGAGCGCGCCAACGCCGAGAAGAAGGCGTCGGCGCTGCAGCAGCAGGCCGCGAAGCTCGGGGCGAAGGCGACGAAGGCCGTGGCGGCCAAGAACATGGCGCGCCGGGCCGAGCAGATGCTGTCCTCCCTCGAGGACACCCGGCACGCCGACAAGGTCGCCCGGATCAAGTTCCCCGAGCCCGCGCCCTGCGGCCGTACCCCGCTCACCGCCGAGAACCTCTCGAAGTCGTACGGCTCACTGGAAATCTTCACCGGCGTCGATCTCGCCATCGACCGCGGTTCGAAGGTTGTCGTACTCGGGCTGAACGGTGCGGGAAAGACGACTTTGCTCCGGCTGCTCGGCGGAATGGAAACCCAGGACACCGGATCCGTCGTTCCGGGTCACGGATTGCGTTTGGGCTATTACGCACAGGAACACGAAACTCTTGATCATGAAGCGTCGGTGTGGGAAAACATCCGACATGCCGCTCCGGACACCGGAGCGCAGGAGTTGCGGAACCTGCTCGGCTCGTTCCTGTTCACCGGCGAACAACTCGACCAGCCGGCGGGCACGCTTTCCGGCGGTGAGAAGACCCGGCTCGCGCTGGCCGGCCTGGTCTCCAGTGCTGCCAACGTCTTGCTGCTCGACGAGCCGACGAACAACCTCGACCCGGCCAGCCGGGCCCAGGTGCTCGAGGCCTTGCGCACCTTCGCCGGTGCCGTCGTCCTGGTGACGCACGACCCGGGCGCGGTCGAGGCGCTGGAGCCCGAGCGGGTCATCCTGCTGCCCGACGGAACCGAGGACCACTGGTCGGCCGACTACCTCGAACTTGTCCAGCTTGCGTGAGGCGTGCGTCCATTCGGGTGCAAGATCACTCGCCGTAGAGCACTGGAATGGCCCAATGTGATCGCAATTTCGGCTGTTTCACGTCTGTCGTCTGGCATTCCGGCGCTCAGTGTTCGATCATTGCCCCGGCAGGGGCCGATATGTGGCCCAGAACACTCTCGGCGGGAAGGCGATCGACGTGGCTGATCTCAAGAAAGGCGCGCGGATCACCGGCAACACGCGTGACAAGCTGGCCGCTGACCTGAAGAAGAAATACGAGAAGGGCTCGAGCATCCGGGCGCTGGCGGAGTCGACAGGGCGTTCCTACGGGTTCGTCCACCGGGTGCTGTCGGAGTCCGGCGTTCAGCTGCGGGGGCGCGGCGGGGCCACCAGGGTCAAGAAGAAGTAGTCGAGGACTGCTGCGCGGGGGGCGCAGTGGACACTTCGGCCACGCGGAACGCCAGGTGGGCCCCGAGCAGGACCAGCGGGTACACCAGGTAGCCGTACCGGGTGGCCGGAGTGAGCAGGATCAACGCGCCGAGTCCGACGGCGGTGCGCAGCAGTGCGCCGGAGCCGTTCGCGGGGGGCCGGCGCACCAGCCACACCACCATGGCCACGGCCGCGGCGCCGACGAGCACGAACGCCGCGACCTGACCGAACGGACCGAGCTCGGCGATCAGGTGGCCCGGCAGCGGGCTGGCCGCGGGCGACCGCACGACGCCCATCCCGAGCGGGAACCGGAAGACGTGCTCGACGAAGGCGGCCGGGTCCACCAGGTACACCGGCAGGTGCAGGGCGGCGGTCGTCGCCACCAGCGCTGCCGCGAACCGGGCGAGTGCCGCCCAGTCGAGCCTTGCTCCCCGGCGTACCAGCACGAGCACGGCCAGCACCGCGGCCGCGGGCGCGACGATGAGCTTCGCGCTGACCACCAGCGCCAGCACCAGGCCCGACCAGGCGACCCGCGCGGTGGCCGCGAGCGCGCAGCTCAGCACCAGCAGGCCGACGATGGCCAGATCCGGCCCGGCGACGGCCCAGGTGAGCGCCGTGAGCGGGCAGGCGAGCGCGAGCTGCGCGGCACCGACCGGCACGCGGGGCCACTTCAGCAGCTTCAGCGTGCCCAGCACGCACGCGCAGGCGGCCAGCGCGAACATCCAGCGGGCGTCGGTGAGGGCGTCGGTCAACGGGGTGCCGCCGAACAGCGCCCGCGGCAGGCCGAAGACCGCCATGACCGGGCCGTAGGGTGTGTAATCGTTTACCACGGGGGGACGGCCGAGCGCGGTGACGTCGACGTACGGGGTTCCGTGGTGCAGCAGCAGATCCGCGGACCGCTCGATCACCCAGACCTCGGGCTGCGCGGCCCACGAGAACGGCGTGATCAGCCAGTCCACTCCGGTCAGTCGCCGAATCACCAGAAGCGCCAGCGGGAGGATCATCGCCAACAGCGCGACCGCGGCGATGCCGCACCAGCGTGAACCGATTGCGCCGCGCGGCGTACGCCCCTTGCGTGCGGACAGCAGCAGGTACCCGCTGTGCGCCGCGGCGAGGCCGTACGCCACCGTCGCGAAGTTGCCCCAGACGCGGTAGCCGTAGAACTCGGACAGGAGCGCCGTCGGCAGCGCGAAGGCCAGGCAGGCCAGGGAGAACCCCAGGTCCCAGCGCAGGGGGGCGACCTCTTCGGTGCGCGACGGCGCCGTGAAGAGCCGGGCCGTGCGACGCCATGCGGGCGCCTGGCCCACCTCCGTTCCCACGTCGCCAGGCTACCGAGGAGGCCGCCGTCCGGTTCAGTCGACGTCTCGCAGGCGGGACAGCAGTTCGGTGAAGCCGTGCAATGCTCCGGATCGTCAGTCGCAATAATCATCAGTATGACTGACGATCAGTCCAGGGGTACAGTCTGTCCATGTCCACCGCGCCTCTCGCCGTCACGCAGCGGCTCGGCTACCTGCTCAAGCACGCCCAGCTGCGGCTCGCGGAGCTGGCCGAACCGCGGTACGCCCCGCTCGGCGTCACCGGGCGGCAGCTCGCGCTGCTGACGCTCTTCGGTGACGGGCCGGCGCGGTCGCAACAGGACGGCGCGGCCCGGCTCGGCGTCGACCGGACGACGATGGTCGCGCTCGTCGACGAGCTGGAGGCCAAGGGCCTGGTCCGGCGCGAGGTCGCGCCGGGGGACCGGCGCAAGCGCCTCGTCGTGCTGACTCCCGAGGGGAAGCGGGTCCGCGATGCGGGCGCGGAACTCACGCGGAAGGCCGAGGCGCAACTGCTGGAACCGCTTTCCGCCGAGGACGCCGAGCGGCTGCGCGCCGCCCTGCACCAGGTTGTTCTCGCGGAGTGAACGACATCGGGAAGCAAACGGACAGCAACGGCGTTGTCCAGGTCATATCCGCCAAAAACCTCGGCTAATGTAGAGGTTTCTGACACTGGGGGTTTCCCGTGGACAACATGTGGGGGCTGTGGAGCTCGGCGATGCGCGCCGGCGATGAGCCGAAGGCGCTCACCCGCGGCACGCTCAAGCGCATCGCGCGCTTCGCCCGGCCGCATTGGCGGCGCCTGCTGGCCTTCCTCCTGCTGACCGTCGTCTCGGCCGTCCTCGCCGTGTCGACGCCCGTGCTGGCGGGCAAGGTGGTCGACGCGATCGTCGGCGGCCACGACGTCTCGGTGGTCGTCTGGCTCGCCGTCGTGATCGCCGCGCTGGCGGTCGCCGACGCGGGGCTCGGCCTGGTCGAGCGGTGGCAGTCGGCGCGCATCGGCGAAGGCATCATCTACGACCTGCGCCGCGCGGTCTTCGAGCACGTGCAGCGCATGCCGATCGCGTTCTTCACCCGCACCCGCACCGGCGCGCTTGTCTCGCGGCTCAACAACGACGTCATCGGCGCGCAGCGGACGTTCACCGCGACGCTGTCCGGGCTGGTCACCAACGTCATCCAGCTGGCGCTGTCGCTCGCCGTCATGCTCACGCTGTCCTGGCAGGTCACCCTGCTCGCGCTGGTGCTGCTGCCGATCTTCGTCATCCCCGCGCGCCGGCTCGGCCGCCGGATGGCCGGGCTGCAGCGGGAAGCCGCGAACCTCAACGCCGGGATGACCACGCAGATGACCGAGCGCTTCTCGGCGCCGGGCGCGACGCTGGTGAAGCTGTTCGGCCGTCCGGTGCAGGAGGCCGAAGACTTCGGGGAGCGGGCCGGGCGCGTGCGGGACATCGGCGTCCGGACGGCGATGCTGACCCGCTGGTTCATGACCAGCCTGACCCTGGTTTCGGCGCTGGCGCAGGCACTCGTGTACGGCCTCGGCGGGTACCTCGCGCTGACCGGCAAGCTCGCGCCGGGCACCGTCGTCGCGCTGGCGCTGCTGCTGACCCGGCTCTACGCGCCGCTGACCGCGCTGGCCAACGTCCGGGTCGACGTCATGACCGCGCTCGTGTCGTTCGAGCGGGTCTTCGAGGTGCTCGACCTGGAGCCGATGATCAAGGAGAAGCCCGGCGCGCGGACGCTGTCCGCCTCGGGCGGCGTCTCGGTCGAGTTCGCGGGCGTCCGCTTCGGGTACCCGGCGGCGGACCGGTACTCGCTGGCGTCACTGGAGGACGTCGCCACGCTCGACCACCGCGGCGGGGAAGAAGTGCTGCACGGCATCTCGTTCCGCGCCGAGCCGGGGCAGATGATCGCGCTGGTCGGGTCGTCCGGGGCGGGGAAGTCGACGATCGCGTCGCTGCTGCCGCGGCTCTACGACGTCGACGCCGGCTCGGTGCGGCTGTCCGATGTGGACGTCCGGGACCTGACCTTCGCTTCACTGCGGGAAACCGTCGGCGTCGTGACGCAGGACGGCCACCTCTTCCACGACACGATCCGCGCCAACCTGGCGTACGCGCGCCCGGGCGTCACCGACGACGAGATCTGGGAGGCGCTGGAGCGCGCGCGGCTGGGCGAGCTGGCGCATTCGCTGCCCGACGGCCTCGACACGACGGTGGGCGAGCGCGGCTACCGCCTTTCCGGCGGCGAGCGTCAGCGGCTCACGATCGCGCGTCTCCTGCTGGCCCAGCCCAAGGTCGTGATCCTCGACGAGGCGACCGCCCACCTGGACTCGGAGTCCGAAGCCGCCGTCGGCGAGGCATTGACGCACGCCCTCGCGGGCCGCACGGCCTTGGTCATCGCCCACCGCCTCTCGACGGTCCGCGCGGCCGACCAGATCCTGGTCCTCGAGCACGGCGAAATCGTCGAGCGCGGCACCCACGACGAACTCCTCGCCGCAAACGGCCGCTACGCCACCCTCCACGCCACCCAGTTCGCCGACGAGGAACCCGCCGTGGCCTGACCGGAACGGTCGACCCGCGTGCCTGGACGGTCGACCCGCGTGCCTGGACGGTCGACCCGCGTGCCTGGACGGTCGGTTGACGAGCCGACCCTCCAGGTACGCAAGCCGACTCCCTGGGTACGCGGGCCGACCCTCCAGGTACGGGGTTACGTGGTGGGGAGGGACGTGTAGAGGGCGTGGACGAGGGCCATTTTGCGGGGGTCGTCGCGGATGAGGGGGCCGAGCTGGTTGAGGGTGTAGCCGAAGGCGATGCCGTTCTCCGGGTCCGCGCCGCCGGTGGAGCCGCCGAGGCCGTCGTGGCCGAAGGCCGCCGGGTTGGGGCCGAAGCCGCGGGCGTCGCTGCCGAGGTAGAAGCCCAGGCCCCACTCGTTCGGCAGGCTGAGGACGGCGTCGATCTCCTTGCCCTGGCTTTCCCGCGCCGAGGCCAGCGTCGCCAGCGCGGCATAGATCGTCGCGATCGCGCGGGCGGTGCCGTGGCCGTTCAACGCCGGCATGACCGCGCGCCGCCAGGCCGGTTCGTTGGCGTCGTGGCCCTGGAGGCGGGGGTTCATCAGCGCGGCCTGGGCGATCGGGCCGGCGGCGGCGAACGCCGTGGCCAGCGCGTTTGCCATCTCCTCGGTCAGCACCGGGTCCACCAGGGTCGCGCAGCGGTCCAGGTCGGCGTCGGAGGCGAGGCCGATCGAGAAGTCCGCGCCCAGCGGCCCGGCGATCTGCTCGGCGAAGAACTCGCGGATGCCCTGCCCGGCGATCCGCCGGACGACCTCGCCGACGAGCCAGCTGTAGGCCAGCGCGTGGTAACCACCCGCGGACCCGGGCTCGGACAACGGCTCCTGCGCCGCGAACAGCTTGTGCGCGCAGAGCGCGGTCATGCCCTTGGTCGTCGACCAGACGTTGGCCAGGGTGTCCGGCTGCCACGGCCGGACGCGGTCCGGATCGGACCAGCCGCCCCACAGGTCTGCCACGACTTCGCCGTGGCGGACGGCGGTGAACGCGGCCCCAGCTCGCCGCGGGAGCGGCCCACACCGACCAGTCGGTATGTCGACGCTGAAGCGGCCGGGCACGTGACGTCAAGACGTGCCCGGCCGGTACTCTTTGACAAACTGCTGCCGACGAACTACCGCAGCCGGGGGACGATCTCGCCGTACTTCGCCAGCAGGGCGGCGTTCGCCTCGTCGCCACCCTCCACATTGGAGCTTCGCCACAGCGGGACGTCGAGGCCTTCGGCGATCCCGCGGTCGTACACCTGGGCCAGCACCAGGTTCCACAGGAACGCGTTGACCACAGTGGACAGCGGCGCGGTGCGCGGGGCGTCCGGCGGGTAGCTCGCGTCGCCGGGCACGACCAGCGAGTCCAGCACCACCGTGCCCTGCTCGGCCAGCGTGCTCGACGACCGCCGCGGGGCCGCCGCGACGCACGCCCGCGACGTCACCGCGATCACCGCCGCGCCCCGTTTGCGCGCCTCGAGGCACAGCTCGACGGGGTACGGGTTGACGCCGGACGTCGAAAACACCACCAGCACGTCGTCCGGCCCGGGCGCGCGCTCGGCCAGCACCTCCGCGGCCAGGCCGCTGCGCCGCTCGGTCCGCGTGCTGGACACCGCGCCGTGCAGCGGGAGCAGCTCCGGGTGGTAGAGCGGGTAGACGCACGCCAGCCCGCCGGCCCGGTAGAACGTCTCGGCGACCGCGGCCAGCGAGTGCCCGGCGCCCGCGGTGTAGACCAGCGCGTCGGCCCGGATCACCCCCAGCACCAGGTCCGCCGCGGCGCGCACGGCCTCGGCGTTGGCCTGCTCGACGTCCGCCAGCTGCCGCGCGACGCTGCCTGTGATGTCCGTGGCGCTCACCACACCCACCCTTCCGTCGGGGATCGGGCGCCGAATCTACCGTGCGGACCACTTCGCACGGTGGAATAGCCGGGTGGGGAACCGGGGTTGACCCGGATGCTGGGGAAGAGGAGGACGCGGGTGGGCGAAGTGGAACCGGCGGTGTCCGTGTGGCCGGCGCGCGGGCGGACGCGGGCGGTCGTGCTCGTGCTGCACGGCGGCGCGGAGCGGGGCACCGGCAGCGTGCAGCCTTGGAAACCGGCCTATCTCCGGATGGTCCCGATCGCGCGCGCCCTGCACCGGGCCGGGCGCAAGCGCTCCGATGGTCACGGCGTCGAGGTGCGGCTGCTGCGCAACCGCCGCTACGGCTGGAACGCGCCCGCCGAACACCCGGTCGAGGACGCGCGCTGGGCCCTCGAGCGCATCCGTGCCGAGCACCCCGGCCTGCCGGTCGTGCTGGTCGGCCACTCGATGGGGGCACGAGTCGCGCTGCGCGTGGCCGACGACCCGGCCGTGCGCGGCGTCTGCGCGCTGGCGCCGTGGACGCCGCGAGGCGAGCCGGTCGAAGCCGTCGCCGGGCGTTCGGTGCTCATCGTGCACGGCACCCGCGACCGGATGACGAGCCCGGCGGAGTCGCACGCCTTCGCCGAACGGGCCGCGGCCGTCGCCGCTCGCGTCGCCCGGTTCGAGATCGGCAACGAGGGCCACGCGATGCTGCGCCGCGCCCGGGTCTGGACCCGGCTGACGGTGGCCTTCACCCTGGATCTGCTCGCCGGCGACGACGGCGGGACCCTCCGCGGGGCGTGGGCCACGACCGGGCCCGAACGGCTGCGGATACCCGTGTGAAAGGTGCCCCGGGCAGGGCATTCGGCGAAGCGCGCCGCGGGGGTGCGGCGACTAGGATCGATCACCGGCGAAGCCGGCCGGCCGGAGGGAGTACCCGTGACCACTTCGAGCGCTGACCGGGCGTCGGCCCGGGACGTTCCGGACGAAACCCGGTGGCCGGGCCTGGCCGGCCCGCCGCATTCCGCGCTGCGCGCGCGGATCGCCGCCGCGCTGTTCCGCCACGCGGTCCGCCCGCTGGAGCTCCGGGTGACGTTCCCGGACGGCACCGTGCTCGGCGCCGGCGGCCCGGACGCCCCCGAGATGCGGATCCGGCGCCCCGAGGCGTTCTTCCACCGCCTCGGCGTCGACGCCAAGATCGGCTTCGGCGAGTCCTACATGGCCGGCGACTGGACCGCGTCCGACCTGGCCGAGGTGCTCACGCCGTTCGCCGAGCGGATGGCCACGCTCGTCCCGCCGGTGCTGCAGAAGTTCCGCCGGCTCGCCGAGCGGACGCAGCCGCCGTCCGAGGAGAACACCCTCGAAGGCGCGCGGGCCAACATCCACCGACACTACGACCTGTCCAACGCCCTGTTCGGCGCCTTCCTCGACGAGTCGATGACGTACTCCTCGGCGCTGTTCGCCCCCGGTGACGACCTCACCGCCGCGCAGCACCGCAAGATCGGCAGCGTGCTCGACTACGCCGGCGTCCGCGAAGGCAGCGAAGTCCTCGAAATCGGGACCGGGTGGGGTGAACTCGCCATCCGCGCCGCGGCCCGCGGCGCGCACGTGACGTCACTGACCATTTCGGAGGAGCAGCGCGCGCTGGCCACCGAACGCATCGACGCGGCCGGGTTCTCCGACCGCGTCGACGTGAAGCTGTGCGACTACCGCGAGTCGAGCGGCCGGTACGACGCCGTGGTCAGCGTCGAGATGATCGAGGCCGTCGGCGCGTCCTACTGGCCGGAGTTCTACCGGGTGATCGGCGAGCGGCTGCGG
Source organism: Amycolatopsis sp. lyj-346 (assembly GCF_046548975.1). Lineage (NCBI taxonomy): Bacteria > Bacillati > Actinomycetota > Actinomycetes > Pseudonocardiales > Pseudonocardiaceae > Amycolatopsis > Amycolatopsis sp. lyj-346. The sequence goes on from NZ_JAJPWT010000004.1 coordinate 422,254, forward strand.
CCGGGCGGCCGGTTCGGCCTGCAGGCCATCACGATGGACCACGACCGGATGCTGGCGGCGTCACGGGCCTACGGCTGGGTCCACAAGTACATCTTCCCGGGCGGCCTGATCCCGTCGGTGCGGTCGATCGAGGAGGGCGTCAAGGCGAACACCCGGCTCAAGCTGGCCGGGATGCGCGAGTTCGGCCAGGACTACGCGCGCACGCTACGGTGGTGGCGCGAGCGGTTCCTGCACCGCTGGGCCGACATCGCCGGGTTCGGGTTCGACGACGTCTTCCGCCGGATGTGGGAGTTCTACCTGGCCTACTCCGAGGCCGGGTTCCGGTCCGGGTACCTCAAGGTCCACCAGTTCGGCTACGAGGCGACCGGCAAGTAGGGTCCCGCGGCAACCCGACCCCGGTACCGCACGTCCTCCGTTCGGGAACGTGCGGTGTACTGACGGCGACAGTTTGTCCGGATCGGGATTGGGTGATGGTGATGACGTACCGTGGCGACGACGGCGGGCGCCGGATGCCACCGCCCCGGCCGCCTGGCGGCCGCTCCCGGGACCACCAGCGCGCGCAGATGATGCCGCTGCCCGGGCGGGGCCGCAGCCCGTACGACGAGCGCACCCGCCCGATGGGCACCCGCGAGCCGGAGTACGCCCCGCCGCCGCCACCGCGGCAGGACCCGCCCCGCCGCCCGGCCGAGGACGGCTACCCGCCGTCCCGGCCCCCGCGCCGGCGTCGCCGCTGGAGCTTCGGCCGCGTCCTGGGCGCACTGGTGCTGGTCTTCGTCGTGTTCCTCGCCGGGATCTGGGTCTACCTGGAGTTCTCGATCCAGCGCGTCGACGCGCTGGCCGACTACTCCGGCCGCCCGGTGGCCGCGTCCGGCACCAACTGGCTGATCGTCGGCTCGGACAGCCGAGAAGGCCTGACCGCGGAGGACGAGGAGCGGCTCGCCACCGGCGACGTCGCCGCGGCGGGCGGCGGGCAGCGCACCGACACGATCATGGTCGCGCACCTGCCGGACAACAGCACCAAGCCGACGCTGCTGTCGCTGCCGCGCGACTCGCAGGTGGCGATCCCCGGGCACGGCAAGAACAAGATCAACGCGGCGTTCTCGCTCGGCGGCCCGAAGCTGCTGGCGCAGACCGTCGAAGGCGCCACCGGGCTGCACATCGACCACTACGCGGAGATCGGCTTCGGCGGGTTCGCGAACATCGTCGACGCGATCGGCGGCGTCGACATGTGCATCGACCAGGACATGCACGACACCTTCACCAACATCGACATCAAGGCGGGCTGCCAGACCCTCGACGGCCGGTCGGCGCTGGGCTTCGTCCGGATGCGCCACAGCGCGGCGACCCCGCGTTCGGACCTCGACCGCGTCGCCAACCAGCGCAAGTTCATCGGCGCGCTGGTCAGCCAGATCGCCAGCCCCGGCACGCTGCTGAACCCGTTCGACTTCTTCCCGCTGCTGTCGTCGGCGCCGGAAGCGCTGACCATGGACTCGGGCGACCACGTGCACAACCTCGCCGGCCTCGCGCTCGCGATGCGCGGGATCTCTTCCGGTGGCGTGGTGACGACGACGGTGCCGGTGACCAGCGGATCGGCCGAGAACTGGGACAAGGCCAAGTCGAAGCAGCTGTTCGACGCGCTGAAGAACGACACCGAAGTGCCCGACAGCGTCATCGTGAATTGATTCGCGGCCGTCGTCCCGGCCGGGGCACCATGAGCTGCATGGAAACCCCGGCCGAGGCCTACCGCGACGGTGATCTGACGCTGACCCGCTGGCACCCGGGCGACCGGCCCGTGCTGACGGCCGTCGTCAGCGGGTCACTGGACCACCTGGGTGCGTTCCTGATCTGGGCCATCGGCGGGTACACCGACGACGACTCGGCGGAGTTCCTGCGGCTGACCACGAAGCGCTGGGAGGACGACGAAGCGTACGAATTCGCGCTCACGCTCGGCACCGAGCTCGCCGGCGGCGTCGGCGTGATGACGCGCGACGGCGGCGTCGAGATCGGCTACTGGCTCGCCCGGGGGTTCGTCGGCCGCGGCTTGATGACCCGGGCCGTCGGGCTGCTGACCGAGGAGGCGTTCCGCCTCGGCGCCGGGTACGTCGAGATCAAGCACGACGAGCTGAACGTCCGAAGTGGAGCGGTGCCCGCCCGGCTCGGGTTCACGAAGATCCGTTCGGAACCGGCGGAGAAGCCGTTGGCGCCGTCGTGCACGGGCACCAACCACGTGTGGCGGCTGGCTAGGCGACCTTGTTCCGCTCCCGCAGCACCTTGAGCGCCTCGTCGGCGTGGACGGTGAAGTTCAGCTCGCTCTTGATCTTCGCGATGATCTTCCGGTCCTCGCCGATCACGAAGGTGGCCCGCTTGGTGTGCAGCGGCAGGAGTTTCCGCCACACGCCGAACTGCCTGGCGACCGCACCCTCCACATCGGACAAGAGCGGGTAGTCGAAGCCGTTGGCTTCCGCAAAGGTGCGCTGCTTGGTGATGGCGTCCGGGCTGATCCCGACCCGGTGCGCGCCGACGGCCGCGAACTCCGCCGCCAGGTCGCGGAAGTGGCAGCTCTCGGCGGTGCAGCCGCTGGTCATCGCGGCCGGGTAGAAGAACAGGACCACGGGCCCGGTGGCCAGGAAGTCCGAGAGGGTGCGCTCCTGACCTTGGTCGTCGGGCAGCGTGAAGTCGGGGGCGAGGTCTCCGGCGTCCATGGACGTCCTTTCTCATCGGCGGCAGAACCCATCCTGCCGGGTGTTCGGAGCAGGGCCGCCACCGGCTTGGTCCCGGCGCGCTGTTGCCGGGCTGCCAGCGCCCCAAGGTGGCCTTCGGTGCGTTGAACGCAACCAAGGCCACCTTGGGGCGCTGGGGCGCTACGTCCGCGGGTGGCGGGCGATCAGCTCGTCGACCTCGTCACCCGTTGCCGAGTCCGCCACGAACGGGCCGCGGGCGGCGACCACCCCGAGCCGGCGGAGGCGGGCCGCCTGCTCGTGCGTGCGGACGCCCTCCGCGCCCACCCGCAGGTGCAGCTCACGGGCCCGCGTGATCAGCTGCGTCAAGTGCCGCAGGTCGGGCTCCGCCGGCTCGTCCGTGTCCAGCGCGTCGACCACCGGCCCGGACAGGACCACGTGCCGCACCGGCAGCCGGTGCTGGGGGATCAGCTCCAGGTCCGCCGAACCCGAAATCGTCAGCACCAGCTGCGCGCCCAGGTCGGCCAGCACCGCCAGGGAGTCGAGGACCTCGCCCCGCGGGTCCAGCATCGAATCGCGGTCGGTGCACAGGCGCAGGGCCCGCGCCGGCAGCTCGTGCTTGTCCAGCTGCTCCTTCACCAGCAGCACCAGGTCCGGGTCGATCGCCAGCCGGGCCGGCAGGCGGACGCAGACGTCCGGGGCCGCGTCGCCCAGGTGGGTGCGCCAGCGGGCCGTCGCGGCCAGCGACTCGGCGAGCAGCCAGCGGCCGAGCGGCACCGTCATGCCGGTGGTCTGGGCCAGCGGGTAGAACTCCTCGGACCCGAGCTCGCCCTTTTCCGGGTGGTTCCACCGCAGCCCGGCGTTGACCGCGGCGAGCTCGTCCGGCCGCGCGAGCTTCACCGTCGGCTGGTAGATCAGCGAGAACTCGCCGTTCTCCAGCGCGCCGGCGATCACCGCGCCCAGCTGGTAGCGGCCGCGGTCGCGGGCGTCCAGCTCCGGGTCGAACAGCATCCACTGCGCCTTGCCCGCCTCCTTGGCCCGGTGCAGCGCGATCTCCGCCGCCCGCAGCAGTTCCGCGGCGCCGCCTTCGACGGCCGCGCGCACGACGATGCCCGCGCTCGCGCTGACGCCGATGCCGTGCCCGCCCAGGTAGATCGGCTCGTTGAGGTCTTCCAGGGCCCGCTCGACCAGCCGGACGACCTCGGTCGCCGCCAGCTCGCCGCGCAGCAGCACCGCGAAGCCGTCACCGGACAGCCGCGCGACGAACCCGTCGTGGTGGCCGGTGAACACCGCCGACAGCTTGTTCGCGACGCCGCGCAGCACCTCGTCGCCGACCCCGGCGCCGAGGCCGTCGTTGATCACCTTGAAGCCGTCGACGTCGAGGTAGACCAGCGCGATGTCGTCGCGCGCGCCGGCACCCAGCGCGGCTTCCAGCTTGGTGGTGAACGACGACGCGTTGGGCAGCCCGGTCAGCGGGTCGTGCACGTTCTGGTGCAGCAGCCGCTCCCGCAGCAGGTGCAGCTCGTTCGCGTCCGACACCATCAGCACCGGGTAGACCGAGCCGGGCCGGTCGCCGGGCAGCCGGGCGAGCGTCACGTCGGTCCAGAGCTGCCCGTCCTCGGTGTGGTCGAGCAGCATCCGCTCCTGGTAGCGGTCGCGCCCCGCGCGCACCTGCGCGAGGCCCGCCTCGAGCCGGGAGACGTCGTGGGCGGTCGAGCCGAGGTCGGTGATGTGCCTGCCCCGCAGCCGATCCGGCGAGCAGCCGAGCAACTGGCCGAGGGCCAGGTTCGCCTCCACGATGTCGCCGCCGGGGTCGGCCAGTGCGATGCCCATCGGCGACGCGGCGTACAGCGCGGAGAACCGCAGCAGGGCGCCGTCGTGCTGCGAGCCGGCTTGGCCGACCGCGTCGTGCGCGACCTCCAGGAGCAGTGCCTCGAGCTCCTCCGGGGGAAGCGTTACTCCTTTGGTGTCGGCCAACGTCGCCGCCCACCGCCGCGCCACGTCCAGTAGCCCTGACGCGGCACCGGGTTCAGGCACACTCCACCTCTTCACGCACAGGTATGGCCAGGTCGGACACGGTGTCGGGGATCATGAAGCCACACCAGGCAGCCTTCGCCCACGCTCGATGCCACGCCATCATGTACGTCACAAGGTGTCTACCGGCTGAACGAGTGAACGAATCTCTACAAACGGTAACTTTTCGTTACCTAGTGTATGCGATTGGGGACACGTGCCGGGTCAGCGCGGGGTCAGGTGGACCGGGAGACCGTCCGCGGGCACCGGCAGCGAGACGTAGTCCCAGCGCGCGGTGTAACTCTCCGGAACCGACCAGCGGTACGCCCGCAGCAGTTCGTGCATCAGCAACTTCACCTCGAGACTGCCGAAGTGCAAGCCGATGCACTTGTGCGCGCCGCCGCCGAACGGCATCCACGCCATCCGGTGCGACTTGTCCTCGCGTCGCGGCTCGGCGAAGCGCTCCGGGTCGAACGCGAAGGGGTTCGTCCAGCACTCGGGCGCGAAGTGGTTGACGGTGGGCGAAACGCCGACCAGGGTGCCGGCCGGGATGTAGTGGCCGAGCACCTCGGTGTCCTTGACGGTCTGGCGGGTCAGCGACGGCACCGGCGCCACCAGCCGCAGCGCTTCCTTCATCACGAGGTCGAGGGTTTCCAGCCGCTCCAGCGCCGCGATGTCGGGCAGGTCGTCGCCGAGGGCCAGCGACTCCGCGCGGGCGCGTTCCTGCCACTCCGGGTGCTTCGCCAGGTAGTAGGCCATGGCGCTGCTGGTGATGGTCGTCGTGTCGTGCGCGGCCATCATCAGGAAGATCATGTGGTTGACGATGTCGGTGTCGGAGAACCGGTCGCCGTCCTCGGTGGTGGCCTGGCAGAGCGCGGCGAACAGGTCGTCGCCGCCCGAACGTCGTTTGCCGGGCAGGGTTTCGCCGAAGTAGCGTTCGAGGACCCGGCGCCCGTGCAGCCCGGCCGACCAGCGCCCGCCCGGCACCGGGAAGCGCACGAAGGAGGTGCCCGCCCGCACGGAGCTGACGAACGCGCGGTTGATCCGGGCCGCGTCGGCGCCGCTGCGCATGCCCATGAACACGCGCGTCGCGACGTCGAGGGTCAGCTGCTTGAGCGCCCAGTACAGCCGCGGTCGCTCGCTCGAGCCCCAGCTCGCGACGCCTTCGCGCAGTGCGGGCCCCATTTCGGCGACGTAGCCGGCGAGCCGCGGCCGCGTGAAGGCCTCCTGCATGATCCGCCGGTGCAGGTGGTGCTCGCCGAAGTCCATCAGCATCAGGCCGCGCTCGAAGAACTTCTCGATGAAGAACTTCCAGCCTTCCTGGGAGAACGCCTTGTCCTTGTTCACGAGCGCGATCTGCGTGGCTTCGGGGCCGGACAGCGCGACGATCCGGCGGCCGAACCCGCCGGTCCACGAAACCGGGCCGTAGAGCTCGTGGCGGCGGAGGCCGAACGCCGGGCCGAACCGCATCATCTCGAGCATGTGCCCGACCAGCGGTGGGCCCTCGTCGCCGAGCACCGGCTTGAGGCCGCTGCCCGCGGGCGGCGGCGCGAGTTCCTTGACGGGCCAGCGCGACCGCAGCCACCGTTCGTCGACTTTGTGCGGCAGGGGAAGCGTGGTCAGCGGCGGCACGCGTTCGCGCAGTGCTTCGGCGGCTCGGCTCACGGTGCCCGGCAAAGTGACCATCTCCTGCGTCGAGATCGGCTATCCCTCCACGATGCACGCTTGTTGACCATCTGACAACACCTCGTCGGCCGTCTTTTCGGGTGGTCCCTGCCGGGTGACCGCCCGCCGGTACTCGCTGGGGGTGACGCCCCTGACCCGTTTGAACGCCGCACTGAACCCGAAGGCGTCGGCGTACCCGACGTGGCGGGCGGCTTCCGAGACGGTGGCGGCGGGGCGCTCGGCCAGCAGGTCCGCCGCGAGCGCCATGCGGTGGCGGGTGAGGTAGGTCAGCGGCGGTTCGCCGGCCAGCTCGGCGAACCGCTTGGCCAGTGTCGAGCGCGACACCCCGGCGCGCGTGGCCAGCGCGGCGACCGTCCACGGTGCCGCGGGTTCGTCGTGCAGCAGGCGCAGCGCGGGGCCGACCACCGGGTCGCGCTGGGCGGTCCACCACGCCGGGGGCTCGCCGCCGGGCCGGTCGAACCACGCGCGCAGCGTGCAGACGAGCATCCAGTCGAGCAGCCGGTCGAGCACGACCTGCTGTCCCGGCGTGTCGGCGGTGGCCTCGGCGGCGAGGTGGTCGAGGACGGCGTCGCCGGTTCCCCCGCCGTCGACCCGCAGCACGACCGGCAGGGCCTCCAGCAGCGGACGGCTCACCTCGCCGCCGGCCGGGTAGGCGCCGGCGATCAGCGTCGTCGGGCCCTCGCCGTCGTCGCGCCAGCCGCGCCGGTGCCGCGTCCCGCCCAGTTCGGGGGCGGCGCAGTACTCGCCGCACGCGACCGGTTCGGCGCCGGTGCCGATCTCGTCGACGAAGGTGAACGTCCCCGGCCCGCGCACGACGACGGTGTCGTAGGGGTGCAGCGGCTCGGGCTCGCCCCGCTCGGGCACGATCCAGCCGCCGCCGGAGAGCACGGTGCACAGGGTCAGCGGTGCGCCGTCGACGAAGTGCAGGGAGAACGGCGGGGTGAGGGCCGAGCTGCCGAAGAGGGAGCCGTGGGCCCGCACGCCGCGGAACAGGTCACCGAAGACGTCCACGATCCCGAGGTTAGACGAATGGACAGGGATTCCGGCTCCTGACCCATGGGATCGTCCGCCCTCGTCCGGTTCACTGGACCTCATGAACGCCTTGACTTCCGACGATCTCGAGTTCCTCCGCCGCCCGCTGCACGGCTTCCTGACCGTGTCCACCGGCGAGCCCCGCCCGGTGTGGTTCGAGGCCACCGACGACGGCCTGATCCAGCTGTTCACCGAACCGGACGTGCTCAAGGTGCGCCGCGCCCGCCGCGACCCGCGTGCGTCGATCGTGGTCGCGGCCCCGGTGGGGGAGCGGGAACGCTGGGTGTCGGTGACCGGCCGGGTTTCGCTGGAGACCGATGGCGCGCACGAGCTGGCCGAGCGCCTGGCGGCCCGGTACTGGGACCTCGGCGACCCGGTGCGCGCGGCCGACCTCGAGGCGATGCTGAAGACCGACCACCTGCGGCTGGTGATCCACCCGGAAACCGTGCGCCGCTTCGCGTACTGACCGAGTGCCCAGGTGGCCGAGCTCCCTCTCCGCGATCGAGCGGGCTGGACGCGGAGCCGGCCGCGCGGGTGACGGCGTGAAACGGCCCCGCCCTGGCGAACCAGGGCGGGGCCGGCGGTGCCTGGGAGGTGTCAGTCCCAGTCGAGCGCGCCGCCCGACTGGTACTCGATCACGCGGGTCTCGAAGAAGTTCTTCTCCTTCTTCAGGTCCATCGCCTCGGACATCCACGGGAACGGGTTCTCGGTCTCGCCGAAGATCGGCTGGAGGCCGATCTGCTGCGCGCGGCGGTCGGTGATGAAGTGCATGTACTGCTCGCACAGCTGCGCCGACAGGCCGAGCATGCCGCGCGGCATGGTGTCGCGCGCGTACTTGACCTCCAGCTCGCACGCCTCCTGCAGCATCCCGCGGACCTCGGCCTGGAACTCTTCGGTCCACAGGTGCGGGTTCTCGATCTTGATCTGGTTGATGCAGTCGATGCCGAAGTTCAGGTGGATCGACTCGTCGCGCAGGATGTACTGGTACTGCTCGGCGATGCCGACCATCTTGTTCCGGCGGCCCAGCGACAGGATCTGCGCGAAGCCGGTGTAGAACCACATGCCCTCGAAGATCACGTAGAACGCGACGAGGTCACGCAGGAACGCCTGGTCGGCCTCCGGCGTCCCGGTCTCGAAGTCCGGGTTCTCCAGGTTCTGCGTGTACTTCAGCGCCCACGCGTCCTTGTCCGAAATGGACGGGACCTCGCGGTACATGTTGAACAGCTCGCCCTCGACCAGGCCGAGGCTCTCGCAGATGTACTGGAAGGTGTGCGTGTGCACGGCCTCCTCGAACGCCTGGCGCAGCAGGTACTGGCGGCACTCGGGGTTGGTGATCTGCCGGTACACCGCGAGCACGATGTTGTTGGCCACCAAGGACTCCGCGGTCGCGAAGAAGCCGAGGTTGCGCTTGAGCATCTGCCGCTCGTCCTCGGTGAGGCCGTCCGGCGACTTCCACAACGCGATGTCGGCCTGCATGGCGACCTCGGTCGGCATCCAGTGGTTGTTGCAGCCGGCCAGGTACTTCTCCCACGCCCACTTGTACTTCATGGGCAGCAGCTGGTTGACGTCGGCGCGCGCGTTGATCATGCGCTTGTCGTCGACGTTGATCCGGGCGGCGCCGACCTCGATCTCCCCGAGGCCGGTCGCGTCCGTCGTCTCCACGTTGGTCATCTGTGCAGGGGTTCCTTTACTGGCAGGCTTCGCAGTCGGGGTCGTCGATGCGGCAGGCGGCGCCGTCGGTGGCGACGAAGTCGACGTCCGGTTCCGGCTTGGGCGAGGGAGCAGGCGCGGGTGCCGCGACCGGTGTCGGCGCGGGAGCCGGCGCCGGGGTGGCCGCCGTGGCCGGGGCCGGGGTGGCCGAGACGGCGTTCAGCTTGCCGTCGGTGCCGCGCAGGGTGCTCTTCTCCACGTGCGTCGCGGACTGCGCCCGCAGGTAGTACGTGGTCTTGAGGCCCTTGTGCCACGCGTAGCGGTAGAGCTGGTCGAGCTTGCGGCCGCTCGGCGCCGCGATGTAGAGGTTCAGCGACTGCGCCTGGTCGATCCACTTCTGGCGCCGCGAACCCGCGTCCACCAGCCACTTCGACTCGATCTCGAACGCCGTGGCGTACAGGGCCTTCAGGTCGTCCGGCACGCGGTCGATCCGGCCGAGGCTGCCGTCGAAGTACTTGAGGTCGCTGACCATGACCTCGTCCCACAGCCCGCGCGCCTTGAGCGAGCGGACCAGGTGCGGGTTCACCACGGTGAAGTCGCCGGACATGTTCGACTTGACGAACAGGTTCTGGAACAGCGGCTCGATCGACTGGCCGACGCCGCAGATGTTGGAGATCGTCGCGGTCGGCGCGATCGCCATCACGTTGGAGTTGCGCATGCCGACGGTCTTGACCCGCTCGCGCAGCGGCGCCCAGTCCAAAGTGGACGAGACGTCGACGTCGAGGTTGTCACCCCGGCGGGCGTCGATGAGCAGCTGCATCGAGTCGATCGGCAGGATGCCCTTGCTCCACAGCGAACCCTCGAACGACTGGTACTGGCCGCGCTCCTCGGCGAGGTCGGTCGACGCCGAGATCGCGTAGTAGGAGATGTGCTCCATGCTCTCGTCGGCGAACTGCACCGCGGCGTCGGACGACAGCGGCACGCCGATCTCGAACAGCGCGTCCTGGAAGCCCATCAGCCCCAGCCCGATCGGGCGGTGGCGCAGGTTGGAGCGGCGCGCCTCCGGGATCGTGTAGAAGTTGATGTCGATCACGTTGTCCAGCATGCGGACGGCGGTGCGCACGGTCTTCTCGAGGCGCTGGGTGTCCAGGCCTTCGGGGGTGACGTGCTTGAGCAGGTTCACCGAGCCGAGGTTGCAGACCGCGACCTCTTCACTGTTGGTGTTCAGCGTGATTTCGGTGCACAGGTTGGACGAATGCACGACGCCGACGTGCTGCTGCGGCGAGCGCAGGTTGCACGGGTCCTTGAACGTGATCCACGGGTGGCCGGTCTCGAACAGCATGGTCAGCATGCGGCGCCACAGGTCGACCGCGCGGACGCGCCGGAACACCTTGATCTCGCCGCGGTCGGCCATCGCCTCGTACTCGCGGTAGCGGGCCGAAAACTCGTTGCCGTAGAGGTCGTGCAGGTCCGGCGTCTCGTTCGGCGAGAACAGCGTCCACTGCGCGTCGGCCTCGACCCGGCGGAGGAACTCGTCCGGCACCCAGTTCGCGGTGTTCATGTCGTGGGTGCGGCGGCGGTCGTCACCGGTGTTCTTGCGCAGGTCGAGGAACTCCTCGATGTCCACGTGCCACGTCTCGAGGTACGCGCAGGCCGCGCCCTTGCGCTTGCCGCCCTGGTTGACCGCGACGGCGGTGTCGTTGGCGATCTTGAGGAACGGCACGACGCCCTGCGACTGGCCGTTGGTGCCCTTGATGTGCGCGCCGAGGCCGCGGACCGGGGTCCAGTCGTTGCCGAGGCCGCCCGAGTACTTGGCCAGCAGCGCGTTGTTCTTGTACGCCTGGAAGATCGAGTCCAGGTCGTCGTCCACCGTGGTCAGGAAGCAGGACGACAGCTGCGGGCGCGTGGTGCCCGAGTTGAACAGCGTCGGCGTCGAAGCCATGAAGTGGAAGCTCGACAGCAGCTCGTAAAACTCGATCGCGCGCGCTTCGCGGTTGTCCTCGCGGATCGCGAGACCCATCGCGACGCGCATGAAGAACGCCTGCGGCAGCTCGAAGCGGGTGCCGTCGTGGTGCTGGAAGTACCGGTCGTACAGCGTCTGCAGGCCGAGGAAGCCGAAGTCGAGGTCACGCTCGGGCCGGATCGCGGCGGTGATCTTGTCCAGGTCGAAGCGCTGCAGCTCGGCGTCGACCAGCTCCAGCTCGATCGCGCGGCGCAGGTAGGCGCGGAAGTACGCGGGGTACTCACCCGCCATCTCGTCCTGGCTGGCCAGGCGCGGGGTGCCGGCGAGGTAGCTCAGCGCCTCGCCGCGCAGCTTGTCCAGCAGCAGGCGGGCGGAGACGTAGGAGTAGTTCGGCTCCTGCTCGACCAGCACGCGGGCGGCCATGATCTGGGCCAGCGCGAGCTCGTCGGCGCTGATGCCGTCGTAGAGGTTGCGCTTGGTCTCGGCCAGCACGGGTTCGGCGGTGACGTCGTCGAGGCCGGCGACGGCCTCGCCCACGACGTGGGAAACGCGGGCCCAGTCGAGCGGGCGCAGGACGCCGTCGGTGCCCTTGACGTTCAGCGAGACCTCGGCTGTGGCCGGCTTGGCGGCCTCGCGGGCCTTCGCGCGCTCCTCGCGGTAGAGGACGTAGGCGCGGGCGACCTTGTGGTGCTCGCCGCGCATCAGGGCGAGCTCGACGATGTCCTGGATCTGCTCGATGTGCAGGGCGGTCTCGGGCCCGGCGTGGCGCAGCAGGGTGGTCTCCACCTGCTGGGTCAGCTCGGCGACGACGTGGTGCACGCGGGAGGACGCGGCGGCGTCGCCGCCCTCGACCGCGAGGAACGCCTTGGTCAGCGCGACCGAGATCTTCCCGGCGTCGAACGGCGACACGCTGCCGTCCCGCCGGATGACCCGGATCGCGGTGGGTGAGGCGGTCGCGGCGGGCCGCTGACCGGTTTCGACTGACATGCGTGTCTCCAAGTTTTTGGGCGCGTTCGATCGCCACACGACCTCACGAGGCCGTGCGCTGCGGTTTCTTGAAAGCTGCCCGGCGACCCTCTGCAGCGGTCTCCCCGTCGCTGGGGGCTGCCGGTTCCCAGAGACTACATGTAGGGGTCGTGGTGCGCGCGGGACCCCAGATGGCGTGTCGTGAGTTCACCCTGGCGGGGTTGCGTGATCACCCAGAGGTGCAGTTCAAGCCCCGAAACGCAAGCTCGTGCCGGGCAGGGCGAGGCTCAGGAACGGGCGGCGGCCGGCCAGGTAGCCGAGCGGACCGCCGTCGTTGACCGTCCAGTCGGCCGCGGCGAGCCGTGGCCGGATCTTCGCGCCGACGGGGGTGCGCACCGGGGTGCCGTCGCGGTCCTGGAGGACGTCGAACCGGCTGGGGAGCGCGAGCGGCAGGCCCGGCCTCGGCGTGAAGGCCGCGGTGGCGATCCAGTCGTCGCCGGTCGCCGCGGTGTAGGTGCGGTCGGTGAACTGCAGGGCGGCGAGGTCCTTCGGGATGGCCCACAGCTCCCGGCCGCCGGCGAGGGAGACTTCGGAGTCGACCCAGATCTGCGTGATCGTGCACGTGGTCCGCTTCCCGGGCACCGGGACGGCGGCGAGCAGCTCGTGGTAGGCGAGCTGCCCGGGTTCGCGGTAGGCGATCCAGGCGGTGAACACGGACGTGTACCCGGCGACGGACAGCGCGGCCGGGTGCACGTCGCGGGCGGGGACCCGCCAGATCGACACGTGGGCGTCGGCGACCAGGTTCCAGGGCTGCGGCGGGTAAGCGGTCATTTCTCCAGCCAGGGCAGGTAGTCGGGCAGGTCCTTCTCGACGCGCATGCCGAACGAGGGCGGCCGTTTCTGCAGGAACGACAGGACCCCTTCGACGGCGTCCGGGTTCGCGCCGAGCCCGCCGATCAGCTTCGAGTCGAGCTCGTGCACCGGGAACGGCGACTCGGCGCTCGCCATCCGGTAGAGCAGCTGCCGCGTCACCGCGACCGACACCGGCGCGGTCGTCTCGACGATTTCCTTCGCGAGTTTCCCGGCCTCGTCCAGCACGGTCCCGGTGGGGAAGACCCGGTGCACGAGGCCTTTCTCGAGGGCTTCGGCGGCGGGGAAGACCCGCCCGCTGATCATCCAGTCGAGCGCGGTGCCCATGCCGACGAGCCGCGGGAGGAACCACGCCGACGCCCCTTCGGGATAGATGCCGCGGCGGGTGAACACGAAGCCGAACCGCGAGTCCTCCGACGCGAGCCGGTAATCGCACGACAGCGTGATGGTCAGCCCACCCCCGACGGCGGCCCCGTGCAGGGCGGCGATCACAGGCTTGTTCATGGCGAAGATCCGCTTCGAGCACCGGCCGGCGGGCTCCTGCCACGCCTGGCCGGGACCTTTCTCGGGATCGAAGTCGAAGCCGCCCTGGGAGAGATCGGCCCCCACGCAGAAGTCCTTGCCGGCCCCGGTCAGCACGACCACGCGAACATTCTCATCGCGATCGGCGCGGTCCATGGCGGCACCGAGCTCATCGGCCATCCGGATCGTGTAGCCGTTGCGCGCTTCCGGCCGGTTCAGCGTGACCGTGGCAACCCGGTCAGCGACGGCGTAGGTGATCTCGGCGTAGTCGGCCATGCCGACGAAGCTATTGCAGTCCGACGCTACTGGCAAGATGTCAATAGTGGGTCCTGGGTCGGCGCTGACCGGCTGGAGACGCAAGGTCACGTGGGTGTGGGCCCGTAGCCGTGTGGCTGCGGGCCTTTCCCGTGTTCAGGCTGCGAAGGGGAGTGGTTGGTGGAGGTTGTTGCGTCTGGGTTTTCGGCGCCTGTCGATGAACACCGGTGGGAGGAACTCGGGTAGGCCGTCGGCGGCGATGCGGACTTCCCAGCCGGAGCGGTGCAGGAGCCGGTGGTGGTGGGCGCACATCAGCACCAGGTTGCCGAGATCGGTGGGACCGCCGTCGGCCCAGTGGCGGATGTGGTGGCCCTGGCAGTGCCGGGGTGGCCGATGACAGCCGGGGAACGCGCATCCACGGTCCCGGAGGAAGAGGGCGCGGCGGAGTCCGGCGGAAATCAACCGGCGGAGTCGTCCGAGGTTGAGAGGTTCGCTCTTCTCACCCAGCACCGCGGGGATGACCATGGCGTCGCAGGCGTGCACGCGGGCCTCGGCGGCCGAGATGGTGCCGGTGTCGTCGAGGGTCGCCGTGCCAACACCCGTCTTCAGGTCTTCGAGGGATACGGCGACCATGACGTGGGCTCGTTCCCCGGCCTGCATCGGCAGCTCTGGGGAGTTGAGGGCGAGGTTGATGGCGTCGGAGAAGGCGTCGCCGTAGCGCTGGGGGTGGGTGCGGTGGTCGGGGTCGTCGTCGCTGGTGCGGCGTTCGGCCAGGGCATCCAGGAGGGCGCTGGCGCGGGTGCCGGTCTCGTCATCGAACCGGGCGTTCAACTCCCACATCCCGGACCGTCGGCGCCGCAGGAACAGCTCCCGCGGCGGGATCACCGGTTCGGCGACGGCGGGTTCCTCACCGTCAGGGGCCAGGTGAGCAAGGATGCGGGCCCCCAGTGCAGCGACCTGCTTATGCCCAGCCTCGGCGGCAAAGGCAAGCAGGTCGGCCTCGGCGCTGGCGTGGTGCTCGGGCGGAACCTGGCCGAGGACATCGGTGATCACATCGATCATCGGGTTGCTCAACCGCCCAGCCCGGGCAGCCGCGCCGGTGGCGGGGGCCAACGCCGGAATCGGGCTCCCGTCGAGATTGCGGCCCGGGCTCACCAGACGGGCCCGTTTCACGATCCGTTCAGCGGCGGACTTCGGGATATCGGCCAGCTGCTCCAGCAACCGGACGACAGAACGGTAGCCGAACAGCTCCATCACCCCACGCTGCTCAACCTCCACCAGCACAGCCCCGAGTTCGGCTTCGGCAGACCGCATGCACGCCACCAACTCACCGATGCGATCGGCCAAAGCCACCGCATCAGAAGAAGAGGAAAGCACTGCACTGCTGGTCATACCTCCAAACTACCAATCATCGAACACACGTTCATCACACGAAAGGGTGCAACTGGATAGATAAAACAATCAGGCGTGCTTGATTTTTCCGGGCCCCGGTGCCACCCTGAGCCTCAGGACGCAAGGAGGCGGACGATGGCGGATCTCGGCGTGATCCTCGGGGATCTCGACGCGGAGACACGGACGATCGACGACGTCGTGGCGGCGTTGCCCGCGGCCGACTGGGCGCGGGCGACGCCGGCCGCGGGGTGGACGATTGCGCACCAGGTCGCGCACCTGGCCTGGACCGACCGCAAGGCCCTGATCGCGGCCGCGCACCCGGAAGACTGGCAGGCCGAGGTCGAAGCACTCCTCAAAACCGGGGAGACCTACGTCGACGACGGGGCCGTCGCCGGGGCGCAGCGGCCGCCGCGGGAGATTCTCGAAGACTGGCGCGAAGGCCGCCGGCTGCTGGCCGGGGCACTGGCCGCGGTGCCGGACGGCCGGAAGCTGCCCTGGTACGGGCCGCCGATGAGTGCCGCCTCGATGGCGACCGCGCGGATGATGGAAACCTGGGCGCACGGCCAGGACATCTTCGACGCCCTCGGCCTGACCCGCGAGCCGGCTGCCCGCCTCTGGCACATCGCCCGGTTCGGCACCCGCACCCGCGACTTCGCCTACAAGGTCCACTCGCTCGCGCCGCCGGTCGAACAGTTCCGCGTCGAGCTCACCGCGCCCGACGGCTCCACCTGGGCGTTCGGCCCCGAGGACGCCGAGCAGAAGCTCACCGGCACCGCGCTGGACTTCTGTCTCGTCGTGACCCAGCGGCGGCACCCCGCCGACACCGATCTCGTCGCCCACGGCGCCGACGTCGAGGAGTGGCTCGGCATCGCGCAGGCCTTCGCCGGTCCGCCCGGGAGCGGCCGGAAGCCGGGGCAGTTCGCCCCGGCGACGGATTCTTCCCCGCGGAGCCGGCCGTGACACAGCGTTATCGCATCGGCAACGCCTCCGGCTTCTACGGTGACCGCTTCTCGGCGGTGCGCGAGATGCTCACCGGCGGGCCCCTGGACGTCCTGACCGGCGACTACCTGGCCGAACTCACCATGCTCATCCTGGGCCGCGACCGGATGAAGGACGCCACCCGCGGCTACGCCAAGACGTTCCTCCGGCAGCTGGAGGAGAACCTCGGGCTGGCGCGGGACAACGGCGTCAAGATCGTCGCGAACGCGGGCGGGCTCAACCCCGCCGGGCTCGCCGGCGCGCTCCGGGAGCTGGCGGAAAAACTGGGCCTCGACGTCAAGGTCGCGCACGTCGAGGGCGACGACCTCGTGGCCCGCGCCGACGAGCTGGGCCTCGGGAAACCACTGACCGCCAACGCCTACCTCGGCGCCTGGGGCATCGCGGAGTGCCTGAACGCGGGCGCCGACGTCGTCGTCACCGGCCGCGTCACCGACGCCTCCGTCGTCGTCGGCCCGGCCGCCGCGCACTTCGGCTGGGCTCGCGACGACTTCGACGCGCTGGCCGGCGCGGTCGCCGCGGGCCACGTCATCGAATGCGGTGCCCAGGCCACCGGCGGCAACTACGCCTTCTTCACCGAGCACTCGCTCGGCGTGCCCGGATTCCCGATCGCCGAGCTCGAGGCCGACGGGTCCAGTGTCATCACCAAGCACCCGGGCACCGGGGGCGTGGTCAACACCGGCACGGTCACCGCCCAGCTGCTGTACGAAATCACCGGCGCGCGGTACGCCGGGCCGGACGTCACCACGCGGTTCGACACGCTTTCGCTCACCGAAGACGGGCCCGACCGGGTCCGCATCTCCGGGGTCCGCGGCGAAGCCCCGCCGCCGACGCTCAAGGTGGCCCTCAACACCCTCGGCGGGTTCCGCAACGAGACGACGTTCGTCCTCACCGGACTCGACATCGAGGCCAAAGCCGCACTGGTGCGGGAACAACTCGAAGCGTCCATGAAGGACCGGCCGCCCGCCGACGTCCGCTGGACGCTGGCCCGCACCGACCACCGGGACGCCGACACCGAGCAGACGGCCAGCGCGCTGCTGCACGTGGCCGTCAAGGACGCCGACCCGAAGGTGGCCGGGCGGGCGTTCACCGGCGCGGCCGTCGAACTCGCGCTGGCCAGCTACCCCGGCTTCCACGTCACCACGCCGCCGTCGGACGCCTCGCCGTACGGCGTCTACACCGCGGCCCACGTGGACGCGGGCCGGGTGCCGCACGTCGCCGTGCTGCCGGACGGGATGCGGGTCGAGATCGCACCTTCGACGTCCACGCTGGACTTGTCCGAAGTGGACGAACCGGCGCTGCCGGAGCCGCTCGATCACGGGCCGGTGCGGCGGGTGGCGCTGGGCAGGCTCGCCGGGGCCCGGAGCGGCGACAAGGGCGGCAACGCCAACGTCGGTGTCTGGGTGCGGTCGGAAGCGGCCTGGCGGTGGCTGGTGCACCGGCTGACCGTCGCCGAGCTCAAGCGCCTGCTGCCCGAGACCGCCGGCCTGCCGGTGACCCGGTACCTGCTGCCCAACCTGTGGGCGGTGAACTTCGTCGTCGAGGGCATCCTCGGCGAGGGTGTCGCGTCGCAGGCGCGGTTCGACCCGCAGGCCAAGGCCCTCGGCGAGTGGCTGCGGTCGCGGGAGCTCGACGTGCCGGAGGCCCTGCTGTGACCGATCCCTTCCGGACGCCCGAACGGGCCGAACTGCGCCAGACCGTGCGGAAGTTCGTCGACCAGGAGGTCCTGCCGCACCTCGACGGCTGGGAGCGCGCCGGCGACCTGCCGCGCGACCTGCACCGCAAGGCCGGTGCGCTCGGCCTGCTGGGGGTCGCCTTCCCCGAGGAGATCGGCGGGGGCGACGGCAACTACCTCGACGCGCTGGTCGTCGCGGAGGAGATGCACTACGCGGGTGGCTCCGGCGGGCTCTTCGCGTCGCTGTTCACCTGCGGGATCGCCGTCCCGCACCTCGCCGAGGCGGGCGACCCGGTCCAGCTCGAGCGCTGGGTGCGCCCGGCACTGGCCGGGGCCAAGATCGGCGCCCTCGCGGTGACCGAGCCGGACGGCGGCTCCGACGTCGCCGGGATCCGGACCACCGCCGTCCGCGAGGGCGACGAGTACGTCGTCAACGGGGCCAAGACGTTCATCACCTCCGGCTGCCGCGCGGACTTCGTGACGACGGTGGTGCGCACCGGCGGCGACGGCGCGCACGGGCTCTCGCTGATCGTCGTCGAACGCAGGACGCCGGGATTCACGGTGAGCCGCAAGCTCGAAAAGATGGGCTGGCTCTGCTCCGACACCGCCGAACTGTCCTACGTGGACGTCCGGGTGCCGGTGGAGCACCTCGTCGGCGCCGAGAACAGTGGGTTCGCGCAGGTGGCCACCCAGTTCGTCACCGAACGGCTTTCCCTGGCCGTGCAGGCGTACGCGCACGCCCAGCGCGCCCTCGACCTGACCCTGGACTGGTGCCGGTTGCGGGAGACGTTCGGCCGTCCGCTCATCTCGCGGCAGGTCGTCCAGCACAAACTGACCGAGATGGCGCGCCGGATCGACGTGGCGCGGACCTACACCCGGCAGACCGCGATCCGGCACGTCTCGGGCGAGGAGGTCGTCGCCGAAGCCTGTTTCGCCAAGAACACCGCCGTCGAGGCCGCCGAATGGGTGGTCAGCGAGGCCGTCCAGCTGCACGGCGGGCTCGGCTACATGCGCGAGTCCGAAGTGGAGCGCCACTACCGCGACGTCCGGATCCTCGGCATCGGCGGCGGCACCACCGAGATCCTCACCGGCCTGGCCGCGAAGCGATTGGGATACACCTCGTGACTGCTTTGAGGTCCACTGTGGACACGCGGACCGTCGAGTTCGGCGCGAACCGCGAGGCGATGCTGGAGAAGCTCGCCGAGATCGACGCCGAGCACGCCAAAGCCGTCGCCGGCGGCGGTGAGAAGTACGTCGAACGGCACCGCAAGCGCGGCAAGCTCCTCGCGCGGGAACGGATCGAGCTGCTCCTCGACGAGGACGCGCCCTTCCTGGAGCTTTCGCCGCTGGCCGCCTGGGGTACCGATTACCGCGTCGGCGCCAGCCTGGTGACCGGCATCGGCGTCGTCGAGGGTGTCGAGTGCCTGATCTCGGCCAGTGACCCGACGGTCAAGGGCGGCGCGAGCAACCCGTGGACGACCAAGAAGAGCTTCCGGGCCGCGGACATCGCCGCGCAGAACCGGCTGCCGTCGATCAACCTCGTCGAGTCCGGCGGCGCGGACCTGCCGACGCAGAAGGAGATCTTCATCCCCGGCGGCCGGATCTTCCGCGACCTCACGCGGGCTTCGGCCGCGGGCTGCCCGACGATCGCGCTCGTGTTCGGCAACTCCACCGCGGGCGGCGCGTACCTGCCGGGCATGTCCGACTACGTCGTGATGGTCAAGGAGCGCGCCAAGGTGTTCCTGGGCGGGCCACCGCTGGTCAAGATGGCGACCGGCGAGGAGTCCGACGACGAGTCGCTCGGCGGCGCCGAGATGCACGCCCGGACCTCGGGCCTGGCCGACTACCTGGCCGTCGACGAGGCCGACGCGATCCGGCTGGGCCGGAACATCGTCAAGCGGCTGAACTGGACCAAGCAGGGGCCGACGCCGAAGCCGGACTACGCCGAGCCGCGGTACGACGCCGAGGACCTGCTCGGCATCGTGCCGACCGACCTCAAGGTGCCCTTCGACCCCCGCGAAGTCATCGCCCGCGTCGTCGACGGCTCCGACTTCGACGAGTTCAAGCCCCTGTACGGGCCGAGCCTGGTGACGGGCTGGGCGAGCATCCACGGTTACCCGGTCGGCGTGCTGGCCAACGCACAGGGCGTGCTGTTCGGCGAGGAGTCGCAGAAGGCCGCGCAGTTCATCCAGCTGGCCAACCAGATCCACACACCGTTGGTGTTCCTGCACAACACGACCGGCTACATGGTCGGCAAGGAGTACGAGCAGAGCGGCATCATCAAGCACGGCGCGATGATGATCAACGCCGTGTCGAACTCGAAGGTGCCGCACCTGTCCGTCCTCATGGGAGCGTCCTACGGCGCCGGGCACTACGGGATGTGCGGCCGGGCCTACGATCCCCGGTTCCTGTTCGCGTGGCCGAGCGCGAAGTCCGCGGTGATGGGGCCGGCGCAGCTGGCCGGCGTGCTGTCCATCGTGGCCCGCGCGGCGGCCGAAAGCCGCGGCCAGGAGTACAACGAGGAGAACGACAAAGCCATGCGCGCCATGGTGGAAGGCCAGATCGAAGCCGAGTCGATGCCGATGTTCCTCTCCGGCATGCTCTACGACGACGGCATCATCGACCCGCGCGACACCCGCACTGTGCTGGGGCTGAGCCTGTCCGCGATCCACAATGGACCAGTGAAGGGCGCCGAGGGCTTCGGCGTCTTCCGGATGTGAGCGAGCGATGATCCAGAACCTGCTGGTCGCCAACCGCGGCGAGATCGCCCGCCGCGTCTTCCGCACCTGCCGCGACGCCGGCATCGGCACGGTCGCGGTGTTCTCCGACGCCGATGCCGCCGCGCCGCACGCCCGTGAGGCCGACGCGGCCGTCCGGCTGCCCGGCAACGCGCCGTCGGAGACGTACCTGCGGGCGGAGCTGCTGGTCAAGGCGGCGGCCGAGACCGGCGCCGACGCCGTCCACCCCGGGTACGGCTTCCTGTCCGAGAACGCCGCCTTCGCGCGGGCGGTGCTCGACGCCGGGCTGACGTGGGTCGGGCCGCCGCCGGCGGCCATCGAGACCATGGGCTCCAAAGTGGAGTCCAAGCGGCTGATGGCCGCCGCGGGTGTCCCGGTGCTGTCCGGACTGGACCCGGCCTCGGTCACTTCCGACGACTTGCCGTTGCTGGTCAAGGCGTCCGCCGGGGGTGGCGGCCGCGGGATGCGCGTGGTCCGGTCGCTCGACGAGCTGGCCGAGGCGGTGGAAGGCGCCAGTGCGGAAGCCGGGTCGGCGTTCGGCGACCCGACCGTCTTCTGCGAGCGGTACCTGGAGACCGGGCGCCACATCGAGGTGCAGGTGCTCGCCGACCGCCACGGCACCGTGTGGGCGGTGGGGGAGCGGGAGTGCTCGATCCAGCGCCGCCACCAGAAGGTCGTCGAGGAGGCGCCGTCGCCGTTCGTCGACGCCGCGATGCGCGCGGAGCTGTTCGACGCCGCGCGCAAGGCGGCCAAGGCGATCGGCTACGTCGGCGCGGGCACGGTCGAGTTCCTCGCCGGGCCCGACGGGCGGTTCTACTTCCTGGAGATGAACACCCGGCTGCAGGTCGAGCACCCGGTCACCGAGAACGTCACCGGCCTCGACCTGGTCGCCCTGCAGCTGCGCATCGCCGAGGGCGAGCGGCTCCCCGCCGACCCGCCGCCGGCGGTGGGTCACTCGATCGAAGTCCGGCTCTACGCCGAAACTGTAGTAATTCAGAACGGGGCGGCGAACTGGCAGCCGCAGAGCGGCACGCTGCACACCTTCGAGGTACCCGGCGTCGACCGGTCGTTCACCCACGGCCCGGGCCTGCGGCTGGACTCCGGTTTCGAGAGCGGTTCCGTGGTGGGTGTCCACTACGACCCGATGCTCGCCAAGGTGATCACCTGGGCCCCGACCCGCGCCGAAGCCGCCCGGCGACTCGCGAAAGCACTGGCCGCGGCGAAGATCCACGGTGTCGTCACCAACCGCGATCTCCTGGTGAACATCCTGCGCCACGATGCTTTCCTGGCGGGGGAGACCGACACGGCGTTCTTCGACCGCCACGGTCTCGGCACCCTGGCCGCGCCACTGGCCACCGAGGCCACCGAGCGGCTTTCCGCCCTTGCGGCGGCGCTGGCCGACGCGGCGGGCAACCGGGCGGCCGCGACCACGCAGGCCCGGTTGCCCAGCGGCTGGCGCAACGTCCGCTCGGCCGGGCAGCGCAAGGCCTTCACCGTGGCCGGCCGCGACTACGAGGTCGTCTATTCCCTGACGCGGGACGGCCTGGACGCCGACGGGTTCGACGCCGAGCTGATCACCGCCGAGCCGGAGCGGGTCGTCCTGGACATCGCCGGGGTGCGACGCACCTTCGAAGTCGCGCGGCACGCCGATGTGTCTTATGTGGACTCGCCGCTCGGCTCGGTGGCACTGAAGGCACAGCCGCGGTTCGCCGACCCGGACGCCGCGCTGGCTGCCGGTTCGCTCGTCGCGCCGATGCCGGGCACCGTCGTCCGGCTCGCCGTCCAGGCCGGGGACCCCGTCAAGGCGGGTGATCCGCTGCTGTGGCTCGAGGCGATGAAGATGGAACACCGGATCGCCGCGCCCGCCGACGGCGTGGTGGCGGAGCTGCCGGTGACGGTCGGGCAGCAGGTCGAAGTGGGCACGATCCTCGCCGTCGTCGGAGACGCGCAATCGGACACCGTGGTGGGAGAAGAAGCATGAACGCGATGAACTTCACCGAGCCGGAGGAGCGGATCGCGCTTCGCAAGGCCGTCGCCGACCTCGGGGCCAAGTACGGGCACGAGTACTACGCCCGCAAGGCCCGCGCGGACGAGAAGACCCACGAGCTGTGGGACGAGGCCGGCCGGCTGGGCTACCTCGGCGTCAACATCCCCGAGGAGTACGGCGGCGGGGGTGCGGGCATCGCTGACCTCGCCGCGGTGCTCGAAGAGCTGGCCGCCGCGGGCACGCCGTTGCTGCTGATGGTCGTCTCGCCGGCGATCTGCGGCACCGTGATCTCCCGCTTCGGCACCGAGGAGCAGAAGAAGCAGTGGCTGCCGGGCATCGCCGACGGCAGCAAGCGGATGGTCTTCGCGATCACCGAGCCGGACGCCGGGTCGAACTCGCACAAGATCACCACCACGGCGAAGCGCGACGGCGACGGCTGGGTCCTCAGTGGACGCAAGGTCTACATCTCGGGCGTCGACGAGGCCGACGCGGTGCTCGTCGTCGGCCGCATGGAGGACGCCAGGACCGGCAAGCTCAAGCCGGCGTTGTTCATCCTGCCGACGACCACCCCGGGCTTCGAGTACACGAAGATCCCGATGGACATCGTCGCGCCGGAGAACCAGTTCTCGCTGTTCCTCGACGACGTCCACCTGCCCGCCGAGGCGTTGGTCGGCGAGGAGGACGCGGCGATCGCGCAGCTGTTCGCCGGCCTGAACCCCGAACGCATCATGGGGGCGTCGTTCTCCCTGGGCATCGCCCGGTACGCGCTTTCCAAGGCCGTCTCCTACGCCAACCAGCGGCAGGTGTGGGGCACGCCGATCGGTACCCACCAGGGCCTCGCGCACCCGCTCGCCGAGATCAAGATCGAGCTCGAACTCGCGAAGCTGATGACGCAGAAGGCGGCGTCGCTCTACGACTCCGGCGACGACTTCGGGGCGGGGGAGTCGGCCAACATGGCGAAGTACGCCGCCGCCGAGGCCGCCATCCGCGCCACCGACCAGGCCGTGCAGACCCACGGCGGCAACGGCCTGGCCACCGAATACGGTCTCGGCACGCTGGTCACCGCCGTCCGCCTGGGCCGGATCGCCCCGGTCAGCCGCGAGATGGTGCTCAACTTCGTCGGCCAGCACTCCCTGGGCCTCCCGAAATCCTACTGACTACCGATCCCGAAGCGTCACTTTCCCTAGGAAAGATGCATCGCCTCACGGAGGTTTCACATGGCTGGTTTGGACGGCAAGACCATCATCATGTCCGGGGGGAGCCGGGGCATCGGTGAGGCGATCGCGCTGCGGGCCGCGAAGGACGGCGCCAACGTCGCCCTGCTGGCGAAGACCGCCGAGCCGCACCCGAAGCTGCCCGGCACGATCCACACGGCGGCGGAGGCGATCGAGAAGGCGGGCGGGCACGCGCTGCCGATCCTCGGCGACGTCCGCGACGACGACGGTGTCGCCGAGGCGGTGGCGAAGACCGTCGAGCAGTTCGGCGGCATCGACATCGTGGTGAACAACGCGAGCGCGATCGACCTGACGCCGACCGAGCAGGTCAGCATGAAGCGCTACGACCTGATGCAGGACATCAACGCACGCGGCACGTTCCTGCTGTCCAAACTGGCCATTCCGCACCTGCGTGCCGCGGCGAACCCGCACATCCTGACGCTGTCGCCGCCGATCAGCCTCGACGAGAAGTGGTTCACCGCGGGCCACCTCGCCTACAGCATCGCCAAGTACTCGATGAGCCTGGTGACGGTCGGGCTCGCGGCCGAGCTGAAGAAGGACGGCGTCGCGGTCAACTCGCTGTGGCCGCGCACGACGATCGACACCGCGGCGATCCGCAACGTCGTCGGCGCGGAGCTGGCCGACCGCAGCCGGACGCCGGAGATCATGGCCGACGCCGCCCACGCGATCCTCACCCGGCCGAGCCGCGAGGCCACCGGGAACTTCTTCCTCGACGACGAGGTGCTGCGCGCGGCCGGCGTCACGGACTTTTCGCAGTACCGCGTCGCCGGTGCCTCGGAGGACGACCTCCAGCTCGACTTCTGGGTGGAGCCGGCTTGACCGGCGTCCGCGAACCCCAGCAGGAGCGCAGCCGCACCACGCGGCGGCGCCTGGTCGAGGCCGCCCTCGACAGCTTCGGCGAGCGCGGCTGGCACGGCGTGACGGTGGCCGGGATCGCCGAGCGGGCGGGCGTCTCCCGCGGCGCGGCCCAGCACCACTTCCCGGCTCGTGAAGACCTCGTGGTGGCGGCGGTCGACCTGCTCGGCGAGGCCCAGATCGACGAGCTGCGGGCCCAGGCCGCGGACCTGCCGAGCGGGGCGTCCCGCATCGAGCGCGTCGTGGAGATGGTCCTGAACCTGTACACGGGACGGCTGTTCCGCGCGGCCCTGCAGCTGTGGTCGGTGGCGGCGACCGACGAGGCACTGCGGGACGTGCTGGTGCCCCTGGAAGCCCGGGTCGGCCGCGAGGCCCACCGGGTGACGGTGGAGCTCCTCGGCGTCGACGAGTCCCGCCCCGGGGTGCGGGAGCTGGTCCAGGCCACCCTCGACCTGGCGCGGGGCCTCGGCCTGGCGAACCTGCTCACGGACGACACCCGCAGGCGGCGCCAGATCGTGCGCGAGTGGGCCCGGACGCTGGAACTGCGGCTGGCCTAGGGTGAGAACCCACCCGACGTGACCGACGGAAGGCCGTGGCCGTGTCCGAACACCCGCCGCTCAGCGTGCTCACGGCAACCTGCCCCTCCCGCACGTCGCTCGCCCGGATCGCCAACAAGTGGACGGCCATGGTGGTGATCGCCCTCAGCGGCGGCCGGCTGCGCTTCGGGGACCTGCGCGCCGCGGTCGAGGGGATCAGCGGGAAGGTCCTCACCGAAACCCTGCGCGACCTCGAACGCGACGGGCTCGTCGAGCGGCACGCCTACGCGGAGGTGCCGCCGCGGGTCGAGTACGAGCTGACCGCGCTGGGCCGCACCCTGCACGCGCCCCTGCAGGCGCTGGCCCACTGGGCGGAGGAGCACATCGAGCAGGTGCTCGTGGCCCGCGAGGTGTACGACACCCGGCACTGAGGGCACGGTCGTGGACCGGGCCGGGGCGCCGCCTGAGTCAACGGCGGTCCGCCAAGCCGTGTTCGCAGGCGTGGATCACCAGGTGGACCCGGGTGCGCACGCCGAGCTTCGCCGGCCACGGTCCGGATCGGTCGTCCGTTCGACCAGCGTGTCCAAATCGGACAGTGAGGCACCGGGCAGCACGGCCCGCACTTCGCCGAGGGCGGTGGCCTGCAGCCGTCACCGCGGGTCAATCCGCGCTGCCGCACCGAGTTCCCGCCGGTGGCCGCTCCCCGTCCCACAGCCACCGGTGCACGTGGCCGCGCACGCACGCGTTCCCCCGCAGGTACAGCGCATGACCCCCCGCCGCCGTCAGGTACCTTCCGTGCAGCTGAGCCGCGACCCGGCGGCCGTGCTCCGCGGGCGTCAGCGGGTCGTCCTCGCCGTTGGCCACCAGCACGCGAGGCATGGGCGGCAGCCCGGCCGGGGGGTTCAGCCCGGTTCGGGGCAGCCCGGCGCAGTGACCCGACACCCGCCACGGGTGGACCGCCCAGCCCAGCCGGGGTGCCGCCGCCCGCAGCTCGGCTTCCACCCGCTTCGCCGCCGGGAAGCCGTCCGGTGCGGGGAAATCCGCGCAGAGCGCCGACCGGGCGAGGCGGGCGTCGGGCGGGGCCGGGCGGGGCGTCATCGCCGAGGTGTCGCCCGCTTCGGCCGCGGCCAGGCCCGCCGCCAGCTCCGGCCGGCTCCGGTCGTTCCCGATCCGGGCCGCCGCCCACGCGACGACCAGCCCGGCCGACGGCGTCGCCAGCAGCCGGTCCCACACCGCGATCACGTCGCGGCCGTGCAGGGCGCACCCCGCGTCCGCCGCGCACCAGCTCGCCAGCCGGAACAGGTTGTGCTCGGCCGTCACGGCACCGGCGCGGGCCCACGCCGCCGGATCGGGCCGGGTGTGGTCGAGCACGCTGTCGAGGTACATCCGCCCGACGCGGGCGCCGAACCGGGCCGCGTACTCCTGCCCGTACACCGTGCCGTACGAACTGCCGAAGTAGTTCAGCCGGGATTCGCCCAGCCGGGTCCGGATCGCGTCCAGGTCGCGGGCGACCTGGCCCGCGCCGAGGTGCCCGCGGGCCGCGCCGGCGGCCGCCGTGCAGTCCGCCGCGAACTTCGCGTTGGCGGCCGCGTAGGCGTCGTACGCACTTTCGGTCAACGGCCCCGGCAGGGGCGCGGGAGCCGGTGCCGGGCACGTGACGTCGAGGCCGCGCGGGTCGAAGACCACCACGTCGAACCGCGCCGCCAGATCGGTGAACTGGTCGCGGAACCCCGGCACGGCGAAGAGCGGGATCGACTGGGCGGGACCGCCCGGATTCACCAGGAGCGTGCCGAGTTTCCGTTCGCGCGCGGGGATCCGGAGCAGCGGGACGGTGACCGTGGCCCCGCCGTCCGGGTGGTCCCAGTCGGCGGGCACCTCGATCCCGGTGCAGGACAAGCCGTCGTAACAGTCCCGCCACACCGGAGCTCCGGTGGCCGTCGCGGTCCCGGCTCCGGTCACGAGCAGTGCGGCGATCGCCGTCACCTGCTTGAGCAGTGCTTTCATCCCTCGATTCGAGCAGCCGCCGACGCCGCGCGCGTCTGCCTTGCGA
This sequence comes from Amycolatopsis sp. lyj-346, assembly GCF_046548975.1. Classification (NCBI taxonomy): domain Bacteria; kingdom Bacillati; phylum Actinomycetota; class Actinomycetes; order Pseudonocardiales; family Pseudonocardiaceae; genus Amycolatopsis; species Amycolatopsis sp. lyj-346. The sequence goes on from NZ_JAJPWT010000004.1 coordinate 449,352, forward strand.
CAGACATTTCCGCCCCCGGAACCTCACCCGCACCCCGAACGTCCTAGGGCTGTCAGTAACACCATCGGCCCAACGGGCGAATAACCCGTTGTAGCGGCGAAAAAAAACGGAAGGCTGTCCGGTGTCCGGTTCAGGAGTCGAGCTCACCCACCGCGCGAAGGCGATGCTGAAGGCGGTGGCCGCGGGGCGTGCACAAATGTCGTGCAGCTGCGAGCCCGACCTCTTCATCGACGGATTCGCCTGTTGTGATCAGATCACCGCGCACGCCCTCGCCCACAGTGGCTTCCTGCGGCCCGCCGTCGAAGGCGGGCGTGGGCGCGTGACCGCCGAGCTGACCGAGGCCGGGCGGGTCGCGCTGGAGGTCACCGTCGCCGCCTGAAGGTCACGGAGCGTCGCGGGGTCGAACAGGTGTTCGGTATCCCGTTTGTGCCGCTGACCTGGCAGGCTTGTCCCCATGGCGGAGCACCCACCACCGGCGGACGACGAGGCGACGGTCTTCCTCCCGAGCGAGCTGCGGGGCCCGCACTGGCCGACCCGTGACCCCGATGTGTCCCGGCGGCCCTACGACGAGTTCGCCGGCCAGATCGTCGCGCGGCCGCCCGCTTCGCCCGTCAGTGCCGGGCGCGGGGAGGGTGCCGGCTCGTCGCTGGCCCGGTCCAGCGGCCGGATGGCGGTCGCCTCGGCCGTCAGCCGGGTCACCGGGTTCGTCGCGAAACTGCTGCTCGCCGCCGTGGTCGGGGCCGGGGTCGTCAACGACTCCTTCACCGTCGCGAACACCCTGCCCAACATCGTCTTCGAACTGCTCTTCGGCGGCGTCCTGGCCAGTGTCGTGGTGCCGCTGCTGGTCCGCTCGCACGACGACCCCGACGGCGGCCGCGCCTACGCCCAGCGGCTGATCACGATGGCGCTGGTGCTGCTCGTCGTCGGCACGGTCGTCGCGGTGGCGATCGCCCCGCTGTTCACCGCGCTCTACGTCGACAAATCGTCTCCGGCGGCGAACCCGGCGCTGACCACCGCGCTGGCGTACCTGCTGCTGCCGCAGATCCTCTTCTACGGCCTGTTCGCGCTGCTGTCGGCCATCCTCAACGCGCAGAACGTCTTCGGCCCGCCGGCCTGGGCGCCGGTGCTGAACAACGTCGTCGTCACGGGCACGCTCGTCGTGTTCGCCGTCGTGCCGGGGGAGCTGACCCTCGACCCGGTCCGGATGAGCGACCCCAAGCTGCTCGTGCTCGGCTTCGGCACCACGCTCGGCATCGTCGCACAGGCGGTGGTGCTCATCCCGGCGCTGCTGCACACCGGGTTCCGGTTCCGCTGGCGCTGGGGGTTCGACCCGCGGATCAAGGAGTTCGGCGGGCTGGCCGCGTGGATCCTCGGCTACGTCGTGGTCAGCCACGTCGGGTTCGTCGTCACCACCCGCGTGCTGACCGGCGGCAACAGCGGCGGCGTCACGGCCTACAGCTACGCGTCCCTGCTCTTCCAGCTGCCCTACGGCATCCTCGGCGTTTCGCTGCTGACCGCGCTGATGCCGCGGATGAGCCGTGCGGCCGCGGACGGCGACACGGTCTCGCTCGTCGGCGACCTCTCGCTCGCGTCCCGCATGTCCACGGTGCTCTTCGTGCCCATCTCCGCGGTGCTGGCCGTGGTCGGCACGCCGATCGGCATCGCCGTGTTCACCTGGGGCCGCGGCACCCTCGACGACGCCGAGCGGCTCGGCCAGACCCTGGCCGTCTCCGCCGTCGGGCTGCTGCCCTTCGCGCTGGTCATGTTGCAGCTGCGGGTGTTCTACGCGATGAAGGACGCCCGCACACCCACGTTGATCATGCTGGTGATGACCGCGGTGAAGATCCCGCTGCTGCTGCTCTGCCGGGGGCTGCTCGACGGCGAGCACGTCGTCTACGGCGTGATGCTCGTCAACGGCGCCGGGTTCGTGGTCGGGGCCGTCCTGGGCCAGGTCTGGCTCTGGGTGCGGCTCGGGCACCTGCGCAGCAAGCGGTCGCTGCGGGTCGGCCTGATCACCCTGTCGGTGAGCGGGCTGGGCGTGGTGGCCGCGGTGCTCGCCGGCCACGCCGTGCCCGCGTCGCTCGGGGTGATCCCCGGGGCGTGGGTGAAGCTGCCGGTGCAGGGGCTGCTCGGGATGGCCGTGCCGTTCGGGTTGCTGGCGTTGCTGAAGCTGCCGGAGTTCGCCCCGGTGACCCGCCGGGTGGCCGGGCTGCGGCGGCGGTTCGCCGCTCGTTGACGACTACGGCCGGGAGCGCGATCCGGTTGTCTCGAAACGGTAACGAGACCGCGGCGATCAGCGCGTTTACAATTGCCGCAAGGGTTTCTACTATCCACCCGGGGATCAAGCGGCCGCGGGCGAGCGCGGCGGCGGGGGAATCGGGTGGAGGCCGTGCATGACGCGCAGCGCGCGCAGACGACGTGACCGGGTGACGGTCGACGAACTGCTCAGGCAGACCGGGGCGCGGCCGCGCAAACCGGGCTCGCGGGCGGCCGAGCTGGCAGCGCGCCGGGACACCGAGCCCGAGACCGGGCCCCGCGGGGCGGCGCGGATCGCGCTGGCGTCGGCGGTGGTCGTCGTGCTGGGCGGGCTGGTGCTCGTGCTGGCGACGCAGCCGGGCCCGGTGCCGGGCTCCACGCAGTTCCCGCAGCTGCAGCCGGCCACCGCCGTTCCGTCCTCGACCGCACTGGCCGTCCCGACCGAGACGACCACGCCGTCCCCGGTGGTGATGCAGGCGCGCCGGTCGCCGACGCCGACGGTGACGGTCAAGCTGCCGTCGACGACGAAGCCGAGCCCGCCGCCTGCGCCGTCCACCTGGGACCCGCGGTGGAACCCGTACCAGTGCAACCCGTACTACTGCGGCGGCTGGCGGCGCTGACCCGCGAAGGCCCCCTCACCGACCCCGATGCCGGTGAGAGGGCCCCCGACAGCCCCACTACGGGTTCCGGGCGTCAGCCGGTGTAGCCGGCGACGATCTTGGTGAACGCGTACTTGTCCTGGGTGATGCCGCTGCACTCGCCGCCGCCGCTGCAGTCGCGGTTGGTGGCCCAGAACGTGAAGCGGGCCAGGTGGTGGCCGGTCGCGTAGCTGCGGATCGAGGTGAAGTTCGCGACCGTGACCGTCTCGCCCGCGTTGTCGGTCTTGCCGTTCATCGAGGACAGGCCGCTGTGCCGGTAGGCGGTGTCGTCGGTCCAGCCGAAGGTGGTCTTGAGCTGGTTCTTCAGCCCGTCGACCGCGGACTTGGTCATGGCGGCCATGTCACCGCCGCTGGAAAAGTCGAACGGCATGACCGACCAGACGTCGACGCCCGCGCCGATCGCCTTGGCCTGGTTGATCAGGCGCTTGCCCCAGGTGTCGGGGCCGGTCGTGGTGGTGCCGATGGTGATGACGACCTTGAGGCCCGGGTTCTTCTGCTTGGTCAGCTTGACCGCGTTGAGGATGCGGTCCTGGACCACCGCGTTCTGGAACTCGTCGGTGTTCTCGACGTCGAGGTCGATCGCCTTGAGCGCGTAGGCGTCGATCACCTTCTGGTAGGCGCCCGCCAGCGCGGACGCCGACGTGCACTTCGAGCCCAGTTTCGTGCCGGACCAGCCGCCGAAGGAGGGGATCACGTCCCCGCCCGCGTTGCGGATGTTCTGGATCATCGTCTTGTCGGAGCCGGTCAGCGACCGGTTGCCGTCCCACTTCGGGTTGCAGGTCCCGTCGGACAGGACGAACGCGAGCGTAAACGCTTTCACCCCGGTCGCGGACATTGCGGCGGCCGGGCTGGTCTGCCCGCCCCACTGGTACAGGTACGGGGACGCGAGCACGGGGTCGACCGCGGCCATGGCCTGCGGGGCGAGCCCGGCGGTTGTCGCCAGGGCGGCCGAAGCCGCGGCTGCGAGGGTGAGCAGACGGCGCACTGATTTCATGGGGGTCCTCCGTGATGCGCAGGTGGAGCACCTCCGGTTTGAGGCGGCGGGATCAACCCGGGAGGAGTGCTGTGTGCCACCACCACAGTGGACTAGACCAATATGGCGTGTCAACCCTCCGTCGGTCGGAAAATGACCCACGGTGACACCGGGGTCCTCGATGTGAAATTCCCCTGAAGGCGGAGTGACACGGGCCCGCATTCCGGCTACTTTGCCGAAATGGTGGGGGATTCCACGGTCGCCGCCGGCGGGGAAGGCCGCCCGGGCCGGTTCCTGCTCGCCCTCGTCCTGCAGCGCTGGGCCCTGCGGCGGTGGGCACTGTGGCGGCTGCCGCGCCGCGGCCAGGTCTGGTACCTCGTCGGGGTCGACGCCCTCGCCGTCGCCGCCGTCGTGCTCGCCGCACTCCGCTTCCCGCCGCTCGCCGCGATGCTGGTGCCGTTCGCGCTGCTCACCGCCGGGATGCTGGTGTCGGCGGAGCTCGCCCGGCCGGTCGAACGCCACCGCGAGGACACCCTGCTCGGGCCCGGCGTCGACACGCCGTGGATCTTCGCCGGCGTCCTCGTGCTCCGGCCCGGCCTCGCCGTCGCGCTGGTCGTGCTCTCCACGCTGCACCAGTGGTTCCGGGTCCGCAGAAAACCCGTCCACCGGCAGGTGTTCGGCGCCGCGGCGACGGCGCTGGCCGGTCTCGCCGCCGGTGCCTTCCTCACCGCGACCGGCGTCCGGCCGCTCGGCGAGGTCCTCGGTGCCCGGACCGTCCTCCTGCTCACCGCCGCCGGGCTGGTGTTCCTCGCGGTCAACGCCGCGCTCGTGACCGGCGCCGACGGGCCCCGCCGCCCGCGGGAAGCCGCGCCGGGGCACGCCTTCGACGCCGCGATGACGGCGTTCGGCCTCGCGCTCGCCTGGGCCGTCGTCGCCGCGCCGCTGCTGGTCCCGGTGCTGGCCGGTGCCGCCGTCGTGCTGCACCGCGGCGGGCTGGGTGCCGGCCGCCGCGACCACGTCACCCTCGATCCGGGCACCGGCGTGCTGACCGCCGCGTCCTGGCGCGGCGCCGCCGAAGCCCGGCTGGACCGCCTCGGGGCGCACGTTCCCGGCCCGGCCGTGCTGGTGCTCGACCTCGACCACTTCCGCGTGCTCAACGAGCGCTACGGCGGCCGCGTCGGCGACGCCGTCCTGCGCGCGGTCGCCGGCGCCCTGCGCGACGAGGTCCGTGCCGCCGACCTCGTGGGCCGCTCCGGCGGCGAGGAGTTCTCGGTGCTGCTGCCCGGCACCCGCCCCTTCGACGCGATGGCGATCGCCGAGCGCATCCGGCTGCGGATCGCCTCGACGCTGGTGGCGCTGAAGGCCTCGGGCGACGGCCCGCAGTTCGTCGGGGTGACGGTGTCGATCGGCGTGGCGGGCTGCTCGGACGGGCTCCTCGGCGACGCGCTGCTGGCGGCGGAACGGGCGGTGCTGCGGGCCAAGGCGGCAGGCCGGAACCGGACGGTGTGCGCCGAGCCGGCGTCGTGACCCCACCGTTGGATCGGCCGGGCAACCGGCAATACCGCTGAGCGTCTTGATGGTGGGAAGGCAATTGTGCGAAACCGTCCCGGCCGCGATCGCCGAGCGGATTTGCGGCTAACCCATCGTGATCGCGGCCAGCTTTTCCTTCAGGTACTGCGACGCGATCACCTCGGGGTAGGTTCGCGTGCCCAGCGGCGGCGCCAGTGACGTGATCCGCGCGTCGTGATCGGTCTCGTAGAAGAAGATCAACGACACGAGGTCTTCGTCCGGCGCCGTCGCGGCCGGTGGGAGGACGCGGTGGCGGGTCGAGCGCCAGCGGTCGCCGGTCCAGCGGGCCATCAGGTCGCCGATGTTGACCGTGAACGCTTCCGGGTGGAACGGCGCGTCCGTCCATTCGCCGTCGGCCGTGCAGACCTGCAGGCCGCCGACGCCGGCCTGGCGGTCCAGCACCGTGACCGTGCCGAAGTCGGTGTGCGGGCCGATCCGGAACTGGTCCGGCGCCGGTGGGCCGACGCGGGTCATCGGCGGGTACCAGTTGATGTTGAACGTGTACGTCGGGTGCGCGGTGTGCCGGGTGAAGTGGCTCTGGGCGAGGCCGAGCGCCGCGGCGAAGATCTCCAGCAGGTGGTCCGAAAGCGCCCGCATCCGGCGCATGTACTCCGTGGCCGCCTCGCCGAGGCCGGGCACCTCGTGCGGCCAGACGTTGGGCTGGAACCAGAACCCGTCGACCTCGGCGACGCCGGTCCGGGTGTCCGCGCCCGCCGAGTAGGACTCTTTGAGGTCCGGCGGGGTCTCGGTGCCCTCGGCGTAGCCGTTGGCCTCGACGCCCGGCGGCAGCCAGCCGCGGCCGCCGACCGTGACGGCGTAGCGCTGCTTGACGTCCTCGGGCAGCGCGAAGAACTCCCGCGCCAGCTCGCGCGTCCGGTGGCGAAGGTCGTCCGGGACGCCGTGCCCGGTGACCAGCAGGAAACCGGACTCCCGCAGGGCGCGGTCGATCCGGTCCGCCACTTCGGCCCGGCCCTCGGACGTGCCCGCGAACCACGGCGAAAGGTCCACGAGCGGAACGGATGACGGCATACCGGCTCCTGTAAGGCGCTGCCCTGCGAAGTATTGTCTTGTTGGGTATTGTTTTGTCGTTTACTGTCCTATTCGGACTTTTCGACCCCGATGTCCTCGAACCACAGGTCCGGGCGCGCGGCGATGAACTCCGTCATCAGCGCGGTGCAACCGGGATCGTCGAGCAGGGTGATTTCCACGCCCAGCTCGGCGAGCCAGTCGTGCCCGCCGTGGAACGTCTCGGCTTCACCGATGACGACGCGTCCGATACCGAACTGACGGACGAGCCCGGAGCAGTACCAGCACGGCGAGAGCGTCGTGACCATGATCGTGTCGCGGTAGTGCGGGCGGCGACCGGCGTTGCGGAAGGCCGAGGTCTCGGCGTGCATCGACGGGTCGCCGTCCTGCACGCGCCGGTTGTGCCCGCGGCCCAGCAGCGTGCCCGCGGAGTCGAACAGCGCGGCTCCGATCGGCACGCCCCCTTCGGCCTTGCCCAGCAGGGCTTCTTCGCGGGCGACGGCGAGCAGGGTGTGCGGGTCGATCGGCATGCGTCACTCTTTCCGCCCGGGGTGGTGCCTGGCAAGTGTTCGGCGCCGGGAGTGCACCTTCCGGCGGATCGCGGACAGGTGCTGTCCGCGATGTCTGGCACACTGCGTGTCATGTACGGCACTGCGGAACGCCTGCTCCGGCTGCTCTCCCTGCTGCAGGCGCGCCGCGACTGGCCGGGCGCCGACCTCGCGGCCCGCCTGGAGGTCGACGTCCGCACGATCCGCCGCGACGTCGAGCGGCTGCGCTCCCTCGGTTACCCGGTGCACGCGACGCCGGGGGTGGCGGGCGGGTACCGGCTGGGCGCGGGCGCGGCGCTGCCGCCGTTGCTGCTGGACGACGACGAGGCCGTCGCGGTCGCGGTCGGCCTGCGCACGGCGGCGAGCGGGACGGTCACCGGCGTCGAGGAGACGTCGGTGCGCGCGCTGGCGAAGCTGGAGCAGGTGCTGCCCGCCCGGCTGCGGCCCCGGGTCGGCGCGCTGCAGGCGGCGACGGTGTCGCTGCCCGGAACCGGCCCGACGGTGGACGCCTCGGTCCTGACGGCCATCGCCGCGGCCTGCCGCGACCACGAGCGGCTGCGCTTCGGCTACGGCGACCGGTCCGGCGCCTCGACGCAGCGGTCGGTCGAGCCGCTGCGGCTGGTCCACACGGGGCGGCGCTGGTACCTGGTCGCCTACGACCTCGACCGCGCGGACTGGCGCACCTTCCGGGTGGACCGGATCGCCGGGACACCGGTGCCGGGCTTCCGCTTCACCCCGCGCGAACCCCCGGCTCCGGACCTCGCGGAGTACGTCTCCCGCCGGCTCTCGACGGAGGCCTACCCGCACCGGCTGGTCCTGCGGGTGGCCGCCCCGGCCGCCGAGCTGGCCCGGCGCGTCCCGCCGACGTCGGGGGTGGTCGAGGAGATCGACGAGCACAGCTGCCGGGTGCGGACCGGGGCGAACAACCTGGACGCGGTGCCGTACCACCTGGCCCAGTGGGGGTACGACTTCGTGGTCGAGGAGGCACCGCCGGGGCTGGTGGACCGGCTGCGGGAGGCGGCGGAGCGATTCACCCGCGCCGTCGGCTGGGTCTGAAGCGCCCCAATGTGGCCTTCGGTGCGTTCAACGCACCCAAGGTGGCCTTCGGTGCGTTGAACGCAACCAAGGCCACCTTGGGGCGCTGGGGCTAGCTCGTTTCGACCCGGACGCAAGCGCTTTCGCCGTCGCTCAAGAACGTGGCCAGCTCGGTTCCTTCGGCCTCGAGTTCGTCGCGTTCCGCCCCGGTCAACCGGCGCAGGGGGTGCACCACGACCGTTCCCTCCGCCGCCGTCCACGTCGCCGAGACCCGGCCGTCGAGCAGGACCACCCGCTCGCCGGCCACCGAGAGGCCGCGGTGGGCGTCGTCGATGATGCGGGAACGGTCGTCGTAGCCGAGGATCGCGTTGTCGAACGCCGGCAGGAACCGGGCCGGTGCCGGGGTGTCCGGGTCGGGGCGGGGTGCTTCGGGCAGGTCGAGCAGCTCGCGTCCCCGCTCGTCGCGGAAGGCCACCAGCTCCTCGCGCACCGCCTTCACCGCGGCCGGCAGACCGGTGAGACCCGACCACGCGCGCAGGTCCGCCGTGGCCGCCGGGCCGAACGCGGCCAGGTAGCGGCGGACCAGGGTCCGCCCGACGCCGTCGTCCGGGGCGGGCGGGTCGGCGTCGCGGCCGAGCCACGCGGACAGGGGGAGGTTCCGCACACCCGCCTTGGTGCGCCACAGCCCGCGCGGTGGCAGCTGCACCGACGGGATCAGTGCGGCGATCAGCAGCTCGCCGAGCGGCCGCGGCCCCGCGGCGGGCCACCGGTCGGCGACCGCACGGGCGAGCTCGCCCATCGAGCGGGGCTCGCCGTCGGCCAGCACCGCCCGGCCCGCCGCGGCGAGTTCGGCGAAATCGACGTCCTGGAGCTCACGGCGGTAGGTGCCGACGACCCGCTGCCGCAGCATGGGGTCGAACCGGCTCCGCCACGCCAGGACGTCGTCGGCGGTGAGCAGGTGGACGGTGCGGCGCATCAGGTGGGTCCGCACGACCCGCCGTCCGGTCAGCAGGGTGTCCAGCGTGGCCGGGTCGAACGCGCGCAGCCGCGACCACAGCCCGGTGAACGGTTCCTGCGGCTCTTGCGCCTGCAGGCCGCCGAGGTGGGCGACGGCGTCGAGGACGGGGAGCCCGGCGCGCTCGAGCAGCAGCTGCCGGGCGAGGGTGGCGCGGTTGAGGGCCCGCGAGCCGAGAACGTGGTGCACGAAACCACTGTGCCGGAGAAAGCGGACAGAGCGTGTCCGCTACTCGGCGGACAGACCGACGCCGAGCATGCGCAGCACGAGCCCGCCGTACTCCTTGCCCAGCGCGGACGGCGTCTGCCGGGCGCGCTCGCTGTACCAGCGGGCGACGTCGACCCCCAGCGAAAGCACGGCCCGGGCGGCGACGTGCGGATCGGTCACCGTGAACACCCCGCCGTCCACGCCTTCGGCGATGACTTCGCGCACGATCCGCTCGATCCGGCGCCGCAGCGCGGCGACCACCTCGAACTCCTGCTCGGGCAGTGCCTGCAGTTCGTACTGGACGACCCGGGCGACGGTGTGGCGCCGCGCGTGCCAGGCCACGAAGTCCTCGACGATCAGCCGGATCCGCTCGACCGGATCGGACTCCTTCGCGACGACGTTCTCGACCAGTGCGAGGGTCTGTTCGTGGCCGTACCGGCTGATGGCGAACAGCAGCGCGGCCTTGGAGGGGAAGTGCACGTAGAGCGCGGCGGGCGACATCCCCGCGGCGCCGGCGATGTCCCGCGTGGTGGTGGCGTGGTAGCCGCGCTGGGCGAAGGCCTCCACCCCGGCCAGCATCAGCCGCCGGGCGGTCTCCGGCTGCACGTCCGGCCAGAGTTCGGCCGACAGTGAGATCGACATCCGGTGATCCTCCCAGCTTGCACCGCCCGGCCGCCGTGCCGGAGACCGGTCCCGCCCATTGTAAGCGGGCGCTTTGTGCGGGGATCCCGGGAGAGACCCGAGTCGAACACCAGTTCGAAGATGGGGTAGAGTGTGTTCCGGTGGTGGCGCGGCCGCAGGGGAAGTGCGGTCCGCGCCACCACCCTCGTCCGGTCAGGCCGGGAGACCGTCGTCCGCCGACGGCAGCGTGAGCCGGAAGCAGGCGCCTTCCCCGACCGTGGTCTCCAGCTCGACGTCCCCACCGTGGGCGCGCGCCAGGGAGCGGGTGATGGCGAGGCCCAGGCCGGCGTCGGCGCCGGGCGTGCGCGTCCGGGAGCGGTCGGCCCGGTAGAAGCGGTTGAAGGCCTGGCTCGCCTGCTCGGCCGTCATTCCCGGGCCCTCGTCGGCCACCTCGAGCACGGCGCGGCCGTCCACCGTGCCGACGCCGATGCGGACGGGGGTGCCCGCCGGGGTGTGGGCGGCGGCGTTGCCCACGAGGTTGGTGACGACCTGCCGCAGCCGGGCCTCGTCGGCGTCGACCGGTGCCGGCCCCGGCGGGCCGGTGCCACCCGGCCCGGTCAGGGAAACGGTGCGGGCCGGGTCGAGGGCCCGCAGGTCGTGCCGGGCGTCGCCGGCCAGGGTGCGCAGGTCCATCGGAGCCCGGTCCAGCTGCTCTTCGGGTGCCTCGTCGAGCTGGGCGAGCAGCAGCAGGTCCTCCGTCAGCGCGGTGAGCCGGGTGGCTTCGCGGTCGATGCGGCGCATCGTGTCGTCCACATCGGACGGTCCGGTCAGCGCCCCCATCCGGTACAGCTCGGTGGAACCCTTGATGCCGAACAGCGGCGTGCGCAGCTCGTGACTGACGTCGGAGACGAACGTGCGCATCCGCGCCTCGGACGCGGCCCGGTCGGCGAAGGCCCGTTCCAGCTGGCCGAGCATGGTGTTGAGCGACGCGGCCAGGTGCCCGAGCTCCGTGCCGGGCGAGGCGAGGTCCGGGACGCGCCGGGTGAGGTCGCCGCCGGCGATCGCCGCGGCCGTGTGCTCGATCCGGCGCAGCGGCCGCAGCCCCCGGCCGAGGGCGAACCAGCCGGCCGCGGTCAGCACGACGAGCAGCGCGGCGCCGGTGGCCAGGCTGCTCGTCCGCAGCTGGGCGAGGGTGGCGTCGGCTCCGGCGAGCGGCGCGGCCGAAACGACCGTCCCGCCCCAGCCGACGGCCGGCCGGGCGACGGCTCGCCAGCGCTGCGACCCGTCGGCGGCGGCCAGGTCGACGGCCGTCCCGTCGGCCGGGACCGTCCGCAGCGCGTCGACCGGCGGCAGCGTCGCCCCGGCCACCCGGGACGAGTGCAGGCCGCCCGCCACCGCGCCATCGGCGTCGAGGTACACGACGTACGGGGTGCCGAACAGCTCGAGCGCGGGATCGACGAGATCGAGCCGCACGGCGGGGTTCGCGGACGGCGGCGGCCCCGCCGCCCGGGAGATGAGCTCGGTCATCGAGCGCAGCTGGCCGTCGAGCCGGTCGAGCTGGAACCGCTCCAGCTGCCCGGAAACCAGTGCGCCGATGAGGGTCAGGCCGGCGAGCAGCAGGCCCGCGGTGAGCAGCAGGAGCCGGGCCCGCAGGGAAAGCCGCCTCACCGCCGGGGCTCCCGCAGCACGTAGCCGACGCCGTGCACGGTGTGGAGCAGCTTCGGCTCCCCGGTGTCGATCTTGCGTCGCAGGTAGGAGATGTAGGTGTCGACGATGCCGGCGTCGCCGCCGAAGTCGTCGCGCCACACCCGGTCGAGGATCTGCGCCTTCGACACCACGCGTCCGGCGTTCTCCATCAGGTAGCGCAGCAACCGGAACTCCGTGGCGGACAAGCGGACGACCTGCCCCGCGCGCGTCACCTGGTGGCCCTCGGCGTCGAGCGCGAGCGGGCCCACCGTGAGCACGTCCGCCGGGTGACCCGCGGTCCGGCGGAGGATCGCGCGGATCCGCGCGATCAGCTCCGCCAGGTCGAACGGCTTCGTCACGTAGTCGTCGGCACCGAGGGAGAGGCCGGTGACCTTGTCGGACTGGCGGTCCCGCGCAGTCAGGAACAGGACGGGCACCGGCGCGCCGTGGCCGGAGTGCCGCTCGCGCAGCCGCCGGACCACCTCGAAGCCGTCCATGTCCGGCAGCATGACGTCCAGCAGCACCAGATCGGGCGGCTCCGCGACGGCCGCGGCGACGGCTTCCCCCGCCGTCGCCGCGGAGGTCACCCGGAAACCGGCGAACCGCAGCGCGGCGGAGAGCAGCTCGCGGACGGTGGCTTCGTCGTCCACCACCAGCAGCCGGGACGTCATCGCTTCCATGTCCGCGAGAATACGGAGAACCCGTCGGCGAGCAGGGAGCCCGCGAACCCCGCCGCGGCGCCGCCCGCGAGCCCGGCCACCAGCGCGAGCAGCGGGTTCGCCGTCAGCCGCGCGTCGAAGACGGGCAGCGACAAGCCGAACGCGCTGACGGCGACGTCGACGGAAAGCCGCGACAGCAGCGTCACGACGGCGAGCACGGCGCCGGCGACCGGCGCGAGCCGCACGGCGAGTCCCGCCGCCCGGCGCAGCGGCCCGCCGGGCCGGGGGACCGCCGCGGCGACGGCGATGCCGCACCCCAGCAACACCACGGCCGACACCCCGAGCAGCGCGCCGCCGGGCGCCGGCAGCGGGAGCACGTCTGGGGCGCTGAGCGTCCACGGCACGCCGAGACCCAGCAGCACGGCCGCGCACACCAGCAGGGGGAGGGCGAGCAGGACGGCCCCGGCCGCCGCGGAGCCGCCGAACGTCCACGCCGCGGCCACGCTCAGCACGGCGAGCCCGGCCACGGGCCACCGCACGGCCCGCAAACCCGTGGCCACGGCCGGAAATCGCGTGACCAGCAAGCAGATCCCGACGACCACCAGCGACCCGGCCAAGGCGCCCACCACGGCCGGCCCCACGGCCACGGCGAACCCGGCATCCAGCCGGCCGGGGAGCCGGGCGAGCGCACCCCGCCGCACGCCGCCCGTCGGGACCGACACCGTTCCCCGGGCCGCCACGGCGATCGCGGCGAGCCCGGCAGGCAGGGCGACCACCGCCACGGCACCGCGGACGAGCAGCCCGGCTTCGCGGCGGCGCAGCAGCAAGGCGCCCAGCACCACCGCCCCGGCGAGGGAGATCCCGAGCGGCACCACCTCGACGCCGCCGCGGACGGCAACGGCGAGCCCGCCCGGCGGAACCACCCCGGCTTCCGCCGAGCCGCCCACGGCCATGGCGACGGCCGCCGCCGTCAGCGCACCGAAGTCCCCGATCCGGCCGGCACCGAGCAGGGCCAGCCCACTCCCGGCGACGACCACCATGACGAGCACCGCAGCGGCGGCCGCCGTGAGACCGCGGGCTGCCTCGCGCATCGTGGTTCCGGGTGGCGAGGGGTGGTGGAGGTGGCCCTCGGTGCGGCCCGGTGCCGCTGGTGGGAGGCCGGGAACGTGGTGGTCGGCCCGGCGGTGCTCTTGGCCCGCGTCGCGCGTCGCAGGTTCCGGTGCCGGAAGGCCGGGAACACGGCGCCCGGCAGGGTCGTGGCCCCGGCCCGCTTCCCGCATCACAGGTCCCGCCGCCGGAAGACCGCGAACGCGGCGACCAGCACTGCCGCGACGCCGGCGCACATCCCGGCCAGGTTCAGCCACGGGTGCGGGAAGTCCGGGTCCGGCACCGTCTTCAGGACCGCGGAGGCGCCGAGCGTCGGCCAGTAGAAGAACAGGCTTTGCAGCCACGACGGGAAGAGCCCTGCGAGCGCGGGGACCAGGAACACGATCCCGACCAGGGTGGCGAGCGCACCGGCCGTGGCGCGCATGATCGTGCCGAGGGCGGCCGCGAGCAGGGCGATCGCCGCGAGGTAGAGGCCGCCGCCCGTCACGGCGGAGAGCACGCCCGGGTCGCCGAGGGCCGCGTGGGGCACGTTCTGGGCCGCGAGGACGGCCTGGCCGAGCAGGAACGCCGCGAACATCAGGACCTGGCCCGCCACCACGGCGACCGCCACCGCCACGACCACCTTGGCCGCCAGGAGCCGGTGGCGTCGCGGCGTGGCGAGCACGGACGTCCGGATCTGGCCGGTCGCGTACTCGCCGGTGACGACCAGGATGCCCAGCACCCCGATGATCAGCTGCGCGACGATGTACGACGTCAGGCTGCGGCCGGTCGGGTCCCACGGCTGCTCGCCGGGGTAGTCCTGGCCGGCGGCGTTCATGGCGAGGGCCGTGATGCCCAGCCCGGCCACGAACAGGCACGCCAGGGTGTACCAGGTCGAGCGCAGGCTGCGGAGCTTGATCCACTCCGCGTGCACGGACCGGCGGAAGGGCACGCTCATGCGCCGGCTCCCTGGTAGTCGAGGCTGTCCTTGGTCAGTTCCATGAAGGCGTCCTCCAGCGAGACGCGCTGCGGGGCGAGCTCGGCGAGGGCGACGCCGTGGTAGGCGGCGAGCTTGCCGATCTCCGCACCCGTCATGCCGGACACGACCAGCGACGTCTCGGCCCCTTCCCGCACGGTGGCCCCGGCGGTGGCCAGCAGGCGCGCGAACCCGGGATCGGCCGTGCGGACGAGCACGGTGCCCTCGCCGCGGACGAGTTCGCTCACCGCGGTGTCGGCGACGAGCTTCCCGCGGCCGATGACGACGAGGTGGTCGGCGGTCTGCGCCATCTCGCTCATCAGGTGACTCGACACCAGCACCGCCCGGCCCTCGCGGGCGAGTGAGCGCATGAAGTCCCGGATCCAGCGGATCCCTTCGGGGTCGAGGCCGTTCACCGGCTCGTCGAAGATCAGCACCCGGGGGTCGCCGAGCAACGCCGCCGCGAGGCCGAGGCGCTGCCGCATCCCGAGCGAGAACCCGCCGGCCCGCCTGCCGGCCACGCGGTCCAGCCCGGTCCGGGCGAGCACCTCGTCGACCCGGCGGCGGGGGAGGCCGTTGCTCACCGCCAGGGCCAGCAGGTGGTCGTGGGCCTTTCGTCCATTGTGGACGGCTGCGGCGTCGAGCAGCGCACCCACTTCGGTGAGCGGCACGGGGAGGTCCCGGTAGCGGCGCCCGCCGATGGTGACCGAGCCCCGGCTCGGCGCGGCGAGGCCCACGATCATCCGCATGGTCGTGGACTTGCCGGCGCCGTTGGGCCCGAGGAAGCCGGTCACCTGCCCCGGTGCGACGGTGAACGACAGGTCGTCCACCACGGTGTCGGGCCCGTACCGCTTGGTCAGGCCCCGGATTTCGATGCTCATGCGGCGAGCGTGGCGCGCCCGCCTGGCCGGTTCCTGGGAGGTCGTGAGAGAACTCTGAGAGCCCGGCGGCCGGGGCCGGGCCGTCCGGGGTGGTTTCCCCGGAAATCGCAACGTCCGGCCGGTGCCGGGCGGGGAGCGCGGTGCCACCGGAGGCGTGGCCGAGCGGATACGGTGGCCCGGTGCGGGCGGCGTGGACGCGGGTGCGGCGGTGCGGGGAAGCTCATCCGCTGGTGCTGGACGGCGTGCTGTCGTGGCTGGCCGTCGTCGGTGTGGTGCTGGCCGCCCGGTACGACTACGCCTCGCACGGCCGCGTCTACGATCTCCCCGGCGTTCAGCCTGGACCGGATCGAGCTGCCGGCGGACCGGGTCCGGGCGCTCGGCGTGCCGGTCGAGGGCGTCGTCCGGTCAGCGCCGGCACCGTGAAGACCCAGCTCAACCGGGCCATGAGCAAGCTCGGCGTGTCCAGCCGCGCCCAGGCGGTGGTCGTCGCCTACGAGTCCGGGCTGGTGATCCCCGGGCGGGCAGCCGGTACACCGGCGGGTGAACCGGCTGCCGCGCGGTGTTTCCGGCTGCCGCTCAGCGGCCCCGGGCGGCCTTCGAGCGGTGCCGGTACAGGAGCCACACGAAGTAGGGCGCGCCGATGATCGCGGTCATCAGGCCGGCCGGGAGCTGGCCGGGGGCGATGACGGTGCGGCCGGCGGTGTCGGCCACGCAGACGAGAAGCGCGCCCAGCAACGCCGCGGCGGGCAGCAGGCGGGAGTGCCTGCTGCCGACGATCGCGCGCGCCGCGTGCGGGGCGACCAGCCCGACGAACGTCAGCACCCCGATGCCCGCGACCGCCGCGCCGGTCAGCAGGACGGCGCACGACAGCAGCAGCAACCGCGTCCGGGCCACGGGCACCCCCAGGACGCGCGGCGTTTCGTCGTCCAGCGACAGCAGGTCGAGTTCGCGCCGCAGGCGGACCAGCACCGGCGCCACCAGCAGCAACGCCAGCGCCATCGGCACGAGGTGGGGGAAGGCCCGGCCGTAGGTCGAGCCGCCCAGCCAGGTCAGCGCCTTCGTCTCGTTCCACGGATCCGACAGGGTGATCAGCAGGGTCACCAGCGCCTGCGACGCCGCGTGCACACCGAAACCGATCAGCACCAGGCGTTCGCTGGTGAAACCGCCCCGCGCGGCCACGGCGAAGACCACGGCCATCGCCAGTGCGGCACCCAGGCCCGCGGAACCGGTGAGGGTCCAGAAGCCGACGCCGGACACGAGGGTGATCACCGCGACCGCGCCGAGGCCCGCGCCGCCGACGACGCCGATCATCCCCGGCTCGGCCAGGGGGTTGCGGGCGACCGCCTGGGTGAGCGCGCCGCCCAGCGCCAATGCCGCGCCCGCCAGCAGCGCGGCCACCACGCGGGGCACGCGGGTGTCCAGCACGCCGGTGACGATCGGGCCCGCCTGGCCGGTCACCCAGTTGACGACGTCGCCCAGCAGCAGTTTCGCGTCGCCGAGCAGGAGCGCGCCGGCGGCCACGCCGAGCACCCCGAGCGCCAGCACGCCCAAGATCACCCGGTACCGGGTCGCGCCGACCCCGCCCCGCGCGCCGGCCGCGGGCGGTTCGGCGGTCGCGGCGGTGATCCGGGCCGTGCGGGCGAGGACCACGAGGAAGAGCGCGCCGAGGATCGTCGTCACGACGCCCGTCGGCACTTCCAGCGCCCGTTGCGGGCCGGCGATCGCGCGGAGCAGCACGTCGGCGCCCAGCAGGAGCACCGCGCCCAGCGCCGCGGAGCACGGGATCAGCGCGGTGTGCCGGTGCAGGCCCGGCACCACGGACGCGAGCAGCCGGGCCACGGCCGGCGCGGCGAGGCCGACGAAGCCGATGGGGCCGGCCAGGGTCACCGCCGTCGCGGCCAGCAGCACCGCCAGCCCGACCGCGGCGAACCGTGTCCGTCCGATGTGGACACCCAGGGTCCTGGCGTGGTCGTCGCCGACGTGGACCAGGTCGAGCCGCCGGGCCATGCCGAGCAGCACGGCCACGGCCAGGCCGGCGACCGGGCCGAGCGTGCGGACACCCCCGAGCCCGTTCTGGTCCAGCGACCCTTCGCCCCAGGCGAAGAGGCCGCGGGTTTCCTGGGCGTACAACAGCAACAGGACCTGGGTCACGGAGATCAGGGCCAGCGCGATCGCCGTGCCCGCCAGCACCAGCCGCAGGATCCCGGTGCCGCCGGTGCCGGCCAGCGCGAGCACGAACACGGCCGCGGCCAGCCCGCCCGCGAACGCGACGCCGGTCGCGCCGAGCAGGGGGAGCGAGACGCCGAACGCGGCGACGGCGACCACCGCCAGGTGCGCACCGGCGTTGACGGCCAGGGTGTCCGGCGACGCCAAGCTGTTGCGGGACACCGACTGCAGCACCGCGCCGGCCACGCCGAGCGCGCCCCCGACGACGAGCGCCGCGAGCAGGCGTGGCAACCGCGACTCGACGACGACGGCGGTCGTGTTGCCGGTCCCGCCACCGGACAGCAGCCGCAGCACGTCCAGCGCGTCCAGGTTCGCGGTGCCCTGCGTCAGGTGCACGGCCGAACCCAGCAGGATCAGGACGGCGAGGCCGCTGCCGAGCAACGCGAGCCGCCCGCGGCGCCGGACGGCGACCACGGGCGCCCGGCGCCCGGTCAGGGGCACCACCGCGTTACTTCTTCAGCGCGGCGACGGCCGCGTCGACGAACTGCGCCATGGACTTCGGCCCGCCGAACATCCACAGGGAGTCCGGGAAGCGGTGCACCTTGCCGCTCTTGACGAACGGGAGGTTCGTCCAGATCGCGTTGCCGGCCAGCTGCTGCTGGTACGGGTCGCCGTCGGCGTTGTTGGCGATGTACCAGAACCGCACGTCGGGCAGCCGCGTCAGGCCCTCGACGTCGGCCTGCGCGAGGCCGTAGACCGCGTCGCCGTCCATCGGCCAGGCGGTCTCGAGGCCGAGCTTGCCGAACACCGCCGACACCAGCGCACCCTTGGTGTAGGGCCGGATGCTGACCGAACCGGAGGTGACGTAGGCGTCGGAGAAGGCGACCTGCTGGCCCAGCGCGCCCAGCTTTTCCACTTCGGCCCGGCCCGCGGTGAGCTTCTGCTCGAACTCGGACTTCAGCTGCGCGGCCTTGGCTTCGGTGCCGGTGGCCTTCGCGATCACGTCCAGGCCGGCGTACATCCCGGCGATCGGGTCCTTGGCGTTGCCGCCGTTGATGACGATCACCGGCACCTTCGCCTCGATCTGCTCCAGCGCCCCTTCGGTCACGCTGTCGGTGACGACCACGAGGTCGAGCCCCAGCGAGCCGAGCGTGTCGAGGCTCGGTTCGCCGCGGGTGCCGATGTCCTTCGGGGTGCCGTCGAGCTTCTCGCCGCTGACCCACTGGCCATAGCCCTTGATGTCGGACACGCCGACCGGCATGACGCCCAGCGACACGAGGTGTTCGACGGCGTTCCACTCGGTCGCGGCGACCCGCTTGGCCGGGCCGGGCAGCTTCACCTCCTTGCCGCGCGAGTCGACGACCGTGATCGGGCCGGCGGCGGTGGCGGTGGCGGCGGCGGCGGCGTTGCTCGAGGGTGCCTCGGTGGTGCCGCAGCCGGCCACGAACAACGTGGCGGCCGCGGTCAGGCCGAAGATCATCCGGGTGATGCGCATCTTTCTCCTGCTTTTCTGATGACAGAGCCGATGACTCTGTCGATGACGGCGTACCGGTCAGACCGACGCGGTGCGTGCTCCGGTGTCGTTGAAGCGGCCCACCGCGCGGGTGTGGATCCGCCCGTCGGCCGGGTCGGCCACGACGTCCACGCGGATGCCGTAGGCGCGGCTGAGGTTCTCGGCGGTCAGCACGTCGGCGGGAGTGCCCTCGGCGGTGACCCGGCCGCCTTCGAGCAGCAGCACCCGGTCGGCGACCGCCGCGGCCTGGTCGAGGTCGTGCAGCACCACGCCGACGCCGACGCCGTGCTGGTCGGCGAGGTCGCGGACGACGTCGAGGATCTCGATCTGGTACCGCAGGTCGAGGAAGGTCGTGGGTTCGTCGAGCAGCAGCAGCGCGGTGTCCTGGGCCAGGCAGGCGGCGAGCCAAACCCGCTGCGCCTGTCCGCCGGACAGGGCCTGCACGGGCCGGTCGGCGAGGGCGGACAGCCCGGTCAGCGCCATCGCCCGCTCGACGGCGGTGGGTCCCTCGGGATCGCGGCCGCCCCACCGGGACCGGTGTGGGTGCCTGCCGAACTCGACCAGTTCCCGCACGCACACCCCGCCCGGCGCGGTCCGGTGCTGCGACAGCAGGGTGATCCGCTTGGCAATGTCCTTTCCGGACAGTGCGCGCAGGTCGGCGCCGTCGGCGAAGGTGACCGACCCGGCGACCGGCGGGTGCAGCCGGGCCAGCGCCCGCAGCAGCGTCGACTTCCCGCTGCCGTTCGGCCCGATCAGCGCGGTGACGGTGCCGGAACGCAGGGAGACGGACGCGGCACGCACGACGACGTCGCTGCCGTAGGCGACGTCGACTTCGCGGGCGTGCACACCGGTGCCGGTGCGGGGGACGAGGGACACAGAAGGACAATAAGGTCAGGCTTACCTAACTACAAGGTGGCGGACGGCACAATTCGGACGGCCCGGCGCCTTCGGGCCGGTTGACGGCCGTGATCGCGGTCACCTGCTCTCGCGAAAGTCTCACGATTGAATCGTTTCAATCTTCGGGAGCGACAACCACCTCAAGACCGGGTTCATCGGGACGCCGTGGCTGATGCCGGCCCTGACGAACATCGGCCGGGACGACCTCGCCTGCACCCTGCTGTCCAAAAAGGACCACCCGTCGTGGGCCACGAGATCGGCAAGGGGGCCACCACCGTCTGGGAACGCTGGAACTCCATCCAGCCGGCGCAGCCGGGTTCGTCGCCATTGGGGCGTATCCCCGGGTAACGGTTGAGCCGCGTCACCCGGATCCGCTAAGACAGGAGATCCGCACGGGTGGAGGGGGCCGGCCCGATGGCTGTGGAGTTCCGGCTGCTCGGCCGGGTCGAGGTCCGGCTCGACGGGGAGCCGCTCGACGTCGGTTACGCGCAGCTGAAGTCGGTGCTGGCGTTGCTGCTGATCGAAGCGAACCAGGTCGTGGTGGTCGATCGGCTGGTGGACCGGGTGTGGGCCGGCCGCCGCCTCCCGGAGCGGCCGCGCGGGGCGATCCAGCACGGCATCGCCCTGCTGCGTGCCGCGCTGGCGCCGGTACCGGGCTTCGCGATCACCTGGCAGGACACCGGATACCGGCTCACCGCCGATCCCGGCACCATCGACCTGCACCGGTTCCACCGGCTGATCGCCGGTGCGCGAACGGCGGGCGACGATGCGCGCGCGGCGGCGCTGTTCGACGAGGCACTGCGGCTGTGGCGGGGAGAACCCTTCGCCGGCTTGGAAACCCCGTGGCTGGCCGAATGCCGGGCGTCGCTCGTCCAGCAGCGCCAGGCCGCCGAGCTCGAGCTGACGGACATCCGGCTCCGCCAGGGCAAGCACGGCGAACTGCTGCCCGGCCTGACCGAGCGGGCCCGTGCCGAACCCCTGGACGAGCGGCTGGCCGGGCAGCTGATGCTCGCGCTCTACCGCGACGGCCGCGCGGCCCGGGCACTCGAGCACTACCAGCAGCTCCGGAACCGCCTGGCCGAGGAGCTCGGGACCGATCCCGGCCCGTCGTTGCGGCGCCTGCACCACCGGATCCTCGCGGCGGACCCGGCGCTCGGCGTCCCCGGCGACACGTCCGTGCCCGTGCCGCGTCAGCTGCCCGCCGCGCCACGCTCGTTCGTCGGCCGGGCCGCCGACCTCGCCGAGGTCACCGCCACGCTGACCGACCGGAGCCGGACGGTGCCGCTGGCCGTGGTCTCCGGCCCCGGCGGCATCGGCAAGACGTGGCTGGCCCTGCACTGGGCCCACGAGCACGTCGAGGCGTTCCCCGACGGACAGCTGTACCTGAACCTCCGCGGGTTCGACCCGGGCGGCGAGCCGGTGCCGCCGTCGACGGCACTGCGCGGGTTCCTCGACGCGCTGGGCGCGCTCGGCGTCGAGGACGAGGCCGGTCCGGCGGACGAGGAGACGCAGGCCGGGCGGTACCGCAGTGCGCTGGCGGGCAAGCGGATGCTGATCGTGCTCGACAACGCCCGCGCCACCGAGCAGATCGTCCCGCTGCTGCCGGGCAGCCCGACGTGTGCGGTGCTGGTGACCAGCCGGCACCGGCTCGACGGCCTGGCCGTTTCCCACGGCGCCCGGTCGCTCGTCCTCGACGGCCTGACCGGCGCCGAGGCCCGGCTGCTGCTGGAAGACTCCTTCCGGCGGCACCGGATCGCCGCGGAACCCGGCGCGGTCGCCGAGCTGGCCGGCTACTGCGCGGGTCTCCCGCTGGCCGTCGCCATCGTGGCCGCCCGCGCCGCCCAGCACCCCGCGTTCCCGCTCACCGTGCTGGCCGCCGAACTGCGCGACCGGGCCGGCCGGCTCAGCGCACTGGACACCGCCGACACCGGCGTCAACCTGCAGGCCGTGCTGTCGTGGTCCTACCACGCCTTGTCCCCCGAGGCGGCGCGCGCCTTCCGGCTGATCGGGCTCGCCGCCGGGCCGGACATCAGCCTGCCCGCGGTGGCGAGCCTGCTCGCGGAACCGGCCACCGGCGCGCTGACGCTGCTGCGCGAACTGGAGCACGCTTCCCTGGTCCAGCACCACCTTCCGGGGCGCTTCCGGATGCACGACCTGATCCGGCTCGACGCGGCACGGCGGGCCGGGCTCGACCTCGCGGAGCCCGTCCGCGTCGCCGCACTGCGCCGGCTGGCCGAGTTCTACCTGCACACCGCGCACGTCGGCGACCGGCTGCTGCAGCCGTTGCTCCCGCCGATCCGCCTCGACGGGCCCGGCGACGGCTGCCGCCCCCTCCAGCTGGCCGATCAGGCGTCCGCGCTCGCCTGGTTCGACGCCGAACAGCCCAACCTGCTCGCCGTCCAGCGGCTGGCCGCCGCCCACGGCTGGGCGGTCGTCCGCTGGCAGCTCGCGTGGCTGCAGACGACGTTCCTGTACCGGCAGGGCCGGTTCCACGCCGCACTCGCCGCGTGGGACGCCGGGCAGGAAGCCGCGAACCAGCTGGACGACCCCGCCGTGCACGCCGGCACCCACCAGCTCCTCGGCGCGATCTTCGCCGAGCTGGGACGGCACGACAAGGCCGGGCACCACCTCGCACTGGCCCGGGAAAGCGGCGACCTTCCCGCCCAGGCGTACACCCACCACGCGCTGGGCTGGTCGTGGTCACTGCGCGGCGCCGACCGGCGGGCGCTGGAGCACGCCGCGGAGGCACTGCGCCTCTACCGGGCGCTGGACATGCCGGCCGGCGAGACCCGGGAGCTCACGGTGTCGGGCTGGTACCGGGCCCGGCTCGGTGACTTCACGGGCGCCAGCGCCTGCACCGAGGCGGCGCTGGCACTGGCCCGCCGGCACGGGTACCGCGAGGACGAAGGCCTGGCCACGGGCATCCTCGGGTTCATCGCCCAGCACACGGGCCGCCACCGCCACGCCGCCGGTCACTACCGCGCGGCGACCACCCTGCTGCGCGAGGCCGGCAACACCTACTACGAGGGCACGGTCCTGGACCTCACCGGCCAGAACCACCTGGCACTGGCCGAACCCGGGGCGGCGCGCCGGTCGTGGCTGGGTGCGCTGGAGCTGTTCCGGGCGCAGCACCGCACGGCCGACGCGGACCGCGTCCGGCAGCAGCTGGCGGAGCTCGAAGAGCGGGTGCCGGTGCGGTCAAGCTGACCAGCGCCCCGTCTGCGGCACCGAAACCGGCCGCCGCAGACCCCGCCCGGCCACATCCGGAGTGGCCCCTGCGGGGCACTTCACGTGAAAGTGCCGCCCGTAGCCCGGTGGTCGCGGGTGGTGTCCGGCGACATCCGGAGTGGTTGCTCCGGGTCACTTTCACGTGAAAGCTGCGGTCCGTCCTGCTCGGGGAGGCGCCAAGCCGCGTACGTGGGCTGAGCTGCGTACGTATGCGGTGCCAAAGCCCGGCCGAAGCGGTGCGGCGCAGACTCTGCCGCGGTGTCCACGGGGGCGAGCGCGGGGGAGCGGGGATGGAGATCCGGTTGCTGGGGCCGGTCGAGGTGGTCGCCGGGCCGCGGCGGGTGCCCGCGGGGCGGCGGCAGCTGCGGGTGATGCTGGCGGTGCTGGCCGCGGCCGCGCCCCGGCCGGTGCCGGTGCCGGTGCTGATCGACCGGGTGTGGGGCGAGCACCCGCCGGCGGGGGTGCGGCAGGCCGTGTGGACCCGGGTCGCCGGGATCCGCAAAGTGCTCGCCGAGGGCGCCGGCGAGCCGGTGCCGGTGGTGTCGTGGCAGCCGGGCGGGTACGTCCTGCGCGTCGATCCCGACCGGGTGGACCTCCACCGGTTCCGCCGGCTCACCGCCGCCGCCCGGCGGCCCGGGTGCCCCGATCCGGAGCGGGTGACGCTGCTGGCCGCGGCACTGGACCTGTGGCGCGGCACGCCCCTGGCCGGCCTCGGCGGCGAATGGGTGGCCCGGCAGCGGGACAGCTGGCAGCTGGAACGGCTGGACGCGGCCGTCGCCTGGGCCCGCGCGGCGGTGCGCGTCGGCAGGCACGCCGCCGTCGCCCCGGTGGCGCGGGACCTCCTCGAAGACCACCCGCATTCGGAACCGCTCGCGACGGCGCTGGTCCGCGCCCTCGCCGCCGACCACCGGACCGGCGAGGCACTCGCGGAGTGCCGGGCCGCCTGCGAGCGCGTGCGCCGGGACCTGGGCGTCCCGCCGGGGCGCGAGCTGCTCTCGCTGCGGCAGGCACTGCTCGGCGGCGAACCGCTGCCGGTGCCGCCCGCCGCGGCCGGGCCGGTGGTGGTGCCGGCCCAGCTGCCGGCGGACGTCGCGGGATTCGCGGGACGGCGACCCGAGCTGGCCCGGCTCGACGCGCTGCTGGACGGCGCGGCGGGCGTGATCGCGGTGTCGGGGACCGCGGGCGTGGGCAAGACCGCGCTGACGGCGCACTGGGCCCACCGCGTCCGCGGCCGGTTCCCGGACGGGCAGCTGTACCTCAACCTGCGCGGGTTCGACCCGGGCGGGCCGTCGATGGAGCCCGCCGAGGCGAGCGGGCTGGTGCTCGACGGCCTCGGCGTGCCCGCCGGCCGGATCCCCGCCGGCCCGGACGCCCGGGCCGCGCTCTACCGGAGCCTGCTCGCCGGACGCCGGGTGCTCGTCGTGCTCGACAACGCCCGCGACGCCGCACAGGTCCGGCCGTTGCTCCCGGGGGCACCGGGCAGCCTCGTCCTGGTGTCCAGCCGGACCACGCTGACCGGCCTGGTCGCCGCGAACGGCGCGCACCTGCTCGCCCTCGACCCGCTTCCGCCCGCCGAAGCCCGGCAGCTGCTGGCCGCCCGCTTGGGCCGGACGCGCGTGGCGGCCGAACCCGCGGCGGTCACCGGCATCGTCACCGCCTGCGCCGGGCTGCCGCTCGCGTTGGTGATCGCGGCCGCGCGGGCACTGACCCGGCCGCGGCTGCGGCTGGACGTCCTGGCCGGCGAACTGCTCGATGCGCGGTCCCGGCTGGCGGTCCTGTCCGGCGACGACCCCGGCACCGATCTCGGCACCGTGCTTTCCTGGTCCTACGCCGCGTTGAGCCCGCCGGCCCGCCGGCTGTTCCGCCTGCTGGGCCCGGTGCCCGGGCCGGATCTCACCCCCGCCGCCGCGGCGAGCCTCGCCGGAACCCCGGTCCACCGGATCGAGCCGCTGCTGACCGAGCTGACGCGCGCGAACGTCTTCGCCGAACCCGTTCCCGGCCGCTACCGCTGCCACGAGCTGCTGCGCAGCTACGCCGTGGCCGTCGGGTCCGGTGCTCCGGACCCGACGGCTCGTGCCTAGGTGAGGGACTCCCAGCCGAGGAGGTTCACCCGCACGCCCGGGCAGGTGAGGCGGACGTTGTAGGTGCCGACCGCCGGCAGCGGCGAGCTGTTGTACCGCTGTCCGTTCACGCAGATGATGTAGACGCGGATCGCGCCCGAGGTGACCTGGCAGGTGAAGTCGACGACCTGGAAGGGCGACCGGGAGAACCAGTTGCAGGTGAAGACCGCGGCGTTCGTGGTCTGCTGCCCGTCGGTGGCCCGCGGGGCGACGTTCCAGTGCCCGGTCATCGGCGTGGCGGCCGCGGCCGCCACGCCGGTGCTCGCGGGTGCCGCGGAAGCCACCGCCGGGGCGGCCACCCCGAAGGCGACGAGCAGCACACCCATCGCGAGCACCTTCTTCGCGGCCCGCACGGCGAGGGTGCCGGGCCCGGTTGATCTGCGCATGCGTATTCCTCCGTTGTTCGAGCGGCGTCGTGGACGGCTCGAACAGTGCGGCCCGGCCCTGTGCACCCGGCTGACCGGATCCTTACCGCGCGGGCTCGGCGAGGAGGTGCGCGAGGTAACGGTCCCTCGCCACGAGGCTGACCGCCAGGTGATCGGCGAGCGGGTCGAAGAAGGCGCTGCGGTACTTGGGGTCGGTCACCGTCGACGCGGCGAAGTACAGGCCGGAGAACGCGGCGATGAACAGGGAGACCTGCAGCAGTTCCTGCGGTACCGGCAGGTGGATGCCGAAGAGCGTGCCACCGGCCGGGTCGTGGCCGACCCACGCCTTGATCACCGCGTGCTGCACCGCGACGATCCCGAAGACCACGAAGAAGACGAACACGAGGGTGGCGAGCGCGAAGGTCTGCAGCACCTGGGTCAGGACCAGGACGAGGACCATGTTCGCCCGTTCCAGCTTCGTGAGCGGGAGCCGCTCGACGGCGACGTCGTCCGCCAGGAAGCCCGCCAGCGGGGTTTCGCGCAGCTTGTCGAGGCCGATCGGGGCGGTGCGCGACCGGGTCAGCCGGGTGACCTCGTCCTTGAGCATCGCGAGCAGGAAGACCACGGCGACCACGGCCAAGAGCCCGACGACCAGCCACATCCGCTGCCGGGGCAGGGCGGCGCCGACCTGCCAGATCTCGGCCGTGAAGAACCCGAAGACGGTGAACAGCAGCAGGAGCGGGAGCGCCCGGCTGGTCAGCTCGCCGAGCCGCCGGGTCTGGCGGTACGCGGCCCGCAGCGCCCAGCCGACGATCGACCCGGCCCCGGCGAACGCGGCCGCGAACAGCCCGGCCAGGATCGCCGGCTGGATGAGGAGGCCGAGCACCACCGGGTCGTCGTCGACGACCGCGTCGACGACGGGTACGCAGGCCACGAACCCGGCCGCCATGACCGCCGCGGGCCGGGTCCCGTCGCGCTCGACCAGCTTGCGCCGCACCCAGCGCGCGGTGAACCACGAGCCGAGGCCCGGGAGGACGACCAGGCCGAGCAGGAGGCCGCCGTAGCCCAGCGCGAAGAGGTCGCTCTCCATCAGCCGGTCGAAGTCCGCATCGGTTTCACCGTCCACTGCGGACAGCAGCGTGGTCAGCACCTGCCAGCCCGCGATGAACACGACCGCCGGCGCGATGCGGACCAGCAGCTGCGCGGGCCGCCCCCGCACCACGGCGGGCAACCCCCGCCGCCGGAACCACTGTTCGACGGCTTCGACGCCGCGTTCGTCCGCCATCATCGCCTCCCGATCGGCGCGGCCGCCGCCGGGATGCTAGCGCGCACCCCGGGCCGAGGGCTCACCACTGTCCGGATCGGACAGCCGCGCCGCGGGGAGGGGCTCGTCGGCACGGCCCGGGGTGGCCGGACCACACCTCCCGGCAGCCGTGCCTGACGGGCCCGCCGAGCCGGCCTGCCGGCCGAGCCACACCGGGCACGCTGACACACCGTGCGCGCCGTTTCTTCACCGGGTGCCTACCCGGCGGACCTAATTCTTCTTTCACGGCCTGCCCGGCGGTGATTTTCCGGCTAACACCTCTCGGTTCACCGACCGGGAAACCTTCGGAAAATCATCGAAAAGCGCGGCGGGATTTTCGTGCACCGGCTCCGCGCCACGCCGGAATCAGGTGGTGTGCCATCGCGAGGACCACGCCGGCGGCGAGGCACGACCACCGGTCCGGGGCCGGCCCGGGTGCGCCGAGGACCACGCACCCGGCGCTGCCCGCGGCGAGCGCGACCGCTCTCGACACCACCGCCCACGACGCCTTCTCCGCGCCGAAACACCCGCACGGCACGCCGGCCCGGCGCGTCCGCAGCACCGCCGCGTAACCGGCGAAAGCGCAGTACAGGACGGCTTGCCCGGTGGCGGGCAGTGCCATGGCCGCCGAGCCGGTGAGCAGGGCCGCGAGGGTGGCCACGCCCACGAGGACCTCCGTCGCGGCGATCGCCGCCGCCACGGAAGCCGCCGGGGGCAGCAGGCGGTGGACGCGCAGCACCGCCCGGTGCTCCCGGGGCCGCGCCGCGTGGGCCACGCCGGCCACCGCCAGGAGGATCGCCCCGAGCGCTGTCACGGCCGTCACGGCCGCGGACCAGAAGGTGGGCATGGACCCACTGTATTCGGACGCGGTATTGGCCGACAGAAATACCCTCCCCGTTCGGAGCAATCAAAGAACTGTTTCGAAACGATCGTGGTCACCGCCGAATTCGTCGGCTAGTCTCACCGAGTGCGATTTCGGGAATCGGAGGTCTCATGACGGCACAACGGCTGCGGTTGGTGGCGCCGAGCGGGGACCGGGTGACCGTGGGCCTGCCCGCCGCGGCCCCCGTTTCCCACGTCGTGGCCGGCGTCCGGTTCGTCGGCGGCTCGTACGGGACCGGGTTCCAGATCGGGCCGCGCGGCTACCACGACTTCGCGTGCACCTACGTCGCACCGGCCGAACCCCGCGAGCGCCTGGTCGTGCACGGCCGGGAGGTGGTCGTCGCCGAGGCCCGCGACGGGCAGTCGTCCGTGGCCACCCTGCTGGGCGCCTACCACGAGCTGATGACGGTGTACGCCGGCCCGGCACCCCGCCGCGACCGCGTGCTGGCCCTGTTCGGCTCGCTGCGCATCGAAGACCACGTCGACGGCATGACCGTCGTCCCCCGCGCGGAGACGCTGCTGGATCCGGCGAACGAGCACTTCGTGGTCGTGGTGCGGGACCACGGTTCGCTGTCGATCCCCGCGCCGCGCCAGGCCGCGGCCCTGGTGCCCCGGCACGCGGGCGCCCGCACGCAACACGGCGAGGTCTGGAAGTCCGGGTACGGCAAGGATTCCGCGCGCTCGTTCGTCCTCGGCTGCCCGGCGGGCCTGGCCGAGGTCCACCTCGCGGACACGGCGGCGAAGACCGAACGGGAGCGGCTCGACTGGCTCGACGGGATCGACATCGCCTGGGACCGCCGATGAGCCCGTCGATCGCCTTCACCCTCATCACCTGGGCGGCGATCATCCTGCTGTTCTTCGGGTTGGCGGCCGTCCTGCGCGAAGTCCGGCTGCTGCGCGGGATGGTCACCCGGGCCGGTGACGGGTTCGTGGCCGCACCGCCCGAGCTGGTGCTGGGCCCGCGGTTCGCCGGGGAGGGCGGGCGGATCGTGGCGGCGGTCGATTCGGGCTGCCCGCTGTGCCTGACGGTGGTCGAACGGCTGGCCGGGCTGGGCGCGGACGCGACCCTGCTGACCCACGAACCCCTGACGACGTGGGCGGAACTGGCCCGCGGCCTGCCGGTGGTCAGCGACGGCGAAGCGTGGCGTTCGGTCTCCCACCTCGCGCCGCCGGTGCTGATGCAGCTCGACGGGACCGGCCGCGTCCGGCGGCTGCTGCTCCCGGTCCGTGCGGCCGAAGTGGACACGGCACTGGCCGGCTGGGCCGGCCCGAAGGAAGGAGGCGACACCGGTGACGCTGGAGCTGTCGCGCATTCCCGACGTTGACCGGCCCGGCCCGGACGCCGTGGGCACCCGCGCCTGCCGGAAGCTGACGGCCCGCGGTACGCGCAGGACGTTCCTGCGCGCGGTGGCCCTCGGGGCGTTGACCATCGGCGCGACCGCGCTCGACTGGTCCGGCCTGTCCCGCGTCCGGCGGGCGAACGCCGAGCTCAGCCCGTACGGCATGCCGGGCTTCGACCGCAACGACTGCCGGGACGCCTATCCGGCCGGCTACACCGAATTCACCGACACCAGTGGCACGTACGCCAACACCCACGCCGCTTGCTTCGGCGGATTCTGGCGGGGAAGCACCTACTGCGAAGCGGGCTGGCACAAGTACGGCACGTGGAACGAGGGCGGCATGCAGGTCGACCACCAGCCCGTGGCCAACACCTGCGGCCAGTTCGTCGGCAAGAACGCGTGGCGGTGGACGACCCCGGACCTGAAGGTCTACCGCTGCTCGGACGGCTTCTCCACCTTCTGGGGCGGCGGGTACACCGGCCAGACGTACCTGACCATCTGCCGCGCCGCCCTGTGACGGGCGGGACCGCCCGGCGCCGGTGGCACCCGCTGACGATCGCCGCCGGCCTCGTGCTCGCCGCGGCGGCGGCGGCGATCGCGCTCCTGGTCGCGCCGGGCCGGTCGCTGCCCGGCGCGTGGCTCGTCCTGTGCGCGGCCGCCGGGTTCGCCACCAGCGGCTCCAGTTGAAGCCGGAACTCGGCCTTCGTGCTGAGCTCGCCGGTCTGGCGAGGCACTCCGACACTGGCGTTCTGCACCGGCTTGGTCTGCGGCGGCGCCTTGACCGCGCTCGTCCTGCTCGTGGCCGGTTCCCTGCTGCGCGCACCGCTTCCGGCGGTCGCGTGCTGGGCCGTGGTGGCCGCGGCGCTGGGCGCGGTGCTGCTGCGCGAGACGGGTGTGTGGTCGTTCCGGCTGCCGGAAAACCGCCGGCTGGTGCCGGACACGGTGTTCCGCCTCGGCCGGCACCTGGGCCCGCTGCAGTTCGGCTTCGAGATGGGCACGGGTGCCCGCACCTACCTGCCCAGCGGCCTGCCGTACGTCGCCGCCGTCGCCGTGGCCCTCACGGCTTCGCTGCCCGCGGCAGTGTGCGCGGGGGCCGGGTTCGGGCTGGGCCGCGCGCTGATGACGACGGCGAACCTGCGCTACGACGGCGAAAGCGGCTGGGACGGCGAATGGCGGGCCCACGGCCAGGCACTGAGAGTCCTGACCGGGGCCGCCTTCGTCGTCCCGCTCGCCGCGATCGCCGTCACGGTGTTGTCCGGTACGCCCTGATCACGGTCTGGGTGAGCGCGTTGCCTTCCGTGTCGCGGGCGGTGATCCGCAGCGACACGAACCCTTCGCCCGCCGGGTTGTGCACCACGGCGAGCCCGCCGTTGCCGATCCGCGCCGTGGGCACGGACGTCCACTTCGCACCGTCGTCAAGGGACGTTTCGACGCGCAGGTCCGCCAGCCGGAATTCCCCCGACCCGGGCTGCCGCTGTGCGGTCAGCGCGAGCACGAACGGCTTCCCGGCCGGCGCCCGGCTCTGGTCGTCGACCGCGCCCTCGGCCCGGACCACCAGCAGCGGCAACGGTTTCGCCGGCGCCGCCGGGCCGGGCTCGCGGAACGTCCACGCCACGTCCACCGCCGTGCCCACCACCGACCACGGCACGCTGCGGGTGGCGGCGGACCGCAGCGTGTAGGTGCCCGCGCCGTCGGGGAGGGTGAACGCCCCGAACGCCGGGCTCGGCGAAGTGGCCAGTGTGACGCCGTCGCGCGAGAGCGTCGCCGTGCCGGTGAGGCCCGCCGGCGGCGTGGTGTACTGCTCCGGGTCGCTGCCCGACACCAGCGGGATCGCGTACGCCAGCTGGTTGCCGGCGCGGAACACGCCCCAGCCGTCCTGTGGTGCGCCGAAAGCGGGCCCGACCGGGGCGCGGTTCCAGCCCGAGCGCTGCGGCCCCGGCCGGTACGTCCGGTACGAATAGCTGCTCTCCGCGTCGGTCAGCGGGTCCGGGTACACGGCCAGGAGGTGCTGCCAGCTCACCCCGGTCGTGTAGTACTCGGTGCGCCGGCTCGGCAGCGTCTGCGCCCCGACCTGGTACGTCCCGCTGTCGGCACCCGGGAAGCCGAAGGTGACGTCGTCGAGGCGCAGGCTCTCCGCCGGTTTCCCCTGGGTGTGGTACCGGGCGTCGACCACCGCGAGGTCCCGGTCGCGCACCCGGAAGACGGGTTCGGCCGGTACGCGGCCGCGCTCGAGCAGTGCCAGCCGGTAGACGTAACCGTTCGGATCCACCCCGGGTGGCCGGGCGGCCAGGGTCGCCCGGAAGTACAGCGCGTAGGTGTGGTCGGTGACCTCGCTGCCCGAGCCCGCCGCGTACAGCTCGTTGCCCGGCTGGACGATCCAGGCGAGCGTGTTCGTGCGGGTGCCGCCCGGATTCCCGGAGACCAGGCCGAGTTCGCCGCCCTGCAGCCGCGCGTCCGGGCGATCGACCACCGCCCGCAGCGGTTTGCCCGCGCGGGCGTCGAGCGTGACCGCGACGTCGCCGGTCACCGGCTGGCCGGGCCGGGACAGCAGGGTCACGGCGGCCGGCCCGGTCCGTCCCGCCGGATCACCGGACACGTCGAACGCGTTGAGGTCGTAGCGTCCCTTGGGCACCCGCACCACGGCCGTGCCGTCGGAGCGGAACGGCCGGACGCCGAACGCGGCCCCCGTCGCGGTGTCGACGAGCGTGGCGACGCCCGCGGTGAACCGCCCGTCCCGGCCGATCAGCCGCACGGACACGTCGTAGCTTTCGGCTTCCAGGAAGGCACCGAGCGCGGTCTGCACGGTGATGCCGGGCGCCGTCGCGGTCAGCCTGCCGCCGTACGGCCCGGCCGCGGCCGCGCCCGCCTGGAGGGTGACGCCGACGTCGGCGTCACCGTGCGCGGGAACCACCACGGACGGCACCGAAGGCTCGAACAGCGGCGCCGTGGTGGTGAGGGCCAGGGTGACGGCCGCGTCGCCGTCGTTGTGGTAGGTCACGGTCTTCGTGATGGCCCGAGTACGCGGCCAGGCGACGAAGCCGTAGCCGAGACTGCCGGTGGTGGCGGTGACCTGCTGGGTGACCGCGCGGGCCGCGTCGACCCGGCCGGCACCCTGCTCGGCCGCGACGGCGGTGGGCTTGGCGGTGCTGGTCAACGTCGTCTTGAGCCGGCCGGCGAGCCAGTCCGGGTGCCGCTGGAGCAGCAGTGCCGCCGCACCGGCGACGTGCGGTGCCGCCATCGACGTCCCGGAAAGCCGGGCGTAGCGCTCGTCCACCGGCGCGGTGTCGCCGTCGCGCGTGCCCGCGGCCCTGGCCGAGACGATGCCCTCGCCCGGCGCGGCGAGGTCGGGCTTGACCGCGTGGTCGCCGAGCCGCGCGCCCCGGTTGGAGAACGGGCTGGTGGTGTCCCCGGCCGAGGCGCTGCCCACCGCCAGTGCCGCATCCGCCGCGGCGGGCGCGACGACCGGTCCCGGTTCGGGCAGGTCGAGCGAGCGGTCGTTGCCCGCCGGGGCGACGAACAGGGTGCCGTGGCGGGCGGTCAGCGCGTTCACCGCCTGGGACACCGGATCCGTGCCGTCGGTCGCGTCGCCGGCGAGGCTCAGGTTCGCCACGCGCACCTTCGGCGCGATCCACTCCAGGCCGGCGATCACCGCGGATTCCGGGCAGCCGTAGGCGACGCAGACCTTGCCGCTGATCAGCCGGGCGTCCGGCGCGACCCCGCGGTAACGCCCACCGGAGGCGGCGCCGGTCCCGGCGATGATGCCGGCGACGTGCGTGCCGTGCCCGATGTCGTCGCCCGCGTCCGGCCGGGTCCCGGTGAAGTCGGCGGCCTCGACGACCTTGCCGCCGAGGTCCGGGTGATCGGCCTGGACACCGGTGTCGAGCACGCCGACCGTGACGCCGCGGCCGGTGTACCCCGCCTGCCAGGCGGCCGGGCCGCCGATCTGCGGCACGCTGACGTCGAGGGCCGGGGTGGCGAGCCCGTCCAGCCACACCTTGCCCACCCCGGCCCGCAGCGCGGACCCGGCGGTGAGCCAGGACCAGAACTCGGTTCCGCGGCGCCGGTCCTGGCGCAGGGCCGCGCCGCGCACGCTCGGCAGGTCGCGGACAGCCGTCGTGGCGGGCGGCGCGGCGGGCGGCGTGGCCGCGGGGGAGCCGCCGGAATAGGTGACGATCAGGGGCAGGCTCCCCGCGGAGTCGGCGAGGTGCTGCCGCAGGAGCCCGGAAACGTCGAACAGCCGGGGATCGAGCTGGCCGGCGGCCACCAGCGCCAGCGCGTCCGAGGGCACCACGGTGATGCCACCGGCCGTCGCGGGAGTGTTCGTTTCGCGGAAGAAGCCGATCCGGTCGCGGCCGGGGCCCGGTTCGACCACGACCGTGTTTTTACCGCGGGAATTCGGCAGCACCCGCACCCGGTCGCCGGTGATCAGCGTGACGGATTGCCCGGAATCGCCGGGCGCGCCGGGTGCTGCGGCCGGTTCCGCCGCCGCCGGAACGGGCAACGTCCACCCCGCCACCACCACGGCCGCCAGTGCCAGCTGTCTTCGATGCATGTCAGGACCCTCCGGCTGAGCTCGTTTCCCCCGGAATTTCGGCTCGGCAACGTCGAGATGCCAGCATGAGGAATAGCCGCGCGGTCGCCGCGGTCACATTAACACCGATCCGCCCGTATCGGGCAATACGTCGATTCCGTGAACCAACAACCGATAATTGATCACCACAATACCGACAGTGTCCCGAATGAGGGAATTATTGACCTCGGTACGGCCGTTTCACGGCAGTCGTGGCGGCGCGGTGCTGGCGCGGGCGGCCAGCTTCGGGGCGAGGAGCCGGATTCCGGGCGCGGTTCCGTCGTCGAGCTGCCCGATGACCGTTTCGACGGCGAGTGCGCCGATCTCCCGCGCCGGGATCGCCACGCAGGTCAGCTCGAGCAGGCTGTGCGCGGCCAGGCTGTCCGGGCAGACCGCGACGAGCGAGATGTCCTCGGGCACCCGCATCCCGCGCTGGTGCAGGGCCGCCAGCACCGCGGGCAGCGCGGTTTCGTTGTGCACCACCAGGCCGGTGACGTCCGGGTGGCGGGTGAAGAGCGCGTCGAGGCCCCGCAGCGTCCGCCGGTGGGTGTCTCCCCAGGCCAGCGTCGTCGAGCGGACGCACCGGCGCGTCGCTTCCGCGGTGAAGCCCCGGGCGAGCCGGGTCGCGGAGCTGCTGCCGCGCCGGTAGGCCGCGGGCGGCGAGCCGATCAGGGCGACGTGCTCGTGCCCGAGGCCCGCGAGGTGGCCGAGGCACAACGCGCCCGCCGCGGCGAAGTCGAGGTCGAGGCAGCCGAGCCCGCGCGGCCGGTCCGGTACGCCGATCAGCACCGCCGGCCGGCCCAGCCCGAGCAGCGCCGGCACGCGCGCATCGGCGGCTTCGACGTCCATCACCACGACGCCGTCGGCGACGGACGAGGACAGCGCCCGGCGCAGCGCGGCGGGGCCTTCTTCGGCGGTGAGCAGCAGCAGGGCGTGGTCACGGGCACCGGCCGCGGTGATCGCGGCGGCCACGAACTCCCGCACGACGCAGTCGTGGGCACCGGTACGCAGGGGGACGACCAGGGCCAGCACGTTCGTCCGGAGGCCGGCGGCGAGCCGTGCCCCGGCGTGCCGGTGGTGACCGCGCTTGCGCATGGCGTTCTCGACTGCCCCCCGGAGACGGTGCTCCCGTCACTCGTCGAACCGCATCGACGACCCCCAAAAGTAGAGCACTCTTCGGGGACGCACAAGCAAATCCGGGCTGTTCCGGGGCCGGTTCACCGGGCAAGGTGAAGCTCGGCGACCACCCGGTTGTGCCCCTTTCACGGCGAACGGCCCCTCGCCGCGAAGGCGAGGGGCCGCGCACAGGACGACTCAGGCGAGTGCCGCGTCCATGGTGATCGTCGTGCCCGCGAGGGCCTTCGACACCGGGCAGGTCTTCTCCGCCGTCTCGGCGTACTCGGCGAACTGCTCCGCCGTCACGCCCGGGATCGAGGCGCGCAGGGTGATCGCGATGCCGCTGATCTCGAAGCCGCCGCCCTCGGCGGGCCCGAGGGTCACCTCGGCGCTGACGTCGATCGAGTCCGCCGTGAGCTTCTGGGACTCCAGCACGCCCGACAGGTTCATCGCCAGGCAGGACGAGTGCGCTGCCGCGATGAGCTCCTCCGGGCTCGTCTGGCCGTCCGGGTTGCCCGCGCGGGTCGGGAACGAGACCGCGAACGAGCCCGCGTTGGACGAGTCCAGCGTGACCTCGCCCTTCCCGCTGTTCAGTCCGCCGACCCAGTGGGTGGTGGCGTCACGGCTGGGCATAAAGCCTCCTCAGTGTTCGGATGAGTCAGTGTTCGGATGAGTCAGTGCTCGGTCGAATACGCGGCGGCCGA
The DNA here is from genome assembly GCF_046548975.1 of Amycolatopsis sp. lyj-346. Classification (NCBI taxonomy): domain Bacteria; kingdom Bacillati; phylum Actinomycetota; class Actinomycetes; order Pseudonocardiales; family Pseudonocardiaceae; genus Amycolatopsis; species Amycolatopsis sp. lyj-346. The sequence continues at coordinate 484,753 of NZ_JAJPWT010000004.1, forward strand.
CGCCGTCAGCCGCCGCAGGGTGGTGATCAGTTCCCGCCGCTCCTCGTCGCCGAGGCCCAGTGCACAGCCGATCGCCGAGGGAACACCGGCGGCGCGCGTGCGCACCGCCCGGCCCTGCTCGGTCAGGCTGACCACCACCGTGCGTTCGTCCGCGGGGAGCCGTGTCCGCGTCACCAGCCCGTTGGCCTCGAGCCGCTTCAGCAGCGGGGAAAGCGTGCCGTAGTCCAGGTGCAGCGCCTCGCCGATCTCCTTGACCGGCCGGGCGTCGGACTCCCAGAGCACCAGCAGCACCAGGTACTGCGGGTAGGTGAGGTCCAGCTCGCCGAGCAGGGGACGGTACGCGTCCGTCACCGCACGCGACGCCGCGTAGAGCGCGAAGCAGGCTTGCTCGTCAAGAAGGAACTCGTCCGGCACGTCCGCAAACCTAGCCCACGATTACATCGTGCGCAAGGTATTCGGAACTGTCGGACCCCTCTGGCAGAGTCCCCTCCATGACCGAACGACCACCGCGCCCGCAGGTCCCGCTCACCGGCGATGAGCGGGAGATCCTCACCGGCCTGCTCGACTACCACCGCGCGACCGTCGCGTGGAAGGCCGGCGGCCTCACCGACGAGCAGGCTCGCCAAGTGCACCTGCCGAGCGAGCTGACGACCGTCGCCGGGCTGATCGCGCACCTCACGCTCAACGAATGGTTCTGGTTCGCCGTGGTCGTCGACGGCGAAGAGGACACCTGGGAGCAGAAGCTCGAGCAGGACCCGGACGCCGAGTTCCGGATCCCGCCGGGGACGACGGTGGCGCAGCTCCTCGCGGACTACGAGAAGCAGTGCGTGCGCAGCCGCGAAATCATTGCCGCTCGCGGGCTCGACGAGCAGGTGACCCACAAGGAGGAGACCTTCAACGTCCGCTGGGTCGTCACGCACATGGTCGAGGAGACCGCGCGCCACGTCGGCCACCTCGACCTGCTGCGCGAACTGACCGACGGCCTCACCGGGGAGTGACCCGCCGCGGCGGCAGCGGGAAGAAGCCGCTGGTTCGCTCGACGTAGTGCGCGTACGCCGGGCGGGTGCGGGCCATGCCCTTCTCCAGCAACGGTTTCCCGGTCCCGCGGACCAGGGTGAAGGTCATCGCCACGGGGGAGAGGACGGTCGCCGCGCCCGGCCACGTCGAACAGGCCAGCAGGTAGAGGCCCCACCAGACGCACGCGTCGCCGAAGTAGTTCGGGTGCCGCGTGTACCGCCACAGCCCGGTGTCCAGGACGCGGCCGCGGTGGGCCGGGTCGGCCTTGAACCGGCGCAGCTGGTCGTCGCCGATCGTCTCGAACGCGAACCCGGCCAGCCACACCACGACACCGAGCCAGCCGAGCACGCCGAATCCGGTGCCATCCATCGCGAACTGCACCGGGAGGGACACGAAGCAGAGCACCAGCGCCTGGACGAGGTACACGCGCACGAACATCTTCGCCGGGCCGTGGCCCATCCGCGCGTACCGCGGGTCCTCCGGCAGCCGGTGGCTGCGCAGGTGCAGGTGCACCGCAAGCCGCACGCCCCAGACGACGGTCAGCACGGCCACCACGAGCCGCAGCGCCACCGGGCCGTCCCCGAGCGGGAACGCCACGAGCGCGACGAGCGCGAAACCGAGCCCCCAGAACGTGTCGATCGTGTCGTACCGCTTGCGCGCCCGCGCGATCCCGAAGGTCACGGTCACCGCCACGAGCGTGACGGCGGCCGTGACGAGCAGCTGCGGCACCGTCACCACTCCCGCGTCGCCGGCAGGCCGCTGGTGCCGTTCGCGTGCGGCCGCACGGCCAGGATCTGGTCCACGCCCATCCGGTTCTCCTCGAACGCCAGTGCTCCGCCCACCAGGTACAGCCGCCAGACCCGCGCACCCGGCTCGCCGATGAGCGCGACGACGTCGGCCCAGTTCTGCTCCAGGGTGGCGGCCCAGGCCCGGACCGTCCACACGTAGTGCTCGCGCAGCGCGTGCACGTCCCGCACCTCGAGGCCCGCGGTCTCCAGGTGGCCGATCGTCCGGCCGACCGGGCGCATGGTCATGTCGGGGGCGATGTACCGCTCGATGAACGCCCCGCCGCCGGGGGCGGCGTTCCCGCGTGACATCTGCTGGAGCAGCACGCGCCCGCCCGGCTTCACCATGCGGTGCAGCGTCGCCGCGTACGCCGGGTAGTTGGCCTCGCCGACGTGCTCGCCCATCTCGATCGACGCGACCGCGTCGAACGGCGCGTCCGGCAGCTCCCGGTAGTCCTGGCGGCGCACCTCGACGCGGTCTTCGAGGTCGTGCTGGGCGAGCCGGCCGCGGACGTGCTGCCGCTGCTCGGCCGAGAGCGTGATGCCGACGGCCTCGACGCCGTGGTGCTTGGCCGCGTGCACGAGCAGCGAGCCCCAGCCGCAGCCGACGTCCAGCAGCCGCATGCCCGGCCGGAGCCCGAGCTTGCGGCAGATCAGCTCCAGCTTGTCGTGCTGGGCCTGGTCGAGGTTCCGCGAACCGGAGGTGAAGTACGCGCACGAGTACGCCATCGACCCGTCCAGCAGCAGCTGGTAGAAGGCGTTGCCCAGGTCGTAGTGGTGGGCGATGGCGGAGCGGTCCCGCAGCAGGCTGTGCAGCTTCCCGGACAGCCGGACCTCTTCGGCGGGCGGCTTCGGCGGCAGCCCGGCGACGCCGAGCCGGGCGGCCAGCCGGACGGCTTCGGCCCACTCTCGCGGCCCGAGCTCGACCCGGTTGAGCTCGCCCGCGCGAGTGAGGGCCCAGATCCGGCGGAAGCCGTCCGCCAGATCGCCTTCGACGTCGAGGTCGCCGGTGACGTAGGCACGGGCGAGCCCCAGCTCGCCGGGCGCGTAGAGGAGGCGGCGCAGGGCACGGCGGTGGCGGAGCACGAGGGTCGGTGCGTTTTTCGGGCCGGCGCGAGAGCCGTCCCAGGTCTGCAGGCCCACGGGGAGGGGCCCGCCGAGGAGTTTCGCGGCGAACGAGGCGAGGCTCTGCGCGGTGGTGGTGTGCGGCATGCCCGGGGATTCGCTCACCCCGCCGCGGTGGATTGGTCGCCCGGCCCGGCAATCCGGCCGGGCCGCGGTCCCGAAGGACCGGTGTGGAGATCACGGGACAACGCATCGGCGTCATCGGCAGCGGGGTGGCCGGGCTGACCGCGGCATACCTGCTGCAACGCAAGTACGAAGTGCTGCTGTTCGAGGCCGGCGACCGCCTGGGCGGGCACGCGCACACGCACGACGTGCCGAGCACCCACGGCGGCACGGTCGGCGTGGACTCCGGCTTCATCGTCCACAACGAGCGCACCTACCCGACCCTGCGGAAGCTGTTCGGCGAGCTGGGGGTGGCCACGCGCGAGACCGAGATGTCGATGAGCGTCCGCTGCGACGGCTGCGGCCTGCAGTACGCCGGCGCCAAGGGCGTCGGCGGGCTGTTCGCCCAGCGCGGCAACGCCGTCCGCGGCCGGTACCTGCGGATGCTGACCGAGGTGAAGCGGTTCCACCGGCACGCGAAGCGGCTGCTGGCGGCGAAGGACGCCGGTGACGTCACGCTTGGCGCGTTCCTCGCCATCGGCGGCTACACCCGCTACTTCGTCGACCACTTCATGCTGCCGCTGGTGTCGACGGTGTGGTCGGCCGACCGCACCGACACCCTGCGGTACCCGGCGCGGTACCTGTTCGAGTTCCTGCACAACCACGGCATGCTCTCGGTGCGGGACTCGCCGGTCTGGCGGACCGTCGTGGGCGGCTCCCGCGAGTACGTCGAGCTGGCGGCGAAGCAGCTGACGGCGGTGCACTTGTCGACGCCCGTGCGGTCGGTGCTGCGGACCGGCAGTGGTGTCGAGATCCGCGACGACGCCGACACCCCGCACCGCGTCGGCAAGGTCGTCGTCGCCACGCACGCCGACCAGGCGCTCGCCCTGCTGGCCAACCCGGGCGCCGCCGAGCGCGAGGTGCTCGGCGCGTTCCGGTACTCCGGGAACGAGGCCTGGCTGCACACCGACACGAGCGTGCTTCCCTCGCCGTCCGCCAGGGCCGGGTGGAACTACCGCGCGCCCGCCTGCGGCGCACCCACCGGCGCGGTCCAGGTCAGCTACGACCTGAACCGCCTGATGCGGCTGGACGAGCCGACCGGCTACGTCGTCACGCTCAACCCCGGCGACGGCCCCGGCCCGGAGCGGGTCGTCGCGCGGATGCGGTACGAGCACCCGGTCTACACGCCGGAATCCGTTGCCGCGCAACGGCGGCTGCCCGAGCTCAACGACGGCGTGCTCGCGTATGCGGGTGCCTACCACGGCTGGGGCTTCCACGAGGACGGCTGTTCCTCGGGCGCCCGGGCCGCGGAAAGCCTGGGGGTGACGTGGTGACGAACGCGCTCTACGACGCCACGGTCGCGCACGTGCGCCGGCTCGACCCGCCGCACGCCTTCGCCCACCGCGTCTACCTGTGGCGGGTGGACCTGGACGACCTCCCGCGGCTGCCGCGGTGGCTGCGGCCGTTCGCGCGGTTCGACCACCGGGACCACTTCGCGGCCGCGGATCCGCGCGGCATCCGGGAGAAGCTGGACGCGTGGCTCGCCGGGCGCGGGGTCGACCTGCGCGGCGGCCGGGTCGTGATGCTGGCCGCCGCCCGCGTTCTCGGGTACGCGTTCAACCCGATCAGCGTCTACTGGTGCCACGACCCGGAAGGGCGGCTCGCGTGCGTGGTGGCCGAGGTGCACAACACCTACGGCGGACGGCACGCCTACCTGCTGCACCCCGACGGGGCCGGGCGCGCCCGCACGGCCAAGGAGTTCTACGTCTCGCCGTTCCAGGAGCTGGACGGCGAGTACCGGATGCGCCTGCCGCGCCCGGAGGCGCTGCTCGACCTCACCGTGGCGTTGCGGCACGGGACGGCCACGCCGCTGGTCGCTACGCTGCGGGGAGTTCGCCGCCCGGTGAACCCGCGGTGGCTGGCCCGGCTGGTCCTGGCCCGGCCGCTGCTCCCGCAGCGGGTGTCCGTGCTGATCCGCCGCCACGGCGTCGCCCTGTGGCTGCGGAAGGCCGCGGTCGTGCCGCGCACCCCGCAGAACGCCGGAGGACAGCATGGATGAGCCGGCCCGCCCGCGCCGGATGGCGCCCGTGCCCTCGGAAATCCCGGCCGGCCCGACGGCAGAAGAGCTCATGGTGCGCGTCGCCAAGGGCGACGAGCGGGCCTTCGAGCTGCTCTACGACCAGTTCGCCGGGCCGATCTACGGGCTCGTCCGGCGGATCGTGCGCGACGCGGCCCAATCCGAAGAGGTCGCCCAAGAAGTCCTCGTCGAGCTGTGGCGCACGGCCACGCGGTACGCGCCGGCCAAGGGCTCGGCGCTGAACTGGGCGATGACGCTGGCGCACCGCCGCGCGGTCGACCGCGTCCGCTCGGCGCGGGCGAGCACCGAGCGCGAGCAGAAGGCGACCTTCGAAGCCGCGCGCGGGCGCCCGTTCGACGAGGTCGCCGAATCCGTCGCCGCGCGGCTCGAACGTTCCCAGGTGCGCCGGTGCCTGTCCTTCCTGACCGAACTGCAGCGCGAGTCCGTGCTGCTCGCCTACTACCAGGGCTATACGTATCGCGAGGTGGCCGAAGTGCTGTCGACGCCGCAAGGCACCATCAAGACGCGGCTGCGGGACGGGCTGATCCGCCTGCGGGACTGCCTGGGGGTGACCGCTTGAGCACGCCGGAGATGCACACCCTGGCCGGCGCCTTCGCGCTCGACGCCGTCAACGACGTCGAGCGCGCGGAGTTCGCCCGCCACCTCGAGCAGTGCGATTCGTGCGCGCAGGAGGTCGCCGAGCTGCGCGCGACGGCGGCCCGGCTGGGCGCGGCGATGGCCGAGGACCCGCCGCCGGAGTTCAAGGACCGCGTCATGGCCGCCATGCACGCCACCCGCCAGCTGCCGCCGCGGACCCGGCCCGGCGCGCCCGAACGGCACCGCCGCTCGGCGCGGGCCCCGCGCTGGGCGGTGCTGGTGTCGGCCGCGGCCGCCGTCGCCGGGCTCGCCGCGGGCGGGGTCTTCGGCGGCATCGCGCTGAACCAGCAGCAGGAACTGCAGGCCGCGCAGAGCCGCCTCGACCAGGCGAAAGCGCAGTTCGCGCCGGTGGCGGCGCTGCTCGCGGCCCCGGACGCGAAGACCGCGCACGGCGAGGCACCCACCGGTGGCGGCGTCACGGTCGTCCTCTCGCGGTCGCTGAACCGCGTGATGGTGATGGACGCGGGCCTGCCGTCGCAGCCGGGCGGGAAGGTCTACCAAGCCTGGCTGATCTCCGGCGCGACCGCGCCGCGCTCGGCCGGGGTGCTCGCGGCGGAGGAGGGCGGCCTGGTCGTGGCGGACGGTGTGGGCAGCGCCGACAAGCTCGCGGTGAGCCTCGAGCCGGCCGGTGGATCGGCCACCGGAGCGCCTTCGGAGGTCCTCATGAGCATGCCCGTGCCCGCCTGAGCCGGCCGCCATAGCAGATCGGGCCGAAGGGGTGCTCGCGGCCCGTCGCTCTTGCGCGCTCGAACGTGTTGTGGCAAAACACCTTTGCGACACACGGCGTGCCTACTGGATTAGAGCCTGCCTGGTGCCTACCGTCCTGCCTAACGTCGGCGGTTGACATAACTCTCGATCTGGGGTTGAGGTTGAGGGTTGATCACCCGGCGGCGGGCTGTACGGGCACAACGATCAGGAAGGCGGACTTCGATGACGCCCCCGCACAACTACCTTGCGGTGATCAAGGTGGTCGGCATCGGCGGTGGCGGCGTGAACGCCGTGAACCGCATGATCGAGGTCGGCCTCAAGGGTGTCGAGTTCATCGCGGTGAACACCGACGCCCAAGCACTGCTCATGTCCGACGCCGACGTCAAGCTGGACATCGGCCGCGAGCTGACCCGTGGCCTCGGCGCGGGCGCCGCCCCCGAGGTCGGCCAGCGAGCCGCCGAAGACCACCGCGAAGAGATCGAAGAGGTCATCAAGGGCGCCGACATGGTGTTCGTGACCGCGGGTGAGGGCGGCGGCACCGGCACCGGCGGCGCGCCCGTCGTGGCACAGATCGCCCGCAAGCTGGGCGCGCTGACCATCGGCGTCGTGACCCGCCCGTTCACCTTCGAGGGCAAGCGCCGCGGCAAGCAGGCCGAAGACGGCATCCAGGCGCTGCGCAACGAGTGCGACACGCTCATCGTGATCCCCAACGACCGGCTGCTGCAGCTCGGCGACATCGGCGTCTCGCTGATGGACGCGTTCCGCTCGGCGGACGAGGTGCTGCTCTCCGGTGTCCAGGGCATCACCGACCTGATCACCACCCCGGGCCTGATCAACCTCGACTTCGCCGACGTCAAGAGCGTGATGTCCGGCGCGGGCTCCGCCCTCATGGGTATAGGGAGCGCACGCGGTGAAGGCAGGGCCATCCAGGCCGCGGAGAAGGCGATCAACTCGCCGCTCCTCGAAGCCTCCATGGATGGTGCGCACGGCGCGCTGCTTTCGATCGCGGGTGGTTCGGATCTGGGTCTGTTCGAGATCAACGAGGCCGCGTCGCTGGTCCAGGAGTCCGCGCACCCGGACGCGAACATCATCTTCGGCACGATCATCGACGACTCCCTCGGCGACGAGGTCCGCGTCACGGTGATCGCCGCCGGGTTCGACGCCGGCGCGCCGACGCACAAGAAGCTGGACCCGTCGACGTTCGGGTCCGGCTCGCGGGCGTCGTCCAGCACGGCCTCGGCCTCGGCCGGCCAGGTCTCCAACCCGTCGTCGCCGCCGTCGGGGGCCACCCCGGTCCCGTCGGCGGGCAGCTCCGGCTACCCGGTGGCGCCGCCGCGGTCGCACTCGCCGCTGCCGTCGGCCACCGGCAACCAGCCGTCCGGCGGGCTCCCACAGCCCGGCGGCGGTTCGCGCGGCTACTCGCCGCTCGGCTCCAACGCGACCCAGGGCAGCCTGCCCGGGCGCGCGATGCCGGTCCACGACGACCCGTCGGACGACGAGGTCGACGTTCCGCCGTTCATGCGGCGCTAGCCACCCCCTCTGAAGGCCATCGCCCGCGAACTAGAGTCGTGGGTGGTGGCCTTCATTGATGTTCAGGAGGATTCGTGCGGGTTCGGCGAGTGGTCACGACCAGGGCGGGCGGCGCGTCACGACCGCCGTACGACAGCTTCAACCTGGGCGACCACGTCGGCGACGACGAGGGCAACGTCTACGCCAACCGCAAGCGCCTGGCCGCCGAGCTGGGCCTGGCCGAGAACAAGCTGGCCTGGATGGAGCAGGTCCACGGCCGCACGGCGACCGTCGTGGACGGCTCGGAGACCGCCGCGGCGGAGGCGACCGATGCCCTGGTGACGGCAACCCCGGGCGTCGCGCTCGTGGTGCTGGTCGCCGACTGCGTCCCGGTCCTGCTGGCCGACGCCGAGGCCGGGGTGGTTTCGGCGGTGCACGCGGGCCGGGTGGGCACGCGGGCCGGCGTCGTCCCGGCGGCGGTGAAGGCCATGCGAGAGGTGGGCGCCGAGCCGCACCGGATCGAGGCGCTGCTCGGCCCGGCCATCTGCGGCGACTGCTACGAAGTGCCCGCCGAAATGGCCGCCGACGTCGAAAAACACGTCCCCGGCAGCGCGTGCAAGACCCGCAAGGGCACCCCCGGAATCGACCTGCGCGCCGGGCTCTGGCGGCAGCTCGCCGACCTCGGCGTCGGCAAGATCGGCGTCGACCCGCGGTGCACGAACGAGGACAAGACGCTGTTCAGCTACCGCCGCGACGGGACCACCGGGCGGATCGCGGGCATCACCTGGGTCGAGGCATGAGCACCACCGACCGCAAGGCCGAGCTGGCCGAGAACCTGCGCGAGGTCGAGGAGCGGATCGACGCCGCCTGCCGCGCCGCCGGGCGCGCCCGCGAAGAGGTCAAGCTGATCGCGATCACGAAGACCTTCCCCGCGTCCGACGTCGCCTTGCTCGCCGAGCTCGGCGTCACGGACGTCGGCGAGAACCGCGACCAGGAGGCGGGCCCGAAAGCCGCCGAAGTCACCGGGCTGCGGTGGCACATGGTCGGGCGGCTGCAGCGGAACAAGGCACGTTCCGTGGCCGGGTGGGCACACGAAGTGCAGTCCCTCGATTCGGCCCGGCTCGCCGACGCGCTCGCCAAGGCGGTGCGTGCGGTTCGGGACGTTCAGATACGTGACGAACCCCTCGACGTGCTGATCCAGGCCAGCCTCGACGACGATCCCGAGCGGGGCGGCTGTCCGCTCCCCGAACTCGGCGCGCTCGCCGACCGCATCGCGCGGACGGAAGAGCTGCGGCTTCGCGGCCTGATGGCCGTCGCGCCCCTGGGTGCGGACCCGGCCGCCGCCTTCGAACGGCTGGCTCGCGCGGGTGAGGCGCTCCGAAAAGATCACCCGAATGCCGCAGAAGTCTCCGCCGGGATGAGCCATGATCTCGAGGAGGCGATCACGCACGGCTCAACGTGTGTGCGTGTCGGAACCGCGTTGCTCGGTGGACGCGGTTTAGCCTCGCCGTAGGGAGCTCGCGCGGTCGTCACGTTTAGTGTCCGCTCGCGCGGGGCACTGACGGCGTGGAGATCGAAAGTCAGTGCGGGAGCGGCTAGGGCTAGGGAGAGGCATGAGCGCGCTGCAGAAGCTGAAGGCCTACTTCGGGATGGTGCCCGCTGACGACGACGGCTACGACGTCGAGGACGATTACCGGCGCGGTTACGACGACGATTACGACTCTTACGAGGAGCCGGCTCCTCGGTCGTCGCGCTCACGGTACCGCGAGGTCGACGACACGTACGACGAGCCTGCCAGCCGCGGCCGGTCACGCTCCGTGGCCAGTGCCGAACCTGCCGTTCACGGCGCGCTCGCCATGGACCGCCAGCCGGAACCCGTGGCCCGCCTCCGGCCGGTCACCGAACCGGTCGTGCGCCAGCCGGTGCGTGACCCGTTGAGCCGCATCACCACGCTGCACCCGACCAGTTACGCGGAGGCGCGGGCGATCGGGGAGCACTACCGCGAAGGCATCCCGGTGATCATGAACCTCACCGAGATGGAGAACGCGGACGCGAAGCGGCTCGTCGACTTCGCCGCCGGGCTGGCGTTCGCGCTCAGAGGGTCGATGGACAAGGTCACCAACAAGGTGTTCCTTCTCTCACCGCCCGATGTGGACGTCACCGCGGAAGACCGCCGGCGGATTGCCGAGGGCGGATTGTTTTTGCGGGGCTGAAGTCGGCCGGACCGCTGAGCGCAACCAGACGTGACTTTGCCGACCCGAGACGGGGTCGGACCCCTCAACTGCGCCTTCGGAGAGGGCGCCCGGTTAGAGTAGGTACGTGGAAGCTGTGTGGCTGGTCGTCTGGTACGTGCTGTTCGCCTTCTGGCTGCTGCTGACGGCGCGGATCGTGGTCGAACTCGTCCGGACCTTCGCGCGTGAGTGGCATCCGGCCGGAGGGGTTGCGGTCACGCTCGAGACCATCTACACAGTGACGGACCCGCCGGTCCGATTGTTCAGACGGATCATTCCGATGGTCCGGATCGGCGGCGTCGGACTGGACTTGTCGATTATGGTGCTGCTGTTGGTTGTGTTCTTCGCGATGCAACTGGCGACTCCAAGTTGATCGGGGAAACTTGGGTGGACCCTGCAGGCCATGGAGTGCGTGAGGTGATCTGATGTCGTTGACCCCCGCTGACGTGCATAACGTCGCGTTCAGCAAGCCGCCCATCGGCAAGAGGGGCTACAACGAGGACGAGGTGGACGCGTTCCTCGACCTGGTGGAGACCGAGCTGGCCCGGTTGATCGAGGACAACAACGAGCTGCGCCAGCAGATGGAACAGCTCGACGCGGAGCTCGAGTCGACCCGTAGCGAGCTGGAGAACGCCAAGGCCAACGTCGGCGCGCCGCCGATGCGCGAGGAGCCGTCGCGGCGCCTGGCGCCGGTGCCGCCGCCGCAGTCGGCCATGGAGCAGACCCAAGCCCACTCGATGGTCGGCGACAGCACCGAGCCGAACGTGCAGGCGGCCAAGGTCCTGGGCCTGGCCCAGGAGATGGCCGACCGGCTGACCGCCGAGGCGAAGACCGAGTCCGACGGGATGCTGGCCGAGGCCCGCACCAAGTCCGAGCAGCTGCTTTCGGACGCCCGGGCGAAGTCCGACTCGATGGTCAACGAGGCCCGCACCCGCGTCGACACGATGCTGAACGACGCGCGGACCCGTGCCGAGACGCTGGAGCGTCAGGCGCGCGACAAGGCGACCACGCTGGAACGCGAGTCGCAGCGCAAGTACACCGAGACGATGAACAGCCTGAACTCCGAGAAGAGCGGGCTGGGCAAGAAGATCGAGGAGCTGCGCACGATCGAGCGGGAGTACCGCACGAGGCTGCGCGGGTTCCTCGAGTCCCAGCTGCGCGAACTCGACGACCGCGGTTCCGCGGCCCCCGCGTCGGCTTCGTCGAACTCGGGGCAGTCGTCCGGTTCGTCGAGCGGCGGGCAGGGTTACTCCTTCGGTCCGCGGGCCGAAGCCGGCTGAGTTTCAGTTCCGGGTCCACCCCGCCGGCACGCGCCGGCGGGGTGGACCACGGTTCGGAGTCGATCCGGTACCACCCGTGGGCGGGTCGTGGTCCGCTCCCGGGTGGTTCGTGCTGTAATTCAGCGTGCTTTACATCGTGCTGGTCCTGGTACTGGCGGCTCTGGGGTTGCTCGTCACCGCCCTGATCACGGCTTCTTCGCTGTGGGCGTGGGTTTCCATCGGGCTGTCCGTGCTGGCCGGGCTGCTCCTGCTCGCCGACTGGCTGCGCCGCCGTCGCCGCTCCGCGGCCGCTCCCGAGGCTCCGGCCGATTCTTCCCCGCCGGAACCCGCCGAGCCCGCTGCGCCCGCCGAGCCCGTTTCGGAAGAACAGACCACCCTGATCCCGGCCTCCGGCGACCTGGGTGACCCGGCCGACACGCCCGAGCCCGCACCGGCCGACGCTTCAGCCGAGACCGAAACGACGTCCGATTCCGACCCGGGCGTGGAAGACACCCCGGAGGCCGACGTCGCGGTCCTGGCCGACCTCGAGGACGAGGTCGTGGTGGTCGACGAGCACCCCCGCTACCACCTCCGCACGTGCCCCTGGCTCGGCCCCCGCGACACGATCCCGATCGGCGTCGGCGAAGCCCGCCAGCTCGGCTTCACCCCCTGCGACCGCTGCCGCCCCGACGCCACCCTGGTCGCCGCCCACCGCTGACCACCGTGTCGACCCCCCAATCACGCGAGCCGACCCTCCAGTCACGCGAGCCGACCCTCCAGTCACGCGAGATGCCCGCCGGAACTCGCGTGATCGAAGCCGGAACTCGCGTGATTGCCGCCGGAACTCGCGAGTTCCGCCCCTGATCACGCGAGTTACGGCTCTGATCACGCGAGGTACGGGTTCGGGCACGCTTCCGCGGGCCGTCAGGCTGCGGAGCCGAGATCCGGCCAACCCCGAGCCGGCCCGGCCTGATCGCCGGCGGGTTGTGGCTGGTCGCGATCGGCGTGACCGTACGTGCCCCTCGTGACAACCCGGTTGCGCGGGCCGGTTAACCTGGTAGGCAACACGGCGTCGATCCGGCCATCACCGGGGAGCCTCCGGAAGAACCGAGCGTCACGCTCTCAGTAGAACCGGACGGGTGCGGCCCGTGACAGCCGTCGAATGAGCGGCCCGGGAGCACCTGCCGGGCAAGCGGGGTGGTACCGCGGAACGCCGAGGCGTCTCGTCCCCGTGTGGGTGACCGGTGCAGAAGCCGGTCGTCCGTACGCGAGTGACGAACCGAGGAGCACCGGATGTACCCGCAGGCCCAGCTCGGCGACGGCGCAGGAGTCCCGTCGCAGCCGTCGTTCCCCGCACTGGAGAAGCAGGTCCTCGCCTACTGGGAGACGGACCGGACCTTCCAGGCGACGATCGACGCGCGTCCCGCCGGCGAAAAGGGCGAAAACGAGTACGTCTTCTACGACGGCCCGCCCTTCGCCAACGGCCTGCCGCACTACGGCCACCTGCTCACCGGGTACGTCAAGGACCTGGTGCCGCGCTACCAGACGATGAAGGGCCGCAAGGTCGAGCGCCGCTTCGGCTGGGACACCCACGGCCTGCCCGCCGAACTCGAGGCGATGCGCCAGCTCGGCATCACCGAGACGTCCGAGATCGAAGAGATGGGCATCGCGAAGTTCAACGCGGCTTCGCAGGAGTCCGTCCTCCGCTACACCGACGAGTGGCGCGACTACGTCACCCGCCAGGCGCGCTGGGTCGACTTCGACAACGACTACAAGACCCTCGACGTCACCTACATGGAGTCGGTGCTCTGGGCGTTCAAACGCCTGTGGGACAAGGGACTCGTCTACGAGGGCTACCGCGTCCTGCCGTACTGCTGGCGCGACGCGACGCCGCTGTCCAACCACGAGCTGGGCATGGACGCCGACGTCTACCGCAACCGCCAGGACCCGGCCGTCACGGTCGGTTTCCGCCTGGAGGGCAACGGGAACGATCTCGACGGCACCTACCTGCTGATCTGGACGACGACGCCGTGGACGCTGCCGTCGAACCTCGCCACGGCCGTGCACCCGGACGTGCAGTACGTCGTCGTGGAGAGCGACGGCAAGCGGTTCCTGCTCGCCGAAGCGCGAGTGGCGGCGTACGCGCGTGAACTCGGTGAAGAGCCCACGGTCGTCGCGCACTACACGGGCACGCAGCTGCTCGGAACCCGTTACGCACCACCGTTCCCGTACTTCACCGGCACCGAGAACGCCCACCGGGTGCTGGCCGCCGACTACGTCACCACCGACGACGGCACCGGCATCGTGCACATCGCCCCCGCCTACGGTGAAGACGACAAGGCTGTCACCGACGCGGCCGGGATCACCCCGGTCACGCCGGTCGACGCGCACGGCAAGTTCGACGCGACCGTGCCGGACTACGAGGGCCAGCAGGTTTTCGACGCCAACCCGAACATCGTCCGTGACCTCAAGAACGGCACGGGTCCGGCCGCGCAGCAGGGTTCCGTGCTGCTGCGGCACGAAACCTACGACCACTCCTACCCGCACTGCTGGCGCTGCCGGAACCCCCTGATCTACCGCGCGGTCTCGTCGTGGTTCGTCGCGGTGACGCAGTTCAAGGACCGGATGGTCGAGCTGAACCAGCAGATCACCTGGTACCCGGAGAACGTCAAGGACGGCCAGTTCGGCAAGTGGCTGGAGAACGCGCGCGACTGGTCGGTCTCGCGCAACCGCTACTGGGGCACGCCGATCCCGGTGTGGCAGTCCGACAACCCCGAATACCCGCGCACCGACGTCTACGGCTCGCTCGACGAGCTGGAGGCCGACTTCGGCGTGCGGCTGGACAACCTGCACCGGCCCTACATCGACGAGCTGACCCGGCCGAACCCGGACGACCCCACGGGCGAGTCCACCATGCGCCGCGTCCCGGACGTCCTCGACGTCTGGTTCGACTCGGGTTCGATGCCCTACGCCCAGGTGCACTACCCGTTCGAGAACGCCGAGTGGTTCGAGCACCACTACCCGAGCGACTTCATCGTCGAGTACATCGGGCAGACCCGCGGCTGGTTCTACCTGCTGCACGTGCTCGCGACGGCGTTGTTCGACCGGCCCGCGTTCCGCACCTGCGTCTCGCACGGCATCGTCCTGGGCTCCGACGGCGCCAAGATGTCCAAGTCGCTGCGCAACTACCCGGACGTCAACGAGGTCTTCGAGCGCGACGGCTCCGACGCCATGCGCTGGTACCTGATGGCGAGCCCGATCCTGCGCGGCGGCAACCTCGTCGTCACCGACAAGGGCATCCGCGACGCCGTCCGCCAGGCCGTCCTGCCGCTGTGGAACTCGTACTACTTCCTCGCGCTGTACGCGAACGCCGAAGGCGTGGACGGGAAGTGGCGCACGGATTCGCCGAACGTGCTCGACCGGTACGTGCTGGCGAAGACGCACGAGCTGGTCACCGACGTCGAGTACGCGATGGACAGCTACGACGTCGCGGGCGCGTGCCAGACCGTGCGGGACTTCCTCGAGGTTCTGACGAACTGGTACGTCCGCCGCTCGCGCGACCGCTTCTGGGCGGGCGACCAGGACGCGATCGACACGCTGCACACCGTGCTGGAAGTGACTTCGCGGGTCGCGGCGCCGTTGCTGCCGCTGACCACCGAGGTCGTCTGGCGCGGCCTCACCGGCGGCCGTTCGGTGCACCTGAGCGACTGGCCGAACGCGAACGACCTGCCCGCGGACGCGGCGCTGGTCACCGCGATGGACCGGGTGCGGCAGGTGGCGTCCTCGGCGCTGTCGCTGCGGAAGGCGAACAAGCTGCGCGTGCGGCTGCCGCTGTCGTCGCTGGTCGTCGCGGCCGAAGACGCCGAGTCGCTGGGCGCCTTCGCCGACATCCTGCGGGACGAGGTGAACGTCAAGGCGGTCGAGCTGACCACCGACGTCGCCGCGCACGGCGGGTTCGAGGTCGCGGTGAACGCCCGCGCCGCCGGTCCGCGGCTGGGCAAGGACGTCCAGACGGTGATCAAGGCGGTCAAGGCGGGGGACTGGTCGTTCCAGGGCGGGGCCGTGGTCGCCGCCAATATCACACTGCGTGAAGGTGAATTCGACCGCCGGCTGGTCGCCAAGGGCGGCGGCGCGGCGGCGGAGCTGCCCGGCGGCTCCGGGCTGGTCCTGATCGACACCGAGGTGACGCCGGAGCTGGCGGCCGAGGGCCTGGTCCGCGACCTGGTCCGGGTCGTGCAGCAGGCCCGCCGGGACGCCGGGCTCGACGTCGCCGACCGGATCGCGCTGACCATCGACGCGCCTTCCGAGGTCGTCGAAGCGGCTCGGACGCACGAGGAGTTCCTCGCGTCGGAGACGCTGGCGACGTCGGTGACCCACGGCCCGGCCGGCGACGGCTTCGCCGGCACGGTCGGCGACGGCACGAAGGTCACCGTGGCGGTCGCGAAGGCCTGATCGCCGGGGTGGCCGGTAGGGTGCGGACTCGACCGGCCACCCGCGGGTGGCTCCTTGGGGGAGGGGAACCGGAATGAGCCCTGGCAAGAGACGCGGCATCCTGATCGGCGGCGCGCTGCTGGTCGTCGTGATCGTGGTGGCCGCGTTCTTCCTGCTCAACAGCGGGAGTTCGACGCCGGAGGCCGCCACCGGCGCGACCACCGTGGAGAGCCCCGGCGCGCTCGACCCGAACTCGGCGATCACCGAGTACCTGCAGGACCTCTCCGAGAACAACCCCGACGCAGCGGGCCGGCTGACCGACGACAACGCGGCCGCCGCGGTCGCCCTGCGGGCCACGCGGAACACGCTGAACCCGGCGTCGGTGGCCGCGAAGCTGACCGTCCTGCAGCCGGCCCCGGCCGGGGCGAAGCAGACGGGCGGCACGTTCAGCCTGTCGTGGACGCTGAAGCCGGGCCAGGTCTGGACCTACGACGTGCCGTTCGAGCTCGTGCAGAACAGCGGGCGGTGGCTGGTCCACTGGGCGCCGTCACTGCTGCACCCGAAGCTGGAAGCGGGCCAGCGGCTGGTGATCAGCACCGCCGCGCAGGACACCGTCGCGGTCGCCGACCGCGACGGCAAGCCGGTGGTCGTCAGCGGGTCCGGCGGCCTGCGCGTGGTGGACGGCAACCCGGCACCGCTGCTGCGCTCGGCGCTCCTGGGCCAGGTCACGGCCGCGGCCGGCGCGGGGTTCGCCGTCGAACGCGTCGATGCCGGCGGCAAGAGCGTCGAGCGGCTGTACGGGAAGGTGCCGGACGCCGCGGCGAAACCGCTCGTGACGAGCCTGAGCCTGGCCGCGCAGAACGCCGCCCAGGCCGCGGTGGACGGCTACCGGGGGTCGGCGATGCTCGTCGCCCTCGACACCGGGTCGGGTGACATCCTCGCCGTCGCGCAGAACGCCGCCGCCGGGAACGCGCCCAAGGCGCTCAACGGCCTGTACGAGCCGGGCTCGTCGTTCAAGATCGCGACATCGGTGGCGGCGGTCCAGCAGAGCGGGCTCAGCGCGGCGTCGCCGGTCGACTGCCCCGGCGTCGCGACGATCGGCACCCGGACGGTCAAGAACGAGAACTTCGAGCTGGGCGCGACCACCCTGCAGACGGCGTTCGCGCGGTCCTGCAACACGACGTTCGGGCAGCTCGCGCTCGGCCTGCCCGCGGACGGCCTGAAGAAGGCGGCCGACGAGCTGGGCCTCAACGCCGACTACGAGATCCCCGGCCTCAACACCGAGCTGGGCAAGGTCGAGCCGGCGGTGAGCAAGGACGAGCAGGTCGAGGACGGGTTCGGCCAGGGCCGCATCCAGGCCAGCGTCCTCGGCGGCACGCTGATGGCCGCCACGGTCGCCACCGGCAAGGCGATCACGCCCCGGCTGTGGCACGACCTGGAGACCACGGTGGTCAAAGGCTACTCGCCGCCGCCGTCGGCGGTGCTCGGCGAGGTCCGGAAGATGATGCGCGCGGTGGTGACCAGCGGCACCGGCCGCGCGGCCGCGTCGGCGGGCAACGTCTTCGGGAAGACGGGCACCGCCCAGTTCGGCGACGGCTCGAACGCGACGGGCTGGTTCGTCGGCTACCTCGGCAACGTGGCCTTCGCGGTGGTCCTGGAGGACTCGAACGACTCGGGCCCGGCCGTCCAGCTGGCCGCGAAGTTCCTCAAGTCCCTCTGACGCGGACGGTCGGCTCGCGTACCCAGGAGGTCGGCCGGCGAGCCGACCGCCCAGGTACGCCGGCCGACCCTCCAGGTACGTGAGCCGACCGTCCAGGTGCGCGGGCCGACCCTCGGGGCACGAAGGTTCGGCCGTGGCCGATGGGTCGGGGCCGTAGCGTGGGGGTATGGAGACGATCGCGCTGGCCGAGGTGGCCGCGGTGCTCGCCGACCCGAGCCGGGCCACCATGTGCCTCGTGCTGCTGGACGGGCGGGCCTGGACCGTCGGCGAACTGGCGAAGGCGGCCGGGATCGCGCTCTCGACCGCCAGTGAGCACGTCACGCGGCTGGCCGGCGCCGGTTTCGTCGCCCGGGTCAAGCAGGGGCGGGCCAGCTACGTCCGGATCGCCGACCCGCGCGTCGCCGAGCTGATCGAGCACCTGGCCCAGCACGCAGTGACATTCGGGGCTCCGCCCCGGGCCGGGGGCTCCGCCAGCCGGAGCCCCCGAAAAACTGCCGAACAAAGGCCGGTGACCGGCCTGAAGTCGTCGCTGCGGGCGCGACGGCTCGGGTTCGCCCGCACCTGCTACGACCACCTCGCCGGCGAGCTCGGCGTCGCCCTGCGCGACGGCATGCTCGCCACCGGCCTGGTCGGCACCGCCGACGGGCTGACCCTGACCCCGCGTGGCCGCGCCGTGCTGGCGGACCTCGGCGTGCCGGTGGCCGCCGGGCGGCGGCCGCTGCTGCGTGACTGTCTGGATTGGACGGAGCGCCGCGACCACCTCGCCGGCGCCCTGCCCGCCGCGCTGCTCGACCGGGCGGTCGACGCCGGCTGGGTGGCCACCGGCGGCCACCGCGCGGTCAAGGTGCTGCCGGCGGCGGGGAAGCCGTTCGCTGCCCTCGGTGTCGATCTCGACGCGCTCAGTGGTGTTGCGGCGCCTTAACACACCGGGTGTCCGGCGCCGGGCAGCGGTACACGAACGAGTTAACCCCTGTGCCGCACTATTCTGAGGGCCCCACGGCACTCGGGAGGAGGCGGCATGGACCAGCTTCCCGTGCTGCTCGGCGTCGGCGGGACCGTGCTCCTCGCCTCCGTGCTGGCCGTGCGCGTCTCGATCCGGCTGGGCCTGCCCTCGCTGCTGCTGTACCTCGGGATCGGCGTGCTGCTGGGCGAAGCCGGCTTCGGCATCCGGTTCGACAATCCCGAACTGACCCAGTCGCTCGGCCTCGCCGCACTCGTCATGATCCTCGCCGAAGGTGGGCTGACCACCCGGTGGTCGGCGGTGAAACCGGCGCTGGGCCGCGGAATTGCACTGTCCACAGTGGCCGTCGTGGTGAGCGTCGCGGTCACCGGGGCGGCCCTGCACTGGCTGCTGGGCCTCGACTGGCGGCTGGCGCTGCTCTGGGGTGCGGTGCTCGCCTCGACGGACGCGGCCGCGGTGTTTTCGGTGCTGCGCACGGCGGGGATCGGCAAACGGCTCACCGGCGCGCTCGAACTCGAGTCGGGCATCAACGACGCGCCGGCCTACATCGCCGTCGTGGTGCTGGCCGAAGGCACCACTGTGGACTGGACGTTGCCGCTGCTGGTGGTCTACGAGCTGACGGCGGGCCTGGTGATCGGCCTGGCCTTCGGCTGGCTCGGCGGCTTCGCGCTGCGCCGGGCCGCGCTGCCGGCGACCGGCCTCTACCCGCTCGCGACGGTCGCGGTGTGCGTCCTGGCGTACTCGTCCGGGCAGCTGCTGCACGCGTCCGGGCTGCTCGCCACCTACGTCGCCGCGCTGGTGCTCGGCAATTCGCGGCTGCCGCACCGGTCGGACACGCTGTCGTTCGCCGAGGGCCTGGGCTGGCTGGCGCAGATCGGGCTGTTCGTGCTGCTCGGGCTGTTCGCCTCGCCGGGACGCCTGCTCGACGCGATCGTGCCGGGCCTGGTCGCCGGCGCGGTCGTGCTGCTGCTGGCGCGGCCGCTCTCGGTCGTGCTGTCGATGCTGCCGTTCCGGCTGCCGTGGCGGGAACAGGCGTTCCTGTCGTGGGCCGGGCTGCGCGGCGCGGTGCCGATCGTGCTCGCGATGATCCCGCTGTCGCAGGGCCTGCCGGGCGCGCAGCGGCTGGTCGACGCGGTGTTCGTGCTGGTCGTCGTGCTGACGCTGGTGCAGGGGGCGACGCTCGGCCCGCTCGCGCGCCGGCTCGGGCTGGCCAAGA
This sequence comes from Amycolatopsis sp. lyj-346, assembly GCF_046548975.1. Taxonomy (NCBI): domain Bacteria; kingdom Bacillati; phylum Actinomycetota; class Actinomycetes; order Pseudonocardiales; family Pseudonocardiaceae; genus Amycolatopsis; species Amycolatopsis sp. lyj-346. Next base: position 504,551 of record NZ_JAJPWT010000004.1, read on the forward strand.
AGTCCGAGGCGCACGAGGTCGAGGTCGACTCCGCGCCGCTGGACGAGCTGGGCGCGGAACTGCTCCAGGTCCGGATCCAGCCGGGATCGAAGCTGCACGGCGTGTACCTGTCCGAGCTCCGGCTGCCCGTCGGGGCGACGATCAGCCTGGTCGTGCGCGACGGCGCGGGCTTCACGCCGCAGAAGACCAGCCGGCTGCAGGAGCACGACCAGCTGCTGGTCGTCACGACGAGCGCGGTCCGCGACGCGGTCGAGCGCCGGCTGCGCGCCGTCGACCGGGCCGGGCGCCTGGCTCGCTGGAAGGGCGAGTCCGGCCGATAACGGAAATTCACGAACAGTCTTCCCAGTAGTCCCTCTTTTGGCTTAATGTGCGCTCGTTCGAGTGAACTTGACGCCAGAGGAGTACGCGCCGTGAACCTCTTCGTGCGTGCGGCGGGTTTGGCCGCCGCGGTCACGGTGGCCGTGGGCCTCGCCGCCGCCCCGGCGTCCGCCGGGGCTTTCCCGATGTTCGCGTGGCCGTTCGAAGCGGGCCAGCAGGTCTACTCGGCGGGCATCCACTCCGACGACGGCAGCACCGGCGTGAAGAACGCGATCGACTTCAGCCCCGCGGACGGCACGGTCCGCGCGCCGCTGGCCGGCACGGCCCACCTGCAGCACTGCCCGGGCGGCGATTGGGTGACGCTCGACCACGACGGCGGCTGGCGGACCGGCTACTACCACCTGGAGGGCATCCGGGTCACCGACGGTGAGCACGTCGAGGCCGGGACGGTGCTCGGGTCGACCGGCAACGCGCTCCCGTGCGGCGGCAGCAGCACCGGCGCCCACGTCCACTTCACGCTCTGGACGCTCCCGGACGCGACCGCGGGCAACTGGGACGGCGTGTCGTTCGCCCGGATTTCGACCACGATCGCGGCGGCGTCGGGCGAGCCGGTCGACGGCAAAACCTTCGGCGGCTGGCGGTTCACGGCGGCGGCGGAGCAGTACTCGGGCACCGCGACGCACCTCGCGGACGGAGCGGTGGTCCGGCTGCCGGGCCGCTTCCGCGCGAGCCTCTGACACAGCCGAGCCCGCAAACCCGGCCGCTCTCGACACCTCGTCCCCAGCGCCCCAATGTGGCCTTCGGTGCGTTGAACGCACCGAAGGCCACCTTGGGTGCGTTCAACGCAACCAAGGCCACATTGGGGCGCTGTGCGTCGTGCCATCGCGGTTGCGCGTACTCACCGGCTGTGACCGCCGTCTCAGAATGTGAAGCGGGGGTTGGCCACCGGCGGCGTTCTCGGTTACCTTCTGGCTCAGGTCATGAGTGCCAGCGCGAAGCCCCGGCTTGCTGGCCGGCAACCCTCCTACCGCGGTGGGGTGCCCCGGGTGAAGACCGGGCCGGTCGCGCCGTGCGACGGGCAAGCGCGGGCCCCTCGCCGGGGTCCCCCGGATCGCCGAGGAGGCACCCGATGACTCTCGCCATCGACCGCACCCAGCTCGAAACCGTTGCCGCCCAGGACATCCCCGCCGTCGCGGGGGCGTCGCTGCGGGTGCCGCTGGTGACCGGCGGGGACATCGGCTACGCCAATCTCGACCACGCCGCGAGCGCGCCGTGTCTCGACGCCGTCCGCAGTGCCGTCGACGAGTTCCTGCCCTGGTACGCCAGCGTCCACCGCGGTGCCGGCTTCGCGTCGCAGGTGTCCACCAAGCTCTACGAACGCACCCGTGACGTCCTGCGCCGCTTCGTCGACGCGCGGCGGACCGACACCGTCGTCTTCACCCGCAACACCACCGATTCCTTCAACCTGCTCGCCCGCAGCCTGCCGCGGCACACCACGGTGATCGTGTTCGACACCGAGCACCACGCCGCGCTGCTGCCGTGGCAGGGCCCGAACGTCCGGCGGCTGCCGACCCCGCGCACCCGACTCGCCGCGGTGTCCGCTGTGGACGAAGCACTCGCGGACGCCCCGCAGGGGCCGCGGCTGGTCGTCGTCACCGGAGCGTCCAATGTGACCGGTGAGCTGCTCCCGGTGGCGGAAATCGCGGCCGTGGCGCGGAAACACGGCGCCCGGATCGCGCTCGACGCCGCCCAGCTGGCCCCGCACCGCCGGATCTCGATCAAGGAACTGGACGTCGACTACGTCGCCCTGTCCGGCCACAAGCTGTACGCGCCCTTCGGCGCGGGTGCGCTGATCGGCCGCGCCGACTGGCTGCGCGCGGCCCGCCCGTACCTCGCCGGCGGCGGCGCGACCAAGCTCGTCACCGGAGGCGCCGTCGTCTGGAACACCGGGCCGGAGCGCCACGAAGCCGGCTCGCCCAACACCGTCGGCGTGTACGCGCTCGGCGTCGCGTGCGAAACCCTCGGCGCGCACTGGGACGCCGTCGTCGAGCACGAGCAGGCCCTGCTCGCCCGGCTGCGCAAGGGCCTCGAAGGCATCCCGGGCTGCGCCGAGCTGCGGCTGTTCGACGCGCCGGTCGACCGGGTCGGCACGGTCAGCTTCGTCGTCGACGGCTTCGACCCGGGCTGGCTCGCCGCGGTGCTGTCGGCCGAGTACGGCATCGGCGTCCGCGACGGCGCCTTCTGCGCCCACATCGCGGCCAAGCGGCTGATCGGCGTCACCGGCGGCGACGGGCAGCAGGCCCTCCGCGTCAGCCTCGGCCTCGGCAGCACGGCGGACCACGTCGACCGCGTGGTCCTGGCGCTGCGGCAGATCGCCGCCCGCGGCGCCCGCTGGGAGTACGCGAAGGTGGACGGCCGCTGGGCGCCGGTGGGCGACCCGCGGGAGCTGCCGCCGTTCTGCTGAGCGCCGGCCTGGGCCGAGGGGGAGAGGGCCGCGTTTCTGGTTTCCGCCGGCGTTGCCGGGGTTCGCCGAGATCGGCTTGGCCGCGGCGCAGCTGCCGTCACGCCGGAGCCGGGCGGAAGCCGAGGCCGGTTCGTCCTGCTGACGACGGCCGCGTTCGCCCTGGTCGCCGTGGTGCTTTCGGCGGACATGGCGGGCGTGCTGGGTGCCGGCGGTGATCCTGCTCGCCGCCTTCACCGCCTCGCTGAGGGAAAAGCCGCGCGCCGAGCCGGTCGCCCGAGGCGAGGGGAGCGCACGGCGGTACGGGTGTTCGCGCTGGTCACGGCGGTGTTCCAGCCGCCGTCGGCGGGGGCGCTCGCCGACGGCGGGCGTGCTGCTGGCGGCCGCGTTCGCCGTGCTCCTGCGCCCGCGGCCGGACGGGCCCGCCGCGGCCTGGCCGGCGCCGTGGACAATGGACCGGTGAGCACCGAGCCCAGCCACTCCGAACCCGACGCCGCCGACCCCGCCGAGGCGGCGCCCGATCCCGCCGCCGATGCGCCCGAAAACCCGGAGGTCCCGGCGAAGCCGCTGCTGCCGAAGCGGCGGGTCGGCTGGGTCTTCGCGGTCGCCGTCGTGTTCTGGACGATCGACCTGGTGACGAAGAACCTGGTCGTCGCCAACCTGGAAGGCAAGGAGCCGCACCGGATCCTCGGCGGGCTGATCTACCTGCAGGTGATCCGCAACCCCGGCGCCGCGTTCTCGATGGCCACCGGCATGACGTGGGTGCTCGCCCTGGTCGCGCTCGCCGTGGTCATCGCGATCATCTGGCTGTCGCGGCGGCTGCGCTCGGTCGGCTGGGCGATCGGCCTCGGCCTCGTGCTCGCCGGCGCCACCGGCAACCTGACCGACCGCATCTTCCGCGCGCCCGGCGGGCTGCAGGGCCACGTCGTCGACTTCATCTCGGCGTTCGCCCCCAACGGCAAGGGCTTCGCGATCTTCAACATCGCCGACTCCGCGATCTGCGTCGGCGGCGCCCTGATCGTCCTGCTGTCGCTGCTGGGCAAGGACTACGACGGCACGTCGACCAAGGACAAGAAGAAGCAGGAGGAGCAGGCGTGACGTCGCGGATGCTCCCGGTGCCCGACGGGCTCGACGGGATGCGGGTCGACGCCGGCCTCGCCAAGCTGCTCGGGCTGTCCCGCACGGTCGTCGCCGAGCTCGCCGAGTCCGGGGACGTGCTGCTCGACGGCCGTCCCGCGGGCAAGTCCGACCGGCTTTCCGGCGGCGGCCTCCTGGAGATCACGCTGCCCGAACCGGCGAACCCGGTCGAGGTCGTCGCGCAGCCGGTCGACGGCATGCAGATCCTGCACGACGACGACGACATCGTGGTGATCTCGAAGCCGGTTGGCGTCGCGGTGCACCCGAGCCCGGGCTGGACCGGCCCGACCGTCGTCGGCGGCCTCGCCGCGACCGGCCTGCGCATCTCGACCTCCGGCGCGGCCGAGCGCCAGGGCGTGGTCCACCGGCTCGACGCGGGCACCACCGGGGTGATGGTGGTGGCCAAGAGCGAGCACGCCTACACCGTGCTGAAGCGCGCGTTCAAGGAACGCACGGTCGACAAGGGCTACCACGCGATCGTCCAGGGCCACCCGGACCCGATGCGCGGCACGATCGACGCCCCCATCGACCGCCACCCGCGCCACGACTACAAGTTCGCCGTCGTCCAGGGCGGCCGCCCGAGCGTGACGCACTACGAAGTCGTCGAGGCGTTCCGGGCGGCGTCGCTCGCACACATCAAGCTCGAAACCGGGCGGACGCACCAGATCCGCGTCCACTTCTCGGCACTGCGGCACCCCTGCGTCGGCGACCTGACCTACGGTGCCGACCCGGTGCTGGCCCGCCACCTCGGGCTCAACCGGCAGTGGCTGCACGCGAAGACACTGGGCTTCGCGCACCCCGCGGACGGCCGCTGGGTCGAGTTCGAGTCGGAGTACCCGGAAGACCTGGCGAAGGCACTGGAAACCCTGCGCGACGAAAGCTACTAGCGGGGCTTGTTCCGCCGAAGCCTCAGTCTTCGATCGACCAGGTCAGCGTGCGCTCGTCCGGCTCCGGCCGCGGGCTCCAGCGCACCGAAACCACCCGGGTGGCGTCCGGCAGGACGTACACCGTGTGGCCGCCCAGCGTCTCGCCCGGTTTGACGCCGATCTTGTGCGGCGGCCGGGACGTCAGCGACACCGGCGCCTTGCCGATGGCCTGGCCGTCGGGGGCGAGCAGTTCGAGGTAGTTGTCCGGCAGCGACGCGAACGGGATCGAGCCGCGGTTGGTGATCTCGGTGTGCACCACCACCGCGCGTTCGCCCTCCTCCAGGCGGTACCCGGCCGCGCTGAACAGGTAGTCGGCCGGGTCCTGGACCTCCAGGAGCTGCACCGACAGCTGCTCGCCCTCCAGGCCCTGGGTCTCCATGACCTCGCCGAGCCTGCCCCGCCTGCCGCCGGCGGGCCCGCTCGGCCGGGCGGGTTCGTCGCCGCGGGCCCACGACGCCGTCTGCGGCACGCCCCACGTGCTCACGGCCGGGTCGAGCGGAACCGGTGGCGGCGTGAACGGCGGGCGCGGCAGCTGCGGCCGGGGCGGCGGGCCGGGGTATCGCCCGGACGGCGTGCCCTGGACGTGGTGGGGTCCGGACGGCGTGCCCTGGACCTGGTGGGGCCCGGACGGCGTGCCCTGGACGTGGTAGGGCCCCGAGGGCGCGCCTTGCACGGTGTACGGCCCGGAAGGGGCGCCCTGGACGTTGTACGGCCCCGAGGGCGTGCCCTGGACCGGCGGGGGCATCGGCGGGCCGGGCGGCTGCGGCACGGGCGGTGCGGGCACCTGCTGCGGCACCGGCTGCGAAGGCGGCGGGAACTGCGGCTGCGGCCGGCCGGCCCACGACGGCGGCGCGCCGGCGATGGCCGCGCGGAGGCCGTTGGGGTCGCTTTCCACGCCGACGAGCAGGGGGAGCCCGCTGCCGGAGAGGGCGACCAGCCGGTAGGCGACCTCGCGGGGATCCATGCCGACCTTGGCCGCCAGCTCGTGCACGGCCGCCTTGCCGAGGTCGGCGAGCGCGGCGAGCAGACGGATATCCACGGGATCGGTCACGGCCACCCGGGAAACGCTACCGCCTGGCCGATCCGCGGTGCGGCAGGCCGTCCACCCCGGGCGACCGGCGCGGACGTTTTCTGTCGGTGATCTCCGTTAGGGTCGGCCGTGAGCACATCAGCCGAAGCTGGGGGTCCTGCCATGACCGCGGTCACCGAACTCGCCGACGAGTTCGTCGAAGCGCTGTTCGCCGCCGATCCGCTGACGCCGGCGGTGCTGGGCGTCCGCCCGGCGGAGCCCGGCCTGGCGGACCTGTCCGCCGAGGCCGAGCAGGCGTTCCGGGCCCGGTTCGTGGCCTTCCTCGAGCGTGCCCGCGCGCTGGACGTCGAGGGCCTCCCGGCGGCGGACCGGGTCACCCGCGAGGTGCTGATCACCACGGCGGAAAACCGCATCGCCTCGATCGACAGCCGGATGACCGAGTTCACCGTCACCGACCTGTCCGCCGGGCCCGCGGCCGGCCTGCTCATGACGTTGCCGATGACGACGGTGACGGCGGGCGAGACCGCGGAAGCCCAGCTCGGCAGGCTGGCCGCGATCCCCGGGTACCTCCGCCAGGCCGCGCGGCGGCACGCCGAAGGCATCGACGGCGGCCTGCTTCCGGTGGCCCACCTGGTCGACGCCGCGGTCGCGCACCTCGACCGCTACCTCGCCGACCCGGACGCCGACCCGCTGCGCCGCCAGCCCGCCCCGGACGAGGAGTTCGCGCGGCGGCGGGAGGAGCTGCTGGCCGGCGTCGTGCGGCCGGCCTTCGCCGAGTACCGCGAATTCCTGGTCACCGAGGTCAAGCCGCACGGGCGGCCCGCGGACCGGGCCGGCCTGTCGTGGCTGCCGGGCGGGGCCGGGACCTACGTCCGCATGGCGCGGATGCACACGACGACCGGGCTCACCCCGGAAGAGCTGCACCGGATCGGTCTCGACACCATCGAGGCGCTCGCCGTCGAGTACCGCGAGCTGGGGCTGAAGGTGTTCGGCACCGACGACCTCGCCGAGATCTTCGCGCGCCTGCGCTCCGACCCGGCGTTGCGCTGGCGCAGTGCGGACGAGCTGCTGGAGACCGCACGCACGGCCGTCGCCCGCGCGGCCGCGGAAGCCCCGAAGTGGTTCGGCCGGATCCCGGAGCAGCAGTGCACGGTCGAAGCCGTGCCGTCGGAGGTCGCGCCCGGCGCACCTGCGGCCTACTACCTGCGTCCGGCCGCCGACGGCTCGCGACCGGGCATCTACTTCGCGAACACCCACGAAGCCACCGAGCGGCTCCGGCACATGGCCGAGACGACCGCGTTCCACGAAGCGGTGCCGGGCCACCACTTCCAGCTCAGCATCGCGCAGGGGCTCACCGAGCTGCCGCTGCTGCGCCGCATCGGCAAGTTCAACGCCTACATCGAGGGCTGGGGGCTCTACAGCGAGCGCCTCGCCGACGAAATGGGCCTCTACTCCGACGACGTCGCCCGGCTCGGCATGCTGGCCGGCGACTCACTGCGGGCGGGCCGGCTGGTCGTCGACACGGGTTTGCACGCGCTGGGCTGGAGCCGTCAGCAGGCCGTCGACTACCTGCTGGAGCACACGCCGGAGGCGCGCGCCGAGATCGAGTCCGAAGTGGACCGTTACCTCGCGTGGCCGGGCCAGGCGCTCGGGTACATGGTGGGGCGCCTGGAGATCCAGCGGGCCCGCGCCCGCGCCGAGGAGCGGCTCGGCTCGCGGTTCGACGTCCGCGCGTTCCACGACCTGGTGCTGGCCGGCGGCTCGCTGCCGCTGTCGGTGCTCGCCGCCGTCGTCGACGAGTGGGTGGCCGGGCACGGCGACACCGTCGACGGCCTGGCGAGCGAGCTCGTCGAGCTGTCGTTCGAGCAGGAGCCGCTGTACCCGTCGGTGCTCGGCCTGCCCGGCGACCACGACCGGCTCGCCGACCAGACGCGGGCGGCGCAGGAGCGCTTCCGTGCGGCGTACACGGCCATCGCCGCCCGGGCGCGGGCCCTGGCCACCGACGACCTGACGCCGGAAGAAGCCGTCACGCGGGAGGTCGTGATCGCCTCCGCCGAGGTCGAGGCCGACCGGCTCGGCGCGCGGAGTGCCGATCTCGCGGTCAGCGACGGGCTCACCTCGCCCGCCCTCGGGCTGCTGATGTACCTGCCGTACTACAAGCTGGACGACGAAAAGAAGGCGCGCGGCTACCTGGCCCGGCTCGGCGCGATCGAGCCGTTCCTCGCCGACCTGGCCGAGCGCCAGCGCGAGAGCCTGGCCGAAGGGCTGGTGCCGCCGGCGTACCTGGCCCGCGTCGGCATCGAGTACATCGACCGCTACCTCGGCGCGCCGGACAGCGATCCGCTGAAGGTGGGCACGACGGCGGCGGTCGAGGGCTTCGACGCCGAGCGCGACCGGCTGCTCGCCGAGGTCGTCCACCCGGCGTACGCGCGGTACCGGGACTTCCTGCGCACGGAGGTCGAGCCGGCCGGGCGGCCCGACACCGCCCCGGGCATCTCCCACGTGCCGGGCGGGGCCGAGCGGTACGCCGCGCTGATCCGCGCGGAGACGACCACCGAGCGCACGGCGCAGGAGCTGCACGAGACCGGGCTGGCGCTGATCCGGCAGCTGGGGGAGGAGTACCGCGAGCTGGGCGCGAAGGTGTTCGGCACCACGGACCTCGCCGAAATCTTCGAGCGCCTGCGCACCGATCCGGCGTTGCGCTGGCGGGACGGCGAGGAGCTGCTGTCCGCGGCCCGCGACGCCATCGCCCGCGCCGAATCCGTCGCGCCGCGGTGGTTCTCGCGCATCCCGGCGGAGAAGTGCGAGGTCGCGCCGGTGCCGGAGGCCGACGCGGCGAGCGGCACCATCGCGTACTACCTCCAGCCGTCGCTCGACGGGACGCGCCCGGGCACGTACTACGCGAACACCCACGATGCGGAGAAGCGGCCGCGGTTCACCAGCGAGGCGATCGCGTTCCACGAAGCCGTGCCGGGGCACCACTTCCAGCTCAGCCTGGCCCAGGAGCTGCGCGACCTGCCGCTGCTGCGGCGGATCGGCATGTTCAACGCCTACGCCGAAGGCTGGGGGCTGTACGCCGAGCGCCTCGCGGACGAGATGGGCCTGTACTCCGACGACGTGTCGCGGCTGGGCATGCTGACGCAGGACTCGATGCGGGCGGGCCGGCTGGTCGTCGACACGGGCCTGCACGCGCTGGGCTGGAGCCGGCAGCAGGCGATCGATTTCCTGGTCGAAAACACGCCGATGGCGCGCATGGAGATCGAAGCCGAGATCGACCGGTACATCGGCTGGCCGGGGCAGGCGCTCGGCTACATGGTGGGGCGGCTGGAGATCCAGCGGCTGCGGGCCGAAGCCGAGCAGGCGCTGGGCGAGCGGTTCGACATCCGCGGGTTCCACGAGGTCGTGCTCGGCCACGGCATGCTGCCGCTGTCCGCGCTGGCCAAGGTGGTCACGGACTGGGTGGCCGAGCGGCCGGCCACGCCCGGACGGCTGGCCGACGAGCTCGTCGCGCTGAACTTCGAGCGGCAGCCGCTGTACCCGTCGGTGTTCGGCCTGCCCGGCGACCACGACCGGCTGCCCGATCCGAGCGCGGAGGCTCGGGCGCGGTTCCGTGCCGGGTACGCGGCGATCGCCGCGCGCGCCGAAGCGCTCGACCCCACCGGGCTGCCCGCCGAGGAGCGCGTCACCCGGGAAGTCGTGCTGTCCCAGGCGAAAGCGGCGATCGACGAGATCGACTCCCGCCGCGCCGACATCTCGGTCAGCGACGGGCTCGGCGCCCCGGCGCTGGAGCTGCTGCTCTACCTGCCGCAGACGGTGCTGGACGACGAGCCGAAGGTCCGCGGCTACCTGAGCAGGCTCGCCGGCATCGGCGGCTACCTCGACGCGCTGATCGGACGGCAGCGGGCGGCGGTGCGTGAAGGCCTGGTGCCGCCGGACTTCCTGGTGCGCATCGGCATCGACTACGTCGACCGCTACCTCGGCGCGCCGGAGAGCGATCCGCTGCGCGTGACACCGCCGGCGGCGTTCGACGGCTTCGAGGCCGAACGCGACCGGCTGCTCGCCGAGGTCGTCCGGCCCGCGTACGGGCGTTATCGCGCGTTCCTGGCCGACGAGGTCCTGCCGGTGGCGCGGCCCGAGACGTCGCCGGGCATCGGTGCCCTGCCGGGCGGGCCGGAGCGGTACGCCGCGCTGATCCGCGTCGAAACGACCACCGAGCGCACGGCGCAGGAGCTGCACGAGACCGGGCTGGCGATCATCGAGCGGCTGGGGGAGGAGTACCGCGAGCTGGGCGGGAAACTGTTCGGCACCACGGACCTCGCCGAGATCTTCGAGCGCATCCGGACCGATCCGGCGCTGCGCTGGCGGGACGGCGAAGAGCTGCTGGCCGGGGCCCGGGCCGCCATCACCCGCGCGGAAGCCGTGGCCGGGCAGTGGTTCTCCCGCGTACCGGACCAGAAGTGCCAGGTCGCGCCGGTGCCGGCGGCCGAGGCCACCAGCGGCACGATCGCGTACTACCTGCGGCCGTCGCTCGACGGCACGCGTCCGGGCGTCTATTACGCGAACACCCACGAAGCGGAGAAGCGGCCGCGGTTCACCAGTGAGGCCGTCGCGTTCCACGAGGCCGTGCCGGGGCACCACTTCCAGCTGTGCCTCGCGCAGGACCTCGCCGGCCTGCCGTTGCTGCGCCGGATCGCGCACGTCAACGCCTACGCCGAAGGCTGGGGGCTCTACGCCGAGCGGCTGGCCGACGAGATGGGCCTGTACTCCGACGACGTGTCGCGGCTGGGCATGCTGACGCAGGACTCGATGCGGGCGGGCCGGCTGGTCGTCGACACGGGCCTGCACGCGCTCGGGTGGAGCCGGCAGCAGGCCGTCGACTACCTCGCCGAGCACACCCCGATGGCCCGGCTGGAGATCGAGGCGGAGATCGACCGGTACGCTGCAGACCCGGGGCAGGCGCTCGGCTACATGGTGGGGCGGCTGGAGATCCAGCGGCTGCGGGCCGAGGCCGAGCAGGCCTTGGGCGCGGCGTTCGACATCCGCGAGTTCCACGACGTCGTGCTGGGCAGCGGGACCCTGCCGCTGCCGGTGCTGTCCGGCGTGGTCGCCGAGTGGGTGTCGCAGCGCCGTGACACCCCCGGGAAGCTCGCCGACGAGTGCCTGGAGCTGATGTTCGAGGCGCAGCCGTTGTTCCCGTCGCTGTACGGCCTGCCGGGCACGCACGACAAGCTCGCCGACCAGACCGCCGAAGCCGCCGCGCGGTTCCGCGCCGGGCTCGCCGGCCTCATCGCGCGGGCGGAGGCCATCGACCCGGCCGGGCTGGCGCCGGCCGAACGGGTCACCCGGGACGTCGTGATCTGGCAGGCCCGCACCCAGATCGACGTGCTCGACTCCGGCCGGGCCGACATCGCGGTGAGCGACGGGCTGGCCGCGCCGGCCCTCGAACTGCTGATGGAGCTGCCGCAGACGATCCTCGACGACGACGTCAAGGCGCGCGGCTACCTGAGCAGGCTCGCCGCCGTCGGCACGTACCTGGACCAGCTGATCGAGCGGCAGCGGGCCGCGCTCGCCGCGGGGCTGACGCCGCCGGAGTTCCTGGCCCGCATCGGCGTCGGCTACGTCGAGCGGTACCTCGCCGCCCCGGACAACGACCCGCTGAAGGTGCCGGTCCGGGGCCTGGAGGCCGAGCGCGACCGGTTGCTGGCCGAAGTGGTGTGGCCGGCGTACCGGCGGTACCGGGACTTCCTGGCCGACGAGGTCGTCCCGGTGGGCCGGCCCGAGACGTCGCCGGGGATCGGCGACCTGCCGGGCGGGCCGGAGCGGTACGCGGCCCTGATCCGGGCCGAGACGACGACCGAGCGCACGCCACAGGACCTGCACGACACCGGCCTGGCGATCATCGAGCGGCTGGCGGAGGAGTACCGCGAGCTGGGTGCCGAGCTGTTCGGCACGACCGAGCTCGCGGAGATCTTCGAGCGGATCCGCACGGACCCGGCCCTGCGCTGGCGTGACGGCGACGAGCTCCTGGAATCCGCCCGGGCGACGATCACGCGGGCGGAAGCCGTGGCGCCGCAATGGTTCTCGCGCGTGCCGGAGCAGCGGTGCCAGGTCGCCCCGGTGCCGGACGCGGAGGCCGAAAGCGGCTCGATCGCCTACTACATCGAGTCGTCGCTCGACGGTTCGCGGCCGGGCACGTACTACGCCAACACGCGCGACGCGGACCAGCGGCAGCGGACGCTGAGCGAGTCCGTGGCGTTCCACGAAGCCGTGCCGGGCCACCACTTCCAGCTGACCCTCGCCCAGCAGCTGACCGACGTTCCGCTGCTGCGCCGGATCGGCATGTTCAACGCCTTCTGCGAGGGCTGGGGTCTGTACGCCGAGCGGCTGGCCGACGAGATGGGGCTGTACTCGGACAGCACGGCCCGGCTCGGCCTGCTCACGCAGGATTCGATGCGCGCGGCCCGGCTGGTGGTGGACACGGGCCTGCACGCGCTGGGCTGGAGCCGTCAGCAGGCGGTTGATTACCTGGTCGAGAACACGCCGATGGCCCAGATCGAGATCGAGGCGGAGATCGACCGGTACGCGGGCCACCCGGGCCAGGCGCTCAGCTACATGGTGGGCCGCCTGGAGATCGAGCGCCTGCGCGCCGAGGCCGAGCGCGAGCTGGGCGAGGCGTTCGACATCCGCGAGTTCCACGACACGGTCCTGGGCAGCGGAACCCTCCCCCTGCCGGTCCTGGCGGACGTGGTGGCCGGCTGGGTGCAAACCCGATCCGCAAAGGCCCCCCAGTGACGGCGGCGGCACCGGACTGCGCGGCGGCGGGCCTGGCCGGCGGCGCGAGCCGCGAAGGGCGGTCGGTGGTGGTGGCCGATCGTGCGGCGGCGGGTCCGCGGGACGTGACGGTGGCAGCGCAGCTGGCCGGCGGCGCGGCTCGTCCGTGGCGAAGGGTGATGGCGGCAGCGCAGCCGGGCGGTGGTGCGGGCTGCGGAGGGCGGTCGGTGGTGGTGGCCGGTCGTGCGGCGGCGGGTCCGCGGGACGTGACGGTGGCAGCGCAGCCGGCCGGTGGCGCGGCTCGCTCGTGGCGGGGCGTAATGGCGGCGGTGGGCCTGGCGGGCGGCGCGAGCCGCCCGTGGCGAAGTGGGGTCGGCGTGGCCGGCTGTTCGGCGGCGTGGGCCGCCCGGGACGAGGAGTGAACGTGACCTGGCTCGAGCTTGCCGACGACACCCCGTTCGGCCTGCACAACCTGCCCTACGGCGTCTTCTCCGTCGGCGGGGCGCCCGAACGGCGGGTCGGCGTGCTGGTCGGCGATCAGGTGCTCGACCTGACTGCCGCGGCCGCCGGGACCGCCGCCGCCTTCGCGCCGCTGCTCACCGGCGGTGTGCTCAACCCGCTGCTCGCCGCCGGGCCCGCCACCTGGCGGGAAGTCCGCGAAAGCGTCACCGAGTGGCTGACCGAGCCGCGCTTCGCCGATCAGCTCCGGCCGCACCTGGTGCCACTGGCCGAGGTGACCACGCACCTCGCGTTCGAGGTCGCCGACTACGTCGACTTCTACTCCAGCGAGCACCACGCCCTCAACGCCGGCCGGATCTTCCGCCCGGACGCGGCCGAGCTCCCGCCCAACTGGAAGCACCTGCCGATCGGCTACCACGGCCGGGCCGGCACCGTCGTCGCGTCGGGTACGCCGGTCGTCCGGCCGCACGGGCAGCGCAAGCCCCGCAACGCCGACGCCCCGTCCTTCGGCCCGTCACAGCGGCTGGACATCGAGGCGGAGGTCGGGTTCGTCGTCGGCACTCCGTCCACTGCGGGCACCCGGGTGTCCACATCGGACTTCGCCGGCCACGTGTTCGGCGTCTGCCTGGTCAACGACTGGTCGGCGCGCGACATCCAGGCCTGGGAGTACCAGCCGCTGGGCCCGTTCCTCGGCAAGTCGTTCGCCACCTCGGTGTCGCCGTGGATCGTGCCGCTGGCCGCGCTGGACCACGCGCGCGTCGACGGCCCGCCGCAGGATCCGGAGCCGTTCGAATACCTCCGGACCACCGAAAAATGGGGGCTGGACCTGGCGCTGGAAATCCGGCTCAACGGCCACCTGGTGTCGAGCCCGCCGTTCGCGACCCAGTACTGGACGGCCCCGCAGCAGCTGGCGCACATGACGGTCAACGGCGCGAGCCTGCGCACGGGCGACCTGTTCGCCTCGGGCACGGTGACCGGTCCCGAGCGTGACCAGCGAGGCTCCTTCCTCGAGCTGTCCTGGGGTGGCCAGGAGCCCCTGGCGCTGCCGGGCGGCGTGACCCGGACGTTCCTCGAGGACGGCGACGAGGTGGTGATCAGCGCGACCGCGCCCGGCCCGGACGGAACCCGGATCGGCTTCGGCGACGTGCGGGGGACGGTGGTCGCGGGCTGAAGTGGCGGTGCCCACACCGGCAACCGCCGGACAGCGCGCATAATGACCTGCGACTAAGCGCTTGCTCACCACGGGAGGACGCCCATGAAGATCGGGACCGGGATCAGCTACTCCGGAGGCTTCGCCGAAAGCGTCGCCGATGTCGTCGAACTGGAGAAGGCCGGCCTCGACGTCGTCTTCGTGCCGGAGGCGTACTCGTTCGACGCGGTCAGCCAGCTCGGCTACCTGGCCGCGAAGACCGAGCGCGTCCAGCTGGCGTCCGGCATCTTCCAGATCTACACCCGCACGCCGACGCTGACCGCGATGACCGCGGCCGGTCTCGACTTCGTCTCCGACGGGCGGTTCATCCTCGGGCTCGGGGCGTCCGGCCCGCAGGTCATCGAGGGCTTCCACGGCGTGAAGTACGACGCGCCGCTGGGCCGCACCCGCGAGATCGTCGACGTCTGCCGCCAGGTGTGGCGCCGCGAGCGGGTGGTGCACGAGGGCAAGCACTACACGATCCCGCTGCCGCCCGAGCAGGGCACCGGGCTCGGCAAGCCGCTGAAGCTGATCAACCACCCCGTGCGGGAGCGGATCCCGGTGCTGCTGGCCTCGATCGGCCCGAAGAACGTGGCGCTGACGGCCGAGATCGCCGAGGGCTGGCAGCCGATCTTCTTCCACCCGGAGAAGGCCGCCGACGTCTGGGGCGCGTCCCTGGCCGAGGGCAAGGCCAAGCGCGACGCGGCGCTGGGCGAGCTGGACACGTTCGTGTCGGTCGCCCTGGCCATCGGCGACGACGTCGAGCCGCTGCTCGACCACCTGCGGCCGGTGCTGGCCCTGTACATCGGCGGAATGGGCGCGCGGGGCAAGAACTTCTACAACGACCTCGCCCGCCGCTACGGCTACGAGGCCGAGGCGAAGCTGATCCAGGACCTGTACCTGGACGGCAAGAAGGAAGAAGCGGCCGCGGCGGTCCCGGTCGACCTGCTGCGCGCGATTTCCCTGGTCGGCCCGGCGGGCTACGTGAAGGAGCGCGTGGCGGCCTTCGCCGAGGCCGGCGCGACGACGCTGGTGGTGAACCCCCTGCAGCCGGGCCGCGAAGCCCGCGTGGCGGCGGTGTCACAGCTGCGCGAGCTGATCGGCTGACCCCGGCCGTGCCATGAACGGCTCTTTCGTGGCGTCCGATGTCAGGAAAGAGTCGTTCATGACGTTCCGGGCAGCCGGGTGTCAGGCCGGAGTCGCGTAGACCGCCACCCGCGTGTTGCCCAGCCCCGTGCTGTCGTACGTGCCGTTGCTGGTGATCAGGCGCAGCTCCGGGCCCGTTCCCGCCGGGGCCACCAACGTGCTGTCCGGCTCGCCGGCCGGGAACACCACCGTCCGGCGGACCGTGAACCGGGACTCCTGGCCCCTCGCGTCGCGGACCACGATCGTCGCGTCCGGCTTCAGGGCGGCCAGCCGGGCGAACGCGCCGGCCGCGTAGCCGAAGCTCGCGTGCGCCGACAACACCGCCACCCCTCGCGCGCCCGGCGCCGGCCCGTCGGCGAACCAGCCGAGGCCCCGCGCCGTGCCGGGCTGCTCGCGGCGGCCGTCGATGTGGCCGAGGGCGACCACGTGGTTCAGCGTCAAGCCGAGGTCGGGGATCAGCACCGCCGCCGGGGGAGCTCCGGCCGCCGGGGTGCCGGCACCCGCGGCCGGGGTGACCGCGGCCGGCGCGAGCACCGACGTGACGCCGAGCAGCACGCAGCCGAGCCCCGCCACGACCGCGAGCACGACGGCGGCCGGCCGCACGAGCTCGGCTCGCCGCTCGGGCCGTTGTCTCTCGCTTCCCTGCTCCACGCCGGTTCCGATGTCCGAACAATCGCTCCGCGGCGGCTGGCGTTACCGAATCGTGTCCGGTGGCACCCCGGTTCACTCGTTCGGGTTATCTCACTGTGACCTTCGCGTCAGGAACAGCCACCTGAAGGGCGGCAATTGCGGAAATGTCCCGCACTGACCGGTGAGATCCGACATCATTGCTGGTTTCGAACCTTCGAACTGGGGATATTCACCAGGCGGAAGTGAGGTGCGCCGAGCAGTGCGAAACGGAAAAGAGCCCGCGGTGGGCGTGCTGGACGTCGGTTCGTTCAGTGCTCGGCTCGTGGTGGTGCCGGTGGACGGCTCACCCCGCGAACCCGTGGTCAACCACCAGACGCGGCTGCGCCTGGACCGCGAGCTCGACGTCCGTGGCCGCCTCTCCGACCGGGGCATCGACGCCGTCACGGCCGCCGTCGCGGCGGGCATGACCACGGCGTACCGCCACGGCGTCAGCGACGTCTACCCGCTCGCGACGTCCTCGATCCGGGATGCGGCCAACGCGGCGGACGTCGTCCGGCACGTCGCCGGCGAGACCGGGGTCGAGCTGCGGTTCCTCTCCGGCCGCCGCGAGGCCGAACTGACCTACCTGGCCGCCCGCCGCTGGTACGACGCCGAACCCGGGCCGATGCTCGTGCTCGACATCGGGGGCGGGACGGTCGAGCTGGCCGCCGGCTCCGGCGAGCAAGCCACGTTCGCCCGCTCGCTGCCGCTGGGCGCCCGCTCGATGACGCGGGACTGGCTGCCGTCCGAGCGCGTGTCGAACAAGCAGGTCAAGGCGCTGCGCACGCACGCCCTCGACGTCGTGACCACCACGCTCGGCGCCGCCGACGTCGACGATCCGCGGGTCGTCGGCTGCTCGAAGGTGCTGCAGCAGCTCGCGCGGCTGGCCGGCGCCCGTCCCGGCAAGTGCAAGGAGCTGCGGCTCGACGACCTCCGTGCGTGGATCCCACGGCTCGCCGCGCTGCCGCCGTCGAAGCGCGCGGAACTGCCGGGCATCTCCCGCAGCCGCGCTCACCAGGCGCTGGCCGGTGCGATCGTCGCGGAGGCCCTGCTGACGGTGGCCGGCGGCAAGGTGACGATCTGCCCCTGGTCGACCCGCGACGGCCTGCTGCTCACCCTGCAGGACAAGGCGCGCGCGGCGGCGGGGACGCACGCGGCCTGATTGCTGGCCGTCACCGGGAAAACCGGGTATTCCGGAAAGCATGAGCGAGCAGCAGCGCCTCCACGGCCGTGACGACGAAGACGAAGAGCTCCCGAAGCTCCCGACCCCCGGCAAGCTGACGCACGACGTGCCGACCGCCCCGGACCCGGACGTGAGCCCGGGTGGGACCGAGGAGATCCCGGCCCCACCCGGACGTGACGCCGCTAGCGACCTTCCACGGTGATCGGGTTCGCCGGCTCCGCGTACTGACGCACCGCTTCCGAGTCACGCCGCATCGGGGCGCGGCCGGCCGGCTGCTTCGGCGGCGGACCGGCGTCGAGCTTCGGCACGGCGTACCGCTGCGGCTCCGCGGTGATCGTGATGCGCTCGCCGTGGTGCAGCACTTCCAGGGGCGACCCGGCAACCACGTGGTAGGTGGCCTGGTCGGGATCGATCTCGACCTGGAACCGGGTGCCGCGGAACATCAGGCGGAAGGTGATCCGCTCCAGCTGCGGGGGCAGCCGCGGCGCGAACGCGAGCGTCCCGCCGTGGTCGCGCAGGCCGCCGAACCCGGCGACGGCGCCCTGCCACGCGCCGGCCAGCGACGCCATGTGCAGGCCGTTGCGCACGTTGTTGTGCACGTCGTGCAGGTCGGTCAGCGCGGCTTCGGCGAGGTAGTCGTAGGCCAGCTCCAGGTGCCCCACCTCGGCGGCGATGACCGCCTGCGTTCCCGCCGACAGCGAAGAATCGCGCACGGTCCGTGCTTCGTAGTAGGCGAAGTTCCGGGCTTTTTCCTCCTGGCTGAAGGAATCGCCGCACAGGTGCAGCGCCAGCACCAGGTCCGCCTGTTTGACGACCTGCTTGCGGTAGAGGTCGAAGTACGGGTAGTGCAGCAGCAACGGGTAGTGCGCCGGGTCGGTGCCCGCGTAGTCCCACTCGTCGTGGTCGAGGAACCCCTCCGACTGCGGGTGCACGCCGAGTTCTTCGTCGTAGGGCAGGTACATCGTCGCCGCGGCCGCGCGCCAGGAGTCCAGCTCGACGGTGTCGACGCCGAACCGCGCCGCCACGTCCGGGTGCCGCTCGCACGACTCCGCCGCCGCCAGCAGGTTCCGCCGCGCCATCAGGTTCGTGTAGACGTTGTTGTCCGCCACCGCCGAGTACTCGTCCGGCCCGGTGACGCCGTCGATGCGGAACGCGCCGTGCCGGTCGTGGTGGCCCAGCGACGCCCACAGCCGCGCGGTTTCCAGCAGCAGCTCGGTGCCGTAGTCGCGCTCGAACTGCTCGTCGCCGGTCGCGGTGAGGTAGCGCAGGACGGCGTCGGCGATGTCCGCGCTGACGTGGAACGCCGCCGTGCCCGCCGGCCAGTACGCCGAGCACTCGGCGCCGTTGATCGACCGCCACGGGAACGCCGCGCCGCGCAACCCCAGCTGGTGGGCGCGTTCCCGCGCTTTGTCCATGGTGGAATGACGCCAGCGGAGGGCATCGCGCGCCGCGTCGGGGATGGTGTAGGTCAGCACCGGGAGGACGAAGGACTCGGTGTCCCAGAAGGCGTGTCCGTCGTAGCCCGGTCCGGTCAGCCCCTTGCCGGCGATCGCGCGGCTCTCGCCGCGGGCCCCGGCCTGCAGGATGTGGAACAGGGCGAAGCGGACGGCCTGCTGCAGTTCGGGGTCCCCGCCGATCTCGATGTCCGAGGTGGCCCAGTAGTCGTCCAGGAACTCGCGCTGCTCGGTGAGCAGGCCCTTCCAACCCGTCTGGCGGGCGCCGGCCAGCGCCGCCTCGACCTGCGAACGCAGCGCCGGCACCGAGCGCTGCGCCGACCAGCCGTAGGCGAGGAACTTGGTGATCCGCAGCCGCCCGCCTTTCGGCACGTCGACGGCGACGGTCAGCCGCGCGAGGTCCTCCTCGGCGTGGATGCGGGCGCGGATCCCGTCGTCCACCTCGATCTTGTGGTCCATCGCCGCGGCCATCCGCAGCCCGGACCGGCGGGTCTGGTGCACCAGCACGGCGTTGTACTCCGACGCGCGGTGGAACTGGCCCACCAGCGGCGATTCCAGCGCCGCGGCCACCCGCGGGTCGCTGGTGTCGGACTCGATCGGCTCGTTGGCCAGCAGGTCGGACTGCACGACCAGCTGCAGGTCCTCGTCGAGCGGCTCGACCTCGTACCGGATCGCGGCGATCGCGCGCTGGGTGAACGACACCAGCCGCTCGGTGCGCACGCGGACCCGCCGTCCGGTCGGCGACGACCACTCCGTGGTCCGGCTCAGCGTGCCCTTGCGGAAGTCGAGCACGCGGTCGTGCGCGGTGGCCGCGCCGTAGCGCATGTCGAGCGGTTCGTCCTCGACGAGCAGCCGGATGATCTTGCCGTCGGTCACGTTGACGACGGTCTGGCCTTCTTCGGGGTAGCCGTAGCCGGCCTCGGCGTAGGGGAGTTCGTGCTGCTCGTAGAACCCGTTGAGGTACGTGCCGGGCAGCCCGCGCGGCTCGGCCTCCTCGAGGGTGCCGCGCAGCCCGATGTGGCCGTTGGACACCGCGAACGCCGATTCGGTGCGCTGCAAGGCGTCGACGTCCATGCCACGCCACCGCAGTTCCCAGGGCGCGCTCTCGTAGCCGTGCGGTTCGGTCATCGGTCCTCCAGGAGGTCGGCGAGGTCGTCGACGACGATGTCGGCCCCGTGGGCCCGCAGTTCCGCGGCCTGGTCGGCGCGGTTCACGCCCACGACGTACCCGAAGCCGCCGGCTTTCCCGGCCGCGACGCCGGACTGGGCGTCCTCGAAGACGGCCGCGTGCGCGGGCTCGACGCCGAGCGCCGCGGCGCCGGCCAGGAACGAGTCCGGCGCCGGCTTGCCGCGCAGGTGCTGTTCGCGGATCACGATGCCGTCGATGCGTGCTTCGACGTATTTGCTGAGGTCGGCGCCGTCGAGGACCTTCGCGCCGTTGGCCGACGACGTCACGACGGCGATCCGCAGCCCGGCGGCCTTGGCGGCTTCGAGGTAGCGCACCGAACCGGGGTACGGGTTGACGCCGCGCTCGTCGATGATCTTGAGGACCAGCTCGTTCTTGCGGTTGCCCACGCCGTTGACGGTCGGGGCGTCCACCGGGTCGTCCGGCTCGCCCTCGGGCAGCACGATCCCCCGTGACCGCAGGAACTCCCGCACGCCGTCGGCGCGCGGGCGGCCATCCACGAAGGTTGCGTAGTCGAGGTCGGTGAACTCCGCGAACCCGGCGCCGTCGCGGGCGCGGAGGAATTCGTCGAACGTCCGCTTCCAGGCCTCGCGGTGGAGGATCGCCGTGCCGGTCAGCACTCCGTCGAGGTCGAACAGGCAGGCGGTGATGGTCTCGGGCAATCCCGTCATGCCCGCACGCTACCGGTCTTCGGCGGCTTCCGCGGGCTGTTGGGGGTGCGGCCGTACGTGGTGGATGAGCTCGTGCACGATGGCGTCCGCCAGCCGGTACCGCACCACCCGGCCGGTGCGTTGCGGCGTGACCAGCCCGTGTGCCCGCAGCAACCGCAGCGCCTGCGACACCGCCGTGTCGGTCATGCCGGTGGCCGCGGCCAGATCGGTGACGCTGATCTCGCGGGCGTAGTGGATGCAGACCAGCAGCGCCAGCCGTGAGGGATCGGCGAGCACGGAGAAGCGCCGGGCCCATTCGTCGATGACGGCGCGGTCGCCCAGCCCGTCGACCGCCGCCGCGACGCGTTCCGGGTCGATCAGCTTGCGGTCGGTGTCCACCCCCGGATGATTTCACCCCGGTCGCGGGCGGACCACCGGTGGTCCGGGTCACGCCGCGCTTGACGCTCCCGCTGGAGACCGCCCGGCTCGGCGCCACGATGTCCGGCCTGGAGTACCTGCGGGCGATCGCCGAGGGCCGCGTCCCGCCGGCGCCGATCGCCGCGCACTTCGGCCTGCGCTGGGAGCGCATCGAGGCGGGTGAGGTGGTCGCGGTCGCCGAGCCGGACGAGTCGCTGTACAACCCGATCGGCATGGTTCACGGCTGTGGCGGCCGCGATGCTGGACTCGGTGGTCGGCTGCGCGGTCCACACCACGCTCCCGGCCACGGCGTCGGGGACCTGCGTCATCACGCGCTAAGCCTGCTGCTTGACGTCCCAGTGCTCGACGAGCAGGCCGTCCTCGACGCGCAGGATGTCGACGACGGCGAGCCCGGCCACGTGCAGGTGCACGGCGACGAGGTCGTTCTCCGCGACGACGTGCCGGATCACCGCGGTCGCGCCGGCGAGCGGGGAGTTCTTCACGGCGTCGGCGAACGCCTCGCGCCCGGAGGGCAGCCCGGGGCTGTGGGTGACGAAATCGGGGTGCAGCGCGGCCTTCGCGGCGTCGAAGTCCTGGCGTGCGAACAGGTTTTCCAGGCAGTCGACGACGATCTTGCGGTTCTTCGCGGATTCGCTCATGCCGTCGATCGTCGGCCTTCCGGGCGGCGTCGTCGATTACGCCGGAGGTAATCAGCGCGGCGGCCGGACGCGGCGGGCGCGGATCGCGTCTTCGCCACCGTAACGGCCGATGACCGCCGCCAGGAGGGCGCGCGCGTCCGCCACCCGCTCGGCGCCGTACGACGCGACGAGTTCCTCCTGGAGTTCCCGCCGCAGCACCCGCGTCGCTTCGACGGCGGCGAGCGCGTGCCCGGTCAGGTGCAGCAGCTTCGTCCGTCCGTCCGACGGGTCGGCTTCGCGCCGCAGCAGGCCCCTGCGTTCGAGGTCCGCGACCGCCTTCGACGCCGCCTGCTGCGTCACGCTCATCCGCTCGGCCAGCGCGGTGATGGACAGCGGCGCGGCCAGGACGTGCTGGATGACGACGCCGTCGTTGAAGCGCAGGTCGCCGAAACCCTGCCCGTCGAGCCGCCGCTGGACCTCGTCGGTCATCGCCCAGCCCGCGAAGAGCGCGGTCAGCGGCAAGCCGAGAGTGCTAGGATCCACAACCATGGTTGTGGAATCTAGCAGAGTGGTTGAATCCAGCAGAGTGCCCGCGGAGCTGGCGGAAGCGTTCGTGCGCGTGGCGCACCGGATCGTCTGGTGCACGCTGGTGACGGTCGACCGGCGCGGCCGCCCGCGCTCCCGGGTCGTCCACCCGATCTGGGAGCGGACACCGGACGGCTTGACCGGCCGTCTCTTCACCCGGCCGACTCCGCTGAAGCTCGCCCACCTGACGGCCTCGCCGTACGTGTCGTGCTCGTACTGGGACCCGCAGCACGAGGTCGCGGTGGCGGAGTGCCACGCGGAGTTCGAGGACGACGAGGAGACGCGCAAGCACCTGTGGGACCTGTTCGCGGCCACGCCCGAGCCGCTGGGGTACGACCCGAAGATCCTCGGCGGCGAGGACCACCGCGACCCGAAGATCACGGTGCTGCGCTTGACCCCCTGGCGCCTCTCGACCGGCGGCGAGGCCTGGCGGGCGGCTTAGGCGGCACCCACCCGGCGGTCGAAGACCAGGCCTTCGGCCGCCCGCAGCCCCACGCTGATGGCGCCGGTCAGCACCGCGTCCTCGCCCAGTTCGCCCTGGACCACCTTCGGCACCAGCGGGGTGAACGCGCGCAGGGCGCGGTCGATCGGCTCCAGCAGCAGGTCGGCCGCCGTGCCCATGCCGCCGCCCAGGACGATCAGCTCCGGGTCGATCACCGCCGCCACCGAGGCCACCGTGTACGCCAGGCGATCCGCTTCCGCCGCCAGTGCCTGCCGGGCCAGCTCGTCGCCTTCGCGGGCCAGGCGGAACACCTCGCGGGCCGATTTCGCCGTCCCCAGGCCGAGTTCGCGGGCGCCGCGCACGACCGACTGGGCTGCTGTCGCCTCTTCGAGGTGACCACGGGCCGGCGGGGTGGCCGGCTCGTCCGCCGCGCGCGTGCGGCCGTACGGGAGGTAGCCGATCTCGCCCGCCGCGCCGGTCGCGCCGCGGAACACCCGGCCGTCGACCATCAGGCCCATGCCGACGCCGGTGCCGATCGTGATGCAGCCGAACACCGACGCGCCGCGCGCGGCCCCGCTCTCCCACTCGCCGACCGCGGTGAGGTTCGCGTCGTTCTCGACCATCAGGTCCGGGCCCACCGCCGCTTCGAGGTCGTCGATCAGCCCCGCCCGGCCCCAGCCCGGCAGGTTCGGCGCGTGCCGGAAGCAGCGCTTCTCCGGATCGGCGACGCCGGGGGAGCCGACCACGCGGACAACGATGTCGCCCGCCGAAAGACCGGCCTCCGCGATCGCCGCGGCCGCGATCTTCCCGACCGCCGCCACCAGCGCGGCGCCGGAGCGCGCCGTGTTGCGCTCGTCGCGGCGCGCCACGAGCGTGCGGCCGAGGTCCGACACCGCGACCCGCAGGTGCTCGCGGCCGATGTCGACGCCCAGGACGTACCCCGCGGTGGGGTCGGCCTCGTACAGCACGGCCGAACGCCCGGTTCCGGTGGACGTCTGCCCGGTCGGCCGCGCCAGCCCGGCGGCCTCCAGCGCGAGCAGCGCCTGGCTCACCGTCGGCTTCGACAGCCCGGTGTCCTTCGCCACCTGCGGCCGGGTCGCCGGCCCGCCGCGGCGCAGCAGGTCCAGCACCGCCCGCTGGTTGATCTTGCGCATCCCGGCGGGGGTACCGACCGTGGGGATTTCTACGCCGGCCACCCGTGCCCGCCTCCTGTCGTCCTCGTGCTGCCCGCCCACGCTAGCCGTCCCGGCCCGGATCCGGCCGGAATACCCGCCCCGCGCGGCCGGTTGAGCGGAGCATGAGCACTCCGGGACGCGGCCGGGTCCGCGTGGCACAGGGCGCGAAGCGGGTGCGGGTGTTCCTCGGCGGGCAGGTCGTCGCGGACACGGTGCACCCCCTCCTGGTGTGGGAAGTTCCGTACTACCCCACGTACTACCTCCCGCGCGCGGACGTCGTGAGCGGCGTTCTCACCCCCTCCGGCCGGACGGCGCACTCGCCGAGCCGCGGAGAAGCTGTTCTGTCGACGATAAAGGGTGCCGGAGCCGAGGCGGTGGACGGCGCGCTGGAGTACCCGGATTCGCCGATCGAAGAGCTCCGCGGCCACGTCCGGTTCGAGTTCGCCGCGTTCGACTGGTTCGAAGAGGACGAACAGATCTTCACGCACCCGCGCGACCCCGGCGTCCGCGTCGACGTCCTGCCGAGCTCCCGGCACGTCCGGATCGAAGTCGGCGGCGTGACCGTCGCCGACTCGGTGCGGCCGCACCTGCTGTTCGAGACCGGCCTGCCGACCCGCTACTACCTGCCCCGCGTGGACGTCCGGATGGACCTGCTCGAGAAGAACGACGTCGTCACGCACTGCCCGTACAAGGGCGCCGCGGAGCACTTCGACGTGGCCGGGCACGAGGACCTCGCCTGGAGCTACCCGGCACCGCTGCCCGAGAGCATCCGCGCCGCCGGCCTGGTGGCGTTCCTCGACGAGAGGGTGGACGTCCACGTCGACGGCGTCCGGCAGGAACGCCCGAAGACGAAGTTCGCCTGACCCGCGTATAACGCCCTATGCGGCGGTGGTTTTCGCGCGGCCGAACGGGTGAAAGACACTCGCGGACGTAAACAGCTCGCGCGCACCGTGCGTGGTAATCGTGGCCCGGCTCGGACGACCGCGCCGGCGGCACGACACGAGGGAGTATCGCGTGATGCGAAGGATTGCCCGGATCGTCCTGGCACTGGGGGCCACGGCCGGCTTGCTGACGGCGACGGCCGGGATTGCCTCGGCCGCGCCGACGAAGTTCTCCGTCGCGGCGGTGCACGGCGGCGGCACGGGCGCGACGGCCGTCTCGGCGACCGGGAACATCAGCTGGTCGTCGTCCTTGAGGACGGTCACGCTGAGCAACGTCAAGGTCTTCATGAAGGGCGGGGAGTGCACTTACGTGCAGTTCTTCGGCTACCAGGGCACGACGCCGATGGACAGCACGCCCTGGTACCCGGCCGAGCCGTACCGGTGCCCGTCGTCCGATGCGGTCTACAACCTCGGGACGATCTCCTTGACCACGGACCGGCCGGGTGGGATCAACCACATGATCGCGGAGGCGCATGACGTCAGCCACTACATCCTCGGCTGGACGAACTGCGAGGTCGCCGATTCTGTCTGCTACGGCGGCCAGTACTGACGGAGACTCAAGCCGCGTGGCGGCCGTGGGCCTGCCGCCGGAAGGGGCGGGGACGCGGCTGCCCCGGTGCCGGGTCGTCCACAGTGGACCCGGACGTTGTGGCGCCGTCGTCGGCCGTGGCCGCCGGGAGCGGGGTGCCGTGGCCGCGGTGACCCCGGTGCACCGCGTACAACAATGCCAGCCCGAGTACCACGAGCAGGTGCGTGGCCAGCCGGGACAGCGTCACCTGACCCGCCGCCAGGTCGCCCGCCGACAGGCCCAGCAGCACGGCGACGAAGCCCGTCAGCAGCGGGAGCTGGCCGCCCGCCGTGCCCGGCCGGGCCGCCGCCGTCAGCAGGCCGATGCCCACCGCCAGGTTCCACGCACCGCTCTCGTGGCCGAGGTGGACGCCGTCGTGGGCGTGGGTCGTCCCGAGCAGCTGTGCGAACGCCAGGCCGAGCTGGCCGATCGCCACCAGCGCCAGCGCGATCCGCCACCCCCAGCGCTCACCGGAGGGCGCCGGTGTGCGCTCGAGGATCGCCGCGGTGAGGTCCGGCACCGGCGGGGCCGGGCGCAGCAGCATCGTGCGCCGCAGCCGTTCCGCGCCGGCGGACCACTCCCGGCACTCCGCGCAGGAGGCCAGGTGCGCGTCGGGCGAAACCGGCTCCGCCTCGCCGTCCAATCGCGCCGACAGAGCCTCGCGGCATTCCTCGCACCTCATGGTCCAGCAGTCGGACGGCGGGTCCGGAAAGTTCCCCGTCGCTGCCTCCGCCTTCCTCCCCGCCGCCACCCTCAACGGAGGCGCTTCGCGCCGCTGTATGTTTACGGATCATGACCCACCGTGAGGACGACGACCGCGTCACGGCACTGGCCCTGTCCGCCGGCCGCGGCGACCGGCGCGCGCTGGAGGCGTGGGTCCGCGCCACCCAGGCCGACGTCTGGCGCTTCCTCGCCCACCTCACCGACGTCGCCGCGGCCGACGACCTGACGCAGGAGACCTACCTTCGCGCCTTCGGCAGCCTTCGCCGCTTCGCGGGACGTTCGTCTTCGCGGACGTGGCTGCTGTCCATCGCGCGCCGCGTCGTCGTCGACCAGATCCGGGCGGCCGGCGCGCGGCCCAGGATCGCCGACACCGACTGGGAAGCCGCCGCTGAGCGCACCCGCGATCCCGCCGCCGGCTTCGAGGACCTCGTCGAACTGCGCCTGCTGCTCGACGGGCTGGAGCCGGACCGGCGCGAGGTGCTCGTCCTGACCCAGGTGCTCGGGCTCTCCTACGCCGAGGCGGCCGACGTCTGCGGTTGCCCGGTCGGCACGGTCCGCTCCCGCGTCGCCCGCGCCCGCGAGGACCTGATCCAGGCCCGGCGGGCCCGCGGGGCCGGCTGAACCGGCCCGCTGCGCCGTTCGGTGCTGTGGCGGCGCACACATTCGGCGGCTTCCACTGTCGTCTCGTCACAGAGATGGGCGAACTCGACTACTCCGCGTTGACGCACCTGCCGGGGGTCCTTAGCGTGGCGCGCACCCCGCCGCCACCCAGCAAGGGATCCCCGATGGCCCGTCCGACCACCGAACCCGCCGAGCCCGGGCAGGTCGGCCGCCGCCGCTTCCTCACCTACCTCGTCGCCGCGCCCACGCTCACCGTCGCCACGAAGCTCACCACCGACGCGGTCGCCCCGGCCACCGCCGAAGCCGTCATCCCGACGCTGCCGCAGCCGGCGGAGATCCTCGACCTCGGCGACGTCCTGCCGCTCGCCCGCACCGAGCTGCTGTTCAACCAGCTCACCGGTGGCTCCAACACGATGCGCTCGCTCTACGACCCGGTCCGCGCCACCGCGGCGACCGCGCGGGCCCGGCTGGTCGCCGCGGCCGGGGCGCGGTGGGGGGCCGACGCTTCGTGACTGTCCATACGCGACGGTGCGGTGTGGGCGCCCGACGGCCGCAGTGCCTCGTACGGCTCGCCGCCGCGCCGTACAGCTCCTCGATCCGCCTTCGTGCTTCGTCCACATCGGGCGTCACGCAGATCAGCTGGCCGGAGACCACGCGGGACGGGCGGCCCAGCGTCGGCACCACGACCTCGGCGATCGCCCGCGGACCCGCCCACGTCGTGATCACGCCGTCGGCCAGTTCGCCCGCCAGCCGCGTCGACTGCGGGCTCACCGAGCCGATCAGCACCGCGGGCCGCTGCGCACCCGGCGCGTTCACCGCGCCCGCGGCCGTGAGCGTCTCGCCGTGGACGTCCGCTTTTCCCCGCGCAGCAACGGGTGCAGTGTCTCCAGGTATTCGCGCAGGTGACGGATCGGGCGGTCGTACGAATACCCGAACTCGCCTTCGACGATGAACCGGTGGCTCAGCCCGAGGCCGAGGTGGACGGGCACCCCGGTCGCCGCCTGGACCGGTTGCCTGGAGTGACCGGCGTCACCTCCCGTGCTGTCACAGGCGTCCGGGACCCGGTGTCTTGTGGGCAGCCGGATGCCACCGGCACCGCACAGAACGGGGAACAGCATGAGCAAGGTCTGGTTCGTCACGGGTTCGTCGCGCGGCTTGGGCCGCTGCTTCGTCGAGGCCGCCCTCGGGCGCGGCGACCGGGTGGCCGCCACCGCGCGATCCACCGCGAGCTTCGACGACCTCGTCGCCACCTACGGCGATGCGGTGCTCCCCTTGGCGATGGACGTGACCGACAAGGCCGCCGTCTTCGAGACCGTGAAGCGGGCCGCCGAGCACTTCGGCCGCTTGGACGTCGTCGTGAACAACGCCGGCTACGCGCAGATCGGCGCCATCGAGGAGCTGACCGAGCCCGAGCTGCGTGCCCAGCTGGAGACCAACTTGTTCGGCCCGCTGTGGGTCATCCAGGCCGCCCTGCCGATCCTGCGCGAACAGCGCGCCGGCCACTTCGTCCAGCTGTCGTCGGCCGCGGGGATCATCGCGATGCCGCTCGGCGGGGCGTACCAGGTGTCCCGGTGGGCGGTCGAAGCCCTGAACGAAACCCTCGCCAAGGAGGTCGCCGGCTTCGGCGTCAAGGTCACGATCATCGAGCCGGGCGGCTTCGCCACCCGCGAAGGCAAGAACCCGAATCCCCTCGCCAACGGGCACGTCGCCGAACCCAGCCCGGTCTACGACGCGCTCCGCGGCCGGCTCGCCGAGGTCGCGGGCAAGCAGCCCGCCGGGGACCCGGTCGCCGCCGCCCAGGCCCTGCTCAAGGTCGTCGACGCCGCCCACCCGCCCCTGCGGGTCCTCTTCGGACGGGGCTTCTACCCGATGATCCAGCAGGCCTACGCGGACCGGCTCGCGACCTGGGCCGAGTGGCAGGACCTGTCGGCGGAGGCCCAGGGCGTGCTTCCGGCCGAAACTGTCGGTGCCGACCGGTAATGTGGAAAACGGGGGGCGCCCCCGCGGCCCGGCTCAGGCGTCGGACGAGCGCTTCCAGAGGTTGATGTCCGCGTCGGTCGCGTGGCCGTCGATCTCGGTCAGCTCCTCGGCGGAGAACTCCAGGTTGCCCAGCGCGCCGACGTTGTCCTCCAGCTGCCGGACGCTGCTCGCGCCGATCAGCACCGACGTCACCCGGCTGTCGCGCAGGGCCCAGGCCAGCGCGAGCTGCGCCAGCGACTGGCCGCGGCGGCCGGCGATGGCGTCGAGCGCGCGGACCCGGCCCAGCCGGTTCTCGTCGAGGGTGTCCGGGTCGAGGGACTTGCCCTGCGCCGCCCGGGAATCCGCCGGGACGCCCTTCAGGTACTTGTCCGTCAGCAAGCCCTGGGCCAGCGGCGAGAAGGCGATGCACCCGGCGCCCGCTTCTTCGAGGGTGTCGAGGAGGCCGTCCTCCTCGATCCAGCGGTTGAGCATCGAGTACGACGGCTGGTGGATCAGCAGCGGCGTGCCGAGCTCGCGCAGCAGCCGCGCGGCCTCGGCGGTTCGCTCGGAACTGTAGGACGAGATCCCGACGTAGAGGGCCTTCCCGGCGCGGACGGCGGCGTCGAGCGCGCCGACCGTCTCCTCCAGCGGCGTCTCGGGGTCGAAGCGGTGTGAGTAGAAGATGTCGACGTAGTCCAGGCCCAGCCGCCCGAGCGACCGGTCCAGGGAGGACAGCAGGTACTTGCGGGAACCCCACTCGCCGTACGGGCCGGGCCACATGTCGTAGCCGGCCTTGGTGGAGATCACCAGCTCGTCGCGGTAGGGCCGGAAGTCGGCCGCCAGCAGCCGTCCGAAGTTCTCCTCGGCCGAGCCGTAGGGCGGGCCGTAGTTGTTGGCCAGGTCGAAGTGGGTGATGCCCAGGTCGAAGGCGCGGCGGGTGATGGCGCGCTGGGTCTCCAGTGGCCGGTCGTGGCCGAAGTTGTGCCACAGCCCGAGCGAGACGGCGGGCAGTTTGAGCCCGGAACGCCCGCAGCGCCGGAAGGGCATCGAGTCGTATCGGCCGGAAGCGGCAACGTGGGTCACGCGCCCGATGTTAGCCCGCTCTTCGGGTACGCTCCGGTGAGCGACCGCTTAGGAGGCACGTGGTGGGCACCGGATTCTTCACCTCCGTCGACGACGTGTCGGCGAAGCTCGCCGAGGTGGGCTACCTGGCCTCCACGGCGGTGGCGACCACCGTGTTCCTCGCCGACCGGCTCGGCAAGCCGCTGCTGGTCGAGGGGCCCGCCGGCGTCGGCAAGACCGAGCTCGCCAAGGCCGTCGCCCAGGTCAGCGGCTCGCGGCTGGTGCGGCTGCAGTGCTACGAGGGCATCGACGAGGCCCGCGCGCTCTACGAGTGGAACCACGCGAAGCAGCTGCTGCGGATCACCGCCGGCCGCGACGAGACGTGGGAGGACGCGCGCACCGACATCTTCGGCGAGGAATTCCTGCTGCGCCGTCCGCTGCTCACCGCGATCTCCTCCGACGAGCCGACCGTGCTGCTGATCGACGAGACCGACAAGGCCGACATGGAGGTCGAGGGCCTCCTGCTGGAAGTGCTCGGCGACTTCCAGGTCACCGTCCCGGAGCTCGGCACCATCACCGCCACGCGGGCGCCGTTCGCCGTGCTGACGTCCAACGCGACGCGCGAGCTGTCCGAGGCGCTGCGCCGCCGGTGCCTGTTCCTGCACATCGACTTCCCGGACGAGGACCTCGAACGCGACATCGTCCGGCTCAAGGTCCCCGGGATCGACGCCGCTCTCGCCGATTCCGTCGTCCGGGTGATCGCCGCGCTGCGCGCGATGGACCTGCGCAAGCTGCCGTCGGTCGCGGAGACCATCGACTGGGCGCGGACCCTGCTCGCGCTCGGGGCGGCCACGCTGGACGAGCGGGTCGTGCGGGAGAGCCTGGGCGTCGTGCTCAAGCACCAGGACGACATCGCGAAGGCGGGCGCCGGCCTGAAGCTCGAACAGGTACTGGACGCGTCGTGACCGGCGGCGTGCCGGAGCGGCTCGCGGCGTTCGTCAAGGCGCTCCGGGCCCAGGGCATTCCGGCCGGTCCGGCCGAGACGGTCGACGCCGCCGCGGCCCTGGAAGTGCTCGGCCTCGACGATCGTGAACTGGTCCGCGAGGGCCTGGCCGCGGCGCTGGTCCGCCGCGGCGGGCAACGCGCGGTCTTCGACGCCGCGTTCGACCTCTACTTCCCGGCGGCGATCGGCGCGCCCGAACGGGCCCGGGAAGACCGGCCGTCGACGCTGGAAGAGCTGCGTGAGGAACTGGCCGCCGCGCTCGCGGACGGCGACCAGCAGGCGTTGTCCCAGCTGGCCGGGCTCGCCGTCGACATGCTGGGCCAGTACGGGTCGGCGTCCGGCCCGGGCGGCGGCTTCTCCGCCCACCAGACCCTGGAGCGGCTCCAGCCGCAGACGCTGATCGCGCGGGTGCTGGCCGCGGTCCGCGGTGGGGGCGCGCGCGGCGAGTTCACCGACCGGCTCGACCGCGACGAGATCCGCCGCCGCGTCGAAGGCTTCCGCGGGCAGATCCGCACGGAGGCGCGCCGCCGCGCGGCCGAGGTCCGCGGTCGCGAGCGCGTCGCCAAGCACGCCATCGCCCCTTCACCCGACCGGGTCGACTTCCTCATCGCGAGCCGGAACCAGCTCGCCGAGCTGCGCCGCACCATCCAGCCGCTGTCCCGCAAGCTGGCGACGCGCTTGGCCGCCCGTCGCAAGCGGACCACGCGCGGGCAGATCGACCTGCGCCGCACGCTGCGGCGGTCGCTGTCGACCGGCGGGGTGCCGCTGCGGCCCGCCTACCGCCACCGGCGGCTCGGACGGCCGGAAATCGTCCTGCTGTGCGATCTTTCCGGTTCGGTGGCCGGGTTCGCGAACTTCACCATGCTGCTGGTGCAGGCGCTGCGCGACCAGTTCGGCAAGATCCGCGTGTTCGCCTTCGTCGACAGCACCGACGAGGTCACCCACCTGATCACCACCGGCGCGGCCGACCCCGGGCACCTCGGTGCCCGCATGCTGGCCGAGGCGGCGCTGGTGCGCTGGGACGGCCACAGCGACTACGGCGGGTCCCTGCGCCAGTTCACCGCGAACTGGCTCGACGCGGTCGGCCCGCGGACGTCGGTGCTGATCCTCGGCGACGCCCGCACCAACGGCGGCGACCCGAACCTCGACGCGGTCCGCGAGATCAAGGCCCGCGCTCGCCACGTCTACTGGCTCAACCCGGAGCGGCGGTCGCTGTGGTCCACGGGGGACTCGGCGGCCCTGGAGTACGCCGGGGTCGTCGAGATGCACGAGTGCCGCACGGTGCACCAGCTCGGCACGCTGGTCACCCGCCTGCTGCCGGTGTGAGCCACGCGTCGATGTCCCGCAGGATCTTCGCCTTGGTCGCTTCGGGCGCGAAGGACGCCGTGACGCTCGCGCGGGCGAAGTCCGCCATCGTGGTGTCGTCGTAGCCGAACGCCCGTTGCACGCGGGCGTACTCCCCGGCCAGGCCGGCCCCGGTGACCGACGGGACGTCGGTGTTGAGCGTGACCGTCAGGCCCGCGTCGAGCAGCCGGGGGAGCGGGTGCTCGGGCAGCGACGGCACCAGCCCCAGCGTCACGTTCGACGACGGGCACACCTCCAGGGCCAGGCCCCGGTCGCGGACTTCGGCGACCAGTGCGGGGTCGTCGAGGACGCGGATGCCGTGGCCGAGCCGTTCGGTGCGGCCCACTTCGAGGGCTTCGCGGATGCTGTCGGGCCCGGCGTCTTCGCCGGTGTGGTGCAGCAGGTGGAGGCCGGCCGCGCGGGCCTTCTCGAAGAGCGCCGCGAACGGCCGCAGCGAGTGGTTTTCCTCGCCCGCCATGCCGATCGCGAAGACTTCGTCGTACTTCAGCGCGAGGTCGAGGGTGCGTCCGGCCCGCTCGACCGACCGGCGCCGGGAGTGGTCGAGCAGCAGCCGCCACTCCGGGCCGCTGCTCTGGGAAAGTCCGTTGAGGACGGCGGCCAGCGGCATTTCGAGGTCGCCCAGCCGTTCCCCGTGCGAAGCCGCGGTGAAGGTGACTTCGGCGTAGCGCGTGCCTTGGGCGGCTTCGTCCTCACAGTACTCGCGCGCGATGCGTTCGAAGTCCTCCGGACGCCGGAGGCAGGACCGGATGAGCGCGTTGTAGTCGGCGAAGGCGCGGAAGCCGTCGAACACCGGGGGCTCGCCCGGGACGTCGACACCGTTCGCCTCGCCCAGCTCGCGGAGCGTGGCCGGGCGGATCGTGCTCTCCAGGTGAACGTGCAGGTGGGCCTTGGGCAGGGCGGCCAGGTCGCGCATGATCGCGAGCTTAGGACGCCGCGGCGGCGATCCGCGCGGTCATTTCGGGGCCGGCCTCGGCGGGCCCAGGTTTTGGGTTTCGTCACACGGGGAACCTCCGGGTGGTTCGTCCGCGTTGTCAGGATGACCGGAACCGATGAGGGAGGGCCACCGTGCCTTTGATGAAGAAGCTGACCATGCTGGCCGGCGCTGCCGGTGCGGCTCGTGCCTACGCCAAGAAGAACCCCGACAAGGTGAACCAGGCCGTCGGGAAGGCCGCGAAGTTCGTCGACGACAAGACCAAGGGCAAGTACCACCACAAGATCGCCGGCGCGGTCCGGAAGGTCAACTCGGTGACCGGGCAGCCGGGCCACCCCGGACAGGGCACCGCCCGGTAGGTCACCCGGCGGTCAGCACCTCCAGGAGCCCTTCGCCGTACTTGGCGAGCTTGTTCTCGCCGACGCCGCTGACCGTGCCCAGATCCGCCAGTGACGACGGTCGTTGCGTGGCGATCTGGCGCAGGGTCGCGTCGTGGAAGACGACGTAGGCGGGCACGCCCTGTTCCTTCGCGACGCCGGCCCGCCAGGCCCGCAGGCGTTCGAACAGCGGGGCCGCCTCCGCGGGCATGTCCACGGCGACCGCGGCCTTCTTGGAGCTGCGGACCTTCGCGGCGGCGGCCCGCTCGGGTTCGCGGCGCAGCAGCACCTGGCGATCGCCGCCCAGCACCTCCGCGCTGGCTTCGGTGAGCACGAGCGAGCCGTAGTCGCCTTCGACGGCGAGCAGGCCCTGGGCGAGCAGCTGGCGCACCACGGCCCGCCACTCCGGCTCGCGCAGCTCGGTGCCGATGCCGAACGTCTTGAGCGTGTCGTGCTGGAACTGCGTGACCTTGGGCGTGGACTTGCCGAGCAGGATGTCGATGATCTGGCCGGCGCCGAACTTCTGGCGCCGTTCGTTGCGCAGCCGCACGACGGTCGACAGCAGCTTCTGCGCCGGGATCGTGCCGTCCCACTTCTCCGGCGGGTTCAGGCACGTGTCGCAGTTGCCGCAGGGGCCGGCCTGCTGCCCGAAGTAGTTGAGGATCTGCACGCGACGGCATTCCACCGTTTCGCACAGCGCGAGCATCGCGTTCAGGTGCGCGCCCAGCCGCCGCCGGTGCGCCTCGTCACCCTCGGAGGTGTCGATCATCTTGCGCTGCTGGACGACGTCCTGCAGCCCGTACGCGAGCCAGGCGGTCGAGGGCAGGCCGTCGCGTCCGGCCCGGCCGGTCTCCTGGTAGTAGCCCTCGACCGATTTCGGCAGGTCGAGGTGCGCGACGAACCGGACGTCCGGTTTGTCGATGCCCATCCCGAACGCGATCGTCGCGACGACGATCAGCCCGTCTTCGCGCAGGAACCGCGACTGGTGCTTCGCGCGGGTGCGCGCGTCGAGCCCCGCGTGGTAGGGCACCGCCGGAATCCCGTTCTGCACCAGGAACTCCGCGGTCTTCTCGACCGAGTTCCGGGACAGGCAGTAGACGATTCCCGCGTCTCCTGGGTGCTCGGTGCGTAGCAGCTCCAGCAACTGCCGCTGCGGCGAATTCTTGCCGACGATCCGGTACTGGATGTTCGGCCGGTCGAAGCTCGCGACGAAGTGCCGGGCCTCGCCGAGGTTCAGCCGGGCCGCGATCTCCTTGTGCGTGGCCTCGGTCGCGGTGGCGGTCAGCGCGATCCGCGGCACGTCCGGCCACCGCTCGTGCAGCGCGGAGAGCTGGAGGTAGTCGGGCCGGAAGTCGTGGCCCCACTGGGCGACGCAGTGCGCTTCGTCGATCGCGAACAGCGAGATCTTGCCGCGGTCGAGCAGCCGCACGGTGGATTCGACCGAAAGCCGTTCCGGCGCCAGGTAGAGCAGGTCGAGCTCGCCGTTGAGGAACGCCGTCTCGACCTCCTGCCGCGCCGCGTAGTCCTGGGTGGAGTTGAGGAAACCGGCGCGGACGCCGGCGTTGCGCAGCGCGTCGACCTGGTCCTGCATCAGCGCGATCAGCGGCGAGACCACCACACCTACACCGGGCCGCACGAGCGCGGGAATCTGGTAGCACAACGATTTCCCGCCACCGGTCGGCATCAGCACGAGCGCGTCGCCGCCGGCGATCACGTGCTCGACGATCGCCGCCTGATCGCCGCGGAAGCTGTCGTAGCCGAACACGCGCCGGAGGGTCTCCAGCGCGTCGGACACGGGTGCGAGGTCGGTCTCTGCCACCCGCCCGACTATAGAGCGGGGGTCCGACAGTTCCGGCCCGCCCCGCCGCTGGTGGCAGAATGCGGCGGGTGCAGTACTGGCCCGTTCCCGATCTCGCCGCGTATTTCGGCGGCGCCTGGCACCTGGACCGGGAAATCCGCACCGCGGACGGCGACCCCGCGGGCGAGGTGACCGGCACCGCCACCTTCACCGAGGTCGACGGCGTCCTCGTCTACCACGAGGAGGGCGAGCTGCGGCTCGGCGGCCACACCGGGCCGGTCACGCGGACCCTGCACTACCGCCCGGCGGGCCCGGGCCGCGCGGCGGTCCACTTCGACCACGGCGGCTTCTTCCACGACCTCGACCTGCGCGACGGCCGCTGGACGGCGGACCACCCCTGCCGCGCCGACCACTACCGCGGGGAGTACCACGTGCTCGGCGCCGCCCGGTGGCGGCAGGAGTGGGCGGTGCGCGGGCCGGCGAAGGACCACGTCATCGTCAGCCGGTTCACCCGCTAGACGATGCCGGGCGATGGTCTCGTCGTCCTTGCCGTCGAGGAACAGCGCGGCCGTGGAACCGCGGGCCGGTGCCGATCGGGGGAGGGGCTACGCGGCGTAACCGTCGTCACCGCCTCCGCGACGGGGACGGGCATCCGGCCGTATCGCCGCCGCCGGACGGCCGAATCCCGAGGTCAGGCGCCCCCTGCCCGTTTTCGGCCGAGGTAATCCGGGAACACCGGACGCACGGGGGCTTGACATTCCTTGAAGGAGTTTGAGCGATGCCCACATGGCTGATCGTCTTGATCGTCGTCGTGGCCGTCGCGGTGCTCGGCGCCGTGATCTGGCTGGTGACGCAAGAGATGCAACGAAAACGACTGCAGCAGCGGTTCGGTCCGGAGTACGACCGCACGGTCGCGGAGAAGGACAGCCCTCGTGCCGCGCAGCGCGAACTCGCCGAGCGGGAACGCCGGCACAAGGAGCTCGACATCCGGCCGCTGTCGGCGTCGGCGCGGGAGCGCTACGCCCGGGAATGGGCGCAGATCCAGGAAAAGTTCGTCGACCAGCCCTCCGTCGCGGTCGCCGAGGCCGACCAGGTCCTGAACTCGCTGATGGCCGAACGCGGGTACCCGACCGAGGGCTACGAGCAGCAGCTGGCCGATCTTTCCGTGCGGCACGCGAAGACCCTCGAGAACTACCGGGCCGCGCACGCCACGCAGCAGAAGCGCGACGGAGCGTCCACTGAGGACCTGCGCGACGCGATGGTGCGCTACCGCGACGTGTTCGAGGACCTGCTGACCGACGGCGCCGACGACGAGCAGCACGACCGCCACGACCGCCGGAACGGTCACGACCACAGTGGTCACGACCACGACCACGACCGCGCCGAAAAGCGTGCCGACCGGCACGAGACCGAGCGCCAGGCGTCCGCGAGCCCGCGGACCGAGTCGAATGGAGGACGTTGACCATGACCGATCACCTGACGCGGCACAACGCCGAGGACGACCGGGACCTGACCGGGCGTGAGGACGTCCACGAAACCGGCTACCGGGACGAGGGCACCACCGACGTCCCCGGCCAGGACCGGGCCGCCTTCCGCGAACCGGGCACGGACGGCGACGACCAGAACCTGAGCACCGCCGACCTGGCCTCCGCCGGGCGGCAGGACGCCGACGACACCACCAGTCCCGCCGAATCGGGCGGGGACATCGAGTCGCCCGCCGAATCGGGCGGGGACGTGGAGACGCCCGCCGCGTCGGCCGGGGACGTCGAGGCGCCCACGCTGATCGACGAGGAGAAGGTCACCGGGTTCCGCGACCGCTGGCAGAACGTCCAGACCGGCTTCGTCGACGACCCGAAGCAGGCGGTCCGGCAGGCCGACGAACTGGTCGCCGCCGTGATCAGCGCGCTGGCCACCACCTTCGCCGAGCACAAGAGCGACCTGGAAGCCCAGTGGCAGCAGGGCGAACCGGCCACCGAGGAGCTGCGGATCGCGCTGCGCCGCTACCGCTCGTTCTTCGACCAGCTGCTGCCGCGCTAGCGGCCGCGTTTCCCGGCGGGCATGATCGGGTAAGCACGCCGGGAAACGTGTCGGCAAACGGGAGGCAGCCGGATGAACGTGGCCGATCTGCTCGTCGAAGGGTTCGGCCGGGTCCAGGGCACGGTGCACGCGGCGGTCGAGGGACTGACCGCGAAGCAGCTCGGGACCCGGCCGGGCGGCGAAGCCAACTCGATCGCCTGGCTGGTGTGGCACCTCACCCGCGTCCAGGACGACCACGTCGCCGACGTCGCGGGGACGGAGCAGGTGTGGACCGGCGGGGACTGGCTGTCCCGGTTCGGCCTCCCGTTCCCGGCGGGCGACACCGGCTACGGCCACCGCCCGGCCGACGTCGAGGCGGTCCGGGTCGACGAACCGGCGCTGCTCACCGGCTACTACGACGCCGTGCACGAGCAGACCGTCCGGTTCGTCACCGGCCTCGACGCCGAAGCCCTCGACCGGATCGTCGACGAGGCCTGGGACCCGCCGGTGTCCCTCGGCGTGCGCCTGATCAGCGTCCTCGACGACGACATCCAGCACGCCGGGCAGGCGATGTACGTCCGCGGCCTGCTCGGGCAAGGCTAGGTCAGCAGGCCTCGTAGCCGTCCTCGCGGTGGTCGGCGAGGCGCTGCGGCCCCGGGCCGTCGGTGCCGAGCCGGTCACCCGGGTTGGCGAGCCGGCACTTGGCCAGGGACATGCAGCCGCAGCCGATGCAGTCGTCCAGCTGGTCGCGCAGCTGCTCCAGCTGCCGGATCCGCGCGTTCAGGTCGTCCTGCCAGCAGCGGGAGATCCGGGCCCAGTCGGTGCGGGTGGGCGTGCGGTCGTCGGACAGCAGGCCGAGCACTTCCCGGATCTTCGAAAGCGGCATGCCGACCCGCTGGGACATCCGGATGAACGTCACCCGCCGCAGCGTGTCCCGGCGGTAGCGCCGCTGGTTGCCCGCGGTGCGGCGGCTGTGGATGAGACCTTCGTCCTCGTAGAAGCGCAGGGCCGAGGCGGGTACTCCGCTGCGCCGGGAGAGTTCGCCGACCGTCAGGTCGGCCAGCGGCCGGGCTGGGGCGTTCACCATGGCCCACAGCCAACCACAGCAGCACCCTTGACTTCAAGGGAACTTGAAGTTCCATCCTGGTGCGGAGAGCAACAACGCCGGGGTGTCAAGGAGGAAGTGTGTCGGAAACGTCGATCCGCGTCGCGGTGATCGTGGGAAGTGTCCGGGAAGGACGGTTCGGGCCGGTGGTGGCGGACTGGCTCGCGAGCGTCGCGGACGCGCACGGCGGCTTCGAAGTCGACGTCGTCGACCTCGCCGAGCCCGATCTCCCGCTGGTCATGCCGGCGTTCGGTGCCACACCGTCCGCGACGGTCGTCGCCGAGGTCGCGAAGGTGGCTCCGCGGCTCGAAGCCGCCGACGCCTTCGTCGTGGTCACCCCGGAGTACAACCACAGCTACCCGGCTTCACTCAAGAACGCCATCGACTGGCACCGGCCCGAATGGCGGGCCAAGCCGGTCGCTTTCGTGTCCTACGGCGGGGTTTCGGGCGGCCTGCGTGCGGTCGAGCACCTGCGCGCGGTCTTCGCGGAGCTCCACGCGGTGACCATCCGCGAGACGGTCAGCTTCCACGGCGCCCAGGCGCGGTTCGGCGAGGACGGCGTGCCGAACGACGCCGGAGCGGAAGTCGCGGCGAAGGCGATGCTCGACCAGCTGGGCTGGTGGGCGCGGTCGCTGACCGAGGCGCGGGCGGCGCGGCCCTACCCCGGCTGAGGCGGCAAGCCGCCATGTCGACATCGGCGCTCACGCCTGGCACGTCTGGTACGGCAGCCGGATGTCCGGACCGGCGAGGCCGACGGTGCCGTCGGTGGCGTACCCGCCTTGGGTGGCCAGTGTCGCGATCGCGGTGCAGACCAGCTGGTTGATCCCGACGCCGGCGAGCGGCCGCAGCGGGAACGGGACGTTGATCGTCGGCGGCGAGCCGGGGGTCGAGGTGATCGCCCCGGAGCCACGGGGGAGGGCGGTCGTGTACCCGTCGGCCCGCTCGTCGGTGGACGGTCCGTCCAGCAGCCTCGTCAGCGCGGACTCGACGCCCACCACCCCGTCGGACAGCCGCGCCACCGGGGCCACCCGGTCACCGAGGACGAAGTAGAGGATCAGGTCGGTGCCGCGGCCGTTGCTCGCCGGGCTCCGCAGGGTCGGTGCCGGGCCGGCCGGGACCACCGGCGTCGGCTTGATCCCGCACGCGCTCACCAGCAGCAGCACCGCGAAGACGGCGAATTTCTTCACCACTCCTCCCGGGGCAGGCGCAGCTCGAACCGGGCGCCGGTGCCGGTGTTGGCCGCGACGATGTCGCCGCCGTGCAGCCGCGCGTTCTCCCGCGCGATGGACAGCCCGAGGCCGCTGCCCTCGGACCGGGCGCGCGCGGAGTCGGCCTTGGTGAAGCGGTCGAAGACCCGCGGCAGCACGTCGGCGGGGATCCCGGGCCCGTGGTCGGTGACGGTCAGCACGACGTCGCCGCGGTCCTGCCGCAGCACCACCTCGACCGGCGGCGCGCCGTGCCGCAGCGCGTTGCCGACCAGGTTCGCCACGACGATGTCGAGCCGCCGCCGGTCGAGCTGGGCGGTGAGCCCGGCCGGCAGGTCGGCGGTCAGCTCGGGGCCGGGCTCCCAGCCCCGAGCGGCGAGGCTGTCGGTGATCGCCGCGGCGACGTCCAGCGGCTCCCGGCGCAGCTCCGCCCGGCCGGCGTCGAACCGGGAGATTTCGATCAGGTCCTGCACCAGCCGGGTCAGCCGCCGTGTCTCGGCCGACACCAGCCGCGCCGCGACCGCGGTGTCCGGCGGGAGCTGCTCGGCGTCCTCGTCGAGGACGTCGGTGACGGCGTTCATCGCCGCCAGCGGGGTGCGCAGCTCGTGGGAGACGTCGGCGACGAACCGCCGCGCGTCGGCCTCCATCGCCCGCAGGGTGCCGACCGTGCGCTCCAGCTCCGCGGCGGTGTGGTTGAACGTCGTGACCAGCTGCGCGAGCTCGTCGGAGCCCTTCGCGCGCAGCCGCACGTCCAGCCGGCCGCGGCCGAGCTGGCTCGCCGCGGTGTTCAGCGCGCGCACCGGCCGCAGCACCTGCCGGGCCGCGAGCAGCGCGACCCCGACCGCGAACGGCAGGGCGAGCGCGGAGTACAGCCAGGCGTTGCGGGCCAGCTCGTCGATCGCGTCCTGCTGGTCGGTCAGCCGCGTCATCGCGTAGACCTCGAGACCGCTCGGCCTGCCGCTGCCGGTCTGCACCGGGACGCCGACGAAGAACAGCGGGAAGCCTTGGACGTCGACGCGCTGGAACTGGATGTTGGTGCCGGCGGCCACGGCCTGGCGCAGGTCACCCGGCACGTCGTCGATCGACAGGCTCGACGACGAGTGCAGGTCGCGGTAGACGACGAGCGCGTTGCTGGACTTGAGGGCCGTCGCGAAGGCGTCGACCGTGGCCTGGGACGGCGGCAGCGACACGGTGGGCAGGTACGCGACGATCTGGTCGCGCAGCTTCAGCATCGTCTGGTCCTGGACGCCTTCCAGGATGGCCCGGCGGGCGAAGACGTAGCTCACGCCGGCCGCGGTGGTGGCGCCGAGGATCATGATGACCGCGAAGGCGGCGACCAGCCGGGGCCGCAGCCCGGCGAGCCACGACCGGATCCGCGGTGCCGTCACGACCGGCCGAACCGGTAGCCGAACCCCCGGACCGTCTGCACGTGCTCCGGTTTCGCCGGCACGTCCTCGATCTTCGCGCGCAGCCGCTGCACGCAGGCGTCGACGAGCCGGGAGTCCCCGAGGTAGTCGTGGTCCCACACGGCGGAGAGGATCTGCTGGCGGCTGTACACCTGCCCGGGCGTGCGCGAGAGCTCCAGCAGCAGTTTCAGCTCGGTCGGGGTCAGCGACACCGGCACGCCGCGCTTGGTCACTTCGAGCGCGGCCCGGTCGATGACGAGGTCGCCGTGCCGCTCCTCGGCGGCCGGCTGCCCGGCCGGCCGTTCGGCGGCCGACCGGCGCAGGACCGCCCGGATCCGCGCGTCGAGCACCCGCGGCTCGACCGGCTTGGCGACGTAGTCGTCCGCGCCCGCTTCGAGCCCGGCGACGATGTCGAAGTCGTCGCTGCGCGCGGTGAGCATGATGATCGGGACCGGGCCGGCCGCCCGCATCCGGCGGCAGGTCTCGAAGCCGTCCATGCCGGGCAGCATCAGGTCGAGCACGACGATGTCGGGCCGGTGGTGCACGAGCACCTCGATGCCGAGCTCGCCCGATTCCGCGGTGCGCACCCCGTGCCCCTGCCTGCGCAGGGCCAGCTGCAGCCCTTCCCGCACCGCCGCGTCGTCCTCTACCACCAGTACCTCGGCCACGGCGCCATTATTCGGAAAAGCGCACGTCGTGGCGACCCGGGCGGATCTTGTAGCGAAACCATGACATCGCGCTGACGGGATCCCGAAATGCGCGCGCCAGACTCGGGGACATGGCAGTGATCTTCTTCGAGGCACCCCCGGTGAGCCGCCGGTCCGGCACGGCGCCGGTGCTGCGAGCGGCTTCCCGCACGGCGGTG
The DNA here is from genome assembly GCF_046548975.1 of Amycolatopsis sp. lyj-346. Classification (NCBI taxonomy): domain Bacteria; kingdom Bacillati; phylum Actinomycetota; class Actinomycetes; order Pseudonocardiales; family Pseudonocardiaceae; genus Amycolatopsis; species Amycolatopsis sp. lyj-346. Next base: position 546,331 of record NZ_JAJPWT010000004.1, read on the forward strand.
CTCGCCGCGAGCGCGGCCGGGTTCGCCCTCGCGTTCGTCGCGGCCTACCTGCTCTTCGTCCGCACGGAGGCCGGCCGCGGCGTCGAGAACGGCGTCGTCCGCAGTGCCCAGTCCGCGGGGACCACAGTGGACTGGGCGGACCCGCTGCGGCAGGCCGACCTGGTGGTGGTGCTCGGCGGGGTGGCGGTCCTGATCGTGGCGATTTCCCTGGTACGGCGCCGGCTGGCGCTCGGCGTGATGGCGCTGGTGCTGCTGGCCGCGCCCCTGGTGGTGGCGCAGCTGCTGAAGCTGTACGTCCTGGAGCGCCCGAGCACCGGCGACCGGCTCGGCGTGGCGAGCCACAACAGCTTCCCGAGCGGCCACGTCAGCGCGGCGATGGCCGTGCTCGTGGCGCTGGCGATCGTCCTGCCCCGGCGGCACCGCCTGACGGCCCTGGTGACGGGCGGCTTCGGGGTCGCCTGGGTCTCGGCGGCGGCGGTGGCACTGGGCTGGCACCGGTTGAGCGACACCGTCGGCGGCTGCTTGCTGGTCGCCGCGGTCACCTGCGCCGGGGCGGCGGTGGTGTCCGCCCGCCGCCCCGACGGTGACCGGGTGCCGCTCGTGCCGGTGCTGACCGGCTTCCTGGCCCCACCGGCGCTGGTGCTGGCCGGCTACGCGGTCCTGGCGACGGCAACGTCGGGAGCGGCCCAGTTCGTGGCGGCGCTGGTGCTGGCGGCGCTGTCGGCGATGGCGGTGGTGCTGCTGCTGGCGGGCCCGCTGCGCCGGGTCGCGTTCGACCCGGCCGAGACCCGCGTCCGCCGCCTCCGCCGGTGATCCGTGCTACCGTTTTCAGCGCCTGCCGGGATCGACAGCACATCGGGTGCCCGATTGCGGCGATGAAGGCGCCGGCATCGCATTGCAGGTCGGTTCGAAGGAGCCGGCCAGGAAATGATCAGCAGTAAGATACCGACTGGTGACAGGTAAGCGGTAAAAGTCCCTCAAAGCGTGCCTACGACGGGCTTGCAGAGGGAGCGACACCGCTGTTTGCAGGTCTGGTGCTTCCCCGGTCGTCCGTCATCGGCCGGGGACTACCGGTGCTCACAGACCGAGTGCCGTCCGGAGTGCGGTCACCGCCGCCGCGACGGCCGTTCCCGCGCCACCGGCGCTCGAAGCAAGAGCGACCAAGGCGTTGAGCCGGCGCAGCATGCCGGGCTTGTCCGGCTCCTTGGCCGACAGTTCCTTGCTCACACCCGCGATGGTGTCTTCGGCTTGGTCGGCGACCTCGTCGCTCACCTTGCCGCGCAACCCGCTGACTTCCGCTTCGAGCTTCTCCACGAGCGCGGCGAGGTCGGCACTCTGCGAACCCATGTTCACGTCTCGTACCGTGACCGTGGACTTCGACGCCACGATGCCGGCCGAACCGTGGACGACGGTTTCGTTCTTCTCCTGCACGAGATCTCCTCCATTGATGAAATAGAAGTTGCCCCTGGGGCGCTCCAGCGCCTCGGACAGCATGGCCGCCGTGTCGGTGAGCTTGCGGGCGAGGCCCTTGCTCGACACCTGGTCGCTCAGAACCTGCAGCATCCAGACGCGGTCGGCGTAGTAGCCGTGCGCCGCGTCGATGACCTCGGTCAGGTATTCGTGCTGGGTGAGTCCGTGCCGGGTGCGCCGCAGCAGCTTGCCGCACATGTCGTCGAGGAAGTCCTCGACCCCGTGGCCGGGCACCAGGCGACCGGACCGGCAGAAGCCCAGGACGGTTTCCAGCGCCGCCAAGTCCGCGTGCAGGTGCGAAACCTGGACGCGCAGCCGCCGCAGGAGTTCACGGTCGGAATCCGCCGTGTCGGCGATGGTCCAGCACGACACCGGCGTGTCCGCGACGATGGGTGCGGTGTGCCAGAGCCGAACGGGTGGTGTCTCACCCTTCGGACGTTGCCGCACCTCCAGGAAGACACCGGGCGTCCCGACCGAAACCCACCACCGTGGCGGGGTGAAGCCGTCGAGGCCGCGGCGGGTCGTAGCGCTCAGGAGGTGACCGGCGAGAGCCGGGCCGAAGTGGGCCAGGGGCTGGAATGCGTCCTCGCCGCCTCGGATGCGTGCCTGCACGCCGAGCGCTGCCCGGACCCCCGCACCGACTGTCTCCAGATTCAGTCCGCGGAAGTCGAGATCGCAGAAGAACCCGATCTCGAACCTGCCGACGACACCGTCGCTGTAGAACCTCCTGAACAGGGGGCGGAGCCGGACCTTGAACGGAAGCCGGGGTTCCGTTCCGCTCAACCGCGACAGGACGATCCTTTTCCGCCCGTCGACGTAGTACGACTCGTTCAGCCAGGGTGACGGGTTTCCGCGCATCCGCCGCCGAACCGGCCCGAGGCCCCGGATGAAGTCCGTCCGGCAGTCGTCCCGCGAGCCGCGAGGGTGGACTCGCAACGGGTGCGGCCACCTCGGCGAGTCGATGCGGTGGCCCGGAGCGGCCAGCAGCCCCCGGACGTCGACGACCGGGTGCTGCACCACGACCAGCACGGCACCACCCCCTCCCGCCTGTCCGGTGATCGGCTCGGCGATCTCCGCTGTTACACGCGAACGATACGCAGGCGGGCCGGTTTCGGGGGATGGCCCGCGACAGGCGGCCGGTCAACTGCGGTCCGACTTCGGCATCAGGTACTTCCACGGCGACGCGCCCACGCCCAGTTCGCACGGCACGTGCACCAGCGACGGCCGTCCCGCGGCGAACGCCTTGTCCAGCGCGCCACGCAGGTCGTCCGGGGTGCGGGCGGTCAGGCCGAGCGCGCCGAACGTCTCGGCGAGCCGGGCGAAGTCCGGGTTCCCAGCCACCCGCCCAGCGCGCGGCCCTCGAACAGCCGTTCCTGGTCGAGGTGGACGTTGCCGTAGTAGCCGTTGTCGAACATCGCCGCGACGACGTCGAGTCCATATTGGACTGTGGTGGCGAGCTCCTGCGCGGCGAACAGCTCCAGCCGCGACCCGATGCCGACCACGACGTCGGTCTCGGGCCACCGCTCGAAGCCCGAGACGCAGGTGAAGCCGAGCGGGTGGTCGTCGCCCACGATGCCGCGCCCGCCGCGGAACGGCACCACGGGCGCCTGCAGCCGTTCCGCCAGCGCCCGGACCTGCGCGGCGGCGTGCCGGGCACCGGCCACCGCATGGCGACGCTGGAGGCCTACCTCGCGCGAGAGCGGTGAGGCGGGCATCGTGTGCCGGAGCTTGTTCCGCCGGTCCCCGGATGCCACGCTCGGAGCGTGCCGATCTTCTCCGCGCCGGACGGAACCGCCCTCGCCGTCCACCTTTCCGGTTCCGGAGCCGGGCCGCCGGTGGTGTGCCTGCCCGGCGGGCCGATGCGGGCCGGCGCCTACCTCGGCGATCTCGGCGGCCTGAGCGCCCGGCGCCGCATCGCCGTGCTGGACCTGCGGGGCACCGGCGGCTCCGAGGAACCCGCCGACCCCGCCACCTACCGGTGCGACCGCCAGGTCGAGGACGTCGAGGCGCTGCGCAAGCACCTCGGCCTCGAACGGTTCGACCTGCTCGGGCATTCGGCCGGGGCGAGCCTGGCCGTCTGCTACGCGGCCCGCTACCCGCGGCGCCTGACCCGGCTCGCGCTGATCACGCCGAGCCCGCGGGCCGTCGGCTTCGACGTACCGCCCGGCGAACGGCGGCGGATCATGGCCCGGCGAGCCGGCGCGCCCTGGTACGCCGCCGCGGCCGCCGCCTACGGGCCGATCGCCGCGAAGACCGCGACCAGCGCCGACTGGGCCGCCTTCGCGCCGCTGTACTACGGCCGCTGGGATGCCGCGGCCCGGCAGCACCAGGCCGGCGAAGCCGCCCAGCGCAACGGCATGGCCGCGCGGATCTACAACTCCGCCGGCGCCTTCGAGCCCGAGACGACCCGTGCCGCGCTCGGCGCGGTCACCGCTCCGGTGCTGGTGCTGACCGGCGAGCTGGACTGGATCGCCACCCCGGCCGTCGCCGGCCGCTTCGCCTCGCTGTTCCCCGACGGCCACGCCGTCGTGCTGCCCGAGGCCGCGCACTACCCGTGGCTGGACGACGCGTCCGCGTTCGGGTCAGCCGTGGGTGGTTTCCTGGCCTGAGCCCGGGTTGCGGCGCGGTTTGATGCGGACGGCGGGCAGTGCGGGGGCGGGCAGGCGCTCGCCCGCATAGCCGGTCACGCTGCCGAACTGGTCCGACCCGGCTTGCCACGCTTCGCGGAACGCGGCGATTTCCTCGTGGGTGCGGCCGACGAAGTTCCACCACATCAGGATCTCCTCGTCGAAAGGCGTTCCGCCCAGCAGCAGGAACCGGGCCGGTTCCGTGCCGCGGTTGCTCAGGGTCAGGGAGCGCACCCCGGTGCCGACGTACCCCAGTTCCGCCGCCCGGACGCGGGTGCCGGCCACGACGACGTCGCCGGTGTCGACGAGGACGCCGTGCTCGAAGCCGGGGTCCACCCCGAGGGACATGTGGGCGTCCGGGCCCAGGACGACTTCCGCGCCCAGCAGCGGCGTGAACGTCGGGATCGGCGACGTCCGGCCGGCCAGTGAACCGAGGAACACGCGGATTTCCGCGCCTTCGATCCGGTTCACCGAAGGGACGTAGTGGTCGAACGCCCGCGCGGTGTGCCGGTGCCGTTCGGGCAGGGCCACCCAGAGCTGGACGCCGTGGAGGGTCTTCGTGGCCGCGGTCGAGACTTCGGAGTGGCAGATGCCGTGCCCGCCGGTCATCAGGTTCAGCTCGCCGGGGCGGACCATGGCGTGCGTGCCGAGGCTGTCGCGGTGTTCGATCTCGCCGGCGAACAGCCAGCTGACGGTCTGCAGCCCGGTGTGCGGATGCGGAGCGACATCCATGGCACCGGACCCGGCGACGTCGTCCGGACCGTAGTGGTCGGCGAAGCACCACGCGCCGATCAGCGACCGCGACCGCTGGGGAAGCGTCCGCCGCACCCGCATCGCCCGCGGGCCACCGAGGGGCACCTCACGCGGAGTGAGCACCTCGACGGCCGGCCGCACGGGATCGGCGGCAGCGGGCCGATCACCACAGGCGAGTTCGGCCGGGGCGGCCTCGGTGTTGCTCATACCAGCCACGGTAGTCGCGATGACCGCCACGGCACGGGTGGGCGGTGTCACCGTCGCCGGATCGCCCACAGCCGCCCATGCGCTCCACGGCCGAGCTGCCGGGTGTCGAGCGCCGCGAACTCGGGCGCCGATCTGCGCCACTGCCGCATGCCCGTGCAAGCCAGTGCGCCTCGCGCCGGAGCCGCCAAGTCGCGACCGGCGCGACCTCGGGCCGGTCGGCGGCCGATCCGCGTTCCACCATCGCCATTTCGGGTAGGCCAATGCGCCTCGGCCGCTGAGCTCCGGCTGGCGCAAGGCCGGCGGCTGATCCGCCCCGGCGCCGCATGCCCGTGCAACCCAAAGCGCCCCGCGCCGGAGCCGCCAAGTCCCGACCGGCGCGACCTCGGGCCGGTCGGTGGCCGGCTCGCGTCTCACCATCGCCATTCCGGGTAAGCCAATGCGCCTCGGCCGCTGAGCTCCGGCTGGCGCAAGCCCGGCGGCTGATCCGCGCCGCCGCATGCCCGCGCAACCCAATGCGCCCCGCGCCGAAGCCGCAAACCCCCCCCACCGGCGCAAACCCGGTCAGTAGCCGATCCCCACCCGGCCAAGCCGTCCCGCCCCAACCCGAGCGGCTAAGCCCCGACCGGCACGAACCCGGCCGCCCGGCGCCCCACCCGGACCGCCGTCCCGGCAAACCGGCCGTAAACCGCGGCGAACAGCGCGAAATCGACCGCGGCACCGGCCCCGCGGGGCCACGCGCGGCCGTCCGCCCACTCGCGCACCTCCCGCTCGGCCGCCCCCACGAGCGCCGCCGCGGCACCGACCTGCGCCCCGTCCCCGCCCACCAGCACCTCCCGCAGCGCCCGCGCGGTGGCCACCGCGTGCTCGCCCAGCCGCCCCAGCGCGGGCCGCACGTCCGACGGCACCGGTCCCCGCGCCTCGGCGACCTCCCGCGCAAGACCACCCATCCGAGTGAGATCCGCGGCGGTGTGGACGGCGGCGACGACCGCCTTCACCTCCGCCTCCCGCGGCGCGTGCAGGGCCAGCAGCGCACACGCCTGGTCCTCGCACGCGGCCCCCAGCGCAGCTACCGCGGCGGCTTGCTCCCGAGCACGTCCGCCCAGCGTGTGGTCACTTTCCAGCACCGCGCGCGTGGCCTCGTCGAGGGCGATCGCGACGAGGTCGCACAGGTCCGCCAGCCGGCGGGCGAGCGTGACCAGCTCCTTCTGAAACGCGGTCGGCATGGCCGCAGGAAACCAGCCCGCCCGGGTGTCGGCATCTCGTCGCCGTCCCGGAATTGTCGGACCCCCGTGCTCTCCTCATCGGCAAGAGCGGTGCACCCCGCACCCCGGAGAACGAGGAGAGACCGATGGCAGGCGAAACGACGGTCACCGTGGTCGGCAACCTGACGAGCGACCCCGAACTGCGCTTCACCCCGGCCGGCTCCGCGGTCGCGAACTTCACGGTCGCGAGCACGCCGCGGACGTTCGACCGCGAGTCCGGCGCCTGGCGCGACGGCGACGCGCTGTTCCTGCGCTGCAGTTTGTGGCGGGAGTACGCGGAAAACGTCGCCGAATCGCTCGTGCGCGGCGCCCGTGTGGTCGTCCACGGCCGCCTGAGACAGCGGTCGTACGACACGAAGGAGGGCGAGAAGCGCACTGTTGTCGAGCTGGAGGTCGACGAGATCGGGCCGTCCCTGCGGTACGCCACCGCCAAGGTGACCAAGGTCAGCCGCGCGGCGGGTGGCGAAGGGAGCAGTTCCTGGACCCGGGAACCGGTGGCGGCGGGAGAGCCGCCCTTCTGATCCCATCCGTTCGCGGCCGGCCTTCGAACGCCCGTCGACGGAGCTTCGACCCGGGCTGGATCGCCTGCGGTGACGATGAGGGGGACGCTCCGGCCGGACCTGCTGTCGAAATCCCGCCCACCGATTCGACGCAGGGGGTAGAGGCCGAACCACGAGCGGGAGGGACCGACATGAACGGGAACGAGAAGAACGGCTCACCGGCCGTGCACCCCGTGGTCAACCACCGGATGCGGGCGATGCTGCGAGCAGTCGGCGCGGGCCGGGCCCGGGTGTCCTGCAGCAGCGAACCGGACCTGTTCATCGACGGCCTGTCGTGCGGCGACCAGTTCGCGGCCCACGCACTGGCCCACCAGGGCCTGGTCCGCGCGGCCCGCCCCGGCCGCCCGGGCGAGCTGGTCCCGGCGGTCCTGACACCGGCGGGCCGGGCCCTCATCGCCCCCGAGCAGAGATCGGCCGCCTGACCCGGCGGCCGGCGGATGTTTGACAACTCAACAGAGCAGCCTTGCTCCTGCGAAGACCCGGAGTGGAGGAGGCGCGGATCGATCGCCGGGCCGGCGCGAAGGCGAGGGCCCGGTGCGGTAATCGCCCGGGCCGGACGATGCGGCGGTCCGGACGCGCCCCGGACCGCCGCCGGCGGCCTGCGCCTACTGGCCCTGCTGCGGGAACTGGCCTTGCTGCGGGCCCTGCTGCGGAAAACCGTGCGGCTGCGACGGGTGCTGCGGGAACCCCTGCGGCTGCGACGGATGCTGCGGGAACGCCTGCTGCTGCGGGAACCCTTGCTGCGGAACACCCTGCTGCGGGACACCCTGCGACGGGTGCGGCGGGTACCCCGGCGCCGCCTGCTGCTGGGCTTGGCCCTGCTCCTCCTGCGCCTGCAGCCGGACCGCGTCCTCCTTCGGAAGGCGGTTCTCGATCCCGCAGAACGTGCACTGCGCCGTGTACTTGACGCTGATCGGGAACAGCGGGATGAAGAACAGCGTGAACTTCGTGACCGCCTTGCGCACCGCGTGCGAAGCCGGGTTACCGCACCGGCCGCACAAGAACGTCGTCATCGCCAGCACGTAGATGCGTGTACGCCAGCCCCAGATCAGCATCGGTCTTCTCTCTTTCGGTTCTTCCTTCGCCGCGCAGCCTCGCACACCGTTGCCGCTTGGCGATGCGGTTTTGCCGATCCCGTCCGGACGGGTACCCGGCGAACCGGACATTCGGCCCGTACCACGACACCGAAAGTCCCGGGACTAGATTGGGATCATGCCAAGCGACTTCGTCCTGAAGACGATGAATGCCGTGCACCGCGGCCTGATCAAACTCACCGGTGGGCGGGTGGGCTGGCAGGTGGCCATGCCCGTCTTGGAACTCACCACCGTCGGCCGCAAGAGCGGCCAACCCCGGTCGGTGCTGCTGACCTCGCCCCACCAGGAGGGCGACACCGTGGTCGTCGTGGCGTCGCGGGGCGGCGACGACACGCACCCCGCGTGGTTCCTCAACCTGCGCGACAACCCGGACGTCGAGGTCTCGCTGAAGGGCGACCCGAAGCGCCCGATGCGTGCCCGGGTCGCCGACGCCGAAGAGCGGGCGCGGCTGTGGCCGAAGATCACCGCCGACTTCAAGAACTACGCGCAGTACCAGACGAAGACCGAGCGGGAGATCCCGCTCGTCTTCCTCGAACCGCGGTAGGTCACGACCGCGCCGTCAGGTAGGCCGGATCGGCGGCGGGGATCGGCTGGTCGGGGACCCCGGCCAGCAGCCGGCTCATGGCGTGGAAGTACGGCGGCGCGGCGACCGTCCCGCCGAACGCGCCGTGACCGCAGTCGCCGAGGTGCACCGGGGTGCCCGGGCAGATCTCCCGCGGGTGCGGCCCGTCGGCGAAGACCATGGACGACACCGCGTAGCCGTCGACACCGCCGACGAAGGCGACGGATTCGCTCAGCTGCGTCGTGCCCGTCTTGCCGATGTCGGGCCGGGTCCAGCCGGCCGCGCGGGCCGCTTCGGCGGACGTGCCGCTCGTGGTGTCCTTGCTCAGCCCCGCTTCCAGGGTGTCCGCCACGCCCGTGGGGACGACCCGCTCGCACGCCTGCTGGGCGACCGGCACGGCGTTGCCGTTCCGGTCGGTCACCGAGAGGATCGGGCTCGGCGGGCACCAGACGCCGCCGCTCATCAGCGTCGCCGAGACGTTGGCCATCTCCAGCGGGCTGACCGGGCTGTTGCCCAGGGTGAACGACAGCAGGTTCCGGAAGTACTGCGACTGCGGCTCGCTGTACTGCGGGTTGCCCGACTTCGGGTCCGGCGTGCGGCCGGCGTCGTTGGTCGCCAGGGTGCTGCGCAGCCCGAGCTTGTAGGCCATGTCGAGCACGGCGGGCATCCCGACCTGGCTCTCCAGCCCGACGAAGGCGACGTTCGGCGACGTCGCCAGCCCGTCGGCGAGGGTGATCGGGTCCGCGTAGTGGCCGTCGTTGTGGACGGTGTAGCAGGACGCGTGCGCGTCGGGCACCGGGAAGCACTGGCTGTCCGGGTTGGGCAGCGGGGTGTCGAGGCCCGCCTTGCCGGTCACGAGCGCCGCGGCCGAGGTGAAGATCTTGAACGACGAACCCGCGCCGAACTCGTTGCTCGCGTCGGCGACGATGTCGGTTGACGTCTCACCCCGGGCCGGATCGGTGCCGTAGTTGCGGTTCGCGACCATGGCGAGCACCTGGTGCCCGTCCTGGCCCGGCTGGACGACGGCGAAGGTGTTGGCCACGCCGTCCTGGGTGGTCGGCACGTTGGCGTCGACGGCGTCCTTGGTCACCTGGGAGACGCGCGGGTCGAGGGTGGTCTTGATCGTGTACCCGCCGGTGGCCAGCCGGTCGGCGGTGAACCCGGCGTGCACCAGGTAGCTTTCCGCGTAGGCGCAGAAGAACCCCGCGTCCGGCGCCGCGCCCAGGCACGTGCCGGACGGCGTGACCGGGCCGTTCGGCAGGAGCCCGAGCGGAGCCGCCTTCGCCGTCGCCGCGTACGAGGCCGGGATGGAGCCGTTGGTGACCATGGCGTCGATGACGAGATTGCGGCGCTGCAGTGCCTTGTCCGGGTGGGTGTACGGGTTGTAGACGCTCGGGTTGTTCACCATTCCGGCGAGCAGTGCCGCCTGCGGAACGGTCAGTTTGTCCGCACTCGTCCCGAAATAGGCCTTGGCCGCCGCGCCGACACCGTACACCGTTCCGCTGAATTCGACCACATTGAGGTAATTTGCCAGAATGTCGTCCTTGCTCGTGGTCGCATTGAGCTGGACGGCCATTTTCGCCTCCCGCAGCTTGCGGGCGAGCGAGTCTTCGCGGTCGGCCTGCTGGGCCGCCGGGTCGGTCCGGTCGACGACGTTGATGAGGTAGTTCTTGACGTACTGCTGCGTGATCGTCGACGCGCCCTGCAGCGCCCCGCCGGCGCTGTCGTTGACCGCCGCGCGGAGCATTCCCTGCACGTCGACGCCACCTTCGGTGTAGAAGCGGCGGTCCTCGATCGCGATGATCGCGGCCTTCATCGTCGTCGGGATCCCGGTCGCGGTGACAGGCAGGCGGTACTGGGCGTACAGCGTCGCGATCGGGGTGCCGTCTCGGTCGGTGACCGTGGTGGTCAGCGGCGGATCGGCGGCGGCGAGCTGGGCGGAAATGGCGTCCACCGAATCACTGACCTGATTCGACAGCAGGCCGGCGCCGATGGCGGCAGGCGCCATCGTCCCGGCCACCAGAATTCCGGCGAGCAGACACAAACCGGCAAAAGGGACCACGCCCCGGCGACGTTTCACGAATTCGAGATTAGGCATCGGGCGATAAAGCTTCCGTTCGGTGAGACATGTGCCTCACCGGGCCAACCTGCCGAGCAGGGCCGAGGCGGCCGAAACGGCCACCGCCGTCGCCACGGCCAGTACGGCGAAGTCGGTCCCGAGGTGGGCCGGTGTCCCGATGAGCAGCCCGCGCAGGGCGTCGACCTGGTAGCTCAGCGGGTTGACGTGGCTGAGCACCTTCAGCCACGACGGCATCAGGTCCACCGGGTACAGCGCGTTCGAGCCGAAGAACAGCGGCATCGTGATCGCCTGCCCGATGCCCATCAGCCGTTCCCGCGACAGCACGATCCCGGCGATCACGATCGACAGGCAGCAGAAGAACGCCGAACCGAGCACGAGGACGACGGCCATCGCGAGTAGCTTCAGCGGGTTCGCGGTCAGCCCGACGCCGAGGACCGCGGCCAGTACCAGCACCATCAGGGCCTGGACGAGCGCGCGGATCCCGGCGGCGAACGCCTTCCCGGCGACGAGTGCCGCGCGCGGGGTCGGGGTTACCAGGAGCTTCGCGAGCACGCCGGCGTCGCGCTCCCAGATGATCTGGATGCCGTAGAAGATCGCGATGAACAACGCCGACTGGGCCAGGATGCCCGGCGCCAGGAAGTCGAGGTACGGCGTCGAACCGGTCGGGATCGCGTGCAGCCGGGTGAACGTCTCGCCGAAGATCAGCAGCCACAGCGCCGGCTGGATCGCCCGGGTGAGCAGCTCGGTCTGGTCGCGGCGCAGCTTCTGCAGTTCCACCAGGCACATCGCGCCGACGCGGGCGCCGAGCACGCGCAGCCGGCGCAGCGGGCCCGGGTCAGCCGAGGCGGCGGGCGGTGCGGCGAGTGGCACGGACACCGCGGATCCCTCCTTCTTCGTTCTCGAGGTGGTTCCCGGTCACCGCGCGGAACACGTCGTCCAAAGTGGACTCAGGGCCGAGGCCGGTCTCCAGCTCGGCCGGGGTGCCCAGTGCGCGGATCCGGCCGGCGTGCATCAGGGCGACGCGGTCGCAGTACTGCTCGGCTTCGTCCATGTAGTGCGTGGTGACGAGCACGGTCATACCGGTCGCCTCGCGGATCGAGCCGATGCGGTCCCACACCGACGACCGCGCGACCGGGTCGAGCCCGATCGTCGGCTCGTCGAGGATGAGCAGCCGTGGCGAGCTGACCAGGGCCTGGGCGAGCTCGAGCCGGCGGATCATGCCTCCGGAGTACGTCTTGGCCGTGCGGTCGGCGTCGCCGGCCAGCCCGACCAGGTCCAGGGCCAGCCGCACCTGTTCGGCCCGTCCGGCGCGCGGCACGTCGAAGAGCCGTGCGAACAGCGCGACGTTCTCGCGGCCGGTCAGCGCACTGTCGGCGGACAGCTGCTGCGGGACGTACCCGATCAGCCGCCGCACGGCCATCCGGTGACGTGCGACGTCGACGCCGAAGACGGTGATGCGATCCCGGGTGGCCGGCAGCAGCGTGGTGATCATCCGGAGGGTGGTCGTCTTGCCGGCGCCGTTCGGGCCGAGCAGGCCGAACACCTCGCCCGGGTGGATTTCGAGGTCGACGCCGTCCACCGCGCGGGTCGCGCCGAACGAGTGGCTCAGGCCGGTGCAGCGCACCGCCGCGGGTTCGGTCATGGTTGCTCCTTCAGGATGCCCATGAGCTTTTCCAGCGCCGGCAGTGCCTGCCCGATCGCCGTGATGTCCTGTTCGGACAGTTCCGCGAGGGCGTCGGCGACGAGCCCGGTGCGGGCGCGGCGCCAGGCCGCCATCCGCTCGGCGGCCGCGGCCGTGATCTCCAGCCGGGCCGCGCGCCGGTCGGCGGGGTCGGCCTCGCGGCGCAGCAGGCCCGTGTCGGCGAGCTGGTTCACCAGCGTGCTGACCGAGTTGTTCGCCAGGTGCAGTTCGCGTGCGGCCGCGGCGACGCCGATGCCGGGGTGGTCGGCCACGACGCGCAGGAGCTCGACCTGGGCGCCGGGCAGCGGGGTACCCGGTACGTCGGCGCGCGCCCGGCGGCGCACCACCCGGCGGATTCCCTGGACGGTGGCCAGCAGCCGGTCGGCGAGTTCGGTCATGCCTCCGAAGCTAGCTCTGCCCCAGATCTATTAGCAACGCTAAATGTCTGGTTTGCGAGCAAAGGTGGAATCAGCTTCGAGCAGGACGCGACGTTGGCGTGTGCCGCCGTCACGGCGTGGACCTCGCTCGACGGTGTGCGCCCGGGCGATGTCGTGCTGACCCTCGGCACCGGCGGAGTCTCCCTGTTCGCCCTGCAACTGGCGAAGGCGCGCGGGGGGCGGGTGGTCGCGACGACGTCGAGCGCGGATCGTCGAAGTCGGCGGCCCGGCACGTTCGCGCAGTCGCTGGTCGCGGCCGGGACGCACCACGCCGAGATCGCGGTCGTCGGGTTCGTCGGCCGGAGCGGGCCGCCGATCGACTTCATGGACCCTGTTCCGCAGCGGCGCGACGGTGCGGAAGATCCGGGTCGGCAGCCGCGAGGACCCCGAGGACCTGCTCCGGTGGCTCGACGTGTGGCCGATCGAGCCGGTCGTCGACCGCGTTCACTCCTTCGAGGACGCCGGCGCGGCGTTCCGGCGCTTCGAGGGCCGGGAGAACTTCGGCAAGGTCGTGATCGCCGCCGCGTGAGGCGAGAGGGATACCGCTGATCGGCGGAACCTACCCGGAGTGACCGTTCGGCGGCGGGCCCGTGCCGTTCGCCGCGCCGGGGCGGGAATGGCGATCCGGAATGGGCAGCGCGGGCGCATGCTGTCCCTTCCGGCCCCGCGTCCCCGCGCCTGACGTCCACAGTGGACACTGCCAGTGCGCCCGGTCCGGCGGCCTCCGAAATGAGGATAGGAACGTTCGTCGTGACCCTGCTGGACAGCAAGCTCGTCCGGTGCTGGACCTCCCGCCCGCACCTGCAGTCCCTCTACACCCTCGCCGCGGCCGCCCCGCGGATGCGCGCCGCACTCGGCTTGACGCCCACCGGCGGCGGCACGGTCGACTTCAAGGTGGACGGGGACGCGCTGGCCCGTACCGAGGCGGAGCTGATCGCCGCGACGTCGGCGCGGCTGCCGGTGCACCCGCTGGTGACGCAGGACCTCCAGGGCCGTTCGACGGTCCGGTGCTGGCGGCGCAACCGCGACCTGCGCGTGCTGACCGGCGACCTGGTGGACGTCGCGGACCGGCTGGCCAGGGCGGGGTACGGCGGCTCCCTGCGGTTCGCGACCGTCGAGTTCGCCGAGCCGGCCGGGCGCCGCGAGGGGAAGCTGGCCCTGGTGTACCTGTTCGACCGCGGCACGTTCCACGCCGCGGCGCCGGGGGCCCGGCCACTGGACCGGGCACTGGAGCTGCGCGCCCGGGCGGCGTTGCACGGAGCGCTGCCGCTGGAACCCGCCGTGCAACGGCGGTTCGTGCTCTGAGCGCAGCTCTGAAAATCCGCTGATTGGCGCGGTCCGGGCATTCTGCGAGGATGCTGCTCTCGTCCGATCGAAGGAGATGGCCGTGGCTTCTCGTCTCAACCCGTACCTGAGCTTCCGCGACGACGCGCGGCAGGCCATGGAGTTCTACAAGGGTGTCTTCGGCGGCACGCTCACCCTGAACACGTTCGGGGAATTCGGTTCACCCGAAGGAGCGGATGCGGACAAGGTCATGCACGCGCAGCTGGAGGCCGAAAACGGCTTCACGCTGATGGCGTCGGACACCCCGCCCGGGATGGAGCACAACCCGGGCACGAACATTTCGGTGAGCCTCAGCGGAGACGACGCCGACGACCTGCGCGGCTACTGGGACAAGCTGAGCGACGGCGGAACCGTGACGGTTCCGTTCGAAAAGCAGATGTGGGGCGACGAATTCGGTGCCTGCGTCGACAAGTTCGGCATTCCCTGGATGGTCAACGTCGTGCAGGGCTAGCCGCGAGCCGTTGCAGCCGATGCCCCCGTCGGTGACGATGGGGGCACCGGCGTGGCGTGGCGCCGGGCTGAAGGAGGCCCGATGGCGGGTTTTCCCTGGACGTGTGCACAGTGCGGCGCGGTCAACGACCCCGCTGCCCGGCGCTGCGGCACCTGCGCGGGCGTGGCGCCGGGCCGGGCTCGCGCGCGGGCGCTGTGGGTGCTGCTGACCCTGATGGTGGTGGCCGGTGTCGCGGTGGGCGGGGTCCTGCTGTTCGCCGGGCAGCCGCGGCCTTCGCCGTCCTCGCCGGGGCCGTTCCCGGAGTACACCACGCCCGCGCTGCCGACCACCAAGACCGTGGTCACCACCGCGAACGGCGTCACCCCGCCCGTCACGCCGCCCACGACCACCTCGACGGACAAGCCGTGCCCGGCGGACGCGGCGCGCTACCTGCCCGGCGGCACGGGGACGGCGCTGCTCGTGGCGCAGACCGCGAAGTCGCTCGTCACCATCTGCCGGATTCCCGACGGCCGGATCTTCTACGACGGCCAGGCCCGTGGGCAGGCGGCTTCCGGCGAAACCCACATCATGCTGCCGGCCCAGGCCGTAGGCGACGGCTTCGTCGCGGTGAACGGCGAGTACCGCTATCAGGTCGACGGCGGCCGGCTGGTCGTGTCGGCCGGGTCCGAGGTGCTCTCGGACGAGGAACTGACCACGGTCGGCTGAGCGTCGGGCAGCTCGTCCACCGGCTCCGCGTCGAACCCGAGGTCGGCCCGCATCCGGGCGCGCATGAGGCGGTAGCCGCGCTGGCCGGCGTCCCAGGCGGGCCGCAGCTTGGTGCGGTCGTCGTCCTTCGGGTCCAGCAGCATCGCGGCGAGCCGCATCCGGGGCAGCGTGGCGCCGCTGACCAGCTGCCGGACCGCCTCCGGCGCGTGCAGCACGACGGGCCCGAGCGCGTGCTGGGCCTCGCTGCGCACCTCCCGCAGCTCGGCGAGCTGGTGTTCGTCAAGCTTGCCGTCCGACTCGCGGATCGCGCGGGCCTGGAACAGCACCCCGTCGAACGCTTCGAGGGCACCCATCAGCTGGGCGTAGGCCTCGGCGCGGGTCTCGTGGGTCCGGGCTTCGCGTTCGCGCTGCCACCGGCGCTCCTCGCGCGCGGTCTCTTCGGCCATCCGCCTGGCCTCCCGCCGTCCCGAAAGGACCTGGGTCAGGATCACCCCGGCGAGGCCGAGGAGGGCGACGACGATCGGAATCCACACCGGGACTTGAGAACCCACGAGCGCACCCTACCCAGGATGTGGGAGTGGCGGCGGCCACGCGGCCGGTGTCCGCATGCTGGAGCCATGGCTTCTCCGCTGGACAACCCGACCTGGGCGTCGCTGGCCGGCCCGCACGCCCGTTTCGCGGAACGGCAGGGGCGCGTCCTGCGCTACCCGGAGGACGTCGCACCCTTCCTGGCCCTGCCCGACGACCCCGGTGAGCAGGACTGGCTCGACGTCGCCGAGCTCGCCGGGCCGGGGGCGACCGTCGTGCTCGCCGCGACCGCCGCACGGCCGCCGTCCGGCTGGGAGGTGCTCGACGAAATCTCCGGCGTGCAGCTGGTCGACGAGGGGGTCGCGGCCGCGCCCGAGCCGGAAGCCGTGCGGCTCGGCCCCGCGGACGTGCCGGAGATGCTCGACCTCGTCGAGCGGACGCGGCCGGGGCCGTTCCGGAAGCGGACCGTCGAGCTCGGCACCTACCTCGGCATCCGGCGCGGCGGCGCGCTCGTCGCGATGGCGGGCGAGCGGCTGCACCCGCCGGGCTACACGGAGATCAGCGCGGTCTGCACGGACCCGGCGTACCGTGGCCAGGGCCTCGCGACGCGGCTGGTGCTCGCGGTGGCGGCGGGCATCCGCGAGCGCGGCGAGATCCCGATGATGCACGCGGCCGCAAGCAACACCTCCGCCATCCGCCTCTACCTCTCCCTGGGCTTCGCCCTGCGGCGCCGGCCGGACTTCGTGGCGGTGCGCGTGCCGCTCGCGGTCGCCGTTTAGGCACCGGTCGACGACCCCGGCCGGACGATCATCAGGACCGTCACCACCGCCCACAGCAGGTTGAACACCCCGGTCAGCATGGCCAGCCGGCCGAGGGTGTCCGATGTGGACTCCTCGGCCAGCAGCCGCCGCTGGCGCGGCAGGATCAGCAGCGCGAGCACCGCGGCCGCGGCCGCCGTCAGGCCGATCGACACGAGCAGCCACGGGTCGCCCATGACGTGCATCGTGCCGGCGACGCCGAAGCCGAACACCGGAACCGCGATGGCCGCGTAGGCGTACACGCGGCAGATCCGGTGCAGCAGGGTGGCCGCCTTGACGTCGCCCCGGCGGACCGCGGCGGGGAACATGCTGGCCGCGACGGCGACCGGGCCCACGGCGAGGATCGCCGCCAGGACGTGGATCGAGAGCAGGATTTTCGACACGCGCCCGACGCTAGCGATCTTCCCGGGCCCCGGGGAGTGGCTGGATTGCCAGGAACCGCCGGGATCCGGCCATCCGCGGGGTGGATGTCGAATCCGGGGCCACCGGTTCGACGCAGGGGCAACGGGAAGGAGAGCACGATGACCGCCACGACCAGCACCCCCCACCGGGTCCGGAGCTTGCCGGTCCTGCTCGCCACCGAGGACGACGCCGAGAACATGGGCCTGCTGGCGCCCGACGACCGGCTGACCTGCCACGTGCACGGCCGGTGGATCCACCAGTGCGTTGCCTCGCCGGCGCACGTCAGCCCGGTCACCCGGCACCGCTGGTGCCGCGGCTGCCGCACGGAGCTGGCCGTCGCGGTCGACGAGCTGTCCCTGGCCGTGGCGATGACCTGCCCACGCTGCGGGCACGGCGGCAGCGCCGCCACCACCCGGCTGACCGCGGCCTGCCGGGCGAGCCTCGCCGCCGAGCGCGCCGCCCGCCGAGCGGCTTAGACCACATCTCATTTGGGGTTGTTGTGGGCTAGAAGATCCAGCTTGATCGCCCGGCGGTAGCAGATCATTGCGCAGGCCAGCTGGGTGAAGCCCAGGAAGTGGGCAGCCTTACGCTCGTAGCGACGTGCCAGCCGACGGAACCGGGAAACCCACTCCAAGGTCCGCTCGATGACGTACCGATAACGTCCCAGCCGCTTGGCCGACTCGATACCCCGACGGGCGATCCGGGCAACGATGCCCCGCGTACGCAGCACCTTCCAGCACGCCGGGTAGTCGTAGCCCTTGTCCGCGTGCAGCTTGCGGGGCCGGCGCCGCGGCCGTCCGACCGGCCCGGCGACCGGCGCGACCGCATCGACCACCGCCTCGAACGTCAGGTGGTCGTTGCGGTTGGCCGCGGAGACGACCACCGCCAACGGCAGGCCACCACGCTCGCTCATCGCGTGGATCTTCGAGCCCGGCTTGCCCCGATCAACCGGGCTGG